>JAJBUQ010000033.1 GCA_020860245.1 Rikenellaceae bacterium
AGAGTAGGTAGCCGCCACTTCAACCGGCCGATTCAGAAATGAGTCGGCCGGTTTTGTATTACCGAATAAAGAGTAAATAATCCCGACTCTTTTGTCCATTAACATCTAAATTTTTAATACTCGGTATCGATTAAACGATTATTTGGATATTATTAAATGTAGGTAAATCATTTTTGGGTACAACACAATCACCTACACATATACGAGTCGGGAAAATACAGGAGATTATGATATATGCGGACGCTTCGATGATAGTTTTCGATTCGTACTCACGGGATACAGGATCGCCCTTTTAACAGAGCACAGCGATTTTATGCCCGATCCAGCATGACCGCTACCTTATACGGTACACAAACTATTTCTCTCCCTGATTTTATGATATAATTTATTCAATAGAAGACGAACGGGCTGAGTACCAGTATTACAGCACTGGGTGTAATATATCCGATGGTAACACTATTTATTATTTTAATCATACATTAATTAAAAGGAATAATTTGTAATTATTTTGCATAAATAAAATATTTTTCACAAATTGAATCGTCAAATCTTTAAAATATTAAAACTATGAGAAAATTTTTATTCCTAATCATTGGTGTCGCTTTAATTTCATGCGGCAAAACCGAAGTACCTGAAACGGAAATCGGGGAATCAACTGCTAATCTGACTGAGTACGATCCTAATTTGGTCGAAATAGGATTTGGATATAGGGCCATAAACGGATTTGCAGGGTATTACACTACCTTTCAAGCTACTGGAGGACCAGATATGGGTAAGCGATTACGAGATGATATTACAATGTCAATTTACGCTACCTTATGGTCGGAGGACTTAAGCCATTACGTAGCCGAATTTAAAATATCGAGTTTGCCTGAAGATGCTGGTACATTCGGATATACGTCCGGTACTAATTTTGATTCGATAACTCCACTTCTCACATCCACGATAGAATAGACCGATTTGATCCCTGGATTTTCTCTGGTTCCTGAAGGTAATTATAACTTACAGTTAATAGAACTTTTGGTCAGAGCTACGGAACCGGACGGTACCGTTCAAATAGGTATCGCATCGGCACCTCCAGCCCCGTATTATCCTAATATAAGCATATATACTAAATTAACTGGTATTTTCGTCTTCTTCCCCAGCTATGAAGTTTGGTATAAGGTATATAACAGCAAGGGCATATTATACGACGGATGGAGATAATTTAATTTAAAATAAAATTATTTAAATCCGTGAAAGATTTATTACTATGCGGAACGGCTGCGATGATGCAATAGAAGAAGCGGAAATAAAAGTCTGCACTTACTCTTTTCTCTTTGTTATCGGGCTGAAATGTAATATGGTAGTCATTTAAATAAAAATAAGCCGATTTATTCGGCTTATTTTTATTTGTTTTATTAGTTCACGTTTTATTCGGGAAGAGATAAGTGAAGGTTTATATGGTTGCTCTTATGAAAAAAAGTAGTTTATAAGCCAATATTTTTCTGTTATTACTATAATACTACTCTATTAATTCCTATCGAACCAATTCCATCCCTCGTAATATTGCTTCCTGATTCGCCGGAATCGTCTTGTGCAGTCGCTCTAGAAGGGACTTCTCCAATCCTTTGAATGCACTCTCCGTTCCGACCACCGGATTCACTTTGAGCAATCCTCCCAGAACGATCATGTTGAATACCCTCGGATTGCCTATCTTTGCCGACTCCTCAGTCGCCGGAATCTTGTATATCGTTATATCCGTTCGTGTAGGTGGGTTCGATATTCCGTTCGGATCGTACATCAGGATACCCCCCAGCTTAACACTCCCCTCGAATTTGTCGAGCGACTGTTGGTTCAGTGTAACTACCATGTCGTAATCCTGAACGATAGGCGAACTGATCCTTGTGTCGCTCAGTATGATCGTCACGTTCGCAGTCCCTCCGCGCATTTCAGGTCCGTATGAAGGCATCCAGGTTACCTCCAGTCCCTGCATAACTCCGGAATATGCGAGAATCTTGCCCATCGAGAGAACTCCCTGGCCTCCGAATCCTGCTATGATTATCTCCTGTTTCATAATTAAATATCTTTAATATCCCCCAACGGATAAACCGGAAACATATTCTCTTCCATCCATTTGTTCGAAGCCGCAGGCGACATTTTCCATCCCGAATTGCACGTTGCAACAAACTCTATAAACGATGTGCCCTTGCCGGCCATAGATTTATCGAAACACTTCCGCAGCGCCCTTTTAGCCTTGCGGACATTCGCCGGACTATTCACAGCCTGCCGTGTCACGTATGACACGCCGTCGAGCAGCGCCACCATATTCGACACCTTAAACGGATAACCGTGCAGATCTGCCTGCCGTCCCTCCGGACTTGTAGCCGTTCTCATACCCATTATTGTCGTAGGAGCCATTTGTCCTCCTGTCATCCCGTAAATCGCGTTATTCACGAAAATTATCGTGATATTCTCGCCCCTGTTGCACGCGTGGATAGTCTCTCCCGTTCCTATTGCCGCGAGATCCCCGTCACCTTGATACGTGAATACCATCTTCTCAGGCATCAGCCTCTTAAGAGCCGTGGCTACCGCCGCCCCGCGCCCGTGCGCAGACTGCACCCAGTCGGTATCGATGAAGTTATATGCGAAAACCGAACACCCAACCGGAGAAACCCCGATCGTGCTCTCCTGTATTCCCATCTCTTCTATTACCTCCGCGATAATATTATGTATTGTTCCATGGCTGCATCCCGGACAGTAGTGCATTGTCTCATCCGTTAGCACCGTAGATTTTTTATAAACCAGATTCTCCGGTTTTATTTCGACTTTAAGGTCAGACATAATTCCTTAATTAAGTGAAAAAAACGATTTAAGAGAGTCGTAAACCTCCGAAGGGGAGTGAACCATACCGCCCATTCTTCCGAAGTGATGTACAGGAACACGGCACTTGGAGGCCATTCTGATATCGTAAATCAGCTGCCCTGCGCTCATCTCCACGGACAGAAATCCTTTGACATATTTCGAGAGCTTCTCCAACGGTTCGTTAGGGAAGGGGAACAATGTTATAGGGCGCAGTAGGCCCACCTTGTGCCCGTTCTCGCGCGCTATCTCCACCGTCTTCTCACATATCCTTGCCGAAGATCCGTAGGCAACGAGCACATATTCCGCATCGTCGCACCGAATCGCCTCGTAACGTACCTCATTCTTCTCTATCTCCCTGTATTTAGCCTGTAATTTATGGTTAAAACTCTCCTGCGCCAGCGGATCCAGTTCCACCGAAGTCACTACGTTCCGAGTTCTGTTCTTCTTGCCCGTAACCGCCCAGCTGCCGTTCATTTTTATTATCTCCTCCTCGGTCCAGCGGGGAGTGAAGGGCTTGAGAACGACCTTCTCCATCATCTGTCCGATAACGCCGTCCGCCAATATAAGTGATGGTGTGCGGTATTTGAATGCGAGGTCGAAAGCCAGCTCTACGAAGTCGTTCATCTCCTGTACCGATGCCGGAGCGAGCACTATCATATTGAAATCCCCGTGCCCTCCGCCTTTGACCGACATGAAGTAGTCGGACTGCGCTCCCTGTATGGTTCCGAGCCCAGGTCCTCCCCGCGATACATTAATTATAACGCATGGCAGTTCCGCTCCGGCAAGATAGCTGAGCCCCTCGCTCATAAGGCTGATTCCCGGACTCGAAGAAGATGTCATAACTTTTTTCCCTGCCGCAGCGCCACCGTACAGCATGTTTATCGCCGCGGTCTCACTCTCTGCCTGTAATACGATCATTCCGGTCTCCTCCCATGGTTTGCGTTCCATGAGGGTCTCCAGAACCTCCGACTGCGGAGTTATAGGGTATCCGAAATATCCGTCGCATCCGCATCTTATCGCCGCTTCTGCCAATACTTCGTTACCTTTCATCAATCTTACCTCTTCCATAGCTTAGATTTTATCTTCGAACTTCTGCCTGTAAACAGTGATGCAGCTATCCGGACATACAAGCGCGCAATTCGCACAACCCGTGCATTTGTCCGGAAATTCCATATATGCGTAATTATATCCCTTGGAATTTACCTCCCTGTTCAAAGCAATGACGCTGCAAGGACAAGCCGCGATACAGACTCCGCATCCCTTACACCGCTCTGTGTCCACAATGATCGTCCCTTTAATTTTAGCCATTATAGTCCAAAAAATTTTATATAATTAAAATTGGTGAAAATTGTCACGATAAATGATTTTAAAATTTTTCTTTATGGAGTGTCCAAACTTATTGAATAAAAGACTCTGTCGGTGCAATTTCCTGATAATCATATATAATGCAATTTTTGTTGTGTGAATAATATTTGAGGTCCAGAAAAAAAAAGAGACCTTAAAAAGGCCTCTTTGATCTATTATTGTGATTTTATTTGCAAGTCTCGCTCAACCTCTCGAACAGTCCGTCTATACCTGTCAGAAGATCGTTTCTTATTGCCGCGTAATGTTTCTTCACAAGACTGCGGTTATTCTTCTCCTCCGGTTTGATTCTCGAAAAGAGCAGATTCCGGAGTTCGACCGCATCTTCGATTATTTTAATCACTTCGTTTCTGTTCCTCTCCGGATTAAAATAGAGACAACTGTATGAATTAGCGATTACTTCACCCGCAAGATAGTCTATATCTTTTTTTAAATTTCTTCTGCTTGCCATAATATAAATAGTATTTTCAACAAATATCGTTAAACAATTTCAAAATAACAAATATGATATAAGACACTTTATAATGCCCGATCTTTATTATATTTGCTTACTAATTCGTACATCATGGACTATAAAAAAATTTGTGAGGAGGTTTGCCGTGTGGCTAAAGAGGCAGGGGGATTCATTGCGGATCAGCGCAAAATCTTCAGCAGGGATAAAATAGAACATAAGGGAACTCACGATATGGTATCCTATGTGGATAAGGAGGCTGAAAAGATTACGGTGGCAGGACTTCGAAAACTTCTTCCCGAAGCCGGATTCATTACGGAGGAGGGCACTGTCGAAAATTCTTCGGATAAAAAATATACATGGATAATTGATCCGCTCGACGGAACGACTAATTTTATTCATGGTCTGCCACCCTACTGCGTAAGCATTGCCCTTGCGGAAGGCGATAAAATAGTGGTAGGGGTCGTATATGAAATAACCATTAAGGAGTGCTTCTACGCATGGAAAGATTCCGACGCCTATCTGAACGGACAGATTATAAAAGTTTCGGAAATTAACACTCTGGACGAATCCTTGATCGCCGTAGGGCTCGCACACGCTTCCCAGCATAAAATAAATAATC
Organism: Rikenellaceae bacterium; assembly: GCA_020860245.1. GTDB lineage: Bacteria > Bacteroidota > Bacteroidia > Bacteroidales > Rikenellaceae > JAJBUQ01. The sequence goes on from JAJBUQ010000033.1 coordinate 5,280, forward strand.
TTCTCAAGGAGATGGATTATTTCCTGCGGAACACCAACGGGGTCCGCAGGCTCGGTTCCGCTGCCGCAGACCTTGCTTATGTTGCTGCCGGACGATTCGATGCGTTCTATCAATGCAACCTCTCTCCGTGGGACGTTGCCGCCGGAACATTTATCTGCGAGAGGGCAGGGGGGTGCGTAACGGATTATAACGGTGGAACCGATTTTATTTTCGGACGGCGGCTGATAGCCTCAAACGGACGCGTACATAACGAATTATCTGAAAATATCGTACTGGAATAATGAACTTCGGACAGAAGGTAGCGTATTATCTGCTTATCGGTACTTGTAAGGCGATAGGTTGGCTGCCGTATCATGTTCTTTATTATTTTTTTCTTGAGATTATATATTTTATCGTTTACAAACTCTTCCGATATAGGGTTGCCGTGGTAAGAAAGAATCTCAGAAATTCATGCCCCGAAAAAAGGGATTGCGACCTCCGGATTATCGAAAGAAAATTTTACCGCCATCTTGCCGAACTGTTTATCGATATTCCGGTAATATGCGCCCTTAGCTGTGAAAAATTGAAAAAACGTTATGTGTTTATTGATAACGATAACTTCCAGAAAAAAGTTGAAGGCGTTACATGGATTAGTGCGATGGCGCATTACGGATCATGGGAGTACACTATAAATTATAAATTATATACGGATCATGAGGTGGATGCTGTTTATAAACCGCTTCACAGTCCTGTTTTTGAAGAGTTCTACAAATATCTCCGGTCGCGCTGCGGGGCTGTACCCGTCGCCATGGACGATATTCCGAAGGTTGTAATAAACAATCGCAAACTCGGAGCTATACCGATTGTAATAGCTCTTATTTCAGACCAGACGCCTCCCGAACACGCCATCCATCACTGGTTTAATTTCTTCGGACAGAAGACCGCATTTCACATGGGCATGGAGAAGATCGCCCTTAAATTTAAAATTCCGGTGTATTTCAGCAGAGTAAAAAAAATCAGGCGCGGATATTATTCATGCGAGTTTATTCCGTTATACAACGGAACTGAAAACCTTGAGGAATTCGAACTTACTCAGCGATATGCAATAATGCTTGAAAATATGATCCGTACCGCTCCGGAATTGTGGCTGTGGTCCCACAAAAGATGGAAGCACCAACCGAGAGAGGGAGTAAAATATCGTTAGATGAAGAATACATCTGTAATCATACTAAACTGGAACGGAAGAGAATACCTTGAAAAATTCCTTCCCGCTCTTATTGCGTGTACCTCCTCTGAAGTGGAGATTGTCGTTGCGGATAACGGATCTGAGGATGATTCCGTCGATTATTTAAAAATTAACTTCCCACAGGTTCGGATTATCCTTCTTGATAAAAATTACGGATTTGCGGAAGGATATAATCGTACTCTCCTTAAAATCGACAGAAAATATTCAGTTCTTCTGAATTCCGATGTAGAAGTAACCGAAAGATGGCTGGAGCCATTAATCGATCTTCTCGATTCGGACAAGAATATATCTGCCGTTATGCCGAAGATCAGGGCATATTACGATAGAGACAAGTTCGAATATGCAGGGGCATGCGGAGGATATATAGATAGATTCGGTTATCCATTCTGCCGAGGCAGAATTCTCGATACCATAGAAGCGGACAACGGACAGTATGATGACCGGACAGAAATATTCTGGGCTACCGGTGCCTGCATGGTTGTAAGAACGGAACATTTTAAATCGGCAGGAGGGTTCGATGCCTCCTTCTTCGCTCATCAGGAAGAGATAGATCTATGCTGGAGGTGGAAACTAATGGGACACAAAATTTTTGTGGAGCCAGGTTCCGTCGTTTACCATGTCGGAGGAGGCACGCTGTCTGCCGATAGTCCGCGGAAATTATACCTGAATTACCGCAACAATCTTGCTATGATGTATAAAAATCTTCCTCAGAACAAGTTGTTTGCAGCCATTTTTACCCGGATGCTGCTCGACGGATTATCTGCTTTGATTTACATTTTACAGGGTAAACTACGGAACTTCACCGCAGTCCTTCAAGCGCACCGTGATTTTTACCGTATGAAACCCGAACTGAGAATTAAAAGAGAGCGTATTCATTCGGATAATATCTCATATTCTTCGCAGATTTACGATAGACTTATAATCTGGGATTATTATTCCGGACATAAAACATTCTCCTCGCTAACCGGGAAATTCAAATAAAAAAAGGTGCCTTCACAGCACCCTCGATCATTAATTTATAGACATCATCTCCCTGTATTTAGGCAGTGGCCATAGTTCGTCGTCCACAATTCTTTCGAGATGGTCGATGTGGTATCTTATCGTATCGAGATACGGTCTCACGATCTCGGAATAACCGACTGCACGCTCTACTACATCGGACACATTATTGAATCTCTTTCGCTCTTCCACCATGTCGTGAACACCCTCGCGGATAGCTTTGACATGGCCTGCTATTCGTGTGATAGTTCTTATCTCTTCCGCTGCGAGCTCTTTATACTGGTCCGGAAGAATATCTTTTAAACCCTGTACATTATGTATCAATACGTTCTGGTATTTGATAACTGTCGGTACAATATGGTTTGTCGCAAGGTCTGCCAGCACCCTCGATTCGATCTGTATCTTCTTGACAAGTATCTCGTTATTAATCTCGAAGCGAGCTTTCAATTCAGAGTCGTTGAATATACCGAGTCTCTTGAACAGATTCGAAAATTTAGGACGGAGCGGAGCTTTGAATGCTTCCGTTACATTATTGATCGACTCCAAGCCGCGTTTCTCTGCCTCCTTGAGCCATTCGTCGCTATAACCGTTGCCCTCGAACCTTACAACTTTGGATCCCGTAATATAATTACGGATAGTTTGAAGTATTGCCTCATCCTTCTTAACACCCTTAGCTATGAGTTTATCCACATCGTTCTTGAACTCAATAAGCGTGTCCGCGATAGCTGCATTTATAACGATGAGCGGAGCCGCACAGTTACCCGATGATCCCGTTGCCCTGAATTCGAATCTGTTGCCTGTAAACGCGAATGGAGAAGTCCTGTTCCTGTCGGTGTTATCCAGCAATATGTCTGGAATTTTACCTATATCGAGTTTTATATCTGTTTTTTCGTCCGGTGACATTTTTTTGTCCGTAACGCGTTCTTCGATAGAGTCCAAAACCGCAGAGAGGGTAGAACCTGCAAATACCGACATCACCACCGGAGGAGCCTCGTGAGCACCGAGACGGTGTGAGTTGGATTCGCTTGCGATCGACGACATCATCAATAATCCGTAATCGTGTGCCGCCTTGATCGCGCTCACGAAGAATGCAAGAAATTGCGTATTGTTCTTCGGGGTCTTACCCGGAGCCAGAAGGTTCACGCCCGTGTTGGTCGCAAGCGACCAGTTGCAGTGTTTACCCGAACCGTTTACCCCGTGGAACGGCTTCTCGTGAAATAACACGCGAAGTTTGTGCCTCAAAGCAACGCGCCTCATTATGTTCATTAACAGGGTGTTATGATCTACTGCAATATTAGCTTCCTCGAATACCGGAGCACACTCGAATTGGTTCGGTGCTACTTCGTTATGGCGTGTCTTGAGCGGAATTCCGAGCCTGTAAGCCTGCTCTTCGAAATCTTTCATAAACTCGGACACTCTTTGAGGAATTGCCCCGAAATAGTGGTCTTCGAGTTGTTGATCTTTAGCTGCAATGTGTCCCATAAGGGTTCTGCCTGTCTGCGCAAGGTCCGGACGTGCGAGAAACAGCGCCTCATCCACAAGAAAATATTCCTGTTCCCAACCTAATGTAACCTTAACATCGGTGACATCCTTGTCGAATAGCTGCGCTACGTCTACCGCTGCATCCTGCACCTTCTGCAACGATTTAAGAAGCGGGGTTTTAAAGTCCAGCGCTTCTCCGGTATAAGAAACAAAGATACTCGGAATACATAGGGTTTTATCGAGAATGAATGCCGGCGACGACGGATCCCATGCCGAATATCCGCGCGCCTCGAAGGTGTTTCTCAAACCTCCGGTAGGGAATGACGAAGCATCCGGTTCCTGCTGGATGAGAAGATCTCCTTTGAAGGTTTCAAAGCAGCCTCCAGACATTATAGGCTCAAAGAAGGCATCGTGTTTCTCCGCCGTAGAGTCATTAAGAGGTTGAAACCAATGAGAATAGTGTGTGCAGCCGCGCTCGGTCGCCCATGTCTTCATTCCGATTGCTATCTGATTCGCCGTCTTGCGGTCGATATTCTTGCCCTCGTCGATCGCCGTGCATAGACTGTCATAGGCATCTTTGGGAATATAGTGCCTCATTTTTTCCCTGTCGAACACGTCTATGCCGAATATCGATGAAATTTTTTCATCCGATAATGTTGTCTTTACAAATTCCCTTCTGGATATCTCGTCAAGAGCTTTAAATCGCAATGTAGCCATATTTAAAATTTTATATGTCGGCAAAATTATATAAAATTATTTCATTAATATTATAATTCAGGGGGGTATTATTAAAATAAAAATGATTTGGCGAAGAAAAGAAGATAAAAAAAGAGGACCCATCCTTATAATTCCACTTACCTACTAACCCTGAAATTTGTGGTTTTATCGGATAGATCCCCGTCGCCGGCAGTTAAGCCTGTTTAACTAATGAATTATGAATATTAAATGGAAGTTCCCGGACCGGTTATTCAGCAATCCCCCTCTTCGCCGCCATCCGCAGGATCATTCCACTTCGATTATTTTTTTTCGGTAATTTAAGGAATTTACAATCCGTCCTCATCGTAAGTAAAAATTCCTTTTTCGGTAATAACTCTTCCCAGATAATCGGTGTGGGTTAGGTGTATCGTTACCGAAGTTTTACCTTCGGGTATCAAAGAAGTTATGTCGAACGAGATATGTTTATTTACAAAAATATTCTCTTTGTCACCTTTGGCATCGTGTGTGAAAATTACGTAGACATTGTCTTCATCCGCATCCGGATTGTCTTCATTTACGACCAAGGCGACTGTATGTGCGGGACCGTCGGGAGTAATACCTATCCTGTATTCGATATTAAGATATCTGCCTCCGAATCCCGTTCGTTCTATATTTACGAAATCTTCCCCGATATTGCCTGCTAAAGAACTGTATACAGGCCTCTTTACCTCCACATCTTCGTAATTCAACAGATTTACGATGAAATTTTTGCTGCCGTTTTCAATTTTGTCGGCAAGGATCTTGTATCCTGCCAAAACGCGTTGCCCTTCGATATTCTTATCTTCGAATTCGGGAGTTTCGATATAAAGTATAGTCTTGTCGTCCAGAATTATCTGCGGTGTCGCCGTTCCCGTATATAAATTGCCGAGCGTTACATAGTATTGTACGTACGAGTCCTTGTTATCATCCTTGCATCCGGTAAAGAATACGGCCGATATTACTGACAGAAATAAAAAGAATAATATTCTCCTTTTCATAATTTGGTTTAAAATTATCTGTTTATAAGATGATATCCGAAGGATTTACGTTGCATCGGATATTAAAAATTTGTACGGAATCCAATTCTCATATTAAAATTATCCGGATGATCCTGCCAGTAAGTATCCGGTTGTCTGCTGTTCGAAAAGAAATGGCTGTATCCCGGTTCGAAATATATTCCGAATACAGGCGATATGTTGTACATGATGCCTATATTGCCTGATACCGACCATTGGATCCCGTTCGCAGAAAAATTCTCCGTGTACGGTTCCTGCAGACCGCTTCCGCTGAATTCATGTTTGACATGCGTTCTTACGTTGAAGTTAGCCTCTCCTCCCGCCTTGGCATACAGTTCGAAAGAAGGCCTCTTCAATATGGAATACGTTACGGATAAAGGGACGCCGATGTAGTGTGCGGATTGTTTTATCTTGTAATTTATATAATTCTCTGTTTCAGCCTTAGAATGGAGAAATGTATAAGATATTCCTGTCTCTACTCCCCATTTGTCGTTCAACAATTTTCGTACGACTGCTCCGGCCGATATCGGCATACTGTGATCGTAATTCGTGGTCTCTACAATAGCGGTGTTGGCATAAGACATATTGACGCTGGTTATCGCCGATCGGGAAGCCAGTAGATTATTGCCTGTAATGCTGAGGCCGAAATTATTCCCTCCCAAGCTGCCGTCGGCATATACGGAAATACTCCAGTCTTTATCTCTTGGATGGCTTATATTTGGAGGAAACCCGCTCGGAGGGGGAGGATTATGCCTGTTTGTTACTCTTCTGGGCACAGGAGGTCTGTCGTTGGCTTCTTGCGGCCGCTGTGGAGGAAGCAGAAGTTCTACGGGGGTGAAGTCCATATTTTCGTCTCTCCCGAAGTCAATATAAGGATCGATTCGGTGATTTTTTACAGGCTCTTCTATCTCCGCAATTATCTCCAGCAGGGATCGTAACATGGAATTACCCATATCGCCGCTGTCCGGATCTGAGGTCGGATGTTCGGTAACTATATTATCGAGTATGGCGTCGTTTCTTAAAAGAAAAAACATTCCCGTGAACATTGCTCCGATGATAAGTGCCGCCGCAGCATACCTTAAAACCGGACTGTTTCTTTTCTTAGGAATTAAACCGAGTCGCCGTTCTATGATCTCCCAATCCTTATCGACCGGTTCGATAGAATATCCTTCCAGTTTACGTTTTAATATGTCCTCGAACTTGTCGTTCATTGGTTCTCTAAAATTTTTTTGTTCAATAAGGTCTTAGCCCTTGCATACTGCGATCTCGATGTTCCTTCGCTTATATTGAGCAGTTCGGCGATCTCTTTGTGGGAAAAACCCTCGACAGCATATAAATTCAGTACCGTCCTGTATCTGTCCGGCAGACTTGAGATTATCGAGATAAGTTCCTCTGCCGACATTTTTTCCAGTGCGGAGGGATCATTCCCCGAAATATTCCGCATATCGTCCGTATTCCCTGCCTCCTTCAGCGATTTATTTTTTCTTAAATAACCTAAGGAGGTTGTCACGAATACCCGTCTCAGCCATCCTTCGAAAGAACCTTCTCCTCTGAAATCTGCGATTTTGGAGAAGACGGTAATAAAACCGTCGTGCAGAAGATCGTGCGCGATATCGAGGTCGTTCACATACCTGTAACAAATACCCAGCATTTTAGAAGAGTACTTTTCGTACAATTTACTTAATGCCTCTGCGTCCTTATTCCTGCATCGTTCTATCAGCTGTTCTTCCGTCACGGGTTAGTTCGGTTTTTCGCTATAATAATGATGCAAAGTGCGGATTTATTGTTGCATCTTTAATAAAAATATATTATTTTTCAATAAATGGCATATTAACTATCGCAGTTTTGACAGGTTTGTCGCGGATTATTATATATATATCTTTATCATAGTGGTCAGTATCTATGTACCCCATGCCGATACCCTTCTTGAGGCACGGCGACATCGTTCCCGAAGCTACTTCCCCGATAATTCTCCCTTCCTTATCTGCGATCTTATATCCGTGCCTCGGAACTCCGCGTTCGACGAGCAGGAAGCCCCGCAATTTTTTTGCTACGCCGTTCTTTTTCTGCGCTTCGAATATATCCCTGCCGATAAAGTCTTTATCATCGGTGAATTTGGTGATCCATCCGAGCCCCGCTTCGATAGGAGACGTAGAGTCGTCTATGTCGTTGCCGTAGAGGCGGAAGCCCATCTCCAGCCTTAACGTATCCCTTGCGCCGAGTCCTATGGGAGCCAATCCGAGCGGTTCGCCGTGCTTCCATACGTATTCCCAAAGGGTATCCGCATATTTGCTGTCTACATATATCTCGTATCCTCCTGCCCCCGTGTACCCGGTCGCTGAGATTACGGCCTCTTTTATCTCTCCTATATCTGTAACTAAAAATGTATAATATTGCAAATCGGAGATGTCTCTGCCCAGCATGCTGCCGACTATCTCTTCCGCCTTCGGACCCTGTATCGCAAGCTGTGCCGTGCAGTCCGATACGTTCAGTAAATCTCTTCCTGCTACGACTCCGAATTCTCCGGCATGGGAAAGAAGAAAATCCCAGTCTTTGTCGATATTCGAAGCGTTCACGACAAGAAGGTACTCCTCTTCGTTCATTCGGTAGACAAGAAGGTCGTCCACGATTCCTCCGTTCTCGTTAGGGAAGTATGAATACTGTATCTTACCGTCTGTTAGCGACGTTATGTCGTTGGCTGTGACGTATTGCAGGAATCGAACCGCATTGCTGCCCTTCACCACGATCTCTCCCATGTGACTCACATCGAATAACCCCGCGTTGCTGCGCACTGCAAGATGTTCTCTGTTAATCCCGGTATATTCGATAGGCATCCGGAATCCGGCGAATTCCACCAGCTTCGCGCCAAGTTCTGCATGATATTTTGTAAACGGAGTCTCTTTCATTTTTATAATAGAATGTTAATTTGCAAATATAATTTAAAATGTAATTTTGCCGATAGTAAACTATATAAATTAAACTATATTATGCGATTGAGATTATGGGTGGCGATTTTTGCCATAGCGTTCATCTGCGTGGGCGCGTCAGCGCAGTCAAAGATTAAGGTTGCTTGTGTCGGTAACAGTATTACTGCCGGTTCGGGGATTGAAGACAGGGCCAGGCATAGCTATCCTGCCGTTCTTCAACAACTCCTCGGAGAGAGATATGAGGTTATAAATTACGGACTGTCCGGAAGAACCCTCCTCTATAATGGGGACAGGCCCTATAAGAATGAGGAGAATTTCGTCAAGGTTCAGGAATACCAGCCCGATATCGTAATTATAAAACTCGGAACCAATGATTCTAAAATTGAAAATTGGGACAGCCATTCGGTGGAATTCGAAGGAGACCTTCGTAATTTTGTAAATACGTTTAAAAATTTGGATTCCAAGCCGGATATATACCTTTGTTTCCCGATATGGGCGGCAAACGACAGATATACTATCCGTGAGAGCGTCATCGCCGGAGAGATCATTCCGGTTATAAATAAAGTCGCGCAGGAGCTCGGAGTAAAAATAATCGACCTCCATACAACGTTGTACGGAATGCCGCAGCTGATACCGGACGGTATTCATCCAAATGAACTCGGAGCCGCATTGATCGCCTACGAAGTTTTTAACCGGATAAAATAAAAATAAGCGTGGGTCACCACGCTTATTTTCTTATCAGGAAGTTCTCCCAACGAATAATTTGTCTATTTTCGATCTCGCATATTCCAACGTGAATGTAAATTCCCTTACATCTAACGAAGGCAGATCGTACATTGCATCCGCCGTTACCGCCTCGCATATAGAACGGAGTCCGCGCGCTCCGAGCTTATACTCTATCGCCTTATCCACTATGTAGTCCAGGGTGTCGTCGTCGAATGTCACCGCGATACCGTCCATCTCGAACAATTTAACATATTGTTTGATTATGGAGTTCTTGGGCTCTGTGAGTATCGCCCTGAGAGCCGTCTTGTCGAGAGGGTTGAGATAAGTCAAAACAGGAAGCCTACCGATAAGTTCCGGAATCAATCCGAAGGTTTTCAGATCGTCAGGCACAATATATTGGAGCAGATTGTCCTTATCGACAGCCTCCGACTTCTGCACCTGTCCGTAACCTACTGCTCTTGTATTGAGCCTCTTGGCAATCTTTTTCTCTATTCCATTGAACGCGCCTCCGCAGATGAACAGAATATTTTTGGTGTTGATTTGTACGAACTTCTGTTCAGGATGCTTCCTTCCCCCCTGAGGCGGAACGTTCACGACCGTACCTTCGAGGATTTTAAGCAGCGCCTGCTGAACGCCCTCTCCCGATACGTCTCTCGTGATCGACGGATTATCGGATTTGCGTGCTATCTTATCTATCTCGTCGATGAATACGATACCTCTCTCCGCAAGCTCAACGTTATAGTCCGCGACCTGAAGCAGGCGTGAGAGAATGCCCTCGACATCCTCTCCAACATATCCCGCCTCCGTGAGTACTGTTGCATCGACAATCGTGAACGGAACATGAAGTAATTTGGCAATTGTCTTAGCGAGAAGCGTCTTGCCCGTTCCAGTATCTCCCACGAGAATTATGTTCGATTTTTCGATCTCTACGTCGTTATCGTTGTTCTCTCCGTATATCAATCTCTTGTAGTGGTTATATACCGCAATAGATATAAATTTTTTAGCTGTATCCTGTCCGATTACGTACTGGTCGAGAAATTCTCTTATCTCAACCGGTTTAAGAAGTTCGTTCTTGTCTATAATGGGTGTCCGCGACGGTCCGTGCATGTTATCTTCGGTCTCGGATATGATACGATAACCGTTCGCAATACAGTTGCTGCATATACGACAGCCGTCGTTGCCGCGGAACATTATTATTACTTCGCTTGCGGACAGCCCGCAGAAAGAACATTTTTCCTGCTGTCTCGGTCCTTCCTTTTTTGACATATTTCGTTTGTAGTAGTTTAAATTTGTTGCAGAGATGCTATTTCTTAGGTCTTTTTTTGCTCAACACCTCATCAATGAGACCGTATTCCTTCGCTTCTACCGCGGTCATCCAGAAGTCCCTGTCCGCGTCCCTCTCTATCTTCTTGTAAGTCTGTCCGGTATGCTGCGAGAGAATGTCGTATAGCTCCTTCTTGGTTTTAAGTATCTGTTTAGCTGTTATTTCTATATCGGAAGCCTGCCCCTCCGCGCCCCCTAAAGGCTGGTGGATCATTATTCTGGAGTGGGGAAGAGCCGATCTCTTACCCTCCGCTCCCGCGGTAAGGAGTATGGCCCCCATCGAGGCTGCCATTCCGGTACAGATAGTCGCTACATCCGCGCTGATAAGCTGCATGGTATCGTATATGCCCAATCCCGCGCTTACCGAACCGCCCGGAGAATTTATATATATTTGAATATCCTTGTCCGGTTCTGCCGATTCCAGGAACAGAAGCTGAGCCTGTATTATATTTGCCGCGTCGTCGCACACAGGACATCCGAGGAATATAATTCGATCCATCATCAAGCGCGAAAAAACATCCATCGTCGCCACGTTCAACTGTCTCTCCTCTATTATCGTAGGGCTGATGTATCCGCTGTATATTGATTTGAAGTTATGCAATTTCAGGCTGCTGATACCCATCTTGCCCATCGCGTATTTTTCAAATTCGTCTTTTCTCATAATTAAATAAATTTTACGGTCTAAATTAATGCAATATTTAAACCTTATCCAAATTTAGGTGATTTTTTCTTTTTTCCAATTATAACTGCATCGAAACAGAATCCGTTGCGGATTTTCATGAAATTTTTACATAAGCGTTTGTTATTAAACTTTTTTGTCATATTTTTGCATCGCTGGTACAAGGCGGATGAGGCCCATTCGTCTATCGGTTAGGACGCAAGATTTTCATTCTTGAAAGAGGGGTTCGACTCCCCTATGGGCTACAAATTATATAACGGCGACCTTCAAAAAGGTTGCCGTTCTGTATATAATAACGTATTTTTTTCGTTATTGTTGCAACGCGCGAAATTCTATGGAAATGAAATGGCTGCCGACTACGGCAAAAGAGGTCAAAGCCCGCGGATGGGATGAACTTGATATAATCCTGTTCACAGGGGATGCCTATGTAGATCACCCATCGTTCGGCGCCGCCGTTATAGGAAGAGTGCTCGAAGCTCACGGATACAGGGTAGCCATAGTTCCGCAGCCCAACTGGCGGGACGACCTTCGCGACTTCCGTAAGCTGGGCAAACCGAGATTATTCTTCGGGGTTACTGCAGGTAACATGGACTCCATGGTAAATCACTACACTGCAAATAAACGTCTGCGCAGCGACGATGCATACACTCCGGGGAACAAATCAGGTTTCCGCCCGGACTATCCTTCCGTAGTCTATACCCGGATATTAAAACGGTTATTTCCCTCGACACCCGTAGTTATCGGAGGTATCGAAGCCTCCTTGAGAAGGCTCGCGCATTACGATTACTGGCAGGATAAAATAATGCCTTCTATCCTTATCGACAGCGGGGCGGACCTACTGTCATACGGGATGGGTGACACCGTGATGCCGAAGATCGCCAAAGCCCTGAAGAACGGATTCAATATGAACCTGCTGAGAAAAATCGAGCAAGCCGCGTTCGTTGCCGATAAAAAATATGTGGACCGTCTCGAAAATAAATTATTACTGAATTCTTATGAAAAATGCGTAGAGGATAAGTTTGCCTTCTGTGAAAATTTTACTATCATAGAAACCGAGTCCAATAAGATCGAGGGTATGGCGATAGTAGAACCCGTAGGGGATAAATTCGTCGTTGTAAACCCACCTGCGGGAATAATGACAGGGGAGGAACTTGATAAAACCTATGAACTTCCGTTTACCAGACTCCCGCACCCCCGCTACAATGGCAAAGGTTATATTCCTGCCTACGAGATGATAAAATTCTCCGTAAATATTCATCGCGGATGCTTCGGCGGATGCTCCTTCTGCACTATCTCCGCCCATCAGGGCAAACACGTGGTGTCGCGCTCCGAGAACTCGGTTTTAAAGGAGATCGAACGACTTAAAAGTCAACCTGACTTTAAAGGAATTCTATCCGATCTCGGAGGACCCTCTGCCAATATGTACGGAATGAAGGGGCGGAATGCGGATCTGTGCCGGAAGTGCGCCAGACCCTCGTGCATCTATCCGTCGATATGTAAAAATCTCAATAACGACCATGACCGCGTTATAAAATTATATAGAAAAGCCCGGTCTGTTAAAGGAGTGAAAAAAATATTTATCGGAAGCGGTATCAGGTACGATATGTTTATTAATGACGATAAATGCGGTTATCTCGGTGAAATTATCGAACATCACGTTAGTGGACGCCTGAAAGTCGCTCCCGAACATACGGAGGAATCTGTACTTAAAACCATGCGCAAACCGTCGTTCGAGCTGTACCGCAAACTTCACGGACAATTCCGCGAGATATGTGTGGAAAAAAATCTTCCCTACCAGATAGTTCCCTATTTTATATCGAGCCACCCTTCGTGCCGCGAAGCCGATATGGCTGAACTCGCAGGCAAGGTAGGCAGACTGAACCTTCGTCTGGAACAGGTCCAGGATTTTACCCCTACACCCATGACACTCTCTTCCGTTATGTTTGCTACCGGTCTCGATCCTTACACGAAGCAGAAAATATTCGTCGAGACCGATTCTGAAAAGAAAAAACGGCAGCGGAGTTATTTTTTTAACTAAAGAATCTCCGCCAGTTCTTCCAGTCGATGTATCTCGTAAGTGGGGACGATCTCTTCCACAGGCCTGCGGTGGGGATTGAAATATATCGTGTCCAATCCCGCATTGATACCCCCGAGTATGTCGTTCTCGATGTCGTCGCCTATTATAACAGTCTCTTCCCTTCCGGCATCTACCGTCTTTAAAGCGTATTCGAAAATTCGTGGATGAGGTTTATTCGCTCCTGCGTCCTCGGAGGTTATAATCTCTCCGAAAAATTTGTCCAGCCCGCAATTCTTAAGTTTTAACTGCTGGACTTCGTTGAATCCGTTGGTTATAATATGGAGATCGTATCGGGAACTGAGATATTCCAGAATCTCGCGTGAATAAGGTATCGTCGAATTGAACGACGGAGCCACTTTTATATATTCGTCGCTTAACGTTATTGCCAGCCTGTTGTCATGAACACCGATCCTCTCCAATAATTCGGTAAATCTGCTGTTGCGGAGATGCTCGCGCGAAACCATTCCGTCACGGTAATCCAGCCATAGCCTGTCGTTGATCTCCAGATAAATGCTGTAAAACCGTTCGAAATCATCGCATATACTGCTCAGCCCATACTTGTCGTAGAGGAATCTCTGCGCGCTCTTCTGATTCTTGTCCACATCCCAGAGCGTCCGGTCGAAATCGAATAAAATAATACGGTATTCAGGCATAATTAAATTTTGTGCAAAGTTAATCCTAAATGATTAAATCCGCACACAGGGTCCGCAGATAGGGTGGTGTAGTGTATAACAAGCTGATAGCTATCAATTTGTAAAGATAAAGCAATAGAGGAAATAGCGGTTTTTTTAAATGTAAATCTTATATTTGCAGCATGACAGTCCTTGTTATGCGCTGTTAATGATTTTTTTATATATTTGTACAGTCTTTTAGGCTTACACACAGGAAAGTGTAGCTCTTTTGATGCGAGATGTAAAACTGGTAATTTTATACTCACAACGAAGGCTGTATTTCCCCAATGAAGGCATCAAAAAGGCGGTCTTAGTGTTTCATTTATGAGGCATAATGTGTGTTTATGTAAGTTACAAAATCATTGGCATACATAAATGCGGGACTGTCGTCTTTTTTGGCTTCGTTGGGTTTTACCAGTACCTTCATCTCCCAAATCGGGCGGCAGCACCGCACTTTCTTTTTGCGTATTTCTCCCGTGGTGCAGGAGATATCGAACTCCACAATGCCATTACTGAAAAAAACTTCGGTTGTTACAAATAAATTCCACAAAGGCCTTCGCAATGCCTGCCGCTGTGTATGGTTTCTGTCTATGCCGATACGTGCCCCCTCCCCGAGAAGTTTATTTCCGAACAAAATAATAACCTTAAACTTAAATAGTATGAAAAATAAAATTTATTTAGCGATTGCAGCCGCAGTCGTATTATGCGCCTGCGACAAAAAAGATAACGATGAATATACCGATGGTCCGGATAATTCGGTGAACGGATCGAATTACACCACATTAATTATAGCACAGGAGGATCTTCCGGATAAACTCACTTGGGCGGAAGCCATGGGGATAGATATCGAATATAACAACGCTCTGTTCAACCAGCCTTCTTATTATACCCCCACAACAACGACCGGATGCGGAGGGTATAGCGAAGAAGGCTATCCGGCAGGAAGTTGGAGGCTCCCGAAATTATCCGAACTTCAAACTATTTATTCCAGACGGAATTCTCTTGACGGCCTGTACGGAACCTCTTACAGTAGTTCTACCGAATCCAATGAGACACAGGCCCGCTCTCTCGGATTTCTTACCGGACAGCCCATAAGAGGAAATAAAATGGCGCAGACCAGCGTAAGATGTGTAAGGTACGAATAACCGGAAAATGCAGATAAATAAATTTAAAGAATTATATTGCGGTCCGTAATTGATATCGAAGTCATAGTTTATGGCATAAATAAGATTATAAATAAAAAGAAAATCTTAATATAAACTAAACAGCATGAGGACCATTAAACAAATTTTTATCGTATCCGTATTAACCGTTCTGCCGGCAATGACAAATGCTCAATCGGTTAGAGTGTTCGAACACTTATCCGTAGGGCTTGAAGTAGGAACCACTGGAGGGGGGCTGGAAATCAGTACATCCATAAATTCCTTTATTAATCTCCGTACCGGATTCTCCACCCTGCCGTTCTCCTATAATGCTAATTTCGATGTCGATTACGATGACGGTGTGATTCGCGAGTTTCAGAGGGATTACGGATCGGAACTCGCTGCAAACAATATCGATATATCCCACCTGTATGGCGTGCAGGCACGATTGAAAGCAAAAACCGGACTGTATAACGGTAAGCTGTTAGTGGATATCCATCCGTTCAGATCGTCATCGTTCCATGTGACAGCAGGATTGTATGTCGGGAAAAAAAGACTCGTTACCGTAGACGGAAATCTTCCTGAGGAGACGTGGAGAACCACGACTGAAGTGAACGATCTTATCAGGCGTAATCCGTCGTGGGGTTTGTCGACGGTAGAAACAGGAGTTGTAATCGGAGACAATACTATAATGCCGGACGAAAACGGACACGTAGATGCCGGAATACGGATGAATTCGGTTAAACCTTATCTCGGAATAGACTTCGGACGAAGTATCCCCAATCGCCCGTGGGGGTTCCAGTTCGATCTGGGGTGTATGTTTCACGGTAAACCTAAGATCGTGAGCAAAACCTCCGGTGTAACGGACGTTCTGAACAGTGAGCTGGATAGTTCCGGTTTTGTCGATGTAATGAATAAGATAAAAGTTTATCCGGTGATGTCGTTTAAAGTGACCCGGAAAATTTTCTAAATACACATATTCTTTAAACTTAATGTCGAAAAATAACGATGCCGGACTCAAATCCGGCATCGTTATTTTTGCGGAAGCCAGAATAGAAATTCTCCGAAGAGTGGGGTTATTTAATGCGGGGAAAAAATAATAAAAAGAGGATACGTGTTCCTCTCATGTTATAAAACCTCTTTTATTATAAGGAAATTCAGAAAAATTCCCCTGATGCTCACTGCTGCGTCCGAATGGATTCTTGAATTTAGCGAGTAAAGGAAGGCGATGACTACAAATACTAAGCATACGTTAAAGGGGTGTATAAAAATAAAGTGTCCGGGCTTATTCGCATACTATGACGGCAGAGGATAGACGCTGCCATTTCTATCTGATTCGATAGTGACTATTTGTCAGATTTTTTGACATGACGCCTGCCAAAATAAGCCGTAATGACACCTTTAATATATTCAAAATCTGTTGGTATAAAGATTGTTCGAACCATAACAGAAACGATTTTGAATAACATAAAACGCGATAAAATCATGGCAAAAATCATTGGTATTGACTTGGGAACTACTAACTCCTGCGTTGCCGTAATGGAAGGCAGCGAACCGGTTGTTATTCCGAATAGCGAAGGACACAGAACGACTCCTTCCATAGTTGCGTTCACTGATAACGGTGAGCGTAAAGTCGGAGAACCTGCAAAACGTCAGGCTATCACGAATCCGAAACGTACTATCTCCTCTATCAAACGATTCATGGGAGAGACTTACGATAAAGTGCAGAACGAAATTTCGAGAGTTTCTTACGAAGTAGTCAAAGGCGATAACAATACACCGCGTGTTGTTGTGGACGGACGCCAGTACACACCGCAGGAAATATCAGCGATGATCCTTCAGAAAATGAAAAAAACTGCCGAAGATTACCTCGGACAGACAGTTACCGAAGCGGTTATTACCGTTCCTGCGTACTTCTCCGATTCTCAGAGGCAGGCTACCAAAGAGGCAGGTGAAATTGCCGGTCTTACGGTGCGCCGTATCATAAACGAACCTACCGCTGCCGCGTTGGCATACGGACTCGATAAGAAAAACTCTGAAATGAAAATTGCCGTTTACGACCTTGGAGGCGGTACCTTCGATATCTCTATACTCGAACTTGGAGACGGAGTATTCGAAGTAAAATCTACCAACGGGGATACACACCTCGGTGGAGACGACTTCGACCATGTGATTATCGATTGGCTTGCACAGGAATTCCAGAGTCAGCACAACGTAGACCTCCGTAGGGATCCTATGGCCCTTCAGAGGCTCAAAGAGGCTGCGGAAAAAGCTAAAATAGAACTCTCCAGCTCTACCAGCACGGAGATAAATCTTCCATATATAATGCCTATCGACGGTATTCCGCAGCACCTTGTAACGACGCTTACTCGCGCTAAATTCGAACAGCTTGCCGATAAACTTATTCAGGCTACCGTTAAACCTTGCGAACAGGCCCTTAAAGACGCAGGTTTATCAGCAAGCCAGATCGACGAAGTGATCCTCGTAGGGGGTTCTACACGTATCCCTGCGATACAGAAAGTAGTGGAGAACTTCTTTGGCAAAGCTCCTTCTAAAGGGGTAAATCCTGACGAAGTAGTAGCGGTAGGTGCTGCTATACAGGGCGGTGTATTAACAGGTGAAGTTAAAGACGTACTTCTCCTCGACGTTACTCCGCTGTCGCTCGGTATAGAGACTCTGGGAGGGGTATTCACAAGACTTATCGACGCGAATACAACAATTCCGACACGCAAGAGCGAGACATTCTCCACAGCGGCGGATAATCAACCTTCGGTAGAGATACATATTCTTCAGGGAGAACGCCAAATGGCGCGCGATAACAAGACCATAGGACGATTCCACCTCGACGGAATACCTGCGGCACCGCGCGGAGAGCCTCAGATCGAGGTGACATTCGATATAGACGCCAACGGTATCCTTAACGTATCCGCAAGAGATAAAGGAACCGGTAAGGAACAGAAGATTCGTATCGAAGCATCTTCCGGTCTTACAGAGGAAGAAATCCAGCGTATGCGCGACGAAGCGAAGGCTAACGAAGAGAGTGACAAACAGGAGCGTGAGAAAATCGATAAGATAAACGCGGCGGACAGCATGATATTCTCTACCGAGAAACAGTTAAGCGAATACGGCGACAAGATTCCTGCGGATAAACGTTCGGCGATAGACTCTGCCCTTAATAACCTTAAGGAAGCACATAAAGCACAGAATGTTGCCGACATCGATAAATACACCGCTGAGTTGAACACCGCTTGGCAGGCCGCATCGCAGGATATTTACAGTGCTCAACAATCGCAGAACGAGCAATCGCAATCCGGTCCTCAGGACTTTGGAGGGGGACAATCGCAATCCTCTAATAATAGCGACGATGTTACCGACGTAGAATTCGAAGAAGTTAAATAGTTTTAAAAATAGTATGATAAATGAGCCGGCAGATTTACTTGCCGGCTCATTTAATTTATTCTAAAAGGAGTAAAAATTATTTTTAATTTTCAGGAGTCGATTTAGCAGGGTGTTGCAGTATACTTGAAGTCACGGTTCGTTCCGCAGTTTATAATCGTTCTATCTTCTTGATTTATTATCCATTATCCCCGTTATTTGCCGCAAAATTACACCGGAGATAGCTGTATGGCTTGTCCGTTCTTGCTGATTTTAACTATATTCTTTAGGCTCCGCTTCTCCCCGTAACACCCGGAGTCCGTTCATTGCCAGTGCTCCAAGTTCGTCCTCGCCCGGAAATATTACTACCGGAGCGATAAATTCTACCATCTCTCTGATTGCGTCGGTGGTCATAGCGCTATGCGCCATTCCGCCCGTGATTAATATAGCGTCTACTTTGCCGTGCAGTACTGCAGCCATGGAACCTATCTCTTTGCCTATGTTATAGTGCATCGCATCCACGATCAGTTTGTACTTAGCGTCTCCTTCGCGCGCCATCTTCCTTACAGGCATCATGTCGTTTGTTCCTAAGTGCGCCACAACTCCCCCTTCGCCAACAAGCATCTTCTTGATCTGTTGATATGTATATTTGCCGCTGAAACATAACTCCGCAACTTGCAATGCAGGGAGTTTGCCCGAACGTTCCGGTGAGAACGCTCCTTCGCCGTCGATAGCGTTGTTCACATCTATGATCCTGCCGTTCCGATGCGCGCCGACCGATATTCCTCCGCCGAGATGCGCGACTATAAGATTAAGGTCTTCGTAATTTTTCGATACGGATTCAGCGTAACTCCTTGCAACCTCCTTCTGGTTAAGCGCGTGGAATACCTTGGTGCGTTTAAACAATGGATGTCCGGTTACCCGTGCCACATCCTGTAATTCGTCCACCACCACAGGATCTGCGATAAACGCCCTCGCTCCGTCGATACCCTTAGCGATATCGTCCGCTATCAATGCGCCGAGATTCGAGGCGTGTTCGCCGTTCTTCGCTTCGCGGAGGTCGCGGAGGATCGCATCGTTAATTTCATAGACTCCGGACGACACCGGTTTCAGTATTCCTCCGCGTCCCACGACCGCATCCAAAGTACGGATGTCGAATCCTTCGTCTGTCAGGGTTTTCAGAATAAGTTCCTTCCGGAAGCCGAACTGAGACGCGACGTCTGGGAATGAGGAAATCTCTTCGCTCGAATGTCTTATTGTCTTCTCGAATAGCTGTTCTTCATTGCCGTAGACAGCGATCTTGGAGGAAGTCGATCCGGGATTAATAGCCAGTATAAGATATTTTTTCATAGTTATAGTCTTTATACAAATATACCGTTTTGAACCGAATAAAAAAGGTATTGCCAGCAGACAATATTAATGTCTGCTGAACTTCCTGCGATTCTCATGGATATTATCCATATTCCTCACTGCCCACCCGACAAGCTCCTCAATATGAGGAATAAGGCTCGATCCTAATTCGGTTAAAGTATACTCAACCCTCGGAGGAATCTCAGGATAGATGCGTCTCGAAATAAAACCGTCTTCTTCGAGAGACCGCAATGTTACTGTCAGCATCCTATGCGATATATCTCCTAAAGTTTTATTTATCTCATTAAAACGCATGGTTCCGTTGGAGTTTAGCGCTGTCATTACTAATAAAGACCATTTATCACCGAAGTGTGCCAATACACTTCTTATGGGGCAGGTTCCGTTATCCAAAAAATTTTTCATTTTTTTGATTTAAAAGTTGTTGATCTTCAGTAAAAGTTACTTCCCTGTAACTATCTTATGCCGTAATAAGTTCTTGTTTTTGTTATTGCTTCCCGGTACCTTCGCATGAAAAGTAATAAACTTACTAAAAGTAATCAATGTTAATTAAAAAAGAAAATCATGGCAAAAAAAACAGCAGTTTTAGCGGTAAATCCGGTAAATGGATACGGATTGTTTCAGTATCTGGAATCATTTTTCGAAAATGAGATTCCGTATACTTTGTACGCGGTAGCGGATTCTATTGAAATAAAAACTAACTCCGGAGTAGCGGTCTCTGCGCACGATATTATCTCCAACCTTATTGGGAGGGAAGACGAATACGATGCCTTGGTGTTTGCATGCGGCGATGCGATGCCGAAGTTTAACGATAATATCAGTAAGAAGTATAATCAAGATCTTCTTCAGGTTGTAGCCTCATTCGGTAAAAAAGGAAAAATAATGATAGGGCATTGTGTAGCTGGATTTTTATTCGACATTATAGGTATTGCGGAGGGAAAAAAAATTGCCCTTCACCCCTTATGTAAACCTATGGTAAATAAGGCCGTCGGTACGGATGAAACTGTAATGATAGACGGGAAATTTTATACAGCGCAGACCGAAAATTCAATTTCCGGATTGATCGGAGAAGTGGTCAATGTATTGAAATAAATTCCGTGGATAACGCAATTAAAACAGGCCGTATATCGAATATATACGGCCTATTTTAGATTTTTTTATCGTTTATTCCGAACGTTTCTTAACGAGCCGGAACGTATCTGCCGCAATAACGAGTTCTTCATTAGTACAGGTGAGGGCTACTTTAACGCGTGATTCCGGTTTTGAGATGACAGTATCCTTTCCTCTCAATCCTCTATTTTTCTCGTAATCGAGTTCCACTCCCATGAATTCGAGTCCTTTGCAGACAAACTCCCTTAGTGAAGCTTCGTTCTCGCCTACACCGCCTGTGAATACGATAAGGTCCACCCCCTCCATCTCAGCCGCATAAGCACCTACGAATTTTTTGATCCGTGTGTTGTACATCTCCAAAGCGAGTTTGGCTCTCTCGTTGCCGTCAGACGCAGCATGTTCGATGTCGCGCATGTCCGAAGAGAGCCCTGTTATTCCGAGTACGCCCGATTCCTTATTGATAAGATCGTTCATTCTGCTCCAGCTGAATTGTTCTTTTTCAGCGATATAGAGTATGGCGCCGGGATCCACGCTTCCGCATCGCGTACCCATAATAAGGCCGTCCACAGGAGTGAAGCCCATGGAGGTATCGAAGGATTTGCCGTTGAGAATAGCTGTTACTGAGCCTCCGTTGCCGATATGGCAGGTAATTATCTTGGAATTTTCGAAATCCAAACCCGTCATCTCGCAAGCTCTCTGAGCTACGAATTTGTGACTGGTACCGTGAAATCCGTACTTCCTTACACGGAACTGTTCGTAATATTTATACGGGAATGCGTACAGGAAATTCTTCTCAGGCATGCTTTGGTGGAACGAAGTATCGAATACTGCTACTTGCGGAACGTGCGGAAGAATAGTTTCGATAGAAAGAATGCCCTTCATGTGCGCCGGATTATGTAGCGGAGCGAGGTCGAAGCAGCTCTCTATCTTCTGTATCACCGATTTGTCGATCACTGCGCTCTCCTTGAAAAACTCTCCGCCGTGAGCTACGCGGTGACCTACCGCGCCGAGTTCCGCAAGGCTCTTAATCACTCCGTAATCCGGATCTGTAATGGTGTTTATTATAAGGTTAATGCCCGCAGAGTGGTCCGGTATACTCTTAATAAGTTCATATTTATCTTTACCGATAGGTTTGTGTGTAAGCACTCCGTCGCTGAGGCCTATTCTTTCGATCTGTCCCTTGGCAAGAAGGTTGCTCTCGCTGGAAGTCATGTCTATCACCTGATATTTGATGGAAGAACTTCCGCAGTTTAATACAAGAATTATCATTTTCCTTTGTTTTAGGTATTGTTATTATTCCATTCCTCCCGCCTGACAAGCAGTTATCGCCACGAGGCTCACGATGTCGCTGATTGAACACCCTCTCGAAAGATCGTTGATGGGTGCGGCCATTCCCTGAAGAACCGGTCCTACCGCTTCCGCGTGAGCCATACGTTGTACGAGTTTGTATGCGATATTGCCGACGTCCAGCGATGGGAAGACGAGTACGTTCGCTCTACCTGCGACGCGGCTGTCAGGGGCCTTCTTGCATGCTATTCCCGGAACGAGAGCGGCATCAGCTTGGAGTTCGCCGTCGATCTGCATATCCGGAGCCATCTCTTGTGCGAGACGAGTCGCCACCGCTACCTTATCCACCATCTCGTGTTTAGCGGAACCTTTGGTCGAGAAACTGAGCATTGCGATGCGTGGTTCGATGCCAGCGATCGATCTTGCCGTCTCTCCGGTAGATACCGCTATCTGTGCGAGCTCTTCCGCCGTAGGGTTAGGATGTACCGCGCAGTCTGCGAACACCATAAGTCCGTTCTCTCCGAAGTGGTTGTCAGGAATGAACATGAGAAACGCGCCTGAAACGACGCTGATCCCCGGTTTGGTTTTAACGTACTGGAAGGCTGGCCGGAGAACGTCTCCGGTCGTATTGTTTGCTCCTGCCACTTCACCGTCCGCATCGCCCGCCTTAATCATAACCGCCGCAAGATAAAGAGGATTTGTTATCAAGGATTCAGCCTGTTCGCGAGTCAGACCCTTACTGCCCCTCAGCTTAAGCATCAGTTCGACATATTCCTCCTTCTTCGGATTGTTGTTCGGATCTATGATCGCAGCCTTGCCGATATTTTCGAGATTGTACTCGTACGCTTGTTGGTGTATCTCTTCCGGAGATCCGATCAAAATAAGGTCGCAGAAATCCTCCTTTAAGATAATGTCCGCTGCTTTGATGTTCCTCTCTTCCGGAGCTTCCGGTAAAATGATTCTTTTTTTGTTCTCTCTGGCTTTGGCCTTGAGTTGTTCTACAAATTCCATAAAATATTTATTTTTGTTTAATTCGCAATTGTGTTTCCTATCTCCATTCCACCGAATGCCCCTCCTATACAAAGGACTATACTGAGAAAAATATATAATGCAGAGTGGAGCCATAATCCGTTCTTCAAGAGCATAAGATTTTCGATAGAAAAAGTTGAGAAAGTGGTGAAACCACCGCAGAATCCCGTTATTGTCAATAAGGCGAAGTCACCTCTCGGATTATTTCCCATGATCGGAAAAAGTATTCCTATCAAAATAGATCCTGCAAGATTCACTATCAGCGCTGGAAATGGAAAAACCGTCATAGGCCCTGCCGTCTTAAGCAGGAATGATAGACCATAGCGTGAGATGCTTCCCATAAAACCGCCTGCTCCCACGAGTAGTATATCCTTCATTTGATTCCAAGATTGCGCCCCCTTGGGCCGGATTAGAAAATAATTTCCGAGCGAAAGTTAATAAAAACCGGATAAATTATTATTTTTAAGGAGTGTTTTTTGTATAACAATAAGGATATTATGAGTGAAAATCACAACTATATAAAAACAGTCGCCATAAAAGGATTATGGGGAAGGTACGACCTGGAATGGCATCTGAATCCGGATGTCAATATACTGTCAGGCATCAACGGAAGCGGTAAAAGTACGGTAATACGGTCGCTGGTGAAGATATTGCGCTCCAAACAGTTCCCTGCGCATATACGCGGGGTTATAGAAGAGATCGACGTCATCTTCGAGAACGGAGATATGCTGATATCCGGCAACGGGAATAAGCTCTCCGATTATAGAATCGATGTCATAAGCACCTTCGATAACCGCATGAAAGAGCTCGAGGCAATGCAGAAATTATCCGACGGTCTTGTCCGGACCGAACTGGATTGGGAACTGTACATGCTTCAGCGCAGATATATGTCGTACCAGCTGGAACAATCCCGGAAGGTTATACGTCTTCTGCGAGGCACAGCTCCGCAGGAGGAGATCGACGAAATAACCGGACAGCGCACCGTCTTTTTCGATATGATGGACCGACTGTTTGCCCGTACCGGAACCATCATAAACCGTGAGAGCGACGAATTGTGCTTCCTCAAAGGATCGAAAAAAATATCGGTATACATGCTCTCTTCCGGAGAGAAACAGTTGCTTCTTATTCTTGCGATGGTACTGACGCAGGACTGTAAACCGTACATTCTCCTGATGGACGAACCTGAGATCTCACTGCACTTCGACTGGCAGGGAAGTCTTATCGAAAATATAAGAACCCTGAACCCTAACGTGCAGCTTATCATGTCCACCCATTCCCCGGCCGTGATTATGAACGGATGGCTCGGGCATGTAACCGAAATGAGCGATATAGTTATCAAAGAGCGTGAAGAATGACGAAGCTAACGGATGCGGTATCGTCGAAATACTTCGATGCTTCCGCTAAATTGCGCGGGAAAAAATATAAACTTGTGAAGGTATTTGTCGAAGGGTACGACGATATATCCTTCTGGAGGTGCATCTTCGACCAATTCGAGGACGAACGTCTCAGATTCGAGATCAGCGTACCTACGCGAGGCGACCTTGCTAAGGGGAAGAAGGTCGTAATGTCCATGATCCCGAACGTCGGAGACAGCATGCTTCTGTGTGTGGACAGCGACTTCGATTATCTATTCGGAGATTTTAACGAGCAGTCCCGTACGGTCAATAACACCAGATACTTGTTTCAAACATATACTTATGCTACGGAGAATTATCTGTGCTATCCGCCGTCTCTCAGGCGTTTATGTGTCCGGGCAACTAAGAACGACAGCAATATATTCGACTTCGAAGAATTCATGAAGGGATACTCCCGTGTGATCTATCCGCTATTCATATGGTATGCGTTCTCTGCCCGAAAAAGTTCGCAGAAGAGCTTTACCCTCGCTGATTTCCGGAATATCGTCAGAATTCATTATGTGGAGCTGCGCGATAACGGAGAGGGAACCCTGTCGTGGCTCCAAAGACACACGGATAAAAAACTTAAAACTCTGGAACGCCATAATTCCGAATGGATCGCCGAACTTCCAGCCTTCGAAAAAAAACTTAGAGGTAAGGGCGTGACGGAAGATAATGTCTATTTTTTTATGCAGGGGCATACGCTCAAGGATAACGTTGTCGTTGTATTATTACAGAATGTTTGTGATAAGCTCAGGGAGATCTCCAATAACATGATTAACAACAGCGAACGCCGCGGACTTGCGCTCAAGAACGAACTCAGCAATTACAATAATTCCCTGCGGAACGTAAAAGACCTCCTTAACGAGAATACCAATTATAAAAACTGCTTCCTTTATAAAAAATTAGAAAGAGACATAAGGGAATATAAAAACAGCCTAAATATTGGGTAATATCGGTATATCACATATAAATGAGAAATTATGACCAATAAATAACCGTTTTGGGATAACAAGTGTAACATTAAATTCCGAAATTTACCAATATCATATTACACGGGATATTCAAAATTTAATCAAATTGTTAATATTTGATTAAATCGACTGTTTTAATCAAAAGTATTAAATATTAATATTAACTTGTGCAGTCATTCCCAAAAATATATTGAGGCTATGTTTAGTGAAAAGGATATTCTCCAGATTCAGGAGAGAGGTATATCGGTAGAAAAAATACAACGGCAGATTAAAAATTTCGAGAACGGATTCCCGTATCTCGGAATATTGCGTGCGGCCACATTAAACGACGGTATAAAAAATTAT
Source organism: Rikenellaceae bacterium (assembly GCA_020860245.1). GTDB lineage: Bacteria > Bacteroidota > Bacteroidia > Bacteroidales > Rikenellaceae > JAJBUQ01. The sequence goes on from JAJBUQ010000033.1 coordinate 31,164, forward strand.
TCGCGTGAAGAAGTAGTCGGACTTGCGGATAGCTACGACCGTAGAAAGAAGGGCGCGGTTGTCAAATTCGTCCCGGCGTCCGGAGCAGCTACACGTATGTTTAAGGACTTATACGAATTCCTGAATACCGGTGAAATAAACGATTCTGTCCGCAGAGTTATGGAGGACATAGAAAAATTCCCGTTCTTCGCTGACTTAAAGGCATCCGGTATAGATTTGGGAGACAGCAAAGAGGTTATTTCATACATTGTCGGAGAAGGATTGAATTACGGCAATCTGCCTAAAGGGCTTATCCTCTTCCATAAATACGACGATGAGAGCCGTACGGCGGTAGAGGAACATCTGGCAGAAGCAGGTGCATACGGAGTATCTTCGGAGAATAGAGCGAGGATCCATTTTACCGTATCTCCGGAACATCTGGAGCTCTTCGATAGGCATGTAAAAGAGTCGGTTCCAAAATTCGAACAGGAATACGGAGTAAAATACGACGTTACATTTTCTTGTCAGAAACCATCGACGGACACCATTGCGGTAGATATGGAAAACAACCCGTTCCGCGAAGATGACGGTTCGATTTTATTCCGTCCGGCAGGACACGGTGCGTTACTGGAAAACCTCAACGATATCGATGCGGATATTATATTTATCAAAACGGTAGACAACGTAGTGCCGGATCATCTCAAATCGGATACGGTTCTATATAAAAGGGCGATGGCGGAAATTCTTCTTCGTCTTCAACAGAGATGCTTCGAGTATGTAAACGCTTTGGAATGCGGAGCCAACGAACCGCTGCTCGAAGAGATAGAAGAGTTTATAAAAGAAGACCTGTCGTATAACTTCAGGAACGAATTCAGCCGTAAGACCAACAAAGAGAAAGCCAATACAATGATGGGTATTCTCAACCGTCCGATCCGCGTGTGCGGAATAGTGCGGAACGAAGGTGAGCCCGGAGGGGGGCCGTTCTGGGTAAGGTCCGAAGAAGGGGATGTGTCTCTTCAAATCGCGGAATCCGCACAGATAGCGCCGGAAAAATCGGATGTCATGCGTAAGGCGACTCACTTCAATCCCGTCGACATTGTATGTGCAGTTAAAGATTACCGTGATAAAAAATTCGATCTCCTGAAATTTACCGATCCCCGAACCGGATTTATTTCTGAAAAATCCAAAAACGGCCGTAAACTCAAGGCACAGGAATTGCCGGGATTGTGGAACGGATCTATGGCAGGGTGGAATACGGTGTTCGTCGAGGTTCCTATATCCACGTTCAGTCCGGTGAAGACCGTGAACGATCTTCTAAGACCTCAGCATCAGTAAAAGTAAAATTGAAAATTAAAATATTATGGATAACAAACTTCAACGACTCACTCAGAAATTATACGAAGAGGGGTTGTCAAAAGGACGCACCGAGGCGGAAGAACTCGTTGCCAATGCCAAAAAGGAAGCGGAAGCTATAATTAAAAAGGCAAAGGAAGATGCCGAAACTTTAAAGCGCAACGCGGAGAAGGAGTCAGTAGACCTTAAGCGCAACACGAAAACAGAAATATCCCTTGCTTCAAAACAAATGATAGGCATAATTAAGCAGCAGATAGAACGCCTGGTTATTGCCGATAAAATCTCTCCTGCCGTTAAGGATGCCGTAGGCGATAAATCCTTTGTTAAAGAGGTGATAATCGCTCTGGCTAAAAACTGGAACGAGAACGAGGGGAATAAACTCGATATAGTCCTGCCTGCCGATACCGATGCGGCGTTCGAAAAGGAACTGAGCAAAGAAGTGGGCGCGACGCTTGGACAGGGATTCGAAATCACCCTCGATAAGGGTGTAAAATCTGGATTCCGCGTCGCACCTAAAGACGGAGGATATTACATCAGCTTCTCGGATGCCGACTTCGATGCGCTATTCAAAGAATTCGTGCGTCCGAAGGTTGCGGAACTGATATTCGGTGGAGAAAAATAACAGGCATGGCAGGTAAATATTATTTCGTAGTAGCAGGGCTGAGAGAGTATAGCCTCGATACCGGAGCTAAGGGATTCGATGCCGTGGCTATACGCGACGACATATACGAGAATCTTGCGCCGGAAGACCGACAGTATATGCGCGACTTCTATGCCTATTACGACGTTCTAAATATCATTGCACTGTATTCGGGGCGCGAGACATTCCATAAACTCGGATTTTATACCAGAGAGCAACTGGAAGCGGAGCTTGAAGCGCCTGAGAATCTTCCCGGTTATTTGGCTACGGTGATCGCGACTTACCGCTCTGCGGTAAAGGATGTCAAATACATCGACACCGATCCCTCTATCGATACCGGCAAACCTATCGGACGGGCATTATGGAGCGCCTATTACGACCACTGTATTGACTCCGCGTGCAGGTTCCTGCGCGAATGGTACCGCTTCGATATGGAGTTGAGGAACATAACCGCAGCATATACCGCGAGGCGCTTCGGGCGCGACGTTACCGGGAAAATTATCGGAGATTCGGATATAACCGGTTCGTTGGCAAGGAGTTCCGCTCCCGACTTCGGACTGAAGAATGAAGTGGACTATATGGAACGACTCGTGGGAATAATGGAAGAGGCCGATATTCTCGATAAAGAACGGAAGCTGGATCTGCTTAAATGGGATAAGTCCGACGAACTGACCGAGTTAAATTATTTCGATATAGACGTCATACTGGCCTATTGCGTGAAGATAAACCTGATCGACAGATGGATATCTCTGGATAAACAGACTGGACTGGAGATGTTCCGTAAGATGGTCGCGGACGTGTCGGATAAAAGTTTACTGGAAGCCGAGGTCTTTCAGGTGGGCAATCCGAGAGTCCGCAATACTGAAATTGAATAATAAATAAATCAAATAACATGAAAACCAAAGGACGAATAAGCGGTATAACATCCAACCTTGTTACCGTAAAGGTGGACGGACCGGTAGGACAGAACGAGATCTGCAATATCAAGGTCGATGGTTTGGAGATTATGTCCGAAGTTATCAAAGTTACCGGGGAGAACGTCTATATCCAGGTATTCGATTCGACTCGTGGAATGAGGGTTGGCGATGAAGTGGAATTTGAAGGACACATGCTTGAAGCTACCCTCGGACCGGGGATACTGTCGAGAAATTACGACGGACTTCAGAACGATCTCGAAAAAATGGATTCGCTGTTCATCGAACGCGGATCGCGCACCGAACCGCTCGATTACAACAGCGAATGGGAATTTACTCCGCTTGCTAAGGCAGGAGATAATGTTATCGCCGGAGACTGGCTGGGAGAAGTTATGGAGGGCAGTATGCCTCACAAGATTATGGTGCCATTCTCGTTCGGTGACGAGTATATGGTAGATAATGTGGTAGATGCAGGCAAATATAAAGTTACCGATACTATTGCCGTCCTCACCGACAGCAAAGGAGAGAAACATAATGTCTCAATGATACAGAAATGGCCGGTTAAAATACCGATCACCGCATATAAAAATAAACCGCGCCCGAACAGAATAATGGAGACAGGGGTGCGCCCTATCGATACATTCAATCCCCTTGCGGAAGGTGGGACCGGATTTATCCCCGGACCGTTCGGTGCGGGTAAGACTGTCTTGCAGCACGCTATATCGAAACAGGCGGAAGCTGACATTATCATCATGATTGCCTGCGGGGAACGCGCCAATGAGGTTGTCGAGATATTCGCGGAATTCCCTCATTTGGAGGATCCCCGCACCGGCCGCAAGCTTATGGAGCGTACTACGATTATCTGTAACACCTCGAATATGCCCGTAGCCTCCAGAGAGGCCTCCGTATATACAGGAATGGCGATAGGGGAGTATTACCGTGCGATGGGTCTCAAAGTCCTTATCCTTGCCGATTCCACTTCGCGTTGGGCGCAGGCTCTCCGAGAGATGGCTAACAGGCTGGAGGAGTTTCCCGGGCAGGATGCGTTCCCGATGGATCTCTCCGCTACCATATCGAGCTTCTATGCACGCGCGGGGCTCGTATCCCTTAACAACGGAAAGACAGGATCCGTAACGTTCCTCGGAACTGTGTCGCCTGCCGGAGGTAACCTGAAGGAACCGGTGACGGAATCTACCCAGAAGGCTACGAGATGCTTCTACGCATTATCGCAGCAGCGTGCGGACAGTAAGCGCTATCCAGCGATCGACCCCATAGACAGTTATTCCAAATACCTCGATTATGATGAGATAATAGAATGCCTCGACGAGACTGTGGAAAAAGACTGGGTTAAACGAGTGCAAAAGGGTAAGACCATAGTCAAAAGGGGTAAGGAGGCTGCCGAGCAGATCAATATCCTCGGTGACGACGGAGTCCCTATCGAGTACCATGACCGATTCTGGAAATCGGAATTGATCGACTTCGTATTCCTGCAACAGGATGCGTTCGACAGTATCGACGGTAACACGCCGATGGAGAGGCAGAAATATATGTTCAACTACCTGTTGGATATCTGCGAAAAAGAGTACGATTACGCCGGATTCGAAGACTGTTCGTCATTCTACAAGAATTTAATCAATATCTTCAGGCAGATGAACTATTCGGAATTCAAAAGTGAGAAATTTGAAAGCTACAAAGTGCAGATAGACAAGGCGGTTGCCGAAAAAGTTGTGAACGACTAAAATTACCCCGATATGGAAACAAAGGCTTTTCAAAAAATATATACTAAAATAGACAACATAACGAAGGCTACCGTTACGCTCAAAGCTAAGGGTGTGGGCAACGACGAGCTTGCTACCGTCGGAGGTAAACTCGCTCAGGTTGTTAAGCTTAACGGGGATACCGTGACCTTGCAGGTCTTCTCCGGCACGGAGAATATAGCCACGAACTCCGAAGTTGTATTCCACGGCGCTCCTCCGACTCTTAAAGTGAGCGACGACCTTGCCGGACGATTCTTCAATGCCTACGGACAACCTCTCTACGGAGGTGCGGAACTCACAGGAGAAGAGCGTGAGATAGGAGGGCCGACAGTAAATCCGTTCAGGCGTAAACAGCCGTCGGAACTTATAGCTACCGGAATCGCAGGCATCGACCTTAACAATACAATCGTTACAGGGCAGAAGATCCCATTCTTCGCCGATCCCGACCAGCCTTATAACCAAGTTATGGCGATGGTTGCATTGAGGGCTAAAGCCGATAAAATCATTCTCGGCGGAATGGGTCTTACGAACGACGACTTCCTGTTTTTCAAGAACGTATTCGAAAACGCAGGTGCGCTCGACCGTATCGTCAGCTTTGTGAATACTACGGAGAATCCTCCTGTGGAACGACTTCTCGTTCCAGACCTCACCCTTACCGCCGCGGAATATTTTGCCGTGGACAAAGGAGAGAAGGTGCTCGTGCTCCTTACGGATATGACCCTATACGCCGATGCGCTTGCGATCGTATCCAACCGTATGGATCAAATACCTTCGAAGGACAGTATGCCCGGATCGCTCTACTCCGACCTTGCGAGGATATACGAAAAAGCGGTACAGCTCCCTAACGGAGGTTCGATAACATTGATTGCTGTCACGACTCTTAATGGAGGGGACATTACACACGCCATACCAGATAATACCGGATATATTACCGAAGGACAGCTCTTCCTTCGTAACGACAGTGAAACAGGGAAGGTAATCGTCGATCCGTTCCGAAGTCTGTCCCGTTTGAAACAGCTCGTAATAGGTAAAAAGACGCGCGAGGACCATCCGCAGGTTATGAATGCGGCAGTGCGCCTTTATGCCGATGCTGCTAATGCAAGAACAAAACTCGAAAACGGATTCGATCTTACGGACTACGATGAAAGAACTCTGGCATTCGCCAAGGATTATTCAGAAAAACTTCTTGCCATCGACGTAAATATCGACATCACGCGAATGTTGGACACCGCATGGGAACTGTTCGCCAGATACTTCACTAAGGCGGAAGTTGCTATTAAAGACGAATTTACACAGAAATACTGGCCTGAAAACCGGTAAAATCAATAGATAATGGCTATAAAGTTTCAATATAACAAGACGTCCCTGAACGACATGGACAAACAGCTTAAAATGCGGCAGCGTGCTCTTCCTACGATCAAGAGCAAGGAGTCAGCGTTGAGGCTGGAAGTCAAGAAGGCGAGGGATGTCGCTTCAGAATACTCCGGTAAGGTCGATGAGCTTGCCGCGGAGTACGATTATATGGCTGCTTTATGGGGAGAATTCGATAAGGACCTTATCCGCGTGAAGGATGTGGAATTTAATGTATCCAAGATCGCAGGTGTGAGAATACCCGTCCTTGAAAATATAATTTTCGAGGAGAAGCCTTACGACCTGTTCAGTTCGCCTGTCTGGATATCGGAAGGTGTAGAACTTATGAAAAGGATCGCGAAGCTGGGACTGGAACGGGAATTCTTCAATAAGAAGATGGAACTTCTCGATTACGCGCGGAAAAAGACCACGCAGAAGGTTAATCTTTACGAAAAAGTACAGATTCCCGGATATCAGGACGCGGTAAGAAAAATAAAACGATTCCTTGAGGATGAGGACAACCTCTCCAAATCTTCCCAGAAGATAGTTAAAACACGCCAACAAAATCAGGAGGATAGCGTATGATAGTTCCTATGGTAAAATATTCTTTTGTACTCTACCATAAGGAGTATGAAGGATTCCTCGAAAAACTTCAGGGGCTGGGATTAGTAGATATCACTATCGCCGACTGGGAGCCAGACGATACCGAACGACAGATGGTATCTTCTATAGAGCAGATACGCCGTGCGGTTATTGCGCTGTCTGCTGTCGTAAAGAATAAGGACGAAGCAAGGGAAGTCGTTCCGTATCCCTCAGCTGAAGAGGCATTGCGGGAATATATCGGTGCAGCGGAAGAACTTAACAAGCTTCAGTCTGAACGGAACCGTCTGGAGAAGGAGATTGCCGACACCATACCTTGGGGGGAATTTTCTCCTGTGGAGATAAACTGCCTTAAGTACAATGGAGTGGATCTGCATTTTTTCACCAAGCCGACCAAAGAATTTCAGACAGAAATAGATGTCTGGAATCAGGAGTATATTATTGAAGAGATAAACGAAATAAGAGGAATAACTTATTTTGTAGTTATAGGGAAGGATGGCGAACCGATCCGTATCGATGCGGTAGAGGTTAAAACTCCGGAAGGAACCGTAGAGGAGCGTAAGGAGCAGATTGCCGTATTGGATGAACTGATTGAACGTCAGAATGATATAATACTGCGTGCCTCCGGTAATGTAGAAGATTTAAAGACTCTCGAACAGCAGCTCAAAGAAGATCTCCATTTGAGTCAGACCAAGACGACCGCATCTAAAGTAGCGGACGATACTCTCGTGATACTCGAGGGCTGGGCTCCGGTCGAAGATCAGGATAATGTTGACCGCATGATCGAGGACGGCTCTGTATTCGCGTTGAAAGAAGAACCTCAGGAAGAGGACGACCCTCCGGTGCTGTTGAAGAATAACCGATTTGCGCGACTCTTCGAAGTAATAGGGAATTTATACTCCCTGCCAAAGTATGGTACAGTTGATTTTACACCTTACTTCGCTCCGTTCTATATGATTTTCTTCGGATTCTGTCTTGCGGACGCGGGTTACGGAATCCTGTATGTTATAGCTTCGCTCGTAGGGCTTGCCAAACTTCCGGAGAAATATAAACCGTTCGCCAAACTTGCGCTGTATTGTGGCTTAGCGACAATATTTTTCGGTTTTATTTCAGGGAATATGTTCGGTATCCAACTGCCTGAATTGGGTATATTCAGTAATTACAAGGAGTTCTTTCTGACTCCGGACAGTATGTTTATGCTGGCGATAGGGGTGGGAATATTCCATATTCTTTACGCTATGACCCTGAAGATTATATTTACTTCGAAACTCAAGGGATTCCGTTACTCGCTTGGCTCTCTCGGATGGCTTATCGTGATACTATCAGGGCTCGCAGCGTATCTTCTGCCTGATTTCGGTATCGCCGGTTATGACTTTTCTTCCGTGCCGTTTTGGATCGTAACAGGTATCGGATTGTTCCTGATGCTATTTATGAACACTCCTGGCAAAAACATTTTTGTGAACTTTGGTTCCGGATTATGGAATACTTATAATAATGTTACGGGCTTGCTAAGCGACGTTCTGTCTTATATAAGGCTCTTCGCTCTTGGTTTGTCAGGAGGAATTCTCGCGCTTGTATTCAATAAACTTGCGATGGATATGGCTCCGGCAGTACCGGTGTTGAGGCAGTTGGTTATGATTATTATTATTCTGTTCGGGCAGGGGCTGACTATGTTTATGGCATCTCTCAGCGCATTCGTACACCCGCTGCGTCTGACATTCGTCGAATTCTATAACAATGCAGGATTTGTGGACGGAGGAAGAGCGTTTAATCCGTTAAAAAAAGAAATTAAAAATTAATAATGTTTAACTAAAAATTTAAATTTATGACACCTATTTTATTGGCATACATTGGTGTAGGGCTTATGGTAGGACTTTCCGGCATCGGTAGTGCCTACGGAGTTACAATTGCCGGTAACGCAGCTATGGGAGCGTTGAGGAAGAACAGCTCTGCATTCGGTAGCTACATGATACTCTCTGCCGTACCATCCAGTCAGGGACTTTATGGCTTCGCAGGCTACTTCGTGGTATCCGGATTATTGACTGCCGATATTACATTACTTCAGGGCGCAGGTATTCTCGGTGCCGGAATCGTAATGGGGATCGTAGGGTTGTTCAGTTCAATCCGTCAGGGACAGGTTTGTGCCAACGGTATCGTTGCGATATCCAATGGCAACAACGTATTCGGTAACACTCTTATCCTTGCCGCATTTCCTGAATTATATGCGATTCTTGCGTTTGCGACGGTATTCCTTATCAACAGTTCGATAGGATAAAGTCGGATGAATATAAAAATAGTGGATCTTTAAAGTCCGCTATTTTTGTTATGCATATAAACTTTTACAGTCGTGAGATAATATTGTCTGCGAGCGTAGCCGTATATACCGACGAAGTGGGTTTGCCGTTGTCGCTGTTCTCGCTTACCGACTGAATCAACGGTATCTGGGCGAGGAGTGGAAGTCCGGTTTTATCCGCAAGATCCCTTCCTCCGTTCCTGCCGAAGATATAATATTTGTTCTCAGGTAATTCCGCAGGGGTGAACCACGACATATTCTCGACTATTCCCAACACCGGAACGTCTATCCCCTCGCTTCGGAACATCTTGATTCCCCTTACTACATCTGCCAGAGCAATCTGCTGCGGAGTGGTTACGATCGCCGCGCCGGTAATTTTTAACTCGTGAACGATTGTCAGGTGTATATCGCCTGTTCCAGGAGGCATGTCTATCAGCAAAACATCAATCTCTCCCCATTCCGTTTGATGGATAAGCTGCCGGAGAGCGTTGGTTGCCATAGCTCCGCGCCAAACGAGGGCATCTTCCGGATCGATAAAGAACCCGATGGACATTATTTTTATTCCATGCGATTCCGCAGGAATAATAACATCGCTTCCCTCTTCTGTCTTCTCCGCAAGAGGTTTGTAGTCCTCCAATCCGAACATTTTAGGAATCGACGGTCCATAGATATCCGCGTCGAGAATAGCTGTTTTAATTCCCTTCTCTGCCAATGTAACCGCAAGATTCGAAGTTACGGTCGATTTGCCGACACCGCCCTTGCCGGAAGAGACGGCGATTATATTTTTTATTTTTCCGGTAGTGGTCGCAGGGGCAGATTGTTCGATCTTCTTCGGAGCAGCTTCTTTGATAAGGACTATTATGTCTCCTCCAAATTCCGGATATTTCTCTCTGATAGCATGTTCGCTCGTGCGTTTTATCGAATTTGCGAAGGGATCTTTGGCTCTGGGGAAGTTGAGTGTGAGACGGATTTTATCGTCCGTTACGGATATTTGTTCCACTATTCCGAGCGATACGATGTTCTGTTTCAAATCCGGATGTATTATTCCGGACAATATTGTTTCGATATCTTGATTATTCATGATTATGGATTGATTTGTGCAGCAAATTTACTACTTTTACAATAATAAATAAATTCGATATGAAACGATTCTTTCAAACCTTCTTTGCATGTCTTGCCGCGATTTTCGCATCATTTATACTTGTAACGATACTGTCATTGTTCATCTTCTCCGGTATTATCGCAGTTATGTATTCCAAGGAGGCTGTTTCTATAAAGCCCGGTTCGGTGCTCAAAATAGAACTCAGCGAGATAATCTCAGACGCTCCGCCGCAATCTTTCCTGAACGATTTCAATCCGTTCAGCATGTCGATAAAGAGGCGGGTATCCTTGCTGGACGTTATAAGTTCGATCGAAAATGCCACGTACGACGATAATATTAAAGGAATATATCTCAATCTCAATCCCAATTCTTCCATAGGCCTCGGAATGATGGAGGAGATCAGAACCGAACTGTTGAGATTCAAATCTTCCGGTAAATTCATCGTAAGTTATGCGGATTACTACACACAGGGTACTTATTATCTATCGTCTGTTGCGGATAAAATTTTCATCAATCCGGAAGGAGGAATAGCATGGAGAGGGATGTCGTCGCAGGTTTTATTTTTTAAAGGCGCTCTCGATAAACTCGGACTCAAGGTGGAAGTTGTCCGCGTGGGAGATTATAAGAGCGCGGTGGAACCGTTCACTTCCGACCGGATGAGCCCGGAGAACAAACTCCAGACGCAGCATTTGATAGGCGGAATATGGGGAAATATCGTCCGGGATATAAGTCAATCCAGAGGTATCGATTCCGCGCTCCTTCAACGTTACGCTTCCGAACTGACAATCGCGAATCCCATGAGTGCGTACGATGTAGGTATGGTCGATTCTATTGCCTACGTGGATCAGGTTGCGGATTATCTTGCCGGACTCACCGATAAGAGGGACGCTCCGGAAATAGTAAATTTTTCGTCTTATATCTCGTCGCCGTCGGAGGGAGCGAGGTCCAGAAATAAAATTGCGGTAATATATGCCGAAGGGGAAATAATCGACGGACGTGCTCCCGAAGGTTATGTCGGCAGCCGTAATATGAGGGTCGAACTCCGGAGTGCATTGGACGATAGAGACGTTAAAGCCGTTGTCTTGAGGGTGAACAGTCCCGGAGGCAGCGCGTTGGCCTCGGAGGTAATATGGCGCGAGGTAGGGGAGGTCAGGGCAGATAAGCCTATAATCATATCTATGGGAAATTATGCGGCTTCAGGAGGTTATTATATATCCGCTCCTGCCGATTTTATATTTGCTAACCGTTCTACAATCACAGGTTCGATAGGTGTATTCGATCTTATGCTGAATGTGGAAGACGGATTGAAGGATAAGCTCGGAATTACAGTGGATGGCGTGACGACCAACGATTATTCCGACCTCGCTTCACCGTTCCGTCCATTGGAGGATCCTGAGCGGAGATACCTGCAAAACAGTGTCAAGGAAGTTTACGAGACATTCGTAAACCATGTAGCTAATGGGCGTAACTTGTCCGCGGACCGTGTGCGCGAGATCGGAAGCGGACGAGTCTGGTCAGGGCTCGATGCCCAAAGGATAGGGTTGGTAGACGCCTTCGGAGGTCTGAAGGATGCTATCCTGTTCGCTGCCGAGAGAGTGGGAATAGCCGATAATTTCCGGATCGTATCGAAGGAGACTGAGGACGACCTGTTAAGTTCCGTGCTCAGGAATCTATTAAATAATGTCAAGGCTGAACCAGCCTTCGAGATAGAGGGTATATCTGTCGATTTTTCCGAGTTCCGGAATATAATGGAATACCGTAAGGGAGTTCAGGCGTTGATGCCGTATAAACTATATATCCAATAAAAAATAAAAACAGCGGTGGATTCCACCGCTGTTCTATTAGGTGTTCGAAAATTTTAATTCTCCGTCTTCAACATCCACGTTAATTAGCGAATCTTTGTTCACTTCGCCCGCCAGTATCCGCTTGGACAGTTCGTTTATGAGATATTTCTGGAGGGTTCGCTTCACAGGACGCGCACCGTACATAGGATCGTATCCCTTCTCCGCAAGGAAGTCCACTGCAGGCTCTGATACCTTCAACTGTATACCATTATCCCCTAACATTCTTCTCACGACATCTATCTGTAACACCACCACCTTACGAATATCTTCACGCGACAGCGGAGTGAACATGATAATCTCGTCAATCCTGTTGAGGAACTCCGGTCTTATGGTCTGTTTCATTAAATCGAAAACCTGATCGCGCGTCTTCTCGATTATCTGAACGTCGTTGTAGTCGTTCTCCTTTTCGAAGTTTTCGTTTATAATATGCGATCCGATATTCGATGTCATTATTATAATGGTGTTGCGGAAATCTACTGTACGCCCTTTATTATCTGTGAGCCTTCCGTCGTCCAGCACCTGCAGGAGAATATTAAATACGTCCGGATGCGCCTTCTCGATCTCATCCAGCAGCACCACAGAATAAGGTTTACGCCTTACGGCTTCCGTCAATTGACCGCCTTCGTCATATCCGATGTATCCCGGAGGCGCTCCTATCAACCTCGATACCGAATGGCGTTCCTGATATTCGCTCATGTCTATACGCGTTATCATGTTGTCGTCGTTGAACAGGAATTCCGCAAGCGCCTTGGCAAGTTCGGTCTTGCCGACCCCTGTGGTTCCGAGGAATATGAACGAACCGATCGGACGCCTTGAATCCTGAAGTCCTGCACGACTGCGCCTGATAGCGTTAGAAATGGCTACTATCGCGCCGTCCTGTCCGACTACGCGGAAGTGAAGCTCGTCCTCCATCTTGAGCAGCTTCTCCCGTTCGCTCTGCATCATTCTGCTGACGGGAATTCCCGTCCACCGTGATACCACTTCAGCGATATCTTCTCCGTCCACCTCTTCCTTTATCATTGCGCCCTCCTCTGAGTGGCTCCGAACGAACTCTTCGTTGAGTTTCTCGATAGCCTCTTCCGCAGCACGGATTTTGCCGTACCGTATCTCTGCTACCTTCCCGTAATCTCCGTTACGCTCCGCCTGTATTGCTTCGAGTTTATAATTTTCAATGTTCTGTTTGTTCTGTTGAATTTTTTCCAGAATCCCTCTCTCCGCTTCCCATTGGGTGCGTAATTTGTTACGTTTAGCTATCATCTCATCGATCTCTTCGGTAAGACTCTCGACGCGAACCTTGTCGTTCTCCCTCCGGATCGCTTCACGTTCGATCTCCAACTGGCGTATCTTACGGTCCAGTTCGTCGATATCTTCCGGAACGGAGTTCATCACCATGCGAAGTTTTGCTGCCGCTTCGTCTATCAGATCGATTGCCTTGTCCGGAAGGAATCGAGAAGTTATATATCTGTGAGACAGTTCTACCGCGGCGATAATAGCCTCGTCTTTGATCCGGACCTGATGATGGCTCTCGTATCGCTCTTTAAGTCCGCGAAGAATGGAGATAGAGTCTACGGTCGAGGGTTCATCTACTGTTACCTTCTGGAAGCGTCTCTCGAGAGCCTTGTCCTTCTCAAAAAATTTCTGGAATTCATCGAGAGTAGTAGCACCAATGGCGCGGAGTTCTCCACGCGCGAGCGCGGGTTTGAGGATATTTGCAGCATCCATAGCTCCGTCCCCCCCGCCTGCACCTACGAGGGTATGTATCTCGTCGATGAAGAGAAGAATCTCTCCGTTGGAATCGATTACCTCTTTGACAACCCCCTTGAGGCGCTCTTCGAATTCTCCTTTATATTTGGCCCCTGCTATTAGTGCCCCCATGTCGAGGGAGAAGACAAGTTTGGATTTAAGGTTCTCCGGAACGTCGCCGTTCACTATGCGGTGCGCAATCCCTTCGGCAATGGCCGTTTTGCCGACGCCCGGTTCACCAACGAGAATCGGATTATTCTTAGTCCTTCTTGACAATATCTGAAGTGCACGCCGGATCTCTTCGTCCCTTCCGATAACGGGGTCCAGCTTGCCGTTCTTCGCCATATCGTTTAAATTTATGGCGTAGCGGTCCAATGCTTCGTGTTTGCGATTATCAGTATTCATAACATTATTTTTTATTTAAAACTGCAAATTATCTGCCAACGGTCCATACTGACAAAATGTCCTATATATAATGTCACGTATTAAATTCTGACACTATATACAGGACAATTTATCCTGTTCCTTTGACCGAATATTAGAATGCAGGCGAAGCCTCTTCAGATGCTTTAGCCTCTGCGATCGCAGCGACAAGCGACTCTCTGTTTTTTTCAACCAGTTTCACCAGTTCCGCCGGTTCACTGCAGTTTATGATGTAAGTATCCTCATAAATATCCTCGATCATAATGAAATTCTCCCAAGCAGAGGCGTACATTTTTACGAACGACATCTTAGAAAAATCGTAAAAATATCCGTAGAATCCGAAAAATCCGTAGCTTCCCAGAAGCGGTGCGGTATATTTCATATCCTTCTTATCGATTTGTCTGATATTCTTAATATTTTGAAGCGGTATATTGGTCAGCTCGATCATACAATGTATCTCAAGTGTGGAGTCCGTAACCCTTACATATTTTGGAATGGATAATATATACAGGGCGGCCGTTGTAACCAGCAGAGATATAACCCATGCAGGAAGAAATCCGCTGAAACTGTAATAGTTGCACAGTAAAATAAGCACGAATGATACCAAGAGGAAGATGACGGTTAGTCTCTTGCTCTTACGATTGAGTCTGTATTTGAAGTCTTTTTTCATGGTCAGTAATTCTTATGCTTATTATAACGCAGCACCCTGCGTATTTATTGTATTTTGTGCAGGGTGCTGCAGTAAATCTTACCGTCGCCGCGAATTATTTGTTGAATCCCGGTTTGAGTTCGTCCGGCGACTGGATTGTATAAGTATCCAGAGGTGGTTCTTCTTTGGTGAACAGATCGTGTATTCTCTCCACAGCTACGTCGTATTGCGGTCGGAACCTGTCGGAGTTCATATATATAAGTATGCTCTCAAGGAGTTGCCTTGCTACCACGCGCTCCTCGAGATCTTTCTCGAGATCCGCAGTACAGACTATAAGTTTGCCGTTGAGGACATTCGCCTCGATAAGTACACCGATCTTGCGGTTGTGGAACCATGTATCTATGGATTGTATTACGGGCTGGAATCCCAACGGGAAGTCCATGAGAAGCATCACCTGCGTCCTGTTCAGAAGTTCCCACCACTGAAGATCGGAGTGATAATCCGTAGGGAAGTTGTCGAATAGCGGATGATGCGTATTCACGAATATTCCGGTTGTGTGCGGAGGGCGCATCTTGAACCATGATGTGTTCCAGAACACAGGCAGGAAGTGTTGAACGATATTCTTGCCGTAGGATATTTTACCTCCAGCGAGAAGTAGGACGTTCTCTCCGTTTTCCAGTTTTTTCCGGGTTTCTTCGTTGAATTCGTTTGTAATATACACGTCGCCGGGATCAGCCTTCGGAAGTTCCGGATAGACCCAGAAATTCCAGTCGTTCACGAATTCCGTGCCCTTGATTCGCGTTTCGAGATTGTATTTTCCCGCTTTTTCCACAGAATTCAATGGTACGGATATTTCTCCTGCGATATGTTCGTTGCCGACCGGTATGGTCTGTTTCGGTAACGAACCTTCCGCAAGGATCTGTCCGTATTCGTTTTTAACGGTCCAGACAATTTCTGCTTCTTCGATCGCTCCGCGTCCGAAGTGGGCGGTCTGTATCTCCGCGGTCATGGTCTCGGAGTTTTTGAACGTAAATTTTCTGAATTTACCGAGTAGTACGGTGGAGTTGCAGAATCTGCGGAACTCCTCGGCATTTATATATCCTTTTTCTTCCCAGAACACGTCTAATACACCTACGAGCGCTGTACCCTGTCCTGAATAATCGTTGAGCGAGAGGAGTTGGAATCCTGCGTAATCCGGAGTACGGAGCGTCTTCTCGATCTCGTACTTGTAGCATAGCGCCTGTAATTTGCCGGAAGCCATCATGAAGTCGTATCCGAGATTCCCCATGTCGTGATCGGCAAGATCCTCTCTGAAGAGTTCGAAATTGAGAGCTTTGTTTACACCCGTATATTTTTTTATCTCATTAAAATTTGGAAATGCACACCACTGTCCTGTTTCGTGGGATACATACGGTTGGTTAGCCTCGACAGCCTGTTTTAAAAAGGAAGAAGAAGAGTATGTGGAATAGTTCTCCGGTCTGCGATTCCATTCGAGTCCGCGTGCACCTGCTTTGACATGGAATTGGTTCTTGGGCTGCCATGCCCATCCTCCTCCTACCGATGCTCCGGTGTAGACCCTGCGGTTGTCAGTTTCCTTCCAGTAATCCACGAAATCGCTAACCCAATCGACCCAATTATTTCCGTATGGTTCGTTACCGCTGGAGAACATGACGAAAGAAGCGTAGTTGCCGTAGTCCTTATGTATGCGGATAGATTCGTCCATAAGATATTGATCCACCGGTCTGCCGTCTCCGAGCGACGAGCCGTGGTTGGGCCAGCTCGGAGCCTCCGGTTGAAGATAAATTCCTATAAGGTCCGCTGCGATAAAGGCAGCTTCGGGAGGACAAAATGAATGATACCTCATGTGGTTGAGCCCGTATTCTTTACATTTGGCGAATACCTTCATCCACGAATCTACATCCATAGGGGCATAACCGGTCTCAGGGAATGTGCAGTTTTCTACCGTACCACGGAGAACAGTCTGATGTCCGTTCACGTAGAAATACATGCCGTCGATTTTGAATTCACGCATACCGAACTGAATACTCTTATCGTCCCGCATCTTACCGCTTTCGATGGTTGCGGTTAGCATATACAGCGCCGGATCGAATTCGTCCCATGTCAGAAAATCGTTCCCCATGGGTAATTCCACTTCCGCTTCGTTGATGCCTTTTTTCAGATTTACAGTTGCTGTAATGGGGCTGACGCTATGGAATTTTTGCGAATTGAAACTTTTTGCCGAAAGCGTAACTTCGGAGGTAGAATTTTGGCTGCTGTTTATTTTCATTTTAACTACCGCTCTCTTACCGCTTAGATCCGGATAAATTTGAATATCATCAAAATTGACCTTATCCTCCGCCTGAAGTTCGATTCTTCCGACGATGCCGTTCCAGTTGCCTTGCGTTTGATCCGTTATACTGTGGGAGTCGATCCCGACATTTATATCTTTGATGCGGTTATCCACGCGTATCGTTATCGTATGCCTCCCTTTAGAAATTCCCGTGAGGTCGAATCGGTGGGGTACGCACAAGCTGTTCTGCATCCCCGCCTCTTTGCCGTCTATCCATACGGTCGATTCGATGTGAGGTCTTTCGAGAAAAAGTGTCAGTTGTTTATCCGTGAAGTTCTGCGGAATTTCTATCTCCTTCTGGTACCATGCTACCCCTATGTAGTGCTGATCCGGAGTTAAAAAAAATGGAAATTTTATATTTCCAGGCTCCCTGTACTTCTCGAGACGGGGATTGAAATAAAACGAACTGTCGTAAATACTTCCGGTCCACGGAGTCGTGAGGGTAACCTCGTCCGCCTTGAGTTTCTCCGGCATATAGCCCGGAATATTCATCACGTCGGTAAGTCGTTTCAAATACCATTCTTCCGGAATTCCGACATCTCCCGGATCCTTCTGGAACCGCCATTCCCCGCTCAGATCCGATTGGCTTTGGGCATAAATTCCTACCGCAAAAAATACGGCGGAACAAAAAAATAACAATTTTTTAAACATAGAATTATTTGAGTTTGAATTTATATCTGTAAACTTAATTCAAATATAACTTATTAT
>JAJBUQ010000013.1 GCA_020860245.1 Rikenellaceae bacterium
TTATAGTGTTTGTTGATACTAAAAGAACTATTTTCTGTCACTTTATTAGTGACAGGAAATAAAAAAAGAACTATCGTCTATTAAAAACAGGATAATATGGATACTACAACTCATGGTTCTTATCTTGATTTTTCGCAGAAGTTCTCCTCCGAAAATTTATTCATATTCTCTGTATTAAGAAATTTTTTCCGTGCGAGCGCGGATAGGAGAAATTTTCTCCATTTTCAGATAACGGAGGAAAAACTTATGTTTTAATGCGGACAGCAATTACAGATGAAACAATAAGCGAGTTCGTGGATTAATAGATTAATATACGGCAGGCATAGGAGATTTTGTTCTGCATAACCAATAAAAAAGAAAAAATGTTGAAAAAAAGTACTTTGCTATTACTTTTTATGGGGTTAGTCATACAGCATCTTCCCGCGCAGGAGGTAGCGATAAAGACCAATTTACTGTATTGGGGGACGACTACTCCGAATATCTCTGTCGAGACCGCTCTGGGGAAGAAGACCACCATCGACTTACAGGGCACCTATAATCCGTTTACTTTTAGCAATAATAAAAAATTAAAACACTGGTCGATCCAGCCTGAGTTAAGGTTGTGGACATGTGAGAAATTCTCCGGCAGCTTCTTCGGATTCCATGCCCATTACGCTTATTATAACGTAGGAGGGATAAAACTACCGCTTGATATATTTTATAATCTTCGAAATTACCGCTATCAGGGATATGCTGTCGGTGGAGGATTCAGTTACGGATATCAATGGTACCTCGGTCCTCACTGGAATCTCGAGGCTCAGTTCGGGTTCGGTTATACCTATTCCCGATTCGATCAGTACGATTGCCACAAATGTGGCGATTTTATTCGGGAAGGGCATAAACATTATTTCGGTCCTACAAAAATAGGGGTATCGATAGTTTATTTAATCAAGTCAAAAAAATAATCCGGCAATGAAGAAATTATACCTTATTATATTGTTTTTAACAGCCATTAATGCAGCAGCACTCTCCCAGTACAGAATCGGAGGGGTTACCATAGAGCCTATCGCGTTACAGGAGAACGGCGACAGTCTTCTGCTTAAAATGGATATCCGCATCGACGGCAAATCTCTTAACAACTGTCAGAGTTGGACGATTATGCCTTCATTGGTTACTCCGGATTCGGTTTATGTCATGGATATGCCTTACGCGCTCATAAACGGTAAAAGGAAGGCACAGCTATTCAAGCGGAAAGTAAAGTTCGAGAATGAGCGTCTCCTTGCGAATCTTCCTTACTTACAGGTAGATAAAAAAGCAGATAAAGACGTAACGATAAGTTATCTATTCGAGGCTCCCTACGAATACTGGATGGATTCCGCATCGTTGCATATAAACCAGATACTTACTTCCTGTGCCGACAAAGAACAATGGTTTGTACTCGAGGGGATCGCACTGGTCGATCTTACGCCCTATACGCCTTACGATTTGAACACTCTTGTTAATTTTATTACTCCGGAGAAGGAGACTAAAACCCTCCACCTCGAAGGTTCTGCATATCTCGACTTCCAAGTGGGTAAATCGGTAATTCTTCCCGACTTCCGACGCAATCCGCAAGAGCTCGCTAAGATCGACGAAGTGCTGAACAGAGTGCAGGGGGACACAGACTTTGAGATATCGGGCATGTACGTTACCGGTTATGCTTCCCCGGAAGGATCGTGGGAGTCTAATAACACATTGTCTAAAAATCGTGCGGAAGCGCTGAAACTTTATATCAGAAACAAGTTCTCCATTCCGGATTTGTTGTTCAAGGTGGATAACGTCGCTGAGGACTGGGACGGACTTCTCGCCCAGCTTCAACAAAGCGAGATGGATGGCAAATACCGTGTGTTGGAAATAATAAACAGCACTTCGGATTATGACGCGCGCGAAAGGCAGTTAAGAGTTCTCGACGGAGGACGTCCGTTCCGTTACATGCTTAATGAAATGTTCCCGTCGCTGAGACGTGTCGAATATAAAGTAGAATTTACTGTTAAGGAATACTCTCTGGAAGAGGCAGAAGCTATTATGGATAAAAATCCCGAACAGCTTAACCAATACGAGCTGTTTATTCTTGCCCAAAGCTATCCTGAAAATTCTCCCGAACGCAGCAATATTTATGGCGTTATACAACTTATGTTCCCTGACGACATAGTGGCGAATGTCAATTCTGCAGCCCTGATGCTTCAGCGCGGAGACCTTGTAAATGCCAAGAGATATCTCGACAAAACGGATGATGATCCGCTGGCTTACAATAATATAGGAGTCTATTATCTCATGACCGACGACGTGGACAAAGCTGAAGAGTATTTTACCAAAGCAATTCAGGCTGGTGTGGAAGAGGCGTCGCATAATCTTACGGAAACAGAGAAAAAACGGGAAGATCTGCGGATACAGGAACGCTACCAGCGTAGATAACATATAAAATTAAATTACACAGCCGCGATAATTTACACTAAGAATCACATAACCAATTAACACATTTTTATTAACCAATTTTTAAATATTATAAAGTACAAAGTATTAACGCTTTTAGCTGCCGCCTCGCTTATTTTAGCAGGTTGTAGCAAAGACGACTCTGTGAATAACGGAGGCGGTACGGAAGGAGAAGAGATAAGCTTCTACCTTAAAATTACTCAGGAGAGTGAAACTAAAGCCGACGCAGGTCAGGTTACCGGCGGCAAAGTAAATTTCTCCGAAGGAGCTCTGTTCTTTGCTGACGCAAGCGACGATTTTGTAAGAGTGGTGCGTATTACAAATAACCTCGTAACCGGTACGGTATCTGCCGCGGAACTTGAGTCAGGCTACTTATTCTCAGGTATTTCTCCGTCAGCGGTAAAAGTTTACGTGATTGGAGGTTATGATTTCTCCAACTATACTTCAATTGCGAATAAGTCTGCTCTCGATGCTATAACTGTAACTCTAAAGGACGAATCCGATTACGAATTCGGAGTATCCAACGCTACCCTTGCCGGTTCTGGAGACATACTTCCGGTAGGTGCTACGACAAATCAATCTTGGCATATCGCTGCTCCTGCTGAAGCTTCTCACGAGGCTTATGTAGAGGTAAAACCTCTTATCGCTCGCTGGGAGATCGAATCGGTAGGTACTAAAACAGGAGCTGATATCGACAATAACTGGGTTCTTGAAGGAATATACATCGACAATATCTATTACGCATCCACTTTGTTCGGTGATTATACTTCTTCTTCGTCCCTGCCTACTCCAAACTGGTTCGAATATAAATGGACTGCAGCAGGTGATACTTACGATAAATACAACAGGCTGGATGCTTCTTCACAGTATTCTACTCCGGATTGGAACCCTATCCTGTTCGACGACGGAAGCTACAATTCTGACGGAACCGTAAACCCAAATGGAACCAGTCTCGCTGACGCTGTTGCAGACGGTACTTCTAAAACCGGAGCTGAAATAGTGGTTGTTCCTGAGAACGGAGCATGGGCTTACAACGTATTTGCCGACGCAGGCAATGTGCCTAATATCGTTCTACATTTCTCTAACGTAACCTTAAAATCTACAGGTCAGCTTCGTGAGAACAAAACTATGGATGCTCTTGTAGGGCAACCGGGATATTCTCATAGCGCAGGCGATTACGATGGTGTTGCATTCCTTACCGTTACAGGTTATAGGGAAAATGGCGCTCCTGTATTGGTAGAAGGCGGACATGTATATGTGATCAGCGACCTCTTCTTCGATGAAGACGATCTTCGCGACGAGCCTAAAGGACCGGAAGACCCTAACAATCCGGATCCGGGTAAACTCGACGTATGGGTACAGATCAAGCTCATGGAATGGACAGTTGTTCCTGTTGAGCCTGAATTCAACTAACAGTCAGATGACATAACTTAATTTTAAACCCGGGCGTTGCGCCCGCAGGTCCTGCGCCCGGGTTCTTTAAAATCAAATGGCCGCAACAGTCGTAAACGCAGACTCATGAAAATAATAAGAACTGGCTTGTATCTCTTCCGCTTGGCTTTGCTTATGCTGATAGCCCTGACGGTATCGTGCGTAAGAGAAGATCTGGATGATTGCCCCGAAGAATTGGAATATAATCTGATCCTGTACTTCGAGTATCTCGATTCCGAGGGCAACGACAGATATCCTGCCGGCAACGGTGCATATCCGGATGGCAGCGAAATATTCGCTACACGCATACAAACCGTAGACGTTCTTATTTACGACGCCAGACACGGATTCTACAAATGGATAAACTGCGACGATATAATAATCAGCAGCGAACGAATGAAAAAAGTATCTGTTCCTCCCGGCGATTATTACATAATAGGTTGGGCGAATAATATCTCCCACCGAAGCGATTACCAATCTCTGTTCCCGACTAAATCGTTCGGAGGCAGCTATATTTACCATTACGGCGAAAAGACCGCCGACCCATTACATTACGCTCCCGATATGCGCGGAGTCCCTACACGTTCGCCGGAAGACATAGGATTATATGGCGTAAACGTGAAACAATATGAAGTGACCGAACACACATTATCGTTTATGAGCGCACACCGCACTCTAAACGTGTATCTCAGAGGTTTTAACGAGGTAGACAATGAAGACCGGGAGAATCCCGTCGTATCCGTTTCGAACCTTGCATCATACTATGACAGCTATCTTGGACGCGGAATCGAAAATGCAGGATATACCGTCCAATCTACCGAGGAAATTATATATAATCAGGCGATAGGAGACAGAGAACTTCTCGGATTCGCGACATTTTATATTCCTCATTTTGACAATGAAAACAATATTTTGCTAAATATATCCCGTCCCGCGCTTACGGTAAATCACGAAGAGATCGAAATAACGATGGAATACGTGATGGAAAAACTGGAGCTCGAAGTCGAGGACGGAGACGACCTTATTATCAACGTACTTGTCGAATTCAACGGTACGTTTGTCGAGGTTAAAATGCCTGAATGGATCTCCCACAATGTGGATGGAGATTACAATTAACATCGAATCGACTGTTTGGATAAAGTGGATTCTTGGAATTTGTTATAATTAATAACAGAGAATGGATATCAATAACAGATATATAAATTTATCCTTGGTCAAAAACTTGTTAGTATCGGTTCTTTGCGTCTGCCTCTTTGCATCATGTAAGAGCGACGACGAGTATCTGGGCCTTCCCGGTACCGAGACTGTGGGGCTTGCGCTCTATGTGTCCCAATTCGGAGAGACCCGCGCTATGGACGACGATAACGAGTGCTTTGTCGATGAAATAGATGTGCTTCTATTCGACGCGGCGACTAAAGTGTTTAAGACGCGCGCGATAGGACGCAATATTACCGATGGGACGGATAGGACTATTAAGCAGTTTCAGGTGGATCTGCCTTACGGTGACTACGACCTCATGGTTCTTGCCAATTCGCATACTGAGGTCGATGCTGCGGAAACAGCGGATCTGTTAGAGGGGTATACCAAAGACCAGATCGCCAAATCTATCAAATTCAGCGAGACAGGCAAATGGGACGCGGACCAGTACGGAACATTCCGTGCATTCCCGATGTGGGGCGAGGTCGAGAACGTTACCATCGATGCCGCGACAGACGACCTCTACGATAAGACCATTAATATGATGAGGTCCGTGGTGCGTATAGACGTAGAACTGGACGAATCTTTTAGCAGAAGTTTAGGTAGAATATATTACTACATAGAGAGCGTACGCCTCTATATGCCTAATGACGAGGGGCAGGTAATCCCTGATTACACGAATGTGACGACAGATAATTCATCCGGAGTTCAGCTTCCGATAGCCGATGCACCGAGCGTGCCTTCGACAGCGAATGCGATAACGTCCCCTATCATTTATATTCCGTCCACCAAGTCGGATAAATATAATGCGGAGATATATACGATGGAGGCGAATGTGGGTTCCCTGCAAACATGGGACGAGAATACCTGTCTTGTGATCGGTATCGGATACGATCCTGCCGGAGGAACTACACGTGCGGTCAATTCTGACGACAGCATACATTATTACAGGGTAGACTTCATCAAGAATTATCAGGACGGGGTGGGCAACTTTGTTTATATACCGCTTCTGCGCAACCATCTCTACAAAGTTAATGTCCTCAAAGTCAATAATTACGGATTCTACGACCCGGACGACGCGTGGCGTTCGGAGGCGTATGGATTTAGCTACGAAGTATCCCAACATTCGGAGGAGAAATTAGAAACAGGCGATATAGGAGATGCATTCTATTACCTCGATATAAGCCAGACTTATTTTGAGGTTTCAGGAAAGGGGCTCAACGATCCCTCCGGCTTTTTTTACATTACAGTAGATACCAATCATCCTGACGGATGGACTTACACTCCGAGCGATAATTGGATTGTTATTATAAGTGATATAGAGAATGGAGGTATCTTTGTTCTTATTGATCCTAATCCCAGTTCGCAGCAGAGCAGAACTGGAACAATCGAAATAAAAGCAGGGAATTTAACCAATAGGATAAGGATAGTTCAGGATCCAGGTTCTGGTAGCGTTTAAATTGATCCAAACATTACTAATATGGACAGGTTTATAAAATATAACATATTGGCTCCCCTCCTTGCATTGGTTTTGCTGTTGTGCGGATGCCAGAAAGATAATCTTACAGACCCTGAGAATTCCGAGGACAGTGACGAAGTAACGCTGGAGTTTGCGTACAGCATATCTCAAAATATGTTTATGGTCGAAAGCAAAGGCGTCTATCTGGACGATTATGCGTTCAATAATGTTGGAAATGTCGGTGTTCTCATTTACGAAGCCGAAGGAACTACCCTTGACAAACAATTTCTCAGATATTACAGACCTGTTTTCGATCTTAAAGACGACCCTGTGAACGGGAAGGGAACATTTAAGGTGACAATGCCCAAGAGCAAAAATGGTGAGAAATATGTATTCGATTTTATAATTAACGGAAGATCTTATTTTACTAATTGGGTATTCTCCCATGAGTCTACTTCCGGAGAAATGAGATGGGGCGATACGAGAGAGGCCGTCCATGAAAATTCATGGATTACTCAGAGTACCGGCAGCTTCGCGTTAGGGACTCTCTCCGCTGGCATAACAATTCCGATGTGGGCGTCCATAGAGACCCCAATGGAAATAAAGAACGATATGCCGGTAATTACTGAGATGGGTAAGTTGATAAGGGCGGTATCTAAATTCCACATAGGATTGAATCTGGATGACAACCTGGTGGGACAGGGGATGAGCAACTTCCAACTCAGGACAGTACAGGTATTCTGCATGCCCTCTCAATACCGCATTATTCCTTCTTTAACCAATCTCGATGCAGCCGGAGAGAATGTAATTGCGCCCACAATACCGTCTTATTATTCTTACGGTACCGGTTCCCCAGCAAGTCTTGCCACACAAATTACATTTCAAGGTGATTCATGGGTTAAAAACTCTAATTATGCGCTCGGAGAAAATGTCCCGGACATAGATGCCTCAAATAGCATAGATCGTCACTGCTTCGTTATAGGGGGTGTCTATGCTGATCCGGTAGACGGTTCTTCTGGTACTTATTATTACCGTGTGGATGTCATGGATCCCATAGATCCGACTAAAAAATTTCAGATACTGCGCAATCACAACTATATAATCAATATTACCGGTGATATAGATCGTCCCGGATACACGACGGCAGTTGCAGCATCGACGGATCCGATGTTCCGCGGAGTGAAGGCTGCAGTGATTACTCTCGGAGTAGACGACCCGGACTTGAATTATGTCGTTTACAATGGTACGTTTTATTTGGGGGTGTCGGAAAAAGAACTGACGTTCCCCGTCACGGCATCATCAAAGGAACTCGTAATTAAAACGAATTTTTACGCAACTTCCGCTAATTCAGGTTGGTATGCAACGGTCAGCGATCCATCGGTAGTCTCATTGTCATGTACATCGCACACATCTACGTATGCAAGCTGGAGTTCTGACGGTACGCAGTTCGAATTTAAACCTACCTCAGCGGTGGCGAATCAGGCGGTCACGTTGGATGTAACTATGATGGCTAACGGTACCGGAGGCCCGCGTACCGAAACGATTACGTTCCGTTCGAGAGGAACTGGCACCACGGTCCCGCCGTTCGAAATAACTGTTGATTTAGTTCAGGATTAAAAATTTCAGTTAATACTTCCATATAAAACAAGCCCCCGGACTACTGTGGGCTTGTTTTATTTCCCCAACTTCCGGAACATTAAAAAATTTCTAATACAGCTGTAAATTTCGCTTAAGGTTATGCCGGTAATTTTATGCCGACAAAACCTTAACAATGAAAAAAATAGTAATAACAACAGCATTTATTTTATCTCTCGGTACATCCGCTTACTCCCGGAACACCCACGAGTATATTCTCACTCCGGAAGAAATAGAAGCGCGGTTTATTGAAAATAATCTCTATCTACTTGCGGAGAGCCTTAATGTGGATATTGCCGATGCAGCTGTCGTACAGGCGAAGGTGTGGGAGAATCCTTATATATCGGTAAACGATATAAATTTATGGAGCACCCGCTCTCAAAGGGAAGGTGAAGAGATACCTGCGATGTTCGGAAGATTCGGTAAAAACACCGAATTCAGCGTCGAATTAACGCAGTTAATATCTACCGCCGGTAAGAGAAGAAAACTAATAGGACTGGAACAAGCCGGAAGAGAACTCGCGCAGTATGAATTCGAAGAACTTCTCTGGTCGCTGAAACTGGAACTCCGAACCGCGATTCATGAAAATATTTATTACCGGTCACTTCTCGACATTCTCGAGGAACAACGCTGTTCAGTCGCCAAACTTATAGAAAATTTTAGCCGTCAGGCGGAAAACGGAAACTTCTCCGGAAACGAACTCGTCCGCCTGCAATCGGTGAAATTATCCTTAGATAAGGATATTTTCGAATGTAGTACGGAATGGAATGAATGTCAGAAAGTAATAAAATCCCTTATATCAGCCGATCCTGACTGCCTTATCCTGATTCATGACGAAAATAAAATTCCGATGAACATCCCCCTCATGAGTATATCTTCCCTTGTAGATATGGCTCATGAGAACAGGCCCGATCTTCAGCTTTATAAAAATCAGGTCGGATACTACGAAAAATCTCTGGCTTACGAGAGGTCGCTTAGAGCGCCTGATGTAACTCTCGGTGTAAATTATGACCGTTGGGGCGGAGTATGGAAAAATTTCGTAGGATTCGGTGTGGGAGTGGATATTCCGATATTCAACCGCAATCAGGGCAATATCCGTTCGGCAAAATTAAATGTCAGAAGAAGTGAATTGCTCAGGGATCAGAAAAATAATGAAACTGCTCATGAAATAGCGCAAATTTATTCCGATTATCTTAACGCTGTCGGATTTTATAACAACGTTGAAGCTGAAAATTTTATTTCGAACATGCAGGGCATGCTCGAAGGTTACAAGGCCAATCTTGTTGCGCGTAATATCGGACTCATAGAATACATAGATTTTATCGATGCCTACCGGGAGAGTATGGAGACCGTGTTAGAGGCGCGTCTCGGCCTTGCATTGTCCTACCATGAACTCTGTTTTGCAGTTGGAACCGAAATAAATTAAATATCATGAAATATTATCCTTATTGTTTGCTTCCTTTAATTTTATCTGCTTGCGGAAGTAATTTTTCTGAAAATGTATCTTCGATAGATACCGGTTATGCCCCTGCGTTTGTCACAGGGGTAGAAACGGTCGCAGCCGAAATAAATAAACGAAGACAGGAATTCACTTTAAGCGGTAAGGTGGAGTATGATCCGGACCGCGTCATAAGTTACGTACCTTTGGTATCCGGAGTTGCGGAACAGACATTCTTTGCTCTCGGAGACCGTGTCTCTAAAGGACAAAAAATGATAGCGCTGCGCAGTTCCGAACTCTACTCGCTGGATGCGGAACTAAACGGACTGGAACAGGAAGCGAAGGCTGCTCGGAGATTTTTCGAATCCTCACGGGGATTATACGCTTCCGATATGATATCCGAAGCGGAACTCTTAGAGGCAGAAACAACTCTGAAGCAGATCGAAGCTGCTATGGATTATATCCGCGGGGAACTATCGCGGTATTGTCCGGATAGTTCGGGCCGCGGATTTTTTATTTCTGCGCCCATTAGCGGTTATGTTGTGGAGAAGAATATATCTTCCGGTTCGACCATAACATCCGAATCGGAACCTCTATTCGTCATAGCCGATCTTACCTCCGTATGGATCACGATAAACGTTTACGCAGGTGATCTGCAATTTATCGACGAAGGCATGGAGGTTCGTATATCTACGCTGTCGTACCCCGGAGAGATATACACTGGAACCATCTCCGCGATGTCGCACGTATTCGATCCGGAGGAGAAGGTGCTAAAAGCGCGGGTTTTAATGCCTAATCCCGACCTGAAATTCAAACCGGAGATGTCCGTTATGGTCAGCGCCGTTCACGAGGGCGATACAGATATGGTTGTGGTTCCTACGGATGCGATCCTTTTCGACGACGACCGTTACCATGTCGTGGTGCAGACCGGCGATGGAGAATATGATGCGCGGACAGTAATTCCGGACAGCCATGAAAACAGTATTACTTATTTGTCTTCCGGACTTGACGGTGGCGAACAGGTGGTGACAAAGAACCAACTTCTCATCTATACAGGAATAAAAGAGCAGTTGCCATGCACAAGTTCATAAAAAATATAATAGGCTTCTCGCTGAAGAACCATGTCCTGATACTGTTCCTTACGGCGATAGTTTTTATCGCGGGAATTGTCTGCTACCTTAATACCCCGATAGAAGCCTATCCGGATGTTACCAATACACGCGTGCGTATTATCACCCAATGGCCAGGCAGGAGTGCTGAAGAGGTAGAAAAATTCGTAACCCTCCCTGTAATGCGCGTCATGAATACCATACCGCGTAAGACGGACGTGCGTTCGACCTCTCTATTCGGTCTGTCTGTGGTTACGGTGCTGTTCGAGGACGATGTGGACGATTTTTACGCGCAGCAGTACGCATCGAACAGGATGCAGGATCTCGATTTGCCTGAAGGCACCGATTCGGAGATCGAACCTCCGTCAGGAGCGACCGGAGAAATATATCGTTATATATTGAAGAGCGATCTCCCTATCCGCGAGGTCGCCGCGATAAATGAATGGGTTGTAGAGCGGGAATTACTCTCGGTTCCCGGTGTAGCGAGTATCGCGAGCTTCGGAGGAGAGGAGAAAATATTCCAGATTTCCGTGAATCCCGTTGAACTCGCACATTACGGACTCTCTCCACTGGAGGTGTTCGAAGCTGTGTCGAACAGTAATATAAATGTCGGTGGAGATATTATTCAGAGGGGAAGTCAGGCATTTGTCGTGAGGGGCATCGGATTGTTGGAGAGTATCGAAGATATCGAAAACATACTTATCGAAGTCAGAGGAGGGACTCCTATCCGCGTGAAGCAGGTCGCGGAAGTTTCCGTGGGTTCCAAACCGCGTTTGGGACAGGTGGGTCTGGACGATGAGGACGATGTGGTGCAGGGTATAGTGATTATGCTGCGGGAAGAGAATCCCGGAGAAGTCATCGCATCGTTGAAAGAAAAAATCGCCGAGCTTAACGAGAGGATACTTCCGGAGAATGTAAAAATAGAACCGTTCCTCGACCGTACCACGCTCGTAGAGGCTACCGTGAATACGGTGATGAAGAATCTTATCGAGGGGATATTATTAGTTTCAATAGTAGTATTTATATTTCTGTTCAACTGGCGGACTACGCTGATCGTGGCGTCGGTGATTCCGCTGTCATTCCTATTTGCTGTCATTATGCTTAGAATTCAGGGGCTTCCAGCTAACCTTATATCTATGGGCGCGCTCGACTTCGGACTCCTGCTCGAAGGGACTCTGGTGATAGTCGAGAGCATCTTCGTAAGCATGGAGCATAAATCTCTTGAATTGGGCGGCCGTTACAGGAACATCTCTAAAAACGGTCTTATAAAAAAGAGTGCAGGTAGCGTCGCCCCGTCGATATTCTTCGGACAGCTCATACTGGTTGTGGCGTTGTTTCCTATATTCTCATTCCAGAAGGTAGAAGGTAAAATGTTCTCACCGCTGGCGTTCACTCTTGGATACGCATTATTAGGTTCGTTGATATTCGCGCTGACCTACGTTCCGGTTATGTGTAAGATACTGCTTAAAGGACCTGTCCGGGAGCGCGCCAACCGTATAAGCGGCCTCTTCACAGGAACAATACTTAAGATGTACGGTTTAGCTTCACTACATCGACGAAAGACAATATTTGTATTCGTTCTGTTGATATTTATATGTCTGGTGCGCTTCATGAATTGGGATACGGAATTTATTCCGAGTATGAATGAAGGGGCGATATACATTCGCGCCACCCTTCCGAACAGCGTAAATCTCGAAGAATCGGTGCGTATAACCAAAGAAATGAAGAAAAAACTCCGGAATTTCGATGAGGTGGAGTTTGTCCTTTCGCAAACGGGGAGGCCTAATGACGGTACGGATCCCACAGGATTCTTTAACATAGAGTTTCATGCCGAGCTTAAACCGGAGAAGCAATGGACTCGCCCGATCCGCAAAGACGATCTTATCGCCGAAATAAAAGATTCTCTCGACATATATCCCGGAGTGATTTTAGGTTTCAGCCAGCCCATACAGGACAACGTCGAGGAATATGTTGCTGGAGTCAAAAGCGCTCTGGTAATAAAAATATTCGGACATGATCTGTACCAATTGGAAGATATTGCGGACCGCACGGCATCGGTGATTAAGGGTATCGACGGAGTGGAAGATGTGAACGTATTCAGAAGCATCGGGCTGCCAGAGCTTCAAATTAAGCTCGAAGAGTCCAGGATGGCACGCTATGCGGTGTCGATGGCTGATGCTCAGGCAGTAGTGGAGATGGCTATCGGAGGTAAAGCTGCGACTGCATTTTACGAGGGAGAACGCATGTTCGATGTCCAGATAAGGTTCGGCGAGGAGTTCAGGGACAGTGAGGAGAAGATAGCAAATATTCTTATTCCTACAATTGACGGTAATTATGTGCCGTTGAGGGAAATCGCGGATATTGAATTTATAACCGGCCCTACGTTTATTTACCGCGAGGGCAGCGGACGTTACGTGGGCATAGGGTTCAGTATTCGCGATCGCGATCTGGGCTCCACGATTGCCGAAGCACAGAAAAAAGTCGCCGAGAAAATTGAATTGCTGCCGGAAAATAAAATGGAATGGGCTGGGGAATTCGAGAGCCAGCAGAGGGCGACAAAGAGACTTGCGGCAATCATTCCTGCAGTCGTCGCACTTATTATGTTCCTTCTGTATATGAACTTCGGAACGGTTAAGGATACGCTTATCGCTGCCAGCGCGATGCCTTATGCGTTTGTCGGAGGATTCCTGTCGCTTTGGGCTACCGGGACTACATTCGGAATATCTGCAGGGATTGGATTTATAATTCTCTTCGGAATAGTGTCGATAGACAGTATTCTTCTCATAACTTTTATGAAGAAGCGGTTCCGGCAGACACGGGAATTGAAGCCGGCTGTGGACGAAGCTGTAAAACAAAGAGTCCGCCCCGTAATAATGATAGCGTTGATGGGGTCTATGGGGCTCCTGCCTGCCGCATTGTCGAACGGTATGGGTTCCGAGATACAGAAGCCTCTCGCAATAATGATCGTAGGCGGTATACTTATATGTCTCGTCCTCTCCTTTACTGTCCTCCCTCAGGTGTTCTATTTTGCTTACAGAAAAGAGGAAAGAGCTTCCGTAATTAAACGGAATAATTCTTAAATTTAGGCGGAAAATTTTTATTATGGAAATACTTCTCGCGGAAGATAATAGGACTATAAGCAGTTTTGTAATGAAAGGGCTCGAAGAGAGCGGTCATGCCGTTACTCTCGCAGAGACAGGCAGCGATGCCCGGCAATGGATAAGTTGTAAGGACTGGGATATTATCCTCCTTGATCTGATGCTGCCGGGAATAGACGGATTCGAACTTCTCCGGTATACACGGTTTAAAAAAAATCTCACTCCGATACTGGTTATAAGTGCGCTGAATGATCCTGAGGACAAAATTAAGGCACTCGATCTCGGAGCGGACGACTATCTTGTCAAGCCGTTCCATTTCAGCGAGATGATAGCGAGAATAAACGCTCTGTCGCGGAGAGCGAATTACTATCAGCAGACGGATTCGGAGTACCTCGAATGTGGCGATCTCCGATTATTCGTCCATACAAACCGTGCTGTCAGGAACGGCAGAGAAGTAAAACTTACGAATCAGGAATATAAACTTCTGAAACTTCTTATGGAGAATCAGGAAAAAGTTATTCCCCGTGCCAGGATTCTCGACACGGTTTGGGGAACTAACTTCGAATCCAATACCAATGTAGTGGACGTATACATATCTTACCTCCGGAATAAAATCCACTTTACCGATTTACCTGCGCTGATACGAACCGTAAAAGGGCGCGGATATATGATAAGTTCAAAAGAAGAATCCTGATGAAGATACAGACCCGCCTGAGCTTGTTCTCACTCTCTTTTTTCGGAGGTATTCTTCTGATCCTCTCCGTAATCATATATTTTGTTTTTTACCGTAATACTGAACGCGAGATTTACCGCAGCCTTGAAAAAAGCGCCTTTTTGACAGCGTTTTACTATCTGGAAAAAGATGAGTTGAGCGAGAGGGAATATCAGCCGATTTATGAGCAATTCCACGAACTTATAAACGAATTTTCATATCAGCTGTATGATGAAGCCAATAAAATTATTTACAGCAACGGACTATTCGATATCGACGATGCCACGTTGGAAAAAATAAGAGATTTGGGCAGCGCTGCGTTCACCATAGATAGATATTTTTGTTTGGGGATCTATTATGAAGATAATGAAGGAGACTTTGTGGTGATTGCCTTTCAGCCCCAGGAGACCGTTAAAACAAGTCTGAATGCTCTCCTCAGAATTCTTCTGTGGAGCCTCGCCGCAGGTCTTGTGTTTTTCTTTTTTGCCAGCCGCTGGATTGCCCGGAGGGCTTATTATCCGTTCCGCGACATTATAAACGAGGTTCTCGGCATTTCACCCTCCGGCAGGCTGCCGTTCATTCGCAAACCGCATACCGGAGATGAACTGGAAGACCTTGTAGAAACATTCAATCAGCTCTTGGACCGGATCAATCAGGTAATGGATATGCAGAAGGATTTTGTTAAATATATTTCACATGAATTCCGCACTCCGTTGGCAAGCATCATGGGGAACCTGGAAGTCTTCTCCCTTAAAGACCGCAAACCGGAAGAGTATAGGGAACTTGCAGACAGTATGATATATCAGATCTCCCGTATGAACGAGACCCTCGATACTCTGTTGTGGATATCCGGTCTCAGGCAGGATGCCTATACTGACGACGAATGCCGAATAGACGAGGTAGTTTGGGAAATTATCAACCGTATAAAAGAAGAGCGTCCGAGTTCGAGAATTTTATTCGGATTGGATGTCGATGCGGAACACGAATCGCTGCTGACCGTAAAAATTAATCGTATCCAGATTTATATGTGTCTTTACAATTTGATCCACAATGCGGTAAAATTTTCTAACGACGCTCCTGTCCGTCTCGATCTGTCCTATTCTTCCGATGGATTGGTATTTACGGTTTCCGACAATGGAATAGGGTTCACACCTGAAAAACTCGAGCGGATCCAGACCCCGTTCCTGCGCGGAGCGAATGCCTCGGATATCCAAGGAAACGGTCTCGGATTAATTATCGCTCTGAGAATTCTGGAGAAAAATCATGTAGACTATCGAATCGAATCCGTTCTCGGTGAAGGTACGGACGTGAGGCTCTACTTTTAATCTGATCTATCCTTTGGATGATTGAAGTTATTCAGGCTGCGTTTTTAATTTATGCGTAATTCCAATGCGTTAAAAAATGGCAGAACAACGAAGTTTAAAATCTAATTAAAATATTGATTTATACTGTTTTAAATTTGGTTCTCAATAATAAATAGAATAATTTTAAAATCCTGAATTCTAACTAAAACTATTAGCTGATGGATATTAAATACTTTAAAAATTTATTATTGATGCTTACGTTTGCAGGATTATTCTCTCTTAATTCTTATGCAGAGCGTATCATAGTCAATATCGATGAGAATTGGAAATTCTCTTTAGGGAACATCGAGAATAGCGAAAATCCACGGTTCGACGACTCTTCGTGGCAGGTTCTCGACGTACCGCACGATTGGAGCATCGAGGGTGATTACGATGAAAACAATCCCACTCGAAGAGGCGGCGGCTATCTCCCTGTCGGAATAGGATGGTACCGGAAGACGCTGGAACTTAATTCGTCTCTAAAGGGTAAAAGACTATTTATTGAATTCGAGGGGGTAATGGCTAACAGCGACGTATGGATTAACGGACACCATCTCGGACACCGTCCGTTCGGATATCTGCCCCTGCTGTACGATATTACCGAATATGTAGACTTCGACGGAAGTAATATT
The DNA here is from genome assembly GCA_020860245.1 of Rikenellaceae bacterium. Taxonomy (GTDB): domain Bacteria; phylum Bacteroidota; class Bacteroidia; order Bacteroidales; family Rikenellaceae; genus JAJBUQ01. The sequence continues at coordinate 16,506 of JAJBUQ010000013.1, forward strand.
GTCTCTGTTAGGGCGGACAACACGACTCAACCTGCTTCGAGATGGTATACCGGAGCAGGAATTTACAGACATGTGAAATTATTGGCAGTCGACCCGCTTCATATTGATCGCTGGGGGGTATTCATAAACACCCCGCAGGTCGGGGAGAGGGAAGCTGACGTAAATATTAGTGCATCACTAACTAATAGTGATAATTCGGTAAGACGTGCGGTGATAAGGACTGTCATAAAATCTCCTACCGGTAAAACGTTTCAATCTTCCGCTGTACCGGTAGAGTTGCCTGCGGGAGAATCGATCGTGATCTCTCAGGAAGTAAAAGTTCTCGATCCGGAGTTGTGGGATATCGACGATCCTAATATTTATACTGCATTGACGACGATAGAGATTGACGGAGAAATTATCGACAATCAAATTAATACCTTCGGTATCAGAACATTCTCGTTCGAATCGGAAACAGGATTCTGGCTTAACGGACGTAATATTAAGATTTTAGGGGCTTGTGTGCATCATGACGGAGGTCCGTTGGGGGCTGCCGTACCAGCTTCAGTTTGGGAGAGAAGAATAGAGCGCCTCAAAGAGATCGGATGCAACGCCGTCCGTGGAGGGCATGCACCGATGAATCCGGAATTCTACGATATTTGCGACCGCATGGGAATGCTTGTAATGGATGAGACATTCGATACGTGGACCGCAGCCAAACCGAATGGCGAGAAGGCTTATAATCTTTATTTTAATGACTGGTGGGAAGTAGACGCAAGGGCGCAGATCGTCCGCGTAAGGAACCATCCGTCAATTGTCATTTATAGTTTAGGGAATGAGATCCGCGACAATCTTAACAGCGAGGAGGGGCTGGAGAGGTTCCTCGGAATTCGTAGCGTTACCAAAGAACTCGATCCTACGCGTCCCATAACAATGGCTTTGTTCCGTCCGGTACAGATGAAACTGTTCGAGAACGGATTCTCCGAGTTGCTGGACGTGATTGGACAGAATTATGGGGAAACAGGACTACTTGCTGCATGGAAGGCTAAACCAGGAAGAAAAATCATAGGAACTGAGAACACTCCGAGCAGGTCGTCTTGACTGGTATCTAAAAATAATCCACCCTATGCAGGGCAGTTTATCTGGACCGGATTCGACTATCTCGGGGAGGCGGACTGGCCGCAAATATCGTGGAATACCGGTCTGTTTGACAGAAACGCAGGATGGAAGCCCTCTTCATGGGAGCGTCAAAGTTGGTGGACTACAGAGCCTATGGTCCATGTCGTAAGGAGGGAGATAATTGATGAACGCGGATATTTATTCGACGATTGGACTCCTGCTGACCCTGAAATTCACCGTGCTGATGTAGTTGTTTACAGTAACTGCGATGAGGTCGAATTATTTATAAATGGCCGTTCTATCGGAACCAAGCCTGTTGCGGAAGACGATGCCCCTACTGTATGGACACTTCTATACGAATCCGGAACTATTAAAGCAGTTGGAAAAATAAATGGCAAAAATGCTGCCGTACACGAGCATGTCACGGCTAATCAGGCGGTTAAAATTTCTCTGGATGTTGAAAAAGATGTTATTACTAACGATTGGGACGATGTGGTTTATGTTACGGCGACCGTAACGGATAAGAACGGAGTACGTAATCCTGTGGGAGGGCACTCGGTGAAATTTACTCTCGACGGCCCCGGAGAGATCGTCGCTGTGGATAATTCGGACGTATTCAGTCATGAAAGATACAAATCCGATACGAGAACCTCTTATCTCGGTAAGGTCGTTGCCATAGTGCGGGCACTAGGAGATGAAGGTGTGATATCCGTTAAAGCTTCAGCCGATGGACTCGAATCGGATAGTGTTGATATTAAAATAAACTCAAAAAAATAATCCGGTTACTATGAAACGATTATTATTAACTGTCCTTGCATTATCGGGAACTGTATTGCTCTTCTCCTTGTCTATCGAGGAAAAAGAGAATTATTTGCAATGGATGAGGGATAATCTTACCGATGTTCCTGCGTGGAACAGCTGGCAGGAGAGTGCCGGAGAACTTCCGCCGGACTTCAATAAGATGCCGAAGAGCAATCTTCTGCCCGATCCGTTCGTCTTTAATGACGGATCTAAGGTGTCACCTGAACAATGGGCAGAGAGAAGAGCTGAGATATTTTCGTTATTCGAGACTTATGTTCCTGGTAAATTCCCACCTAAACCGTCTATCACAGAGATTACGATTGCGAATGAAATAAAAAATAACGGATATACCACAAGGGATGCGAGTGTTAATTTTGGACCGGACGGCAAAGGAAGCGTCCGCATACGTCTCGTAATCCCTGACGGTTACGGAGATAAAATGCCTGCGCTTATATGTCCGAATCTGGACGGATGGAGCTCTGTTCTGATTAAGAGAGGCTATGTATCGGTAGGATACGCAGGAAACGATTTCATGGACGATGCCGCAAATCTGCAGGAAATTTATCCGGATTACGATTTTGCGACTCTCCCCCGTCGAGCGTGGCTTGCACAGGTCGTGATGGATTATCTCGAGACAGTTCCGGAAGTGGATATATCCCGTGTAGCGATATTCGGTTATTCGCGTGACGGTAAGATAGCTATGCTTGCCACCGCGATCGACGAACGTATATCTGCCGTTATAGCCGGAAGTACAGGTGTAGGCGGTGCCGTACCGTGGAGGTTTGCAGGCGAGAGGGGCGGAGGCGAGAGTATAGAGAGTACGACGAGAATGTTTCCCGACTGGTTCCTGTACCGATTGCGTTATTTTTCCGGTAAGGAAGATTATCTCCCTGTCGATGCCAACCTTCTGATATCGCTTATCGCTCCGCGTGCAGCGTTATTGCAGTGGGGATATACGGATCAGGTCGCCAATGGATGGGCTATGGAACAGGCCTACCACTCAGCAAAAAAGGTCTACGACCTTACTGGAAACGGAGGACGGTTAGGGCTTCTCCCTATGGCAGGATTCCATGGAAGCAACGATCAGGACCGATCTTTGGACTGGCTCGATTATCAATTCGGAAAATCCGACATCGAATGGTGGAATGAGTTTATATTCCTTGGAATTTTGATGATTGGGCTGTGAAATACGGAAAAAATCCGGATATCTCGAAGTCCGGAAGATACGATCCGGCAAAACCGGCGGCAAAAAATATACAAGAGTGGAACGATAAAAAAAACGCATTGATTAAAACCGTCCAGAATATGCTCGGAGCCGCTCCTCCACATGTGACGCAGGCTGCCTCCCCTCTACGGAGGACGACTCCTCAGCCGGGACCGACTGTCGTGGCGGAAGGAAAAACCGGCAATCCCGGACAACTCTCCCCCGATGTTGCTGCGTGGGTAATCTCAGGGACAAGTCCTGAATACGGCTGGCTCGAACCGGAGAGGAGCACGGTTGATTCGCGGAGAATACGTTTTGGCAACGTTACAGGGGATTTATATTATCCTTCGGATATAAAGGAGGGAGAAAAATTGCCGACTGTTATATGGCTTCACGGATTCCATCATCCGCTCGGATATATGTGGGTGTACAGAAGGGATCTTCATCCGATTCTTGCCCTTATTTCGCAGGGGTATGCGGTTTTAGCCTATGACTAGACCGGATACGGTACCCGATGGAGCGAGGCCGCTCCGTTCTACGATCGTTACTCCTATTGGTCGCGAATGGGCAAAATGATAGAGGACGTAAGCCTTGCGATAGACGCTCTCTCAGATACGGACATCATAGATGCTGAGAGGATAGCACTGTTTGGATTTACACTCGGCGGTACGGTCGGACTTTATTCCGCTGCTATGGACGAACGGGTAAAATGTGTCGTATCCATAGCCGGATTCACTCCGATGAGGACCGATGTGGCGGAAACAGGAATGAGCGGAATGACGCGTTACAGCCATCTGCACGGACTGATACCGAATCTTGGATTTTATAAGGATAAAGAAGAATATCTCCCTTATGACTATGAAGATTTGATCTCTCTGGTCGCTCCCCGAAACGTTTTAGTGGTTCAGCCCCGGATGGACAGGGATGCGGATTACGAACAGGTATCGGAAGCTGTGGCACGTGCAAAAAAAATATTCGAATTGTATGGGGCCGGACAAAATCTCGACATTCGCTTGCCGAACGATTACGGCAGACTCACGAATGAAATGCAGTCGGAGGCCATTGAATGGCTTAACGAACATATTAATTCCAACTAAAATTAACGATAATGAAAAAACTTAAACTATTGATGACTGCGTTCGCGCTCTCCTGCATGTGCCTATTGCAGACCGGATGCAGCAGTGAGCCCGGAGTTACGCTTACGGAAGACGTAGAGAGCTACACTATGGACAACGGTATCGTTAAGGTACAGATATCTAAAGTCTCCGGAGATCTTCTTTCGTTCCGTTATAACGGCAAAGAGCTGTTTGCAACAAGATTGTCTCCCGATTTTGTGCCGGAATCGAGAGGCGAAGAGCCTGAGAATAACCCTAACTGGAAGGATCCGTATATGAAAGGGCGCGGTCACGGTTACTGGTCGCATGATGCCATGGGAGTTGCGGGAAGCGCGCCTGCCATTCCTTCTGTAACGATCGACCCTTCGAAGAACGGAGGTAAAATAGCGGAGATGTCGGTAAAAGCGATATCCGGCGGGCGCAAAATGGGAACCGGTCCCGGAGCAGGACCCGACGGTCAGTTTATTTCGGACATAGAGATACGGTATACCCTCGAGAAGGGTGAAGCCGGAGTCTATACTTATTGTATTTTCGAGCACCTGCCTGAATACGGTTTAACCCAGATGGGCGAGGCACGCTACTGCGCCAAACTGGCTGACTTCTTCGATTGGATCAGCGTAGACGATACTCGCAACATGAGTTATCCGAAGGATCTGAATTTAGGCGATAAATATGTGTATACCGCGCTACAGTATCCGAACCCTGCGTTCGGATGGTCGAGTACGACTGATAATGTGGGATTGTTCTTTATAAATCCGTCAATGGAATATATGAGCGGAGGTCCGACAAAAGTCGAGTTTATGGGTCATCGGGATACTAATACCGAAGCTGCACCGTGTGTGCTGAACTATTGGAGGAGCAGCCATTACGGAGGTGCCGACCTGAGTGTGGCGGAAGGAGAACATTGGGGTAAGGTCGTGGGGCCATTTATGATATATGCCCTCGACGGAGAAGGTCCGCAGGATATTTACGATAAGGCTAAGGCTAAGGCCCAAAAAGAAAAAAGCAGATAGCCGTACGATTGGGTAGAAAATGAATATTATCCCAAGAAGAACCAACGCGCCACTGTCAGCGGTAAGATCGTACTCGACGATAATGGCAATTCTTTCTCGAACCTATGGGTAGGATTAACAGCTCCTGAATATATAGCCCCGCGCCCTGAGGACTCGCCGGAGATCCCGATAAACTGGCAGTGCGATGCAAAAAATTATCAGTTTTGGGTTAAAGGTAATGACGACGGAACATTTTCGATACCGAATGTCATAGCAGGCGACTATTCTCTTTATGTAATGGCTGACGGTGTGCTCGGTGAATTCGTTGTTCCGGATATTAAAATCAATGCGGCGAACGATATCGAACTGAATGAACTTGTATGGAAGCCTTTGCGCTACGGCGAACAGCTTTGGGATATAGGCATACCGAACCGGACTGCTACCGAGTTCTTTATGGCCGATAATTTTAGGGATACGGAGATATCCTATAAATATGCTGAACTATTCCCTGACGATATTACGTATGTTATCGGAGAGAGCGACTTCCGTAAGGACTGGTTCTTCCAGCATGTGCCTCATAACGAGGATCCGGAGGCAAAATCGAGACCATTTTTCGGAGCCAGCTCTCCGGGACGTGCGACGCCATATACAATTATATTCAATTTAGATGAGAAGCCGCAGGGGACGGCCGTATTAAGATTTGCTATTTGCGGAACGGGAGCCAGAAGTCTCGATGTAACTGTGAACGGTAAAAATGCCGGAAGCCTCCGGAATCTTCCCGGAGACGGAGTAATAACCCGCCACGGTATACAAGGTATTTGGTATGAGCGGAAGATCGAATTCGATGCTTCTATGATGAATAAGGGGCGGAACGAACTTATTTTGACTATCCCCGCCGGTAATGTGAATAACGGATTGGTTTACGACTACATCAGAATGGAAATTTATTAGAATCGCCCCGTTTAGTATATTTTCAAGAGCCGCGTCATAGACGCGGTTCTATTTTTATAATTCATTTACATGAGAATTCTTCAACATGCGAATTAATGCAGCGCACCGTCTACTTACTGTGGAAATAGAATAAGGTAGAATAATGCTCCGAATGTTCTTCGGAGCATTTTATCGAGATTGTCATCCTGCCAGTATTCCTCCGTCTACCGGATAGTAGGCTCCGTTGCAGAAGGAAGCGCGGTCGCTGCTCAGCCATAAAACAAGATCGACGACTTCTTCGATTTTTCCTAATCTCTTCATAGGACTCGAATTGACCATCATCTCGTGTTCCGTAGGGTCCGTGTTCATGGAATGTGTAAGGTGGGTATCTACCCATCCGGGTCCCACGGCATTGGCGCGAATGTTCTGTTGCCCGTATTCGAGCGCTACGTTCTTAGTCAGGCCTACAACTCCGTGCTTTGCCGCTATATATCCGCATGCTCCGGCAAGTCCTACCATCCCTAAAACGGACGACATATTTACTATTACACCTCCACCGTTCTTCAACATAGCAGGATTTTGATAGTGCATACCGTAGAAAATTCCGGAGAGATTTATCGCAATTATCTTATTCCATGCTTCGATCGAGTATTCGCCGATAGGTTTATTATCACCTCCGATACCCGCGTCGTTGAATGCGATATCGAGTTTGCCGAAGGACTCTAACGTTTTGTTCACGAGATTCTCGCAGTCTGCAGGATTGGATACGTCCGTTTTAACGAATATCGCACCTCCTCCCGCCTGTTTTATGGAATTTGCCGTTTCAAAGCCTTGGTCTTCGTTGAGATCTGCTACGGCAACCTTCGCTCCGTGTTTAGCATATAATTCCGACATTGCCTTGCCGAAACCGGAACCTCCGCCGGTGACGATTGCTACTTTATCCTTAAACATAATATCAATTTTGGTTGGTTTATTATTTTATTTCGAGTATGATTTTTCCATGGGTATATTCCTTGCCAGGTTTGATTTTGTGCGAATAAGTGTCCCACGCTGTTTTAGCCTCCCTCAGAGGGAATATCTGTGCAATGTCCGTCTTGATTTTACCGGATTCTATCAATTGCGTTATCTCCGACAGGTCGCTGAAATCCGGATGTACTCCCATAGATATTGCCGTAACTCCATATTTTTCGCTTTCGTTTTGATCTGTCTGCGCCGCGGTACTGATGAGCCGCCCCCCTTTTTTCATAAGGGGATATGATTTGGACGGATAATCTCTTCCTGCGAAATCCAGTACCAGATCGACATCTTTGGCAATGGTGGTGAAATCGTTTGTGGTATAATCTATCATTACGTCAGCACCGAGGGATTCGACGAACTCCCTGTTGTCGCCGCGGTCGATAGCATAGATAAATCCACCTGCAACTTTGGCAAACTGTACAGCGAACGTTCCGACTGCTCCTGCCGCTCCTATAACGAGCACCGTTTGTCCCGGTTCGATCTTGCCATGTTCGAAAACAGCTTCCCATGCAGTCAGTCCTACGTGAGGCACCGATGCCGCTTCGCTGAAAGAGAGATTCGAAGGCATTAGTGCTAAGGAATCCGGATCTGCTGCGAGATATTCCGCGTAGGAACCGCCTCTCATGAGTTTGCCGTAGACCTCGTCTCCTCTCTTGAATCCCTCGAGTTGCTGCGGTGCAAAGTCTATCCTTCCTGCAAAATCCGCTCCCGGTATCCATGGGAATTCCAGAGGCGACTTATCCTTGTTTTTTCCGGACGCAGTCATAATGTCTATATGATTTACCGACGCGGCGAAAACTTCTATAATAACCTGCCTGCCTTGGATTTCCGGATTGTCGGCCTCTCCGTATATCAAAGCATCCGAATCGCCGTAATTTTGTATTGTTATTGCTTTCATAGTAAATATTTTTTATATATTCAGCAATAAATAAGCCAGTTGTGTGACCGTGCAGCGAGGAAAAAACACTTGTAATAACAAAATGGAGAAGCACTGCAATACCTCTCCATTAATCATAATTTTATTCGGAGGACGACTTTATTCCTGAGGCATTCGGATAATGGCCTTGTCTACTTTGCCTGCGAGAAAATCTTTTACCGCTTTGTTTATATCTTTAAAGTCGTAATATGTGACTAATTTATCGAACGGAAACATTCCTTTTTTGTATAATTCGATCAATCTCGGAATGTAAATATCAGGTTGGCTGTCGCCTTCTATCGCAAATTCCAAATTCTTGCCGTTCTCAAAATGCACGTAATCAATATCCAGTGTCGGAGATTTACCTATTCCGACAAGAATACACTTCGACATTGGCTTGAGCATGGTGAGGTTGTCGTTAATTACCTCATTCAAAGATGTAGTGTCGAAGGCGTAATCTATTCCGTCAGGGAATAATTTTAACACCTCTTCTGACGGTTTTACATTTTTGCTGTTAAACGTATGTGTAGCACCCAGTTCTTTGGCTTTTTCGAGACGTGTGTCGAAGACATCAATTGCGATTATCGTGGTGCACCCCGCAGCTTTGGCAGCCATGATTCCCGCCAAGCCCACAGGTCCGACGCCGGAAACAACGATAGTCTCTCCGGCACTGGGATTTATTACGTTAAGTACGGAACCGGAGCCGGTCTGCAAACCGCATCCCAACGGTCCCATCATCTCGGTAGGTACATCGTCCTGAATTTTTATCACATTCCTCTCCGTTGCGAGAGAATACGTCGCGAAGGAAGACTGATAGAAAAAATGACCGCTTATATCTTTGCCGTTTATATGGTACTCCGTAGTATTGTCCGGACGGTGCCCCGATACATTCAGAAGATTAAAGTATTTACAGTAAGACGGATGCCCCTTGAGACAGAACTCACAGACTCCGCAGGAGGCCGGAGCAAGGATGACGTGATCGCCCGGTTTGACCTTTGTAACGCCGCTTCCGACTTTTTCTACGATTCCAGCGCCTTCATGCCCGAGTACCACCGGAAGTTTAATCGGCATGTATCCGTTTATGACCGCTACGTCCGAATGGCAGAGTCCTGTGGCGATAACTTTTACCAGTACTTCATTTTCTCTGGGCTCGTCCAGTTCGATTTCTTCGATGTCGAACTCAGAATTAAGTTTATTCAATACTGCTGCTTGTATTTTCATAATTTTTATCTTAAGTTATTAATAATGAAGATAGATGCAACAGTAATACCAATTTTAATACCGTGCTTCCGGATTTTTTATGGTAGCGTAGAAGAGGCGGAAGAACCAGAAGTCTCAACGCATTATTGTGCCGACTCCACATCTTTGTCGATACCGTTAGAATAGGGATTCTTATGGTATTATTTTTGATTTTGGATGTCAAAATGTAATGTTAAATAGTGTTTATGGAACGTAATACGAAACTAAGCAATCCGCAGACCTTATATTACCATGAGAAATTTAGATAACGTACCTGCTATTGAACGAATCGAACCACCGTGCTGGTGGATAGGGATGATCACCCCGCTGCAGTTGATGATACACGGAGAAGGTATCGGATCGTACACATTAGAGTCTGTAAAAGATGAGATATCGGTTAAGAAAGTTCATACAGCGGATAGCCCCAATTATCTTTTTGCTGATATAGAGATATCTCCTGTCGCCCAACCGGGTGTATATGAGTTTGTACTGAAAAACAGCGACGGGCAAACCGTGAAATTTGAATATGAATTGTTGAGCCGCGTCGAAAATTCCGCTACGAGATCCAGTTATGATTCTTCGGACGTAATATATTTACTTATGCCCGACCGATTTGCCAGCAGCGGACAAGAGAAAAATATTCCCGACGATATAATCGAACCTGAAAACCGTGAAGATCCGCTGGGACGGCACGGTGGCGATCTTCAAGGTATTATCGACCATTTGGATTATTTCAATGATTTAGGAATCACTACTCTGTGGATTACTCCATTCCAGTTGGATAACGAGGAGAAGGCTTCTTATCACGGTTATGCCTGTTCGGATTATTACATGACCGATCCGCGTTATGGGGACAATCAACTTTATCGTGAACTGGTGGCTCAGGCACATAAACGAGGCCTGAAGGTAATCATGGATGTAGTTCTGAATCATTGCGGCTATAACCATTGGTGGATGGAGGATTTGCCTTTCAAAGAATGGGTGCACATACGCCAGAAAGATATTACCTCCACATACCGCCTTGTCTCGATAATAGATCCAAATGTGTCCAAAGAAGATCTTGAAAGAACGATAGACGGATGGTTCGATAAGAATATGCCTGACATAGGACTGGAGCATCCGTTTGTCCTGCAGTACTTTATACAACTTTACGTGTGGTGGATGGAATGAGCAGGGCTCGACGGATTGCGTGTGGATACCTACCCGTATAACGATAAATATGCAGCATCTAAATGGACCAAGGCTCTCATAGAAGAATATCCTAATATTAATATTGTGGCCGAGTGCTGGCATTCCTCTCCGGCAATAGTCGCTTACTGGGATAGTAGGAAAGTGAATTCGGACGGATATTGTTCCTGTCTCCCTACCATTATGGACTTCCCTTTGCAGGAAGCCATAAATTCAGCTTTGAAAGATCCCCGTTCGGAATGGAACGCCGGGATGAACCGTATTTACGAAGCGGTAGCCCATGATTTTCTGTACATTGACCCCCGCAGCCTCATGATATTTCTTGACAATCATGATATAACGCGATTCGCAGATACCGTTGAAGGTAATCTCGGTAAAATTAAGGCAGGTCTGACCATGATCGCGACAATGCGTGGTATTCCCCAGGTTTATTATGGAACGGAATTCGGATTCAGGTCCACTGATTTACCGGCAGGCGATTCCGGCCACCGAATTGATTTCTCCGGTGGATGGCGTGGCGATAAAAAAGATTTTTTTGCAGGGAAAGGACTCAGTACGGTTGAACGGGAGATTTACGACCACGCCCGCAAATTATTTAAGTGGCGTAAAAACTGTACGGTTATTCATCATGGAAAGACCATGCATTTTCTTCCGGAAGGCGCTACCTATTGTTACTTCCGCTACACGGTAGACAAGTCTGTTATGGTGTTCATAAATGCGTCTGAGAAGCCGGTGGCGATTGATTGGGAACGTCACTCGGAACGGACAAGAGGCATCCGAAAAGGTACGGATATAATAACCGGCGAAGAGATCGAAGTAGGAAAGGAATATATAGTCGATTCGCGTACGGAAGTGGTTATTGAATTTTAAAAGAATCCATCGGTGAAATTATATGTAGGCACATATACGGACAGCGGCAGCAAGGGTATCTATGTTTATGATACCGATAAAAATTATGGTGAATTCGATTTACTTCAGTCGGTGGAACAGGAGAATCCATCTTACATTGCACTAAGTCCGAACGGACGAATGCTTTATGCCGTAACGGAGAACGGAGACGGACCTTCATATATCTCATCTTATGAAATTAACGTACGAGGAGAACTCCGGTTCCGTAATATGATGGCTACATCACAGAACGGATTGTGCCATGTTGCTGTATCGCCGGATGGCAGATGGTTGCTGGCAGCGGCATACAGCTCCGGAGGACTCAGTGTTCTTAAAATCAGGGAAGACGGTAGTATCGGAGAGGAAGTTAAGGTTCTCTCGTTTGACGACGGTTGTGTAGAAAACATTTCACATATCCACTGTTCCGCATTTATTCCGGACGGTAGATACGTATATATTACGGATCTCGGTAGAGACAGTATTTATCGGTATGTTTATAATGCTGATAGTATCGATAAACCATTAGGCGATATTAAAATATTTTGTATGCGTTCCGGTAGTGGACCGCGTCATATCGCCTTTGGGAAAAACGGGAATTTCATGTATGTTATTACCGAACTTGCCGCAACGGTAGAAGTATTCGATATTACAGCCGGTGAGTTGCTTCATTTACAAACACACACGATTACAAAAGAGGGTGGCGACGGTGGTGATATTGTTATTTCTCCGGACGGCAGGTTGCTTTTTGCCTCAATAAGGGAAAAAAGCAATTGTGTGGCAGTATTTGCTATTGGCGATAACGGATTACTCCGCAAAGTATCTTATGTGAATACGAACCTACATCCACGAAGTATTTTATTAAGTCCATGTGGTGCTAAACTTCTTGTCGCGTCTATGAAAGAGAATAACGTTCGTACTTACGATATATCGTCCGAAAAAGGAGAATTATATCCGTCTACCGGAATAATTCGTGTATTGCGGCCGGTATGCATTATTTTTGGGACAGTATAAGAAACCTTTCCTACAACTCCTTAAGCACACAGAAAATACTCCCTCCATACTCTATAAATACCGCTACCCAGTTATCCCGACTTGCGTGGCAATTTTTAGTGGAACAAAAAAAGAGTTACGATTTACTTCGTAACTCTTTGATTTTCAAGTCGGGGTACCAGGATTCGAACCTGGGACCCCCTGCTCCCAAAGCAGGTGCGCTAACCGGACTGCGCTACACCCCGTTCTCTTATAAGACGGCACAAAAGTAATGATTATTTTTTAAGCCGCAAATAAATTGATATAAAATAAATTTTATTTAATCGGATTGTAATTTGTTTGGTTTTTAAAAAATTTTATTTTTGTAAGAACTACGAACTTAAAAATCTAAAAATGAAAAATTTCTTATGGTACGTGCTGATCGTAATATCCGTTCCGATTCCGGCAAAGGCTGTTACGGTTCCCTATAACAGCAACAAACCCGATTCTGCCTATATTTTTTCATACGCTTCGGAGAATAACAAAGGTAAGAACGGACTTCATTTTGCGTGGAGTACAGATGAGAAATATTGGTTTCCGATAGGACCGGAGCACAGTTATATTAAAAGCGATTACGGTAACTGGGGAGACCAGAAGAGAATGCTCGAACCGTTTTTATTTCAAGATGAAGATGGAATGTGGCACTGTCTGTGGACGCTTAACGAACGTGACGGAGTGCTGGCCCATGCGGCCTCGCGAGACCTTATCGTTTGGGGAAGACAGTCCTATCCGGAAGTGATTTTATCGGGAAGCTGTAGGAATATTACGGTAGAATATGACCGTAATTCGAAAAAATATAACATATATTTCTCCAGTGAATCCGATGGAGGACATGAATATTATGTTGTGGAAACATCCGATTTTAAAAATTATTCGGAGGCGGAGAAAACGGATAGAAGAAATTCCCGTGATATTGTGCTAATATCTGGTAAAAAAGAAAACGGTATAATAACTAAAGTACCATGGTGCGTAATAGATGCTATAATAAAAGGGGAGCAGCTTGCAGCATATAGAAGTCTTCAGAATGCGGAGACTGCCGAGTCTTTCGCCGCGAAATATTCCGATCTTAAAGAAATCTCAGCGAAGATAATTGTAGATCCGAACGACACTAAAGAGATAAGCGATATGCTTATCGGTATATTCTTCGAGGATATAAGTTATGCAGCCGACGGCGGGTTATATGCCGAACTCATACAAAATAGAGGATTCGAGTATACCGTCGCGGATAAAAAAGGAAGAGATCAGTCGTGGAACAGCAAAAAAGCGTGGAGGTTTACCGGTCGCGAGGAAGATTTTATTATCGATACTGTGTCGCCGGTGCATATCAATAACATACATTATGCAGTTCTAAATATAAGAGAACAGGGACCTGCGCTTATAAACGAAGGCTTCTCAGGGATTCCGCTCGTTAAGGGGGAGAAATACGATTTTTCTGTTTTTGCTAAATCTCCGGATGGCGGCAAAGGGCGGATTATCGTAAGGCTTACCGGTAATGACGGAAAAATATACGCGCAGACGGAGATAAAGAGTATAGGTAAAGATTGGAAGAATTATCAGGCCGTACTTACGGCTAATGAAACTATCCCCGACGCCCAATTGGAAATAATTCCCCAGACCATCGGAAAAACCGCTTTGGACATGGTGTCGCTGTTCCCTCAAAAAACATTTAAAAACAGGAAGAACGGACTGCGTAAGGATCTTGCGGAGGTAATAGCCGATCTTAACCCAAGATTTGTACGGTTCCTCGGAGGATGTGTGACACACGGTGACGGATTGGACAATATTTACAGATGGAAGAATACGGTAGGCCCCCTCGAATCGCGTGTTCCTCAGCGTAATATCTGGAATTATAACCAGAGTTACGGACTCGGATTCTACGAATATTTCCTATTCTGCGAAGATATAGGCGCTGAACCTGTCCCGGTGCTTGCCGCAGGGGTGCCCTGCCAGAACTCTTCGACCGGAGGGGCAGGACAGCAGGGCGGAATTCCGATGTGCGATATGGACGCGTATATTCAGGAAATTCTCGATCTTATAGAGTACGCGAACGGAGACAAAAATACCGTTTGGGGTAAAGTCAGGGCGGAGGCCGGACATCCGGAACCGTTCAATCTTAAGTATTTGGGTATAGGCAACGAGGATTTGATCACTGACATTTTTGAAGAACGGTTTGAAATGATATTTAATGCGGTAAAGGAAAAATATCCGGATATTGTTGTCATCGGAACAGCAGGACCTTTCTCCGAAGGAGCTGACTACGAGGAAGGATGGGATATTGCCCGCAGACTCAGCATACCGGTTATGGATGAACATTACTACCAGTCTCCAGGATGGTTCGTGAACAATCAGGATTTTTACGACAAATACGACCGGAGCGGAGCCAAAGTATATCTCGGAGAATATGCCGCACATCTTCCGAGCAGGCACAATAATATAGAGACAGCTCTTACGGAGGCGTTGTTTCTCACCTCGCTGGAACGCAACGGAGATATAGTCTATATGACATCTTATGCGCCTCTTCTGGCAAAAGAGGGATTCACCAACTGGAATCCGGACTTGATTTATTTCAATAATACGGAGGTGAAGCCTACCGTGGGCTATTATACACAGCAGATGTACGGACAAAACGGAGGACGGAAATACATAACAAGCTCCGTCCAGCTGTCGAATACGATTCCCGATGTGAGTAAGCGATTCGGAGTCTCTGTTGTAAAGAATACCGAAAATAATGAATTGATAATTAAGATTATAAATCTTCTGCATGTTCCCGTAAGCGTCCAACTGCCGCTGGAGGGATATTCCTTCTCGAACAACGATGTAATTAAAACCGTTCTCTCTGGCCGCCCTGCTGACAGAAGAGCTGAACCGGTACAGACAACGGGCCCGATATTGGATACCCGAAGTATGGAAATTCCTGCTTACTCGTTTACAGTTTTAAAATATAGATTATAATCAGTTCATTAATAAACAATCCCGGAATATCCCGGGATTGTCTGTTTTATAAGTTTAGTTATTAATAGAAGTCATCCTCGAATACATCGTCTCCGTCGAATTCGTCGAAGTCCTCCATAACTTCTTCGAATATGGATTTATTCTCTACTGACAGTTCCGGATCGAACTGATGCGGTGGTTCCCCGTTCGCGAGCACGAGCCTTGGATAAGTGAAGTCGGAATTCTCTTTGTCCGCCCCGATAAGCTCGATATACATGGCCCTATCCATAAAAGGATCGAAAACATAAAGCAATCTGTCGTTATTGTTGTGAAGCAGCTGCCCGATAACGGTCGTAGCCATAGGTTTGGGGGCGTATTCCCCATCTTCGACCCCCATATCAATCAGTGTGTATTCCTTTACTTTTTCCCAGTTCCTGTTCGAGAGAAAAAAAGATGACATGCTCTCTTTGTCATAAGCGAGATCGTCTGTA
Organism: Rikenellaceae bacterium; assembly: GCA_020860245.1. Classification (GTDB taxonomy): domain Bacteria; phylum Bacteroidota; class Bacteroidia; order Bacteroidales; family Rikenellaceae; genus JAJBUQ01. The sequence goes on from JAJBUQ010000013.1 coordinate 32,345, forward strand.
ATGAAAAAATGCAGAGCGTCCAGTCTTATATCGTACGGAACTTCGTAATCTCTCAGGAAATTCTCGTCTTCGTTGCTAAGCATTCTCAGCTTGAAAATCATCGACATAGTCAGAAAAGAATAAATTTTGCACTTCAAATATATGGAAAAATAATATCTTTAAAATCTCAATTATTATAAAGTTATGGAAAAAGTAAAGAATTTGGAGCCAAATGCCGTGTGGAGGTACTTTGACGAGATAACATCCGTGCCGAGGCCTTCCAAGCACGAGGAAAAAATAATAGAATATCTTAAAAAATTCGCAGCGGAGAATCATCTGGAATACAAAACTGACGGTACAGGTAATATTGTTATTATACGTCCTCCGTCCGCAGGGTGGGAAGATAAGCCGGGAGTGATCCTTCAAAGTCATGTGGACATGGTGTGCGAGAAAAATGAAAATGTGAATTTCGATTTTTTTACACAGGGAATAAAAGCTTATGTGGATGGGGATTGGGTGCGAGCCGAAGGAACTACTTTAGGTGCGGATTGCGGAATAGGAATGGCTGCTGCGATGGCATCTCTTGTATCGGATATAAAATGCGGACGTATCGAAGCGCTGTTTACCGTGGATGAGGAGACCGGTTTGTCCGGAGCGTTCGGACTCGGAACCGGTATGATAACAGGTAAATATCTGATAAATCTTGATTCTGAGGATGAGGGTGAAGTGTTTATTGGCTGCGCAGGGGGAATAGATACGATTGCGGAACTTCGGTATAAAACGGAACCCGTTCCAGAAAATTATAAGGGTTACAGAGTATCCATAACAGGGTTGTCCGGAGGGCATTCCGGCAACGACATAAATAGAGGATTGGGTAATTCGGTAAAGATCGTAAATAGATTCTTATGGAATGCTGCAGAGAAATTCGGTGCGAGGGTATCGGTGTTTAACGGAGGCAGCCTGCGTAATGCCATCCCCCGCGAGGCATATGCGGACTTTGTTGTGGATCATGTGGACCTGCAATCATATTTCGAACAATTTAGATGCGAAATTTTGTCGGAATACGAAAATATAGAAATTAATATAGTTCTCGAACTGTCCGATACGGAAGTAAAAACGGTTATGGATGGAGAATCTCAGAAAAAATTGTTGAATTCCCTCTACGCGGTAGCCAACGGTGTTCTGAAGATGAGTCCATATATAAACGGTTTAGTCGATACTTCAACTAATCTCGCGTCTGTTAAATTTACAGACGGCGGATTAATCGAAATCGTAACCAGCCAGAGAAGTGCGTCGGAGAGTTCGAAATATGATGCTATGGCGCAGGTCGAGTCGGCATTCCGGTTGGCAGATGGAAACGTGATCCATTCTGACGGTTATCCCGGATGGACTCCGAATCCGTCATCGGAGTTATTGAATATATTGAAAAGAACTTATTGCGATATGTTCGGAACCGAGCCGGAAGTAAAAGCTGTGCATGCAGGACTGGAGTGCGGATTGTTTCTCAAAAAATTTCCTCACCTCGATATGGTATCCATAGGTCCGACAATGACCGGAGTACATTCTCCGGACGAGAAACTGAATATTCCGTCGGTGGCTAAATTCTGGGAATTTCTAAAAGCGATTTTGGAAAACATTTAGTTACTTGCGAATAATATTAATAAAATATTAATATTTGGTTATAAAATCCGATAAAAATATTTTACATTGTATTTTAAAAAGGTTATTTTTGTATGACGGATTAACTATTATGTATAATAACTTATTGGATTATGAATAAATCTCACATTGTTGAGGCATTGGCGAAGGATGCTAAACTTACGAGAACGCAGTCGAAGAAAATCGTCGAATCACTGATGAAAATTACGACAAAAGCCCTAAAAGAAGGGGAGAATGTAGCACTTACCGGATTGGGCACACTGTATGTTGCGGAGAGAAAAGAAAAAAAAGGGCGTAACCCGAAAACCGGCGAACCTTTGAAAATAAAAGCGAAAAAAATCGTTAAATTTCGTCCGGGAAGAAATTTAGGGGGCAACAGAGGAACTTTGTAGCCCGGATTTGAAATTAAAGGAGGAGAGCGTTATATTTGCACTCTCCTTTTTATTTATTGATATGGGAAATAAAATTATAGGGCTCGGAAATGCCCTTGTGGATGTTCTTATCGGATTAGAGACCGATGAACCCCTATATGAACTGGGTTTTAACAGAGGATCTATGAACCTTGTCGGAAGAGATAAACACGAAGAGATATCCGTATTGACTGAAGGATTGGAATACAGCTACGTATCCGGAGGTTCCGCGGCAAATACTATTCGCGGACTTGCGTCGTTGGGCGTCGATACCGGTTATATAGGAAAAATCGGACAGGATAATGTCGGAATGCACATTGAAAATGAATTAACGGAGTATGGCGTGGAGGTTCGTCTGCGAAAAAGCGATTCGCCAACCGGACAGTGCATGGTCCTTATAAGCCCCGACGGAGAAAGAACTATGGCGACTTTTTTGGGTGCTGCCGTGGAAATGGATAGCTGCGACATCACTGATTGTCTATTTGACGGATTCGATATTCTACATATAGAAGGGTATCTTATACAGAATAAAGAACTCATTATTGAATCGGTTAAAAAGGCGAAAGAATGCGGGTTGAAAATATCTATGGATATGGCAAGCTATAATATTGTCGTGGATAACAAAGAATTTATAAACGATCTTATAGTAAACTATGTGGATATAGTGTTTGCGAATGAAGATGAGGCCATTGCGTTTACCGGAATGGAGCCGGAAAAATCGCTTGAGCTGATTGCGTCGATCTGTGAAATCGCTATCGTTAAACTCGGTAGGGAAGGTGCTATGATAAGAAGCGGAGAAAGGATTATAAAAGTTCCCGCTGCCGATCCTGATGCGGATGTAATCGATACCACTGGGGCCGGAGATCTCTTCGCAACCGGATTTTTGTTCGGTCTTACACGGAAATACGATCTCGAAACCTGCGGAATAATAGGTTCCCTTATTGCCGGTAAAGTTATAGGCAATGTAGGTCCGCGTATCAATTCCGAACAATGGATCGAGTTAAAAGAAGTCTTGTCCGTCAATAATCTTCTATAAACGACGGAATGGCTCACGATGTGACGATATATACGGATGGTTCAGCCCTCGGAAACCCCGGCAAAGGGGGATACGGTATAGTCATGGTGTCAGGAAAATACAGGAAAGAGATATCTCAAGGATATATACTCACCACGAATAACCGTATGGAGCTCCTTGCCGTTATCGTTGCCTTGAAACATCTTAAATATAAAAAATGTAATGTTACCATATATTCCGACTCGAAATATGTGGTCGATTCTGTCTCTAAGGGATGGCTCGCAAATTGGTGCCGTACCGGTTTCAGGGGGAAAAAAAATTCGGATTTATGGAGACGGTTTATCGAGGTGTCGAAAGATCAGAATGTTGAATTTAAGTGGGTGAAAGGGCATGCCGATAATCCTGGCAATATCCGCTGCGACCAGCTTGCCGTCGAGGCTGCCAATTCCGACAATCTCCTGGAGGATAAGGGATATAATCCGGAAATTGAAAATAATATGAATTTTGAATAGGAGCCTTTATTTTGTTATATTTGCCCGTCGGAAGAATTAATTGTCCTGAAAATGTATCTTTTCTATACGCCCGAAATAAATGGACCCAAATACACTATGACTCCGGAAGAGTCGAGGCACTGCCTGAAAGTACTTCGTTTATCCATAGGGGATACGATACATTTGACCGACGGCAAAGGAAGAATGTTCGAGTGTCGTATAATTTCGGATGACAGTTGCTGCGAAGTGGAAGTGGTGAATGTGACCGAAAATTACGATAATCGGACTTACGCTCTGACTATGGCAGTTGCTCCGACCAAGATAAACGATCGGTACGAGTGGTTTCTAGAAAAATCCACTGAAATAGGTATCGACGCCATAATACCTGTTCTTTGCTCAAATTCGGAGAGGCGTACGATAAAAAGGGAACGGTATGAAAAAATAATTACTTCTGCCGTAAAACAATCTATAAAAGCAGTACATCCTGTGGTGAAAGAACTTACTTTGTTCAAAGATCTTATCGGCATACCGTTCGAAGGCGATAAATTCATAGCTCATTGCAGGGAGAGTGCGGATAAAAAATTATTTAAAGATGTGGTAAATCCAAGAAGGAATGTCTTAATTTTAGTGGGTCCTGAAGGGGATTTTACAGAAGAAGAGGTGGCGCTTGCCGCGGCTAACGGCTTTAAAGAAATATCACTTGGAACAACAAGGTTGAGGGTGGAAACCGCAGCATTGGTTGCATGTCATACGGTAGCTTATGTCAATCAATAATATATTCTAATAGTACGGAAGAATGCTGTTACCTGCAATGCTTGCGTTAGCTTCACCGATTGTTTTTTTCGTTCCGTCGCGATGGAAGTACTGACCCTGCTTTCGATATCTGCCGGAAGCCTGATTGCCTCGTATGAGGCCCTTAGAATCCTCCTTACATCATTAAATAAAATATCGTTCGTTGGTGCTCGGATAGGACTCTTCGGGCAAAACGCAGATCCGTCCATGGATATGTTATCTGCTGTCTTTACACTTGTCATTTCCGTAGTCAGTATAAGCGTAATCATATATACGCGTGGCTACATGGAACGGTTTAACCATATCAAGGCTCCGGTACAAATATCGTTGCACTATTGCTGTCTGTCACTTCTGTTCTTCTCAATGCTTGGTGTCGTTAATATGCAGGGAGGGTATTCATTCCTGTTTTCATGGGAGCTTATGACCATGTCTTCGTTTATACTGTCGTTGTTTCATGCGGAAAATCGAGAGATAAGGCGTGCGGCGATATATTTTCTCATGTGGATGCACGTCTCCTTTGTTCTGTTACTCGCAGGGTTTATAATCGCTTCCGGAGGAAACAGTTCCGAATGGGGATTCGGTTATCTTGCGGAATATTTCCATGATAATAAACCGATACTTGTCTTTGTACTTTTTTTTATGGGCTTCGGAATGAAGGCAGGAATATTCCCTTTGCATCTATGGCTTCCTGAAATCGATCCTGCCGCTCCGTCTCACGTATCCGCGATGATGTCGGGAATTATGATGAAAATGGGAATTTACGGTATTCTTAGAGTTCTTACATTTATCCATACCGATCTCATTACTATTGGAATTATAATTTTCGTAACCGGAATATTCACCGCCTTATGGGGAATTTTTATGGCAACCGTTCAGAATGATCTGAAAAAACTTCTGGCATATTCCAGTATGGAGAATATGGGTATTATCCTTATTGGGATTGGTTTGGCTATAATAGGATTGGGGAATGATAATATTACGGTATTTATTCTCGGAATGGCCGGTTCATTACTTCATACTGTAAATCATGCTATGTTCAAGTCGGTGTTATTTATGGGGACAGGCTCTGTATTTTTATCCACTAAGACACGTAATATAAACGAGCTTGGAGGACTCATAAAAAGGATGCCGATAACTGCAGTTATGTTTATTATCGCTACTATTGCTATATGCGGACTCCCTCCTCTCAACGGATTTATTTCTGAGTTTATGATATACTCAGGATTTTTTTCTTCTCTTAGCGAAGGCAGCTCTGTGGTTGTTTCGATTGTAGGGGTGCTTGCTTTGGGAATTATTGGCGGTATGACTATTCTGGTGTTTGTTAAAATGTTTGGATTGAGTTTTCTGGGCGATCCGAGATGCTGTAAATCGGAGAACGCAGAAGAAGTGTCCACGTCAATGATCATAGGTCAGATTATTCCCGTATCAGCGATTATTTTAATCTCTTTTTTCCCAAAGCGAGTTGCAGTATCGCTTACAGGAGTCGCATGCCGGATGTTCGGAGTCCCTGCGCTTCCCGAAAATCCAGTGCTTACCGACGCACTGACCAAAATACCTGTTATTTCAATTACCATAATTTTATTGATAGCTATTGGGTATATTTTTAAATCCGGGGTGTTGCGTAAACGCTCTGTCGCGGCCTCTGAAGTATGGAGATGCGGATTCTCCCGGCCAACTGCAAAAATGCAGTATACAGGAGAGTCGTTCTCAGAGATAATCGATTTGGTAAACTTAAAAAAGCCAGGAGTAAAGGAAAGTATTTCGGTTCCTAAGAGCGAAATATTCGCTAAACCAAGAAATATTACGATAGACCATGACGACAAGATTGACAAAGCGGTCTCTGGCCGTTGGTTAAAATATACCCGAAGAATAGACAGGAGCCTTGCGTTTATGCAGACAGGCAAAATAAACCATTATATATTACAGGGATTAATATTCCTGTTGATAATTTTGTTATTAACCGCCACCGGATTGATATGACAGCGCTTCTGATAAATATTGCGATAGCATTGATATTCACCGGATTGATAAATCGTGTTCGTGCATTTTTCAGTGGAAGACGCGGGATACGGATTTTTCAACACATATATAATGTCATGCTGCTTTTGAAAAAAAATGCAGTGTATGGAACTACAACAAGCATCGTTTTTAAAATTGTTCCTGTGGCATATTTTGTAGTGTTGTTGTGTTCATTATGCTTTATTCCGGTCGGTAATTTCCCCGCTTTGTTAGGTTTTGACGGTGATTTTGTTTTTTTTATCTATTTACTGGCATTATCACGGTTGCTGCTCCTGCTCGGAGCTTTGGATACCGGAAATAGTTTTGAAGGGATGGGTACCTCGCGTGAGGCTCTCTATGGAGCATTGGCGGAACCAACTCTTCTCGTGATACTTGGAACAACTGCTCTGATGACAGGAAATACGAGTTTTGGACGAGTTGTCGAAATGGGTGGGTACAGTATGGAGTCTAATATATTGTGTTTTTTAATTTTATATATATTTATAAAAATCATAATTATCGAATCCGGAAGGATTCCTATGGACGATACCCGTACTCATTTGGAACTTACCATGATCCATGAAGCGATGGTGTTGGATTATTGCGGGATCGACCTTGCCTTGATAAATACCGGAGGATGGATTAAAAATTCCGCGTTGATCGGGATAGGCAGCATGATCGCATATTCGATCTCCGGTTTTGAAATAAGCTATTTGTTATTTCTTGCATGCGTAGTTATTATAACAACAGTTTTCATCGGAATAACCGAATCTTTTAAAGCAAGGAATAAATTATCGAGAAATCCGGTTTATATAATTACTGTGGATGTTCTTGCAGTGTTGGTGTTTTTTATTGCATACATAGTAACGCTCGAAATAAATATTTAAAAATGTTATTGGCATTAATAATAATTTTTGTTATAACCATACTTTATCTCTCGATTACAGAGCGGTTCAGATATTACGCTATGCTTATTGCCGTCCAGGGATGGATTTTATTTTTTATTGCGATTTTAAGACTTCACAGTTCCAATGTAACAGAGATAATTTTTATACTTACCGAGACTTTGCTGGTAAAAGGATTAATAACTCCGCTACTCCTATTTAACATAATTAACCGCACAGGAGTTAATCATGTGCACAAAGGATCGATACCGAGTTTGAATTCTTTGATTTTATTTTTTACAGGATTGATCGCCAGTATTGTCATAACATATTATATTAATGACAACAAGATAAATACGCTCTTTTTTGCAGTCGCTTTGTATGCGTTGATAAGCGGACTGATTCTTATAACGACTCATAAAAGAATATTTTCGCATCTAATAGGTTTTCTTATCATCGAAAACGGAGTATTTCTTTTTTCAATGGCCGTAGGCATCGAAATGCCTTTGCTGATTAATACAGTAGTCCTTATAGACGTACTTATAAGTGTTCTGCTTTTGGGACTCTTCCTTAATAAAATAGGGGACAAACTCCATAATCTCAATTCGGACGAGTTGTCGCGATTAAAAAATTAAAAATGGCTCTCATAATAGTACTGATAACGTTTATAGCATCGGTAGCAATCATATCGGTTTCACGGAGAAGCAGCGTTATAAATATGGCGATGTCAGCTTTTTGTTTTATCCAATTGTTAAGCGTTGTTTTACTGTTTACTAACAGGGAGTCCGGAAGTACTTCTTTATTTTTTAATATAGATAATATCGGACTACTGTTTCACTCTATTATGGTTGTGGTTTCAACTCTTGCCATTTATCAGGGACGGCTATATCTTACAGGTATTCCGGTTAGGGAATTGAAAATATACGATATCTCTATTCTATGTCTGTGTATATCGCTTATGGGGGTATATTATTCGGATAATATCGTAATTACGTGGGTATTTCTGGAGGCAACCACTCTCGCGTCAGCCGGATTAGTATATCATCACCGAAACATTAAAAATCTCGAAGCGACATGGAAATATATATTCGTCTCTTCGGTAGGTCTTACCGTAGCTTATTTAGGGATTCTTTTGTTAAGCACCACCGTTGGCAATGACGGATCGCTGACATATTCTGACATTAAAAATGTGTTTGTCGATGCAGATCCGCTATACATGAAACTGGCTTTTCTGTTTACCCTGATAGGGTACAGTACAAAAATGGAAATATTCCCGTTTTTTGCAATCGGTGTGGATGCAAATTATTCTGCTCCTTCGCCTGCCTCCTCACTCATATCTTCCGGATTGGTAAATGGCGGATTCGTAGCGTTTTACAGGATTTACGCGCTTACCGTAGACTCCGAAATTTACGTATGGGTGAAAAATGTTCTGTTAATAACAGGTCTCGCCTCTATCGTTGTAGGTGCGCTATATTTAAGGCACACGAATAATATAAAACGATTTTTGTCCTATTCTACTGTTGAAAATGTAGGTATTGTAATTCTGGGATTAGGGCTGGGTGGCATGGCGGTATTTGGCGCTTTGCTGCACATCGCCGTACATTCGATTATTAAATCTTCCATGTTTTTACAGATCTCGAAAGTAGGAAAGCTCTTTAATACTTACCGCATTAATCGTATTGGAGATTATTTGAGAGTAGATCAAACAGGCGGATTGCTGTTGGTAATTGGGATGATATCCTTGACAGCGCTTCCCCCCTCAGCTCTATTCGTATCCGAGCTGATTATCATCAAAGAGATGATATCGGGCGGGCACTGGCTTGTTCTTTTTGTGTTCATTGTTTGTTCTTGTTACGTAATATATTCTATCGTCAGGAGAATACTTTATATTCAATACAAAAAAGACCGTAAGATCTCCGATAGTAGTGTGATTGCCGATCCGAAATGGAAAGTTTCGACATGGGTTGCTCTTGTAATAGTATTGTTGACGATGCTCTTAGGGGTATCCATGCCTGCCGTTGTGATAAATTTCATTAAAGGGATGATGTATTGATATGAAATGGTATAAATTTAAGTCCTCATCCGGAAAAATACAGGTTAAGAATATACCGTTATTGGAATATCGTGAATTTTATGACGCGGTCTTAGAACGGATTCCTCAAAATTGCCATTGTTCGAGTTATTTTGGAGTAAAAGAAAATGGCGGTATACGATTTTTTTGCTTCCTTATGGATAATGACGACTGCCAGCTTCTCATCAGCAGTTGGTTCTACGGATATTACGATCTGTTCATTCCCGACTCTCTGACTTCCGTTTTTCCCCTTTTTCATCCTTTTGAAAGAGAAATCACGGAGAAATATGGAGTGAATTTTAAGAATAACCCATATAATAAACCGTTGAAATTTCCTCATGACCGCTATGATAAAAAAAGTAATTCCGGTAATTATCCCTACTATACAATTCCCGGACATTCATTCCACGAAGTAAATGTAGGGCCAATTCATGCAGGTATTATCGAACCCGGTATATTCAGATTTATATGTAACGGAGTAACAATTATTCATTTGGAAATAGTTCTCGGATTCCAGCACAGAGGTATCGAGTCTCTTATTGGTTCCACACCCAGTACTCTGAAAAGGATATGTTTGGCGGAAAATATTGCCGGAGACAGCGCAGTCTCTCATGCGTTGGCATTCTGCGGTCTTCATGAGAATTTGTCTGATAAATCAGTGACAACTGCCACCATGGTTGAACGGCATGTCGCACAGTAACTTGAACGGATAGCGATGCATATTGGCGATACGGGAGCGCTTTGCGGTGATATCGGATATCAGTTAGGACAGGCGGCAAGTGAAGCAATACGTACAGTTGCGGTCAATACAATGCTGCTGTGGTGTGGGAATAGATTTGGTAAAGGGTTAATACGTCCCGGAGGAACCTATTACAACTTGAATAATGAGAAATTGGAGTTATTGGCATCCAATGTCAAAAACATTAAGGAAAGATTCCGAACGGTCTGTGAGGATATGCTCTCGGATCCTTCTGTCCTTGGCAGATTCGAGGATTGTGGCGTTGTTGATTTTCACCAGGTTAAAACCATAGGCTGTGTTGGGATGACTGGAAGAGCATCTGGTTTGGTTCGCGATGTCCGATGTGCGCTTCCTTACGGTATGTATGAAGATTATATATCGCATCAGCCAGTGATTATGCCCGAAGGTGACGTTATGGCAAGGTTCAAACTCCGTTATTTCGAGGCCATGCAATCCTGCGACTATATTTTAAAATTACTGGATACTCTCTCTGAAGGAACTCGTGAAGACTCGCTTCCGGATTATAAAACCTTATATCAACCTGATTCCATCGGATTTTCCTTCACCGAAGGTTGGAGAGGTGAAATATGTCATGTGGCCGTAACGGATAAAGATGGAAAAATAATCGAATACAAGATTAAAGATCCCTCATTTCATAACTGGTATGCGCTTTCTCTGTGTGTAAGGGGGATGGAAATATCTGATTTCCCTATTTGTAATAAAAGTTTTAATTTGTCCTATTGTGGACACGACTTATAAATACTGTGAAGAATAAGTTTAAAATATTAAAGCAACACGGTTATCAGACCATTAAGAATCTTAATAATGTTAAACTGCCTCGAGAATTTAGAGGCAGGCCGGAAATAATCCCCGGTATTCCCAAAGATATGGCGTCTTTTCTTTCCGGGCTCTGTCCGTCGTCCGCCATTAATTTTAAACCTTTTTCGATAGATCTCGGTAGGTGTATATTCTGTGGAGAATGTGAGAAGGCCTGTCCCTCTCATATCCGATTTACAGAGGATTTCAGAATGGCTTCCTGCGATAGGAGTGCATTAATCGTGAAAGAAGGGGATAATAAGATCCTGTTAAAAAAAGATTTGCTCAGGTCGGAAGTTGCCGGTTTATTCTCGAAGAGCCTTAAATTGCGTCAGGTGTCTGCGGGAGGTGATAACTCTTGTGAAATGGAACTTAACGCTGCCGCTAATGTGAATTTCGATATGGGGAGATTTGGAATTGAATTCGTCGCTTCCCCGCGCCATGCCGACGGTATCGTTCTTACCGGACCTCTTACGGAAAACATGTCCGAATCACTGAAAATATGCTGGGATTCTATCCCGTCGCCTAAAATATTCATTCTTGCTGGTGCAGATGCTATATCTGGTAAGTTATACGACAATGGAGTTTCGTTGAACAGGACGTTTCTCAACGATCACCTTCCGGATCTTTATATTCCCGGAAATCCGATCCATCCCCTGTCATTCCTTTACGGTGTTATGAAAACTTTCGTATTAAAATAGTTTAGATGAATTTTTAATCTATTTTAAGGCCTCTTGATTATTTTGATTCCCATATTATGTAAAATGATATTTAATGATGTTAATTTTAAAAAAATATATTAATCATTCTTCCTTAATTGACTTAATATATTTGAAAAATGACATTAATAAACTCTCTTTAATCAACCTCTTTTTTCTAAATACCTAACTAATTGGAAATGTTATTCTCTTATTTACATCAATTTAATGTTAATTTAAACTTAGGATTATAGCTGTCACTGACAAGAAAA
>JAJBUQ010000025.1 GCA_020860245.1 Rikenellaceae bacterium
ATGGAAAGGAAGATTACATACTTATGGAAATTAGTTTTAAATAAGAAAACCTGCGGTAAGGCGCAGGAATTTATACTTATCGTATGTTAGACGGTCTTCTAACTTCTGAACGGTTTTATCGTTCCGTTTATGTATATATTTATTTATAAAAAAAGCGAAAAAATCATTGAACAACGTTATTATAGAACGTCAGAACCCGCTTTATTTCTGAATCGTACAAATATCTATACTCTGTAAACTCGTCAAAGAGATCGATTGTAATATTGTTTGTCTTCCCTGATCTTTTATTTCTCCACGATCCGATTATTCTGCCGTCGAGCATAACGGTAGGTTTGAAGATTCCGAATCGCGACATAACTTTGCAGTGATTATGGCTATCTACTATATCAACCCTTGATTTATACCCTACTACGAATTCATCGAAGGGAGGCAGCAGATGAATCTCCCGCTTCGGGACAAAGGCAGGAATACCTTCGGCCATCCATAAAATCCGTCCGTCCGACTCTGATTTTATCAGTCGGTCCTTGACCATATCGAGTCCCTTTCGTGCATCCGTCACCGTGAGGCCGGACCACCATACAAAATCCATTATCTCCGCAGGACCGTGACTTTTGAAATATTTGAGAGCAAGCCTCGACAATGCCTCGTCGCGTGTAATATCTCTTCTTACCGGTACCCATTCATCCAATAAGGCATACGTGTGATGTCCACTCTTAACCCGTCCTCCGCATATTATTCCTTCAATCTCCATTCGGAATAATATCCGTCGGGACAAGGAATTATCGGCATCAGGAATTTTTTCTGACAGCGTCTCCGTAATTTCGGTATTGGTTAAATGGTTATTATCCCGCAAAGCCCTGACAACAACAGGATAATTTTGCCTTATAAACTCCTCTTGGATAGGGGATTTCCGACAATAGGTTTTATATATTCTGTCCAAAGATCTTCTGCAGAGATCTGACATCCACCTCAAATCCTCCGCTGAAACAAAGTGCCACGTAGGACGGAGAATATGTGTTCGGATTATTTTTCCGCTGTTTATGGCCTTATCGACGACAGATATCCCTGATGAATCTGCCCTACTGCCTATCCCCCACTTTGATAATTTATATTCTTGTGCCTGAACGGCACCTAAATGTGCGACCACTTTTTCCACGGAATCTATCTTTGGAGAATTTAAACCGGCAAGACAGTGATTCCGTAGGCGGAAAAATAATACTTCTTTCGAATTCATTTTTACATAAATAAACCGTGGTAGTCAGACCACAGTCCAAATTAAAATTTTCAGTTTTAATTTACGAAGGAATTATATTTTCCCACAGCGTCGTTGTATTCCGACATAAGATCTTCGAATCCCTGCTGATCGAATTTATTGTTTTTTATAGACTTTATTAATTCCTTTTGGAACGCTCCGATTTCTTCAAGGAATTCCGAATAATATTTCATCTGACGATCGTAATCAACATTAGGTTTTAGTTCACGTACTTCCTCCAACAATTCGTTTATCCGTTCGTAAAAATCGTGCATAGCGTCAGCATCGACCTCTTCCTCTGCATACTCATCGATAGCTGCTTCCATTACGGTGAAGAGATCTTTTGCCTTGAGAATATGGCTTCTGAGAGGATTATCCACAAGAGTAACCTTTTCAGCTTCGTCAGCGATAGGAATGAGTATGGCATAGATATCATACCTTAAATCGTTTACCTCGTCATACAGATCCATATTTTCAGCATAAATGGTTTTGCCTTTCTCCCAGTTATCTTCCTTGTACCCTTCCGCTGCAAGGTAGGCATTGAATTTCTCGTAATTATCGAAGAATTTATTTCCCGCATCGAAAAATGCGCGGTATTTTTCCTGAAGTTCCGCTCGTATTTCTCTATCGAAGTATGATCCTGGATTTATTACTTTTGACGAGTCGCTGAAGATCCCGATCATGACCACAGGCTTACTTACCGCCTGACCATTACGGTCCATATACTGGAGAACGTTTTCCATCTCTTTTTCCTTATAAAATTTTTTCAGAACAGACAAGGAGTTGTTGTAATAATCGATGATCTGATTAGCCTTATTTTCCGTTAATCTTCCGGAACTGCTCCCTCCTCCGCATGAACACAAAATAAGGGTTACGGAAACGACAAGTAATAGTTTCTTCATAAAAATAAGTTTGGTTGGATAACTTTTCAACCGCATCGGTGGCAAGGCAAAGTTAATAAAATTATGGATTTACAATAACTTACGGAATTAAAAACTACGAGAAATCTCTCCGGTAAAATAAACTAATCTTTGTATTTTCTAAAATTACCTTTATTGTCAAACTCGAGTTCAAGACCGTTATCAAGTTTCAGTTCATACTCTTTCGCGTCACGTTCTATTTCGATCACTTTAACGTACGACGCATGGTTGGTTCGGATAAAATTTAAGATGACAGCAGGCACAACTGAATCCGGGATCCCATTTGCAGACTTGATCTCCGTCCAATCCCCTTTGCGGTCGAACTCTATAACTGTTCCGTTAGAGAAATTCACCTTATAATCTCTATCATAAATGTCCCGATCTCTCTGCGTCTGAAGAATCTCGATTCCCGGAAAATTTTCCTGAATAAACTCGCGCGCTTTTTCCGGAAGTTCGCTATAAGGGATAACCGTACCTCCGTACGCAAATGCAGCTGCATGAATCGCAATTATTCCTAAAAGAATTAAAATTATTCTTTTCATAGTCATCCTTTTTTATTTAACTTTTAAATATTATGCAAAAATCAAACATTTTACCGGCGGATTGTTAAGTGATTCTAATATTTATGAGACTGATTACGGCCAGATAAAACCTACATTCGTAAAAAGATATTATATTTAAAGTTTAAAACTGCATTTTTGTAAACATGAATGAAATAGAATTCTTATGACCGGATTGATAAGAAAAATTACGGTCTTCATGGCCAGGATAATTCGACGGATTGGAGGAAGCGGGTGGTTAATGCGGACAATACACGTAAAAATTTTTCATAATACTATCGGAGAATATGTTAAATTCCACGGGGTTTGCAAAATCTCCGGAAGCAGTGTGGGGAGTTACACCTACTTCGGGGGCAATGCTTCGGTAAACAACACCCATATCGGTAAATTTTGTTCGATAGGGCCAAATTTCATTAGCGGCTGGGGGATACATCCCGTGGACGGTCTCAGCACTTCTCCGATGTTCTATTCGACGGCAAAGCAGAATGGCATTACATTGACGAATAGGAATAAAGTCGAGGAACACCTTCCGATTAATATCGGCAACGACGTATTTATCGGAGCCAACGTAATGATTCTGGACGGCGTAAATATAGGCAACGGAGCTGTAATAGGCGCAGGGTCTGTCGTAACGAAGGACATACCCGATTACGCCATAACAGGCGGTGTTCCGGCAAAGATAATCCGCTACCGTTTTTCGGAAGAGAATATATCAAAACTCAATTCCATAAAATGGTGGGACTTCCCCGAAGAAAAATTAAAATCGGTAGAGAAGTATTTTTCCGACCCTCAAGGTTTTATAGACTCCGCACTCCCTTAGCTTTATTTCAATACGGTTAGATAAATATTGGATTTTGTATTCCCTTTTTCATAATCTACTATATGAATTAAAAAATTATACGGATAGAATTCGCTTTTACGGACAGTTATCACAGTATTATTGCTACATTCGTACCTGATCATATTTTCATCTATCAGTTTTTTGGAAATAAATTCATAATATACAAAACCCAAATCATTTACGTTTATTTTTATCCTCCCTTCGTTCATACGGGTACGGCTGTTTTGTATAAGAATACTTCCGGTACAAGCAATCTGGCCTGAATAGCCTTTTCCGATTATCCGATAGGTCTGTCCGCAGATTTTAACTACCAGGAATAAAAATAAAACCATTAAAATCGTTCTTTTCATCATTTATGCTTTATCTACCCAATCCCTGAGGAAGAATTTTATAAATATAAAGAAAGCGTGGGACTGATTAGACTTATTTCAGAAGATAGGCTCTGGTAAACCCGTGCAGTAAAATAAGCAACAGCCCACGCCATAATAAGGTATGACGTGAGAAGAAGTCCGCTTATTCTCCTGCTATAAAATTTACCAGATTTTATCTTCGAGAACTTAAGCTAAACACTTTCCAATGTTTAAATATGTCCGCATCCTTATAAAGGAAGCAAGACAAAGATATTAATTATTTAAAACATTTGCAGTGCGACATCCTCTTTTTAAGCTGTTGTAATACAAATGTAATGCTAATTTATGGAACATACGGCATAGATAAATACCTTAAAATTTCTTTATATTCCGGACAATTCCGGAAGTGCTATGTGACTTTATGTAAAAACTGCCTGCGACAGGGGGCGCAGACAGTCATACTTCCTTTTCTGGAAAAATTCGTTTATGAAAAAATCATATCGTATTAAGATAATAGACCAAAGCCCCGGAAGGGCATTTCTGTACCGCTGTTATCAATGCCTGAGTCGTCGCATTCTCCATTTGCATCCACGGACGCTCCGCAGGTTTAAAGACTTCAGGAAGGCTCCCTACGCAGTATCCCGAATGAATGCACTTCTGCGGTTCCCACACTATGGTAATCTCTCCATTGGAATATATTTTTTTCATGCTACCTGTTTTATCTTTCGTGAAGAAGATACTGCCATTCAGGATGTTTCTCTATATATTCCACGACAAACCAACACTTGGGTATTATGCGCTTGCCCTTAGCGTCGAGATCACGAAGAACGCTCTCGACAAGCGCAGTTCCGATTCCCCTACCCTGAAGTTCTCCAGGAACAATTGTATGGGTAAGGTACACTGCATCTCCGCTGGCCTCTACATAATCGAGGTGCGGTTTATATCCGTTAATATGGAATTCGTATCTGCGATCTTCCTTATTGTCTATAAGTTCGTAATCTTTCATATTTAAAATTATAAAAAGTTATCGAATAAATATGGTGAAAATTGATTTAAATTATTTCCCAAATATGTTTTATATTGCTCTTAACGGTATCGGCAATCTCCTCTAAATTCCCTTCCGCAGCAAGTTTCGCCATCGATTCAGCAAATCCGCGCATTTGGTCCATTGTAATCTTCGGAGGAAGAGCCAGAGCGTTAGGATCGGTGTCGATACTTACAAGTACAGGTCCGGCATGAGAAAGGGCCGTTTTTACCGTTTCTTCCACTTTATCAGGATCGGTCACGGAGTATGATTTTATCCCCATTGCTTCCGCAACCTTTGCAAAATCAGGATTATACATGTCCGTCTGCCAGTCCGGAAGCCCTGCGACCTCCATCTCCAGTTTTACCATTCCCAACGACCGGTTATTAAAAACGAAAAGTTTGACCGGAAGTTTATACTGGACTATCGTGGCAAGATCGCCGAGCAGCATCGACAGCCCTCCGTCACCACATATGGCGACAATCTGTTTATCCGGTGCAGCACACGCAGCTCCAATAGCCATAGGCATTGCATTGGCCATCGACCCATGGTGGAACGAGCCCAACATTCTACGTTTGCCGGTGGCAGTTATATATCGCGCACCCCAAACGCAGCACATTCCCGTGTCTACGGTGAATACCGCATCGGAATCGGCGTATTTATCTATACACGTCATCACGTACTCCGGTGCGATGTTGTTAGGTACGCCCTTTTTTGAAGCTGCTTTGTCTGTGAGTTTATTACGGTGAGCGTAATCGTCAAGTATGTCGTCAAGGAATTCCCGACTCTTCTTCTTCTCGATCAAAGGTGTCAAAGCCTTTAAAGTTTCTTTTATATCTCCTGCAAATCCATAGTCCACTTTTGCTCTGCGGCCTATCCTTTCAGGACGGACATCCAACTGCACGATCTTATAATTGTGAGGCATGAACGTCTCGTAAGGGAAGTCCGTACCAAGCATTAACAGTAGGTCCGAATGGTGCATACTCTTATATGCTGACGGCAGTCCCAATAGTCCGGTCATTCCTATTTCAAAAGGATTGTTATATTGAATATCCATTTTCGACCGGAAAGTATAGGCGACAGGAGAATTGACTAATGACGCAAGCTCAACTATCTCGTCATGTGCTCCGCGGGCTCCGGTACCACAGAAGAGAGTGATTTTTTCCGATTTATTTATCAACTCCGCGAGTTTTTTCAATTCGCTGTCGCTTGGACGGCAAGATACAGGGGTTCTGAAGACCTTTTCGGAAGTAATACTATCTGCAGCTTCCGACGCGGCAAGATCGCCGGGTACACCAACCACTACGACACCCTTGCGTCCTATGGCATACTGAAGTGCAGATTGAAGAATGCGAGGGAATTGTTGAGGCGTGGTCGCTACATTGGTATATCCGCTGCAATCTCCGAACAGACGCGACACATCGGTCTCCTGAAAATATGACGTCCCGTATTCATTCGAGATACAGGTCGAGGCAACGGCTAAAACAGGAGCGTCGCTTCTATGAGCATCGTACAATCCGTTTATCAGGTGTACGTGCCCCGGACCACTGCTTCCCGCGCAACACCCAATGCCATGAATCTCCGCTTCCGCTGCTGCTGCGAATGCTCCGGTTTCTTCATGGCGGACATGTATCCACTTGACGGTATTATGTCTTCTTACCGCGTCGTTTATAAAATTAAGGCTGTCGCCGGTTACAGCGTAAATATTTTTTATTCCGGCCTTCTCAATCATCTCGACGAATTGATCCGCTACTTTTTTGCTCATGGCATTATGTTTTAATTACCATGAACAAAGAAAATGCCACCGAGTCGGCATTTATTTATTCCGTTGCAAGATAAGCAACAGGATGGTTTAGCCAAAGGATCTGCGTATCGGTAAGAGCGAGCGCCTTACGTATACCGTCATGATTCATCGAAGCACGCGGGACGGTTCCGAGTCCTATCCCTGCACAGAATAGTGAAATATTCTGAGATACGATCCCTGCATCTACAGCACCCATTTCATAATAATGTTTATTATCTCCGTCAGGCTTATAACCGTTATAACGCGACATATTCGCAACTATGAGAAGGATTACCGGTGCGCCCGTGGGGCGATTCCCTTCGATCAGCGTACGTATGTCATCGTTTATTACAAGCCTCAGCAAATTTTCAGGCGCATCATACAAGTACACACCGTCCTTATTGCAAAGGTATACGTCCACATCCTGAGAGTTCTGAGCTGTCGGTGCGGTACGTTTGCCATTATCACGGTTCACTCCCACAGCTGCCCAAAGCAGGTCCGAGAGATCCTGGGCAGAGAGTTCGGTTTCCCGATAATTTCTCAAAGACTGTCTGTTCGCCAACGCCTCCATTACAGAGGTTCCCCTTACTTCACTCCGAGAGTTTAATTTAACAGCCTCCTGCGCATGAGCAGAAAAAATTACCGCGGTAACGGCAAAAGTTAATATTGCTTTTTTCATAATAAATAATTTTAGAAATCAAATATAAAGGTTTTGAAACTATTTATCGAGAAAAAATAACAATAGTTCGAAATTTTGGAAATTTAAAGCAAGTAATTATATTTGCAACCGGATTTGCTGATGTGGCTCAGTGGTAGAGCACTTCCTTGGTAAGGA
>JAJBUQ010000022.1 GCA_020860245.1 Rikenellaceae bacterium
ATGGAAAGGAAGATTACATACTTATGGAAATTAGTTTTAAATAAGAAAACCTGCGCCTTACCGCAGGTTTTCTTATCGGTCTATATGGGAGCTAATAGATTTTTTTGCCGTTTACCGTAACATTATCGAGTTTGAAATTTTCTACGTATTCAGCGTGGATTTCAGGTTCTTTCGTAGCTTTAATATTTAAATTTTCAAAAGTAAAATCCTTCAAAACATATTGATCGGAACTGCTGACGTTGAACACTGTCGTACATTCGAATTCGATATTACGCATGGTAACGTTGGTCGCGTAGGACATCGGGATATCCGTCCGCCCCTTAAGGTCGAAGAACTGGGTCCATGGCTGAATGTAGATAAAATTAGATGCGTTACCGGTTATGTCCTCTACCGTAATATATTCGTAGTTCTGCGGGGTGTCCGGACGCATTTTGAGCCAAAGCAGGCGCTGTGCGTGATCGACCTGTATTCTTCTGAGAACGATGTTATGATTGTAGATAGACTCGCTTCCCAAAGTAAGCGCGCCGTGGCAGAATCCGTACACGCAGTCTTCAATTATAATATTCCTATTGCCTCCGTTGTTTGGGTCTTGGTCCGCAGTTGGGCCTTTGCCGCCCTTAAGCGCAACTGCATCGTCGTTCACAGACATGTAGCAGTTTTTTATGAGCACGTTCGTGCAGGCGTCGATATCTACTGCATCGGTGCTGGGGGCTTTTACAGGTTTCTCAGGCGATAAGATATGCAGGTCCAGAAGTTTTACATTTTCGCATTTATAGAGATGTGTAGTCCAGAACGGAGAATTCTGTAAATAAACGCCAGAGATAGTAACATCCTTGCTGTTTGAGATGTAAACAAGACGCGGACGCTGTTCGTCCATATTCGTACATGCCGGATTCCAATCTCTTCTTAGCCAGAACGCCTTCCAGTAGCGCAGTCCGTTTCCGTCGATAATACCGTTGCCCGATATGGTGAATCCGTCCACATTGTCCGCATTTATTAACGCTGCGAAATATTTTAGCGTCTGTCCCTCAATACGCGTCATAACGACAGGGAAGTTGCTTATATCGTCGCTTCCTTTAAGAATCGCACCCTCTTCGAGATGAAGATGGGTTCCGGGTTTAAAAAATAATGAACCGCTAAGATAAGTCCCGGCAGGAATAACTACCACTCCGCCGCCTCCCTGATGCGCGTTATCGATAACAGCCTGAATTTTCTCGGTCTGAATAACAGTACTGTCGTTTGCGACTCCGTGATCCGTAATGCGGTAATTTTGTCCGAGTCTCGAAATATCCGGTTTATCGATCTGCCGGAACCAATCCGGAATAGGCGTACCGTCGGGAAACAAGTCCGGATTCTGGGCAGAGGCGTTCAATTGGACTAATACTGCAAAGAAAATAACTGCTAAAAATTTCAAGTTTTTAAGGTTCATAGTGTTTTATGTTTTTACAAAATAATCAAATTTCCGTTTTAAGATAAAAATCCGTCTATTCCTGCACCGAACAGGGAGAAATCGTACTTTACAGGATCTTCCGGATCGAAGGTTCTTAAGTTCCTTGTTACCTCGTCTACTGCTTTCCAGTCATTTTGTTTGCGTTTTAGTAATCCGAGGGCGCGGCTCATATTTCCTGCATGAATATCCAGGGGTAGATATATAGCTGACATGGGGATTTTATTCCACAGCCCGAAGTCCACCCCCCTGTCGTCGCGCCTCACCATCCAGCGTATATACATGTTCAGACGTTTGCACGCTGATCCTTTGTCTATGGAAGAGAGGTGTCTGCCGACTCGTTTCGGATGTTCCGGTTCGAAGAATATTTTTCTGAATTCCGAGAGGATTTCAGGGATATTCCCATGTTCGGAATATTTTTTTTCAAAGTATCCGCCTATACCTCCGTGATTTTTATAAATATATTTCAATGATATGGCAAAACATTTGAAATCATCTCCGTTGAATGTACGGTGTACGAATACCGTCAGCCTGTCCAGATCGCTCTCCGTGCAATTTACGACGAAGTCGTACGGACTTTCGTCCATCAGGTCGAGCATCCGGTGGGCATTCTTGACGATCGCCTTGCGGTTGCCCCATGCGATAGTCGCAGCGAGAAATCCCGCGATCTCGATATCTTCCTTTGACGTGAATCTGTGCGGTACCGATATCGGATCGTGTTCGATAAATTCTGGTCTGTTATATTTATCGTGAAGCCTCTCAAGCAAATCTTTGATTTCTTCTTTATCCATTGTCATTCGATTATAAGGCCGTCGCGCATGACAATTTTTCTATCCGCCATGTCTGCAAGTCCTTCGTCGTGGGTCACTATTATCATTGTCTGTCCGAGGCTGTCGCGCAGCTCGAACAGAAGTTTATGCAGTTCGATCTTATTATGAGTATCGAGATTGCCTGACGGTTCGTCCGCAAGCACTACGGCAGGATTGTTAATCAACGCTCGTGCTATCGCGACTCTTTGCTGTTCTCCTCCCGACAATTCAGTGGGTTTATGGGTCAGACGGTGGCTCATTCCCAGAATATCGAGCAGTTTTTTCGCCTCCCTCTCGCTGTCGTTTTTATCCCGTCCAGCTATAAACGCAGGTATCATAACGTTCTCCAGCGCAGTGAATTCCGGTAGAAGATGGTGGAACTGGAATACGAAGCCTATCTTCCTGTTGCGGAACTCCGATAATTTTTTCTCGGATAGCTTATCAGTGCGGATACCGTCGATAATTATCTCCCCTTCATCCGGACGGCTGAGCGTTCCAAGAATCTGGAGAAGGGTAGTCTTCCCTGCTCCGCTCGCTCCTACAATCGAGACAAGTTCTCCCTTTGCGACGTCGAGATTTATTCCTTTAAGTACATCGACCGTTCCGAAGGATTTTTTTATGCCATGCGTGTGTATCATACTCTTCTAATATCTGCTCCAATAGCATTAAGTCGCCCGTCTATGTTCTGGTATCCCCTGTCAATTTGTTCTATATTCTGTATTATACTTTTACCCTCTGCGGACAATGCCGCGATAAGGAGCGCGACCCCCGCACGTATATCGGGTGAGGTCATCACGGTAGGTCTGAGTTTCATCTCCTTGTTGTGTCCTATTACGGTCGCTCTGTGCGGATCGCAAAGAATTATCTGCGCCCCCATGCCTATCAGTTTATCCACGAAGAACAGACGGCTCTCGAACATCTTCTGGTGGATCAACACCGAACCTTTGGCCTGCGTCGCGACAACTACAAATACCGACAGAAGATCCGGAGTGAGTCCCGGCCACGGAGCGTCGTCTATGGTCATTATGGAGCCGTCGATAAAACTCTCTATTTCATAGTGGTCGTGTCGCGGTATAAATATATCGTCCCCTGCACGGTCAATTTTTATGCCCATCCGGCGGAATTGCGACGGAATTATCCCTAAATTGTCGTAAGAGACGTTCTTAATAGTAATTTCAGATCCGGTGATTGCCGCCATACCGATAAAACTTCCTATCTCGATCATGTCCGGAAGCATGGTATGCTCCGCGCCATTGAGAGAAGATACTCCTTCGATTGTGAGCAGGTTTGACGCGATACCTGTAATCTTCGCGCCCATACGGTTGAGCATTTTACAAAGCTGTTGAATATAAGGTTCACATGCCGCATTGTAAATCGTCGTCGTTCCTTCCGCAAGAACCGCAGCCATGATTATATTCGCGGTTCCGGTAACGGATGCCTCGTCGAGAAGCATATAGCACCCTTTGAGTTTCTGTGCTTTAACGGTGTAGAATGCCGTATCAGTATCGAAATTGAACTTCGCTCCCAGCTTCTCGAATCCGATAAAGTGCGTGTCGAGCCTCCTGCGGCCAATTTTATCGCCGCCGGGCTTAGGGATATAACCGACTCCGTAACGTGCGAGAAGAGGTCCTATAAGCATGACCGAACCCCTAAGGCGCGAAGCCTTCCTGCTGTAATCCTCGGTCTGAAGGTAATCGAGATTCACATTCTCCGCCTTAAATGAATAGGTCGTCTCGTCGAGCTTCTCCACTTCGACCCCCAAATCGTCAAGAAGGTCGATAAGCTGAAGCACGTCGGAGATGGCAGGTATATTATTCACAATGATTTTTTCGTTTGTAAGCAGTACCGCACATAGTATTTGAAGAGCCTCGTTCTTAGCTCCCTGCGGTACCAGTTCGCCTTTGAGCGGATTGCCTCCGCGGACTTCGAATGTCGCCATAATATTACTTTTAGTCTATAAAAGTATAAAAAAGTTCCATAATCCCGAAAGAACGGAGAATCTAATTATTAATTACTAATTTTGCATATATTTAATACGTTGAAAGTGAAAAAGAACAAGAAAACAAAAACAATAAATACCGGAGAAATAAGGAATTACCTCGAGACTTTTTTCAGGAACAATCCCCTCCGGTCATATACGGTCAAAAATCTTTGCACAAGACTCAGAATTTCATCGCAGGAAGAGAAGGATGCCGTACGCGCAGTTCTCGAGGAACTCGCTGATAAAGGAATCGTTACGACAACCTCCAAAGGTAAATACCAATTCAAACTCGATGAGAAGACAGGGGTTACAGGGGTCGTGGATATGACGGCGTCCGGCGTGGCATACATAATGGTGGACGGTCAAGACAAAGATATTCTCGTAGAATCGAAGAATGCCCTTCATGCTCTTAATGGCGATACTGTACGAGTTATTCCGTTCCGCAAGCGCCGCAACGGGGTAATGGAGGGAGAGATTGTCGAAATAGTACAGAGAACCCAGAAAAAATACGTAGGCGAGATCGAAATCTCCAAGAACCACGCGTTCGTCAAAGTGGACAGCAAGAAGATGCCCAATGATATTTTTATTCCCGTTCGGGAACTCAAAGGTGCGGAGGACGGATACAAGGTACTCGTCAAGATTACCGACTGGCCCCTTACGATGAAGAATCCGACGGGTGAGATTATCGACATTCTCAGCAAGGCCGGCGACAACGACACTGAGATGCACGCTATCCTTGCGGAGTACGATCTTCCTTACCGCTTCACCGAGGAGATTGACGAGGCGGCAAATAATATCGACGGAACTATAACCGAACAGGATTACGCGGAGAGGCGCGACATGCGTTCGGTTCCGACATTTACCATCGACCCCGCGGACGCCAAGGACTTCGACGACGCGTTGTCCATCAGGAAGATAAAAGAAGGTATATGGGAGATAGGCGTCCATATCGCCGACGTTACGCATTATGTCCGTCCTGGGAGCATTATCGATACCGAGGCGACGGAACGCGCGACTTCGGTATATCTTGTGGACAGAACGATTCCGATGCTGCCGGAGAAATTATCGAACGAACTGTGCTCTCTCCGCCCCAACGAAGAGAAACTATGCTTCTCCGCGGTTTTTGAGATTGACGAAGATGCAAATATCGCAGGGCAATGGTTCGGAAGAACAGTAATTTATTCCGACAGAAGATTTACTTATGAAGATGCGCAGCAGGTCATCGAGACCGGAGAGGGGGATATGAAAGAAGAGATTCTTACCCTCAACAAACTCGCTCAGATAATGCGTCAAAACCGCTTCAAGAATGGATCGATTGCCTTCGAGAGAGACGAGGCGAAGTTCGTGCTGGACGATACCGGCAAGCCTCTCAGTGTCTACTATAAGACCATGAAGAAATCTAATCAGCTTATAGAAGAATTTATGCTTCTTGCCAACAGGAAGGTAGCGGAGTTCGTCGGCAGGAAAAAACGCGGCCAGAAGCATGAGAAAACATTCGTTTACCGCGTACATGACGATCCGTCCCCTGAAAAATTGGAAGATTTCAAGAGTTTCATTACGCGGTTCGGTTACTATATGACTGCGGAGAAGAGCCGCGCGGTAGCCAAAGAGATGAACAAGCTATTGAAAAAAATACACGGCAGACCGGAAGAGAATCTTATATCTATCCTCGCCATACGCACGATGGCCAAAGCGGTATATACGACAAATAACATAGGGCATTACGGGCTTGCGTTCGACTACTATACGCATTTCACATCCCCTATCAGGCGTTATCCGGATATGATGGTGCATCGTTTACTCGCGCAATATCTGGACGGGGGCAAGTCCGCCGATAAGGAATATTATGAGAATCAGTGCGAGCATTCGTCTGCGATGGAGGTGCGGGCAGCAGAAGCGGAACGTTCGTCTATAAAGTATAAAATGGTCGAATACATGTCCGACAAGATTGGAAACGAGTTCACGGGAACCATATCTGGCGTTACGGAATGGGGGATTTATGTCGAACTCAACGAGACCGGAATTGAAGGTATGGTATCGCTAAGGGATATGAACGACGACTATTACTATTTCGACGAGATGGCTTACAGCGTGGTAGGACGCCAGAGCGAAAGAAAATTCACTCTCGGAGATACGGTGAAGATAAAAGTAGTCCGCGCTGATCTTCAGCGCAAACAACTCGATTTCGAATTGTCGGAATAGAAGATTGTCTGGTAATTATCGCCTATATTCGCTCGGAAGCACTGTTTTTCCGGAGGTTTTATTAACTTTAAAGAAAAAAACGGATATATGGCAGAAGAAAATATAGTATACGGACATCTCGGAATGGTAGAGAAGGACCCATGGCTCTTACCGGACGAGGCGGAGCTTATGGATAGGTATGACCTTTACAGACAGCGCCTCGCCGAGATAGAGGCAGGGTCGGGAAGCATAGTCGATTTTGCAAACGGATATAAATATTACGGATTCAATTATTCTTACGAAGATAAAGGTTGGTGGTTCCGGGAATGGCTGCCAGCCGCGCGGGAAGTATATCTTTTCGGGGATTTTAACGACTGGAACAAGAAAGAAATTCTCCTCGAACGGACGTATAACGGCAACTGGGAGGTATTCTTTCCGGACAGCGAATTCGGCAATCGATTGGTACACGGTTCGGAGGTCAAATTGCTTGTAAACGGCTGCGACGGAAGCTGGCTCGAACGTATACCGTCGTATATAAGAAGGGCGGTAGAAGATCCCGCGACACATAATTATAACGGACAGCTTTGGGCTCCGGAGAAGGAGTTCGACTGGACCGGCGACAGCTTTGATATTCGGACCGTAGGGTCTTTGCTAATCTATGAATGCCATATGGGAATGGCTCAGGAAGAAGCAAAGGTCGGTACCTATAACGAATTCACAGAAAAAATACTGCCTCGCATCAAAGAAGAGGGATATAATGCAATACAGTTGATGGCCATCGCAGAGCATCCGTATTACGGCAGTTTTGGTTATCACGTCTCCAATTTTTTCGCGCCGTCTTCGAGGTTTGGTACACCTGAGGAGTTAAAAAATCTGATAAAAACAGCTCACTGCATGGGCATTGCCGTAATAATGGATATAGTGCACTCGCACTTCGTCAAGAATATAAACGAAGGACTTAACAAATTCGACGGCAGCGATATATACTCCCCTCCGAAGGAGAAGGGCGATCATCCTCATTGGGATTCCAAACTGTTCGATTACAGCAAAGGGCAAGTCCAGCACTTCCTTCTCTCCAACATAAAATACTGGATGGAAGAGTTTCATTTCGACGGATTCCGGTTTGACGGAGTTACTTCGATGATATATAATCATCACGGTTACACGGAGTTCGACGACCGGAAAAAATTCTTCGATGACACGGTGAACCGCGACGGATTGTTATATCTCACCCTTGCCAATAAACTCATACATTCTATTAAACCGGAGGCAGTGACTATCGCGGAGGATGTGAGCGGAATGCCCGGAATGTGCTTCACCATTGAGGACGGTGGGGTAGGATTCGATTACAGGCTCGGAATGGCTATCGCGGATTTCTGGATTAAACTTCTTAAAGATCAGCACGACGAGAATTGGGATATCTGGGATATGTGGAATATTATGACTAACCGTCTACCGTATGTCAAGACCATCGCTTACTGTGAATCGCACGATCAGGCGCTGGTAGGAGACAAAACATTGGCCTTCCGTCTGATGGATAAGGATATGTATTTCAATATGAACCGTGCATCGAAGAGTATCGTTGTGGACAGGGGAATAGCGCTTCACAAAATGATCCGGCTATTCACAATATCGCTCGGAGGACAGGCATATCTTAACTTCATGGGGAACGAGTTCGGGCATCCGGAATGGATCGATTTTCCCCGTGCAGGCAATAAATGGAGTTATAACCACGCACGCAGACAGTGGTCGCTTGCGGACAACGGATTCCTCAGATACAGCTATCTGGCGGAGTTCGACAAGGCGATGGTAGCGCTGGTTAAAAAATACAATGTTCTCGGATCCGGTTACGGATGGAATCTCCAAATGGACGAGAAGAACCAAACTATAGTCTTCAGCCATAACGATTTGTTATTTGTATTTAATTGGTCTCCGACGAACAGTATTCCGGACTATGCGACGGAGGTGCGGTATCCGGGGCGTTACAGGATCATACTCTCCACCGACGAGAAGCGGTTCGGAGGAGCGGACAGACTGGACAAGAAGGCGCGGTTCTTCACCTATCCGCATACGTTCCCTGACGGAACGGTAAAAAATTATATGCAGATATATAATGTGAACCGCTGTGCGACAGTATATAAGAAACTTGCGAAATAACGGGTCATCCGATAACAAATTAGTGTTGATAAATCGTTCGTAAAGATTTCGAAGAGTTTATCCAAATATTAAAACAGAGGATCTACCAAATCAAATAAGCTGCCTTACGACAGCTTATTTGTGTTTATATATGTAGCATATTAGTCTCCGAGGGGCTTCTCAAGGGATTTACGAGGACTCGCAGGCATATAAAATACTTCCGGATCGTCCGGATATGCAGGATTGAATCTTACAAAATCTTTAATTACGAATTCGGCAATGTCGAGATCGTTTTCTATGATTCCTTCCACAATCATTTTAGCAAGCTCGTAACTTCCGTAATTATTGTGGTGCGTTCCGTCCTGGAATGCTACAGCAGAGCCTTCGGGACCGAGTGCCTCGTAGAACGCTTCGCTCATCTTATT
The DNA here is from genome assembly GCA_020860245.1 of Rikenellaceae bacterium. Classification (GTDB taxonomy): domain Bacteria; phylum Bacteroidota; class Bacteroidia; order Bacteroidales; family Rikenellaceae; genus JAJBUQ01. Next base: position 8,980 of record JAJBUQ010000022.1, read on the forward strand.
GAGGTCGATGAGTATGACATTTTCATCTGCGGCGACTTTACGAACCGCATCGATGTAATCCCCGAAGGTATTTCTTACTTTACCGTTCTCATCGAAGCTCCTTCTGTGCATGGAAGTGACCAGTACCGGAGTAGCCCCTTTTTCACGTGCAGCGTTTACGTACGATTTAAGATCATCGGTGTAAGAGGTCCAAGGACCTATTCCGTCCCCTTTGCGTTTCATATCATTGTGGCCGAACTGTATAAACATATAATCACCGGCTTTGATTTGGGACAATACCTTAGCGAGTCTTTTGGACGATCTGAAACTATACAGTGCCTGTCCCGATTCCGCGTAGTTCGCAACAGCGATGTTAGTGTCGAAGAAGTTTGTAAGCATCTGCCCCCATGAATTCCAGGGTTCTTCGTCCTGGTCTACGACAGTCGAGTCCCCGGTAAGGAATAGAGTAGTTACATTTTCTGCTTTTTCTATACTTACCGATTCGATAGCGGGATTTTTACCGTTGAATTCCAACGTGAGCTTATTATCCCAGTCGAGTTTACCGTATTCTCTCGGATTTAAACGGACGGAATCGGTTCCTTCGATCTGCGGGGTTCTTACGTTAATTACGAACTCTTTAGTTACAGTCTCGCCGGGAGCCGTTCTGACAGCATTCGAGAATAATCTTCTGGACTCGGCTTTTAAAACCGTTTCAGTTTCGTAATCCGTACCTCCGAAGGTTACGGTCACTTTATAATTACCCTCCGGAAGGTCTACTGAGAAATAAAACGGTTTGTCGCTTGCAAGAACGTTGTCCTGAAGTCCGGCAGTGGTTCCGAAGTCTATTCCGTAACCTCTTTGGGGAGAATAGGCTTCGTTCCCTGTCTGTTTGTTTCCGGCTCCGAAGTCGAATTCGTACAGCGGATTTTGTCCGTTCGCCGGAGTTATGCAGCAGTAGAGGCAGACCAATACAACTGGTAAAAATAAGAGTTTTCTATTCATATTCAGATTTAGTTAGATTACACATTAAAAAATTCGCCTATGGTTCTTTCCGGATCATCGCTGCCGAATATAGCATTCCCTGCAACCAATACGTCGCAGCCTGCATCCAATAGTTTCCGTGCGTTTGTAAGAGACACGCCTCCGTCTACTTGTATTGAAGTATCGTAACCGCCGTCATCGATCATTTTGCGCAGACGGGAAATTTTACTTAAACTTCCATGAATGAAATTCTGACCTCCGAATCCCGGATTGACAGACATTATAAGTATCATATCGGCGATGTCGAGAACTTCCTCCACCATGACGAGCGGGGTGTGCGGATTAAGCGCAACGCCTGCCTTCATGCCCCTCTCTTTAATATGATGGATGGTTCTGTTGAGATGGACGCACGCTTCAGCCTGCACTGTGAGCACATTAACTCCCGCGTCAGCAAAACGGTCGATATATCTGTCCGGATCCACTATCATGAGATGAGTATCGAGTATCTTATCGGTATACTGCCGTACCTTCTCTATAACCGGGAACCCGAAGGATATATTAGGGACGAATAATCCGTCCATAACATCGAGATGGAGCCACTGGGCCTTGCTTCGGTTTATCATTTCGACCTCTTCCGCAAGTTTGCCGAAGTCCGCGGTCAGAAGCGACGGTGAAAGTATACGGGACATTATTTTTCTTTTTAACAAAAATATAAATTTATTCGTGTCCTTTAATTAAATTTGCTTTAAAATTAGGGAATCGTATGCAGGAAATATATTTTACCATCATCGGAATTACCGCAGGAGCCGTTTTGACCTGGTTCTTTTTACGTAATAAATTACAAATTTCTGCACGCGATTTGCATAGGCTCAATGAAGAAGCGGATAAAATCCGTAGAGAATCGGATAGGATCCGGAACGAACTTCTCGATTCGGGAAAAGAGAATACTTTAGCCGCAGCGCGCATAGAAGCATTGAGTCAGAGAATATCCTCTCTGGATACGGAGATAGATAGACTCCGCGAACGTGAATACGGCCTGCAAAATAAAATTATAGAACTGGAAAAGAATTCTTCGGAACTCATTGCAACCAACAGATCTTTGATCGAGAAAAACGAATCGTTTAAGAAGGAGACGGAAGAAATGAGGGAAAGAATGAGAACAGAGTTCGAAAATATTGCTAATCGACTTCTGGAAGAAAAATCCCGTAAATTTACGGAACTGAACCGTGAAAATATCGATGGAATACTTAAACCTCTGGGAGAGAACATAGAAAATTTCAGAAAAAAGATAGACGAGACGTACGACAAAGAGTCTAAAGAACGTTTTTCTTTAGGACGCGAGGTAGAAAAACTGGTTCAGCTTAATCATAGAATAAGCGAGGATGCCAACAATCTGACCAATGCTCTGAAGGGGAGCTCGAAGATACAGGGAGATTGGGGGGAAATGATACTTGAGAATATCCTGGAGAGGTCAGGGCTTACGAAAAATAGGGAATATTTTATTCAGAGTACCCTCAGAGACGGAGACGATAAGGTTATCCTCAACGAGGAACGGAGAAGGATGATACCGGATGTCAGGGTGCAGTATCCGGACGGACGGAGCATCATAATCGATTCGAAGGTATCTCTTAAGGCATACGTAAACTATTGTTCGGAGGAGGACGGGGACGCCTGTGCAAAACATTGCAGAGAGCATCTTGCATCGGTAAAGAGGCATATAGACGATCTGTCCTCAAAAAAGTATCAGGAATATACGGATACGTTGGATTTTGTGATGATGTTTATTCCCAACGAACCGGCTTATTTGTTGGTTATGAAGCAGGAACCGGAATTATGGAGCTATGCTTACAATAAGGGAGTATTGCTTATGAGCCCTACGAATCTTATAACATCGTTAAAGTTAGTGGAAGACTTGTGGAGCAGGGATAATCAACAGAAGAATGCGATAGAAATAGCGGAGGCAGGGGCAAGGCTGTATGACAAATTCGTAGGTTTCACGGATACCATGGGCAAAATCGGAGACAATATCCGCAAGGCCGGAGAGAGCTATAACGATGCTATGTCCCAATTAAGAGATGGACGGGGCAATCTCACCTCTCGCGTAGAAAAGTTACGCGAACTTGGTGTTAAGGCAAAAAAGAAACTTGCTGTCCGTAGTGAAGATCAAGATAAAACTTAAAAATTAAAATAAATGAAACTCTTTTTTCTGACATTCCTTAGCAGCATATTGCTGGGAACGACAACACAGGAACCGGAATACAATATATACTACACCGACGAAGATGTAGAGATATTCAACGAATATATATCCGAATTCTACGACAGTCGAAATGAACCAATCGGAGAACTAATAGTGGAGACCGGCAAATATTTTCTCGATACTCCTTACGTGGGATTCACGCTGGAAGCACGGGAACCCGAGGAACTTATCGTAAATCTCAGAGAACTGGACTGCGTCACCTTTGTGGAGTCCACTATCGCACTGGTACAGACCCTTAAATCGGATAATCCCACCTTCGAGAATTACTGCGTGAATCTTAAGAATCTCCGTTACAGGCAGGGAGAACTTAAGGACTTTACTTCACGACTGCACTATTTCAGCGACTGGATATGGGATAAACAAGAGATGGGTATTTTACAGGATTACACCAAAGAACTCGGAGGAGATCCCTATCCTGTACATCCGAAAATAATGAGCAAGTATCCGCATAAATACCGCCAACTGGTTAATAATCCCGAATTTATCCCGGTAATGTCCGAGATCGAAGACCAAATGAAAGACAGGGATTTATATGCCGTTCCACAGGCCAAGGCCGGTAAGCTGGACGATAAGCTGGAGAACGGCATGGTGATTGGAATGACAACTAACACTGCTATGGATATCGCCCACGTCGGTTTTATATGTTATGTAGATGGCAAACCCCACTTCATGCATGCTTCGTCCGAACATAAAAAGGTAATATTAACGGACTACACTATTGAAGATTATCTGAAACGTGTTAAGGCCATGACCGGATTTATGGCAGCAAAAGTAAACGATACTGCATTGGCAGATACAGTAATGATTGCAAATAATGTTAAGTAATTTTAAGAAAAATTCATTGTAGATTTTGCATAAAAGAAAAAAGGTTATACTTTTGTGCCCGGAGAGATGGCAGAGTGGTCGAATGCGGCGGTCTTGAAAACCGTTGAGGTGCAAGCCTCCGGGGGTTCGAATCCCTCTCTCTCCGCCAAAAAGGCTGAAAATCAGCAAATTACACAATTAACACCCAATTTTACACCCCAAAATGTAAAATTGGGTGTTTTTTATTGAGAAACGTATAGTAGTTGATTAAGAAATGTTATACTGAACATCTAGCCACTTGAGAAAATAAGGATCTTTAATATGGATTCTGATTTTCTTTTTCACTTCTGCATTAGTTCTTATCTTTTCAGAATTAAGAATCGAACACAATACCATAAATTTCCCCAGAGGATATGGCCTTTGCAATTTCTCTGGGAACAAATAATACGTTAACTTTTTGTCTAATTTCTCTATTTTGGCAAATTGGAAGATTTGTGTTGATAAAGTGACCGAATTTAAAATGCCTGAAGAAAGTTGAGTGTAAAGTAATTCCTTAGCTTTAGTATTTGTTAAAAGGAGCCTAGATAAAACAGCTGTAACTTGTCGTCTTAGGAACGAATCAGTTTGCCAGAGATTTTTATATTTATCTATAAACTTCATTAAATCTTCGTGGTGGTTATATTTGGTTTTAAACCATAAAACGCAAAAGAAATCTGATGAAACTTTCCGTTTAAATGAAAAGCTGGTGATTTTACCTTCAAATACGGATAAAAATTCTTTAGATTTTTCATTAACTGGTATCTCCCATTGTGAAACTAAATGGCAAATTTGATACAATGAAATATCATCAAAAATGTCCATTTTATCAATAATTTCTAAAATGATCTCAGAAGTTTTTTTGCAATAACCTATTTTGGATAGATACATCACAAGATTAATCCTGAGACCCGGGTATTTTAGATATATATCAGATAAGATATTTAGAAGTAATCTTGAATTTAATTTACTATAGGTAGTTATATATCGCTTTGCAATTTTGTCCCAATATTTTGGATTCCTGTCTTTAAAATGTGCCTTAAATTTTTTATGTATATCTGAACATACTGTTTTATATTTTGGATCGGTGGCTTTTGTATTTTCAACACTATCAATATACCTATTTAAATCTATCTGAAAGTGATATCTTCCATCCTCATGGTCGTATATAGCTGTCTTGGCTAGATTTAAAGCTAAACCTCGACTTTTAAGCATATCCGAAACTGAGCTAATAGTTTCAATGGCTTCTTTCCGGCTATTAATACTAAAAACAACATCATCCATCCATCGTGTAAAGCAATTCTCAGTTTTTTGTTTGAGAACTTCATCAATTTCGAAAAGAAATGAATGAGCCAAAAGCCTTACCCCCTCTATGTTCGTCGTGGCAGACCTCTTTTAGAATATGGCAAATAATCGGGCTTCCATGAAATCTCCTCTATTACTCTAAATAGTAAATCTATTAGTACCTCATCTATTTTACTATAGCTTGTAAATACCTTTCTCAACTCCTCTATATCAATACTATCGTAATAATTAGACAAATCGGTAACCACAATAAGTTCTTTTTCATCGTTAAATTTATAGATTTTCTTTTGTAGCTTTTTCCATTGTTGCCGCCATGTTAGACCATATTGATCCACCGTATGAGGAAAAGATGCATTATGTTTTGCTCTTGAGTAGTAAGCGTTTTCTGAAGGTTGATTTACAAGAATCTTTTCTGCTACATTTTCTACCAAAACTTGTAATACAAGAGCGTCAACAGGTTGTGGGATTACTAAATGGCGACACACTCCATACTTTTTTTCTATTCTATAAATAAGTGGTTTTGATATCCTGTAAGTTCCTCCTAATATTTCATTTCGGATGGATACAGCTCTCTCCTCTATGTTATAATTAAAATCGTAATGATCATATAAATCTTTAAGATCAAGACTTCTCAATTGATCTTTTACAATTTTTCTCCAAATATCAACGATTTCCTTCTTCTCGAATATTTTTGAAAGAACATCTTTTCTTAATCTATTAAAACGTTCGGTCTGCATGCATTTTTTCCCAAATATAACTAAATCCATTTAAATGATTTAGATATATTTACCTAATTTAATAGGATTAATATGACAAATAAAGAAGTCCAGCAAAAAACCGAGGTTATCCGCCCCGAACTCAAATCTCATTCTACTTATCTTTTGCCTGCTCGAACTCCGAGTAATGTGACCGGCCGGTACTTTTCGTGAGCCATATCTATAAAGTGAATAGACCAGTAAGGAATTGCTCTTGCTGCCGGGGATAATGACCTGCCCGTTATCCTCTTTGCTTAACGGATAAAGTCATATTGGATTTAGCATTTCTTGCCGAACTCCTCCTTTCTCATTTACTCCTATATACCAATGGAGACGTAGCCTTTTCAGTTTGGCAAAGGTTCTCTATTATCAATCCCTGCTTTCTTGCGGCAGTAACAGTGTAATGTGTTCCACCTGGCTGACCGTCATAATAGCACACTAATACGGAACTGTTTTCGATTAAAAAGTCATTCCTACGATGATATATGCTGCGATGATAGCTTGCTGATAGGGTAATGGTGTGTTGTGCTTGCCGTAATATATTGCTGTACTCTACTTTCCAGTAAGGAGTAAAGTTGAACGCCTGATCCGGGAATGGCACGACGCATATCAATTCGATTTCAGGGTATGAATTTCTTGCGAGAAGAACTGCGCTTGCGGCCATGAGATCGAAACCGGCGGCCATGCCGGATAAGAATGTTTTATAGCCTTGTTCTGAAAGTTTGTGAATGGTTCCGAGAAGACGTGCCTGTATCTCGGCGAAAAGGAAAATGTTATTGGGATCGGACTTTTTGATTTTATCGGGACGGTAACCGGTAAAAGGAACCGTTACGGACGGGTTGATATTATAAAGTGATGACATTGGTTTTGGGTTTGTTGGATTTGACAAACCACGCATAAAAATAAGCGTGGTACTCCTATCGCACTGAGGTACTACCAATACCTGCAACCAATAGTTTCCCACGCCGTTGTCGTACCCTGATGCAATTAAGATCAGGGTACAACTCTGGCTCGTGCTTCTTACTCGGTTGCTTAAAAATTGGTAGTTTTCAGTGCAAGTAAAAAAGCCGTAGCTTATAATTCATAAAATACGGTTTGCGTATCTTATGTTATGTCGAGTTAAGATGTTTCCATAAAAATAGAAACAATCCCTGTTTAAAGCAAAGGGTCTGATTCTTTTTAGACTTCCTTGTGACAGTTACCGTATAACCGTCAGTTTCACTGTTTCGCATAATACATAAATTGTGCAGCTGCGAAACCGATTAACCTTTTGGAGAATGCGATTGCACGTTCGCGGGGCACAAGTCCCCCAACGGCTCTGCACAATCCTGTAGGACTGTGACAGCACTCTCTTTTATAAATCAATCGGTTTCGCACAACAAAGATATAAAACTTTCCACGATTTATAACTAACCCAATTTCATTCCTTTAGGTTCTTCTCTCTTCTGTTCGAGTTTCTTTTCCCATTCCGGCATATTCTGTCGGTGTTTCTCGCGGAACCACTGCACATGGGTTTTATCATCTATAAGAAAATCAAGTCTCTTTTCCGTTGGTCGGAAATCGAGCCGGGCGGTGGCATTTTCGGCGGAATAGTCACGGCGGAACTCATTAGAATATAATTTCCCCGATAATCTGACAGGCTCGAATTTGAATAACTTTCGGAGTGTTTCGCCTTTGATGCCAATTTTATATAGGAAGTCAAACATTCGGGCGAAGACATCGTGAAAAGGGAAAACAAAAGCCCGGACAGCTATTTCGTTATCCTTTGCCTTAATCTCGGCATCTTTCTTTCCTATTTGCTTGCGGTAATCCTCATGGGCATTCTCCAGTTTTGTCCTGAGTGAAACTATCGTCTGCTCTTTTAAAACGAGGGAATCCGATAACTGCCGGATCTGCTTTTGATACTCTTTGCCTTTGCTGTCGTAAACCAACGAGCCGACCTTTTCCACAACCTTTATAGCCGTATCGACGGTCTTAGATTTCAATTCCTCCTTACGGATGGATTTATCGAGCCGGACGAGTTTTTGTTCGGTGGCGGAAACCTCTTGCTGTTTATCCTGCAAAATGGCTTCCACATTTTCCACCTCTTTTTCAAGTTTGTTTTTCTTGATAGCCAAATCCCTGTTAAATTCCTGCTTGGAGATATGCCGAGCATCGCAACCTCGGATGCCTCGTCGCAAGCCGTATTTAGCCATTTTTTCCGCATAGGTATCCTGGAATAACTCCAAATTTTTGCGTGTCATAACATCGTCGGCACAAAGACGGACAGTATCCGTGGTTTTTTTACGGTATTTTCTTTTACCGGGTTCATCCTTTTTCTTTTTCTCACGGGCTTTGCGGTTTTCTCCCGTTACGATCGGCACTACCGTTCCATGTATGTGCGGTGTCTTCTCATCCATGTGAAGCACTGCCGACACAACATTCTCCTTTCCAAAAGTGCTTTGCATCCATTCGATATTGTCTTTGCACCAATCATCGAGCCTGCCCTCTTTTTGGATGCGCTGCATATCTTCCGGTGTTCCGGTCATCATGACTTGCAATGCCCGAACTTGGACATGGCTTATTTTGCGTGTAATTCCGGCTGTTTCTATCCGGTGTTGTATGGCTTCGGTGCGGTTGTCAACTCCATCCGGGAATTCAATAAGTTCCCGGTTCAAATGACTCCGTTCCGCGTCCGCATTTTCCGGGTTTACTTTCCTTTCAATATGGGCAGTGGTTCCGGAATCGTTGCCTTTGGGCTTTCGAATATGCAATGCTGCATATCCCATATTCTGATATTTTTAGAGTTCGTGAACCGACTTGCCGGATGGCAAGTCGGGCGGTCGGAAGACCGCAGGCGGGGTTATCCAAAAGGGGTGTCCCCTTTGGCTTATTGGGGCATTTTCAGCGTCACGAAGTGATGCGGCTTGGAAAATGCCCTAATAAGCTATGCTATGGCTTTTGTTGCACAATAGCCTGCGGAAGCGGATGAGGTTACATAGAGCGACCACGCTTCTTTCCTTTAAGCCCTGCGGGCTTTTCCTCCTCGCGGCTCGGCGAAGGCAAGCCAGCTTGCTCCGCCCTCGCTCCGCAGCGTCGGTTCACGGGACGCTCCGGTTCCTTTTTCACGGGATGATTTTGCAGGTATGCGTTAAGGTCATTGTGCCGGGAGTACCGCTTTGACTGGTCGGATAAGTTCTTGCACATGGTTCGCAATTCGGCGGTGGCTTTCCGTCCGGTTTCGTCATTGTCGAGGTAGGTTATTACTCGGTTGTGAGAGGCGATAAACTCTTTCGCTTTGGGTAGGTTCGTCACGGAGTTGAGAATGACCGCATCTGTTTTCGGAATCGCTTCGCCAGTAAGAGTGAGATAAGATAGGCAGTTCATACACGCGCTCATCGTTACGGAACCCGATAGCGAAATATGGCTTACCGGCTACCGAATAATGGACTTCCGGACAATGTACTTTAGCAATGTCAACATTGATTCCTCGTTCTTTCAGATAGGTAATCAAAGCCGGATTATTGATAGGCTTTACCGGCTCTATTGTTATTGCCGGTTCCCGTTTAGGCGTAGGACTGCTATTACCATGAAAAGAAAAGGACGGTGACCCGGAGATCATCTGCTCAAGGAGGCGCATGGCTTGTCCGGCATCGCACCGTTCCAGCCGCATAACGAGGTCGATAAGCGTTCCCCCATCACGGCTACCGTAATCAATCCAGAGGTTCTTTTCAAAATCCACTTTCATGCTTGCCGTTTGCTCATCCCGGAACGGGGATTTATACATACCGTAATATCCTCTGTCTTTTGCTGGACGGATACCGATGCCGGCAAGGTACTCCATTATCGGGAACTTATTTCTGTTGCGTTCATTGTTTTGTATGTTAAGTGTTTTTATTCTTTCACTCGGAGAGTGAAGTTTATCGGTACGGACATCAGTTTAAACTACCGTACCGGTTTAGAATGGTTTAGTTATATATACGCCTGTATTAAACTAAACCGCTTTAAGAGGGTTAATAGACGAAATCGGGATTGTAGCGATAATGCTTATCCTCTTTGATAATCATTCGTTTATTCTCCAAAAAGGTTTTTAGTTTCTTCGCCTTGTTGATGCCGATTGAATAACATATCGAAGCATAGCTTGTTTGCAATTTACCGATGAGACAAGAATAGGAAACGCGGTCGGCTTCGGAGAATAGCAACTCCAATGCTTCCCGGTGCTTGGTTTCGCTGACTTCCGCATAATCAAAACCTTTGGCTGTCGATTGTCGTGGCTGATAGTTCTCGGCCGGTTCCGGCAAGGCTTCGGAGTTTATACGGAATGCGAACGGCTCGAAATCCCTATCCCGGATATGGCTCGACGATACGCAGCTTATATCCTTATCTAAATCGTCTTTTGTGATTTGCAAGACTGTTTCGGCTTTGTTGTTCAGTTCCGTACCCAGATGCCCGCGGGTATTATCGTCGCCTTTATTCAGGTGCAGTACAGTGTGGATATGGATTTTCCTTTCATCTGTCCACTGCATAAGCTTTGTAATAAGGTCGGTCGATTCTCCCGGACTGTTGATATCGTGCGCCAGGTCGCGGATGCCGACGATAATGACAAGGCCGAGTCCGTCTATTTCGTAAATGGCTTCCTCAATCTTTTTAAGCCTGTCTTTGGTCGCAAACTTCCGCAGGCAAAGGAATACCAGATTGCTGGGATGAACGTCAAGAGAAAGCCCCGCAAGACGCAAAATCCGGCTTAATACCCGCTTGCAATGGAAGTCGCTTTGCTCGGTATCGGCGTAAAGGATAACGCCCTTACCGGGTGGCAAAGAGGCCGAATAATTCAATACTGTACCATTGGTGAGGGCGGCCGCCACGATAGCACAAACATTAAACGTCTTCTTGCTCTTTGCCTTTCCGGTGGATGCGCTGAAATTACCCAATGTACCGACAACGGAGTCCTCCACTTTCAGAATAACCGGCGGCGATTCAAACTCGTCCGTAACCAACAACCGGGCATCACGCCACGAGCTTATAACTTCCGGCGGAGTAGGATTAGATACAGCCTTATTTTGCGAAATCATAACCTACTTCCGTCCTCCTGTCTTCCGTCCGGCCAATTCCAACGCAAACTCAGCATCGACAATTATCTTGCGGCCTATTTGAGTTATCGCCTTGTCGATCTTCCCGCTCAACTTGATGCGGCTTGCGGTCGGGATACTGCACCCGAATAGCTGTGCGATACCACGTATGCCGTAAACATACTTTTTCGGTTGCTCGACTAAAGGCGGACGGGCTGTTTCTGGAACCGCATTTTGATTCAAGTAAAGAAATTCCTCGCCGGTCATCTGCCAAAGAGGTTTATCTTTCAAATCTTTAATGTTCATAAAAATAGCTTTAGAGTGTTTGACATTAGCCTTGTACTTCGGCCATGATGTTCGAACACTGCAAAGCTATATCTGTAAATAGGTGGTGTGCAGGTGGTAACGAAAAAACAATATCACTGATAATCAAGCGATATGAAAATTATTTAGGGCAATATAAGTGGTAATCAGGTGGTATCAGAAAGTTTTCCCATAAGTTGTGAGAAAGAAAATCTATGAGGAAGATTATACTCTAATTTATTTTCACGTAAAAGAGTATCTAAAGTTATAATAGCCTTATTTACATCGAACTAATCCCACCATACTATCGAAAAATTTTCCAGACTCTGTACTCGCCAAATATCTCTAAGAAAACGTTGTATGGATCTTGGTACTTCAATGGGAGTATCGCAAGGAGAAAACACAAAACATTTTTTAATTCTTAATTTCTTAATTGATAGAGTGCGATGTTGCCGTTCATGAAACTCAAGGAGTTTAATTTGACCATTAACCTTTATGGCCATATCCGCAGTAATAGAGCCTTGTGATATTGCTATTTTAATTAAATCTGGTAATGCGGAGAGTTCATTTAATAGATGGCTTTTATTCCCATTTGTTAATTGTCTATCCACAGAGATTCTTTTTTCCAATTGGCGGATATTTAACAGTCTATTGTCGATTATAGCTTGGGGAATTCTGTAGGATTCTTTTATTAATATTGGGTTTTTGCAATTGCTTAGTATTACCTCTAGAAATAGTTGCTCTTTTCGCTGATTCTTTCGAGGATTGCTATATATTATGTGCCCATCCATTACAATTCGAATATATCGTCTATTCGCTGTGCAAAACTTTCTGATTTTCGTCCTGTGAGTTCTGAGGCAGCTTCTTTATATTTGGATTTATAGAAATCTTCCCGGATCTCCAGATTTTTAAGCATTATGCCACGCCATTGTGCCCGATTGTCCGTTTTCAGATATTCATACAACTTGTGGATTAGGTAGCACATTCTGGTTCGTTCCCCGGTTTTTAGTATCAGGTGTGCGTTGGTGGGCTGTAAATTGAGTATGGCATATAAATCGACTTCGGCGATATTTTCAAATTGGATATTATTACACACATTATGAATAGCCGAAACCAGTTTCATATCGAAGTACGCTCCCGGTCTTATGGTAGGCTTGATTTTTTCGGCTACCGATTCTTTTTCCTCCGGGAGATACCTTTCTATGACGTTGTAAAATGAGCGGCTGAGTTCATAGATAGCCGAGAAAAGATTCTTGTTATACTTCGCCGCTTCCTATTCTAACTTCTTCTTTTCATCGTACAACTCATCCAACTTCTTTTTTTCTTCTTTATATAGCTTTGTCTGATATTCTTGTTCACGCTCCAGACGTCTTTCTTCCTCTTTGTTATGCTCCCGAAAACCTATTGCTTCGAGCGATCCGGTTACTGTATTTAATTCTTTCCGGGACTCCGCCGTAACTTCCGACTGCAGTTTTATCAATTCATCGTACCGCGATGCAACAGCTTTGCATAGGCGCTCAATGTCTATACCGTCCAAAATATCCTGGCCGGATTCATACAGACCGATATTCTTTTCTGCCTCAGTTTGAATATGATTTAATAAGAGAAAACATTTTTGTTCGTCCCCGGCAATTACAATATCGAGAATCATCCGCTCGAATGCCTTTTCATCTTTATGAGAATTATAAAAGTTCGTTAGAATACATTGCTCCGGGAAAGAAATATCTCTATCGTCGATTACTTTTGAAACGATAGTGTTGATTTCTCGGTATAGGGGGAGAAAGTCTTTTATGCTAATCATTCGGTTTTATATTATTATTTCCGACTTATCTTGGCCTTTAAACAACTGATAATATACGTCAGCTATTATGTCCGGGGCACAATCAGTTCCGGGTCTAATAGCTTTGGTTATAGTAACGATTCCGACAAATATGCCTTTGTCATTCAATTCGTTATGCAGGTTTAATGCATAATTACGAAGCCCGGCCTTTGAAATCGACATTGATGCTGAAGTCAGTGATGGATTTAATGCTACACCGCCCCCGGTAAATATTATATTACCCGCTCTATCCTTTAAGAAATCCTCAAGAATTTCAGATATACACGCAATCGCGCCGGTGACATTTACTCCAAAATCATTTAAAACCTGTTCAGGTCGAAGCTGTGACGGTGTGGCTGTTCTCCTTGCGACGGCATTATAGATAAGAAGTTCTATTTTCTTCCCCATGTCGCGGAGTTGAGAAAATCCAGTCTTTACCGAATCAATATTAGTCACGTCGATATATATTGAATCTACATTTATTCCAGAGAACCTCAATGCTTCAGTTTGCTCGTTCATTTTATCCGTATTACGGCCCATTAACACAATATCGTAACCTTCTTTCCCAAATTTATCGGCGAGAGCTATCCCCAATTCGGAACCTATACCAACAATAATTACTGTATTATTCATAGATTACAACTGATTAAACTTATCCATAGCGCTTGCCTTTATATCATCGGCAATGTCGATATATGGTTTCATTGCCTTATAATCGCTATGCCCCGTCCATTTCATTACAACGTTTGCCGGAATCCCTAAAGATAACGCATTACAAATAAAAGTCCTACGGCCTGCGTGAGTTCCGAGCAATTCGTACTTAGGTGTGACTTCATCAATCCGTTCGTTACCCCGGTAGTAGGTTTCCCGGATGGATTCGTTTATCTCGGCCAGTTCCGCAAGTTCTTTCAGATAGTCGTTCATCTTCTGGTTGCTGATTACCGGCAGAACCTTATCATCCTCGAACTGAACCTTTTTATATTTTTTGAGTATGGCTTTGCTATGTTTATTCAACTCGATCCGCAGGCTGTCGGCAGTCTTTACCGTAGTTACTTCGATATGGTCGTTTTTAATATCGCTGCGCTTGAGGTTGAAAACATCGGAATATCGCAGGCCGGTGAAGCAAAGAAAAAGGAACACGTCACGCACCCGTTCGAGATACTGTTTATGCTCCGGTATCTCATACTCACCAAATTTCTTTAATTCTTCCGATGTAAGAAAGATAACTTTCTTCTGGGTGTTCCTTAGTTTTGGTTTGAACGTGTCGTAAGCAAAATTTTTATTATAGCCTTTCTTCACACTCCAACGCAGGAACCATTTAAGGAACCCCATTTGTTTGCCGATGGTACTGTTCCGCAAATCCTGTTTAACCCGCAGGAAAGTCACATAATCGTTCAGTCCCGTTTCGGACAGATCATCGAACGATAGTAGGGGATTAAAAGTTTGTAAATGATTCTTGACCGCTCTGAATTTCTCATAGGTGGCAGTCGTCCAATTATTCTGCCTGCCGTTTTCTTTCACAAATTCATCGAACACTTCGAAAAGGTCAGGCGGAGCTGCGGCTTCTTCCTCGATAACAGTTTCCGGTGGGGAATACTTCTTTTTAAATGCCTGGCGCAACTGTTCCGGTGTCGGGATAATCTCGGCAACCTCGAATATTTTGAAGATTCCCTGTATATCCGCTTCGTACTTATTCAGGTCGGCATTTATTTCGGATGCGCTTTGCTTCAGTTTATTGGTAGTACCGTTTTTCACCCGCTGTTTGTCCGCATCCCACTTGGCAACGTCAATGCGGTAACCGGTCGTAAAATCAACTCGCTTACCGCCGTATATTACACGCATACGGATAGGCACGTTAACGGTAACGGGTTTACCGTCTTTCTTCCTGTTCTCAGGAGAGAATATTATATTTCGTTTTATATTCATGGGTGCAGCAATTAATCAACACCCAAAACTACACCCAATTTTCCATATATCCAAAGATATTATGTGATGTCACTCTTTGCGTATTATATATTTAAGGTATTGATAGCCAAAAATATAATGGTTTATGATATTCTTTGAGGGTGTAGGAGAAAGAGCCTCTCTCTCCGCCAGAGCAATAAGCAATATTGAGCAAAACACCGTAAATCAAACGATTACGGTGTTTTTTATTTCCGGGCGGTTAGCAAAAAAGTGCATATTTGGGCATTTAAAACGTGCAAAATCGCTAACATATTTAAAATCTGAAAAGTGTTAGCGATTGGTTCTTATGCGCTGATTATATGTATTTTGTATAGTTCGGTTTTCGTCTGAAGTTCATACTTTTGAATCAATAATTAAAAGTGAAAAGTATGAAACGAACGACTTTCAAAATCTGTTTTTACATTCAGAAATCGCGTATCGCAAAAGACGGCCAAGTGCCTATTCTTTTGCGTGTTACTATTAACGGACTGCGTTCTGTGGTATCGGTAAACCTTAAAGTGAATCCCGATAATTGGAACGCCGTCGCCGGACGGTCAATCGCTAACACTCGGATGGACGAGGAACTTAATACCCGGCTCAACACCATTCGCTTGCGGGTGATGCAGATATACCGGGAGATGGAAATGGATAAAGTCGAGATAACCGCAAGGGATATCATCGACAAATATCTCGGGCGTGATACCAAACCCAAAATTATGTTGCTGGACGTTTTCCGGGAGCATAACGACCGTTGCCGGAAACTTGCGGACGCGGGTAAGGATATAGCCGCCGCTACTGTGGTGCGGTACGAAACCACCCTTAAGCATGTGGCGAACTTTATTAAACACACTTATGGAATGGATGATATTCCATTAGCGGATGTGAATCATAAGTACATCACGGACTTGGATTTTTATCTTAAAACGGAGCGCGGTTGTTCCCATAATTCTTCAACCAAATACCTGAAGAATTTCAAGAAAATAATCCGAATTGCACTGGCGAATGACCTAATCCAGAAAGACCCGTTCGCCAATATAAAATTCAGGTTGGATGTTGTGGAACCTGAATTTTTAGAGGACCATGAGATACAGGCCATAGTCGATAAGGAAATACGAGCAGCAAGAATGGCCCAAGTCAAAGATGCCTTTCTATTTTGTTGTTTTACCGGGCTTGCTTTCTCGGATGTCAAAGGATTAAAACCGGAACATATAGTCAGGGATAATGACGGATCTCTTTGGATTCGCAAACCCCGTCAGAAAACAAAAATCATGTGTAACATCCCATTACTGGACGTGCCTAAACAAATAATTGAAAAATATAAAGACCATCCGAGCTGTGTGAAACAGGGCCAGCTTTTGCCAGTTCCTTGCAATCAAAAGATGAACGCTTACCTGAAAGAGCTAGCCGACCTATGCGGCATTAATAAGGAAATAAGCACGCATACAGGCCGCCACTCATTCGCAACGAGCATCGCCCTTGCTAATGGTGTTTCCATTGAAAATGTGGCTAAAATGCTCGGCCATTCCGATACTAAAATGACACGTCACTACGCGCGGGTTCTGGACAAGAGCATTAAGAAAGATATGGATGAAGTTCAAAAAGCCCTTTCGTCTTTTTCTATCGCAAAATAATCCATATACAATAAAATTAATTGATATGATCTTCATAACAGTCGAAGAAAAAATCTATAAACAGCTCATTGAAAAAATGAAACTTTTAACCGCAACAATCAACGAACTTTCACATCTGCTTTACATGACATAGACGAGGAATGGCTGGACTCGATAGAAGTCTGCAAAAGACTTAGTATAAGCAAACGGACATTACTGTACTACCGGAATTATGGAAAGGTTCCGTATAGCTTTTTCGGGAATAAGATTTATTATAAAGTATCGGATATAACCGAGATTCTAAAAAAGAATAGAGAAAATAAAGATGAAAGCAAAACCAGATAAAACAGGTGATATAAAGCAGTTAATAGAAGAAACTGAAAAGGTAATGTTGCTGCTTAAACGTATTAATAAAGAATCCTTTGATAAAAAACCAATCGGATCGGAAAGGTACTTAAATGGCGAAGAGGTAATGAAAAATCTAAGTATTTGTCCGCGCACCTTACAGAATTTACGCGATACCCGGCAAATACCCTATACTATTTTCGGCCATAAAATACTTTACCCTGAGTCGGAGATAGATGCGATCCTGAAAAGTAATTATTATGCTCCTTACGAGATTTCAGGTACGATAAAATAGTCATCAGCCAGCATCGCATCCTATGCCCTTTCTAAGTTAATCCACTAAAGGTTATACGGAATTCGTGGCCGCTTCGCGGTTCCTTCGGAAAATTCCGTATAACCTTTAGTGGATTGTATCCGCCTTTCCGGGACATAGCATGCGAAGCCGACCGATGATGCATATCGGGAAATGTATTGATTTTGGAATTAAGTATTGGAGTGAAACCATACGACTAAAGTCGAAGAGAGGGCTATTTTTTACTAAAATATCTGGGGACAAAAGCTGCTCGCCTCTCAATTCTGCATAGGGAGTACCGGTCTTGCGACCGTCATTGTCTCGGCCTACGTCCCGGACACCTATGTAGTGCACTTGTATGATTCTCTTCGAGCAGTTGCTCGATGTCACTCTCCCGGTAGAGTACCTTACCGCCTATCTGGAAATATGGAATTTTACGACCGTTCCGGTAATCCTGCAAAGTCCGGCGGCTTACTTTTAACCTTTCCGAGACTTCTTTGTCCGAGAGATACCGTTCACCTTTTAGAACCGGCCTGTAATTTAAAGCCAGTTCGTTTATTAATGTGAGCATCCGTTCCAGCCGTTTAAAGAATCCGGCGACAAGTTCGCTGTCTTTTGTTATGAGATCATTATCCATTGCATTACTTTTTATTAACTCTGGGTCCAATAAGTTTCTCTACATCTGACGGACGATAGTACATCTTATTCTCTATACGGGTAAACGGGAGGGTTCCGTTATCCCGGAGTTTTTGAAGTGTCCGTTTCGATATATCAAGGATGACGCATACTTCTTGTGTGTCGAGCCATTTTGACAACCGTCTCTCTCCCTTATTTCCGCAGACCGATTCGACTTCCTTCGCGAAAGCTTCAAATCTTTCCATCATGGCCCGGAATGTACGACCTTCGATATTTATTATTTCCATGCGATCTATTTTTGATTCCGAGTGCATTAAAACATATTCAGAATCGGTGGTTCCATCCAGGATAGATGTTTCATCGCGTCACATAATTTTTCACCGACAGTGTAAATAACTAGTGTTTTAAAAACTTATGTTTTCTTGTTAGGGAATCTGAGATAATACGGATAAACCTTTACCACTAGAAAATGAGTTTGTTCAACATCTAGCTTAATGGAATGTTCATATGTGGAAATAAAATGATAATGAAACAATACATTAATGCTTTGCAGATATAATGCTTAACATACTCATGGCCTTAAATATTTATTGCCGTAATGCCTCAATAAGTTATTACGATAATAAGTGAATACGTTATTGTTGCATTGTCGCAATGCGACAATGCAACAATGCAACAATACAACAAAACTCCATTGTAATATACTAGCAATTAGGCCCGTGTCGTTTAGGTGTGCAAATTATATTAAACTGATTAGTCTGTGAACCCTATAGATAGAATTTATTAATTCAAATAAATCACTTATCTCACTCGAAGTTATCTAAATGATTAGTTACGAAATAAAAATACCTTAAATGAAGTTCCTAGAAATTATGCATAGCGAAGTTGACTATTGATATACCCCCAAAAAGTTGGACGGATTAATATTAATTTAGATAGCATGAGTTCGGTATTGTACCGGGCTCATGTTGTTTAAACTTACTTTAATTCGCTTGTTGTTGTAATATTCGATGTATTGTACGAGTTCTTTGCGGAAGTGTTCGACCGATGAGAACTTCTGTAAATATAATAATTCGGACTTAAGTAACCCAAAGAAGTTTTCCATTACGGCGTTATCCAGGCAGTTACCTTTACGGGACATACTCTGCCGTATTCCTTTCTCTTTGAGCCGGTGCTGGAACCGGCTCATTTGGTATTGTCATCCCTGATCCGAGTGTAAAATGAGATCCGTTTTGTCCGGTATTTTAGCAAAAGCCTCTTCGAGCATTTGCATAGGTTGACTGAAAACCGGCCTCTCGGATATGTTGTAACTTACTATTTCCCTATTGTACAAGTCCATTATGGGTGAGAGGTATAGTTTCTTTCCACCGATGTTGAACTCGGTAAGGTCGATCACCCATTTCTGATTAGGTCTGCCCGCCAAGAACTGTCTTTGTAACAGGTTATCGGCTATCTTACCTGACTGCCCCTTATAAGATTTGTATTTTTTTAACCGTACAAGACATTTTATACCGCACATATTCATCAGTTTAAGTACCGTTTTGTGGTTAATGACATAACCACGATTATTCATCTCTGCCGTAATACGCCTGTAACCGTACCTACCCTTATGCTCGTGGAAGATACTGCCGATCTGTTCTTTTTCACGGGCATACTTATCCGGGAGTTTTAACTGCTTTAGATGGTAGTAAAACGTACTGCGAGCCATCTGAGAGACTTCAAGCAAAACCGCAAGCCGGTGATGGGGCCTTAGTCCTTCGATGGCTTGGGCGCATTCCCAAACGCAACATTTGTTGGTTTTACAGGCACTCCAATAGATGAGACTATTCAGGTCTTCGGGGATCTTGTGGATAGTTATACGATGCAACAGTCTGTTGATGATGAGATTACGGTTGAATTAAAATATATCCCTCGAATAGCAAAAGTTACACTCGATAGTGAGAAGGTAAAAGAGATAGACGCTTACTATAAGCAAAGTGCAGATGAGGGTGCGACGGATGATGATGTTGCAGCCAGTAAAAAAGCAATGAGTGCAATGGAGATAATTCTTGGCGATGATGAACGTTTAGATCGCCTTGCAAAGGATATTATTGAGCACTACTCAAATGCTTGTGAAAACAAAGCTGATGTTGTACAAAAAGCAATGATTGTATGCAGTAAGCGCAAAATCGCATATAAATTACTTCAGAAGTTCAAAAAACAAAAGCCTGAATGGTTTAAAGAGAAGAAGTCTCCAGACGACAGTAAACTAACTGCTGAAGAGTTAAAGAAACTCTCTCCAATGCCAACAATAGCAATGGTTGCAACACGTCGTCCAAATGATCCAAAGGATATGTATAACTACCTAGGAGATAAAGCACGCAGTAAAAAGCTGGATGATGCATTCAAAATGGATCATTCAAACTTCCGCATCGTTATTGTTGTCGATATGTGGATTACAGACTTTGATGTTCCATCTCTATCATTCCTATATAATGACAAATCACTGCAAAAACAAACTCTTATTCAAACAATTAGTCGGGTCAATCGGAAATACGAGGGCAAAGAGTTCGGATATATTGTTGACTATATCGGTATTCGTGACAATATGATGGAGGCAATGCGTAAGTTTGGAGGTGAAACATTTGGCCCAAGCGAAGATGATGTTCAACAAGCATTAGAGGCTCTAATTATTGAGTTGAAAATGCTCAGTGATGTATTTGCAGACTTTGACATAACGCCATTTACGGATTCCCAAACAACTCCATTAGAAAGATTAGAGTGTCTGTCTTCAGCAGCCGACTACATAATTACATTGACCGAGCAACTGAACCTTAGCAATGAAAAAGATATGCCAAAAACCGTCAGTGTGAAAACATTCTTCTTAGCTCACGTGAAGAGATTAAGGACAGCTTATGACATTTGTCAGCCATCGAATGTGCTCACGAACGAGCAACTCTCCTTGTCGCAGTGCTTTATGGCAGTGGCATCTTACATTAGAAAGACTTCTGGTGAGAAACACGATGCAGAGAGCATGAATCGTGTGGTTGAAAAAATGGTTGCAGAAGCCTTGAAGTGCAATTCGGTGGTGAATATTCTTCAAACCGATGTTGAAGAGAATATATTTAGTCCTGAGTTTGTGGAACAGTTAGATAACATAAAACTACCAGCCACCAAACTTGAAGTTTTGATTAAAATGCTTCGTAAATCAATCAAAGAATACAAGGATATAAATAAAATAGCAGCTGAAAAATATGAAGAGTTACTGAATAAAACTTTAGAAGAATACCATAATAGAAGAGAGAGTTTATCATCTATAGAAGCCACTGCAACACAAACAGAAGCAGTAGATTCTATTATTAGAAATGCTACTCAACAAGCTTTGGATATACTATCAAAATTAGGGGAAGACAAAGATAGTTTTAGACAGCTGGGATTGACTTTCGAGGAAAAAGCTTTCTATGATATTCTGATGCATCTACGAGACAAGTATAACTTTGAGTATGGGGAAAATAAAAAGGTCGGTAGCTTGATTATAAACGACAAATGTAAACTCTTAGCTCAGAAAATTAAAGATTTGATTGATGTGCAATCCTCGTTTACGGATTGGCTAAACAATACGAATGTAAGAGCAGATCTGAACCAAAAAATATTCTTCTGTTTGATAAAAAATGGTTACCCACCGCAACACAATGATGAAGTATTCGATCAAGTAATGGAGCAGGTGGAAAATTTCAAATACAAAAAATAAAAACAGCAACCAGAAGTTCTCTACATCACATGAACACAAAATTAAGGTAAGATAACATATTCACAGAGCCCCATAGAACCCCCAATTTGGTTAACGGGATTGAACCCTTACTGAACGCCCCTGTCCTTTCCCAGATAAAAGACAGACAGAAAGCACTAGTTCGGATGATTAGTAAGCCTAACTGTGAAAGTAAGTTTTCACTGCTTCGTACTTGACCCATCATAAATAGTAAATCTTACTAAATTGTTTACGGCCCAATAAAATATGTAGGGCCCTTGCCTAAAATATGAAGGTTCTTTTTAAATATTAGAGTGTACAATATTAAACATAAAACTAAAAGTCATTAAGTATAATAATCACGACTGAGATGGTTTTAAAGATTGTCAGATTTTGATTTTTGGAAGATATCATTTTAGCTTAAAGATTCAATAATCCCACTCTTCTATGACATTTTAGTGGTGTCCGCATGGTCGGGATTATTTGTTTCTGTTTTTTCGATATATTTCTTTCAGAAATACTAACACCCCTTTTAAGTCTATTTTACTCTTGAGCCTCAGATCAAATACCCTATCACCGCCATAAGATAAGGTTTTGGAACTGCAGAAGAATTGATATCATACCTGTGCCGCTGAACTGGATATTTTCAATTTCCCAAAGTCTCATCCATTGCTGTTATAATTATGTTTAAATCCGCTCCATATTTTAATATTTAAAAGTTAAGATATTATGGATTCCATATTTATTGATAGCAAAACGTTACAGGACCTGTTGGATATTCCTGTTGGATATTATTGAGGAATAAAACAGAAACTTAATGAATTTATTGACAAAGCACAACTTTGAAGACTAAGTAATTGGGGTGATTTAGTAGACATCTGTAGAATTCTAAACATCACTAAAAGAACGCTTGCTAGATATCGTGCAAATGGGACTATTAACTATAGCAAGATTGGCGATAAGATCTTATATAGAGTTGAAGATGTTAGCAAATTCTTATCAAGGAATGAAGAAAGAAGGCTAAAAATCAAAAAGGAGGATAACGAAAGGTTGTATTATTTCCCTCAAGATAAATTAAGTATTTGTATGATTGAAATAAAAAACATACTTGATGATTTATCAAATATTAATACACCTAAACCTCTGCGTTTATGCGGTGAGTACTATCTTACTAGCGCAGAACTATCTGAAAAGTTAAGAATAACTAAACGTACACTTTTCAGATATATAGAACTTGGGTATTTACCATATTATATGGTAAGTGGAAAGGCTTTATTCAAAGAATCAGAAATAGAAGAAATTCTTTTGAATGATTACCGAAAGAAATAAAAGATTTTAAGGGAAATTAAAAAATAAATCATCATTGGGGCGGGCTTAAATTTAATGTATTGAACAATAATTTGGATTACTATGTAAATTTGTCTCTTATCTAAAGGTTACCTTTTCAATAATAAATAGAATGAAAATAGCTATTGGCTGGTTATCTGAAAATTACGACTCTTTATACATCTGCGGGGATATACATGGTGAGTTCCGCACATTACTTTATAACGTCAAACGATATAATTTAGAGAATGCGGTGGTTGTAGTTGCAGGAGACTGCGGGATTGGTTTCGAAAAACCGGCACACTATGACCAACTCTACAGGAAACTCCTAAGCACTGTTGAAAAACTAAAAGATTCTTCTTTTGCTGGTCCGGGGTAATCACGACAATCCCAAATATTTCGAAGAAAGCCTAATCTATTTTCCTTTAATGAAAACAATTCCGGACTACTCTGTCATTCAATTTAAAAATCATAATATTCTTTGTGTAGGCGGGGCCGTATCCATTGATCGCACTCTTCGCAAACAGCAAATGGATGAGAACCGTATCAAATATCGAACAATACGAGAATCATTCTGGGAGAACGAAGCAGCGGTTTTTAATGAAAGTAAACTTCTGGAATTATTCGCTAATTATAAAATAGATACGGTCGTAACTCATACAGCACCTTCTTTCTGTTATCCAACCGGCAAAAGAGGGATAGAGAGCTGGTTGAACATTGACAAGCCTCTTGAACAAGATCTCACTGATGAAAGAGCGGTTATGGACAGAATATATGTTTGGTTAAAAGAGAAAGGCCATACCGTCATGGAATGGTTTTACGGCCATTTTCATGATTCCAGCATTGAATACATTTCAGGCACAAAATTCACATTGTTGAATATAGATAAACTCAAAGGGTTAATATAATACACTTTAACCTACAAGAGCATGGAGCGATATTTGATATTGTTAATCTAATTATTATATTTGCAATAATTAAAATGTCAATAACATGAACGCTCGTGTAAAAAATCCATTCCTGATCAGTGGCTATGTTTCGCCGGAATATTTCGGTGATAGGAATAAAGAGAAGAAAGCGATATTATCCAATATAGAAAATGGTCGTAACACGGCTTTGATCTCACCGCGTCGAATGGGTAAGACCGGGCTTATCGACCATTGCTTTTATTCCAAAGCCATCCAAAAAGAATATTATACGTTCTACATCGATATATATTCTACCGGTAGCCTGCGTGAATTTGTGTTGCTCTTCGGCAAAGCTATTTTTGAAAAGCTTAAAGGCAATGGTCAAAAATTCTTTGATAAGTTCTTTAGCGTCATAACTTCGCTTCGTCCGGCTTTTAAGCTTGATCAAATAACCGGCAATCCGGTATTCGATATTGGTATTGGGGAAATACTTACTCCAGAGGTATCGATAGAACAAATATTCAAATATCTGGAGAATGCAGATAAGCCGTGTATCGTGGCTTTCGACGAGTTCCAGCAAATCGCGAAATACCCAGAAAAGAATATGGAGGCTTTATTGCGGAGCCATGTACAGCGATGTAATAACGCACGTTTCATTTTCTCCGGAAGCGAACAGCATATGATGCAGGATATTTTCCTAAAATTTTCCCGGCCGTTTTACCAAAGTGTTTCTTTTGTAGATCTTCAGCCCATTGCGTTGGATGAATATACAGCATTCGTAAAGACGCACTTTACGAAGAACGACAAGCAAATTGACAAAAACACAATCGAATGGGTTTACAATTCTTTCGATGGTCATACCTGGTATATGCAGACCATTTTCAACGCTATATATTCTTATACGAGTGTTGGCGAAACGGTAACGGATCAAATAGTTAAAAGCTCGGTGGAAGATACCGTGGATATTTATCAGAATGCATATAAACGTATTCTATCCGATATTACAGAACGGCAAAAGGAGTTATTGATAGCTATTGCAAAAGAACGTAAAGCGACAGAAATAACTTCTGCCGCATTCATTAAAAAGTATGGTCTCCAGAGTTCCAGTAGTGTACAGAGTGCGATAAAAACTTTGTTGGCAAAAGAAATAGTAGTAAAATGGGATAAGACTTATATGGTTGACGATAAGTTTTTGAGGATTTGGATCGAGAATGAATACGGTCCCGGTTATGATTTTGATCTAAGATAAACAATCTGGGTTATTACAATAAGTTGAGGAAAACTGAAAAAGAGAATAAAGTAATCGAAATTGCTTCTGATTTACACGAAAAGATTAATACATTATCACAGGAGTTGCAAAAGGCATTTGAAGAGCAAAATAAATCCAAATTGAACGAATTAAAAGAACAATTCGGAAAAATCAAAACTCACGAATTGCGAGATTTGGTTAGAATTATCTAAGTTCGGTTCGTTTGCCTATATTAATCAAGGCAACTGACGATCCCAATGCGATCCGTTTTGTATTGTATCTATATCCTCAGGAATAAGTAGAAAATTATTTTGAAGAGGCGGAACCGGGTTAATATAAGCTGAAGCAAAATCAACGGTTTCATCAATAATCCAATCTTGGTATGATCTGGAATAGGACTGAAAATAATGGAAATACACCCAGCGTAGATTAGAGTTTATCGCATCAATTTTTCCTAATGTAGCCATGATCTTTCTCGCTCTTTCTTTTTCAACTTCAGGACCATCAAATGTTTCCATACCGATATGAATTATTCCATTGGAACCTGAGTTAAATTGCTTAATCGCACTATATATCTGACTTTTTATATCTCGAGCTTTTGCATTTATGGCTTCTTCTGCATTACAATAGCATTGAACGCCAAAAGCATTATATACCTCGGAAACAAATACATTATTGGCTTCGCCTTCTCCAACATACACATAGTTTCCCTTATCGCCACAAGTAAAACTAGAATTGTCAACGGGTTTACCTGCAATTAGTTCGACTAATTGAGGAGAGTTATTTTTTACATAATTTGTTTCTAAATGTTTTTGAATAGCTTTAATATTGACAAAAGAAAGGTTTATATCTAACTTATCATTCGCAACTATAGTTCCTGCCATTTTTGTCTTGGGCAGTATATCTTGAAGAATATCACTCAAATATGTATCAGGCAAAGACTCTAATTCTACGTTAAATCTAATATCGAGTAAAGCATTATATTGTATCAATAGTTCTCCAATATGGGAAACCATTATTTGTCTTTTGGCTGTTTCTTTATACGTATAATCTGCTGTTTTCTTTTGTCTCTTACACTCGATTTGCCAAATTTTGCCATTTTTAGATACTTCAAAATCTGGACTTTTCCCACTGGACTTTCCTTCCTCAATTATATTAACGTCCCATCCATTGCGAACCCACAAAAGGGCCGTTAATATTTCAAATAAAATAGCATCTGCTTCCGATGTTCTTTTTTTGAGTAAATCTTTAACCTTTTTCTTTATTCCGCCTATTATCTCTACTAAATCCAAATTCATACCGATACGTTTAAATATCGGTATGATGCGGGCTCCCTGGTTGTAATCATATCTATAAGGTTCATGAATCAGAGTATGGATAAGGTATAAGTACCAACCTATTTGATCTTTCTGAATTGCTATCAATGTACCTTTCCTAATATCTATAAATGATGGACGGCTACCAAAAATTATACTTATATCTTCTTCGATCTTTTTTACCCTTTTTGACCATTCATTATCTGAAATAAATGATTTACACCAGTTAAATGCATTGATAATATCTTGGTCTTGAAACTGGTTATAAGTAAACGATGATGCTGGTATTCTCTGAATCATAATTTTGTTAATTGAAAATCAATTGACAAAGATATGAATTGAATTTATATCTTTGCATTAGATTGAAATGCGGCGTTTCTCTGCCCGCAGACCGGAAGTACAAATTCGGGGACACATCCAATCTAAGGATTTTGACAATCAGGCTATCAGAGATTTAGGAATCATCACTGTTCCCTCTCTCTCCGCAGAAAGACACTGAAAAACAAAGAAAAACGCTGTAAGTTGCACACTTACAGCGTTTTTTCATTTTAGGCATGTGGCAATAAAATGCGGTTTGGAGCATATTCGCAGTGGCTTATCAGGTGTAGGTAAGCCGAAAAAAATACCTACACCGAATAAGGCGTTAATGCACTAAATAGCAGTGTTTTGCATCTTGAAGTTTGCGCTTGATAAAAGTAATTTTGAACCATTAAAACAAGTGTGAAAATGGAAAGAGTAAGAAACGCTTTCAGCGTGATTTTCTACATCCGCCGAAAAGCAATGAACAAAAAAGGACAGGTGCCTATCTACATGCGCCTTACGGTCAAAAGCGTCCGTATCGATTCTTCGGCTAACCGCATGATCTTACCCGAGATGTGGCATGAAGGCAAAGGGCGCGCCTATGAAAAGGATTCCTACCACCGGGAGCTAAATCTCTATCTAGATGCGATGAAACTGCGTGTAATGCAGATTCACCGGGAAATACAACTCGATGGAGAGCATCTCACTGCACGCCGGGTTTTGGACAAATTTCTGGGCAAGGATATACAGCGCTGGACATTAATCGAAGTGTTCAGGGAGCATAATGACCGGTGCCAGAAATTGAAAGGCATCGACATGACACCGTCCACCGTTCAGAAATACGAAAGCTGCCTCAAGCACACGCAGGATTTTATGCGACAATTTTATGGCAAGGACGATATGTACCTCGATGAACTTGACCGGAAATTTATCGAAGACTACGAGTTCTGGTTTAAGACTGAGAAAAAGTGTAACCACAACACGTCCACCAAGTACCTGAAGAACTTTAAGAAGATTATCCGTATTGCTCTCAACAACGACTGGCTCAAGGTCGATCCGTTCCGGGATATCCGCTTTCATCTCGAACCGGTCGACCGGGACTTCCTCGAACAGCACGAATTGAAAAAGGTTTATGAAAAGCAGTTCGATATCGAGCGGCAGGAAATTGTGCGGGATGTGTTTGTCTTTTGCTGTTACACCGGCTTGGCGTTCACCGACACCAAACAGTTCACACCCGACCATATCTCTATAGACATCTACGGCAACAAATGGATTCGCAAGCCCCGGCAGAAAACGAAGAATATGTGTAATATTCCACTGCTGGATATTCCGCTGTTGATACTGGAGAAATACAAGGATCATCCATCATGTGTATCAAAAGGTCTGCTGTTGCCGGTACCGAGCAACCAGAAGATGAACAGTTACCTGAAGGAGATCAGCGACCAGTGCGGCATCCGCAAAACCATCACAACGCATACGGCGAGGCATACGTTTGCCACTCTTACTCTAGCCAACGGCGTGTCTATCGAGAACGTTGCTAAGATGCTTGGTCATTCTGATACTAAAATGACCCGGCACTATGCAAAGATTTTGGATAGTTCGATTTTGCGAGATATGGAAAATGTCAACAAGAAATTAACAATGTAAAAAAGTAAAGCGGAGCCTATGGGCTCCGCTTTACTTTTTTATTTATTCTTGCTCAAAATTTCGTGTATCTTTATAAAAATTACTATAGCTATGGTTAAGTTTATAATTGACGACGAAAGCCCGGGAGCAAAAGAATTTATTGAGTTTAGCAGGACACTACCCTATGTCACGGTAATCCAAGAAAAGAATAAGAGTTTTCAGGAAGCTGTAGACGAATGTAATGCTGTTTCGGTAAACGTCTTTTTAGATGAACTTAATCGAAGAATTGAAACATGGCCGGATGAAAATAAGTGATATTTTATTTTCAAAACGGGTTAGAATTTGTTTCATATTTTCAAGCATGGCCCTTAATATCAATATCCATTGTTTGTATGGTAATTCTTTTCTAATAGTTTCCTGATGTCGGATTCCTTATAAAGGATCTTACCTGGCAATTTAATGTAATTTAGTATTCCAGTGTCGCGGTACTCTTGAAGGGTTCTTTTACTTATATGCAGTAAATCGTAAAGTTGCTCATTTGTTAAGAACCTTTCTCCGTTCAAAGGTCGTATGCCCTTTGATAATTCAGTAATGATAAGTTTGTTCAGTATGTCGAGTTTTTCAATAAAAGACTCAACATCTTGAAATTTCAATTTTTCTAATTCCATTTTATTTAATTTTAGAAATATCAATTAGCTTTTGAATATCTGTTATTTTGAAAAATGTTTTATTTCCCATCCGTGAACTGGGTAAAATCTCCTTCAACTTATAAGAATTAAGTGTTCTTTTGGAGATGTGAAGTAGTAGGCATACTTCCTGGCTATCCATCCAACCCTGGTCTATTTGTTTTGGAACACACAATTCTGTTATCTCATCAAAAAATCGATCAAAACGATTTTTCATCATTTCGAAATCTTTTTCGGATATCAATGTATATTTCATACGACAGTGTTATTTCTCTGTCACAAATAAATTACATAATTTTTTGTTATCCAATACATTGACATTACGTTTCACCATATTTCATCGTATTACATCGTTCCGTGACACGACTCGATAAATTGAACATAGATTTCGAATAATAACAATATGGTATGAACGATCATGGGGAACGATGTGTCCGGTGCTACCATGATTATTTAATGACCTTTTTCTTTTCGTTCTGTGGATTTGGAGGGATTGAATTCGGCCAGAATGTGAAATGTCATAAAAACAGCACCTAATAAAAAGAGTACTATATTATATAACTCTTCCTCATTGAAGATGAATAATATCTATGTAATAGGCTATTGGCTAATGATTTACACGTAACTTCAAGATTATGAAATCAAAATTATTAACGAAAATAAGAACATTCTGAATACCTTAAAATTCCCTAAAATACCATTTCAGTTTTCTTGAGATGTATAAAACCCATCTACAAAGCCTTCAGAGACATACCATCGATCAACTTATCAAGGATGACTTCTTCTTCAA
>JAJBUQ010000011.1 GCA_020860245.1 Rikenellaceae bacterium
AGAAAAATTTAATTGTTACAAAAATTTTTACTTCAGAATCGCTGAGTAGTTACTACAATTACAATATGAACCTAGAAGAAAAGTCTATAGGTGAAATAAAGGGAAACTTTAAAATTGAAGCCTATCAAAGAGGATATCGATGGACATCTCAAGAAGTCAAAAGGCTCCTGGACGACATCATGGAGTTTGGGGGTGAAAGATACTGTCTTCAACCAATAGTAGTAAAATCAACAGAAACACACTTTGAATTGATTGATGGCCAGCAAAGGTTAACTACCCTGTATCTGATAAATCAATATCTCCATCATATATCTTGTATGCGCCCACCTTCATACACAATGGAATATACAACAAGGATTCATGATGAGAAGCATATTGGTAGCCAAGAATTATTAGAGAATATCAACAAAGTTGATATTGATGTTCCCCCCACCTACATTGATGAATTATTCATAAAGCAGGCATATTGTACCATTAAAGATTTCTTCCGTAACCCAGACTCTGGAGAAGGCGATTGGGATAAGGGAGCAGAATTTGCTAATAAATTAAAATCTCATGTATCAGTTATTTGGTATGAAGTTGATGATGAAAATCCAACAGAGATATTTACACGGCTCAATATTGGCAAGATAAGTTTGACCAATGCAGAGCTTGTCAAGGCGCTGTTTCTTAGCCGTGGACAAAAGGATAAGAATGGCAACTACACCAAGAATCATTCAGGTTTAGACGCCAAACGACAACATGAGATTGCATTACTTTGGGATCAAATGGAAAAGGAGCTTCGGGATGAGAAGTTCTGGGCCTTTATCACCAATGAAAAGCCATCACTCTATCCAACGCGAATGGAGCTTCTATTTGATCTCATTGAAAATAAGGATGAACAAAACTCTGAAAACAGTAAATACTTTACCTTTTTTCGTTTTTACGAACGGTTTAAGGACAGTAAAAATAAATACTTCACTTGGGAAGAAACTGTACGAGACTATCAGCAATTACAAGAGTGGTATAGGGATTTCAATCTCTACCACATGATAGGATATCTTGTAACGTGTGGTTGGAAAATCAGCCAGCTCTTAGATCTGGCTAAAGGTAAAGGGGAGGGCCAAAATGGCAAAGCTCCTCTAAAATCCGAATTTAGAGCCATTATTGTATCGAAAATCCGTAAATCTATAGCCTTTACGACAAAAGAAAATGGTCGTACGATAGAAATCAACTATGAAGATTTGACTTACGAGACCCACTACGAAAAAATTAAGCAATTACTTCTCCTATTCAATGTAGAGACCATCAGACAAAAAGGAGATTCGGGCAACCGTTTCCCATTCGACAGATATAAGAATGAAGGATGGTCGTTAGAACACATCCATGCCCAGAATTCCGAATCCTTGAAAACAAATCAAGAATGGAAAGATTGGCTTTTCTCTCACCAAAGCGCACTTAAAAAACTCCAAAAAAGTTGTCCTCAATTATCTCAGGAAATCGAAAGCGTTTTATCAGAAGAAGAACCGGTCTTATCCATAAAGACACTCTTAGCTCGCATAGACTCGCCTACATATCATGGCTCTATACGTGAAGATTTCAAAATTGTTTCTGAAAAAGTAATCCGATTGCTCTCTGAGGATACTGATGGAAAAGGATTTTCGCAAATGCATTCTTTATCCAACATGGCTTTACTTTCGGGACCCTGTAACTCTGCACTGAAGAATTCTACATTTGACGTGAAGAGAACTCGAATTATTGAGATGGATCGGCATGGAGAATATATACCTCAATGCACACGTAATGTTTTCCTCAAATACTATTCAGATTCAGATACTAAAATCCATTTCTGGTCCCATAGCGATCGTGAAGCCTACATACAAGCCATAAACGATGTTTTGTTCAGCCGTAAAGATACCCAAGGCAAAGAGAAAACGTTAAACCTTTTAAAACAGCGAATTAATTATGGCAGACGATAATCAAAAGACAAAATTTGAGGAACATACATTCAAGACGTTCCTCAACAAGTATCATGTTGTAATTCCTATGGTACAACGCGACTATGCCCAAGGAAGAACTGATGATAATACGATACGAGTCAGATCAAGATTCCTGGATGCTATCTCCAACCATCTTTCTCCAGAGAGCACACAGACTATGAAGATGGATTTCGTTTATGGAGAGGTAGATTCTGTGTGGAGTAAGACTGAAGTCAATAAGTTGGAGGCATTGATTGTAACCCCTCTTGACGGACAACAGCGTCTTACTACCTTATATCTTTTGCATTGGTATGCCGCAAAAATCGCTAAGGTAGAAAGTCAAGAATATCATTTCTTATATAATTTCACGTATGATGTTAGGCCCAGTTCCAGAGATTTCTGCAACAAATTTGTGGAATATATACCTGATATGCAGTTATCTTTGAAGGAGCAAATTCCCAATCAGCCATGGTTTCAGGCAGAGTGGAAGAATGATGCCACAGTTATTGGCATGTTAGAAATGTTGGACTCCATACAATTGAAGTTTGCTAAGAGACTAGACTTATGGAAAGTTTTAACAGAAGAAAATCGCATAGTTTTCTTCTTCCTCCCTCTATCCGAGAATGGACAGTCAGACGAACTTTATATAAAAATGAATTCAAGAGGTAAAGAGTTGACCTCTTTTGAGCATTTCAAAGCTGAGTTTGAAAGCCTCTACGATCATATCTCCAGTTCTGAAAAATTTGTGATAGAACACAAATTTGATGTAGAATGGACGGATATGTTGTTCCCCTATCGTAACCCTCGCAACAATACCATTGATTCTGAATGGCTGCGCCTCTTCAAGTTTATCAGCCATGTCATTTGTTATAAGCAAGGGTTAGAACGCATAAATGATGAGTTGAATCTCATTGAGCTATTGTATGCATTGCCTGATTCCAAGCATCCCTATCGTAATCCTAACGCTAAACAAAATCAAGAATTCTTAGAAAAAGCATTAGATAGCTGGGCTCACCTTGAATCCATAGACAATTTCTTTAAGGAGTTTTTATGCCTGGACCCCTATGCGGAGGATTATTCCACATCTAAGGTCTGTACCTATAAGAAAGATTGGAAAGGGACTGATTGTCAAAACTATCTTTATGCTTGTTGCAAATATTACTCAGATTCTACCTACTATTTTTCTTTAGGGGATTTTGTTTTTCTCTATGGCATAACCTTCTATCTTATCAACAAAGACAAAATTTCTGAAAGGGATTTCAGAAAACGCCTTAGGGTTCTCCGAAACTTAATAATGGCATCAAGCAATGAGTTGCGCAATGATAGTGATATCATTCAAGATATCCTTGCCCAAACAGAATCAATAATTCTTTCGGGAAATATCTCTCGAGATGGGAGAAAATACGGCTTTAATGAAGCTCAAATAACTGAAGAAGGACTGAAACAAGCTCAGGATTTTTCTCCTGAGATGATATGTCGGTGCAATCATTTGGAAGACCATCCTCTTCTCTATGGGTATATCTCCAGCGTAGGTATAAAAAATTTGGATTTAGAGGAAGCCTTCTATGAAGTGTTCTCACACAAGCATAACCGATTTGATGTACATAAGGCTCTCTTATCCATAGGAGATTATTGCCGTCGCGACCGAGAAAGGTACTATATGGGCAATCATAATGAACGCACTTGGGAAGAACTTCTTCACGCCAGTAGACGTGGAGGGTTTAAAACTCATACCTCACCAACTTTGATAGCATTGCTTAAATCAATCAAAGCTGGGAAAACAATTGAAGATATCATCTCAAGTTTCATACAGGAATGTGAGGACTTCCATACTTATCCATGGAGATATTATTTCGTCAAATATCCAGTAATGCTTTATGGTCAGAATGGTAATTTAGGTCTAAAAAATGGTTGCCAATATCAATGGATTACCCTTAACCGAATCCAGTACAACGGTAAGCATTGGAACTCTTTCGCTTTAGCTATAAAAGATGAATTCATACTTAGAGCTTCCCAATTAGACATAACTCTTCCTAAGTCTTCAATTATGGTTGAAGATTATGACATATACCTAAAGCTCCCGTTCTGTAATGGTTGGCTAGAATGTATCGAAACAGGTTTTATCCTACATCAAGGCGATAAGGTGACCCCTTGGCCAACTATACAAGAAGTTGGTCAAACCGACTCTTTTGATAGAGTGGATTTTTGCGTAAACAAACTGCTACAACTTTACCATGATTCTCGACCGTCAGACCAATAAAGTTTTCGTTTCTGAGAAAACCTTAGAGTATTTCCCTACAGAGACCAATCATATTTTTGAGTGCTTGGCAAATCAAGGCGTGTTGGTAAAATATTTGCCATTTACCAAAGAAGGATGGTGTCGGGACTATATGCCAATCCAGGTGTCAAAGACTAAATTTGTACAGTATAGATATTGGCCAGACTATATGCGGAATATAGTGGACATGCCTTACATTACGGACCCTTCGGAAACACTCTCATGGCTCGGCATAGAGACAGTCAAAACGACCCTCATAATAGACGGAGGAAATGTAATCAAGTGTCCTGATTGCGTGATTATGGTTGATAAGATTTTCAAAGAAAATCCCGATTGGACCAGAACACAAGTTATAGAAGAATTAGAACGCCTTTTTGAATGTGAGATACTCTTCCTTCCCTGGGATAGAGCGGAGAAATACGGCCATGCCGATGGAATCGTGAGATACATCAGAGATAATAAAGTCTTAATGACTAATTACTCCCAAATTGATGCTCGATTCGCTGATAAATTCCGTAAAGCTCTCTCTAAAAAATTTGAAGTAGAAGAACTCCATTATGATGTAGAGAGCCCTCATAGACATAATTGGTCTTACATCAACTTTCTCCAAATACATGATATAATCGCTATTCCTAGCTTTAACGAGCCTGAGGACCAACAAGCTTTAGCTCAAATAAAGGATTGTTTCAAAGATTATCGGTGCAAAGTGATAACCATCCCCATGAAAGAAATTGTAGGAGCAGGAGGTGCTTTAAACTGTATAAGTTGGACAATAGCTTCTGGAGCGCTCTCAAATTACCCATAAATGAATTTAGTTTATGACATTTTGGGAAAGGCTTTTGAATTTTGAATTTTTAGTTGCAAATTTGCTGTCTAACCATTAAATCCAATACTCGTATGATTGATGTAAAATTTGTAAACAATCGAATATATTTTGATCTGGCCGCTGCGATCAAAGAAGCAGAGGGGCAACTCAAAATAGAAGATGCACTGGTGATTGCCGCTACACCGTGCGTATTGGTCGATTATGCCTCCACTCCAGATTCTGAATTGAAGTATATCTCACGAGCTATGCGACGCTTTTTCAAGCGCAATCCAAGATACACTAAATTCACTAAGGCGGCCGTAATGGAAGGGCTCAGACAGGAGTGGCTCCCCAATCTTGAAGAAGAAGATAAAAAAGGTCTCCTTACAGACCTGCCGATCACTCCAGCCGTGGATGTCGAGGGATATGTAATATATTCGCCGACCTGGGTGGAAAATCTGAATGCCAAACCCAATCCAGATCAGAATCAATATGGCAAGCAAGAATTCACACGGGTGAATCTTTCGGGAACCGAAAGGAAGTTCAGGCCTGGATCGGCTACGGCAAAGAAATACTGCTCGCGTCAGGACGAGGAGGGTTTCTGGGGAGTAGATTTGGATATCACTGCTGATGAGTGGTATGAGATAATCAAGGATGCTTCGCCTCTGGTGCATGAGTATCTGAAATGCTATATCCAGGTGCCAGATGGCTATGCCAGCACCGCGCAGGTTGAAAAAATGTTTGACATCCCTGCTGGCTGCATCAATGCTCGCAACACTGCCCTTGGCAAGCGTGCCCAGCGCATGCTCGACATCGAGGTGTATGATCCTGATGGCAATCGGCGCTTCTGGTCAACCCCGATGCTTAAAGGCCGAACCGAGGGAGGACTATTCCGCTGGGTAATGCGCCCAGAATTGGTCGAAGCAGCCAAGCGCCTTGCCAAAGAAGAAAATTGGGAACTCCCACGCAGAGTAGACCTCGAATAATCCCAACCGCAGATTGAAGGGGATCTTTAGGGTAATAGGAAGTTTAGGAATAACGACAATAGTAACTACTCAGCGATTCTGAAGTAAAAATTTTTGTAACAATTAAATTTTTCT
>JAJBUQ010000005.1 GCA_020860245.1 Rikenellaceae bacterium
GCGCCATGATCTTTGGCTAAGCCTCAGCCACGGACTTTTGCACATGAGCCCAAAATATCCAAAGGATTTCGTCCTTCAAGAGGGTTTGTTTCAGTATAGTTGGACAGCAGTCATAATGGCTCGTCATAGCCTCGGCGAGGCTTAACATCGTTAGCCCCAGGCAGTCGGCAAGCGCAGCTTGCCGACTGCCTGGGGTATTCTGCGACCTTCCCCCTCGAGCCTCGGAGAGGCTCAACAACTAACCCCCTCGCCACAGCAATCTTTAGGGGCAACCTGCCATTCCTCATCTATTCATACTGGCTTGGTGGCCATCGCAATGTGCTATCCGGCAGCGGCAGGCTAATCTAAAGCGGAACAAGTTCCTGTCCCCCGTTCCAATGTCCCCCGTTCCAAATCCAAATGTCCATTTGAGGAACCAAGCCTAATAATTGAATAGAAAAAGGTAGGCTAGTGTTTCAGCTAATCAGCAGAAACACCAACCTACCCTTAAATTTATCGAATATGCCAGATAATCTCGAAGATTTTTTCATGGGAGAAGGAATTCTGCATCTTCTTTTTTAGTTGAGCTAGTGTTTGGGTGCTTTTATCCTCACACTCATCCAAAGCGTCAAAATATTTCTTTCTGGCATTTCGTAGCTCACGATCTTTAGAAATACTTATTTCTTTAAGTCTCAGAGCCTCAGCGGCTTTCCGTTCTCTCCTTATTTGTGCCTTTAGGGATTTGCTCTCTTTGTTGAGTACTTCCATCAAAAGCCTTTGGGGTTCTACTTGGTCTTGACACCAAGCTTCGATTCTTTGAAGCTCAGAATTTACATATTCTTCTGTAACTTCTTGAATGCCTTGAGTATATTGGTCAAACCGATTTTTAAATTCAGATATTATGACTCCAGATACGGATGATGAATCCACTGTATCAAAATCAAAATCGATACAAGGAAGTTCTAACAACTTGAATCCAAATTCAGGAGGCAAGATTTCTCCAGTCTTTGTGACAGCTACAGAAATCAATTCTTCTGAGTTGTCAAAATCATTTTGGCATTTGACTCTATACAAGTTCATATACCCCCATTCCCCACGATAAGGTTCAAGAAGAGACATCTTATATCCATAAGAAGATAGATCAAATTCTAGAGCTCTTGTTGGAATATTGGTCTTGAGGGCCTTGGCAATAATCCATTCTCCAAGGGGAGAGGAAGCCCTTAAGTGATATTTGTCGCCAAAGTTTCTATTTAGGGTATATTTTCCGACGGGGATAGGAGCATCTATTTTCTCTCGAAGGAGGAAGGAGCGTCCTATAGGGTCTATCTCCTCAATAGAGTCTTTAAGTATAGCACAGGCTAAACGCCACAAATGATTAAGGTATTGATTAACGAAGACCTCATCTGTGGTTTGACGCATCTTTAATTTCTGAACCACTTCTTCATCAAAGTTTTCCAGAAGTGATTTTCTAGTGTGTTTAATACGTTCCTTTATGATTTCCTCCATTTCGGCTTGAAGGGATGCAAAAGCAGACTCAATCTCTGGCTCTGTCCTACAGGTTTGATATATCAGGTTTAATCGATGCTCAAAGTCAATTCCAGCATCAATTGCGCCTAAGATTTCATCGCTGCAACCAAAAACGCCATCAAATAGTTTGAACTTATCACTCAGTAATTCATAAACTCGTTTGTCGGCAAGGTTAGCCCGGTTTAAGAAATTGATGACCACCACATCATACTTTTGCCCATAACGGTGGCATCGACCTATTCGTTGTTCGATACGTTGTGGATTCCAAGGCATATCATAGTTTACCACCAAGGAGCAGAACTGAAGATTGATACCCTCGGCACCTGCTTCAGTGGCAATCATTATATCAGCATAGTTTCGAAAAAAATCTACTAAGGATTGTTTCCGATCAATTAGGACGTTTCCTGTAATTCTACTAGTCCCAAGGTTATTCGTTAACCAGGCTTTGTAAATAGCGATGGCTTCTGGACTATTGTTAGTGCCATTAAAGCAGACTATTTTATCCTTGTATCCATTTTGAGATAAGAAGCTATAAAGGAATTCTTGGGTTCTCCGACTTTCAGTAAAAATTAGAGCTTTCTGGGGTGCACCAAGCTTCTTCATTTCGGAGAAACCAATGTGAAGCCCTTTTAGTAGGCTATTGGCTTTCGATTCTTCTGTAATTGTCTTGGCTCGGTCTCTGAAGACCTTTAACTCCTCTATTTCAGCCTTAAGAGAGGGTGCCATTAGGAAAGATGGGGTGGGAGTTGAATCAGCAATTGGCCAATCTTCAGTGTATTCAGTTTCACAGAGAAGGGCATCAGTTAGATTTCCCATCTCCCCTTCTCCATTCTCCATAATATGGGTAATCATGGAATCTAAAGTGCAGCTCAAGGCGTGGCATGATGAGGCCATGATTTTTCTCAATAGGAGAGATAAAAGTGGACGTACCTTTTCTGGCATACACCAGAGAAATTCTCGATGTAGAAATTCATCAAAGTCAGAATAGAACTGTTGTTCTTCCTTGTCCCAGCTAAACTCTTGTAGAATAGCAGATCGGCGAGTATATTTTACGTATTCCTGTACTTGTCGGCGCAGAGTGCGATAAGCAACCTTAGATAAACGATTCTTCAAATCACCAAATTTTGCACTGTCTCGAGTAGAAATACTATTATACTGAGAGTCAAAAGATGATGCGGAGTAAAAGATATTATCCGAGATTATGCTTACTAATCCATAGAGTTCCTTAAGATTATTTTGTAAAGGAGTAGCGGTAAGAAGAATCTTTTTATAAGGTGATAAGGCCTTTTTTAAGGTCTTACCCATGACATTGTCATTCTTATATACATTCCTAAGTTTATGGGCCTCATCCATAACCACTAAATCCCATTTTATTTGGGATAAATCCTGAGCGAAGCGAGTGGCAAACTGGTAAGAGCAAATAATGGCTTTCTCTTCCTTTGAGAGTCCATTGCCATTTAGTTCAGAGTAAACTTTAGAATCAACCACAATCGAGGGAATATAGAATTTTTCTTGTAGTTCTATATTCCACTGCGACCTTAGAGATGCTGGAACTATTATTAAGATATGCCTTTTGTGTTCGGCCCATAGTTGAGAGAGTATTATCCCAGCTTCAATGGTTTTGCCTAAACCAACCTCATCTGCCAGAATAGCTCCACGGCTAAGTGGAGATTTGAAGGCAAATAGCGCAGCTTCAACCTGGTGGGGATTTAAATCGACTTGTGCCTCTGATAGCACGCCGGTAAACTTAGTGTTGTCAGAGGTCGACTTTTTGTGAGACAAATCCCATGCAAAGTAGAATTGTTGATGGGGGGGAGAGATAATATTTATCGTTCATTTGATTTCTTTACTTTGATGGCGTATTGAGGTGAGTCGGATTCAAACTCATCAATCTGAGCCTGCTTCCAATACCTATCGGCAATCCTTTTGCATTCTTTCCTGAGTCGTTCATTCTCACGGGGATCCTCATCGCTTTCAAAGGCAGCTCTGATAGTTTCGTAGGATTTTTCCAAAGAGAGGTCCTTTAAGGATATTCGTGCGATTTTATATTTTACATCGGGATTCTCCTGCATAA
Organism: Rikenellaceae bacterium; assembly: GCA_020860245.1. Taxonomy (GTDB): domain Bacteria; phylum Bacteroidota; class Bacteroidia; order Bacteroidales; family Rikenellaceae; genus JAJBUQ01. The sequence continues at coordinate 3,581 of JAJBUQ010000005.1, forward strand.
ACTTTATTTGAGCTTTGTGTAGGTAGAATGGAGCCACCCCATTCTTTATGCTATAGAGGGTGGTTTTCACATCGATGTATACATTATCAGACTGATTTAAGAAATCGTATTCTTGGATTCCTTCATCAGCGGCATATCGTAGCTCCTTGTTGAGTTTATTTTGAAGATAATTTTGATAAATCAATTCTCCGATATAGCCAATGGTTTTGCGTACCTTTGACTGCTTTGATTCATCCTCCGCTTCTTCTTTCTCCTGCCTAATCTCTTTATAGTCCTCTAAGTTTTGAGCTATATCTTGGATATCTTCAGTATCCAAATTATCAAGAATCAAATTCAATGCGTCAGGATTCTCTTGTAGCTTTTTCAACTGTTCATCAGAGTAGTTGGTAAAGGCATCAAGAATGGTTTGTTGATGGGCATTCAGCCCAGAGCTTTCTTCAGTCTCCATGGGGCCTTTGGCAGGAATATCTCCTTTTAAATATTCCATGGCTCTATTCACTACTTCTGAAATATCCTCTCCTTTGGATTGTGCTAATTTCTCAACCTCTTGGAAATCCTCCAAGAGGAAATCCTGTAAGGAGATTATGGCAGATTGGAACACTTTTAAATCTTTGGCGTAAGTGGTCAAAGACTTCCGTACAGAAAGATTATCTTCGTTAGGATAACGAAGAATGATCTTTCTTTCCTCGATTTCATACCCTATGTTTCTTGAGTGCAACTGGACTCTGAGTAATTCGGCCCCAGTGTAAGTGGAGATAGAGAAAATAATAGGAATAGGGTCTGGACTAAGGTAAATGGCAACATTTTCTGAAGAGGCAGTTTCTCTCCACAATTGATATTTCTTGTCGGTCCATTCCTGGCAAATGGAATTTGCTTCAGCTCGATCTTTTAGCTTGAGAGCACGACCTTTGAGAAATTCACTGGCCAAGAAATCTTTGTCTTTAGTGTAGAAGACATCATTGTTTTGGAAGAATTCTGACACAAGAGTGGAATCACTTAATCGTGTACGGAAGTCTTTATTCCAATCATCATCACATAAGAAATAGTACGCATCTCGATATTGTTTAGTAAACACAAAGGTGGGTTCTTGATTATCTTTATCCAAAAGACCAGTGTACTTCAAACCATATCTCAGATTCTTATTTTCTGTAATGAGGTCTATAAAAGTTAATAGAAGATTGAATTTATTGTTTTTGTATTGGATGGCGCCTGCTTTCTGAGTTATCCAATCAATTGTATTAGCGAGCAATTTCGCATTGTCGGTTATGGAGTTATCTATTGAGTATCTTTGATTGTCCATAACTGCTTTACGAAGCTGAATATGAGGATTGGATTCATCAATTAAAGTAGCCATAAGATACTTAGCCTGAGGATTCTCCTCAAGCCAATGAAAGAGAGCGGAAGGTAATCTTTCTTCTTCAGTCAGCAAATCTGGTCTCGCATAGATTTGATTATTCTTAAAGCCTGGTATGGTCCAATGATGGTCAAACCCTTTAAAATTATTCTTCAGGACCATATCCAAGGCATCAGATACTAAGATGGAAGGACTTAAGTGAAAGACTTCTTCACGCTGTTCATGGATTGCGTAATCTAAACAAAAATGTAACTGTTCAATATCTATATCTCCATAGATTAAGGTCCAATAGATTTCACTAATGGGTTTTACTCGGATGCGTCCCTTTTGAGTATAGAATTCAGTTTTAAACCGACTGAAATCTGGTAAAACTTTACTCAAATTACTAAAAGTTTGTGAAGCTTGAGCAATCTCTGGCAGTAAAGTATATAAATCATACTCGTGTCCATTATAATGGAAGAGGTTATCATTTATCTCTTGAGGCAATGGTTTTCCATCATACCTCAGCTTCTCAAAAATCATTTCTGTTTTTTGAGAGGCAATGGCGAGAAGAATAGCATTCCATGCAGGGTGGTTTTCTGCAGTTATACCACTTAATTCTATAAACCCTATTTTTTTGAAAAATAGGTCTTTTGTTGAGTCATCAAGTCTTTTCACTAAGGATACGAGGGCAATGGGATTCTTGGATCTTTTTAGAATCTCCTTAACCAAACTCGAATTATTGAGAAGTATAAATTGATTCTGTATATTATAAGGGAGAAGATTATAAATCTCCTCTGATATAGGTAAATAATTTACTTCTGCTAAAGCACTTGCGGCATATTCGTCTATGCTTTCATCTTTATGATATGTGTAGATTGATTTCGGGGAATTATTCTGAAATCTATATGTCTTGTTTTGTGTTGAGGTTATATAGAAATACGATACCAAGTTGTTGTCAATCTTAAACAACATGTCTTTTCCTGAAAAAAGTTGACTCATAAAGAAGTCAACAATGAAAGGAAAAA
>JAJBUQ010000014.1 GCA_020860245.1 Rikenellaceae bacterium
CCTTGGCAAAATAAGGTCAGTCTTCCTACTATACCACCGGTCAAATGATGTTTTGGATATCTGCTCAGAACTCGGTATTTTACTCATAATACCTTCATATACTTTCTGAGCTCCTATTTCATATACTTTGCGGCGTAACAATATTTGCCAAAGTTCATCTTCCGATTGTATTTCTTTCAAGGAGAGATTATACTTAGGCGCTTCTCTTACACACATCTCTTCCTCCTTAATCTCTGCTTCCGCTTTTGTGATAAACTTTTCTAGAGAATCCTGAATATTAGACAAGGGATATATCTGGTAATCCTTATCTTCTGATTCAGTTAGTTTCTCAAAATCAACAGTGGTAATTATAGTAGGAGTACTATATATATTTTGTTCTTTACAGATTACATATTCGCTCTCAGACAATTTTAAACATTGACCATTAGATGTGGAAATTTTATATCTTGGGGTATTCTGAACGTTTCTATTGTAGTAGCCACCCCTGCGGTCACCACTATCATCCACATGATATTTTGGACTTGGAGATAAGGGGATAGGACACTTTAAAACCTCCTTTCGATACTGACTAGATAGAACTGCCCTTAATATCTTTTGGTATTCATATTTGTGAACCGCATAGTATGGATTTAAGACAAAGCAGTTGAGGATGTTCAACACCTTTTGTCCATTTCCTAAATAATATGGATCAAATGAATTTGGGTAATGACTATAAGGACGACCAATATAATGGCCTTGATAAGCCAACACTATGATGCGTTTGCTCTCATTTACGGGATGATAGCCATTATCATTTTTATACTTCAAAGAGCCTAAAGACTCAAACGAACACTTAACCCCTAATCCATTTATGAAAACAGATAACAATCTTCTATATTCTATAGGGACACGATTATCTACTATAATTGACACTGACGATACATTCTTGATAAACGAGGTAATCGCAGGGACTATTACTGTATTCCATAAATCCATATTTTTTTGGAAATACACATTGAAATATATTTCATCAATCTCTTCTATAGCCTTATATTCTTTTTTAAATAGCTCCTTGATATCAGAATTACAACAAAGGGCAAGCTTATTCCTTACTTCAATTTTGGATTCACACTCTTCTTCTATCACATCATCGACAAGAGTTTTGAAATCTGAAAATGCTTCAGTCTCTACTATTATATCTTTTTGCTTGCTTTCACGCTCAAAAATACAATCACTTTCGTCTGGAGTAAAAGTAATAAAATCTTTTATTTCTTTCGCTTCTTCATGAAGTATTTCAACCACCGTTCTCAGTTTCCATAAATATAAACGTTGTAATTTGTATGGTCTTGCAGAAAAGTAAAAAAAGAAGACATTCTTTATTCCTGCTCCGAGCTTATTAAGTCGTTCTATCCTTGGCCTCTGATAGGAATAACCATCGCCCAATCTCCCATCTATGCTTTTAGAAAGAAACACAAATAGGTTTTCTATTGTAAAATCCTCCCCTCGATTCCTCTTAAGAATTTTCTCTAATTCACCCACTTCCCCATCTATATGAAAAAGAGGAGAAACATTGTTCCTAAAAGATTTAATGCTTCCACATAATTTTTCTACAAATGGATTCTCAGGGATAGCGTCAGCAAAAGGTTTACATATAATTAAATTTTTTCGAGAATCCGTAGGGGGTATTACTTTTCCTTTTATACTGTTATGAATTCCTTTTTTAAATTTATATTCTTTTACTAGTTTGTCACGCAATCTTTTGGAGCAATTTTCAGGCAAGGTAACAGCCTGTGCCCTGATATGTAAATCATGTATTAATCTTAATTGGTTAAAGTCATTGTATAAAAGAGCTATTTTCAAGACCAAGAATTCAATACATATCTCTTGAGCCCAAGTTTCCACTAATGGGAAGTAAACTATAGGCATACATAAATCTTGATCATGACGCATCATGTAAAAATCTAATATGTCATTAATAACATATAAGAATTTACGTGCCTCATTCTTTTTAGGATGAAGCATGGTCCCAAGAATTAGTTCCACATCGGGATTGGACCTCTCACAATATTTTATAAAACGGGGATTTATCATTTATTTGAGGAGAGAATGTAAATATCTATATTCATGATTGCACGTGTCATCCCTACATATATCTCAAACAAAAAATTATCAAAGGAACTTTTAATTGGAGATATGGGAATTACTAATACAATGTTTTCATTTTCCAATCCCTTATATTTTAAAACCGAAGAGAGACCTATTGAGCGCTCAGGCAATCTACTGATATTTTCTGAAGTTAGTTCGACTATAGAATCAGAATAGGTTAGTTTGTCGTAAATCGAGTCATTGCCCCCATTTAGTGGCCCTATAAGATCTGAATGGACAAGAATAGTAGAATGTTGGAGAGACCGACCACTTGATGTAATTTCTTTACGTTTTTGCTTTAAAGCCCTTGCAAGAATTTTATTATCGCTTACAAAATGTACTCCACATGCACTTTCTTCTTGGGATATTCTATTCCAAAAAGATTCCATTTCCGTTATTGAAAGAGTAAGAAGTTCATTTGCATATCGTACGATTTCTATATTAGTTGGAACACGTTTGTTTCCGTTAATAGTAAAATGGGCACTAGACTTTAATAGTCTATCCATTATCATTTCTAGGTTACGTATTCCACTGTTATATCCTTGCTCTAAATCATAAAGAATTAAAAACCTCCCTGTATTTAAACCAGAATGTTGTAAGGAAGTAAGTTCTTGAAGAAGGTCTAACATCCCTTTATCGGCTACATCTTGAGCCTCATCAACGATAACGTAATCATAATATTGAGAAGACAATGTAGGCCTCAAAAGGTCATTCAAGAATCCTGGGTACTTTCCTTCTTTTGGGTAACTTAAATTATTCTCTCCTTTCGTACATTTTACACAAAATGACATATAGCTTTCCACCTGACAATTATATAGACCCTCCAATTGAAGTTCGTGTTTTATTTGAGCAGCAAGCAAACGAGTCCAACACAAGTATAAACCCCTAAGTCCATGATTCTTTTTTATGTAAGCTTTTGCAATAGTAGTCTTACCCGTCCCAGGTCCCCCTTCAATCACAATCCTATGATTTCGTTGTAGGCTTTCTAAGGTATCTATATTGGATATATTAAGCCAATGTAGGATATCCTTTAGAGAAGATTGACTATAGCGATTAGTATCTTTATAATTTGGTGCAAAGCATTCCACTACTTTATTCATGGTATCAAGACTCATGTTTTCTATACACCATCTCCGACGTAATTTATCTTCATTAACCACATCTATACAAAAATCAGCAAAAGATGTATTTGATTTCTGTTTGTCATAATTCCACATCTTATAAGCCAAATCTTGCTTTTCATTAGAACTGGTTTTATTCAGAGTAGCGTGTGGAAATGCACATACAAAGTCTACAAAGATTTCTTCCCCATTTATAACCTTGTTATTGATAATAGCCCATTGATAGTCCTCCGCCTGCTTAAATGGGGTACGCTCCAGGGGTGTTAAGATTCCATGGTTCTGATAAAAATATCGTCCTCCCTCGATTTGTATAGCTCCCCCTTTAACCTCAACTATAACTGCCCCAATTTCTGATATGAGAAGAAAGTCAATCTGTATCTCAGCAGCTCTTCCAGATGGGATATGTAGATTAATGTCATGCCAAAAATGCCATATCAAAGAACTATTTTCACAATCCTGCACTATACGTCGATACATGTCTATCTCACCTTGCAAAGGAGATCCATTGTCCTTTGTTATGAGGAGCTCAAGTCTAGAAAGATCTTGAAAGGAATGGTTTACAATCATTTTTCAGTCCCACAAATTAGGATTGGTTAAGTCTTTCAACTTATAATCCATCATTTCTAGAATTTCAGTTCTATGGGTAGGAAATCTCTCTATGAATTCCATCAAGGTTCGTAAAGTCTTACACAACCTTATGCCATCCTTAGTATAGAAGCCTTCTCTAAACCTCTTTTCAAACTCGTCAAAAGGGATTTGATTAGGCACATCAAGTTTTTTTGTCTTTTGTTCCCAAAATGATTGGTTTCTATAGCAATATTCCCAGAATGACATGTAGCGATAAAATTGCGGTTGATTACACCAGCGAGCTATCTGGACATAGATGTTCGAGAGCTCATGATTCTTGTAATCGGCATGCCGCATCACATATCCAAAGCAACCATATTGCATAAGTATATGAATCCTATCAAAAAGACTTTTTACGTCCTTATATAATTTACTATCTTCTCCGGCTTTCAGAGTAAAGCCACAGAACAAATAGAATTTAGTAGATTTTTTAGGATTATAATGCTTCCAAATCTTAAGAGCCTCAACTATTTTGTCTCTATCTTTCCAGTTATCAAAAGCAAAGATATAATCCCCATGATATTTACACTTGGATAGCATTTCTGCTATCATAGGCCCATCTTCACTTTCCGCAAGAATACGCTCATCCAATCCTTGCCTGAATTGAAATGGTCGACCTGATTTCATCAGGTCCTCAAGCATTGGTTTCCAAATACTCTTATCCGCAGCAAGGAAGTTATCATCCCACAGATATATGTAAGGTCGCACTAGCTTTCCATTTTCATCGCGCTCTTGATCTAAAAACCATTCCAATTCTGAGTATCTATAAACCTTCTTCTCCAGTTTATTTACACAAAATGCGCAATGCCTTACACACCCCCGGGTTAAGAAACCTATTGAATAATATAGGTAATCATTAAAGTAAGAAGGTTTTCGGCCTTCAGCTATCTTATGGGCGACATAGGCATCATAAAGATGATAATCGGGCATTTGACGAGCCATATCAATACCCATCAGCCGAGTTCCTCCACAATGGTTAGGGAAAAGACACAAGAAAGCATCCGATTCCAATTGATGCATATCACGTTTGCGATAACTTTTAAACTCTGGAATATCCTTCTTTACCGCATACTCTCCTGTACCACCTATGTGGAAATGTGCTCTGCGTTCATCAGACTCGTCAGGAATAAAAGGCGGGAGAGGAGTAAAAGTGAAAACACGCGACACATAAACTTCATGATATATGGATACATCCTCATCATTCTTTGTGATAAGTTTGTATTTTATGTGGTTATCTTTCAGAAATCCTGCTATTTTGAGTAAGACTAGATTCGGATGCCGTGTCCCTCCATGGAGGAGATCGGCATCTACAAGACCCACTCGTATGGTGTCAATATGGGGCATGGCTTCGATTCAAAGATGAATAGTCACAAAGCAATTGGTCTTTTTTAAATTCCGAAGAATCCCTTTTGGTCTCCATTAGCTGGATGTCTTCGTCAACTTAATCGATTTCAGTGGCGAATTCTTAATCTTCAAAAGAACTCAAAATAAACAAATTTCTTACGGCTTTCCAAATCTATCTATTACGAAAATCGGTAAAGCTGTGTTTACATGAAGTCAGCTTCTCTTTTTGGCATTTACCCATTATCAACTTTCTGTGCAAATTTAAGCATTAATTTTTAGATTTAAAGTATCTGTTAGGTAAAAAATTTACTCCTCCCTAATTTTTTTCTATCCCCTAAGAAGAATTCCTTCCAACTTACCTCTTTCATTTATGGCCGCTCAAACTACCCGCAGCCCCCATAGTTTTCCACATTTTTGGTCGAGCTTTCCACATTTGGGGGGAATAAAACAAGCAACCAATTTCCTGGGGTCAGGAAAATGGTGGTTAGGGGATACGGTTTGTTGATCGAGGTTTACCCTAAAAGGGAAATCAGTATCTTTTATC
>JAJBUQ010000006.1 GCA_020860245.1 Rikenellaceae bacterium
AATTTTAATTGGTATGATTTTACTGTAAAATTCTTAACATACCAATAATCATGTCATTGTACCAATATTTATTATGATTTTTGGATTGGACATCTTAACTTATGATAGATAATAAATAATAAATCCAATATTCAGGCCGTACTCATATATATTATTAAAATAAAAATTATATATTCAGAAATTTACAATGAAAATTTTATATATTTGTAAAATAATATCCACCTCTTTGTAAGAGGGAGAAATTTTAAAAGCTCATATTTATTTGTTTGCCAAATCTTTAACCTTAAGTCGCATTCAAAATAAAGATAGCAATTTTTTATTTGCATGATCGATCACCGACTGGTCCAGCGCAGCCAGATATATACGCGTTGTATTTTCATTATCATGCCCCATCCCTTCACTAATAATATTAATAGGAACCCCGTTACGCTTCGCGAGGGAAGCCCACGTATGTCGGGCCACATAAGAACTTAACGATTCCTCTAATCCAAGAATATCGGAAATTTTTTTCAACCTCAAATTATGTAATCTCAATGCACTGGAATATACGAGAGTATCTGAGACAATGGGAAGTAGCCTTTCCTGCCCTATGGTTTTGGAAGAATAACGTTCAATTATATCTGTCATACAATTTTCCAATTTTATAGACAGACGCTGTCCGGTTTTTCTTCTGTAATAAATAAGATATTCCCCTTTGACATTCTCTTTTTTCAGGCCAGCCATATCCACATATGACATACCACGCGTATACAGGCTAAACAGGAACATGTCCCTTCCAAAAGACAAACCCTCGCAACTACCAAAATCCAATTTTTTCAGACGACTTATAATGTCGTGTCCGACAGCTCTTTTTACTGTTTTATCGATTCCCGTATATACATTCTTGAATGGCATATTCTGGGGTGTGAGACCCAGATTCACGGCACGGTTGTATACAGCCCTCAACACACGCATATAGAAAGAAATCGAATTCATCGACACTTTTCTTTTTTTAAGCCAGGACTCATACTGTTTCATTAAATGTCCGTTAAATGTGGTAAAAGAGATATCATCTCCGTCGAGGAAGCGACTAAGACTTCTAAGGGTAGTCCTGTAAGATGATGCAGTCTTGATTTTTCCGGAATTTTCAAGTTCTTCAATACATTGTCGAATAAAAGGGAAAACTGTCCGTGAACACGAATTTGTTTTATAATGACCGAATATTTCTTCAAGATTGAAATTATCTTTATTTCTGAATAATTTCAAAATATTCCGTAGAGAATCGCGGTCGCTCTCGATTTCATGTTTAATAAAATACAGATATTCCCGTCTTGCATCCGAGGCGGAATGAGTAATTATACTTTCATTCGGAGCATCCCATTCATAAGGATAGATTCTGAAACGGGAAGTTATGGTTTTTACTCTACGATCTGATATTATTTGATATAGTATGACGCCTTCCTTATCAGGCAACGAAGAAGGACGGAATTTTATTTTTACCGATGGCATAAAGATTAAATATTTAAAAATTAAACAATGAAAGTAAAAATATCTTTTTACTTTATGTCGTCTATAAATACACTGAATTATATTATAAAACAACACAAAAGAAATCCATTTAATATATAAACACAACTGTAAGCCAATAATAATTTTTCTAAATTACAATAGACTTATATTGATGCGCAAATCCATAAAAAAAGGCAGATGCCTACGCACTGCCTTATTAAATATCAGAATTATCGATTAATACCTCAGTATCTTGTCTGTAAAACGATCTCTCCGAGATCCTTTATTTCATCCCAACAGGTAAAGAACGCATTACCGCCTTTGCTTATAACCTCCCACGCGATTATACTGGTAATATCATTTTCGGTGCTTTCATCTTTTTTATCAACGAGTTCCAATTTACCTTCATTGATCCTGACAGGCTGTTCGTAATCTTCGTAAACGATAAGAGTGTCGCCGTTGCCATCCTTAGCTGCACTATAAATTTCATTAAGGTTAGTAAGTATTTTTTTTAATCCCACAGCCTCCTTAGCTTCGAGAATAGCAGCAAGCCTGCGGATACTCTGTAGATTTTCGACTATTGGCCATACCTGCTTAACTATCTCGTGTTCTTTTACATGATTATAGTCGATGGGCGCCTGTCCGATATACATTTGGGGTACATCTACGATATCTATAAAACGGCTGAAATTATCCTCGGTAGCGATAGTCACACAATTTAGTCCGGTCTCACGATAGATCTTAACCATAGCTTTGTCTACTACGTTAAAGTATTCTTTTACAAGATCGTCGAGAAGTTTGGAATCACTTCTCTGTACATTGTTCGTCGTATAATAAGGCGTGGGGCCGAACGGGAAATCTTTATTTTGAACTTCGGTTAATATGGCATCGTTAAGTGCTTTATAGAGATGCACTCCACCCTGCGACAATACCAGTATATAATATTCTTCCGTGCGGTTATATGCTTTAAGAAGGGTCCTGATGTCGAATCTGTCGCCTATCGTTATCTTGTCCGCATGTGTGGGCCAAGGCAAGCGTATAATCTCGTCCGTATCCGAAGACAAAAAAATATGAAGACTGTCGAGACTATAGCTGTAATCGTAACTATCCGGAATATCCTTTAATTTCTTAAGGATATCCGCGCCTCCGCGTTTGCCGTATTTTTCGATAATTTCCTTCTCTGCCTGCACTATAAGATTTTTCAGATTGATTTTATCTTTGTCGGTATCCGGAAATATTCTGTGGGTATTCAATGAAATCGTCACGCAGGGATCACCGCTCTTACTACCGAGCTCAACCAATTTATCTCTTAAATACATATTTTTAGATTTAATATTTCTTATTCAGGTTTCAACTATTATACCGTTTTACCCTTCAATAATTTATATCTTTGACGGATAAAACAGATAATTATGAAGGCTGTTAAAAGTAAAATTCCCGATATCTCCGGCGTCGGAATCCTACTACCGGCAGATTACATCGACAATTTCAAATACCAGCTGGATCACCGGACCGTAATTGCTGCCAGAGATATCATGGAGAGGTTCTGGACAGATCATCCTTCATGGATCCGCGCCATGTTCAGTCTCCGGGACATAATGGTTAAGCCGTTCGGACTGAAGAGTGATAAAAGTAAGGACGGGAAGTTTAAGGAGATCATAAATGAACAGAGCGAATATATTGTCTGTCTCAACGATAAGCATCTCGACGCTTATTTATCCGTGTTAATTGAGCGTAATGATTGTCAGGACGATATACACGTGATAACCGTTGTCAAATTTCACAATACATTGGGTAGATTATATTTTACCGCCATTAAACCGTTCCACGGAATAATCGTCAGAAGAATGATCGAACGGATATGTAAAAATTTAGATCGATAATCACCGCATCCCATATGGATCGCAATCAGATACAGGTTAATCTCCTATATTATCCGATTCATCTTCGAGATAAGACTCATCTTCCTCGTCCGGATCTGTTACGACAGGTTCCGCCCTGCGAGAACGTATGCGTTCATTAGTGTAGGAAGACGCGAATTCCGGGGCATTCTCAGTCAGTTGCTTCCGTATAGATTCACGTATGGCTGAGCGGAGATTTAATCTGGCAGCCTCCAATTCCTGTTCACGTGCCGGGGTAAAAATATTTTTATATTTACATTTAACGATCTTAAACCTAAAATTATCCAAATCTCCTTTGATATCCACCCCTAATTTGAACGGAACCGGAGACTTGATTACCGATACATGGTAGTCGAAACTCATATCCAGATTATGGGTTCCGCCTACGGCGAGCTTATACCTGTCCAGCTCCACCATAAAAGGGAATATCTCTATCTTATTATCTTCAATCGACAGGTCAACAGATATATAGTCGATAAGATTACGCTCTTTATTCTTGAACATTAGTTTTTTAGAGATTTCTGCGAATGTCTCGCCGTCCATAAGAACCATGTTTTCTCCGCTGATATAACACGCGGAATGGAGTGTAGGGAAGACCACATTCATTGCGGAATCGAGTTCGCAGGTTGCGCTGATCTGGCAGTCCACGACACCCTCGAACGACCGGAGCATCGGAAGAAGGTCTTCGATGGAAGGGAACATGTCTATAAGTTTTTCGACAATTATATCTTCCATTTCGAGCTCGAATCCCGTACTTGCCTTATACGGATTCTTAGCTGAGTAAACCATGGTAACTTTGCCAGATCCAATATTTGAATCCATTTTGAGTCCATGCAGGTTTACATTCTGATTGCGAATAATTATAACGCCTTCGATATTTTCGAGTTTAACCTCCTTGAAATCCACCTTATCGGCTGAGGTAGTAAGGATCAAATCAATATTGCCGGGAACGACGAATACCCCCAGGCTATCGGATAATTCCACTTCGGTAATTTCAGTGTCGTTATACCAACTCTCTATGAATTCCTCTTCCGGAGTATCCGAAGTTTCAGACAACAGTACGATCTGGTTCAAAGCCCTCATAAGCTGGTTGCAGTCTATATATTTACTCGATAATGAGAGTTTAGCTTGCAAAACTCCGTTACGGTACATCGCCCGACGCATGTTATTAATCTCTCCACTCAGAGTGAAGTCGCTTCTACCTGCACGCATCCGTGCGTTGGTAAGGGTAATTTTATCTGTATCGAATCTTAATGTCGTATTATCTATCGACATGGGGAGTGGGAAGAACGCGGTAAATAAATTCATCGTGTTGAATTTAACGCTTCCACGCACCTCCCAGTTACGCAGCAGTCCCGCAGATTGTCGTTCCGTATTGCTGACTTCCCCTGAGTTTTGCAACTGCATTTCACCGCCCGTGGAATCCTGAACAGGCACCGCCCTACTCCTCACCCGGTCTGCCGAGGCAGCAGCACGGTTTCCGGAATTACGAGCGGATAATGCTGCTCCGTTAGTAGAAGTTATAGCTATCCGCTGCCTCATAGCATCGCGCAGGGGCATTATCTGTACACTGAACGAAGGTTGTTCCATAATAATTCTTGTTCGCGAAGGAACATCGAAGTACCGCAAAGTATCCACTGATATGGTCCCTGCAAAGACCCCTTTTTTATTGTCGCTGTCCGAGGCCTTCAAACCCCCTGCGACAAAAATATTATTGCCTGCAACCCACACGGAATCCGGAAGACGCGCTCTGAGATTGTCAATTTTAATATTTGTAGTTACAGGAATAACAGTCGTGGTATCAATTGTACGCGAAGTTTTAACCTGTACGTCTAATTTATGAATTTGGGTATTTATCTCATTTTGGTAGCGCAAATTCAGCGTATCGATTTGCAAGACCGCACTTATAAGGTCTTCATTCGATAAATAGCGGCTATTCTGCCTGGTAGTATCTGCGGAGAACTGGGCCCCTTTTACGAACAAATTGGTTCCGGATATTTTATCGACAATCATTATTCGGTCGATGTCAAATTTACCTGCAGCTTTTAAATGGGAAAAATCACCGTCGAGAAGCTCCCTAACCTTGAAGGCAGCCTCTATATCCGCATCCATAATTCCACGCACGATCATGGAATCCGGATTTATGATATCCTGCATCAGACCTGCAAAATCGACACTTCCTTTTATCCGAACATCCACATAAGGATCGGTAAGCATTTTATCCACATATCCGGACGCCGAGAATGAAGTGTTCGTCGCTTTAACATCGAGTTTACGGAACGCAATGAACGACGAGTCCGGATGACGGCCATTCAGATACAGGTTCATGTCTGCATTCAGGCGTTCAATTCCATAATCCGAACCTTTAACTATCAAAGCACCGTTATCTATCACACAGCCAAGTCTTATGTCCGGCTGTATGCTGTCTCCAATCATACCATTTATCCGTCCCTGCAACGCGAAAACGCCTTTAGCAGTGATTTTTCTGCGGTCCTGAAAATATTCGTCGGGGGCGAACGCAAGAATGTCGGCAAGATTATCCGCACCCATATCGAACGTGATATCTACATGAAAGTTATCATTTAATTTTTCAAGTCGTCCATCGGCATGGAAGGGGATATCGTTGATAGTCATTTTGGCATCTTCAAATTCTATTTTTCCGTGCGATAGATCTATAATGCTTTCGAACTGCATTGAGAGTTCCTGGTCAAGAGTATACGCAGGACTATCGTAAACCAGCGTCTCGAATCCGGTTTTTATTTCGGTGTTAAGATTCCCCCTTGTGAGTTTATTTCTCATAAGAAGATGGAATCCGGAAGTCTCCGCATATAAATTTGATGCACGGTCTTCATAAATAAAATGCCCGTTCTTTATTCTTATCCGCTGCAGGTCTACCACCGGAACAGACACCTCCGAAGATTCGGTAAGATTATTTTCGTGTTCCTCTCCCGGCAGCAGTTCCCAGTTGGAATTTCCATTTTCGTCTGTAAATCCGTAAAAATAAGGGTTGTCAATAAATAAACGTTCGACGGTTATCCTGTCTTTATCGAAGTAATCCATTATATTTACCGTGACGACAATCCTGGAAAAGCTCAGAAGTGTATCGGATAAATAAAAATTTCCACTCTGGATATCGAGAGTGTCTTTTAATGCGTATGAAATAATCTCACCTTCGGTAAGCTTCAGCCCTACGCGCGGGAATGTCTCCCAGAATGTAAGCTCTATACTTTCGCAGTCGACCTTGCCATCTATAAGCGGATTAATTATATTTAGTACGATCGGCGTAAGTTTATGCGGAGGAAGTATGCCCCATTTGATGATTGCGACAGCGGCACATGGAAGCACTATTATAATAGCAAACAATAGGGAGAATATCGTAATGAATATTTTTTTCCTTAATTTCATTATATTTTACAACGTCTTCGAATTAAACTCCGGATAAATAAAACAATACTACAAAATTAAAAAATTATATTCAGAAAAGACAATCAAGGCAATTCTCCGGTTACGCATTTGTATGCTGCGGTGGACAAGAATTAATTGAGTTATTAATTTTCTAAGGAAATCTCTAACGAGATATACAAAGGAGTTTTTAATACTATTTATATTTTCCACCATTTAAATTAAAATATAAACTTATTTTCCAAACAAAGTTAAAATATTAAACTTTTTACTCCGTTTAACTTATATATTCTTTATCTTCGCACACATGAAAAGAGGACATGCGGATCTTCCGCTCCACTACGGAACCGTACCGCCATGGCTTGCGGAGAGAATGAGCCTTCTCGGCGGTGCGATAGTCGAAGCTATTGTTGCCGAATACGGCACTACAGCCTTCTTACAACGCATAAGCGATCCATTTTGGTTCCAATCGTTAGGGTGTGTTCTCGGCATGGACTGGCATTCTTCAGGTATAACCACGTCTGTAATGAACGCCCTAAAAAAATCAATAAACCGCCGTGCGACAGACCTTGGACTTTATATCTGCGGAGGTCGCGGCAAATCATCCCGCCAGACACCTCAAGAACTTATGGAGGTAGCATTCCGCACCGGGCTCGACGGAGATAAACTGGTTCGTACGAGCAGACTATCTGCCAAGGTCGATAATAATGCCGTGCAGGACGGATTTCAACTGTATCTGCATTCATTCGTACTTTCACGGGACGGAGAGTGGGCAGTCATTCAACAGGGAATGAATACCGGAGGACGCATGGCCAGAAGATATCACTGGCTATCTTCTCATCTACGATCCTTTACCGAAGAACCCCATACGTCAGTTTGCGGCAAAAATATAGGGCAAATATTAAATCTTACCGACAGGAACGCGCTGCCTGCAAAGGAGGCCATACTGTCTCTTACCAACGACGATCCGGGCAAGGTATTAAAAGAGGTGAATCTTATCATGCCTACAAGACACGAGGTCAAAGCGTCGGACGTCAATATGAAACGTCTCGGAGCGGCACTTATTCTTGCTCATGAAACTGAAGTCAGAAATATCGAATCGCTCCTGCTTCTCGAAGGCGTCGGTCCGCGAACCATACAGTCTCTCGCTCTGGTCAGCGAAGTAATTCACGGCACACCGTCTCGGTTCTCCGATCCTGCACGATTTTCTTTCGCACACGGTGGTAAGGACGGACATCCGTTCCCCGTACCCACGAAAGTTTACGATGAGATGATAAATATTTTTGACAAAGCGATTCACAGTTCTAAATTAGGATATAAGGAGAGATCGGAAGCTTTGAAGAACCTCTCCAAAGTCTCCACTGCAATGGAGAAGAATTACGCTCCCCGCGACTATTTTGATGATCTCGTAAAGAAAGAAAACAGGGATTCCTATAAATATGGGGGTAAAACAGTAATGGGAGACGCGAAAAAACCGGAGGAAGGCAGGCAGCTTACGATCTGGGATCAGTAGTTTTTGTACGGTTTTTGGTATCTTTATTACCTAAAACCAATCGCAATGAATAAAGTCATACTTATCACAGGGATATCTTCCGGAATCGGAATGGAGACGGCTAAAACTCTCGTCCGAGCAGGACATACGGTTTACGGGGGAGCGAGAAGACAGGACAGGATGCTCGGACTGGAGAATCTCGGAGTACGATGTATGTACCTGGATGTCACGGACGAAGGCTCCATGACGGCGGCTGTAAACTATGTATTGGAGAACGAAGGAAGGATCGATGTGCTAATCAATAATGCCGGATTCGGAATTTACGGAACCGTAGAGGATGTTCCCTTGTCGGAAGCCCGGAGGCAATTGGACGTCAATCTATTCGGTCCGGCACGTTTGATACAATTAGTTTTACCGCACATGAGACGCGAATACAGCGGCACGATAATAAACATCGCATCAATCGCAGGACGCATGAGCATTCCGCTCGGAACATGGTATCACGCAAGCAAACACGCGCTGGAAGCTCTCAGTGACAGCCTCAGAATGGAAGTCGAGCAGTTCGGGATTAAAGTGGTTATAATCGAACCGGGAATAATCGACACCGCATGGTGGGACATTGCAGAAAAAAATCTGGAAAATGTTTCTCACGGAACAGCCTACAAACAGCTTGTCAGAAGAGGCATAGGTTATCTTTCGAATCCCGGCAGAGCAAGCAAACCGGAAGTTATTGCCAAAACGATTTTAAAGGTAGTCGGCTTGGATAACCCCAAACCGCGATACACTGAAGGGAGTGGAGCCAAACTCATCGTCGGACTCAAAGAGACTTTGTCCGACCGCGTGTTCGATAAACTCATAAAAAAGAAGATGGGAATGGACTAAGGGGGGAAGAACGGACGGATTGACTCCGAACAGATATTATCGAAAACCATTAATTTTATGGAATCAACTGTGTCCCACAGAGAATGTTATCGGAAATAAAATTAATATTAGAATTGTAAGAATTACAACACAGGATGATTGGCTTTCACTACCGATGCCTGATTATTTATTCGATTGGTAACGATTAATGTTGTTCTCGAATTTTTGAGTGATTATTTAATTAATAATATCTATCTCTCTAAGCCAGTTTTCGACATCCGATTTGGAAGTTTTTACACGATTGCCAGAGACCACGAATCCTCGGAGGAATTTTGCTTGCGGAACTGCTTTTTCCATATCACTAAAGCAGCGCGCTTCACGTCCTCCACCATGGGTTACAAACGGCGCTATCGTTTTTCCGGATAGATCATGGTCCGTAAGAAACGTCATAACAGGCGGCGCCATAGTACTCCACCAGTTCGGAGTTCCTACAATAATAATGTCATAAGAATCGATGTTGTCCACGCTTCCTTTAATCGGCCTCTTACTTCCGGCATTTATCTCTGTTCTCGCCTCCTCGACGCATTCGTTATAATTCGTCGAATAAGCTTCGACAGGTTCTATGATAAAAATGTCAGCTCCGGTTATCTCTTGAATATATTTACCTACCGTTTCAGTATTACCGCCCCATGAATACCATGCGAGGAGTATTTTTTTACCGTTATCTTGTGCGTTCGATGTATTTAAGTTCAATGTCATGACGGACACAGCTATTAAAATTATTAATTTTTTCATTATTATTGATTTTAACTTTTACAATTATTTAGTCTACCATTTTCAACTGCAAAGGTAGTGCGATACATAATTCTCTATTTTGTTTTAAAGCTCAAATATTTTTGTTCCCAAGCCCACTTTACTATTTACCGGTAATTGGCTTCCTTTCGAACTCATCGATAATCACTTTAATGCGGTTCAATATACTTAAATATTTATCGTAATTATATCTAATATAGAAAAAATCTTAAATTCGAAATCGCAGTGCTAAAGACGGGAATTCCGGTTTAAAACAAATTATTGGCCGACACTTTAAATTCTTATAAGGATTCCATTCACGGATTTCTATCT
Organism: Rikenellaceae bacterium; assembly: GCA_020860245.1. Classification (GTDB taxonomy): domain Bacteria; phylum Bacteroidota; class Bacteroidia; order Bacteroidales; family Rikenellaceae; genus JAJBUQ01. The sequence continues at coordinate 10,270 of JAJBUQ010000006.1, forward strand.
CATCATAATGACTTCCAGCACTGCGGATCGGAGGCATAAAAGTCATTCGTATATCCGTAGCTTACCGCAGGACAGCCTCTGCAAAATCGTTTAAGCTCGCATCCGGAACATTTTTCGAATTTATCGTAATTACGGTAAAAATCCATTTTGTCCCCGGTAAATATATCGTACAGTTTTTCGGTAAATATGTTGCCCACATTGCTGTCCATACGGCGGCAGGCATAAATATCTCCGTTTGGGAGAATCGTGATGTGGCTGTTTGCGCAGTGACAGCCGTCGTATATTATATCTTCTTCCAGCCCTTCCGGTATTTTAAACAATCCTTTTTCATATAAAAACAATATCCAGAGATGATCCTTCAAATTAAAGCTCGTTCCGCTCTCTTTATGCTGTTCGAATTTAGTCCAACAAACTTCGAGCAGATTCCGGTATTGCTGCGGTGTGATGTGGGTGCTTTTTTCGGGGCTGGTAGGACAGTATCTGCTGAACGCAAAAATATCCGCTTTATATTCTACTACCGTATCGATGATGTCCGGGATCTCGTCAATGTTCAATCCAGATACTGTACTCATAACGGTGCACTTCATACCTGCACTTTTTATACATTTTATTTTTTGGAGAGTATTATAGAATGAACCGGATCTACGTATTGCATCGTGGGTATTACGCGTTCCATCTATGGATAACTGGTATCTCTCGCATCCGCATTCTTTCAGTCTCCGGCAGGTATCGTCGTTCAGATGAAACGGATTACCAAGAATACTGAATGGAAGCCCGTGCGATCTGAACAATCCGAGTAAATCCCAGAATCGGCTATGCAGAAGGGGGTCACCGTCTGTAAGATAAAAGTAGGGAATACGGTTTGTCTGTTCACAAAAATCGAGACATTCGGCAAAGACCGATTCGATCTGCGTCCATGACATCTCTTTAAGCTGTATAAAATTATTTTCAGAAAAAATATAGCAATGCTGGCATCGTTGGTCGCAACTGTCGGTTATATGCCATTGAAATGCAAAGTATTCCATATCGGTTTATATTCGAAGGTAAACAGTACCGGTCCTCCTCTGCGGAGAACCGGTATTATTCTGTTATTGACCGACACCGCACCCTGAAGACATCTTAGAATCTTCTGTAACTCCGCAGCCGGATGACGGTTTTTTATCGTCCGTTACACCGCAGCCGGATGATTGCGGTCTGAAATTACCGACTCCGCATCCCGAAGAAGGGGACGCCGTCCGATCTACACCCATAAAACTCCGGGCGCTTCTGTGGGCATAATAATTGGTTACTCCTGCCCATCCATTCAATGATTGTAATTTGCTCATACCGTAAAAGTTTTAATGTTTTATACATTGAGCAAATATATGGCCAAGAAAGAATCCATTATAGTGTAAAAATTCAGCGTCATACCGTTTAATACATTAATAATAAGCTAATTACATTTAATTATCCCAAGAGAGTATTTCTTCGAAAACCGACAAAAACTTCGGTATATTTACATCTGCATCACTGCAAGCGTGTAATAATTGAAGCGCGGAGATAATTGAACTTACAGCGGTTAAAATAATATTCGTAACATTAAATATTATTTATTTTTCTGAAATGGAGTTGTATAATATTTTCCGTAAGTAACTTCTGTCCTGCAAATTTGAAATTGATAACCGTATCTCCATCTGTCCCTAATATTCCTCCATTACCGATTACCACAGGAATAACGCTCAGGAACATATCGGTAACCATATCTTTTTGGAGAAAAGAATTATATGTATGTAATCCTCCCGCAATCACAACGCTTTCATATCCTTTGTTTTCAAGGTAATCAATCGCTTGTTCCGGAGAGGCAACCACCTTAGAATTCGGATTGTGTTCATGATTTTCAGATAACATAACAACTTCAATTCCGGTATAGGCCTCTTTCATTCCGGGAACCGACATTATCATATCGTAGGTCGAACGACCCATTATCATACATTTCGACTCCTTGGCTTTTTCCACAAAGACCCCCAACGCTTCTGCCGGAGCGGTTATCTTAGCCATATTTTCAGTCAGCAGTATCTGTCCGTTAGCTGTTACGGTCGCTACTAAAATTGTTCTCATATTATTACTATTTAAAATTTAGCCGCTTTTTCTATAACTCAATACCGCCCATCCGTTAAATACTACTGCAAACGTACTTAACGCCAACAGCTGCGGAAGAAGCTCCGATATACCGCTCCCTTTTAGGTAAATGGAACGCATTACCTGTATGAAATAGCTCAACGGATTTATTTTGGATATGAACTGCGCCCATTCCGGCATACTGCTTACCGGTGTAAACAAACCGCTCAACAATATGAGAATCAACATGAAGAAGAACATAACGAACATAGCCTGCTGCATCGTGTCGGAATAATTCGAGATAACCAGCCCCAAACCGGAAACGACCAAAATATATACGCTGGCATAGAAATATATTGTCAATATGCTGCCAACAGGATAAATTCCATAGATTAACGCTGCAAGGATAAAACAGATGCTAAGCACCACGAATCCTATTATCCAGTAAGGGATAAGTTTCCCCAGGATGAAAATTATTCTTTTCACCGGAGTGACATTCATCTGTTCGATTGTTCCAGTTTCTTTCTCGCCAACGATATTGAGCGCAGGGAGGAATCCTGCTATCATAGTCAGAAGCATTACCACCAGTGCAGGTACCATAAATACCTTATAATCGAGATATAGGTTGTACATATTGTGAGGGACTATGTTTATGGACGCATTGTTTAATTTATCTACGTTCCGTCCCCATTCCGTATTTATATCGTCCGCAAAATCTGCCATAATAGCGGCAAGATAAGCGGAACCCAATCCTCCTTTGGTCCCATTTACCGCATTTGCAGAGATCATTACCTCCGCGATTCCTGTTTTCACGAGATTGTTTTCAAATTCGGGTTCAATTTCGAGAATTATATCCGCCTTACCGGACTCGATGCTCTTCAAGGCCTCGCTGTTTGAAGACGATACATCTTCCAGCGTAAAATATCCTGATGCTATGGTTTTGTTTATCAGCCGCTCGGAATATGTACTGTGATCGTTATCAATTACCGACAGCTTAATATTTTTTATCTCCTGATTTGCTGCCCATGGCATTATCAGCAGCATCATAACAGGCATGAAGAGGATCAGTTTAGGGATAAACGGATTCCGGAAGATTTGTTTAAACTCTTTTTCTAACAGGAATTTTAACATACGATTTGGTTTTATTCGAGCCGGTTTTTAAATGTTTTCAGACATACTCCCAGTAATACTAATATCATAGCCGTAAGTATGGCGAACTCCTTCATAACGTATATTCCGTCCACGCCCTGAATCATCAGTTTCCGGATCATCTCGATATACCATCTGGCAGGCATAATGCTGGATATCCACTGCAATACCGCAGGCATACTCTCGATCGGGAACATCATTCCGGATAACAACATGGTAGGCATCATAAGAGCCATACCGGATATAAGCATGGCTGCCACCTGAGTCTGCACGAGATTCGAGATCAAGAGCCCCAGCAGCAGTGCGACCAAAATGAACAGGAACGATTCGGAGAAAATCAAAATCAGACTTCCGGCTATCGGAACTTTCAGAACAAAGTAAGACAATAAGAGGATCGTTATAAGGTTCACGACAGATAAAATAAAATAAGGCACCGCCTTGGCGATAATTATGAATAGAGGGCGGACCGGGGATGCAAGGAGCACCTCCATGCTTCCACGCTCCTTCTCCCTTACGATAGCGATCGAAGTCATCATGGCGCAGATAAGCATCAGTATCAACCCCATTACCCCAGGTACAAAGTTATACGCCCCCTCCATCTGCGGATTATACAGCATTCGTGTCTGCGGGTTTATCAGGAACCGGGTGTTGGTTAACGCGGCTGTTTCCTGACCATACTCGGTTATAATACTCGTAGCATAATTGGTCATGGTCGTCGCCTGATTGGGATCGGTGGCATCAACTATCAACTGGACCGAAGCTTCTCCGATATGAAGCAGATCAGCTTCAAAATCTGCATCGAAAATTACAACCATGCTGACTTTGCCAGCTTTCATCAGTTCTTCTATCCGGTCAGGACTGTTTATATCCTCCACTAAAGTGAAATAGTTATTCGACTGGAGTTTCTGGATGATTTGCTGAGTTACTGCATCTTTGGACAGATCGTAAACGGCAAATCTACTGTCTTTTACTTCGGTCGTTATGGCGAATCCGAATAAAATAATCTGCACGATGGGCATACCCAGCAGTATCAGCATAGTCCGGGTATCCCTGAAAATGTGATAGAATTCTTTTTTTACGAATGCTAAGAACTGTTTCATATCAGTCTGCGCTACGGGTTGCTGTTCTCGCGAATTTCTGGAATACTTCGTCCATATTTTGCGAATTTGTTTGTCGCTTAAGTTCTTTAGGGGTATCCAGGGCTTCTATCCTTCCGTCCACCATAATCGATACGCGATCGCAATATTCGGCTTCGTCCATATAGTGAGTCGTTACGAATACGGTTATATCATCGTTTACCGCCTCGTATATCATTTCCCAGAACTGGCGGCGGGTGATTGGGTCCACACCCCCTGTGGGCTCGTCGAGGAATACTATCTTGGGAGAATGAAAGATAGAGACCGAGAAGGCGAGCTTCTGCTTCCATCCCAAAGGAAGTTCCCTAACCAATGTATTTTTTTCAGCGCTGAATCCCAACTCATTGAGGATACGGTCGGTTTTTGTTTTGATATCCGATTTCTTCATCCCGTATATTCCTCCGAATAACCGCATATTCTCTCCAACTGTCAAATCGTCGTACAGTGAAAATTTCTGGCTCATATAACCGATATTCGCTTTTATTTTTTCCTGATCCTTAGATATATCGAATCCGGCGACCTCTCCGCTTCCGGAGGTAGGGTGGCTTAATCCACACAGCATTCTCATCGCAGTCGTCTTACCTGCACCGTTGGCTCCCAAGAATCCGAATATTTCCCCTTTATCCACTTCGAACGTAATATTATCCACAGCGGTGAAATTTCCGAACTTTTTCGTCAGATTATTTGTTTTAATTACTATTTCGTTCATTTTCTTTGTTTTCGGTTATCTGCATAAAACAATCCTCTATGGTTGGTACGATCGGATGTACTTCTATATTAGTATGTCCTGTATCCGTCAAATATTTTTTCAATTCTTCAATGGTCAGCGAGTCATCTACCGTAATATGAATATTATCTCCAAACGTAAAACTGCTTTTAACGTGTCCGTTATTCCGTAGATCGAGCAGCAGTTTATACATATCATTCCCCTCAACGGCCCACAGTTTTTCACCGAACTGGGATATTATACCGGACGGGGTATCGATCTTCAGGAATCGTCCATTCTGTATAAATGCTATACGGTCGCAGAGCGAGGCCTCATCCATGTAAGGGGTAGAAACAAGTATCGATATGTTTTGTTCTTTCAATTTTTTTAGCATATCCCAAAATTCCTTACGCGATACGGGATCGACGCCTGTGGTCGGTTCGTCGAGGAACAGCACTGTCGGTTTATGGATCAAGGCACAGCACAATGCAAGTTTTTGCTTCATGCCTCCGGACAATTTGCCTGCCCTCCGTTTTTTGAAGGGCTCGATCTGTTTATAAATGTCTTCGATCAGATGATAATTCTCCTCTATGGTCGTATTGAAAATAGTTGCAAAAAATTCCAGATTCTCCTCGACGGTGAGGTCCTGATAGAGAGAAAATCTTCCTGGCATATAGCCTATCTCCCGCCGTATTTCCTTATAATCTTTAACGACATCTTTGCCGTCCACGCTCGCGCTGCCTTCATCTGCCAACAGAAGCGTAGTAAGTATGCGGAACAATGTGGTTTTTCCGGCACCGTCAGGTCCGATTATTCCGAAGATTTCACCTGCATCCGCTTCGAAACTGATCTTCTGCAAGGCTGTGACCTTGTCGTATTTTTTGCTTATATTTTCTACTGAAACGGCGCTCATGTCCGAAGATTTTAATTCATGAATGGTATTAAAATTTGACTTCCCCGTACATCCCTTTTTTGATGTATCCGTCGTTGCGAACTTCGATCTTTACCGCATATACCAGATTTGCCCTCTCGTCGCGCGTCTGAATAGTTTTAGGAGTGAATTCTGCCTTATCCGAGATCCACGTTATCCTGCCCGGGTACTCTCTCATACCGGATTCGCCCATATCCGAATATACCTGTACGTTTTGTCCGATTTTTATCATAGTAAGCTGGCTCGCCGTAATATAAGCCCTGAGGTACATTATCTCTAAGTCGGCTATTTTAAAGAGCGCTTTACCCTGAGTCGCGAGTTCTCCCCGTTCGGCGTATTTCGCCAGTACCGTTCCTCTTACCGGGCTGTAAATCATCGATTTCTCAATCTGGTCATCGAGCTGGTCGATCTGCGCCTCGAGCGACAAACCTTCGTCGTTAAGGCTGTTGTTGGAATTGTTCACCGTCTCGATCTGCGCTGCGAGCTGTTTCTCTAATAATTCGATCTGTGCATTTATATCGTCGAGCTGCTTTTGATTTCCAGCGTTTAAAGCTATCAGATTTTCATAGCGTTTACGTTCGGTTTGTTGAGTCTGAATCTGCTGACGGATGGCGGCAATCTGAGTGGATGGCGTGGTTTTTTTATTCCGTACGCTCTCTATATTGGACTGAAGCTGTACTTTTCTCAGATAAAGTTGAGTCGTGTCGATTAATCCGACATGCTGGCCGGCATTTAAAATATCCCCTTCCAGAATATCGAATTCGAGAATCTCTCCGCTTCCCTGCGAAGAAACAATAATTTCCGTGACCTCGAAGACTCCTGAGGCATCGTATTCCATCCCTTTTTTATGGCAGGCACTGAGACCTAAAATAATAACTGCCGTAAACAGATATTTAAACATTTTCATAGCATTATCCATTAATTGTTCGTAATATATTTCAGATTATAAATGGCTTGCAGTAGTTGGATCTCGTGAAGTATCCTGTCCTGAATGGCCGATTGTTCGGCATTGACCTCTTTCATCAGGTCGAGGACAGATAGTGTTCCGTTTGCGGCCTTCGCCTCAGCCGAGCGTCTTACGGATCCCCGCAAACGAATTATATCTCTGTCCGAGTCCAGCAATTGCCGGATCTTCTCAATTTCGTTTACATTCTGAGTCATATCCAGTCCGGTATTGAAGAGGAAGGTCTCACGCTGGGACGCTATCATACTCTTATTAACCTCGATGCTGCCAAGGCTGTTTTTCCGTGTATAAAAATTTCCGAAATTCCAACTCAGCGACACCCCTGCAATATAATAAGGAGTAAATTTATCTTTAAGGATATTCAATCCCGGCTTACCGTATCCTCCTGTCACGAAGGCGTTGAATTTAGGCCTTAGTCCGGCAGAAATTTCCGTTTTCTGTGCATCCAGATTCCGGAACTGAGCATCGTATAAATCGAGTTCCGGTCTGTTGTTGGTTAATGTATAGAATCGGTTAGTATCCGGTTTTACCAGTTCCGTGCTATGATCAATCGGTTCACCGATCATAGCGGAGAGCATTTCTAAATAAGCATTTCTGCTATATATCAATTCAGTACGGTTCTGCACGGCCTTGACGCGCTCTACTTCTACGGCATCCAGATCTGCCTGATTCGCAAGTCCGGTCTGAACGTATGCGGATACTTCATTATAGTTCCGTTCCAAATCTTCCTGATAGATAGTGTTCTGCGTCAGCATTTCGTCGTTCAGAAGTACACCGAAGAATAATTGGTTCACTCTGTCTCTTATCGAATACATGGTCACATCGAGATTTTTCTTTTCCACCTCCGCCTGCGTACCGATATTCTCTTTTTGGGCTTTAATGGCACCGCCGTCCCAGATACTCTGGTTAATATCGACCGTCGCATCATATTGATCTTTACTCAATCCTTTTAAGCCATCTACTGCTATGGGTATCTGCGTTACATCCGACTGGTAAGTTGCCTTTGCGGAGAGTTGTATCTGAGGCAGATATCCTTTAGAGGCATTTGACAAATTATAATCCTTCGATTTTTCAATCAGGTCGTATTGTACTATAAGAGGATAATTCGCTTCTGCTTTTTCATAACACTGCTCGATCGTCAATTGTCCGTAAGATGATTGGATAATTAAAACAGCCAGACTTAGAATAATTGAATATTTTTTCATACTTTATGTATTATTTCTTTTGCTTTTTTAAACTATTTTGATTAACAAAATTGTTGGTATTGGTTAAAAAAATTAGACCCGTAATTGATTTAAAATTATTTCGACATTAATTTGTTTACGGTGGTCCAAAAAAATTTGTTTATCAAAATTCATAATTTCCGACAAAGCAGGCGCGCTGATAACGGCAAAGCAATTCAACGAAATTATGCTTATAATAAGATCCAATGGATTTATATACCGAATTTTTCCTTTTTTAATTTCAGCGTCAATCTCCTCCCTTAAACTTCCGAGAACTTTACCAGCTTTTTCTTTAATATTATTAGCCAGTACAGATCTAAGATTTTCATTTGAAAAAATTTCACTGAAAATGAAATTCGGAAGTTTTTCATTAGACGCGATGAAATCGAAGTGATCTTCGATCCCGTTTTTTATTTTTTCCAGGAACGGAAGATCCTGATTGAAAGTAAAGAGAAATATCTCTGACATCGACGTAACCTTATTATTAAAAACCGTGTCGAATAAGTTCTCTTTCGTGCGGAAATAGTAGTGAAGCATGGCATGGTTTACTCCAGCTCTTTTCGCAATTTCGGTAGTACGTGCTTTACCATAACCCTTTTCAAGAAATACAGCTTCGGCAGCCTCCAGTATAAGTTTCTCGCTATTTGTCTCTTTTGCACACATGAATAATTAATTGCAATTCCGGCACCAAAGATATAAAATTTACTTAACAAAATTGTTAGCAGTATTAATTTTATAATAAAAATTTCTGTATATGAAAGGTAAAAATATAAATTCCAATAATTTAACTTCGTAGTATGAACGATAAATCCCATGTAAAAGTTCAAAAATTATCTTTTAATGGATTTAATTCCTTATCTCCGTGACGGTGACGCATAATATCACCATTGATAAGGAAGTTCAACGTGATCGAAAATTTATTATGTATGTCAGTACCGCAATGCCGGATCCGCAGTCCAATAGATAACTCTATAATTACAGGTATTTTTATAACATCAATACCATTCATCTATATATTACCAATATCCTGCACAACCTATCGCACCTATTTCTCAAGGTATGAACCTGCGGTGTGAACGTAAAAAGAAACGGTTAGGTTAAAACATTGGAGATAAGCATTTTGCATTTTTAAATTCCCGGAATAGCAACAAATACACCTGTAAGACTTGTATATAATTATAAATACAGGAACCGGTATTATTCTCTTTCACCGTTTAGTTTGGAAAAAATCTGATATAACTTATATGTATGTATTGTTTAACATATAAGAAATTTTCGGAATCTTCGAGAAAGAATAAGTCAAATTATTTTATGAAATTGCCTTTATAAATTGAGGTAAATATCTCTGGTATTTCATAGCCCCGTCCGGGCTTCGAGTTCGTCCGGGTAACGGTTGCCGGTAAGATCGATGCTGCCGGCCGCGGCTGTAAGGGAGGCAACCTCGTCCGGGGAGAGTTCTACGTTTACTGATCCGATATTCTCTGTAAGCCTTTCGGGTTTGGTTGTGCCGGGTATCGGTACAATAAATGGCTTTTGTTCCCTGAGCCATGCGAGGGCTATCTGAGCGGGCGTCGCATCTTTCTTTTCGGCGTATCTGCGTATCAGATCAAGCATCGACTGGTTGGCTTCGAGAACTTTAGGGGTAAACCGGGGTAATTTACTGCGGAAGTCGGCACTGTCGAACGTAGTCGAAGCGTCGAATTTCCCAGCAAGGAAACCTTTACCTAAAGAGCTGTATGGAACAAGTCCTATTCCCAGTTCTTCGAGCAGCGGAATCAGTTCTTTTTCCGGGCGTCGGAACCATAGCGAATATTCGTTTTGGACTGCACTTAACGGAAGTACCGCATATGTGTCATTTCATATTTCCCAGCCATTTTACCATTTCAGGGTCACGATGGTCGAAGAATGCACTCTCTCCACTGTCGAGCGTTCTTATCGACTCCATATCCTGCGCAGTTAGCTCAAAGTCGAATATATCGAAATTTTCCCGTATGCGGGATTCCGTGACCGATTTCGGGATCGCGACCACATCCCGCTGCACAAGCCAGCGCAATACCACCTGGGCAATAGTTTTGCCGTACTTGTCACCTATCGATTGCAACAGTTCGTTTTTAAACAGGTTGTTGCGCCCTTCGGCAAACGGGCCCCACGATTCGATCTGAATGCCGTTATCTTTGAGGAATTTCTGGGCATCCACCTGCTGATGGAACGGATGTGTTTCGATCTGATTTACGGCAGGGGCTATCTCGTTATGGATTATAAGATCCATAATCCGGTCTGGATAGAAATTCGATACACCGATGGCGCGGATCCGCCCCTCTTTATATAGCTTCTCCATAGCCCGCCAAGAGCCGTAAACATCACCGAAAGGTTGATGTATCAGATAAAGATCTATATAATCGAGTCCAAGTTTTCCGAGTGACGCCTCGAAGGCCTTAAGCGCCCTGTCTTCACCTGCATCGCTGATCCATAGTTTTGTCGTGATAAACAACTCTCCGCGCGGTATACCGCTTTTTGCAATGGCGGCCCCTACCGCCTGTTCGTTATGATAAGCCGCCGCAGTATCTATAGAGCGGTATCCGGTTTCGAGTGCCCATAGAACGCTTTGTTCACACTTTTTCAGATCGTCGATCTGATAAACTCCAAAACCGAGAATCGGCATTTCCACACCGTTGTTTAATTTAACTGTTTTCATTTTCTTTGGATTTATTGCTTTAATTACAAAGCAAAATTAATGCAAAGGGCGCGGAACTGAGTTGTTCTGCTGTCCATATTAGTTCGCTGGACAGTCCGATTACTTCCCAGGAGAGAATCCGTACTGCTTTTTAAAAGCGACGGAAAAATGGGAAAGGTTTTTAAAGCCAACTTCCGTGTAAACATCCGAGACACGTTTACCCTCTCCTTTTATCATATCGTAAGCGGCTTTTAAACGACGGTGTATGATCCATTTCTGTGGAGACAGGTCGCTAACCTGCTTGAAGTCCCGCTTGAACGACGACAGGCTTCGACCGGTGAAGGCTGCTATTTCTTCTACCGACAATTCATACATATAATTCTGTTCGAGAAATTCCAGTATATCTATTTTCCACGGTTGGGTAAAATCGAAAAGCGTGGGATAGAATCGTTTATCGTCCCTAAGCAGCAAATATACCCCTTCAACCTGTTTAAGGTACATCAGCTCGTCGGAAGGTTGTACGGCCTGGTCGAAGAACGGAGTAAGCGATAAGAACAGGCTGGTAATCTCCGGTCTCTCATTTATCTTCACGGCACTCTGTTTAAATTTCACCGCATCGACCGGCAGCGTGTTTTTATCCGTCTTCTGATAGAGTTCCCTTAAGAACGGGCGTTTGAGCATCATAAATATTCCCCGGAAGGGCTCGTCGCCGACCGAGTATTTCTCCATATTGACCCGATTGTCACGGCGGACAAAAACGCATTCGCCTGGTTTGATAACCGTCCGTTTTTTCCCTTCGATGATACGGTATTCGCCAGAATAAACATAAACGAGGTAATGATCACGGGCCATGCTTGCACACCGTCTATTATCACTAAAGTGATAGCTAAAGAATATGTCGCGGTAATTGAACACCGTATGTTCGTTCTTTTTGAATTGCATAGTGCTCTTTTAAAGGTAAATTTTAGTCAACTATCACCAACTCGTATTGCTGTGTCCCAATCCCTATTTTCTCGGCATGGACGAGTGTATGGATACCGTTACGCGATTCCATTCTCTCGATGAGATGTACTTTGCCGTGATCTTCGGAGGCATAGACAAGGTCGACGCACGCTTTGTCCAACGCTACAGGGTCGAGCGAAGCGAGAATTCCTATATCGCCCATTTGAGGGTCGGCCGGATTCGAGTCGCAGTCGCAGTCCACAGAGAGGTTATTCATCACACTAATATAAATTATATTGTCACCGCAATGATCGGCAATGGCTTTGGCAACTTCCGCCATAGTTTCGAGGAACTGTTCTTGTGAGGGATTACCCCAGTTCTCCGTACTTGTTCCTCCGGAATGTATCAGGCGTTTCCCATTTGCAGAAGCGATTCCGATAGACATATTCTTTATGGCTCCGCCAAAACCTCCCATAGCATGCCCTTTAAAATGAGACAGAATAACGGTGAAATCATAATAAAGATAATTTTTGCCGACTATATCGCGCGATATATGTTTGCCGCCTGTCACCGGCAGATCCACCTCGCCTTCGGCATCGAGTATATCGACCGGAGCGATATCGAGGAATCCGTGATCGCGGGCGGTCTGCAAATGGGCCTCAGTACCTGCGCGACGACCGCCATAGGCGGTATTGGCGTCGATAAACGTACCGTCCACGAGACGGACGAAGTCGCCGATAAGATCCGGTTTCAGGTAATTGTCGCCGCCCGGTTCCCCCATGCTCAGTTTTATAGCCACATTACCTTGTGCTTCCCGGCCAAGAAGTTCATACATTTTAATTATCGCCGCCGGTGTTATTTCCCGGGTCATATAAACTACCGGCACCGGCTGCTGTTCGTTACTGCTTGTTTTGTTGGATGCCTTACATCCTATACCACCTGCCATAATAGTAAAAATTGTTGCGGTTATAAGTATCTTTTTCATTGTGTATTATATTTTATTCCTATAAAAATTCTATATCGGTCAAGCAATAGTGCGCGGGATTTTATCCATAACGGCCAGTCCGTCGGACCGGGTAATCCTGCAAATTAAACGCGTCGGTGTGGTCTGTTTTTCAGAAAAAGAACATATCTGTAACGCGGGTTTAAGTATCGAAATCGCCGTATTGCAAAAATTTATCGAACGCAATGTTGCCGGATTTTTCTGTCTCCTTAGGATCAGTTATTTTAATTTTAATCACAACCGAATAATAACTCTCAGTAGTTGCATTGCGAATTATCCGTTTATTTAGTTTCCATATTCCCGGATTACTGTGAACATGTTTAGCTAAGAGCTGCAACTACCACACCTGTAATAATTATATACCCTACCTTCCTGATTCGATCCAAATAATAATTTCTTCCGCATTGGGTAGGATCTTCGGAGAAACGGACATAATCCAGTTTCCGTTCTCGTCGATAAGAAATTTTTGAAAATTCCATGTAACCTCCACATCCTCTACTCCGTTAAGCGATTCGGATGTGAGCCACCTGTATAGCGGTTCCATATCATCTCCTTTTACGGAAATTTTTGACATTATCGGGAAAGTGACTCCGTAATTCTTTTCGCAGAAAGCTGCTATCTCCTCGTCCGTTCCAGGTTCTTGCCCAAGAAAATTATTGGCCGGGAAGCCTATAATAACGAACTTATCCGGTCCGTACTTTTTATACAGCTCCTGGAGCTGGCTATACTGTGGCGTAAGGCCGCATTCCGAAGCGACGTTTACCACCATTACTTTCTTCCCTTTTAATTGGGAAAAATGGAAATTTTCACCGTTTATATCTTTTACTATAAAATCGTAAAATGATGACTGTTGTGCTAAAACGGCTGTAAAAAGACCGACAGATAGAAGCAGTGTAAAAATAATTTTTTTCATATTATCGTTATTTATTGTTTTATTCCCGGAAACGGTTCGCAGGCTTTTGACAATTCCTCCTCTACGTCCAATCTGGTCGGTTATCAATATCCGCTGCAGGCTTTTGCATTGCAAATACTGCAGCGGGACAAGGGCTGCATGGCGGAATTTGGGATTTCACGATCCATGCCAACAAGAAGTCCCTGCAGTTCCTACTATATTGCAAATCGCCCCTGTCTGGCAGGCACGCCTTATTTTCCTTCACTATTTTATTACATAGTGGGATAATTCCGGAAGTATGTCGGTATAATTAATTTTGCCAGCTATCCGTTCCCCGTGAATAAGCACGTAAGTGGAGAAACTGAAACTCTCGGCGATTGTGATGTCATATCAAACATAATTTATCGAATCCCTGTTTATAGATCTCAAACATTATGTTCGCCTGTATCCCCGGCACCGATGTCGCTTCCACGTTTCTTCTTGTTAATAAAATTGGTTATAGCCATTATTCCTTCATGTGGGGTATCGATATTCCTACATAGGTTCTCCATTGGACAAAGATCGCTACCGTCGCGGTTCATGATTTCGGATACCAATCTGCCGTAACCGTATTTTATCCCTGCCTGGGACAAAACCTGAACTGCGGATTCACTCATTACTTCAGCATAAACTTCCTTCAATTTCGTTTTGCAAATGATAAAAGCTGCTGCTTTGCCTATAACTTTATCCGCCAATACTGCGCCCTCCAGTATATCCTGGTTCTTCTCGCAGATCTTCAACAATGGCATTATTCCTCTCTCTTTCGATACCAATTCCACGCCATCCTTAACTACAACCAAAGAATATCCGTAATTCTTCAGGTGGTTTTTAGCCAATTCAATCTCGGTTTTCATTTTATTTTCGATGAATGTTATCGATAACTTTGTATTTTCTCTGCCTTTCTGCGCATATTATCGCTTTAAAACCTAAACGACACTCCTCCGAACACAGTTGCCCTCGGCATCGGGAAGCCGTAGTTTATTTCATACTTCTGAGCCAGAAGATTCTCTCCTCTGGCAAAAATATTCAGCCAGTCGGCAGCCCGGTATGATACCCTTAAGTTCCATAATACGTATGATTCACGCAGTACGTTTTCATCGTCGTCCAGTTTAACGAGACCTTTTATATACTGCAGACCTGTCGAAAACATCCACCTCTCCAGATTGTAGTCAAGGCCCGCATAAAATTTATGGTGAGGGGTTCCCTCGATATCGTGTTTCATATGGATATAGCTGTAATTACCATTTACCAAAAGGTTCGACAATATGTTATACCTTCCTTCGAGTTCAATGCCGTAGTTTTCGATCTCACCGGTGTTCGTCCACATCCAGCGGTCGCCTACCGGAGCGGTAATAATACTGTTTTTGCCCTTAATATAGTAAAGGTTAATTCCGAAATTTAATTTACGGTCGAGAAAATTTTGTTTAAGCGACACTTCATAGTTCCAGACGCTTTCAGGTTTGAGTTCATCATTTGCTATACCAAACATGTAGAGTTCTCGAATAGTCGGATTGCGGAATCCTTTGCTAACGATCCCATTCACCGTTGTATTCCTACCCGCGAACCAGATTATACCAAACTGAGGTATCCATTCGGCACCCGTTATCGCATGATGGTCAAGCCGTACACCTGCGTTCAGACTGAGTTTATTAAGGATCGACTGCTGGAAATTTACGTAAGCGGCAACTTCGTTTAATGATTTTCTTGCAAGATCGACATCGTCCAGCCCGCTGCGGTAAATATTTCACGCCCGGCCTCCGAAGTGGGTAAAATCTAATCCGATCGTCGTCTGATTGCCTCTGAAAAATGAATAATTCTGATAGGCAGTCACACCCAACATTTTATCACGTGAACGATAAAGCGCATCGCGCGGAACGCCACCTGGCGAATACCCGTCATCGATTTTATGATAGCCGAAATTGTAGTAGAATTTAAACGCTCCGGATGTCTTGTCATAATCATTCTGCAGAGAGAACGAAGTTACGCCACGGGTAACATTCATGTCGTAATCCAACCGTGGAGAGTAAATGGAGTAAGGATTAGAAGCGTCGTAATTAGTTATATCTATGTCGGCAAAGACCTTCCAACTACGGGTAAAATCATAACCGAGTTTAGCATAGCCGCTATATTGTTCGAACTCCATATTCTCACGATGCCCGTCGCTGCGATTATATCCCAACGCGACATAGCTACTGAATTTTCCCGACCGGACTGCATTCGACACCTCAGTGGATAGTGTGTTATATGACCCGTACATGGCACGGAAATGAGTCCTTATACCATCTTCTTTCTCCTGCTTGGTCAGAATATTTACAACGCCACCCATAGCGTTTGAACCATATAGCACCGATGCGGGTCCGCGCACGACCTCAATACGCTCTGCCATAAGCGTCTGGTATGAATCTGCCAATCCGTGCCCCATTAATCCCATATACTGCGGATGGCCGTCGATAAGCATTAGCATCTGCGCTCCGCTTCCGATACCGCGAATAGATATGCTACCGGCAGAACCGTTTGAAACCATATATCCCATTGGTCCAATCGATGTCACAAACAAACTTGGCACCTGCTCCGTGAGTATCGGCAACACAGATTGATCCATTCTTCTGTCGAGTTGTTTCTCCGATATTACACTCACGCTCATAGGCAGATTCCTTGTCGTAGTTGCAGCGCGGCTGCCTGTAACTACTATCTCTTCCATCCATAAAGAATCGATAGCAATTTCTCCCCCATCGGATCCTATGACTTTTAAATTACCGGCAAAACAAAATGCTATCACCGACACTAAAACCGTTATTTTTTTCTTCATTCAATTAATAAGTTTGTTCCGACATTTGTACATACAGCGTCGAACCCGTTTATCAAACTATTTAACAATCACTGTTTTCTTTACCAATCTCCACCTCGGCCCTTGAACTGCCGGCACGGCTCTATTATATGTTTCGAGAATTATAATGTCATATTCATTTTATAGTTGTCCCATTGCCTCTAATCACCTGTATGTAAACCGCGTTGATCTCGACTGCCAATACTATTGCCTACCAACGAAGTCGTCGAACTATTTGCTGTCACGAATATTGTAAATACCATAATTAATAATCCAACCATTTGCCGGTTATTTATCCAGGTTGAAATATACATCGTCCGATACCGGTTCCATCCACTCGGTCGGGGCTGCTTCAGGATTTGTTCCCAGTGCCATATGTGCGAACCAACTATCTGGTGTCGCACCGTGCCAATGTTCTACTCCTGGATATATTGCCACCACATCTCCCTTATGAAGGACCTGTACGGGTTTACCGCGCTCCTGATAGTAGCCCATGCCATCCGTCACGATGAGCAGCTGTCCACCGGGATGCTTATGCCAGTGGTTCCGGCATCCCGGTTTGAAAATCACATTCCCTACCGACACTCCGAACGTATCGGTATCCGTCACAAGCATTTCGAGCCAACCCGTTCCTGTAAACCAATCGGGATTTACAGGCTGCATATCCTCGGTCACTTCTATTTTATCCAACTTCCCATTACTCATATCCTGTGCATTAAGACTGTTTATCGCCAGCGCTGTCACCACAGCAAACGTTATCGTTATAATTTCTTTTTTCATCACTTATTCCTTAATTTAGATTAGACATATCTATAACATATCGGAAATGAACCTTGCCGTCAATAACGTCCTTATAAGCCTGCTCAATACGGGACGGTTCGATAATCTCAACCATGGGATAGATACCGTTGGCAACGGAGTAATCCAACATTTCCTGGGTCTCTTTTATACCGCCAATCTGCGAACAGAACAAGTTGCGGCGGCCTTGGAATATCAGGGTGGCGATATCGATTGAAGGAACATCTTTGTTGGCAGAAAGCCCCACAAATGCAAGGCTGCCATCGATAGCAAGCATATCCACATACATTTTCACATCATAGCTGGCCGGGATGGTACTTATAATGGTATTGAAATAGTTCTTCATCCCTTCCATCTGCTGCGGGTCGTTCACGTTGGCATACTTCGAGGCTCCCATATCGAGGGCAAGCTGCCTTTTTTCCTCGGTAATATCAAATACGGTAACCTGTGCACCGAGCGCAACGGCATACTGGACGGCCATGTGACCGAGTCCGCCGAATCCGGCAATAGCCACTTTATCTCCTGCATTAACACCAATTTGCATAAGCGGCGAGTAGGTAGTAATTCCCGCACATAAGAGAGGTGCGACCTTTGTCAGATCGGCTCCTTCGGGAATCGAGATAGCGAAATCTTCCGACACGACAATGTTATTCGAATAACCTCCCTGTGTCATCTCTCCGCCGTGGAACACATCGGGAGAGCCGTAAGTAAGAACACGGGCTGTCTCGCAGTATTGCTCTTGATCGGCTAAACAATACTCGCAAGATCCGCATGAATTTACCAGACATCCTACCCCGGCATAATCGCCGACCTTAAATTTGGCGACGTCCTTTCCAATCCGGACAATCCAGCCTGCTATCTCATGGCCCGGAACCAACGGATAGGACTCGGTCTTCCAATCCTCATGAACGTGGTGGATATCGCTGTGGCATATACCCGAATACATTATCTCGATAAGGATATTGTTATCTCCAACCGCATGCCGGGTAAACTCATAAGGAACGAATATTCCGCTGTTATCCATAGCCACCATTCCTTTGCTCAGTACACGTTCGCCGTGCGGGTTAATTTGATGGTCGTCGGAATAGTTTTGCTGCGCTGAAGATACGGCGGCAGTCGTAAGTAAAAAAGCCATACTGCAAAGAATCTTTTTCATAAGGTATCGTTATTTTTTAAATCTGCTGTAATTCAGTGCAAATTTAAAGCTCGATATTTTATAAAAGTTTGTTAGTAGGCTCAAAAATGTTTACTTAAAAGTCCAATAATGATCCTACTTTCAGATACCGTACCTGGCGGCAGTTTTAAGAATTGCATAAACTCCGAATACTTGCAGGAGCATTCCAGGGACGGCCATGCGAAAATCCTGAAGAGCCATATAAATACTACCCGTATATACCCATTCGAATGCAGTTCCCATCAGCTGGTAACCCGCCACAACACTAAGAAGAATAAGTATCGAGAATTTGCCGAATCGTTTTGCCGCGTAGGAAGCAATTACAGCCAATAAGACAGATTTTACCATTATGGGAGCGAGCATGGATACCGGAGGCATTCCGGTCAAGAGGTAATTCATTACCGGTGACAGTAATCCGATGAGCAATCCTACCTTAATACCATATTTATAAGCGCCCAGCAGGGTAAAGAAATAAATCGGTAAAAAAATCAATCCTCCCTGCGGGATTAAATGGCATACGGCCGGAAGTATAACATTGCCTGCTATCATTCCCCCTGCAATAAAAAAAGTTTTGGACTGTTTAAGGGAAAGCGAATAAAGTTTAACAGATTGTTCCATTGTTTTTGTTTTTAATATCTACAATTTTAATTCTAATTCTCCATAATTCAAAATTAAAATAAAATCTATACAACCAATTGGCCCTCCGGATAAAAAAGTTTGTTCGAGTATTCACTGGTAAAACAATTCACTATAATCTTATAAAAATAAATCCGCAAATGATAAAAGAAAAACCATATATCTTACAAAAAAACATAAATACAAATCCTATCCGTTCTTGCTTCGCAAGGAGGTTTGTTTAAGGCAGTTTAAATATTTTCCAAGATAGGTTAGTCCATAACGATGGGAAGAGATTAGTACGGAAATTTTACTTTACCTACCTTTTTAATGTTGGCGGGTTATATTTCCCTTTATCTTTACCAAAAGTCCTATGAAGAAATGAAACGATCGTAATGTTACTAAGTCCTTCCCTATAAAGTATGAAATCCCGTACAATCTTTTTAATTCACTGACAGACAAAAGAAAAGAGGCCTGATTTCTCAGACCTCCCGTTTAAGAGCGGAAAACGAGACTCGAACTCGCGACCCCAACCTTGGCAAGGTTGTGCTCTACCAACTGAGCTATTTCCGCAATTTAGTATGGTTCGTTCTTGGGTTGATTAATTTTTTTCACTAATCCCTTTAAATTAGCACCCGTTAGTCTCTATTTCAAAGGCGGAAACTACTTAAATATTAAAAACTTGTGGGAGAAGATGGATTCGAACCACCGAAGACATACGTCAGCAGATTTACAGTCTGCCCCATTTGGCCACTCTGGTATTCTCCCTGGTGTTAAAGAACGTTTTGCCATCTTTCATTGATTATCTCGCTGTGCTTGATTTCTCATTGGAGGATGACTTCTATATGGAGTCACAAAAAAATGAAATTATCCAGTAATAATGTATTTTTAAATCCGGTAATTCAAACTCACGCCGTACGAAATCATTACAACAAAACAAAATGTCCGGATAAATTCGATTTGTACTCCTTTAGAGCCGATGGAGGGATTCGAACCCCCGGCCAGCTGATTACAAATCAGCTGCTCTGGCCAACTGAGCTACATCGGCATTACTATTTTTCAGTAATGCAAAAGTAATACGTTTTTTTTATTATCAAAAAAAAAGTGCGTTTTTTTCACTATTTTTACCGTATAAATATTGAAAAAATGGATGAGATTAAAGATAAATTACCGACTATCAGAAACATTGTTTACATACTGTCAGCAATTGTCGTCGTCGAAATTTTACTTTTAACCATTATTATACCTGATAAAAATATGTTTCATTGGATAACTCTGACCGTTGTCTTAATATCGCTTCTTTATCTTGCGAGTATATGTATTCGACTGATAAAGATAATTAAGGACAGCAATTAGATTGGTTATCTTTATCCTTACAGTAATCTTTGAGCGTACATCCTCCGCAATCCGATGATCTGTCGCAATCATCGACTCGACGGGACTTTTTGGCCCGTTTAACCCATAAAATTATTATAATAGCGACAGTCGCTCCTAAAACGACATAAGTCAGAATATCCTGCATTTAAAATAAACTTCCTATCTGATATACGGCAAATGACAACAACCAGGCCAGGCCGGTAGTATAAAAAACAGTAAACCATGCCCATTTCCGTCCCGCCTCCCTGCGTATTGCAGCGATGACAGCGATACACGGGAAATACAACAGTATAAATACCATCATAGTGTAGGCAACCAGCGGATTAAAAACTTTTTCTCCCGTTTTGGGACCGGAAGTATAGGTCTGATTCTGCAAATTACTTATAAATCCGGATTCGTCTTCTTCGTCTGAATTTGTCAATACCGCCATTGTACTCACTACAACCTCTTTTCCCGCAAAGCCTGTCACGAGGCTTACCCCGATCTTCCAATCGAACCCCAGCGGACGGATAACCGGTTCGATAAAATGTCCGATTCTTCCGATATATGAATTAGCCTGCCCGTCTGTGGCTTCGGCTATATCGATATCCCGGAGCTCTTCCTTTTTTTCTTCCGGGGATATATTAGAAGCCATTATCTCCGTACGCTGCTGATCGTAATCAATATCGATTTTTTTATCGCGAGGGAAGTATCCGAGCGCCCAGATAATTATCGATGCGGCAAGAATAACGGTACCCATTTTTTTAAGATACTGCACACCTTTGCCCCACATGTGGCGTAGAACGTTGCGAGTAGTGGGAATACGGTAAGGGGGAAGTTCCATAACAAATGGTGCTTCTTCCTTCGGAAAAAATATTCTTTTAATAACGATAGATGAAATAATCGCTACTAAAATTCCGAATAGATATATCGAGAACATTATCAAACCCTGATTTTTCGAAAAGAATGCAGAAATTAACAGGACATACACCGGTAATCTCGCGCTGCAAGATATGAATGGCATTATCAACATTGTGAGGACTCTATCTTTACGGCTCTCGAGTGTATGGGTAGCCATAATAGCGGGTACGTTGCATCCGAATCCCATCAGAAGCGGAATAAACGACTTGCCGTGAAGCCCTATACGGTGCATAAGTTTATCCATAATAAATGCTGCCCGTGCCATATAGCCCGTATCTTCCATTATCGAAATAAAAAGGAACAATATAAGTATGTTCGGCAGGAAGACTATAACACCTCCTACTCCGCTAATAATTCCATTAACAAGAAGATCGCGGAACGATCCGTCAGGCATGGCATCCCTGACAAATTCACCCAACCATTCCACTCCGTTCTCTATCCATTCCATAGGATACTCTCCGAGCGTGAAAGTAGCCTGGAACATCACCCACATCATAAAAAGAAATATAGGGATACCCAAATATTTATGGGTGAGGTATTTATCAATTTTAGAAGTGCGAAAATTTTTATCTTTGGTCTCCGGTTTATATGTCTCTTCCAGGGCACCCGATATAAATCCGTACTTCTCGTCCGCAATGATAGTTTCAGGTCTTTCGCTATAATTTTTTTCGAGTTTATTTATTTCTTTATTTACGACAGATTTTATATCTTTTATATTTGCTGCATCGGCAATAAGTTTCAAGGTCTCTGTATCGCCTTCAAGAAGTTTTATAGCAAGATAGCGAGTTGAATATCTTGCCACAATTCCCGGATTCTCCCAGATTTTCGATTGGATGGCATTAATGCTGTTTTCGAGATCTGTCCCGTAATTAATGTGAATATGCCTTACTATCGGTTCGTTATCTTCGTAGACATCGACAACGGTATCGAACAGCTTCTCCATCCCTTCGTTCTTGGATGCGATGGTAGGGATAATGGGAATACCTATCATGCGTCCGAGCGAGTCGTAGTCGAGCTCCGCACCGGTGCTCTTCAACTGATCGTACAGGTTGAGCGCAATGACGACCTTAAGATTCATATCGATAAGCTGTGTAGTCAGATACAAATTCCTTTCGATATTCGAGGCATCCACAACGTTTATCACTACGTCCGGCATTTCGGTAATTATGTGATTTCTCACAAAGAGTTCCTCCGGGGTATATTCTGTAATAGAATAAGTTCCCGGCAGATCGACGATATTTATTCTGTATCCGTTATGCGTAAATTTTGCCGCCTTGGCATCTACAGTAACCCCTCCGTAGTTTCCCACTCTCTCGTTTGACCCTGATACTACGTTAAATAACGAAGTCTTACCGCTGTTGGGATTACCGACAAGAGCGACATTTATGGTTTTACCCTCTTCATGAAGATACCGATTTACCGATTCACGTTCGAACGTAACCTCAGCAATGCTGTTCTTGGATCGCTTCACAATATCCGCGGAGGTCGACACTTCGATAAGTTCGGCTTCGCTTCGACGAAGGGCGATCCTGTATCCTAATATCTTATATTCGACGGGATCCATCAACGGAGCGTTCTTTATCACTTTGACGGCCTTCCCGCGCACGAATCCCATCTCCGTAATACGTTTGCGGAAGGCGCCTCGACCGTTCACCCTCAAAATTACGGCTTCTTCATTATTTTTAAGTTCAGACAGTCTTCTGCTGTGTAGTCCTTCCATATATGATTTTTAGCTGGTCCAAATATAATAATGACTCAAAGGTACTGAATATTGTCCTTTTTGACTATTCCTTCAAAATATAAAAATAGGGATTTTCGGCATCGAAAATCCCTATTTTTAGGTATTAGTATTTGGAATTATTCCTCTTTTTTAGTGTAATCCAATGAAGCAAGACGTTTGTAAGTGTTATATCTCCACTTAGCGTTCTCTTCGGAAGCTGCGAATAGTTCTTTAGCTTCCTCCGGGAATGATTTGAGAAGTGAGGTATAACGCACCTCTCTGTTGATAAATTCCTGGAATTTGCTCCAATCCGGCTCTTTAGAATCGAGCGTGAACGGATTTTTACCCTGTTCCTCTAACTGAGGGTTATACCTCCACAGGTGCCAGTATCCGCTTGCCACAGCATCCTTACCGACGGTCTGGGTTCTTGTCATACCGCCTTTGATACCGTGATTGATACACGGAGCGTAAGCGATAATCAAAGATGGTCCCGGATAAGCCTCCGCCTCCTTGATAGCTTGGAAGTACTGATTCTGGTTAGCACCTATCGCTACCTGAGCTACGTAAACATATCCGTAAGTCATAGCCATCGCACCGAGGTCTTTTTTACGGATCCTCTTACCAGATGAAGCGAATTTAGCAACCGCGCCTACCGGAGTAGATTTAGAAGATTGTCCGCCCGTGTTGGAGTAAACTTCCGTGTCTACCACGAGAATGTTTACATCGTCGCCTGAAGCGAGTACGTGGTCAAGACCGCCGTATCCTATATCGTATGCCCAACCGTCTCCTCCGATTATCCACTGAGATTTCTTAACAAAATATTGTTTAAGCGACAGAAGTTCCTTGCATGTATCGCAATCGCACGCCTCCATCATCGGAATGATTTTTTCTGAAGCTGCTGCGCTCAATGCACTGCTGTTTCTACCGTCGATCCATTCCTGCATTCCTGCCTTAAGTTCGGCAGAACAGCATCCGCAGTTCTCGATAGCGTATCTCATTTTGTCTTCGACACGGTCGCGGAGTTTTTCAACACCTACGTGCATACCCAGTCCGAACTCAGCATTATCTTCGAACAGAGAGTTGCCCCATGCAGGTCCATGCCCTTTAGGATTAGTCGTATAAGGGGTAGAAGGTGCTGAACCGCTGTATATCGAAGTACATCCGGTAGCATTCGCAACCATCATCCTGTCGCCGAATAACTGCGTAATCGTTTTGATATAAGGTGTTTCACCACAACCTGCGCAAGCTCCGGAGAACTCGAACAACGGTTGCGCGAACTGGCTGTTCTTAACGGTTTTGGTTTTATCGACGACAGTGTCTTTATATCCGACTTTGCTGTGTAGGTAATCATAACGTTCCTGCTCGCAAAACTGAGTCTCGAGCGGCTGCATAGCAAGTGCTTTCTTAGGCGCAGGACAAACATCCACACAGTTATTACACCCCGTGCAGTCGAGCGGACTCACCTGAATGCGGAATTTATACTCTTTGGTCGGTCCGATTCCTTGTTTAGTAACGATTCCGTTAGGAACACCGGCAGCCTCTTCATCCGTAAGAAGGAACGGACGAATCACCGCATGAGGACAAACATACGCACACTGGTTACACTGTATACAATTTTCAGATATCCATTCCGGTACATTTACCGCGATACCGCATTTTTCGTATTGCGAAGTACCGTTATCCCATGTACCGTCTTCCCTTCCAAGGAATACGCTGACCGGAAGATCGTCTCCCTTAAGGGCATTGACCGGTTCAACGACTTTAGCCACAAATTCCGGCACATTCGAAACGACAGCTTCCTGAACCTTAACTTCTATTGAAGCCCATTCCGCAGGAACTTCTACTTTTGAAACTTCCTGTCCGCCTTTATCGACAGCTGCATAGTTCATATTAACGATATCTTCGCCTTTTTTACCGTAAGACTTGTATATCGCTTTTTTCATCTGCTCGACAGCTACGTCGTAAGGTATAACGTTAGCTATTTTAAAGAACGCAGCCTGCATGATAGTATTGGTTCTGTTTCCCAGTCCGATCTCGGCAGCGATCTTGGTTGCATTGATTATGTAGAAATTGATCTTTTTTTCCGCAAGATATTTTTTCATGTGGTCCGGCAAACCCGCTTTAGTCGCCTCAGCATCATGGACGCTGTTTAAAAGGAACGAACCACCCTCTTTGAGCCCTTTTAGAACATCGTATTTATCGACGTAAGAAGGAACATGGCATGCTACAAAGTCCGGTGTCGTTACAAGGTATGGAGATGTAATAGGCGTATCTCCGAAGCGAAGATGCGACGATGTGTAACCGCCTGACTTTTTAGAGTCATAAGAGAAGTATGCCTGGCAATATTTGTCGGTTACATCCCCTATAATCTTGATAGAGTTTTTATTCGCTCCTACAGTACCGTCCGCTCCGAGTCCGAAGAAGAGTCCTTCGAATGTACCCGGTTTATCCAGTTTCAAAGGATCGCCTACCGGAAGGGATTTGAAGGTAACGTCATCCACTATACCTACCGTGAAGTCATTCTTCGGTTCGTTAGCCTTAAGATTATCGAATACCGCAAGCATCTGTGCTGGAGTAGTATCTTTAGAAGAGAGTCCGTATATACCGCCTACGATAAGAGGAGCGTTCTCCTTCCCGTAGAATACCGATTTAACGTCAAGGTACAATGGCTCGCCAATACATCCCGGTTCTTTGGTTCTGTCGAGAACACAAACACACTTAACCGATTCCGGCATCGCCTGCATGAAGTGTTTAGCAGAGAACGGACGATAAAGATGAACGGAGATCAGACCCACTTTTTCACCTTTGGCATTGAGATAATCGACAACTTCTTTAATAGTATCGGTTACGGAACCCATTGCTATCAGAACTCTTTCAGCATCTGCCGCCCCGTAATAGTCGAACGGTTTGTAGGATCGTCCGGTAATAGCTGCGATTTGACCCATAGCCTCTTCCACAAGATCAGGAACTGCATCGTAGAATTTATTCGATGCCTCTCTTGACTGGAAGTAGATATCGGAATTTTGGGCAGTACCTCTGGTAACGGGATGTTCAGGGTTTAGAGCTCTCTCTCTGAATTCGGCGAGGGCTTTTTGGTCTATAAGACCCTTTAAGTCTTCCTGGTCGATCGCTTCGATTTTTTGTATTTCGTGTGAAGTACGGAATCCGTCGAAGAAGTTAAGGAACGGAACCCTCGATTTTATAGCGACAAGATGAGCTACGGCTGAAATATCCATTACCTCCTGTACACTACCGCCTGCAAGCATCGCAAATCCGGTTTGACGTGTAGCCATTACGTCTTGGTGGTCTCCGAATATCGACAGCGCGGATGCCGCTAACGCCCTCGCAGATACATGGAATACTCCCGGAAGAAGTTCTCCGGCAATCTTATACATGTTTGGGATCATAAGAAGCAATCCCTGTGAAGCGGTAAAAGTCGTCGTCAATGCTCCGGCCTGCAATGAACCGTGTACGGCGCCTGCGGCTCCTGCCTCAGACTGCATCTCTACGACTTTAACTGTCTCCCCGAAGATATTCTTACGTCCGCCGGCAGCCCACTCGTCCACATATTCTGCCATTGTAGACGACGGAGTAATAGGATAGATGGCAGCAACCTCACTGAACATATACGCGATATGAGCAGCAGCATAGTTACCGTCACAGGTAAGGAATTTTTTTTGCTTTGTCATCTTTAGATGTATTAATTGTTTTTTGTGTTAATTTTCAAATATACCGACGTTTATCATTAAGATCTCTGAAAATCCATTATTTTTCAGAATGCCCCCCTGAAAAAAGGAATGTTTTAGTTGAAATTCGCCGTTTCGCCCACAAATATACACGTTTTATTTAAAATTTCCTTGCTGTTATTTTAATTTTTAGATTAAAAACAGTATTATTATCCGAACAATAAAATTATATTTTTTATCGGAAAAATCCATAATTCCATGGTGTAATAATTGCAGTGATTCGGAATTAATATAAACATTTTAAAAACTATGAAAAATGGTGTAATGATGCAGTTTTTCGAATGGAAACTGCCAAATGACGGAAAATTCTGGGTCAAACTCAAAGAAGAGGCTCAACATCTGCATGATATCGGCGTAACTTCCATATGGATTCCGCCTGCATATAAGGCAGACGAACAGCAGGACGAGGGTTATGCCACATACGATCTTTTCGATCTAGGGGAATTTAACCAGAAGAATACGGTCCGCACTAAATACGGTACTAAACAGGAACTTATCGACGCGATAACCGAATTATATAAATACCAGATCTCCGTATATCTGGATGCCGTGATGAACCATAAAGCAGGCGGAGAATATACGGAAAAATTTATGGCTAAGGAGGTAGACCCCAATGACAGGCTAAAAGATGTATCGGATGCTTATCAAATAGAGGCATGGACCGGTTATAATTTTCCCGGACGCAACAATCAATACTCGGACTTCAAATGGCACTGGTATCATTTTTCAGGAACAGACTGGAACGAAGCTAATAAGAAGAAGGCCGTATACCGCATTCTAGGCGACGGTAAATACTGGAGCAAGGGGGTGGACGGTGAGAATGGCAATTACGATTATCTGATGTGCAACGACATCGACCACGATCATCCGGAAGTTATCAAGGAGCTCAACCGTTGGGGACGATGGGTATCTAACGAATTAAATCTCGACGGATTCCGCCTGGATGCCATCAAGCACATCGAGGAACAATTCATCGCGAACTTCCTTAAAGACGTTCGTTCGGACCGCGGAGATAATTTTTATGCTGTCGGTGAGTACTGGAAGGGGGACTTCGACACACTTGAGAAGTATATAAAACTTACCGAAGGCAAATTGGATCTTTTCGACGTACCTTTGCATTACAAAATGTATACGGCCTCCCACAAGGGGAGGCATTTCGACCTTACATCATTCCCGGAGGAGACGCTTGTTACTAAATTTCCGGTTAATGCCGTGACTTTTGTAGACAATCACGACTCGCAGAGGGGAAGTTCTCTTGAATCGCAGGTAGATTCATGGTTCAAGCCTCTTGCATACGGATTAATTCTTCTTATGGAGAAGGGTTATCCATGCGTATTCTATGGAGATTATTACGGAATTGCCGGACAACAATCCCCACATCGTATAATATTGGATATATTACTGGATGCGAGGCAGAAGTATGCGTTCGGCAAACAGAATCTGTATTTCGACCATCCGAACACAGTAGGATTTACCCGCGAGGGGGACGATATCAGAGAGAATTCAGGGGTCGCAGTTCTGTTGTCCAACGGCGACGACGGAGATAAAGAGATGTATGTGGGGGATCATCATAAAGGGGAAGTATGGCATGAAATTACAGGAAGTATTACAGACGAAATAACTATCGGGGACGACGGCAAGGCGCTGTTCAAAATTCACGGAGGCAAACTTGCCGTATGGGTTAAAAAATAAAGTGTAAATAAATAATAAATAAGTTGCTGCTCTGTATGAGCATCAACTTATTTATTATTTCATTCCAAGAGGTAAAAATTATTATCTGGGGGTCTCAATAGAATATCATAGTGATATTACAAATCGAATCTCACGCTCCATATAAACAAAAAGAACGGTGCCATTGGCACCGTTCTTTTTGAAGCAGACAATATCAGTCGGCTTCATTAACATCCAAAATTATTTTTTAGATGTGAAACGTCCCTGTGAATCACGTGGCTGGTTTTCAGCATTGCTTCCTCTTCCGTCAGATTTATCTGATGAAGAACGAGACGATGATGAAGATGATTGTGAACCTCTTTTGCTGTGGCTGTTTGATTCAGAAGTAAAACGTCCTTGTGAATCTCTTGGTTCTTGTTCTGCGCGTTCGCTTCTTGCTTCCGAAGAATTACCATTTTTTGTTTTCATAATACAATAAATTAAATAAATAATAAAAAAAGTTACTTTTTAATTTTTAAATACTTAGGCGCCATTCGGACGGTAGGGCTAACACCTTTTTACATCCGTTAAATATTTAACCTGTATTATGCAAGAATAAGACCATTCTATGACTTGTAAAGTTGCTTTAGAGCCTTATTCCGTTGAAAAAACATTTGGGACGGAAAAAAATAAGAGTCGAACCTTGTCCGACCCTTATCCAATTAAGCGATTACTACGAATTATCTGCGGTGTAGCCCGCATTCCTTATGTTCGGGAGATTCCCACCACCATCTTCCTGAGCGGATGTCCTCTCCTTCCTGAACCTGTCTCGTACATGGTTGGCAGCCTATACTGGGGTAATTATTTTCATGAAGCTTATTATAAGGTACGCTGTTATTTTTGATATAATCCCAGACCTCCTGTTCGCTCCAATCGATAAGCGGATTCAATTTTAACAGTCCATTGCCTTCATCCCATTCAACCACCTGCATATCCTGTCGCGTCACCGATTGTTCCCTGCGGAGTCCGCAGATCCACACTTTCAATCCTCGGAATGCTCTCTTGAGAGGTTCTATCTTTCTGATGTAACAGCATTGTTTCCTTTTTTCCATACTTTCGTAAAAAAGATTAATACCGTTCTCATTTACCATTTTTTGAATACTATTACAATCGGGAAAGAACACCTCTATTTTTATCCCGTACCTCATATTGGTTTTGTCAATCAGACTATACGTCTCAGGAAACAACCTTCCTGTGTCGAGGGTAAAAATTCTGGATCCCGGTTTAATCCGGCATATCATATCGGTAAGAACCTGATCCTCGATGCTTAAGCTGGAAGATAATGCAATCCGGCCCTCGTACTCGTTAAGGAAGTACTCCAGCACTTCTTCGGCATTTTTACCTAAGAATTTTTTATTAAGTTCTTCTGCAATCTCTTTCATAACGGTTATTCGGTTATCATTCCTGCTCCTACGGTCTCAAAGGTTCCCTGATCGATAAATATCAGGCTTCCTGTGACTTTGTTATTCTTGTAAGCATCGAATACCAGTGGATTTGCTGTTTTAATAGTCACGGACGCTATATCGTTCATGACCAAAGAATCCATTCCGGTCTCCTGTTCGAGAGTATCGATATTGACTTTATAATTTATCTTCTTTACTATACCCAGAGTTTCACTTGTCATGTGTTTTATCAGGTATCTTCCGTTCACAGATAACGGCACCTCGTTGAACCAGCATACCATCATAGTTATATCCTGCGATACCTGAGGTTGTATACCCTCCGTTCCGACTATTATATCGCCCCTGCTGATATCGATGTCGTCTTGAAGCTGTATGGTTACCGAATCGGGCGTTACCGCTTCCTCTATGATTTTATCGCATTGCGATATTTCAGATACCACCGACTGCTGTCCTGAGGGAAGCACTGTCACTGGAGTTCCGGTCCTGAGTACACCGCCTGACATACGTCCGGAATATCCCCTGAAATCGTGGTATTTATCCGATATGGGACGTATAACGTACTGAACCGGGAACCGTATCTCCGCAGAAGCGTTGATCTTATGGTCGATCGGGGTCGATTCGAGAATCTCCATAAGAGTCTTCCCCTCATACCACGGCATATTCTCCGAACGGTTCACGACATTGTCGCCGTTCTTAGCGGATATGGGAATAAACCTTACTTCCGGAATATCCAGTTTTGCCGCCATCTCCCTGTATTTTACGATTATACCGTCGAATACTTCCTCGGAATAATCGACAAGGTCCATTTTATTTATACATACGGCAACATGAGGTATTTCGAGCAAAGATGCTATATATGAGTGTCTTATGGTTTGTTCGAGAACTCCGTGCCTCGCATCTATAAGTATTATGGCGAGATCCGCTGTAGATGCACCGGTAACCATATTACGGGTATATTGTATATGCCCCGGAGTATCCGCAATTATAAACTTACGTTTAGGCGTAGCAAAATATCTGTAAGCCACGTCGATAGTTATTCCCTGCTCCCTCTCGGCACGCAGTCCGTCGGTTAGCAGGGCAAGATTCACTTCTTCATTCCCGCTTCTTCTCGAAGCGGTCTCGACAGCTTCCAATTGGTCTTCGAAGATCGATTTGCTGTCATATAATAAACGCCCTATAAGCGTACTTTTTCCGTCGTCCACACTTCCCGCGGTAGTGAAGCGGAGAAGCTCCATATCGAGATATCCCGATGTTTTTATCTTTGTCATAATTCGTAGTATACCCTTTTAAAAATAACCTGCTTTTTTTCTGTCCTCCATTGCTGTCTCCGAACGTTTATCGTCCGCACGTCCTCCTCTCTCGGTAACACGCGTGGCAGCGATCTCGTTGATAATGTCTTCCAATGAATTCGCTTCGGACAACGTTACTCCGGTACAGGTAATGTCTCCGATCGTACGGCATCTTACCATTCTTCTCTCAACCTTTTCTTCGGGTTTGAGTTTCATGCACGGTTCTGCTGCAAGCCATTGTCCGTCACGGAAGAATACATCGCGTTCGTGTGTAAAATAAATGCTCGGCATATCTATCTGTTCCTGATAAATATACTGCCATACATCCATTTCGGTCCAGTTGCTGATAGGGAATACGCGGAAGTGTTCGCCTATATTTTTATTGCCGTTGAATATATTCCACAACTCAGGTCTCTGGTTCTTGGGATTCCATTGTCCGAACTCGTCTCTATGGGAGAAGAATCTCTCTTTGGCTCTTGCCTTCTCTTCGTCTCTTCGCGCACCTCCGATCGCAGCATCGAATTTATATTGTTCGATAGTATCTAAAAGAGTAGTGGTCTGAAGTTTATTACGGCTGGCATTATATCCTGTCTCTTCCTTCACACGCCCTTTGTCGATGGACTCCTGGACGGAACCTACGATAAGCTGCGCCCCTAATTTTTTAACGAGATCATCGCGGTATTGGATTGTCTCCTCGAAATTATGCCCTGTATCGATATGAAGCAGCGGGAACGGGATCCTCGCAGGATAGAACGCTTTATAGGCAAGATGTGTTATAACAATAGAATCTTTACCGCCAGAGAACAATATAACGGGGTTCTCGAACTGTACGGCAACTTCACGCAGAACGTATATCGATTCTGCTTCAAGTTCTTTCAAGTGGGTCAGTTTGTAATCGCTCATTTTTATTTCGTAGTGTCTTTTTTTAACTGAATGCCCCGGACAGATACTCGCGGGTCAAGTCATGTTTCGGATTTTTAAATACTTCGTCGGCCGCTCCGGCTTCAATTATTTCGCCCATGTA
This sequence comes from Rikenellaceae bacterium, assembly GCA_020860245.1. Taxonomy (GTDB): domain Bacteria; phylum Bacteroidota; class Bacteroidia; order Bacteroidales; family Rikenellaceae; genus JAJBUQ01. The sequence goes on from JAJBUQ010000006.1 coordinate 42,609, forward strand.
CATGAAAACTACATAATCCGCAATACGGAGTGCCTGCCTTAAGGTATGGGTTACCATTATGATCGAATAATCTTTTTTTAATTTTACGAAGAGCTCTTCTATTGTCTTGCTCGATATAGGGTCCAGCGCACTCGTCGCTTCGTCCGCGAGAATGAACTGCGGTTCGACCGCAAGGCTTCTCGCCAGACAGAGCCTCTGCTGTTGTCCGATCGATAGCCTGATCGCAGGGGTATGAAGTCTGTCCTTTACCTCTTCCCACAAACCTGCGGCCTGCAGATAGTGTTTGACAATCATGTTCAGCTTCCGCTTATTCCTGATTCCGTGAATCCGGCAGCCATAGGCAATATTGTCGTAGATGGACATAGGAAGCGGAGTAGGTTTCTGGGATATAAGGCCCATCTTTCTTCTAAGGCTTGTGATTTCACCCGCACTGCTGATAATATCGTCTCCGTTTATCAGAACCTTACCTTCGAGTTTAACTCCGTCTATGGAATCTATAAGACGGTTAAAGGTTTTGAAAAGCGTGGATTTACCGCAGCCGGACGGGCCGATTATACAGGTGATCTTTTTATCCGGTATACTGACATTAATATCTTTAAGAATATGGTTGTCTTTAATGTATACGTTAAGATTCTGAACGTCGAGTTCCGATTCCGCGTTGTTTCTGACGAATTTGTAATCCGGTCTGAAAAGTTTGACTTTTCTGCCGAAAAGATTTTCTTCATACTGCCCTGTGCGCAATTCTGAAGAGAGGGTTATTGATGAGAAAAAATTCTTTACCATCAGACTTTGTTTTTTGAGAATTTATTAGTTAAAAACCTTCCGATAATACTGAGCACAAGTACAATAATGGTAAGTACGAGAGCTGCGGCATAAGCCCTGTCCTGCACCTCCTTTATGGGACTGCTCATTTGGAAGAATACGGCCAGCGGCAGCGTGGCGGCCGGCTGAGAGAGAGAGGTCGGTATACTGTCCGTATAGCCTGCCGTAAACATCACGCCTGCCGCATCTCCTATTGCCCTTCCAATCGAAAGAAGCGTTGCGGTGGCTATCCCCGGAGCGATCTGACGTACGACAACTTTTATAGTCTCGAACCGCGTCGCGCCAAGAGAGTAGGCAGAATCGAGTATATCGCGCGGGAACTGGCGTGCCACTTCGTCCATAGATCTGATAAAGATCGGAATAATAAGAAGCGTTACAACTATAATTCCGCCTAATAAAGACGTTCTCAATCCGAAATATATCATTATAGTGAATACGAACGCACCGTAAACTATCGAAGGAATACCAAAAAGAACGTCGTAAGCGAGCCTTGCTACATAGGCTATTTTCGATCCCTTCGTCAGATAAACGTTAAGATAGAATACTACCGGAATACTTATCATAAGACCCAGAATAGTGGAAGCCCCTACGATATACAACGACCCTACGATGGCGTTCAAAAATCCTCCTTCTTTACCGATATAGAATCCGCCTCCGGGAAGTTTGGTGATCATATCCCAGCTCATTGCGCCCCATCCCTTATCCACGATCACCCATATGATACTGATAACGAATGCGAATACGATCAGCGTCGCAGCCCACATCATTACCTTGAAAAAACCTTCTTCTATATTCTTTATTCTCATTACATAAACGTTTTTTCGATCCTATAAAGCACTATCCTCGATATTAGAATGAATAAAAATACGACGACAAATAACAACAACGCAGCGAACATCAGTGCAGCTTCGAAGAGAGGAAACGAGAGCATCTCGCCATAGTTATTGGCAATCAGCGCAGGAATAGGGTAACAAGCATCCAATAGAGATCCCGGCACCTGCGGAAGATTTCCACAAACCATAAGCACCGCGATGGTTTCGCCCAGCGCCCTCGATACAGCGAGTACTACCGCTGCGATTATTCCCGGAATCGTTCTCCGAATCACCACGAATTTAGATGCCTGCCATTTAGTCGATCCGAGCGCCATCGAGGCGTCCCTGAGATCCTGCGGTACGGATGTAAAGATTTCAACGAACAGACTTACCAGCAAAGGAAGAATCATAACTCCCAACACGATTCCTCCGGCAAGAACAGTATATCCGGTTGAAAAATCGACGAATTTAGGGGCCAGATAATCCGATATCCACGGAACTATCAGTAATGTACCCCATACACCGTAAATAACTGCGGGAAGAGCTGCAAGGATATCCAGTGCAGGGAATACATATTTTCTCACAACCGGCTTCGCATATTCGGTAAGATAAATCGCTGTAAGCAGCGCTATGGGCAGTGCTAATATTACCGCAAACCCAGTCACCCATACCGTCCCCATTATAAAAGGGAAAAATCCGACTTCTCCTTTCAACGGCTTCCAACTACTCGAAAATAGCAGGTCTTTTAAAGGATAATCTGCCAGTATAGGCGTGGATTTCATATAAAGACCGATCCCCATCGCGATCACCAGAAGCAGAGACGTGAGTGTAAGAAACAACATCACGCCACCTGCGAACTTATCTTTTAGAATCCTGTAACTCTGCATAAGAATTATTCAGCTGATTTAAGAATATCGAGTCCTCTTTGAAGTTTTTCATCCGACAAACCTATATATCCTATCGGTACGTTCCATTGCTGGCCCTCCGTAAGGATAAATTCCAGGAATGCCCTAACTTCTTCTTTTTCAGGGACTCCGTTGGATACAAGAAATAAATCTCTTGCCGGAGGGGAAGGATATTTATCGTCTGTGATAGCCTGAATAATCTCGTCTTTTGTATTATAGAATGCCTCGTCGGGGTCGATCTGCCCGTTATTATTAACATCTATGGGAAGAACCAATATACCGGCGTTGGGAAGACGGGTTCCTTCGTCGTAAGCGTAAGACAAATTATTCAGACCGATAGCGTAAATATCCTTTTGAACCGCACTTGCAACTCCGGGATCGCCGAATACGGCCGTTCCACCGAGATCTTCCTGTTTACTGTCCAGCCAAAGTGCCCATGTCTCCGCCGCCCCGCAGGCATCCGAACGGGTGAAGGCATGTATCGGAGTCTGATCGTCGTTCCCAAGTACCTGTCCCCATGTAGTATATTCTTCGGTTATCCATATTTTGGTCGCCGCTTCCTGGGTAAGTCCGACTTTAAGCAGTTCAGCCAACACAGGGTTATTTGCGTTTATGGTTGGAACGACTGCGTCTTTGGTAACAGCGAAATCAACGGCGCCCTTTTCTATTTCAGGCGGATAAACATCACGTGATACCATTCCGAGATCGACCACCTTCGCTAATGCGTCCGTCATGCCCTTGCCGGCTCCGCCGGCAGATATGTCGATTCTGACGTTAGGATGTATCTTCTGGAATTCTTCCGCCCATTTAACTGCAAGCGGATACAGTGCGAACGCGCCTGATAAACTTATTTCTCCATGCAATCCTTCTTGGTTTTTGGTATTACCTCCTCCACAGGAAACAACTCCTGCAGCTACAACTGCAATGATTAAAAATGGTATTAGTATTTTTTTCATCTTAAAAAATTTTATCTATCGTTTTCCGGAAAAACGGGATGGATTACAAATGTTTGTTTTTTTACCAATGCAAAGATGAAGCATAAGGTATTCAAAAGCAATACGTTTTTATACTTAAAAATCAGGAATAGGTAGTTTTGCCTAACCATATATTGGTACTCTTATCGGATTATACAATAAATGGCAGTAAGCGAAGTGTCGGAAAAATTTGCAGAAAAAATTTTATTTTAAAGAAATTTTATATATTTGCATCGTCTTAATGCGGAAATAGCTCAGTTGGTAGAGCACAACCTTGCCAAGATTGGGGTCGCGAGTTCGAGTCTCGTTTTCCGCTCTTAAACGGGAGGTCTGAGAAATCAGGCCTCTTTTCTTTTGTCTGTCAGTGATTTAAGGAGGTCTTTTCAGAATTCTAAAACTTGCAGGTAACGATTTGGGAACAGTGTATTTGTTCTCTTCTGTTTTGTATCTCTATGGGCTTCGGGGAGCAATTCACTCCAAAATCGGAAACATGGAAAAATAAGTAAAACGGTTATAAAGTTAACATGGCTTCTAACGATTTGTCCGGTTTAGGCTGATGATGTCCAAAGCGAAATTAATCTAATAGTAGTATGCAATTAAAAGTTGTGTAATTCTTTTAATTACCTTATTTTAGTCTCATATTTTTTCATGGAGTGATAAAACTTAACATACATATAATCAATGATTTCGAATCAGGAAAGTCCTTCTAAATGGTTGAATAAACATATACCTGAAGTCAAGAATATGTATATATCAGCTTTGGTACTTACTGTTTTAAGCGCAGGATGCTTTGTCGTTTTCTGCTGGTATTTGTCAGAGTTCGCGGCTTCCTGGCTCGATAACGGGCATAGATTATCAGATACTGTGCTGTATGCTTCGGCATTTCTCACAGGCAGATATATTTCAGCCTATTTTGCGTCGCAACTCAACTACAAGGCAGGAAATCTTATAATCTCCCGGGTTAAGAGAAAACTTTATCCTAAGTTGCTAAATAATAATAAAATAGACTCCGTATCGGGGACTTTGTTGGTTACACAAATAAACGATGATCTAAAACCTTATTTTGCTTTTTTCATACCATACGCGATAGCATCGGTTATGGTAAGCGTCGTATTATTATCGGTTTGTTTTTGGGTGGAAAAATGGGTAGGAATCATACTTTTAGTTTCTTTTATGGTTATTCCTTTTATCATGAGCATTATAGGAATAGGTGCCGAAGGAATTCACAAAAGGCACATCGATCTCTTCATGAAATATTCGGCGGTTTTTTACAACCGTCTCAATGCCATCGCCGAAATAGTCAATTTAGATAATTTTAAACCGCAGTATCGGTTTTTGTCGGAAAAAAGCAAAACGTTAAACAAGGCGACTATCAACGTGATGCGGGTTGCCATTTTGTCCTCGGCATCGTTGGAGCTTTTCGTAACGCTTAGCATTGCCATGATCGCTATTTATTTAGGGTTGAGTCTTCTTGGGATTATGGTGGGTTCCAACTACGGTAAAAGTTATGATTTTCAAACAGCTTTGTTCCTCCTTACGCTTGCCCCTTATTTTTTCTTCTACTTGCGGAAGTTCGTAAGCTCGTACCACGACCGTAACAGGGCTTTGGCATCAGCCAAATTATTGATACCTTTACTGACTGAAGAGACAGGTGCGCCTTCGACCGATACGAACAAAGCGCTCGAATCCTTCGAGATTAAAAATTTGTCTTTTGCATATCCCGATTCCCCGGTTAAAGTCCTGAACGATATAAGTCTGAAACTGCCGGTTAAAGGTTTAGTGCTCGTAAAAGGTATTTCGGGTTCGGGTAAATCCACCCTGTTGAAAATTTGCGCAGGGAGTCTCTCCGCACCAAACGGTATTTTAACGGTAAACGGGGAAGACAGTGGCTGTTCCCGACAGTGGTTGAACGTCAATTCTTCCTATATGAACCAATTCCCCTTTATATTCGACGGAACACTTCGATATAACGTTTTTCTCGATAATGAGGGTGAATGTAATACCTGTTATCCTGAATTTATGGATAAAATTCTTAATAAAAAGGAGAATGGCTGGCAGACGGAATTAAGCCATAACGGCAAACAGCTATCGGGCGGGGAAAAACAGCTCGTCACCCTTGCAAGGATGCTCCTACATCCGAGGCCGATTGCGATTCTGGATGAGCCTACGGCAAATCTGGACGCGGACACCGTCGATATTATTCTCTCGCAAATTATAAAATTGGCTAAAGAACGGTTGGTCATTGTTGCCTCTCACGAGGAAGCTTTCGAGTCTGTCGCCGATACGGTTGTGAATTTAAATTGGGGAGAACAAGAGAAATAATGGATAAATTCATCGTAACGTATATTTTAAAACCCTTTGCGGGCAGATGGTCGAAGGGTTTATTTTTATTGCTGCTGTGGACGACAGCCTTTATAGCACTTCCCGCTCTCTCAGGATGGTTCCTGGCAATGTGCAGTGTGGCATTCGCTACTTCAAATCTCCTATTCGCTTATATAATACCGGCTACACTAATCCGGCTGCTGGCACTGGTGCGGACGGGGACCAGATATTTCGAACGGGTGGAAAATCACATAACTACACTGGAGGCCCAAAGAAGCCTCCAGTTGAAGATATTTCAATCGGTAGCCGGATTTCCATATTATAAAAAACAGTCAAACAGTAACTCAGGTCTCTTGGAAAACAGTACGCAGGGAATCGACCGGATCTTAAACCATATACTACTATGGATTCTACCGTTCACCGCACTGATAATTGCGCTTGGAATCTGTTTTTTCTTTTTGCACGTATTTTCACAGGTCATAGCTTTAGAGTTTCTGATTTCATCCGCACTCCTTCTGTTTGTTATTCCCCAATTTTTTTACCGGAAAAATAAAAAACTTTATGAAAAACTGAGTGCGTGGCGCAAAGAGAACAATCAGGAATTGATCCAAAGCTTTAGAGGCCGTATTGAAATTTCAAAATACGATTTGGAGGAGAAAGTCATCAAGCAATACGAGCAAAGGTTGTCGCAGATCGAAAGAGTAGAAAATAAACTGCAAAACAATTCTTTCACCCTGCAACTGATTATCGGACTTGGGTTCAGCTATGTTGCCGCATTTATCTTTTGGAGCTCAGGCGATAATGCGATAGACGCGCCAACGGCGATCGGTATTTTTTTCGGTATTATGGCTCAGGCGGAATTGTCGGAAATGCTCTTCTCAGGAAAATCGGAAAAAAGTGCGGTGGCACATCAAATTAAAGAGATCGACGGAATTATCCGGCAAGGTAAAAATCCTATCGGAACAGTGCGTGTCGATTCACGGCTGGATGTATTGAATATAAAAAAATTGAGTGTGAAAATCCCTGAGAGTTCCGTATGCACCTCGGAAATTTCGTTAGAAATAGAAAAAGGGGAATGGATTGCGCTCTTCGGAGAAACGGGGAAAGGAAAAACCACCCTGCTGAACAGTTTGTTTTATCCTGAATACCGCAACGGTGGTTCGATAACATGGAATAATTATTCGGAATTGCCGCATCTACCGGTTCCCGAATGTGTTTATGTGACCCAAAGAGCCTATCTTTTAACCGGGACTCTCCGTGAGAACTTCGAAGGTTATTGTGATGAAGCGATCGTGCAGGTGTTGGAAACAGTCGATCTGGGAGACTGGTACTCCTCGCTACCCTACGGTCTTGCAAGCTGGTTAGGTGAAAACGGAGAAACATTAAGCGGAGGCCAGCGAAAAAAACTGCTGCTTGCACAAGCATTGCTCAAACAGCCGCAGTTATTGGTTGTAGATGAACCGACAGCGGGAATAAGTTCCGAAAATGCCATTGCTATTTTCCAGAATATCAAAAAACACTATCCCGATATCACAATTCTGATGGCTACCCACCTGAAAGACTTCGAATACGTGGCTGATAAAATTGTAAAGATTTAGAGTCTCCGCATTTACTTTGACCGCTTTGAACCAATCTTAAGTTTATTATGCGCTGTCATGTTACTCAAGAGTGAATGGGAAACAATGGAATTATATGTTACCGTTTAATTATTACATCCTAAATGTAGCCCCTACGGATAAATATATATTGCGCATTGTAAAATGGATCGGAACGCTTCGGAAAAAATAAGGTGTAAGGCCCCATGTAAAATCGGTAAAAAATCCGAAATGAGGGTTTACTCTGAATTCTCCCCCTGCAAGGAGCCCCATATCGAACTTACGGGTATCTTTACTGTAATCCAAAGTCGCGTATGATAACTCCCTATCCTGCACTACCGGATTTTCTATCGATATTTTCACATCCGTAACATCTCCTTTAAATCTGCGATACACTGTTTCAGCCATATAAATTCCCGCCTTAATCCTCCATTTATTATTGAATCTGTAAGTTCCGTAAACGGGCTGCGTCAAATAGATAGTGTTTACTTTGGTGGTATTCTTCCCTGTTACATATCCGGTCAGCGGTCCTACATTAGGGACATTAATACCCAAATGAACGTCCGTAACTTTTGTATGGACTTTCATTCCTTTCCAATCTATTGTTAGTCCACTTCCTACCCCCCAGTGATCGTTAAAATAATATGATACTTCCGCTCCGAGTTTTGGATTCAAACGCGGGTGATAACCTGTAATTTTTAAATCACCGGGTATAGGAACAGGTGTAGTCGCACCAATATTAACCCCAACCAAAAAGAGAAGATCAAATCCTTTTCCAATCTGCCCATAAGAATTAATACCAAAGATATTAATCGCAGCTATAAATGCCATTGCCAGAACCTTACGCATAATTTTAAAATCCATTGATTTTATTCACCATCAAAAACTATACTAAATAAATGGCACATACTTTTTATGGCTGCCTCTTACGGGAATTAAAATAATACGAGCATAGTAATCTCCGATAAAACAAACAGCTGTGGCTCTAAATTCACAGCTGTCTTTTTGTTAAAATGCAAATGTCAGAAGAACTAATGAATATGTTCCTCATCCTCATTTTGACTTAGAATAATATTTCTCGCTACGTAGGACTCATTACCTGCCGCATCCGTGCAATAGAGCAGAAGATGGTAATTCCCCGGTGTGGCATTTTCCGGAATAATAATTTCACGGTGATGAATTGTCGTATTCCTACTGCCTGATATATCCCAGCTATTCTGATAGAAGAATGGTGTGGTAGATTCCTCCGCCTTGGAATGTTCGTGACCATGATCGTTGAAATTATTGTGTATCTCGATTTTATATGAAGCGAGCATCTCGTCGTCCGAGAATTCCGCTTCAAAGTGTATCCCGTCTTCATTTCCAATTTCAAGAAATTCACCCTCGGCAGGTGAAATCAAGTTAATATTCGGAGGAGTAGTGTCTCCGTCTTTATCGCAAGAGATAATAAAAAACGGAAATAAAAATGCTGTGATTAAAATTATTCTTGTTTTCATTTTATTTTGTTTTAAACGGTACTTTGATTAATAATTGAAAGTTTCGTCCCGGTTCCGGGATCTCGACGTGTCGGTAAAAGCTCAAGTGATTGTAATATTTTTTATCGAGTAAATTCCTGCACAGAAATGTCAATTCCACCTGATTCTGTTTTACAGGAATATTTAACGACGCCCCTGCATGGACTAAATTTGCACCCGCGGTAGGAGATTCGTTCCTTGCCACCCTCGTCTGCCTGGCAATGCTTTCGAGCTCCAGATGAACTTTGATATCTTTTGCACTCCATGACAATGTATTGCGCATTAAAGCGGGAGAAGAGAACGCCAACGGAATTTTTTCATCCAAATTTCGATTGTAAATATATTCTCCGGAGAATGAATAACTAAATCCGTACGGCAATTCGACTCCTAAGACAAACTCCGCTCCTGCAAATATGGCCTCTGCTCCGGTATAGCGGTATATCTGTCCTGCGTGAGGCAGCACAGACCACTCTCCGGTAGGTTTCAGATATATGTAATTGTTGTATCGGCTGACGAATGGAGACAGGCTGGCAGATAACCATTCCCGCTCATAAGAATACCCGACGTCCAACTGCCATCCGCGTTCGGATTTAAGAGACGGATCTCCCTGTTCATGGCGGAATGTTCCGTGATGAACACCGTTGGCTGCCAGCTCATTAGCTCCGGGAAGCCGGAAACTGCGTCCGATATTTATCTTCAGTAAATGCCCTCTTTCTATGTTCCAAACGAAGCCCAACGCTCCGGAGATATCCCCGAAGTTCCTCCGAACCTCGTAGCTGCGCCATTCGTAAGCGGATATGGCCTCTTCGCCGTAGCCATTCTGCTTAAGGTAATCCACAAGGTAAGCATCCCTGAACGGAGATATCTCCTGTCTACCGTGATCGTATCTGATACCTCCTGTTGCGGTAAATCTGTCTGTAACTCGCCAGGTAGTAATCCAAAATACACCTGCCGTGGTTCTCTCGAATTCAGGAAGCAGGAACGAATATCCGCCTATATCGTTATGCTGATATTGAAAATCCGACCCTGCCGTATATTCCAATGTTTCGGAACCGAAGTATCGTACTTTTGCAGATGCACTGAACGTGTTAAGAGAAAAAAATAATTCCTTATCAGGATCTTTTTCCGGACGCGTCTGCTTCCCGTAATGAGTATGGAATTCGCTCATTTCATTCCGCCTGTTATTTTGAAATCCAAGATCGAGAGACGCCGTGATCGTTTCCCATGAATATTGTTGGCGGGTCGTGGCTTTAAAATGATTTACCGTGCTGTAAGGCAGCTCGATATTTCTGCTGCTGCCATCAGGTTCCAGACGAGAGGCATCGGGAATTCCGTGGGCGCCTGGGAAGAACCCCGTCTTCTGATAGGCATTGCTCACAAAATAACTCATATAATACCCGTTATTACGGTACTCGGCATACAGGGACGCGTCTCTCTCGAATCCTGCGGTATTTTTAAGTTTTTTATTATGAATCGGTAATTTTTGGGTAAGATATACAACGGTGTCTGTGGGTATACGGTAATCTCCAAACCGTTGTTCCGAATATCTTACTTTAGTATACCACTGTTTTTTTTTCAAACCCAGCATCAGCGACCCTGCTACTGTACCATTTACAGACTTCCCGAACAAAACCACTTCCCCAAAGAAGCCATCATCGACAGGCGCGGGAAGCTGCATAATCTCTATTGTACCGCCCATGGCATCGCTGCCATACATGAGCGACGATGGGCCTTTGCGGATCACCACCCGTTCTGCATTGAATGCGTCTATTTCGAGACCGTGGTCCGCACCCCACTGCTGCCCCTCCTGTTTGATGCCGTTCTCCAGCACTGCTATGCGGTTAAACCCCATACCGCGTATTACCGGTTTCGAGAAACCGGAACCGATGTCCATGGAACGTAATCCGGGTATATGTTCGAGTGTTTGTACGAGATTGCCAGTGAAGTACTCGCGTATGAATGCTTTATCCGCAACATCTACGACCAACGGTGAAGATAATATCTCCTTATGGGTAAAAGAGGCAGTGACTGCTATCGCATCCAGTTCCTCGAGTTTTATACTGTCCGGTTCCTGCGCATAAAGGCCAGAGCCGGAACATAGCACAAACATTACGACCATGCCCGGAATTATCCGGATCTGCATGATTTATTCTTAATTAAGTAACTTATGAATTTGATTAATCCCCTGAAATGCTTTATAAGGAAGGAGGGCCGCGCGATAGAATGCTCAGTGGCGAACTGTGGTAATCAGAATGAATGTGTGTATCCGGATATAAATCCGTTAATTGCGGAATGTAAGAGAATTTTATCGTTACCGGATCGATAAATGCCGCAAGATGGAATTGGCACAGTGGACAGTTGTCGTAATCATGTCCGTCTTCCGCATCGTTCGAAGCATCGGAATGGTAAAAATAACATAGATCCGAGTGAATCTCAATATGTATAGTTCTGACCATTAATGGCGTAAGAAGCAGCCCCATTAAAAGCCATCCTAAAATATATTTATCGATTCGCCAAGATCCGAACATAATTAATTCAAGTGTTGCAGACTAAAATTTCCAAGTAAAAAACATTAAAAGTAATTTAATATATTACCTATAATAATAAACGTCATTTGTTTTAATCGAGAACAATTTCCGTTCCCCAGTAACTGCATAATTTTTCCGCCTCCTCCTTAGTAATATGGATAACGGACCCGTGTTTAGGAATAGAGAAATTTGTCGTCTTCATTACCCCTTCATTGAATCTACCTATATCCGTAAAATTAACAAAATCGGAAGTTTCGCTAAATCCGAAATTGTGCGGCTTTATTCCGTAAATATCGTACATCAGCACCCATTTATCCTCTCCTATGCGCTTCCATACATTCGGAGCCTCACATGCATGTGATTCCGGATCGTACCACTCAGGGTCGTAAATATATCCCGTATTGATGGAATCCGATACTGCCTGTTTGATTCCCACACCATTGTCATGCGGAGTATAAAACATGTGATACTTATCTCCGACCATTGTTATATCGGCATCTATATAGGACACATCCTTAGGATATCGGAACAATAATTCCGGAGGGGTCGCAAGTTGCGTAAAATCTTTATCTGTATAAGCATAATACAATCTATTGTGTCCATTACCATACCGCATTGTAAAATACAGCATCATACGGTCTCGGGACTTATCGTAAATAGTTTGAGGAGCCCATGCACAACCAATATTTTCCAATCCTGGAAACGACTGATCCACTCTCAAAATAGAGTGGCTCCAATTAATTAAATCGGAAGATTTCATTAAAACCAACGCCTTATTATTACCCCAACCATATTGTTCTCCGTCGCGCTCCCATTCTGTCTCGCGATAACCGGCCTGCTGCGCGTATATATGCAGATCTGTCAGCGCCATATAAAAATTATTGTCCGGTCCGCGCATTATGTGCGGATCTCGGATTCCTCTCTGCGAAGCGATCGTATCGCCGGCAATTATAGGTTTCCCATTATTTATATCGGTAAATGAATACCCGTCGGAACTCAACGCCATGTAAAGACTATGGGTGTCATCTTTAAAATATACCATAAGATATCCGTACATATCCTCTTCTGCCGGAATTTTTGCAGAAGCAGAATATCCCGCCGCAGCAAACGCATAAAACGAAAATAGAAGGATCTTCGTCAGTTTGTTCATAATTAAGCCTAATCCGTTTTTACAAATTTAATTAAATTAATTTAATAATATTTTTAATTTCGGATAAATAAAGAAAATCAGAACTTATCGGAATATGATATAACGAAAATAAAATATCCGGAGCTCATCGCTCCGGATATTAGTTGTCTGCAGGTTTTTTTTAAACAGATTATTTGTATGCCTCGACAATCAGCTCTATATTCATAGTACCTGCGCGTGTAGCCGGTGCGCTGAAATAAGCATCGATATTGGTATCATGGAGGACAGTATCGTTTACAATATACTCGGTGTGTCCGTTTATATACGCTGGTTCTCCATTTACAAGAACTTTGATTATATAGTAAGAGGCAAGAGCATCCACTTCCCATACGGAACTGATCGGAAAACGAACAAAAGTCACCGTACTGCCTCTGAACGCGTAACCTGCATTATTGTAAATCACAAACGTCTCGCTTGCATAATCATAGCTCAATAGAGCTCCACTAAGATTCTGCGGAGGGTTTGCCAGGGTTTCAGGCTCCATAATCATAACTCCCGGACCTCCGAACCGTACAGGAGCCTGATCCAATGAACATGCGATCCATAAATATTCCCCGGAACAATTCTTTAAGGTCAATGAGGCATTTACCCGTGTATCTACATCCGCTTTGGTTTCATTATCCACAACGGTATCGTCAATCGAGTCGATGTCTTTCGAACATGAGGCTATCAAAGCCACTGCACAGAAGAATAATAGAATTTTCTTCATAGGTCAATAATTTAGAAAATTAAAATATCAATTGTAATATTTAATCTGTTAGAACCTCCTGTAAGATACACTATCAACGTCTGATTATACATAGCCCCAATCGAATAACGCGACTCCTCCCCTAATATATTCCCTGTATTACCGTCTGTAACTGTTGCAGTTACAGCTGTTCGATGATTTTGAGGTCCTTCGAAATCAACAATATCAATTATAGGAATCTTTATATAGCTCACGGAAATTCCTCCAAAGAAATAACCGAAATTATTGTACATTACATAACTTTGTCTTTCGTCTGCTTCTAAACGTTGATAAAATTCGAGATTCGGAGGCCACATAGCAAGTGTTTCAGGCTCCGTCACCCCTCCGCCATTTGGAAAAATAAACCAAAACGGATCAAAATTAGCAACAAAATTAACGGAACGTCCAGTGTCATTTGCAACATTTAAAACTGCATTCACACGTACATTTACGTCATTTCTCGCTTCGGTTTCCTGAACCACAGCATCGTCTGTCAACTCTTTTTCACTGCTGCATGCTGTTACAACAGCCATTGCGCACAACAATAGTAGTACTTTTTTCATAGTAAATATTTTTTAATTAATAAATAGGTTGCCGAACAAGCCGTGTCGATATTCTCGACCGCATCCTTTTTCAAGACGCCATAACAGCTAATGCAATAATAAGAGTAAAATTTTATTCATGATATAGTTTTTTAGGGATTAATATATTGTAAATATAATACAATTATTAATATATACCAACAAAAATTGATCGAATCGACAAAAAATTGTCAATCGATCAATTACAGTACAATATAAACTATATCGGTTTAAAGCTCGGTATTATTATCTATATCTTCCCATGCTTCGACGATTGCAGACCCGTCATCTGAGAAGTTTACAGGAATCTGATATTCTCCAGTTCGGTCCAGATAGTTCTGTGCATTACCTGTGGATATGCCTCGAAGAAGAATAGGAATCAACGGTTCTTCGAAAAAATATACCATTCCGTTTTCATCTTCCGCCTGAATTCTAAGGGCAATATCTCCATCCCCGGCAAAGAGTCTGTAAACCTGGAAACGGTCGATAATATAATTTGTTTCCTGCCTTCTCCCGGCAATATAAGTTATAAGGGCGGTTTCCGTATGCGCACTGTTATCGTAAGAATAATGGCCGTTATATCCGTATATAGATGTGTTTATTTCAGCCGTGGATATATTCTCTATACCCCTTACACGCACATTGATATAATTTGAATTTTTTGTCAGAGATACGACGCCTTCGTAATCCGTGCCTGCTTTAACCGTGAAATTCAGGATTCCGTGAAATAGAGAACCGGGCTCGGCAGTATTGAGTACGCCGTCATTGTCAATGCAGGTAACTCCCAATTTCATCCGTTCCATTTCGTATTTGTTATCGCAATCGAAATTTCCGGTATGTATGTTACATCATGTAACAAGGGTGTATTCTCCGTACGGAAGAATAAAACTGACTTTATTTCCATCGGTCATATCGGAAGCGGATACATTCTGTTCCATTACGAGCGTGCCTGCTATATCGTAAATATACTGATGCAAATGCACTACCTCATCTGCAAATAGATCACCTTGTTCATAGTGCATTTCAAATACATAAGTCAATGTAACCTTGTTTTCGCAATGGTCCGTTTTATCGCGTATACAACCTGCAAGAACGCAAACGGATAAAAGAAGCCAAAGTTTGACATATTTACGATTCATAGAGATTCGGTCTGTAAAATTAAAAAATAAAAATAGCCGGGAGACAGGAATCCCCCGGCTGTATAATTTAAAGTATAACTTTCTGCTCTTCGCCTTCCCATTCTGCGACAGAAACAGAGATCGTCGCGTCGGTAGTTTCTTCGATAGGATCGGTAGGATCCACTCCCTCTTCTTCACCCGGTTCTCCTGCACTGAATACCGCAGTAATGGAGACTTTTACGTAAGTGTTACGTTTAACCATATATTGGTTGTAAGTGTTATTGTACAGCCAAGTGTTATAATAGCAGACACCGTCGGTGTATTCGACAGCTTCATAACCTGCCGGAATGCTTGCAGGAACTTCTCCATAATAATCGGATTCCCACATTCCTGTAGACACTTCGCGTATTCTCCAGAATGTACCTCCGGTACCGGCTCCCATATCATCTTCGTTCTCGTCCTTAAGCTGGGCAGGAACAAACACGGCTTTAATTCTTACTCGTGTGGAATTTCCTTTAAGAGCTTTGAGATTACTGTTCTCTACGCAGTAAGTATAAAGTTCGTCCTCCGCAACGCCTGTCTGGCCTGCAACGATAGCAGGTCTGTAATCATGCAGTCCCCCTACATAATGACTGGCATTGTAATTCTCATTGAAATAAGGAGTATACACCTGATTATCGGTAATGTTAGAGAATACATACATACGCGTAGGGTTGTTAAGAATCTCATAGTAGATATCTTCGAGATGTCCGTACATTTCTCCGTTTGAATCCGGGTCGTAACCTACGGATACCTTAGCGGCAACCCTGTACAGTTCAATCGTAAGAGCATTGTTTCCTTCGGTGGCAAGAGTGATCTTATTTACATCCGGAAGACTGGTCATAAAGAATCCGCGTGATTCGCCGCTCTCGTCTCCCTGTTCATAACCGGTTTTTTCACGGACAATACCGGCAACACCTACCGATGTAAGATCATGATATTCCTTCTTGAAATCGGACAAAGTCATACCCATAGGGAACAAATCGCCTTGACGCTGGAGAAGCGATCTCGGTGCATTGGCAATGACATAGAATTCATGAACTCCAGTGGTTATTTCTTCAAAATCCAGAGTGATATCGGAAGCTTCATCTCCTCCGTTTGTAAATTCATCGTAATCTGCCACAGCTTCAAGCAATCCGCGATGATCGAATACTACCGCCACTGCATTGTAAATCCGTTTTTCTGCGCTAGTCGAAGCGTTATCAGGGAACGTAATTGCTTTGACATTGTTGTCATCCACACTCAGAGTGATAACCAACGACGTTTTTTCTCCTTCGAACTCAATATCGGTCACCTCTCCGGCTTCCTTACTGCATGAAAGAAGTACTGATACTGCCAATAAGGCAAAAAATAGTTTTCTTAGTTTCATAGACATAAATTTTTGTTAATTAATTAATAATATTCTGCATTGTAATTTTCGGATACTCCTGTTTCTTTCCGCTCCACAAGAACGGATTTACAGTACCGTAATCCATTCTCTAAAGTATATTTATCTATCCAAGCCTTTAGGATTCTATCTTTCAGACCGATACCCGCAGTCCAAAAATTATTCTGCGGATATAGTCCGCCTAAAATAAGATAAGATAATCGGACCGACGGGATTGCAGCCCTTGTCGGCAGAGGTCACAGACAAACCGCAGACCACTGACCGCCGCTATTTCTTCTCTGGACCAGTAAATAATTAATGAGGAGCCTACCTTTTATTTTACTGCATATACATGCCATGAAAATAGGTTAATTTTATCGATATCGATACCGATATATGGAACAAAAATATTAAATAAATTCAAAAAATGACACAACATCCAGATAATTCACAAATAATTAATCCTTATTCGTAATTTTTATGAACAGAAACATAAAAATTACATAAATTATATTTTCCTTAGATTTTTACAAGTCCGGAATACGGGTTCTATTTTTTCATGAAGCACACATGGAATTAACCGAAAAAATAGAAACAAAAAAAGCGGTATTAACCGCTTCATATCGAGATTAAATTGAGTTCATCTATTTTCCCCTGTGTATCACACTGCAAATTCTTTCGTTCGCTTTATCCAATACAGACCTCTCGAACGATTTCAGATATATATACGTAGTTTTTTCATTTGCGTGCCCAAGTCCTTCGCTGATTATCCATAGGGGCAGATTCTCTTGTTTAGCTATGGTCGCCCATGAGTGGCGCGCCACATGGGTAGTGACTACCCGGTTAATACCGGCAAGTTTAGAGAGAGTTTTGAGCCTTATGTTCTGAAGTCTTAATCCACTCTCATACTGAATCCTCTCGTTACCCCTACCGGGTTTAATTATAGGGAAGATGTAGGGCGACCCTTCCGTTTCCCGTTTAAAATATTCAATAAGATTTTTCATATACGAATTTAGTTTCATTTCGATCATCTGACCGGTTTTTTTACGGTAATATGTCAATATTCCGTTCCGGATATTATCCTTCCGGAGATAGGCCATATCCACAAAGGACATTCCTCTTGTATGAAAACTAAATAGAAATAGCGCCAAAGCATCCTTAAGTCCTTTAGAGGACAGACCGCACTTCAATTCACCTGATTTATTTCCGAGACCTAAAAGATTTTCATCCAGTTCGTTAAGTTTAACAATCTCCTGTTTGGTAAGCGCTCTTTTTTTTGTAACCTGAACTCCGGTGTAGACATATAAAAACGGATTTTCTGCTGGTGAATCGATGAGTTGTTCCTTTACAGCCCTATTATATATGGATCGGAGGTTGCGCATATAAAACGATATGGTATTTAAACTTTT
Organism: Rikenellaceae bacterium; assembly: GCA_020860245.1. GTDB lineage: Bacteria > Bacteroidota > Bacteroidia > Bacteroidales > Rikenellaceae > JAJBUQ01. The sequence goes on from JAJBUQ010000006.1 coordinate 60,510, forward strand.
ACCCTTGAGTTTCATGTCCTCTTCAAATTTTCCGATAAGAACTGAATTTATATGATCTAATTTTATATTGTGTCCATTATTGAATCTAATCAAGGCATCCGCAGCTGTACGGTATGCCCGCGAAGTCCGGTATCGTCCGAGAGCTTCGATATTCCTACGCACTCTATCTGTATATTCAGACAACATTTTATCGGAGTTCTTTCGTTTATAGCAGTTGACAATATCCTCTACGGAGAACGGCCCTTGCTTTTCCATTTTTTTAAGACATTCCGTGAGATATAATTTATCACTATTCAACGCTCTCTTTATTTCAAGAAGTTCCGCTTCGCGCGCAGTATCGTCGGATACGATACGGATTTGTTCTCGGTTTGCATCCCACTCTCTACTAAACAGGCGGTATGGTGTAGTAACAACTCCAGATTTTCGTCGGTGTATGAATCTTATAAAAATACTTCCCGGCTTCTCTTCGTTTCGGACAGAGATTCTTAAATGAAATTTAAATGTTGCCATATATCTGAATTATAATTTAAGTGAATTTCTTCTCCGCATATTCCTTTTAATATCCATATACCGACGAATTAATATAAAAATCCCCGAACGTTCATCCGGGGATCGACCATACTCAAAATAAATCTATTTGCCAAAGAGGTTTCCTACCATATCCATAACATTATTTTTTTCTTTACTGTTATCGTCTCCTGTCAGGCCGCTTAACAACGATCCAATATTGAAATCACCGTCGTTATTATCTTTTATCTTTTTAGAGAACAGCGACATGACCGCAGGAATAATCCCTGAAGCGAGACTGGAAGCCGTTCCCTGGCTCAATCCGACTTTGGACATGAGATTGGATATCATATCCGACTGAATTCCGTTTTTAACGCTGTCAGCCTTTTGCCGCGAAGAGTCGGTACTCGAACCGCCACCGAACATGGAACTCAGTGAAGATAAATTTTCAGAAGTAGCATATTTCTTAAGACTGTCCATCAGCGAAGAGGTTGCCGTATTTACAGTCTGCTCCTTCTTTTCTTCCGGGATATCATTGTTACCCGAGACTTTATCCATAACCTGATTTTTAACCAAATCCATTATTTTTTCAAACATAGTTATTTTATTTAATAATTTAACCTTATAAAAATAAAGCAAACATTAAGCCACGGCAAAAATAATAAAGGGCAGCTTAAGCTGCCCTTTATTATTCTCTCTGTAATTTCTTTTTACGTCTTACTCGCCATTTTTTCAGATAAATGTAATAACCGGTTAGGGGTAACGACGCTCCGACCACGCACGCTATAAAATAGAGTATGCGCGTGGTGATACCTCCCCAAGTTCCTACATGGACAGCATAAATCCATCCTCTGATCTTTGCCGATTTATCCTGATCCTTATATAAACGGGAATCTGTTATCTCTCCTGTCCGTGTATCGAAAGTATAACTGTCGGAAGCTCTGGTATTACCACTCCTGTTATTCGATACCGATGCTGATCCGCTCTGGACGGTTATGGTTTTAAAACGCGGATTGGATTGGGATAACGATGCAAACACAGCATCCCAGGCAGAATAATCGGTATATCCCGCCCCTCTTCTTTCCGAGCCGCCCCGACCACTTCTTCCCTCAGAATCTCCGGCTCCGGATACACGGCTTGCGCCTGTTCTTTCCGGATTATTTCCACGGTCTCCTCCGCCGCGTTCTTCAAAGTTCCCTTCAGGACGGCCACCGCCGGATCTTTCTCCGGACGGACTATCTCCCTGTCCGCCGGTCTGCAGAGCCTGTTGAACCGTCTGCGCAGGTCTGGATGTATCAACACCGAATACCTTATAAAATCCGTCTCGATACCAATTGAAGGACCATGTAAGCCCCGTAAGACACATAGCCAGCAACAGCAACGCAACCCATATACCTCCGGCAAGATGAGTGTCGTACCAGAATCTGAATCTGCTTGCATTTGTCTTAATTGACAGACGTGTTTTAAGGAGTTTGATTGTCTTCGGAACCCATATAATGATTCCCGTTATCATTATTACCACAAAAACGAGGGTCGATACGCCCGTTATAAGTTTGCCCCACGAAAATTCTCCTCTGCTGTACTGGAACATGAACCAACGATGACAACGTCTCACGAACGAGAAGAAAGTTCCTCTCGCGTAAGGATTAACCTCTCCTTTAACTTCTGCGGTATACGGATCGACAAGGAGCGATGTCCGTCCCTGACCGAACCCCATGCGGTAATTTTTTTTAAGGTTCGATGGTATCTGAACACTGGATATAAGGACCGAGTCCGGCAGCTGCTCTTTTACTTTAGGCATCAATTCGCTTATCGGCATTCTGCCATTCTCCGTGATATTCGCCCTGTATAATGACGGATGAGAAAATTCGAGTATCTCACTTTCAAAAACAAGAAGTGCCCCGGTAAGGCAGAGAATCATAATCACCAATCCGAACGGAATCGACAACCACAGGTGTATTTTTGAAATAAATTTCTTCATAATTATCTTATTGAAAGGATACCCGCTTCTCCATAGAAGGGGTATCCTCAATCGGTAAAATTTCAGATTAATTAACGATCATTCTTCCGACAGCTCTGATGCTCGACGGACCGCGAACGGTAAGACCTTTTTTAGTCGCTGAGGGATCAGTCGGATCGATTATATATATAGCAGGATTCTCGGCTGGAGTGGTCGTAACGTTTCCGTCTTCATCCGTAGTTTCAATACCGCCTACAGCTATCGGGAAATATATTTTTCCATCATAAGCATAAGGCTGCCCGGTAGCCGATATTTCATCGTATGAAGGCATCTCTCCTCCGCGAACCCACTCGAACGATTTAGAACTCATGTTTACCACCGCATACTGTGTCGCAGGATCATCTATATCTGTCAGTCTTCCGACATGGTTATAAACTTCGAGAAGGAAGTAATCCCCTGTGATATGCCATACTTTTCTGAAACGGTATCCGCCTGTGAGACTCTCGATATCGAAGTGATAGGAAGGATCGAAGACGTCGGATCCCGGAGCTATCCTCAGCGCGCCTGCGTTGTTGCTTGTCGCATTGGCATTATAATCATAGGAACCGGAGAACACATATATGTAACCGTTATCCGCTTTGCCTATCTGGGAATAATATTGTGAACGGTAACGTCCTGCCGAGTAACTGATTCTGTCGTCCCTGTAAATATTGAGGAGATTGAGATCCGTATCGAATCTTGCTACCCAAACGCTGTCCGGATAATTTACCGTTCCTGTACTGGCTCCCCCTGTGGAAGTATTAGGATCTTTTGGTTGCGAGAGCACCATACCGGTTAAGAAGGTTCCGTCACCCATGTTCACAATGCCAGAGAATGTCGCTTGTTCGCCATTGCCTGCGATATTTGAGGTAAGAATAGTTTTTTCTATGCGGGATAGATTGTTTTTCATGTTGAAGAAGTTGAAGGTAGCTCCGTCCGCCCTCTCCGTTTCCCCGTCTTCCAGAAGCAGCGGATTACCGTTTTCATCCACAGGAGTCTGTCCCCCGACACTCGTAATAGCATAATCACCGCAAAATCCGTAAGAAGTGAAGCGTGTGCTGATGTCGAATGCAGGATATTGATATAATTCTTCGTTAATAACACCGAATGCCAGCCCGAGTCCCGGATCACCCTGGCTGTAAATGAGTCCGAGTACCATAGAAGGATTAGGATTGAATATCCACGTATATCCGTTTTGCTCGAGTTCCGTGTAATATTTGAAGTCCGACGGTCCCATTGTTACTGTACCTGATTCAATATCGTCGATCAATCCTATATACTCAGCACCCGCTCCCTGAAGGGATATAAAGAATACCTCTTCTTCTATCGTAGCCTCGTTTCCGTCGCCCGGATTGTCGTCGTCATCGTTATCACAGGAAGCTAATCCTAACGCAAGGCATACCACGCCCATAATAGCAAACCTTTTTGCAATAGTTTTTCTTAATTTCATAATGTTAATTTTTAAAATTTTATATGTATTACTTCATTTTTAATAAATAGTATCTGAATTTCACCGAAAAGCTGCGCCCTGGCTTTTGCAGGCTGTAATTATCGTACAGCAGGTGGTTAGTGAGGTTCCTCGCTTCGAACCCTATGTTGTACCTTCCGTCCTTTAGCGAATATGTCACACTTATATCATGGGATAACTGTCCGGGAATATAGAGTGTCGAGCCCTCGCTCTGCCAACTGCGGTAGAACTTGTGAACGTACTGCATATTATATCCTATGGTAAGAAGGTTGCCTTTACCAAGTACATCAAAAAAACTGTATCCTGCATCGACGTTAGAGAATAAATAAGGAACATTCGGCATACGGTCTTTATAATATAATAACTCGAGTCCCGTAATAGAATATTTCTCCATATTCCTGATATCCTGATAAGTTATATTACCTCCTATATTGAAATTATTCTTGTAGAAGTATCTCGCCTCGAAGTCCACACCCAGAGTACGAACCTTACCATGGTTGGTATTGTATGCTCCTCCGTACCGTTGTTCAACCTGGCGTCTGATATAATCTCTGGTGTCACGATAAATAAGTCCCGCATTAAGGAATACGGTATGTGAATTACCGATTGCCTTATCGTAACTGAGATTAAGATTTATATTATTACTATGTTCCGGTTTGAGGCTCGCGTCTCCTGACTCCGATACTTCGTCTCCGAACAGTTCCGTTTCGGTAGGTAGGCGGTATGTCTTCTCATAAGAGACCTTGATCTGGAAGTCTCTATTGAACATATAAGTAGTTGCTGCACCGTATCCGGTTATGCTGTAATGTTTCTCCTGTTCTTCGTACGTCGAACGGTTTCCGGATGATGATACTTCGACCGGACCGGTTATCCTTATATCGTAGTATTTTACAAATGCAAGCGCGCTCCATTTATCTACCGGAGCGAATCTATACGACAGTCCGGTGATGTTTTTATTATTTTTGCGCTTCATGAAGGTTCCATCGGTGACATCATCCGTAGCTGCCGCACTATCGTTATTTTTTCTTTCGAAATTATTGAAGATATGGTTTAAGGAGAAGTAATGCTTGATTCCTATGTTGTAATTAAGGTTAGCGGTCACATACAGGCTGTTATTCTTGGTATCGCTTTTAGTATACGTTCCTTCGCCCATGGAGGTGGTATTGATGTATTCGCCCGACCAGTTATACCGCCTCGATATAGTATCGAATACATTATTTTTTACACTGTTGTAATTACCGGTTAACGAAAAATTTAAATTTTCAGTGAACAAATTTCTCTTCTCGTAATTTAACGACGGAATAAGACTCTCCGCCCTCTTGAACTTACCACCGTAAACGATCTGCATGACATTGGCGTTCTGAATGTCCGCTTTTTCCTTTCCGTAAGTGAAACCGAATAATAATCTGTCGGCCCAGCTTTTATTAACCACTCCTATTTTGGCACCCACCGCTTCATTATGGTAATTGTCATGGAATCTTCTAAACCAATGATCTTCAGTAGAATAAATTCCGCTTTCGAGGTCCAGAAGTTTGGTTTTAACTTTATAACTGTTATCGGAATAATTCTGATAAGCATTCAGGCTGAACGTAAATCCGTCTTTAGTAGTATGACCAAAACTAATATTCGATTTGTGGGTATTGAAGGAACCGTATGAGTAAGATACATCCAGATAAGTACTCTGTGTCTTTTTAGTAACAATATTTATGGCGCCTCCGAGTGCATCGCCCCCCAATTCCACAGGCACTACACCTTTATATATCTCTATCCTCTCCGCAAGATTTACCGGAATATTCCCTATACGCATAGAAGATCCGGATCCTTCCATTGGCATGCCGTCCATAAATATTTTTACATGCTTGCCGCTGAACCCGTTGAGATTAATTCTGGAGTCGGAGCCCATTCCTCCTGTTTCACGAATTTTTATACCGGAAACGCGATCAAGTACGCTGCCGATATCCATTGTGGTGTTATGTAAGAGAGTTGCATCGAGAGCGATAACATTATAGGCGCTCTCATTAACCTGTTTTACGATCGATTTTCCATTAACGACAGCTTTCTCGATCTCTACGGCATTGGTTTTCAGGACAAAATTCACTTCCCTCCTATCGCTGCGCCCAAATTCTATCTCGATCTCGCTCGTATCATATCCGAGAGCCTCTGCAACCAAAACATGCGTTCCGTGTGGGATTCTGAAGTAATATTTCCCGTTTTCATCGCAAACCGCCCCTCTTGTGGTATTTTTTACATACACGGAGGCATAAGGGATAGGATTCTGGTCGGAACCGGTAACAGTTCCTGTAAGGATTGTAAGTCGATCCTGCGCATTAACAGCAAACGGCAAAAAAATGACAGTTAGTAATAAATATTTTAAAGAAAATTTAGATTTAAGTTGGGTATAAAGTCTGGTCATCTTTACTAATAAAATTTAAACTATGCAAAGATGTAGGTTTATACCTAACCGGGCAATCCTCATTTTTGGGTATTTCATCCCATGAGATTCACTATTGATAGGTAATATACGGTTCAAACAGAGTTTGGGGTTCTCCTAAAAGCAGCAGCGTACACTTCAATGACCGATTATTTTTCACTGTTAATGCAAGCCTGTAATCTTTATTAACTATAACTCTAAGAAGCAATTTTATCTTTCGTATTGGAAGCAAACAGGTATATAAATAAGAAGACCGCGGAGAATTCCGCGGTCTTCTTATTTAACTTTATAGATTAGAAATTGTAAACAACCCCTAATTCGATATTATCAAGGTTGAGTTTAGCACCGCCCCACTGATCTTTGATATCGCCGGTTTTGTCAAGTGTATAACCGAAGAAACCTACTTTACCGATCAAAGATACTCTTTCAGATACGTTGAACGCAACACCTGGTTTGATACCGACACCGAACGAATTAGTTTCGTCTTTAGCTTTTGTCGCTTTGATGTATCTGTACTCTATACCACCGTCAAGGAATAGACTTGCGAATCCACCTTTAAGGTAAGTCCATCTTACATAAGGAGCGATTACGAAACCGTTTTCATATATACGGACTTCTGATACAGCCTGACGAGACTCTTGGTGAATATAACCAAGCTGAATCGCTACACCCCAGTTTTCGTGGAATTGGTACCCTAATTCCGGAAGAAGCTTGAAGTTGATAAGGCTTTCCTGACCTGAAGTTTTTTCTCCGGAGAATGCACCGTTACCTCCAATCCAGAAGTTTCCTTTTTCCTGTGCTTGAGTTTCCACACAAATTGCGCACACTAATAATACGCCTAAAATAATTTTTTTCATAACAATCAAATTTAGTGTTAGTGGTTTTAAATATTTTCCTTTATTTTCGTACCGCAAAAATGACTTATTTTTATTTCAAAAAGGCAACTTAAATACGAACTTAAATGTCCTATTTTTCCTTTTTAGCTAAATTCACCAAAAGAAAGATTAAAAATAAATGAGAATAGTATCAAAATCGGATAACTTACACAATAATACTGATACTATATCAGTAGATAACTTCATAGTAACCGATGAAATCAAAGTATCTGACCGCATATTTCTCAGCAAAAGTACGGTTTTCGACGGATTGACCTATCTGATCTGCCTCAGAGGTTCCGGAAAATTAAAAATAAATTACCGGGAAATCACTATATCCGCAAATCAGGTTATGATAATTCTACCTTATCATATCGTAAAAAAAATCGAACAGAGTGATGAATTCTGCATCGCAGCTATATTTTTAGGTAACGACTTTATGACAAATATGGTTAATTCGATAAATTTAGTAAATGCTTTTCACTTTAGCAAAAATCCGGTAGCTACTTTTACGGAGGAACAGGTAAAGGAATTAATGGAATTTCATATGCTCATACTCAAAAGGTATAAAAAATTAAATTCTCCCTACACTATGGAGTCGGTTTCCACATTAATAAAGGCGTTTATGCTGGAAGTTTCCTCACTGTACCGTTTAAACCGGTCCTCCTTGCCGAATTACATGCCGTCACGCCATGAGAAAATAACCGAGGATTTTTTCAGAATGCTCATATTGAACTTTAAGTCCCAGCGGACAGTTAAATTTTACGCTGATAAATTATGTTTTACACCGAAATACCTCTCTTCCGTAATAAAAAAAATAACCGGACATACCATACAGGAATGGATTAACGAACTTGTTATACTCCACGCTAAAACCCTTCTCAAGACTACGGACATGACTGTACTTCAAATATCCGAGGAATTGAATTTCTCGAATCCATCTTTTTTCGGAAGATTTTTCAAACAATATACAGGCAGGACTCCTTTAAAATTTAAATATGCGAAATAATTTCCTTTATTAGTCAGTCTATAATTAAACATCCGGATATAGATAGGGAAACAGAATATTTAGTAGTAATTTATTTTCCTCTTTTCTTCTCGGTAAAATACGGTGTCTCCGGATTTACTGCGGACGCTTCTGTGGATCCAGTTGTCTTCATGATCAAATTTTATATAGCTATACTCTGCAAATACCCCTTCGTCCGAATCGACCATAGAGTATTTCGATACCAGCCCTTTCTTTCTTTTAATGTTTAGCGTTACGTACCTTCCGTCCGGCTTGATGTACTCCGAATTTATTAATAATCCTCTTTTAAAGCTGTTATGTGTATAAACCACAAAAATCGAATCGGCTATCGGCAAAGAGCTTTTTAGAATTCCTGTACGTTTTCGTCCGATAAAATATTCATACATAGTTATAAGTTCGCCGTTATCCGCATCTATAAGCAGTGTAGTATTCCCGGAATGCCTGTAAAGATAATTAATGCCGCTGTCTGTCTCCATCCGTTCGATCATACCGTCTTTATCGAAGTGCCATTGGTATACGATTAATAACTCTTTTTTCTCTTCACCATAATCTATATTATATTCAGTGTGTTGTACTGATAAAACATTGCCTTGAAGTTCGTATGCTGCGGTTAAAAAATCGCGCGGAATTCTGGACGGAACAGCACATCCGGCAAATGAAGCAACGCATAATAAAAGGAAAATAATTTTTTGGCGAATCATTTAGGATAAATTTAATTTTACAGGCACTGGTTTTGCTTTAGACCGCAAAAATAGCAATCTATGAAACAATTTTATATTTTTTTAACATTTACGGCATTATTAGTATCTTGCAGAACCAACAGAAACGATATGAGAATAGCAGAATATTCGGGAGAGAACCTTACCGAAACCGTATCTGTATTAAGAGACAAAGAAACCAAGCAGGCAATACTGGATATTAAATATGACAAAGAGTGGAGCTTATTTGCCGGAAGACAGATAAACTTGATAGACATGGCAACCCCTGTCTTAACCGGAAGTACATCGGGAACATACAGCATAAACGTCCCTGATTCGATACGGAGCTATTTCTTTTTCGAGTGCGACAAAGGTACGGCGATAATCGCGGATAAACATCTGCCCATGCAAGGAGGGTATAATTTCCGCGATATGGGCGGCTACCGGAACAAATACGGCAAATATGTAAAATGGGGCAAACTGATACGTTCCGACGAGCTCAGGAATCTTACGAACGGCGACTTGGAATACCTCGCCAGCATACCGGTACGGACAGTAGTTGATTTCAGATCCGGTTCCGAGATAAGTTCCTCGCCTGACAGAATGCCGGATACAGTTAAGGACAGATATGAACTTTCGATCAATCCGGGGAATTTGGAGGATATTATAATGAAGGGGGACATAACACCGGAAACTCTCGACGAAGCGATGGTAAATATGTACCGTCTTCTGGTTTCCGACAGTTCATGCATTGCCCAGTACAAAGATTTTTTTTCACTTCTTATGGATGAAGGCGGACTTCCGTTATTGTACCACTGCACGGCAGGCAAGGACCGGACCGGAGTCGCGTCGGCACTGTTTCTCCTCTCCCTCGGAATAGACCGCGACATTGTAATGGAAGATTACTTGTTATCTAACCGCTACGTAAAAAATAAATATGCAGCATATCTCGAACAATTTCCCGTGCTCCTTCCCGTGTTAGAGGTTCGTGAACAATATTTGGAGGCATCCCTCGACCTTATTGAACGGGAACACGGAACTGTCGATAATTTTCTCGAAAATGTTCTGGGAGTGGAATTGGAAAAAATACGTGTGATCTATTTATACTGATATTAATTTCATGCATTAGCGGTAATAAATATTCCTATCTCTTGCTATACCTCCACGGCTGGAGGGCATCCGATTTGGAGCTTAGACAATTAAACGGTAGAGCCCCATACGAATTATATTGCATCCGGACAATATTAATGACTTGAAATATTCGTTGACAACATCTCATCATGGAATTCTCTTTTACTTTCATGTGCCGCGACAGAAATATTGGTTCAAGCGTAACTTTTCCATACAAATAATTTACCGTGAATATATGGAAATATACCATAAATTAATTTTTCAGTATTTCATTGTCCACTAATGTCATTCTGTTTGGTCTGTATTTTGTAATAATAAAAACGATTAAATACGATTATTTGACAAATTAATTATAACGTATTATTATTATGAAAAAGACAATTGTACCAGCTATGATGCTCTTCGGACTTCTGGCAACTATTAATGTAAGCGCTAATGAATCACACGCCGAAAGAACGGCAGAATTAAAAGACAATCAAAAAGAAAGAAAAGAAAATTTCGAAGACCGACAGGAAAAACGTGAACAGAGATTCGAGGATAGGCAAGAGAAAAGGATCGAAAGAAAGGAGAATCGTCTGGAGAATTCGGACAATCCGTCAAAAGAACGCGTAGAAAAAGTTCAGGATATGAAGGAAGATTTACAGCAGCGTAAGGAAAATTTCCAGGACAGACAGGAAATAAGAGAGAATAACTTCGAGAACAGAGAGACAATTCGTGAAAACATAAACGATAAAGTGGAAGATATTCGTAATTAAAAAGAGTTCGACCTAACGAATGACAGAATTTTTCCTGTTTATCCCTTTAAAGTAAATTAAATTTTGCGGACTCATTTATTTAATTTACATTTGTTATTGAATAATTCCGGAGTTACCGGATAATTTAACTTAAACCTACAAGGTATCAAAACTGCAACATTTTAAACTTAGAGTAGGTTGGTAGGTATGGAAGAGTTCATGTCTCAATATTTGGCATGGACTCCGCCTGTCCTACTCAGGCTGTTGCAGGCCATGATACACAGGCTGGAGTTTCATGCTTTATAAACAACAAGTTATATATCCCATGACGCTCCGGTATATAGTAATTAAGACCATACGGGAAGTTACACTTCCGGGGCCGCTGGGAAACAAAAAAGTAAAATTTTTTCATATTTGAGGGTTAATGAATGTGCTTCCGGCGGCCCTTTTTTAAATATATTCCGTCATTAAAGATAGATTCATGCTCTTGGCCATGGAATCGAAAATTTTGCGGTAGGTTCCGTTAGCTTCATATAACTCAGCATGGCTGCCGTGTTCCACCACCCTTCCATCCTTCATTACGTATATCATATCAGAATCTATTATCTGGGAGATGCTGTGAGAAATCACAACGACTGTTCTATCCTTCTTTATGGCATCCAAACTCTCTTTAATCTGCTGTGTGGATATAGCATCGAGACTCGCCGTAGGTTCGTCCAGAAATATAACAGGCGGATTTTTAAGGAACATCCTCGCTATGGCGATTTTTTGCTGCTGACCTCCTGACAGAGATGTGGCAGGGGTATCGTATCCGTCCGGCATCTTTATTACTTGTTCATGAAGGTAAGATTTCTCTGCAGCCTCTACAATATCCTCAAAGAATGCGTCGGGGTTTCCGTATTTTATATTTTCGAGAATAGATCCGTTAAAAATATGATTCTTCTGTAACACGAGTCCTATATGGTCTCTCAAATACGCAGTATCGTAATCTTCCAAAGAGACGCCGTCAAGAAGTATTTCACCGGAATCAGGAGAATAAAATTTATCGAGAAGGTTGATCAGCGTACTTTTTCCTGCACCGGACAACCCTACCAGCGCAGTTATCTTATTTGGCTCGATAACCATATCTATATCCTCAAGTGTACGTAGTTCATTATCCGGATAAGTAAAATTAAGATCTTTTATTTCGAATTTCCCTGTTATATTTTCAGGTTTGTAACTTCCGGAAGGCTCTATCTGATGATCTGAATTCATTATTTGGAAGAAGCTCTCGGAGTATATCAGCGCATCGTTCATTTCGTCGTATATACGATGTAGCTGGCGTATAGGGGCGGAAACATTATTAAAGAGCAGTATATGGAACATTATAGCTCCTATGGTCATTTCGCCCCGTAGAACGAAATATACCGTAAGGATTATAATTATAACTACTCCTATCTGCTCTATAAATCCCTTAATTCCATCGAAAAGAAAACTTATCCTGCGGGTCTGAAGCTGAGTCTCGGTCAGGCTGTTCTGCAACGCCATCTGGCGACTGCCCTCGACATTCTCGCGGATAAAAGATTTTATTACCGTGATGGAATCCAGAATAGTAAGTATTCCCTGACTTTTATTCTCCCTGAGATCCTTGATCCTGCGCCTTGCACCGCGGAGTTTTCATGCCTGAACCCAACTTATATAAAAATATATCGGAACGATGCTCAAACCCACTAATCCTACATAAAAATTGGCGTTGAACATCACTATGAGCGCAACCGCGGAATTTGCGAATAAAGGAAGAATATCTATAAAAAAATTCTGGATCAGACGCGTAAGACTTTCGATCCCTCTGTCAATACGGGTCTGTAATTTACCCAATTTATTACCGCCGGCACTGAAGAACGCAAGTTTGTAAGTTAATATCCGTTCTATAATATCCTGAGCAAGATCACGCGCGACAAGAATTCTCAATCTTTCTCCGTAATACTTCTGTCCGAACTGTATGAATGCGTTTAGGATCTCCTTCCCTATAAGTATGGCAGAAATAATTCCTAAAACATGCAGACCCTCACGGAATGCCTTCTCGCCTACCGACAGATCATTTACTCTATCTACCGTATATCTCAATACCCACGCATTGACCTGCGCGGTAAGAGATCCTATAAAGGTAAGGAACAGGGCTATTACGAGGAGCCATTTATAAGGCTTTATATAAGAACTTACATACCGGAACAGCTGAATCAAGGTCATCCTTTCTTTTTCCCGGAGATAAGCAATTTAAGTACCGTTTTAAAAAGAAAGGTATTGCAAAATACAATACCCTTGAAAATTAGCTTCTATAATTACTATGTAGTATGCTCACCCCCCGTAACACCATACACCTCAGCAGTTACATAACTCGATTCGTTCGATGCAAGGAACACATAAACTCCTGCAAGTTCGGCAGGTTGTCCTGCACGTTTAAGAGGAGTACTCTGACCGAATTCGGGAAGTTTGTCAGGGAATTGGCCCCCGGATACCTCTAACGCTGTCCATATCGGTCCCGGAGAAACTGAATTTACCCTTATGCCCTTCTCCGCAACCTGCTTTGCCAGCGCACGTGTAAATGCAATCACGGCAGCTTTAGTTCCTGCGTAATCGAGAAGGTCTTTACTCGGCTGATAGGCCTGGATCGAGGAAGTAGTAACAATGCTACTTCCTGCGGGCATAAAAGGAAGAGCTGCCTTCACCGTCCAATACATAGAGAAAATATTAGTTTCATACACCTTCCTCAACTGCTGCGTCGTAAGGTCGGCAATGTCTTTCAATGCTATCTGCATGCCGGCGTTAAGCGCCATTATATCCAAACCTCCAAGCTCTTCGTATGCCTTTTTAACGATCTCGTTACAAACCTGTTCTTCGCTTACATCACCGGGAAGCAGCACGATTTTACGGCCTTCTTTTTCAAGAAGTTTCGCGAGCGTTTCGGCATCCGACTGTTCTTCCGGAAGATAATTTATCGCAATATCCGCACCCTCGCGACAGTAAGCTATCGCAACTGCCCGGCCAATGCCCGAATCCCCTCCGGTAATCAAAGCCTTGCGTCCTTCCAATCGTCCATGTCCGACATAACTCTCTTCTCCGCAGTCAGGAACCGGCTTCATACGTCCCTGAATTCCGGGAGCTTCCTGAGTTTGTCTTTCATAGCCTCCGGTGTAATACATATCCAGAGGGTTTATAAGTCCTTTTTTCTCCTTCATATCGAATATTTTTTATAATTTATTTGTGATTATTATGCCTCTCTAATCCGAATACAGATTCTGTGTCGTATTGGATATTCCGGATGCGGTTAGTTATAATTGGCGCGGCCACCATCCTTAATGGTATACCGTTCACTCCGTATCCAATGCAAAAAAGATTTTCGGATCATTTTATATGCCTATACTCTCCGAAGTGGAACTGAAGGATCCGCAATTACTACGTCTTTGGATTCGAGTGTATGTCCTTCAGCGGCCCCCTGTATAACGTTGCTACCTGTATCCTGCCATCCAGCAGATTCGAACAGGTTGCAGACCTCTCATATACGTCGATTATTATTAAAATCGAACAGGCTCACAACGGCATCGTAGACATCCATTTGCGCTGAGATACGCTCCACAGCACTCCGGCGCGTCGATGCCGTAATCTTCCTTAAGTTTTCCGGTCATGAACTCCACCGGAATACCGTACTTTTTCCTTACGGCAAATTCTTTTCGAATCAGCGAATAACCATGATGTTGCTGGCAAAGTAGATAATTTTACTCGCTGGAGGGAAGATTCGTGTCCTGTTCTTAAAAACATTTTCTATATCTGTGGCCGATCGCATAGAGGCAGAATAAACAGTAGGTCCGTTATCTTCTCCCTTACTCTATAGGCGCGACAACCGAAGTGTCAATCACATATTGATTGAAGAGGTTCAGTAATTGCAGAGGAACTACCATTAGATAAATTCGGTTAATCTATAACCGTAGTACGGATCCCCCCTTCATTATTTATGCGAAAGAAGAACTCCGGTAATTCTCTATTGCCGCCACTTCGGTACGATAATTTTTCCGAATGGAATTATAGCACCGATTCGGACGGTTTTAATTATTCAGTACGGAGCCCTCGAATTAAGTTCCACTAAAAAAATAATTAAGAATACCGGTCAAGTTATCGACCGGTATTCGAGAGTTATGCCATTACCTTTTTCTTATTCGATCTGTGAGACGATCGGGATTTCTGCTGACAGTAATCGCTCCATTGTATATTAGATTCAGGAACTGCCGATTTTACCTCTTCGCTTCTCTCTTTGCTCAAGTCCTCAGTTTTATCTTCCAAAGCCTGAGCATCTATACCTTCGTCTACCTGAACATCGATAAGACCGTTAGTCTGTGTAACATATTCCAACGGATCGTCTATTCTGTTCCACTCTTCTTGAGTTCTTGTACTCTTACCCTCATTCCACGGACCGGTAGCATCCTCTCCCTGAGACATATTGAAATATTTATTTCCATATCGTGGGTCTTCCTGGCGAACGCCCGGAGGGAAGTTAGGAGTTATTGTATCGAGTGCAGCTTCGAATTGTTGGAAGTGCGTAATTTCCCTTGTCATGAGGAATTTCAGAGTCTCCTGCACGCAGGGGTCGTCAGTAAATTTCAAGAGATATTCATATACTATTTTAGCACGGGATTCAGCTGCTATATTTGACCTAAGATCCACTGTGAGATCACCGTTGGCATTCACGAACGCTCCGCTCCACGGAGCACCGTTGCTGTCGGTAACAGTAGGACCTCCTGCAGTCAGTACGCAGAATTGAGGATTGTACAATGCCTGATTAATTAAATCTTCCCTTGCACCGCTCCCCTTCATGATTTCTCCGATCCATGAAGATTCCGCAGCATCTTTCATTTCACCGTTTACTCCGGCCAGAAGCATAGTTATCGTAGCTCCTACGATTTCCAAATGGCTGAATTCTTCAGAAGCAATATCCATAAGCATATCGTATTTATCAGGATATGCCTGCTTGCATGCGAATGCCTGAACAAAATACTGCATAGCAGCCTTTAACTCACCGTTACCGCCTCCGAACTGTTCGAGAAGCATACGTGCAAAACGTGGATCCGGTTTGGATCCACGTGCGTTAAATTGTAATTCTTTTACGTGATAGAACATAGTATTAGTTTTTGTTTTGGTTATAATTTTCAAGTAACCGACCGCACATAATGCAGACGTTTTACACTAATCACTATATCTACATTTACAATTTACATACCTAATTAGCTGTGATACCGAATCTTTTCAGCTTATTTTGAGGACAATCCGCTCTTCTGCGGTTAATATCGGATCTTAAAGATCGTTCACAATTCAAGAGACAGCTGATGG
Source organism: Rikenellaceae bacterium (assembly GCA_020860245.1). GTDB lineage: Bacteria > Bacteroidota > Bacteroidia > Bacteroidales > Rikenellaceae > JAJBUQ01. The sequence continues at coordinate 76,741 of JAJBUQ010000006.1, forward strand.
GCGTCCGTCTTTTTAGGAAGTTCTATATTGCTTACCATAAGGCCTATAAGTCTTATGGTTTTCTGTATAGGCATAACTGCGTCAAGGAGATTTATCGAAGTGTTATAAAACATTTCGAAGTCTTCTATAAAATATGGGTAAGTAAGACTTCTGGTTATGATCCCGAAGTCGGAATATTTAATCTTCAACGTGACAGTGCGTCCGCGGAAGTTTTTGGAGGAAACTCTGTCCCAGACTATTCCGGCTACGACATCCAGCTCCCGCCTTATTTCGTCGTAGGAATCGAGGTCGCTTAGGAATGTATTCTCTCCTCCGACCGATTTTCTCAACCTGTCCGGACGGACCTCTCTATCGTCAATTCCGCGGGCAAAACCGTAATATCCGCTTCCTGCCTTACCGAAGAGCAAGACGAGCTCCTCTTCCGTAAATTTACGAAGATCTTCTCCGTTTTTTATACCGAGTTGGTGCATTTTATGCGCAGTAACCCTGCCCACACCGAAAAAATCCTCTATTTTAAGCGTACCTACGAAGGATTCGACTTGTTCGGGCTTTATGACAAATAAACCGTCGGGTTTATCCATATCCGAGGCCACCTTAGCAAGGAATTTATTTACCGATACTCCAGCGGAGGCAGTCAGGCCCGTTTGTTCCTTGATTTTACGCTTTATTTCCTTTGCAATGAGAGTGGCTGAAGGATTGTTTTTCTTATTGACAGTCACGTCGAGGAATGCCTCGTCGAGGGACAAGGGCTCTACAAGGTCCGTGTATTGTCTGAATATATCCATTATTTGTTCGGAAACTGCTCTGTAAACATCGAATCTTGCCGGAACAAAGATAAGTTCAGGACATCTCTTTTTTGCGGTCTTAGAGGGCATTGCAGACCGAATGCCATATCTCCGCGCCTCGTAACTTGCGGCTGCGACCATACCGCGGTCTCCGGAATAACCCACAACCACAGGTCTCCCTCTGAGCAGGGGATCGTCGCGTTGTTCTATGGAGGCATAAAATGCGTCCATATCGATGTGTATGATTTTTCTTTGGGGCATGGCATAAGAAGCGATCCGCACAAATTTACAACACGGATCGCAGCAAAAATAGTGACAAATTATATATCTTTATATGTCGATATAGTAATATTCGAGTACACGGATTTACGTCCGCTCATCTGTCTAAGTCCGACTCTTCCCGATTTGACCGGAGGGTAATCTTCCGCACTGAAATAAAAGTATCTCTCGCTGCCTCCTCCGCTGACCTTCATAATTATCTCAGTTCCACGTTTAATGAATGTCATGCGGTAGGTCACCATAGGTTCGAACAACAAGGGGAATAAATATTCGGGAGTAAGTTCGGTGTCCTGCAGCCCTCTTTTATTTTCAGGCATATATCGTCGTCCGCGTATGTAATCGGTGTCCCGCACATCCGGATCGTTCTCATAAGCGGCATAGCTGATATGAATAGTATTCATGTGGTTGAAATATTCTTTCATCGCCGGAATCGTACGTTTATCCTTCCATTTATAAATATCTTTATCGTAACCATCCTCTCCGCTACCTTCCGCTTGTATGTAGATTATATTCACGAATCTGTCCAGAGAATCGAGACGGGTAAATTCATATTCAATTTTTATATCCCCTTCGAAGCTGTCCATAGTCCAAAGTACCGAATGGTCAGCATCCGATGCGAGATCCGGTCCGGCATGGAACTCTATCCCAAGCGGAGTATTCATAACCGCAGCCTTATCTCCGTCGAGAAACCATTTTTTCTCCCATCCGGATTTACCCTGATCGTTAAACTCCAGAGTCCAATTTGCATCGTTCATCTCCGCGAATCTCGCTCTCATTACCGGATCGTAATCCGTACCGAAGTAATTTCCATAATGGGTTGGTTGATTGTATCCGACATTCTGATGCGCGACGCTCAATCTGTATACCACATCCTGAAGGAAGGTAGGGAAACGATACGCGGTAGGATACGGGGTCATATAAATACGAATCTCACTGTTATCCTCGCTCCGCCATATAACCTCTTCTCTCCAGTCTCCGAATATATCGGCAATCAGACACGGATTTGCCTTCGTTCCGTTATTCGATGCGATACCGAGCTCCTTACCGTCGAAGATTGTCGTTGTTCCGAAACCATGCCATTTATCGATACGCACTCCGTCGAGCAGTTCGCGGCTAAGGTCTCCATCCCACCATACGGCCATGTTAATGGAAGGAGGCCTATGGTATATAAGTTCTCCGTTGGAAGTCAGCAAGCCTCCTGAACGGGAGGACCAGATTTCATTACCCGGATATCTCGGATCGATATCCGCGGTCATAGCGCGTCCCACATCATCGTTATGGGGTATATGAACAAGAAGCTCTCCTGTGCGGGCATCTCTGAGAGAGGAACCGCCCGGACCGTATTCATGTCCCTGCCAGACTTCAAGACCCTCTCTCGAAGGATCTATATTGGTCAGGTGCATCGCGTCTCCATGTCCTAATTTTGTACTGTATAACGGCGATCCGTCATGGTCTATCGCACACGCTCCGTACATGACCTCGTCTTTACCGTCACCATCCACGTCTCCGATGCTTATATTATGATTTTCCTGATTGGCATAGTCGCCGTACGGTTCGTTATTGGTATCGACCGTCCATAATTGTTCGAGTTCCCCTCCTGCAAATCTCCACGCGTGCATTACGGAACGGCCGTTATACCCCCGTCCCCAGAATATACAAGGATTTTCTCCGTCAAAATATCCTACGGCTCCGAGCTGACGGTCGACGCGGTTGCCGTAATTATCTCCCCAATCCTCCGATTTACCGCGTTCAATATACGGACCTCTGGCGATCTCCGCCCCTGTTATTCCGTCCACAATGGAGAAGAACTCCGGTCCGCTGAGTATTTTACCGTAAGTCCTTAACGTAGAATCCATTATTCTATAATCCGTTATGCCGTCTCCATCAATATCGCCTATTACTTCACCGTCCCCGAATATGGTACCTTCCGAAGTTTTCATAGCTACCTCCGCACGCCCATTACCATTAAAATCATACACAAGGAACTGAAGATATTGCGCTCCGGATCTAATATTCGGACCGAGATCAATCTGCCACAATCTTCTACCGTCGAGTTTATATGCTTCCAGAATAACACCTCCGGGACATAACCCTGGTTGGGAGCAGGCATAATTAGCCCCTATACGCTTAACGACAATCTCCATTTCACCGTCGCCGTCAAGGTCACCAACGGATATATCGTTAGGGTGGTATAGATTCAGCGTGTCAAATTCAAGAGGATACATTGGTATGGATATGTAGGGAGTCTTGGCACGTTCGACAGTAAGCTCGTAACTTCCGACAGGATTGACTGAACCTGCGATATGTAAAATATATTTTACATCTTGGGATGTATCCACCCCTTTATCCTGAAAATAAGTAGAAATTTTTAATGGGCTGCGGTTTATCTTTACCGCTTCCCCTCCGCCCACGGATCTGTAAAGGTCGAAAGTTATATCTTCGGGATCATCTTGAAGCATTCGCCAGGCAACAGACACCAGACCCTGGCCCTGATGTATAGCCACAAGACCTCTATTGAGCCTCTCTTTTATCAGTCCGTCCGCATAGGCGGTTCCGGAAGCAGGAGTTTGAATTTCCGTCGGAAAGCTGAAGTCGGAATTATACTGGGAAGCTGCTGCAAATGTCGAATAAAAGAGCAGTAAACAGGTTAAAGAATATATTTTCATATTTCCTTTTCGATTTAGCCGGGTTTATACAAATTTATAAAAATAAGACGGTACAATTGTACCGTCTTATTTTTATAATCAGATATTAATTTATTCTTCGGACAAAATTTCCTGTGGCTCGGCCTCAGCTTCCACTGGTATCTGGAACGGAGCGAACGACTGGTTAGGATCGATCGACTGCTCTATACTTCTTTCTAACTCTGTCTTGCTCGTAGTTATACTGTCTGACGGCATTGTCATTGTCGCAGCAAGGCTGAGTACTAAAATGGCGATCGCAAGGCCCCAAGTAAATTTTTCGAGAAAATCGGATGCCTGCCTTACCCCCATTACCTGATTGGAGACTCCGAAGTTAGCTGCCATGCCGCCTTTAGGGCTCTGGGCCAATACGGATAATATTATAAGAACACTTGCTATAAGAATCAGAATGATACAAAAAATATACATTTCGATCTGCTTTTACGTTAATTATTTTAATTTTTGTTTTTCCAGCTTTTCAATAATCTCGGCAAAGTAAATATTTTTTTCCGGATATTTCAAATTTAATTTTCGATAAAGTGCGATAGCTTTATCTACCAGCCCTTGTCGGACATATATCTCAGCAAGTTTCTCACTTACCAATTCCTCTTCATTATCCACCGAAGAACGTCTTGATAATTCGTGTTCCGATTCGGAAGTATTCTCGTCCGGGATTATCCTCAGATTTTCTTTAGACAGGAACTCCTCGATCAAACTCATCGCCGCAGGTGCGGACAACTGCGAAAAATCCAAATTCTCGGCAAATATATCCGGAGTACCCAACAAACTGTAACGAAGCCCCATAGAGTTACGCACGGCATTGAATTTATCCGTAATACCGTTTTGGCTATAATAAGACACGAGGAAATTTTTCCCGCACACGAAGTACGGGTATTTTTTCACCGTTTCTTCGAGATGGAGGACATCTTCCGTAGATAACCCGTTTTTACCGAGGAGTTTATTAAACCTGTTATCCATTACCAGTTAGATACTGCTGCGTTAAATATATCGTCCACCAACTGTTCTACAATTTCCGGAATAAGTTCGGATTCGACATCGGACAGCATCCTATTGCTGTTGTATTCCTCATACGCGGAAAAATTCCTCTGAAAATCGTATTCCGGCTCAATCTTATTCGTAAATTTCACACGCACGGTAATCGTGAGCCTGTTCTGTGTCGCATAGTCGTCCGCAGTTACGGCCGTAGGCGTCGAAGTATATCCTATGATCTCCCCTTCAAAGTTCATGTCGCCATCCTCCCTTACCAGCTCCAGTTTTGTTTGGTTTACGAATTTAGTCTGTAACTCGTCCGTGAAGGTCGAACTGAGTATAGGCGATACCATCGCGGCGCTGTTAGGGAAGTAAGCAATGCTGACAGTTTTGACATCCGGCGAAATCGACGCTCCGCTGAGGGAGTATGACACCTTACATCCGGCAAACGCGAATAATATAAAGGCTGTAAACAGCCACATTCTTTTAATACTCATCAATTCCTAATTCTTTAATTTTTCTATATAATGTCCGTTCCGATATAAACAGATCCTTAGCAGCATCTTTGCGCTTGCCTCCATGCCTGCGCAAGGCACGCAGGATCTGATCCCTCAACATTTTCTCTTTGGTCATCTCTTCCTGCGGAATATCATCCACAATCTCCGAGTCTGCAAAGTCCTCCGTACAGTCGGTTTTGGGAACCAGATACTGAGGGGGAGCCACTGACGCTGCCGGCAACGCTAAACCGGGATTTTGTGATATGGAAGAGATATTTCCCTGCGTAACAAAAGAAGAGGTCTCGCGGACACCGGACAATTCCGCTACCATTTTCTTTAGCTCGTTAATATCTCCTTTTATATCGAACAAAAATTTGTAAAGAAGATCCCTGTCGGAATCATCTTTGACGGTACTTCCAGCCACGACAGCAGGAAGAATGGGTATATCGTGATCGGGAAGATATTTTCCAAGTATTTCCGCATCGATATCCCTTGTTTCTTCTACCGCGGACATCTGTTCCGCTACATTTTTAAGTTGCCGTATGTTACCTCTCCACGAATAATTCTCAAGCACTATTCGGGCATCGTCGCTGAGATTTATAGAGGGCATGCGGTACTGATGTGCAATATCTGAAGCGAATTTTCTGAATAACAGATAAATATCCTCCTTACGCTCCCTTAAAGGGGGAACGACGATAGGCACGGTATTCAATCGGTAGTATAGGTCTTCCCTGAATTTGCCGTCCGAGATCGCCTGAATGAGATTTATATTTGTCGCAGCTACAACCCTTACATTTGTCTTCTGTATTTTTGAAGAACCAACCTTCATAAATTCTCCGGTCTGAAGTATCCTAAGAAGCCTTACCTGAGTTGTAAGGGGAAGCTCCGCGACTTCATCCAGAAATATCGTTCCTCCGTCCGCAACTTCGAAGTACCCCTTGCGGCTGTCGGTCGCTCCGGTAAACGAACCTTTTTCGTGACCGAACAGCTCGGAATCAATAGTTCCTTCCGGTATCGCTCCACAGTTAACAGCTATATAACTGCCGTGCTTACGGGGACTGTAAGCATGAATGACCTGTGGAAAAAATTCCTTCCCGACTCCGCTCTCTCCTGTAATCAAGACGGATAGGTCGGTGGCGGCAACGCGGAGCGCGACTTCAAGGGCGCGGTTCATACGCGCGTTGTTGCCGATAATTCCAAAACGTTGCTTAACTGCCTGTATATCCATTCTTAAATAACTTTTAAAATGCAAATATAGTCAATTACTTTATCTAAACAGTAACGGTATAACAATTAATTTTCTTATTTTTATCCTTTAAAATATGAATACCATGGAGTTAATTTCAAGCTTTAATTACGAAGGTGTAATAATAGGATTATCAGCATTTTTAATTATCGGGATTTTTCATCCGGTAGTAATTAAGGCTGAATATTATTGGGGAACCAGATGCTGGTGGATATTCCTGGTTCTCGCTCTTGTAGGCATAGCTGTTTCTATGGTCTCCCACAACACTATTACGTCTTCCATATCGGGAGTATTTGCATTCTCGTCCTTATGGACAATTAAAGAGTTGTTCGATCAACGTAAGCGAGTACTCAAGGGGTGGTTTCCCATGAATCCTCAAAGAGAAGAGGAGTATTTTTAACTGACCTCGACATAAACTAACCATGAAGCGGATTTTATTCCTCTCTTAACATACGGCGGATAATATGATTCTGAGTCAGCTATAATTACTGTTCTTTATTTTGCAAATGTTGAGACCACGGACAATTAATACTGACTTCATACGAACATGGAACATCGGATATTGTACATCTGCTGTAATAATTCCGGTAATTAATGTATATTCAACTGTTCCAGAAACTTCTGCATTGGAATTGTATCGAAATAGCGGTTCTTTTATATAAACCACAAACATGAAGACAATCACATCCATATTCCATCCACCGCAGCCATATAAAGGTGCGAATAGCTGTATCCGTGAAGAGGTTTTATGTCCGGAATCACAATTAACACTATTTCGCAATTGCGAATTTGCGACTATTATCTTGCTTCAATCCAGCTACATAGAACTTTAACATAAAGCTTTTATTCCGGTTAGAAAAACAATCGGATTCCGATGCTCCGGTTAATTATCCATTTTACAGCTAAATATTAGCCGAATGCTAAAAAAGAATTAAATTTGCAACAGAGGTAAAAAATATTCAGATTAAAGATATAGAAAAGTCTACTGTATACAGGGAAAATTATTAACTATGACAGTTATCAGAACTATTACCGGAACAAAAAAATAGCTATTGATTATGGAGGAAAAATATAACTTACTCTTTGTGTGTATGGGAAATATATGCAGGTCGCCGGCGGCAGAAGGGATCATGGAAAAAATTATCAGAGAGGCCGGATTAACAGATAAAATCAAAGTAGGTTCGGCAGGCACCTACGGAGGCCACGCAGGCGAAGAGGCGGACCCGCGAATGAAAAAAACCGCTAAAGAGAGAGGTTATCACCTTACAAGTCGTTCACGCAAGATTACAATGGACGATTTTACGAATTTCGATATGATACTCGTAATGGACGACAATAACTACGACATAGTATATAACATGGCTCCGGATATCGATTCGGCGAAAAAAATTCGGCGAATGACGGAATTTTGCAGGAATATTAAAACAGATCATGTCCCTGACCCATATTACGGCGGCATAAACGGATTCAATAATGTACTCGATATCCTCGAAGATGCCTGCTATGGACTTCTGGAAACTATTAAATCTTAGATAATCTTTTATTTAAACTATTGTCTCTTTGAAGAAAATAATTCCTACGGGGATTAAAATTCCAAGGAATGCGAAGGCAGCAAGAATAAATAACTTCCCCGGACCTGCTTTGATTACAGGCACGCTTGCCGGCTCGATGACGGTTATAACAGGCGTCTGCTCCTGAACTTTAATTTGAGCCATATCCTTTTGCCGGGATAGATTACTGTATATGCTGAATGTAAGTTCGCTTTCATTTTTCAATTTGATTTGTTCCACCAATGCGGTCTGTCGTATCACATGTTGATTAACATCCATAAATTCGGCATATTTTCTACGTGCTTCATAATAATCTTTTTCCGCTTCTTTAAACAATCCGTCAGTGAATTCGTAATCCTGTATGGCTTTATTAGTTTTATATCTGATAATATAATTTTCCAGTTTTACCGTAAGCGAATCGGCCACTATCGCAGCTATTAACGGATCCTGCATTTTTGCCGACATCGTTATTATTCCGGTCTTACTGTCCACATCTATGTTAACTCTGTCGTTTATTCTTTTCAGCACATCCGACTGTTTTTTTGTCAGCATATACGGATTCAAATCCGAACCAAGATCTTCCGCACCTTTATCTTTAAAAATTGAAAGAATACCTCCAATGACTTTGCCGGGAATGGCAAATAATTTAGACCACCAGGGAGATTTAAGATCGGTATCGATATAATCATACAATAATTTATAAGAATCCATATCCTGCCCTTTAACGGGAATCCGGCTTAATTCTATTATAAATGGGGTACTTCCGACAATGTCCGGGTATAAATTAAAATTCAACCCCTCCATGGCGACATTGCTCATTCCGGTCAAAGACGCAAGACTGGAGGTACCGGCTGAACCCATATCTCCTTCATTAGCCATTTTAACTCTCGAAGCATACTCACCGGGCAGACTCAAAGCAACTATCAGCCCTACGACAAGGGCAGCAACCAAAAATTTAAGGATAGATCTTCTTTTTTCCCATATTTTATTTACAAGCCCCATTAAATCGACCTCTTTGCTTTCTGTCTTTTCTTTTTCCATGTATGACACTATAAATGTTTAAAATATCAACTATTTCCGTAAAAATATCAAAATAATATAAATTAAAAAAGTAATTTTAATAAAAATTAAATACTTTTTCAATAATATGTCCAATTTCGGCGTCCGTAAGTGCGGGAAACATCGGTAAACTTAGGCATTTTTTATAATAATTTTCCGCACACGGGAAGTCGCCTTCTTTGTATCCTTGCTTACCGTAATAAGGCATCCGGTGAACAGGAATGTAATGCACCTGCGCCAATATATGATTTTTATGTAAATATTCATATAATTCGTTCCGCTCCGGAACCTCGACGACATACAGATGGAACGCATTCCTTACTCCCTCATAGAAGGATGATGTCACTATCCGGTCATTAACCGAGAACGCAGAGTTATAAAATGCCGCTATCTCATTGCGCCTGTTTATGCTCTCTTCCAATCGTTTTAACTGAGAGGTTCCCAGGGCTGCCTGAATATCTGTCAAACGGTAATTGTACCCGAGTTCGGTCATCTCGTAATACCAGCCTCCGTCATTCTTTGACATTAAATCAGGATTTTTAGTTATTCCATGACTCCGCAGACTGGTGAGTTTATTGTATAGTTCAGGGTTATTTGTGGTAATCATTCCGCCTTCCCCTGCGGCTATATGCTTTACGGGATGGAACGAGAAGACCGTAAGATCGGAATATCTATTGCTTCCGCTATAAATTATTTCGCCTCTGCTGTCGGTAAAATAAGCACCTGGAGCGTGGCAGGCATCCTCGACAATCCATAAACCGTATTTATCCGCCAATGCCCTGAATTTCTCCGTATCCACAGGCAGTCCGGCAAAATCCACTGGAACGATGCCTTTAATTCTTCCTGTGGTGTCTGCTGCAAGGATTTGTTCGAGTTTATCCGCATCCATAAGTTTTGTCTGCGGATCAATATCGCAGAACATTATCTCTGCACCGCAGTAACGGAATCCGTTAGCGCTGGCCACGAACGTTATAGGGGTGGTTATAACAATATCTCCGGGGCCTACACCGAGGGCAAGGGCACACAGATGCAGGGCTGCAGTACCGTTAGATACGGCGACCGCGTATTCGGAACCGCAGTATTCTGCAAATGCCTGCTCGAATTCGGGAACTCTGGGCCCCTGAGTGAGAAAATCCGATCTAAGGACCTCAACCACGGATTTAATATCCTCATCGGTAATATGCTGTCTCCCGTAAGGTATCGGTTTCATCAGAATGGTTTAAAATCCGGATTCACAAATTCTTTTATTTTAGCCCGCATGGTCTCCACTGTCTCCCATTCGCTGTTGGTTCCGGAATTATACCTGAACCCTTTCTCTACTTCCCTTGCTCCGAACTTATCCATGTATTTTTGTTTATCCGCATCGGTAGGCAGTATGGCGTAATACTTATCGAACTCGATCGTATTATAAGAATCGCTTTCCGTTATCATCTCTTCGTGGAGTTTTTCTCCGGGCCTTATACCTACGTATTCTATTTTTGCATTAGGTGCAATTGCCTTAGCAACGGTCTCTATTTTGTATGAAGGTATCTTCGGAACGAATATCTCCCCTCCTATCGCATTTTCGATCGCCCACAGCACCATATCCACACCCTCTTCGAGAGATATGTTAAACCTTGTCATCTCCTTATGAGTTATAGGAATAACACCTGTCTTAGCCTTATCCATAAAGAACGGTATAACGGAACCCCGCGACCCCATGACATTGCCGTAGCGGACAATAGAAAACCGCAGATCGCGATTGCCTTTGATATTATTTGCAGCTACAAACAATTTGTCCGACACGAGTTTAGTGGCACCGTAAAGATTTATCGGAGCAGCAGCTTTATCGGTGGACAATGCCACGACAATTTTAACTCCGGAGGCCAATGATGCGTCTATTACATTCTGCGCTCCGTTCACATTGGTTTTAATGCATTCGTCAGGATTATATTCTGCTGTCGGAACCTGTTTAAGGGCGGCTGCGTGAATGATTATATCTATACCTTCACAGGCTCTGATAAGACGTTCCTTATCGCGGACATCACCAATAAAATATCTGATCGCATGATATTTTTGCGGAGAATAGCATTGGGACATTTCGAATTGTTTGAGTTCGTCTCTCGAAAAAACCACCAGACGTTTTATATTGGGATATTTGTCAAAAATGGTTTCGACAAACTTTTTTCCGAACGATCCCGTACCTCCTGTTATGAGTACGGATTTACCATTGAGCATAGTATAAAATTTATAGGGTCGGGCAAAGTTAATAAATAAGAATTAAAATGTATAATGAAACGGCAGATTCTGATTACAAGACTGGAAATTAGTCAAATAACCGATTAATTGGGCGCGTAGACGGCAAGAGGATATCCACCGTAAAGAGACACGCAGATGTCTTTCACCTTGGAGTATTGAAATCGACCGGGAGATACTACCACATCTTGTAGAGTGAATGCAGACCATGAAGAGCTGCCAAATTTCACGTATCACAGGCGGTTTTTTTCGATAAATTCCATAAATATATCACGGTAATTACTTCCCAAAGGGAGCTTACCGCCACCTATAAGAATATGATTGTTCTCGAACGCCTCTACTTTATCGAGATTGACAATGAATGATTTATGGATACGGATAAACCTCCCGGACGGAAGTTTTTCTTCGACATTCTTCATCGAGCTTTTAGTAACGTAATTTTTGGATAACGTTGCGATCTTAACATAATCCTTTAATCCTTCGACATACAGAATATCGGCGATATTTAATCTAACCGTAGAATATTCGACCCTTATCATCAGATAATCCGCACCACCGTCCGCAGTGGGCTGCGGCAAAAGGAATTTATAGGATTTGGGTAGATTTTTCAGATCGTAGAGTTCTTTCGCCTTAGAGACAGCTTTAAAAAAACGGTCGAACGAGAACGGTTTTAGCAGGTAGTCGACAATATCCAGATCGTATCCGGTCAGCGCGTAGTCGGCATAAGCGGTAGTGAAGATCACCATCGGAAGACTTGGGCTCATCTTCACCAAGTCGATCCCTGTAAGATGCGGCATATTTATATCGAGGAATATGAGATCGACCTCCTGTTCCTTAATAAGCTCCGCGGCCTCTATGGCATTCGGGCATTTACCGGTTAGTTCCAAATATCCTATTTTATTGCAGAATCCCTCTATTATGGATAGGGCAAGCGGTTCGTCGTCAACGGCTATACATTTCATTGTCCAGTCTTTTCTCGGTGTTTAACGATAAAGATACATAAAATATTCCGTCTTTCTCCTCAGTGATCAATTGGTAATTATTTCCGTAAATAAGTTTCAGCCGCCTTCTTATATTTTTGATTCCGATACCGGAACTGCCCTCGTGCCCATCCTCACGTCTGACGATACGATTGGATACGTCGAAAATTATTTTATTATTTTCTATTTTCAGAAGGATATATATAAAAGAATTCCGGAGGCTGTCCACACCATATTTGAAGGCATTCTCGAGTATCGGGATCAGAAGCATCGGTTCAATGAGATGTTCGGACGGATTGCCCGTTATATCGAATTTTATTTCGGTCATATCGGTAATGCGGAGTTTCTGCAGTTCTATATAATCGTATAGAACGGATATCTCGTCAGATAGCGGGACCCTATCCCTGTCTGTCTCGTATAACATATACCGAAGTATAGCTGACAGTTTGAGGACTGCCTCCGACGCCTCATCTGATATCGGGATAGTATATGAATATATCGCATTGAGCGTATTGAACAAAAAATGGGGATTTATCTGCTGCTTGAGATAGGCGAGTTCTGCGGCAACCTTCTCGTTTTCAAGTTCCGACCGTCTTTCGGATTCTTTGCCGGATTTTTCTATAAATGAGACTGCGAGACTTGCCAGATAGAAGAATACCAACAGGAAAAAATAGGAGGAATTGTACCCTTCGAGCGGATTGTAATTAGATCTTTGAAGCCAGCCGAATCTCCTGTGAGCACGGTCGTAGTCGCGAAGCGCGCGGTCATATTCCTCTTCACGTTCCGTAAATCCGATACGTTCCCTTGAATCCTCATACGGAGGCGGGAAATTCGCATACCGGTTTACCGAACCATCTCCACGCCTTATCATCCCTGCGAAAGGATCGACCATTGCCTGCTTAGTGGAATCGCCATGCTCGCGGCGGTCTCGTCGTCTACGGTATTCCTCGGTTTTTGCTTCCCACGAGTCTTTTATGTCGTCGTATTCGCTTAAGGATTCGTATTGATGGCGGAGTTCCGTTTCGGTGATCCGTATATCGGAATATTTGGAGAGAAAATACGCCCCTGCGAAGCACAATACGGTAGTCAGAATATAGAGGGTAATCTTCTTTTTGAAGAGTAGACAAGGTATGAGTACGAGGTAATTTATATAAAAATAAACCAGCCACAGGAAGGTCGTGGCGCACAGCCTCATGCCATAATCCGAATATCCGGAACCTTTAAGAATAAAAAGGTTTATGGCAATAATTGCGATCCATGCGAGAACATGAATCGCGAGTTTATTGTTCTTCATAGGGTAATTATCTGTACCAAATATAATCAATATCGAGTGTAATCGGTCAAACCTGTTGTGAAAAGATTACCGAGGCCATACTGTTTTCTACAAATTTAGCGAAAAAATCCCTGCTTATCTCATCCCCCCTCCAGAACCTCCGAAGCCTCCGCCCGGGGCGCCTCCCGGACCTCCGAAGCTGCCGCGCGGCCCGCGTTCTCCACCGGGGAATCCGCCTTCACGTTCTCTTCCTCCTTCCCTGTCCCCTCTCTGCGACTGTTGGTTAAGGGTATTGAATCTGTAACTGAATGTAAGCATAAGGTATCGTCCGATCGTGTTTGTCCATGTGTCGGAGATGTAATTATCGTTTATGGTATGTGCCAGGTTGGCATTCTGTTTAAGTATATCGTACATGGTTATACGAAGTTCGGCATTATTGCGCTTGAGGAACTTACGTCCGATGCCTGCATTCCAAAGCGTATAGGTCTGCGTGAATCCAGTCGATGACATACTGTGGTTATACCTGTAAGCAATGTCCGAAGTAAAAGTAAATCCACCGAGAAAAATTATGCTTACGGTACCGGACACGGTCTCGGTTACATACTTGGTATTGGATTTAGCGCTGTTGGTTACATAGCTGTATCCGGTATTAGACGACACTGTAAAATCGACATTCTCCGATATATTACTGGCAAATTTAACCCTAACCCCCATCTCGTTGGAATTCGCATGATTCAACATATCTCCGGTATATGACGGGGATCTTCTGAACGCGTAGTTTCCGTCGAGGCTTATTGTGGTTTTTATCGCGGAGAACGGAAATGAATACCCTACCGCGGAACTCAGACTGAAATAACCATTGAGATTTACAGGGGTCCTTAATTGGGAACCTATCGGAGCTTCATAATAACCGTACTGCCCGCCTAAATTCGTATCCTCCGTGAAGTATTCCGTTTTAGTAGAAATATTGTTCTGTATAGCATCTGCATTCAGATTAACGTAGAATGTACTGGAATTCTCCGGCTGCGAGGAACGGTATATAAGCCTGATATTATGTGTGTAAGTCTCTTTTAATTCCGGATTACCGGCAGTGAGCTGCAACGGATTAGAATCGTCCACGACGCTTTGAAGTTGTTCCACGGTAGGCAATGAGACGCGGGTATTATAAGTGAACCGCAGATCCTTATTCCTTCCTGCGGAATACCGTACGTTTACATTGGGCAGAACATTGTCGAATGTATAACTCGGACGGTAATTAAGCGGTACGTCCGGGAATTCCTGATCTCGGTTCAGTTTGGAATGCTCATAATTGAGATTGGCGTTTATTGTCCAATCGTTCTTATTGAAATTATATCCTGCTCCAACGTTGTTGGTAGTGTAATTACGTGTATATATATTCGATAGCTGCTCGTCTACCACCTCTTCGCCGGTTATCCAGTCGTACACCATCTTATACGCCTTACTCTTCTCGTAACGAATATTATACATCACATTTATACGTGAAGATTCGCCTAACGGTTCGGAGTAATTAAGTCTTACCCCTAACTGCCTGTCCCAGCTCCATGAATCGATATATTTATTCATAGGATTCGTACTTACTTCGGTAGTATCCAACTGGAACCGCGTTCCGTCATTCTCACTTATTCTCCCCGAAAAACTCGATGTAAGGGCACGTCCATTATTTCCGAGTCTGCGGTTCCACATAAGGTTGCCCTCGATATTATAATTTTTCGTATCGGAGGTATTGTGCGTATATGTCTCGTTGTACACCTCTTCGCCGTTGGTAAGGAACGAATTAGACATCGTATGATTTATACTGCGGGAATCGCTTGTTGAAAATGAGAATCTCGGAGTGAACATGAATCTGTTGTTCTCGTTCATCGTATACTCCAGCCTGATATTTCCGTTATGGTTATAGGAATCGTTATTGTTCCATGTAGAATCGGCATTTATTCTCTCAACTATATCGTCCGTAGGGAAGTAATTCTGTATCGAGCGGCGGATGGTCTCTGAATCTCTATGGTTAAGGGTATAACTCGCGTTAAGTTTCAAATAATCCCCCCAATCCTTAGAATAATTTAAATTTACCATATGCGCAGTGGTATTGCCGCCTCCGCCTCCGCCGAAGCCTCTGTATCCTCCGCGGCCTCCGGAACTGTTTACGTTATTAATATTAAATCCTATGGTCCATCTGTTCTTCTGGGTGAATATATTTGTTTCACCATTGACTGTGTAGCGGTTCTGGTATTTACCGTCCATGTTCTTCTCCAATTCGGCACCATACCCTGCCTCGATTCTTGCCGTTATGGCCTTATTAACGTTACCGGTCTTGGTGACGACATTCAAAGCGCGGTTAGTCCGTCCGTCATTTATACCGAGAAATTTATTTTCGTCGCTCAATTCGTCGAACATCTGTATACTCTGAACAAGGTCGGCAGGCAGTGTCTGCAAAGCAGTCATCGGTTCGTCCCCGAATGTAAGTTTCCCGTCTACATAAACACGGGTTATGGTTTCTCCCTGAGCCTTGACGCTTCCTTCTTCCACCTCCATGCCCGGCAATTTATTTACAAGGTCGCTCGCATCCGCATCCGGATTGGTTTTAAATTGGCTTGCATTAAACTGAAGAGTATCTCCCTTCTGAACCATCATAGGTGCTTCTACCTCAATCCTCGCAGCATCCAGAATATAATCTGCCCTGTTGAGTTTTATTACCCCTACATTCGTGAGCGTATCTACTTTAATATCACGGAAGAATGTCTCGTATCCGATGAACGATACTTCCATTTCGACTTCTCTGTCCATACGGATATTATTCAGTAGAAATTCTCCTCTTACATCTGTTGTTATTTGGCTTGTACTGTCTACGACAACGATCGCCCCTATCAAAGGGGTTCCGTCTTCGTTATCGATTACAGTTCCGGTAACGACTCCGCGTTTTTCTGTCTGGGAATAGAGTAATTGTCCGGTAATCAAAGACAATAAGATCAAGAGACGTAATTTTTTCATTTTAAAATAATAATAATTCCGTGATTTTCTTAGCCAAAAGTATTCCATTAAAATCCCATACGGAAATAAAATAGGCGAACCACCAAAATTAGTAGATAAAAAATAAATTTAAAAACTTAACAGATAAAAAAAGAGGTTCTTCACAGAACCCCTCTTTAATTTATTACCAATTATGTCTAATCCAATTTAATTTTAATTACGCTGAAGGATTGAGCTCTTACATTGAAGTTCAATTCCCCGTTCTCCACTTTTGCGCTCGAGTTTACCGGCACTATATTCTTCGGATTTTCAAGAGTGTTCTCCATCGATAGATCACCTGCACGGAGGGTCTGAACCCGTGCTGTCGCCTCCTTTACCGAAGAACCCACTTTTATAGCAGTATTCCTGTCCTGATTGCCGCTGTTTACGAGTTTGATTATAACCTCGCCGGTATTTTTATCGATCACCGCACTTCCGTACAAATTATTCTGTCCGGTAAGGGGGTTGCCGTCCACTGTGAGCGGAACCACATGGGTTCCCGGATTTTGTCCGTACATCTGCTGAACATAATAGTTCGGAGTCAGAACAACATCGAAGTTGTCAAACCATATAAGGTCCGGCCTCCACTGCCAAGCATCGAGGTGGGCAAAGAGAGGGGCATAAGTCGCCATATAAACGACATCCGCGTTCCTTTCGAGACCTGTCATGAATGCTGCTTCCGACAATGCCGTATCGAAATTATTCGCCCGTGAAGAGTGGTGTGCCGCATATTCTCCGGCAAATACCTTAGGACCGTTACGGTCGTAATTATCGTAACGCGTAGCTCCGTTATAAAAGAAAGTAGGCGGTTCGTAATAATGTTCGTCCACGAGATCAACATTCAATCTTCTCATTTGCTCCCATCCGTAATCGAATCTGTCTCCCGAAGCGCTCGGTCCGGATCCACCTACGATCTGCATGTCGGGATATTTGGCTTTTATCGCAACGATAAATTTCTCGAGCCTCTCAGGATATATCTCTCCCCACTGCTCGTTACCGATTCCTATATATTTCATGTTGAACGGTTCGGGATGCCCCATCTCCGCACGAAGTTTACCCCATTTAGTTTTTACGTCTCCGTTGGCGAATTCTATAAGGTCGAGAGCATCGTCGATAAACGGCTGAAGATCTTCCACAGGGCAGTATTCATGGTCGTGAGGATCGCTGGAATTCTCGTACTGACACGCAAGACCGCAACTTAATACCGGAAGAGGTTCCGCTCCGAGATCCTCGGCAAGCAGGAAGTATTCGTAGAATCCGAGACCGAGAGACTGGAAGTAATCATAAGCTCTCGATTGGTTGTAGGTATAGTTCCAACGGTTGATATTTGTAGGACGGTTCTCGACCGGACCAACCGATTTTTTCCATTCATAGCGGGTATCGAGAGTAGTTCCCTCTACGATACACCCTCCGGGGAATCTGAATAATCCCGGATTAAGATCGTAGAGCGCCTGTACAAGATCGGGACGAAGTCCGTTCTCCCTTCCCTTCCATGTGTTCTCAGGGAATAGCGAGATGTGGTCTACATCGATTATGCCTTGTCCGGCCATAGATATCCGGATTTTACCTTTTTTATCCGTGCGTCTCGGTATAAGGTCGGCAGAGAGTTTTGTCCAATTCTTGCTGTCCACAACCACTTCCGCTGACGCAACGACATTATCCCTGCTTACAAGTTCGATCCTGACTTTAACAGGTTCTTTATCGACATTGCGGGCATACATAGAGAATTTGTATTTTTCTCCCTGGTTAAATCCTATACCTCGGAATCCCTCGTTTTCGAGTCCGGTACCGGTCAGGTTGCGGGTTTTGAAGGTCAGACGCGCATAATGAGGATTCTGGTCGAATGCAGGTTTGTCCTTGCGTATCTCGATATCCCCGAACGGAAGCCATCCGACAAGATTATTCCTGAATTCGAAGGATCTGTTTTTGATAAGTTCGGCATAGAGCCCTCCGTCGGCACCGAAATTAATATCTTCGAAGAATATACCGTACATGGTGGACTGGATCGGCGCTCCTTCCTGCGCAGGATCGACAGTTATCACAGTTTTACCCTGTGACACGGCATTCCCTCCGCAAAGCACGCATAAGGCGGCCAAGAGAGAAAATACTTTAAATTTTTTCATAGGTGTATTTAATTAAGTTAGTTGCAAATTACAGTTCGGCTGTCGGCCATCCGTCATCATCCCAGGACAATTCCCTTACGAGCAGACGCGAGCGCCCGTTCTCTTCCATATCGTAAGCATGGAAAAAAATATAGTCCTTTGCGTCAAACGTATAGACGGAATTATGTCCTACTCCGGGGAACCGTTCGTTACCTTCGACAACGAGTTCCGCACCTCCGTCCAACATATCGACTCCATCACGATCGTAATACGGCCCTCTAACGTCTTTGGAACGTCCTACCACCAATTTATAATCGCTCTCTGCACCACGGCAGCAATAATCGAAAGATACAAAAAGATAATAATATTCCCCTCTTTTAAATATAAACGGAGCTTCCACCGCACCGCTTCCGGGATTGGCATCCGCTTCCTCAGGCTTACGCGGCCTGCGGGAGAGCGAATACCATTTCTCAGGCTGTGCTAAGGAAGTCATCGTACTATCGAGTTTAACCATTTTAATACCTTCCCAGAACGATCCGAAGTTCATCCACGGCGTTCCGTCATCGTCTACTATGATATTCGGATCGATAGCATTCCACATATCCCTGTCAGGTACGGATTGAAGGATTTTGCCATGATCTATCCATTCGAAGTCCGGAGATTCAGGGTCGAGCGTTTTATTTACAGCAACTCCGATACAGGACGTATTTTTTCCAAATGCCGAAACAGAATAGTATAAATAGTATAATCCGTCCCTGTAAATTATATCGGGAGCCCATGTATGTCCACGGTATCCCGGAACAGCTTCTACAGCCCACGCAGGGGGTTCCTCGAATACGGGCCTCTCGCGTTTCCAGTCCTTTAAATCCGTGGAAGACATTACACTTATACCCCTTCCCGTAATGAACATATAATATACTCCGTCCTGTTCCGCAACCACAGGATCATGCACGTACGGCATCTCCACAGCCGAACCGAATAAGACGGCGGCTATGACTAAAAACGTTGTTAAAATAATTTTTTTTATCATTATCCGATTAAAATCAATCAATTTTTCAAAGATAATAATATTTTTTAAAAACTTATAAATTTATTCGTCACTATAAATAAGGCGGGCTACAGTAATTTCTCTATCCGACAAGAACTCATGTTTCCGGTACGGACAATCGAACAGGATACAGTGGGGGCAGTTGGACTCGGTACACGGATCGACATGGACGGTAAAAAAGACTTCATTAGGGAGCCCCTCGGTAATGATGTCTCTCAGTTTCTCGTAACAATCGTGTCCGGTCGTGATAGTATAATAATACGGAAGAGTTATATCGCAGTCGATATGAAACGTACTCCCGTATTTGGCTATCCGCATATTATGAATGTCTATCAGCTCTGGAATGCGGTTTTTATTTATGGAATCCATAACCATTTCAAGCGCCTTACGGTCGAAGCTGTCCATAAGATTATGGATCGTTTTTTTAAGTATGGATAATCCGGTAGTTACTATTATAAATCCGAATATAAGAGCGATGGCGCTGTCTATCCATCCGATTCCGGTGAAATAAAGAAGCAGAAGTCCTGCTACAAGTCCTATGGAGAAATATGTATCCGACTGAAGATGCCTATCGCCAGCAATCAAGGCGAGAGAATCGGATTTTTTACCTGTCTTAATGCTGTACCATCCGACAACATAATTTATCGCTCCGGCGGCAGCAACTATGACTATACCGTAATCAAGGCTCGATATCTCGGCAGGAACGAATAAACGCCTGAATCCTTCGTATATAATAAGCAATCCGGCTCCGATTATCAGTGCTCCTTCGATGGAAGCAGATATAAATTCTATTTTGCCGTGTCCGAACGGGTGCCCTGCATCGCGCGGTTTGACGGCGATGTAGAGGCTGTACAGACTTATGGATCCGGCAACTACGTTCACAATACTCTCCATCGCGTCGGTGAATATTCCCACCGAATTCGTAATGAAAAATGCTGCAAATTTTCCAGCCATGAGAAGAGCGGAAATAATCACTATTTTTTTCTGAACATTTATCTTTATTCTTCCGGAGTCCATAAATTACGGTTTAATCTCGCAAATCTAACATTTTGTTCCGCACGTAAAAATTATAAATTTATTATAAAAAAGTAGTTATATTTGGATTTAATTAATCAATTAAATTATTTTTGGTAATAACAATATTAAAATCATGAGAAATTTATTTTGTGTAAAGGACAAGGTTGTAATAATAACAGGAGCGACAGGAGTTCTCGGTTCTGCAATGGCAGAACATTTCGGAGACCAGGGCGCTAAAGTGGTCCTTCTTGCAAGGAAAAAAGAAGCAGGCGAAAATCTTGCCGAAAAAATACGCAGTGCGGGAGGTGAAGCTTTGTATCTGCAATCCGATGTTATGGACAGGGAAAAACTTGAGAAAAATTACCAAGATATAATGGCTAAGTACGGCAGAATCGACGTCCTTATTAACTGCGCGGGCGGCAATATGCCTGGTGCTACGATTCCGCCTGACAAGAGTATATTCGACCTGAATATCGACGATTTCCGCACTGTCGTAGATCTTAATCTTTTTGGTTCTGTCATTCCAACGATGGTTTTCGCCAAAGCTATGGTAAATCAAAAGACCGGATCTATTATCAACGTATCCTCCGAGTCCGCCTTAAGACCGCTTACCCGTGTTGCAGGCTATGGGAGCGCGAAGGCCGCAATAACTAATTTTACAAAATATATGTGCGGCGAGATGGCCCTTAAATACGGAGACGGCATACGTGTGAATGCCATCGCTCCGGGATTTTTTCTGACCGAGCAGAACCGCACACTTCTTACGAACCCTGACGGAAGTTATACCGAGAGGGCGAATCAGATCATCGCGCACACACCATTCAGAAGGTTCGGCGAGCCTGACGAACTCGTGGGAACTTTGCAGTGGCTTGCCAGCGACGCATCCAAATTCGTATCCGGAACGTTGATAGTCATCGACGGAGGATTCGACGCATTCTGTCTGTAAACTGAATCCTATGAAAAAAATCTGTTGCTTCGTCTTTTTAATTACGGTAATACTTGCTTTTCCTACGGCTCATGCCTCTGAAAAGGACAAAATTGACATACCAGCCAAATTTCAGGGAGGCGACGTCAGTAGTTTTTCACGATGGGTCCAATCTGAACTGAAGTATCCTGCGGCTTTGAATAAAAATCCCATTCCCGGAGGAGTTAAAGCAAAATTCGCTATAAATACCAAAGGTGAATTAGTGGATATTAAAATATTGGAATATACCGATAAACACTTTGCGGACGAGACACTCCGGGTTCTTAAAAGTTCGCCGCTCTGAGAACCGAGATATAAAGACGGAGAACCTATTAATGTTTATTATACCCTTCCCATATTGTTTTACAATAAAAGGATGAAAAATAAAACCGCCGGTTTAAAACTCTATTCCGATTACCATGAATTTTCGAAATTTATCTTGATAAATTTGAATGAAATGGATATAAATCCTATACTTTTCCATAAAAAATATGACTTTTTCGATAAGTGGCTGACTAACACTTTTTACGAGAACCCGGCTCACGAAAAATTTGGAGTAACTACAATCGAATTTGAAATAGGGAAAAAAGGCAAGCCGGAAAATATCAGGATAATTCAAAGCGATAATCCGGAATTTTCCCGTGCTGTCTATAACATCCTTACTGCCTCTCCAAAGTGGAAGAATAAGAAAAAAATAATCTTTTATTACAGGCTTCACTTACAGTTATAAACTTAATGAGATATTATATGATAAAGATCGCAATTCGAATATTATGGTTATTTTTATTCCACGTTTCTATTTCGTCTCTTTACGGACAGGATAAATTGGATAAACATGCGAAATTTTTAGGAAAAGAATTGGCTTATTTTTCTCAATGGGTCGGGGATAGATTGACTTATCCGGAAGAGGAAGTCCAGAAGAAAAAGGGAGGAGTAGTCATGGTAAGTTTCGTAATAGACAAAAATGGGAAGCTTGGACAAATCGAGATACTGGAAACTCCAGGCGAAGCTTTCTCCAAAATAGTTATGCAGATTTTCAGTTCTTCTCCACTCTGGGAACCGGGATATAAAGACGGGGAACCTATCAATGTATTTTATAAACTTCCGGTTCATTTTAATTTACCTGATGAATATAGCGCACCGTCCACTAAAAATTTGTATATTTCACCAATTAAATTCTCAGAATTTTCTTTGGAGGTCATAGGAGAAACATTCCATGAACCAACATTTAAACACCAAGGCTTCACATCGTTTAAACAGTGGTTCAGAAAAAAATTCTTCGAGGATTCCGGGTATCCCAAGTATGGAAGGGTAACCGTAGAATTTGAAATAGGAAAAAACCGCAAACCGGAAAATATAAAAATCGTGGAAGCAGAGAATCATAGGCTATCCATGTATACACAGATTTTGCTTGGGAAGTCTCCAAAATGGCAGCTACCCAAAGGAGTCGATAAAAATGCAGTTACAAAATATCGAATGGAAATAGAATTATAAATTTTAAAAAATGAAGTACTTTATACATACAATTTTAATAGCAGGATTATTACTTTCTGCATCGGCATCCTACTCGAATGAAACAAACACGTTTTCCGAAGAGATATTTCTGAGAGTAGAAAAAATGCCTGAGTTTCAGGGACAATCCGCACAAAAAGGATTCCTGAAATGGGTACTGGAAAATTCCGACTACCCTTACGAAGCGATTATGGACAGAGCGGAGGGACGAGTCGCAGTTAAAGTCGTAATAGACGAGAGCGGTAAGATTTACCAATCGGAAATTCTATCGTCTCCACATGAATCGCTTAGCGAAGAGGTAAAAAAAACAGTATCTCAATCACCGGAATGGACTCCGGGGCTTCAAGACGGCGCTCCGGTAAAAGTAGCAATGATATTCCCTGTCAATTTTTCTTTGGCGCAGTTCGATTCCCTTGCGAGAAATAACGGAGGACCGTATACTTATGCTGAAGTTATGCCCAAATTCAAAAAAAGCGACGAATTCAGAGTCTTTAAAAACTGGGTTACCAAACATTTGAATCTGAGGAACACCATGGTAAGAAATCAATACCAGACCGGGACGGTAATCGCAGCATTTATGGTGGATGAATCGGGAAATCTCGGAGATATCGAGATAATTGAGAGTGATAACGATATTTTGTCGGAGGAAGTAATAAGGGTTCTTGGAATCTCACCCCAATGGATTCCGGGAGAAAACGAGGGGGAAAAAGTAAAAGTCCGGTACGTGCTCCCTGTAAGTTTTACCGTCAGGTAGACATTGGCCGTATTTTAGAAAATTTTCATATTTTTACACTGGAAATAATAAGATTTTTAATATGTATTTATGTAAGCAGTCATGGAGATGGTACGGGCCTAACGACCCTGTAAGCCTATCCGATATTTTACAGGCAGGAGCTACGGACATCGTAACTGCGCTGCACCATATTCCTAACGGCGAAGTGTGGAGCATCGAAGAAATTAAAAAACGACAAAAAACGATAACAGACAAAGGGCTTGTCTGGAGTGTCGTAGAAAGCGTTCCGGTGCACGAAGATATTAAGACACGTACAGGAAATTTTCAGCTCTACATCGAGAATTACAAACAAAGCCTTCGCAACCTTTCGGCATGCGGCATTAAAACAGTGACTTACAATTTTATGCCTGTTCTCGATTGGACGCGCACTGATCTCGAATACACAATGCCGGACGGTTCCAAGGCCCTGAGATTCGAGAGAGCGGCATTTATCGCCTTCGATCTGTTCATTTTGAAAAGACCGGGAGCTGAAAAAACATATTTACAGGAAGATATCGAAAAAGCTCAGGAGAGATTCGGGGAAATGACCGAAGAGGAAAAAGAAAAACTTACACGCAATATAATTGCAGGTCTTCCAGGGTCTGAAGAGAGTTTCACTGTCGAACAATTCCAGCAAGCTCTGGACAAGTACAAAGGTATAGACGAAGAGACGCTTCGTGAAAATCTGATCCTGTTCCTTAAAGAAGTAGCTCCGGTTGCCGACGAGGAGGGAATATCGCTCGTTATTCATCCTGACGATCCTCCCTACTCTATTTTAGGACTGCCTCGCATTATGAGTACGGCAAACGATTTCCGTAAACTTATTGACGCGGTTCCGAATAGCTCTAATGGGCTCTGTTTATGCACCGGATCGTTAGGCGTAAGATCGGACAATCAACTCGACGCCATGCTGAAAGAATTTGGAGACAGGGTCAATTTCGTTCATTTCCGAAGTACAAAACGGGACTCCGAAGGTAATTTTTTTGAAGACAATCATCTCGAAGGGGACGTGGACATGTACCGGGTCATGAAATCGTTGCTGGAATTACAACAAAGACGGAATATTTCCATACCTATGCGTCCTGACCACGGGCATCAAATGCTTAACGACCTTAACAAAAAAAATAACCCGGGGTATTCCTGCATTGGAAGATTGAGGGGTTTAGCCGAATTGAGGGGTCTTGAAATGGGAATTAGCAGATCCATGGAAGAAAGCGTTAAAAAATAATTTGTTTTTTAATTGAAAGATAATAAATTTGCAACACCAAATGTCACGTTAGTGACTGCACGGATGGTCCTTTAGCTCAGCTGGTAGAGCACGACACTCTTAATGTTGGGGTCCAGGGTTCGAGCCCCTGAGGGACCACAAATAATAATATTGAATTACGAAAAACACTGATTCCCAGACGGGATCAGTGTTTTTTAATGCATTAACAATAGAATAAAGGAGCCTCGAATTAAGATTCCGAATTTATTTTATATTGGGTCATTATATCTTGAAAACCATTTGAAAGATCTGTAATGCAGAATTAGCAGGAAGATTTTAAATGCTCCTATACAGATAAAAATTGTTTAAAGCCGGATTTAATTAATACTAATAATTCAATAGGTTTGTTACCAAAGCATGGAAAATAGCGGATTTTACTGCAGTAATAACAATTTTATGCTCGTCAATATGCCTTATTCCACACCGTAAACAGAAAATGAGAAAAATAATGTAACAAGGTTACTTGCGCATGCTGAACTCACAACCACAATATTGCTGGTTGTAAAACTTTTGCTCACGCAGCAGTATCGCTCTCCGTTCCGTTAAGCCTCCCTTTTTCCAATCTTTAGTCCAGAAGCGGACATTCGTCACTTTTCGTTCCGCAGAGACTCCTGCTTCATATATCTGTTTCCAATCTTTCCATCTTGACGACGACAAAGTGGTAGAGAAAATCTCAATGTTTAACTCAGCTGCAAGCATAGCGGCAGCCTCCAATCTGATCTTAAAACATTCCGCACACCTTGCCCCTCTTTCCGGTCGATTTTCCAAACCACGAATATTCTCCAACCAATGCTCATGGTTATAATCTCCGTCTATAAATCTCAAGTTCAAAGAGGAGATATACCAGATTAATTCCTGTTTCCTTTTTTCATATTCCTCATACGGAAAAATGTTAGGATTAAAGAAATATACGATAGGTGTTATGTCATTTTCCAACATCCACTCTAAAATCGGAGCTGAACACGGAGCGCAGCAAGAATGAAGTAACACAGTTTTCATTTGCAGTTATATTACTGAGCGGAACCTAAATATCCAGCTTCCTTTTACCAATAAAATATCCGTAACACCTTTTCTACGGAATTTTACCTTCACAAATATAATATTACCAATGAAAATTCCAGGTAAAAATATTTAAACACATTTCCCGATATAAATTTAAAAAATTTTACCCGTTATAAATT
>JAJBUQ010000032.1 GCA_020860245.1 Rikenellaceae bacterium
CATTTATTTCAATAAGCTATTTAAATTACTATGTAAAAAATTATGTAAAAATCTATTAAGTTATTATTTAGGAGCGCGGTTTACAGTTATAAAGGGAATTTATTTGCGCTTTTAAAGTCGTACGGCAAAGATAAGAGGAGGACACTTTCGGTATCTTCCTCTTATCTTTATATCACAGGATTAAAATGGCATTCATATTGCATATACACGGGATAATAAAATTTTATCATTATGAAAAAAATTATTTTGACTTTTATGGCTTTTGTTGCCGTTTCCCTTATTACTTTCGGAGAGACGAGACATTTTATCGAAAGAGACAGCGACAATAAAAATGTAACGCACGTATACGACAGAGAAGGGAAAAGGATTGGACGCGAGGAAGTGGACAAGGACAATCGCGACCGTATAAACCTGTATGACATGAATGGGAAAATGACCGGTTATCATCAGGTCGACGGAGATAATAAGGTTAAGGTGTATGATCCCAACGGTAATTATAAAGGACATATAGAGGTAGATCAAACAAATCCACGAAAAAAGAATGTTTATGATGGAGAAGGGCGTCTGACCGGACATTACGAGAAGGAAGATGACAGCGACCGCTGGTATTATACCAAACATTAAAAATTTGACATTAATAGAAGAAGGAGGGAATTAATTCCCTCCTTCTTCTATTAATGTGCCTTACTCAGGGATTATTCCAATGAACTCACTTCCCTGTTCTATGTCCAGCAATTCGTTGTCCGAGGGATGCGTCCTCTCGATTTTATCTTTTTCAATCGGATCCGGAGTTTTAACACTCCCTTCATTCTGATTTACGGTGGCATTTAATTCGTCGCTTTGATCGATCGCTTCTTGTTCTTTAGTATAATCTTTTTCCATAACATATTAAATTTATTACAGTAATACATTTTTCGGACCTTACTTTATAATTTCGAATTTAAAAACGGACCGCTGTTTTAGCGGTCCGTGGGTAAAAATTGGTTTCGGATGCCCGGTTGCTGTTAATTTTCGGTTGTGATAATGGTTATGAAGAAGTTATGCCTTACCACCGGACCTATTCCGATAATATTTTATATGTTCTTCCGGGTTACGATATGGCGGTTATATTTTCAGATAGGCTCGAATAAAAATATTTCAATAGTTGTTATATGACTTGTAGCTTGGACGGGACCCATCGTCATCCGGAAGAACATATTTGCCTTAATGAAGTTTAAACGATTCTCAGCCTCATTAAAACGTTTTATGTTGATTTAATTTAAACAAAGAACTTTACTTTTTCTTATTGTAAAAGTAATAGTATGTATACGGTAAAGTGTTTTATATCAAGCTTAAAATTGAAGTTTTATAAACTTTGTTCAGTCCGTGATGTATAAAACCACTCCTAATTTGAAAATTATCGTTAGCGGACGGTAAATTTTTACGAAATTCGTAAATAAGGTTTTATGAGTGTCGAAAAAGTATTAAACTTGTGAGATAGAAATGCAGGAAAATGAAACGGGAAATACTTTACAAAAATTTTTTGGATACCCTCTATGAAAGGTATCCTCAACGCTCGCAGCTCGCGTCGATACTTACAGATATGTTATGCCTTGAAAAAGAGGCAGTATACAGACGGTTGAGAAAAGAGGTGCCGTTTACTTTCCACGAAGTGGCTGTCATATCTCAACAGATGAAAATATCTATGAATAATGTAATATCCTCGTCGAAAGAGATATCTATGCATATGAAATTTGCCGACTTCGTGAGTCCGACCGAAGTAGATATACTTCTCTTTCAAAAGCTTATCGACATCTTTAAAGAGAGCGTAGGGAAGGATTACGTGGAGTACGGTGTTGCAACCAATATTTTACCGCATAGTATATTTTTTTTTCTGGACGGTATGACACGATATTTCATATTTAAATGGAAATATCAGTATTGTGAAGGGAAAGCTAAAAAATTTTCTGAAATTATTCTTTCCGATGAAATGGAGAAGATAAAGGAGGAATATGCGGAATGTATGACTAAAATGAAACGGGCTTTTTATATTTTCGATAATAATATTTTTAAATTTATAATAGATGATTTAAAATACTTCCTCTCCATAAAACTCATAACACAGAACGAGGTCGATGAGTTGAAACGTGAACTGCACATGCTGTTGGACAGAATGGATGATATCGCAGCCAAAGGGTATTACCGTTATCCTGAAAATAAAGTCTTTTTCTACATATCCCAAATGAATTTTAATTCGAGCTATACTTATCTGGACTCGCCGTTGTATCAGTTGAGTATTACGCAGGCATTTACAATGAATGGTTTTGCTTCATTGGACCACGATGCTCTTGCCAAACATAAAAGTATGATACACTCCTTAAGAAAATCCTCTGTTCTGATTTCCGAAAGCGGAGAGTGGGAGAGGGTATCTTTTATCGAAAAACAACGTGAAATCATCGACACCGTCTGAGTAAACACAAGCAATCGTTTACTATATAATGTTAATTCTTGGAACGACATTTGAAATATGAAATCTCTTAAATCATAAATACACGATATGCAGGGATTTATTAAATTAACTACCGTAGACGGAGATATTTATCTTAATGTAGATCATATTGTTGCATTTTCGGACTACGAAGACGGTTCGATAGTTTATCTTGCCCACGCAGTAAAAGGCGGAATAAATAAGATTTTAGTCTCAGAGGAAATGGAATATATTAATAATCTTATAGAGACCTCGCCGATAGATTAGGTATTCAAATACGTATTAATCGTAACTAAAATAATTTGATTGATGCAGGCAGTAACGGGAATTCGACGCTGGTTGTGTTATATCTTTAGTGTGGACGGGATATTCCATTATAAAGACTGGTTATTTAATAAAATATACCGTTAATATGGAAGTTTTTATAATTTTGTTCTGAAATCTAACTAAACTAACATTCGAACTAAAAATTATGAAAATCCTGAAAATTACCTTGACTTTTATCCTGTTTTCAATAATTAATGTGGCTGTTGCCCAAAAAACTTATTTTCCGCGAAATGATTATCATATAGGTGCGGATCTATCCTTCCTTAAACAAGCTGAGGATATGGGGGTCGAGTTTAAAGAGAACGGTGAGGTGAAGGCCGGTATGGACATCTTTACGGATCACGGCTATAACTGGATAAGATTGCGTTTGTTTCATACTCCATCGGCATGGACCGGACAATGGGGAACTCTTCCGAACGATCTCGAATATACAATAGAAATGGCGAAACAGGCAAAATCCAGGGGCATGAAATTCTTACTGAATTACCATTATTCCGATACTTGGGCAGATCCCGGTAAACAGTATATTCCTAAAGCCTGGGAAAAAATGAATCACGATCAATTGGTGCAGGCTATCTTTGACTATACACTCGAAACGATGAATGCGTTCAGGGAAGCGGGAGTTTATCCGGATATGGTTCAGGTAGGTAATGAAATAACTAACGGCATGCTGTGGCCGGATGGGAAATTGCCGGAGAACTGGGATAATTTTATCGAGTTGCTGAGGGCAGGTATAAATGGTGTTTATGCGAGTTGTACGGCAGATCTTCCTTCCCCTAAAATAATGATACACATTGAAAAAGGGGGAGATAAAAATGCCACCAAATATTTTTTCGATAAAATATTTGCAGCAGATATTCCTTTTGATGTCATAGGGCAATCCTATTATCCGTGGTGGCACGGTTCATTGTTGGATCTGCGTGAAAACATGCATTTTATGGCGACGACATATAAAAAAGATATTATTCTGGTGGAGGTTGCTTATAATATGGAACCTGCAGAATACAGGGATTCTAACGGTCCGTTCCCTGAGACTCCGGAAGGGCAATTGGAATTTATGCAGGCGGTACATGAAATTGTAATTAATACTCCTGATAATAGAGGCAAAGGCATCTATTGGTGGGAGCCGGCAACAAGAAGGAATGGCGCAAGGACTTATTTTGACCGTGAAGGCAATGTACAGCCGGTTATTACGGCATTCGATAAATATTCCAGAAAATAATTTTATTAGTTCTCTTCCGGATGAGTTCTTGCCGTTTCGGAGTTATGGGGATATTTCAATCGGATTTATCCAGTGTATAAAATAAAGAGTAGCGGAGCCGAGGCTCCGCTACTCTTTATTTTATTTTTATAATGGCCCTAAAGTTTCGTAAATGATGGTTACTTCTATATTTTTAAGGTCTACTGCATCAGGTGTAGGCACTTTTACTTTAAATACCTGTCCGATTTTATCATTTACATTCATCTGAATATATGCACCGTAATCCGGGTAATCCTCTACATACACAAATATATTATTATCATTGTAGATAAGATCCGGTCTCAGCCGCATTTCGATCTCTACGTAATCTAATGTACTAATGCCCCATGTAAAAGCTTTATTGGAGTAAATTGTCGCAGATGTTATTCCCAGACTGTTAAACCCATGGGTGCTGCCGTCAACCGTTCTGATAACAAGATTGCCGTAGTCATCGCTGCCAAAAAAATTAATGTTAAATATCTGCCATTCCTGAGCACCGACACCATATAAGTTAAAACACTGCATGTAAAAATTCAACGGTATGGTGCTTAAGGCACGTGCTTCTGCCGGAGAGACAGCGGTTTCATCATTTAATTCGCTGGAATCCTTAGAACATCCGGCTAACAAACAGCAAATAGCTGTAAATAAAAAAATAGACTTCTTCATAGTTATATTGTTTTTTTAGTTAATACATGTAATATTACATACAATTTTCTGTAAAAACAAATATTTTGGATATATTCTGAATCTGAATTCTCTGTTTAGGTTTCATTTTTTGTAATTTAATGTCTGATTTTAAGGTGCTAACATTCTTGTAGTATGAAAACATTATAATTCAGGAAGGAACGGTGCCCTAATTTTAAAATCAACATAATTTTAATCGCGAGTAAATGTGTTCGAGCTGATGACGGGAATTACCTTGTGATTCCCTGCCGCTGCCACGGGGGCGCTGCCAAACAAATTGCTGCCGAAATTTTTGCTTCGCAAATGCTTAAAAATCAAAGAGACACTTCCGAATAAATTCGAGTGCCCCTTTAATTTTTCAACTGCCTGCGGCAGAATTTCTCCAAATGCGTTTGAGCTGATGACGGGAATTGAACCCGTGACCCCTTCCTTACCAAGGAAGTGCTCTACCCCTGAGCCACATCAGCCAGCTCAGCTTTCGCTGACTTATGTACTATACTATATG
>JAJBUQ010000008.1:0-84908 GCA_020860245.1 Rikenellaceae bacterium
ATTAAGCGGAGTGCCTGTTATAAATATAACAGGCACTCCGCTTAATAATTTATTCAGACAGCAATCTCTTTACTTGCCGATATACATTTTGACCGTTAAATCCAAACTCTTCATCCAGAACCTTCGCAGGCGCGGAATATCCGAAGTGGTCGAGACCGAATATTTCTCCGTCGCATTCCACCAATCCTGCGAGAGTTACAGGCAGTCCGGATGTCAATCCGAATTTCCTGACGCCGCATGGGAGGACAGATTGTTGGTATTCCTTATCCTGATCGCGGAACAAACCTTCGGACGGTACGGACACGATCCTGACTTTAACTCCATCGGCTTCAAGAAGTTTCGCTCCTTCCGCAAGAGTCGAGACTTCCGATCCGCTCGCAACGAGTATGACATCAGGCGTTCCTTCGCAGTCCGATACTATATACCCACCTCTTTCGACTCCGCAGTAGCAATCCACCGGAAGTTTATTTATATTCTGACGGGAGAGGATCAATGCGGCGGGCTTCTCCGATTCCAAAGCCATCTTCCACGCAACAGTCGTTTCATTTGCGTCAGCCGGCCTTAACACGAGGGTCGATCTTTCTCCATGATGATTTTTAAGTTGTTCCATCAGCCTCAACTGAGCCTCGTGCTCGATAGGCTGGTGCGTAGGTCCGTCTTCCCCCACTCTGAAGGAGTCATGAGTCCACACATATTTAACGTTCAGACGCTGCAAGGCTGCGAGACGAAGTGCAGGCTTCATATAATCCGAGAATACGAAGAACGTACCGCAGACTGGAATGATACCTCCATGGAGGGCCATCCCGTTCATTATACACGCCATGGTCAATTCACAGACCCCTGCTTGAAGGAATGCTCCGCTGAAGTCCCCTTTTTCGAGAGCCTTCGTTTTTTTAAGAAATCCGTCGGTTTTATCTGAATTCGACAAGTCTGCCGACGATACTATCATATTTTCCACATTTTCGGCGAAGAATCCGAGTACGGCTGCGGAAGCTGCACGGGTAGCGGCATTTTCATTTTGTTTGATCTGCGAATAATCCAGCTCGGGAAGTTTGCCGGAGAGGAACATATCGAGTTTTTTCGCGAGTTCGGGATTTGCAGCTCTCCATGCCTGCTCCTGAGATTTTCTTTCCGCAACCCATTTTCTCAACTCCTCTTTGCGTTTAGCGTATAATTCCGCGACATCGGGGAATATCCGGAACGGATCGTCAGGGTCGCCTCCGAGATTCTCGATTGTACTTTTAAAACAAGCGCCTGCTTCTCCGAGAGGCTGTCCATGAGTGGAAGTTCTGCCTTCGAAACATTCGCCCTCTTTGCCTACGGCCCCCTTACCCATTATCGTATTGCCGATTATAATCGTCGGTTTATCTTTTTCAACCAACGCTTTATCCAAGGCACCGCGGATTTCCGCAGCGGAATTTCCATTTATAGTGATTACATTCCATCCCCAAGCGTCGTATTTCTGCGCTACATTTTCAGACGTTACCTCGCTAACCTTCGTAGAGAGCTGTATATTATTAGAGTCGTAGAATATTATAAGATTGCTGAGGCCGAGGTGACCTGCAATACGCCCTGCACCCTGAGATATCTCTTCCTGAATTCCACCGTCAGAGATAAACGCAAACGTTTTGTGAGACATCCACTCGCCGAATCTCGCAACGAGGAATCTCTCAGCTATCGCTGCTCCCACAGCCATAACATGACCTTGTCCGAGGGGGCCGGATGTATTCTCGACTCCGCGCATCACATCTACTTCGGGATGTCCGGGAGTTATACTTCCCCACTGACGGAACTGTTTAAGGTCGTCCATGCTGTAATGTCCGGCAAGGCTCAGCACAGAATATAGCATCGGAGACATGTGTCCGGGGTCGAGGAAAAAACGATCCCTGTAAGGGTATTTCATGTTATCCGGATCGTACTTAAGATACTCGGAATAAAGGACGTTCACAAAGTCCGCACCCCCCATCGCTCCACCGGGATGTCCGGATTTAGCCTTTTCAACCATCGATGCCGCGAGTATTCTGATATTATCCGCAGCTCTTTCTGTCACGTTTGCCATATTCTTTAATTATTAATTAGGTTAGTATTAAAATTTATATATCCACAAATATAGAAATTAATCCGGTTTGCCCACCAGCTATTTAGGTGCTTTTTTATAAAGATAAACTGCTATTACCGCGAACAAAATATTCGGAAGCCACACGGAGAGCAGCGGAGGTAGAACCCCTCCCTTCGCGAATTCTTCCGCGAATTTCATCATAAGAATATAGACCGCGCAAAGCGTGAATCCTATTCCTATGTGCAGCCCCGTACCACCTCTTACTTTTCTGGAAGAGAGCGATACCCCTATAAGCGATAATACAAATGTTGCGGCCGGATATGCGATACGGCTGTACTTCTCTACTTCGAAGACCTCCACCATGTCCGAACCTTTGCTCTTCTGCTGTTTAATAAAATTATTCAGTTCGGAATAATTCATCGTCTGAATAAGGTTGGACACCTTCCCGAGTTCCTCCGAACTCAGATTTATCATCGTATCCATACCGGACTTCCTTTCGAAGTACTCTATTTCACCGTCGAAGTAACGCTGTACATATTCCGAGGCCGTCCACCGCTGAGTTTCTTCGTCGAACCGTACTTTTTCCGCTTCCAGCGAAGATACGATCGCACCGTCGTCGTAGGACTCCAGAACGAAGAACGAGGCGCGCTTTGTCTGCGCCATATAATCTCTGATGTAAACGAAGGTTCCGGGGATGATCTGCCTGTAAATATGCTTCTCGAAATTCACACGGCTTCCCTTCTTCAAGTACTGCGACTCGAAGTCGATACGGTGTTGGTTGGATACGGGGATTATAAATAGATTCAGCACAAGGCTGACGATGGTTATTACGAGCGAAGAAAGAAAATAAGGGTAGAGAAATCGTTTGAAGTTCACTCCGCTCGATAGTATCGCGATGACCTCGGTGTTGTACGCCATCTTAGAAGTGAAGAATATTACCGCTATGAACGTAATTAGTCCACTGAACTGATTTATAAAATACGGAATAAAATTAAGGTAATACTTGAATGCGATTTGCGACAACGGCGCCTTAAGTTCCGTGAAGTCGTCCAGCTTCTCCGCAAAGTCGAAAATAACCATTACGACGATTATCAATCCTATCGTGAAGAAGTATGTTCCAAGGAACTTCTTTATAATATAGCGGTCGAGTATTTGAATTTTAAGATTCATGTTACAGCCTTTGAGAGAGTTTGTCCACCATCATTTCTTTCCACGCAAGGAAGTCGCCGGCGATAATATGTTCGCGCGCCTGCTTTACCTGCCACAGATAAAAGGCAAGATTATGCAGGCTCGCTATCTGCGCGGCAAGCATCTCCCCTGAGATGGTCAGGTGTCTTAGGTAAGCCTTTGTGTATATATGGTCGGCAAAACACGTTCCATCCGGATCTATCGGAGTGAAATCGTCCTTCCACTTATTGTTGCGTATATTTATTATCCCTTGGCTCGTGAACAGCATACCGTTTCGTCCGTTGCGAGTAGGCATAACGCAGTCGAACATATCGACTCCACGAGATATGGCTTCGAGTAAATTTACCGGAGTACCGACTCCCATAAGGTAACGCGGCCTGTCTTCCGGCAGAACTCCGTTCACTACCTCGATCATCTCATACATTACAGGAGCAGGTTCGCCCACTGCAAGCCCTCCGATCGCATAAGCATCCGCATCGAACTGTTTTACATATTCTGCCGATTTAACTCTCAGGTCAGGATAAGTACATCCCTGAACTATCGGAACCAATGTCTGGCTATACCCGTATTTACCGGACGTTTGTTCGTATCGGTTAAAGCATCTTTCGAGCCATCGGTTAGTAAGATCGAGAGACTTCGACGCATAACCGTACTCCGCAGTTCCAGGAGGGCATTCGTCAAATGCCATCATAAAATCCGCACCTATCGAACGCTGTATATCGACCACATTTTCAGGAGTAAATAGATGTTTGGAACCGTCTATATGCGACCTGAATTCACACCCTTCTTCGGAAATCTTCCGATTCTCCGCAAGCGAGAACACCTGGAATCCTCCGCTGTCGGTAAGGATAGGTTTATCCCAGGCTGAGAATCTGTGCAGTCCGCCTGCCTTCTCAAGAATATCGGTTCCGGGACGGAGATACAGATGGTAAGTATTCCCTAAAATTATCTGCGCCTTGACCTCTTCGGCAAGATCCCTGTGGAATACGCCTTTAACGCTTCCGACGGTACCGACAGGCATAAAAATGGGAGTCTCTATCTTGCCGTGCGCAGTAGTGATCTCTCCTGCGCGCGCGCTGGTTCCGCCGTCTTTATGTTGAAGTACAAATTCCATCGGCGGTTATTTATGGAGAGCCTCCCAGATCATATCCTTAAGTTTTTCTATCCCTGTACCGGCTACGGAAGAGACCATAACGTACGGTATATCGGGAAGTTTACTGCTGCGTATCTCCTCTGCAAGCTCCCCGTCGAGCATATCGCACTTGGTGATCGCCAGCAGACGCTGTTTATCGAGCAGTTCCGGATTATATTGTTTAAGTTCGTTCAGCAGAACCTCATATTCGGAATAAATATCTTTGGAATCGGTAGGTATCATAAACAGCAGAATCGAATTCCTTTCGATATGACGCAGGAATCGCGTTCCGAGCCCCCTCCCCTCATGCGCTCCTTCGATAATTCCGGGAATATCCGCCATAACGAACGACTTGTGGTCGCGATAAGGGACAATACCGAGATTGGGTTCGAGCGTGGTGAATGCGTAATTGGCGATCTTAGGTTTTGCGGCGGATACTACGGATAATAATGTAGATTTACCAGCGTTCGGGAATCCCACCAGACCCACGTCCGCGAGCACTTTAAGTTCGAGAATATACCATCCCTCTTTACACTCCTCACCCTCCTGAGCATATCTCGGAGCCTGATTCGTAGCTGTCCGGAAGTGCCAGTTGCCCAGACCTCCGCGACCTCCTTTAAGAATCACGGCTTCCTGTCCGTCCTCGGTAACTTCAGCGACGATTTCTCCTGTTTCCGCATCGCGCGCGACGGTTCCGAGCGGAACCTCTATTACGGCATTTTTACCGTTCTTCCCATGACATTTGGCTCCATGCCCATGCTCTCCGTTCTCTGCGAATATGTGGCGCTTATATTTTAAATGAATAAGCGTCCAATACTGTGAGTTACCTCTCAATATGACGCTGCCTCCCGTCCCTCCGTCGCCTCCGTCCGGACCTCCGAACTCGACGAACTTCTCTCTGCGGAAGTGGCGCGAACCACCGCCTCCGCTTCCGGAGCGGCAGAATATTTTCACATAATCGACAAAATTCGAAGAAGCCATAGTTTACTGTTAAAACTACAAAGATAGTCAAATAAACCGTTTGGTAAAACTGTTTTAAGCTCTACTTGGGAGTGAGCACGAGGAACGGGACAATCATCTCCTCCATAGATATGCCTCCGTGCTGGAATGTGCTCTTGTAATATCTTACGTAATAATTGTAATTGTTAGGGTAAGCTAAAAAATCTCTGTTATACGCAAATACATAGGTCGAACTGAGATTGGATTTGGGAAGATGGGCCAGTTCGGGTCTGGTTATCTCGAATACTTCCTTGCTGTTGTATTTAAGGTTGCGTCCGGTTTTATATCTCAGGTTGGTCGATGTCTCCCTGTCTCCCTGGATACGGACGGGATTTTCGACGCGTATCGTTCCGTGATCGGAAGTAATAATAACCTTATGCTTCCTCTCGGCAAGCATTTTAAGAATCTCAAACAGATCGGAATGCTCGAACCACGAACGGGTAAGCGAACGGAATGCGGCTTCGTCCTCGGCAAGTTCCCTGATTATTTCGGTCTCGGTACGGGCGTGCGATAGAATGTCGAGGAAATTGTATACAATCACTGAAAAATCCGCGTCGTAGACTTTATTTATATTATCTATCAGCCTTTTACTCGCTTCCGGCCGAACCAGTTTTTCGAAAATCCATTTATAGTTTTTACCCAAAGTCTGCAATTGACGACGAAGAAAATCCTCTTCGTATTTATTTTTACCCCCCTCCTCGCTGTCGTTCAGCCAAAGGTCCGGCATGATCTTGTCGATAGCCAATGGCGTGAGACCTGCGAATATGGCATTACGCGCGTATTGAGTTGCTGTCGGAAGGATACTGCAATAAAAGTCTTCGGTATCGACCTGAAAATAATTATTGAGGATCGGAGCTACCATCTTCCATTGATCGTAACGGAAGTTATCGATCAGGAGCATTGTAGTCTTCTGATTCTCATCTGCGATAGGGAATATCCTGGATCGCATAAGGTTGTGCGACATAACCGGCCTGTCCGGATTCTTGTCGTCGAACCAGTTTATATAATCGCGTTTTATAAATTTTGCGAATTCATTATTCGCCTCGTCGATCTGGTATGAGAATATCTCCCTGACTCCCCTATCCTCGGACTCGATGAGTTGAATATCCCAGTTTACAAACTTCTTGTAAATATTAACCCAGTCCTGGAACGTATCCGCACTTGAGAACGAAGAACTTATATTCCCGAATTCCGAACGGTAGTCCGCAGTGGTTTTTTCCGTAACCAACTGATGTTGATGTACATTCTTTTTAATGGACAACAGCACCTGATTAGGATTCACGGGTTTGATGATGTAGTCTGCTATGTTCGATCCCACGGCCTTGTCCATAATATTCTCCTCCTCACTCTTGGTCACCATAATTACAGGGGTCATCGGTCGGATCTCCTTTATCTTGGGAAGCGTCTCCAATCCGGTCATTCCAGGCATCATCTCGTCCAGGATTATAAGATCGAACGGGCGCGTTTGTACAATTTCCAGGGCGTCGTAACCGTTGTTACAGGTCTCGACATCATAGCCTCTGTTCTGGAGAAATAATATATGCGGTTTAAGTAGCTCGATTTCATCGTCTACCCATAATATACTAACGTTACTCATAAATGCGTTCTTGTTTGTTAGAAAACGTTACGAAGATAGTAATATTGCCCGAAAAACCTTATATTTGCACACAAACTTCGCCGAAGATGAATCAAAGAAAAATCGTTTCAGGAGCGCTCATAGTTGTATGCCTGCTCCTATTGACAATGATAACAATCCGTAAATCCAATAATACCTCCGAGTTTCCGGAATTTGCCGAACAGATCGAGGAGATCGAGCCAAATACCATATACGGCATCTGTGCGGACAGCTATATCATCGAGGAGGATGCCGTTAAGTCAGGTGAGAGTCTCTCCGTGATACTCGGACGCTACGGAATCTCTGCCGCAATGGTCGATTCGCTGGTTAGGGTTTCAGCGGATATATTCGACGTCAAATCCATACGCGGAGGCAATAACTATAAGGTATTCCTGTCAGAGGATACGACATCACAGAAATTAAGCCATTTTATCTACGAAAAAAACAAAATAGACTATGTCGTCTTCTCGTTCGAGGATTCGATAACCGTTCGAAGCGACAGCAAAGATATAATATCCGAAACGAGACTGGCTGAGGCTGAGATCAGCAGTTCTCTTTGGAATGCCCTTGTGGATCAGGACGTATCGCCTGCCCTCGCAATGGAACTCTCAGAGATATACGCATGGAGCATCGACTTCTTCGGGCTTCAGAAGGGGGATAGGCTCAAAGTCATTTTCGAGGAGAATTATGTGGATTCGACTAAGGTCGGCATAGGGAATATCCTCGGAGCCTGGTTCGAAAACAACGGCAAACGCTATTATGCGATACCGTTCGAGCAGGACGGCAAGATAAAATTCTGGGACGAGAACGGAAATAGTCTGAGACAAAGCCTCTTGAAGGCACCGTTGAGTTATTCGCGCATCTCGTCGACATTCTCCCATTCGAGGCTGCATCCGGTGTTGAAGATACGAAGACCCCATTACGGAGTCGATTATACTGCTCCGGCAGGGACTCCTGTATACGCTATTGCTGACGGAACCGTTACTTCAAAGAGTTATTCCGCGCAGGGCGGCAACACAGTGAAACTAAAACATTCTCAAGGACTCGAATCGGGGTACCTCCACTTACAAGGATTTGCCAAGGGCCTTAAAGTAGGTCAGAAGGTAAGTCAGGGAGAATTGATCGGATACGTGGGATCGACCGGACTCGCAACAGGTCCGCACCTCGACTTCCGCTTGAGGAAGAACGGCAAACCTATCGATCCCCTCAAAGTAGATTCGGAACCTGCGGAACCCATTGCTGACGAATATAAAGTACACTTCGCAATGGTCAAAGAGACCGTACTCGGTGTACTGGACGGCAATAACGAACCGTCAGAGATACTCGCGGCCATCAGAACAGAACCTGCGGTATTCAGAAGGGATTCCCTTGCAATGTACATAAACGGCAGATAAGCAGTGGTTCCTGACAAGGAGATCATACGTTTTATCAAGGAACATCATGTGATGACGCTTGCCACTTCGGTAAATGACAGGCCATACTGCGCCAATGTTTTTTACGCATGGATGGGAAGTGATAACTGCTTCGTCTTCACCTCCTCCGATGAGACAAGGCACGCTTCGGAAGCGATAAATAATAAACATGTTGCGGCATCCGTCGTACTGGAGACCTCTGTCGTAGGCAAGATACGCGGAGTACAAATAACCGGAATTATGGAGCGTCCGGAGGGAGAAGCATTCGATAAGGCTAAATCCAGATACCTTAAAAAATTTCCGTTCGCGGCAGTAATGAGGCTCGATCTTTGGGTTCTTAAACCGGAATTTATGAAACTTACCGACAACCGCCTCGGATTCGGGAAAAAAATAATATGGAACAAAGAAGAGGATTAAAAGATAAGAAGATATTGGTAACGGGTTCTACCGGGATGCTCGGTAGGGAGCTTATAAGGCAGCTTACAGCAGAGGGTATCAAACCTGTTCTTATAGTACGCAACAGAAGCTCTCTGGATAAGCTTTATAAATATCTGGGACAGTATCCTGAATTCACAGTATTCGAAACCGAACTTATAAATCCTATCGAACTTACCAAAGCATTACGCGGAATAGACCTTGTTTTTCACTGCGCGGCAGAAGTATCTATGAACGACGGTACCGACAATCTCGTGGTACTGAACACGGATATTACCAGTCATGTTGTTAATGCCTGTATCGATGCAGGGGTCGGTAAGCTGGTCCATGTAAGCTCCGTCGCGGCAATCGGGTCGGTAAAGGGAAGGATCACAGACGAGAAACTCTATCCGGAGAGTCTCGCGGGATGGACACCGTATGCGGTAAGTAAGTTCTATTCCGAGAACGAAGTATGGCGCGGACACAGAATGGGCCTTGATACCGTAATAGTGAATCCTTCGGTAATATTTGGAACGGGAAGCTGGAAGGAATACGGAACCCCGCTGCTGTTTCACGTATTGACCAAAGGAATATCCATCTATCCTACCGGAGGGACCGGTTTTGTGGATTGCAGGGACGTGGCCTCGGCAATGATACTACTCGCTGAAACACCTCAAGCGGTAGGAAGAAGATTTATCCTCAATTCCGAAAATATCTTATATAAAGATCTTATAACACTTATAGCGGAAGTTATGGGGAATAAACCTCCGCGGTACAAAGTCGGAGATAAAATCTTAAATCTGCTCAGCAGCCTATCCGGCGTCATGTTTAAAGCCCTGGGCAGGGAGAATATTCTCTCCAAGAATATCGCGGAACTTGCAACTTCGAGAACTCTTTACGACAGCAGCGCGGTTACGGAACTTACAGGTTTTCAGTTCCGTCCGGTTCGGGAGACCATAGAATACATGGCTAAAGAATACATAAAAGATAATCACCGATGAGTACCGCGGTAATAATAGTCGCAGGCGGAAGCGGTCTTAGAATGGGCGGTCCGATCCCCAAACAGTTCGCACTTTTATGCGGAAGACCGGTTCTCATGCACACTATCGAAAAATTCTATAATACCATAGAAGATGCGAATATTATCGTCGTTCTTCCGAAGCAGGAAGAAGACCGTTGGAGCAATTTATGCTCTCAGTACGGATTTAACATCCCTCACATTATAGTATTCGGAGGGAAGAACAGATTCGATTCGGTCAGAAATGGCTTGGTACAGGCTTACGGCTGCGATATCGTCGCTATCCATGACGGCGTTCGCCCTCTTGTTTCATCCAAAGTAATTCTGGATGCTTTAGAGACGGCAAAGAAACACGGAAGCGCGGTTCCGGCAATTCCGGTTACTGACACTCTGCGCAAATACTCCGTAAACGAGAGCATGGGAATAGATCGCAGCGGACTGTTCGCAGTTCAGACACCGCAGTGTTTTAAAGGTGAAATTATAATGGATTCCTACGATACTGAATTCTCTCCGCTGTTTACGGACGACGCGAGCGTGGCGGAAGCCAAAGGATATTCTATAACTTTAACCGAAGGAGATCCGCTCAATATTAAACTGACGACACCGTCGGATATGTTGATAGCGGAAGCCGTGTTATCTGCAACCCGGATCGATCCTGGCAGTGTCGATTCCCACCCTCTTTAACAGTTCGATTCCTTCGAGCGTATGATATTCGTCGCAGTAAACGACGCGTTTAATTCCGGATTGGATAATTAATTTGGAGCACTCCATACATGGTGACGAAGTAATATACAGGGTAGCTCCCTCGCTGCTATTCCCTGATTTAGCAACTTTGGTTATGGCATTGGCTTCGGCATGAAGGACGTATGATTTTGTCTTGCCTTCCGCGTCCTCGCAGATATTTTCAAATCCGGAAGGGGTTCCGTTATATCCGTCTGATATTATCATCTTATCCTTCACGATCAACGCGCCGACCTTTCTTCTCACGCAGTAAGAATTCTCTGCCCAAATCTTCGCCATGCGCAGATAACGGATATCGAGCTGTCTCTGCTTCTCCTCATTATACCCCATATTTATTCCTCCTTTATATAGACTTCAAGAAATTTGCCTCTTCCCTTGATCGACGCGGAACTGAATACAGCAG
The DNA here is from genome assembly GCA_020860245.1 of Rikenellaceae bacterium. Lineage (GTDB taxonomy): Bacteria > Bacteroidota > Bacteroidia > Bacteroidales > Rikenellaceae > JAJBUQ01. Next base: position 10,982 of record JAJBUQ010000008.1, read on the forward strand.
GAAGAAGCACGGTCTCCGCATCCATCATATATTCCATGCCCCCTTCGGTATCTATAAATAACTCCCCTTCGAGGCACTGATAAATAACAAACGAGTCCAGATCCGCATAATCCCTCTCCATCTCCCCGTCAATCTCGATAAGATTGACAGTAAAGAATTCGGTCGCAACGACCTCCACGGATTTATTCTTCTCAGAAGATTTTTTAATATACAACTCCTCGCGTGAATCGAAATTTATTGCATCCACTGCAAGCTCGGTGTGAAGATCGCGTTTTTTCCCCTTCTTATCCGTGCGGTCCCAGTCATAGACCCTGTAAGTTATATCGGAGGTCTGCTGAATTTCGGTCAAAAGTATTCCGCTTCCTATCGCATGTATCGTACCGGCAGGCAGATAGAACATATCGCCCTTGGCGACTTTATATTTTTTCAAAACGGACTGTATGGTTTTGTCGTCGTGATGACGCAAATACTCTTCCCTGCTGAGGTTCTTATTGAATCCGAGATATATAAACGAATCTTCATCCGCCTCCATCACGTACCACATCTCCGTTTTGCCGTACGCTCCGTGCCTCTCCGAAGCGAGTTCGTCGTCAGGGTGAACCTGAACCGAGAGTATATCGCTTGCGTCGAGTAATTTAACCAATACCGGAAATTCCAATCCGAATCTGTCGAATACCTTCTCTCCGACCAGATCGCCCATGTATATCTCGATAAGTTCCTGAATATTGTTTCCGGCAAGGTCGCCGTTAGTAACGACCGACAGATCGCCGTCGATACCGGACAGCTTCCAGCTCTCGCCAACGGGAATATCTTCCGGACAGAAGCGGTAATAATCGTTTCTAAGTTTCTTACCTCCCCAAATACGTTCCTTGTAAATGGGTTCGAATTTCAGCGGATATAGCATCTTCGGTCAGTTAGTTCGCATAAATGAAACACAAATTTAAAATAAATATTGTGAATTTTTCATACCTTTGTTAATATTGTGACGGGCCTGGACTCAAGTCAGGGATCGTCTTAAATTTAAAACTGTAAAATATGAAAGAATGCGTTCTTGTCACCGGCGGTGCCGGTTTTATCGGAAGCCACACTGCCGTCGAACTCGTAAATGCAGGGTATGACGTAGTTATCGTCGATGATCTCTCCAATTCCGACATGAATGCCGTAGAGGGAATACGCAGAATAACCGGAGCGGACGTACCGATGGAGGTAGTGGATTGCTGCGATTACCATGCAATGTCGGAAGTGTTCAAAAAATATAATTTCAACTCGATAATTCACTTCGCGGCATCCAAGGCAGTAGGGGAATCGGTTGTCAAACCGCTGCTGTATTACAGGAACAATATAACGTCGTTACTGAATGTACTCGAACTCATGAGGGATAACGGAGTGGATAATCTCGTCTTCTCCTCCTCCTGCACCGTTTACGGAGAGCCTGACGTTCTTCCGGTTACCGAACAGACGCCGCGCAAACCTGCTAACTCCCCGTACGGCAACACCAAACAAATCTGCGAGGATATCCTACGCGATACTATCGCCGCACATCCTCAGATCAAAGGCATCGCCTTAAGATACTTCAACCCTATCGGCGCGCACCCTTCCGCTTTAATCGGCGAACTTCCCAAGGGAGTACCGGGAAATCTGGTTCCGTTCATTACGCAGACTGCGGCAGGTTTGAGAGAAGAACTCAGTGTATTCGGCGACGACTACAATACACCGGACGGATCGGCGGTAAGAGATTACATCGACGTCACAGACCTCGCTAAGGCGCACGTCGCAGCAATGGCACGCATGACCGAAGGGAGAAGCAAATCGGGCTATGAGATATTCAACGTAGGTACGGGGAACGGATTGTCGGTCCTGGAACTCGTAAATAAATTTCAGGAGGTGAACAACCTTAAAATTAAATACAAGATTGTCGGAAGGCGTGCGGGAGACATCGAAAAGATATGGGCGGATACTTCTTATGCAAACAAGGAACTCGGCTGGACGGCAAAGGTACCTATCGAAGAGACGCTCAGATCGGCATGGGCGTGGGAGAAAAATATCAGGAATATTGAGTAAAATAAATAAGGCTGTCCGTATGGGACAGCCTTATATTTTCATAATATTCCGACCCTATCCATCCAAAGATCTGCCATCAGCTTATGTCCTGCGGCCGTCGGATGCACTCCGTCCCACAGTCAGTATTCCGCAGGGGCTCGTTCGAATGCCTTCTCGAACATGTCGAAGTAGGGTATAAATACACCGCCATACTCACCGGCAAGCATTTCTACGATTTGTCCGAGTTTTCGTGTTATCGCTTCCCGCGCGCTCCACAATGCAGTCATGGTTCCCACCTCTGCGACGAACGGTGCTCCGAATACAAACTTAACATCGGGATTCTTCGCGCGCGCTTGGTCGAGCAATAAACGGTAAGTATCTTCCCAATCACGATAATCGAAATTGTCCGCAGAACTACCGTCTTGTTGAAGATATTGGTAAACATCGTTTATCCCTATGAGTATCGAAATAAGATCCGGATCGATGTCCAACGCATCGGTCTTCCATCTGGCGGCGAGATCGTAGATTTTATCTCCGCTGTTTCCTCTGTTGTAAAAATCATATTTCTTCTCCGGATATTCTGCGGTATAAACTGCGGCACAAATAAACATATATCCATGTCCGAAGATATGATTCGGATCGGTTCCCCGTTCCGCGCTGTTATTTTTACCCCAATTCCCGTCTGTAATAGAATCTCCCTGAAACAATATTCGGTCTCCGTCCATAATAAATAATCCATATCCGTCGTCTTGTTTGCATGAAGACGTGAGGAGGAGGGATAATATTCCCAGAACAAAAAATTTTAACAGATATTTCATTTTCTCTTATATTAAAAATCGGAGACCATTCACATGATCCCCGATCATTATTCAATAACCGATTATTAGAATTTAAAGAAATTCTTTGCGTTATTGTAGGATATATCCTCTACCATCTGTCCGATAAACGCCATCTCGCTGCGCGGAAGTTTACCCTTCTTAATATCTTCACCGATGAGGTTACAAAGAATACGGCGGAAATATTCGTGGCGCGGATAAGACAGGAAGCTGCGCGAATCGGTAAGCATACCCACGAATCTGCTGAGAAGACCGAGAACAGACAAAGAGTTCATCTGGTTCACCATTCCGACCTCCTGATCGAGGAACCACCATCCCGAACCGAACTGCATTTTACCTGCGACCGTACCGTCGTTGAATGTGTATGCCATCGTAGTAAGGACCTCGTTGTCGCCCGGATTCAGGTTATAAAGGATTGTTTTAGTAAGAGTGTTGTTGTAGGCCAGTTTATTGAGCAGCTTATGCCCTGCTGCAGCCATTTTAACATCATGAATAGCATCATAGCCTGTGTCCGGTCCTAACTTTTCGAACATCTTAGTGTTGCAGTTGCGGATAGCTCCTACGTGGAACTGCTGAGTCCAGTCCTTCTCGAAGTCCATCACTGCAAATTCGAACAGCATAGCTGAACGGAATTTCATCAATTCTTCCTGTGTCGCCTCCTTACCGCTTCGTACCTTATCGAATATAGCTTCGATCTCAGCCTGAGTGTAGTCTTCAGCATAGAATGTCTCCAAACCATGGTCGGATAGTTTACATCCGAGCGACTCGAAGAAGTCCTGACGAACCCTCAGCGCCTTCATAAGATCGCTGAATGATGTTATGCTTACGTTAGCAGCCTTCTCGAGACCTGCAAGGTACTCGTTGTATGCTTTAGCATTTTCGATTGCCATAGCCTTATCAGGCCTCCACGTAGGAAGAACTTGGACCCCGAACGGATTGTCTTTAATCTGCTGGTGGTACTCGAGAGTATCCGCGGGATCGTCCGTAGTACAAACAACCTCGACTTTACATTTTTTCATAATGTTCTGTGCGCGGAACTCTTCGGTCTGGAGCTTAGCGGTACACTCGTCGTATATCTCTCTTGCTGTTTCCGGCTTGAGAATTTTGTCGATACCGAATATCTTCCGAAGTTCGAGATGAACCCAGTGGTACAATGGATTTCTCATTGTATACGGAACGGTCTCAGCCCACTTCTCGAATTTTTCGTAATCCGGTTTGTTTCCGGTGATATATCCCTCGTCGATACCGTTACCGCGCATCGCACGCCATTTATAGTGGTCGCCTCCGAGCCATATTTCAGTAAGATCTCTGAATTGATAGTTATCCGCTATCATCTTCGGGATAAGGTGGCAGTGGTAATCGATTATCGGCATCTTTGCCGCGTGCTGATGATAGAGAACCTGTGCTTCCTCGCTGTCGAGCATGAAGTTCTCGTCCATAAATTGTTTCATCGTTGATAAATTTTATGATGATTTAAATAAAATCAAAACAGTGCGCATAACGCGCAGATACAAATCTAATCAAAAAAAACCATAAAAAATATTTTTAATCCGGTCTTTAATCTTTTTTAAATATTTACCGTATCCGGCTTGATATTATCGCTATTTTTTCCAAACTTTGTATGTTTAATGCACTTCAGACACAGAAAACCGAATAAAAACAGATAAAAATGAAAGAACTGAACAGAAAAACAGCACCTAACAAAATCTATCCGGAGAAGGTAATACAGTTTGGCGAAGGAAACTTCCTGCGCGCATTCGTGGACTGGATCATCTACAATATGAACGAGAAGGCGGATTTTAACGGAAGCGTAGTGGTAATACAGCCTATCGAGAACGGTATGGTGGACATGCTTAACGCACAGGACGGTTTATACCACCTTAACCTTCAGGGTCTCGATAACGGCAGGGAAGTGGACAGCATTCAATTAATCGACGTTATAAGCAGAGGGCTTAATCCCTATACTCAGTTCGACGAATATCTTAAACTCGCGGAGAATCCCGATATACGCTTCGTTATCTCGAACACAACGGAGGCCGGAATCGCATTCGATCCGTCATGCAAATTGGACGACAAGCCTGCGAAGTCCTATCCGGGCAAATTAACCCAGTTACTTTATCATAGGTTCAAGACATTTAACGGAGCGCAGGACAAAGGCTTCATTATCCTTCCCTGTGAACTAATATTCCATAACGGAACGGAACTGAAAAAATGTATCGAACAGTATATCGAACTATGGAATCTCGACGAAGATTTCAAAAATTGGTTCGAATCGGCTTGCGGGGTTTACAGTACGCTTGTGGACCGTATTGTTCCGGGGTATCCTAAAGACACCATCGAAGAGATACACGCGAGGATCGGTTATAACGATAAACTCGTAGTCAAAGGGGAGATATTCCATTTATGGGTTATCGAGGCTCCGGAATCGGTTGCCAAAGAGTTCCCTGCGGACAAAGCGGGCCTCAACGTTCTCTTCGTTCCGAGCGAGAAGCCTTACCACGACAGGAAGGTAACACTTCTCAACGGACCACACACGGTTCTATCTCCTGTTGGCTATCTCTCCGGACTGAATACCGTTAAAGAGATAGTAGAAGACGACGTTACCGGTAAATTCGTGAACAAAGTGATGTTCGACGAACTTCTCCAGACCCTCGACCTTCCAAAGGAAGAACTGGAAAAATTCGCTAACGACGTTCTCGACCGTTTCCGCAATCCGTTCGTGAAGCACTTCGTTACAAGCATCATGCTCAACTCGTTCCCTAAATATAAAACACGCGACCTTCCGGGACTTAAGATTTACCTTGAACGTAAGGGAGAACTCCCTTCAGGGCTCGTACTCGGACTCGCAGGTATAGTAACCTACTACAAGGGCGGCAAGAGAGGCGAGGATACTATCGTTCCGAACGACGACGCAGCTATAATCGACCTACTTAATAAACTCTGGGCTACGGGCAACACGGCTGAAATCGCGAAGGGTGTTCTCGGAGCGGAATTTATTTGGGGTGAAGACCTTAACAACGTAGCAGGTCTTACACAAAAACTCACCGGATACCTCGACTCTATCCAGGATAAAGGGATGCTTGAGACAGTGAATTCAATTTTGTAATTTACGACGAATGAAGACAAGGTTTTTAAAAATCAATCCTGCCGATAACGTTGCCGTTGCAATCGACACACTATCCAAAGGAGAAAAAATAAATATAGATTCGGACGAAATCGTTCTTATCGAAAATATCCCCGCGGGGCATAAATTCGCACTGAAGGATCTGGATGAAAATGAAAACGTAATAAAATACGGTTATCCTATCGGACATGCGCTCGGCGCCCTCTCAAAGGGGGGACTCGTGAATGAAAAGAACATTAAAACGAATCTCGAGGGAATACTCGATTACACTTACGATCCACAGTTAGAGAACGTATCGTCCAACAAAACCGGATTAACGTTCAAAGGTTATAAACGTTCGAACGGCGATGTAGGGATCCGCAACGAAATATGGATCATTCCTACCGTGGGATGTGTGAACGGCATCGTAAACGAACTCGCTTCAGCGCTCAGGAATGAGACAGGAGGCGAAGGAGTAGATGCTATCGTGGCTTATCCGCACAATTACGGATGCTCTCAATTAGGAGACGACCACGAGAATACACGCAAGGTACTTCGCGACATGGTTCTCCATCCAAATGCGGGCGGTGTACTTGTAGTAGGACTCGGATGCGAGAATAACCAATTAGATACATTCCGCGAATTCGTTGGCGAAGTGGATGAATCGCGCGTGAAATTTATGATAACCCAACAGGTCGGCAACGAGTACGAAGAGGGCATGAAACTTCTCCGCGAGATTTACGACGTCGCTTCCAAAGACGTCCGCACAGATGTCCCTATATCGGAACTGAAGGTAGGGCTTAAATGCGGAGGTTCGGACGGATTCTCAGGAATCACGGCAAATCCTCTGTTAGGGGTATTTTCCGACTTCCTTATAGCTAACGGCGGAACTTCCATTCTTACCGAAGTTCCTGAGATGTTCGGCGCTGAAACAATACTTATGAACAGGTGTAAGGACAGAGAGACGTTCGATAAGACCGTCCATCTTATAAACGATTTCAAGAACTATTTCACGAAGAACAACCAGCCTGTCTATGAGAACCCATCGCCGGGCAATAAGGCCGGAGGTATCTCCACGCTCGAAGAGAAGTCTCTGGGATGTACGCAGAAGTGCGGCAAGGCCACCGTACAGGACGTGTTAATGTATGGCGACAGGATTAAAACCAAAGGGCTCAGCCTTCTCAGTTCTCCGGGGAACGACCTCGTAGCAGCGACAGCGCTTGCGTCTTCGGGCTGTCAGATAGTTCTATTTACAACAGGACGCGGGACTCCGTTCGGAACGTTTGTTCCAACGATGAAGATTTCGACAAACTCGAATCTTTATAAAAATAAACCGCACTGGATCGATTTTAACGCGGGAGTTATCGTGGAGGACAAAACGATTGAGGAGACATGCGAGCAGTTTATCGAATATATTATTCGCGTGGCAAGCGGTGAAGAGGTGAACAATGAGAAACACAATTACAGGGAGATTGCCATATTTAAAACGGGCGTTACGCTGTAAATCGAATATTTATCAATGAACGGGGCGGTTTGCCCCGTTTTTTGTTATATTTATATAATGAATTTTCTCTGGCGGATTATTAAATTCGGACGTGCCATACGTATTTCATTACACATAAATTGATATTATGGACAAAACAGATTTCATGGAATTAGCGATAAAATTATCGGAAGAGAGTGTCAATAACGGCGGAGGCCCCTTCGGTGCGGTTATAGTCAAAGACGGTAAAATAATCGCTTCTGCAAATAATACCGTAACCCTCGACTACGACCCTACGGCACATGCGGAGGTATCAGCGATCCGCAAGGCAGGACAAGTGCTCGGAACGTTCGACCTCAGCGGATGCGAGATATATACCTCCTGCGAACCATGCCCCATGTGCCTCGGGGCTATATACTGGGCGAAGATCGGTAAAATGTACTACGCCAACACAAAGACGGATGCAAAAAATATCGGATTTGACGACTCGTTTATTTATGATGAAATAGCCCTCTCGCCGGAAGGACGAAAATTAAAATCCGAACGGCTGCTTGGCAAAGAAGCATTAAAAATATTCAAAATGTGGGATGCGAAGAGCGATAAAACTAAATACTGAAACCCATGTTATTAACAAAGAATTTCGAAATTTGTATTTGTTTCAACAAACAGTGTTTATTAAAGGCAACTATACCGGGCTCTCAACACGCTGTCTATCAATTTTAAATAAAATTTTCAACACCCGCTCTACCACAGTAGAAATTTTCAGTAACGATTGTTAATAACTCATCTGAATTTTTAACAATTCGTTGACATGAATTGAAAAAGTTATCGACAATACTCCGTAAGAGATAAGAATAGTACCGAAAAATTTTATTAAATCTCCGGAATAAAACATTATGGATATTGACTTAAAGTTATTAACAGGATTTGTTAATAAACGGGAGTTATTAACAATCAGAGATCGAGAAGTCCGTCGGGAATCGACATTCTCAACTCTTCCTTATCCGTATCGATAGAGGTGATAAGATCGTCGGCGGCAGGTATAAGATATTCTATGTTATCGATCTCAATATTGAATAACGGATTCAATTCGCTGTCTATATATTCAGTAATTGTTCCTGCAACTTCCCGACCCTCATAGTCGAGAATAATTCCGAATCCTTCGAGGTCTGCAAGATATAATTCGCTGTCCTCTTCCGAACCCTCAACATCATCTGTATCAGGTTCTGCAAGAATGTAAAATTCCTTACCTATAAGCACGGACACACGCGCCTCCGTATCCAGATCGTCAAACGACACAACCGCTTTATTTCTTCCCCTACGGGAAATCAGTGTGTAAAAAAAGGGGGTCGGTAATCCGTCTACTTCGACGAATACCGGCCCACTATTATTTTCAGGATCAAATCCATCGTATAATGTCACCATCACCTCTCCATTCGTACCGAATAATTTATTTACACGGCCGACAGAGATTTGTTCCGGCTCATTATACTCCTCCATAGACTAAGCTTCTGCTGGAGCTTCGGGTTCTTCAGGAGTTTGTTCTGCGGATTCCCCGCCTTCAGCAGGAGCTTCTTTGACAGCCTCTTCCTCCTGTGGAGCGGCAGCAGCCTCTTCAGCAGCTTTTTTCGCAGCGATAGCTTTTTCTCTCTCTTCCTTGACTTTAGCTTCAGCAGCAAGACGCGCGGCTTTTTCAGCTGCGTCGGCGTCGGCAAGTTTATTTACCTTTGTGGAAATAATACCGTCTTTAGCAAGCATCCATTTGTTGAATCTGTCATCCGCCTCTTCGGCAGAGAATGCTCCTTTTTTCACACCGCCTAAAAGGTGTTTTTTATAAAGAACCCCTTTGTAAGAGAGGATAGCTCTACAAGTGTCCGTGGGCTGTGCACCGTTCTGCAACCAACTCAAAGCTTTTTCAAACTGAAGGTCGATCGTAGCGGGATTTGTGTTCGGGTTGTAAGTTCCGATTTTCTCAATAAATTTACCATCGCGTGGCGCTCTACTGTCTGCAACGACAATGTGGTAGAAGGCATAGCCTTTTTTACCGTGTCGTGCCAATCTGATTTTTACAGGCATTTTCTTTTTGATTTTAAATTTAACCTATTTTCCTATCTCGTAGGAAGCGCAAAGGTAAAACTAATTTTAGAAACTACAAAAAAATCAGACCGATAACGGCACCGCCTATGATTATTAGTATCGGATTGACTTTCAGAAGAGATACGGCCAGAGCTGCAATAAACAAAATAACGCTGAACACGTCCGGGAAGTTTGAAGGGGTCATAAGCATGAAGGCCGCTACACCGATCATACCTATTAGCATCGGCTTAAGTCCGTCCATAACCCATCCCACATATTTATTGTTCTGGAATGCGAGGTAAAATTTAGTTATAGTTATCATGATAACCAACGGCGGAAGGCACACGGCCAAAGTTGCAAGCGCTGAACCGAGCGCGCTTCCGGAGACGTTATAACCTATGTATGTCGCGCTGTTTATCGCTACGGGGCCGGGAGTCATTTGAGATATAGCGACAATATCGGTAAATTCCTGCGCGGATATCCAGTTGCGGTTCTCTACCACCTCATTCTGTATAAGCGACAGCATGGCATATCCGCCTCCGAATCCAAATACACCCACCTTAAGGAACGACCAGAATAATTGTAGATATATCATTCCTTAACCCTCCCCTTGTTAGATAGGCCCCAAATAATCCCCCCTACCACACCTGCGATAAGAAAATAAACTGGTGAGACCCCTAAAAATCCGACAATAACCGCTACCGCAGCGGCAAGTGTTATCTTTATCCATCCCATGCCCTTAGCCATTCCGTAAACCGGAGCGGCAATCAGCGCAACCACGACAGGACGCATCCCCTTAAACGCACTCTCCACCAGCGGATATTTGGTGAAGTCGGAGAAAAACATAGCGATAAGCAGGATAATAACGAAGGAAGCGAGAATTGTTCCAACTATACAAACGATGGAACCCAAGATTCCACGCATTTTGTAACCCACGAATACTGAAGTATTTATGGCGATCGGCCCGGGGGAAGACTGCGCAAGCGCAAGCAAATCGAGGAATTCGTCCGCGGATATCCATTTACGGTTATCGATTATCTCCCTCTGTATAAGAGGTACCATCGCATAACCGCCCCCAAATGTAAAACAGCCTATTTAAAAAAACGACCAGAATAGTTTAAGGTAGAACCTCATAAATCATAAACGAACACTGTCTAAAGAGACAATAACATCTTTTTTATGACAGCCTGCGCGGATATCTCTCTGTTAGCGGCCTCCGGTATAACAATCGAACGATCGCTCTCGATAACGTCATCGGAGACTATCATATTCCTTCTAACGGGAAGACAGTGCATAAAATATGCCTGATTAGTCAGTGCCATTTTTTCCGAATCGACGGTCCAATCCATATCTTTGCTAAGGACCTTGCCGTAATTGTCCCCGGAGTAAGCGGACCAGTTCTTTGCATAGATAAAATCCGCCCCTTCGAAGGCCTTGCGCTGGTCGTATTCGACACGTGCCTTACCCACGAACTGCGGATCGAGCTCGTATCCTTCGGGGTGCGTAATCACAAAATCGTAATCCGCAGCGTTCATCCATTCCGCGAAGGAATTCGGTACAGCCTGAGGCAGCGCCTTAGGGTGCGGAGCCCATGTAAGAACAACCTTAGGCCGTTCCGTAGTTTTATACTCTTCTATGGTAATCAGGTCGGCATAGCTCTGTAACGGATGCCGTGTAGCGGCTTCCATGCTGAAGACCGGTCTGCCAGAATATTTAATGAACTGGTTTATCACCGTCTCGTTATAATCGTACTCCCTGTCCTCCAATCCTGCAAACGAACGAACCCCTATGATATCGCAATATACCCCCATAACCGGAATCGCTTCCAGAAGATGTTCCGGTTTCTCTCCGTCCATTATTACACCGCGTTCTGTTTCAAGCTTCCACGCGCCTTGATTCACATCGAGAACGATAACGTTCATTCCAAGATTCATAGCGGCCTTCTGGGTGCTCAGACGGGTTCTGAGACTGGAATTGAAGAAGACCATCATAAGGGTCTTGTTCTTACCGAGCGTATCGAACCGGTATCTGTCCCTCTTAATCTCGAAGGCTTCCTGCAATGCGACATTAAGATCGCCTATATCGTTTACATTAGTGAAATATCTCATTTTTACGTAATTTAGAATGAATATTTTACACCGCCCATTATATTTATACCAAGCAGCGGATAATGATTGTAACGGTATAATTTTCTGTTCAGCAGATTCTTTCCGGCCACGAATACTCCGAACTGCCTGTTGATATAGTAATCCATATTAACGTATAGGTCGATATAGTCGTCGCTCTTAACTGCATTCAGCATGTTATTGTACTGGTATTCGTAGAATATCCTCTCACCGAACAAGTCGATACCGAGATCGAAGAAGAATGTATTACGGAATTTATACTTAAATCCGAAATTCAGTTCCCAATCCGGAACATCCCCTGCATCGTTGAAATTATCGAGGTCGTAACTGTAAAAACGCGCGGAAGCGTATACTCCGAAGCTGCGGTAAATGTCCGCATCCAGCGATATTTTGCCGTCCCATATCTTCGCTTTATCGGTAAGGGCAGAGAACACGTTGCCGTAATGATACAGATCGTAATAATTTACAAAAAAATGAAAATCGTCGTTTATACTATACCCACCTGAGATATCGTACCTCAACGCTCCGAAGAGAAGGCCTTTGGCACCCACTCGTCCGGTATATTCCACGGCAGTAGGCAGAGACAGTCCGTTTATGACGTAAGGATTTGCCTTCGAGAGATTACGGTAATCGTGTCGTTCCGCCGTTCCGTCCACGAATACGTAAGGTGTAAGGTTCCCCTCGAACAAATCTAATTCGATACTGACCTTCGGCAGAAATTTATTCTCCTTGCTGTTCCCCTCCGTATGGTAATATCCGTATGCCGCACCGATGTCGAACCTCAATACTCCGTTATCGAACCCATATCCTGCTCCTGCGGTAAAAATATCGTCCGAATAGGCGTCGAGTTTATTTTCCCCCTGTACAGAGCTGTAACCGGCATCTATATTTATATGTGAATGGTATCCTGCGGCAACAGAGAGTTTAACGCCGGCATTCCACTCGAACTCGTCATACTTGAATTTATCTGCAAAATAATTTATCCCCGCACCTATCCGGAAATTAAATTTCGACAAGTCGGCAAATGTATTGCCTACGGTAAATCCTCCTCCTATATCATGGAAGTGTTGTGCCAATCCCTTGCGGGAAGTATCGAACGACACCGGGATCGGATTCTCGTAATTATAGTATCCGTATCTGGTTACGTTATCGAATCCGTAATCGATTTTGCCGGATAGTACGAGGTCGCTTCCGAATCGTTTATCCGCGAACAGCGACAGGGAATTGAACGTAGCCTGTGCGTCCGATTTAACGTCCGCGTCGTTCCTGATCCGGGAATATTGTCCGTAATGTTTGAGTATGGCTCCGACGGTAGCGGTCTTGCTGATATGCGAACCGTAGCTCGCCTCGAGAATACTCTGCAACGGTCCTCCGGCTCCTAACTTCACGTAAAAAGGAAGATATACTCTACTGTCCACAGTATTGAAGTTTACCGGATTTATAGGAGATACCGCAAATCCGTAATCCAGAGGATAAGGCGTTACCTCGTAATTAAATTCCGGAACCATTTTGGTAGTATCGACCATATCCGGTGTCAATCCCATTTTAAACGATTCGCTTACCGACGGCTCGTAAGCCCTTGTAACGGTAACCTCTTTGTTCAGATCGTTCTGCGCTGCAAGCGGTATTACCGTTACTGCAACGAGAAGCGTCGATATTGTCAATCGCCTATTCATTATTATCGTTTTCATTCAATTGTTTCAGTTTTGACTCCGCTTCCGCGATGATTCCGTCGCCGCGGTTGGTATAACCGTCTATTATACTCTGATAAGTCGCTTTGGCCTGGAAGGCGTCTCCTTTGTCTACATAAATGTCCCCGAGCACAAGGAATGCCTTCGCCATCCAGAATTGGTGGGAGGTTCCGCGTTCGGAGAGTTTGAATATTTCATTCTCCGCCTCTTCAAGATGTCCGCCGCTGTAAAGAATTTCGATCACCAGATACTGTGCTTCCGCACCGTTGCGGGTCTCCGGATTAGCTCCTGCATCCTTCAGAAGCGGTAGCGCATCGGTATTATCTCCTTTGTTGTAGTAAGCCTTGCCTTTAACGAAGTTAGCTTCTGTTCTCAGATCCGGATTAACGAATACCGATCCCAGAACGAAGTCCGCAGCCTCTGCCGAAGCATCCGGATTACCGAGTTTATCGACAGAACGAAGGTACCCTGCAAGGCCGTCGATTATTACAGTTCTGTTTGAGGCTGTCTCCACGAGCCTTCTGTATAAGTCCGCAGATTTTTCATAATTCTCCTTCTGGTAATATATTTTTGCCGCATTCTCAACGGAATTAATCGTAAATGTATTTACCGGCATATTTATAATGCTCTCGAATCCCCGAAGAGCGAGATCCGCATCTCCGTCGTTAAATGCAGTTTCGGAGATATAGTAGGTCGCGTTAGGAACGTAATTTCCGCGCGGATACTGCTCCAGATACTTCTCGAATAGAGGGTATGCGCGTTTGCTGTCTCCCTGAAGATAAATCCTTTCCGCAACGGTAAACGTCAGCGAGTCGCGCTCAACCACGCTTACATTCGTCTCTATATTGTTATTGTTAGCGTAGTCGAAGTATCCGTTCAAATCGTTGTTTTCGACGTAAATATTCCTTATCGCGAGCAACGCATCCTTGGCCTGCGACGACGAAGGATACTCGGCAGCTATTTTTTTATATGAGGCGAGCGCCTCGGAACTTCTCCCTGCGTTGTAATAAGCCAGCCCTAATTCGAGCAGCGCATCCGGATAGTATGGCGATCTCGGATATCTCTCCACAAAACGGTTCAAAGTCTGGATCGCTTCGCTGAACATATCCTGTTTTGTATACGTCGAACCGAGTTCATACAGGGCCATGTCCACATAGTCCCCTAATCCGGCCTGGGATATTTCCTTAAGAGCTTCGATCTTAGCCTGTGCTCCGGAGGTCAAACCTAATGCAAGGGCCTTCTGATATTCGGCATAATATTGTTCCTGAGTTCCGAGGGCGATAGACCGGTCGTAATACTGTGTCGCCTGTGTATAATCCCTGTTTAGGAAGTAGATGTCCCCTATACGGTTATAGGCATCGGCTTTAATCCCTGTGGTTCCGGGATATGCATCGATAAATCGTTCGAACCAAAGTAACGCGTCCCGGTAATTTTTAAGGTTGAAATAAGAATAACCGAGATTATAGTTCGCCATAATATTCTCCGCCTCGTCCTTCGGCGAGAGGACTATATAATCCTGATAGAGAAGTATCGCTCGCGCGTACAGCCCCTGACGATAGTACGTTTCCGCAAGCCAGAATTTTGTAAGTGCGGTGTACTTGGGCATGAACCTGTTCTCGTTGGCGACGTCGAACATTCTCTGCGCATTAAGATAATCCCCGTCGGTAAAATATTCTAATCCGCGGAAATACGCAATTCTCTGAAGGGCAGCCTTCTCGTCGTTGTTAGGATTACTGATCTGAGAAATCGCGTCGTAAGCCTCCTTGTAGTTGTTCGAATTCGCGTAGGCAGCAGTAAGGTAGCTGCGGGCCTCGTCCGCATTCGGAGAATCGGGGAATTCGCTAAGGTAATTATTTATTGTGGTTATAATCTCGTTAAACATTCCATTGCCGAGTTCATACTGGAGCTTCGCGAAGTTGAACATAGCCTCCTGCTTGACGGTTTTATCTCCGTCTATCCTCATCGCGAGCGCGAATGCCTGCTGCGCACGCTGTTTGTTTCCGCTCCGGAGGCTCGCATTACCAATATGGAAGCTCGCATTCTGGGCGAGAAGGTCGTCTCCGACGGCAACTTTGCCGAGATAATCCACGGCAGTCTCGAAGTCCCCTATCATGTACGCGCTGTACCCTGCCATATATAATTCCTCTCTGTTCATCGGGAATCCTTCGGACGAATAAGCGTCCATATAAGCGAGTGTCTTCTCATAATTCCCTAAATGGTAATTAGCCTCCGCGGCGATTTTCAGCATCTCACCGCGCCTGTCGCCTGCGGACTGCGATAATATTCCATCCACCTCTCCGGCAACCTTCGGGTAATCGCCCCTCTTAAAGTCTATATGAAGAAGGTAGAACGGCACCACCGGCCCGTAGCTTCTGTCGGAGTACAAAGAACGGAATCCTCTCTCCGCCTCGTCGAGATTATCCTGAGAATAATCTATGTAGGCAAGATAATAAGTCGCCGACGGTCCGAGAACCCGGTCATGCCCTGCGACACGCCTGAAGTTCAGCGAGGCATCCGCATAATCCCCTCCGGTGAACGCAGCATAACCCTCGTTGAAGAAGAGCTGCATCCTCTCCGCACTGGACAATATATTACTATTTATCAGGCTGTACTGCTCCCTTGCCCTCACGAAGTCCTGCCTCGACTGATAGAGATTGCCGAGTGTGAAGCGAATGTCGTTGCCGTACCTCGTATTCGGATATTTATTCAGAAAATCCACAAGCATTATCTCCGCATTCTCCCCTCCGAGCTCGGCTTCGCATGCAGCGAGGTAGTACTCGATATCTTCCCGCAGGAAGCTGTCTCCGAGTTCCAGTATGTGCGACGCCAGACGGAACTGCTCCTGTGCGGTGATATACTGCTGAGCGCGGTACAATTCGAGTCCGGATCTGTAATAATATTCCGGTTTGGATTCAATCCGCTGAGCGAATGTAATGACCTGTAAAAGAGACAATATAAAGAATGCGAGAATGTATTTCTTAGCCATAATAATTAAATTCATGTTTATATGGTCGGCATAACTCCGACAAAGGTAATAAAAAGTTCATAAAAGATATAGAAGGTATTTATTACTAATAAAACATTATTTTTGCACAGATTACTAACCTTAACAACACGAATATGACACTGATTAAATCTATATCCGGAATACGCGGAACCATTGGCGGACAGGCGGGCGATAATCTTACCCCTTTGGACATTGTAAAATTTGCATCGGCTTACTCTCAATGGATCATAAAGAGGTCCGGGAAGAACGAAATTACCGTAGTCGTCGGACGGGACGCGCGTCTATCCGGTGAGATGGTCGGATCGATTATCGAAGGAACCCTTACCGGATACGGAATAAACGTTATAAATATCGGACTTGCGACCACCCCTACGGTCGAAGTGGCTGTTACGGGATTCGAAGCGGAAGGGGGCATTATAATAACAGCGAGCCATAACCCTAAGCAGTGGAACGCTCTTAAACTTCTCAACGAGAAGGGAGAGTTTCTTAACGATGCGGAGGGCAAACAGATACTAAAGTTTGCGGAAGAGGAGGGATTCGATTACGCTCTGGTCGATAAGCTCGGCAGTATAACACGTTCGTCATACGACAACGAACATATAGAACAAGTGCTCGGCCTGAAGCTCGTGGACGTCAAGGCTGTCAAAGAACGTAAATTTAAGATTGCGGTCGATGCCGTAAATTCCGTGGGGGGTATCGTGATACCTGAATTGCTGCGGAGACTGGGCGCAGAGGTAATCGAACGGAACTGCACCCCTGACTGCAACTTCGCGCACAATCCGGAACCTGTCCCGGAGAATCTGACAGAGATCTCGGAAACTGTTAAATGTGAAGGAGCGGATTTGGGAATAGTCGTGGACCCTGATGTGGACAGGCTGGCCATCGTATGCGAAGACGGAAGTATGTTCGGTGAGGAGTATACTCTCGTTGCGGTCGCAGACTATGTTCTCTCTAAAACCGGAGGCAACACGGTGTCGAACCTGAGTTCTTCGCGCGCCCTCAAAGACGTAACCGAATCGCATGGCTATAAATACGACGCTGCTGCTGTGGGTGAAGTGAACGTCGTCGATAAAATGAAAGAGAACGGTGCGATTATCGGCGGAGAGGGCAACGGGGGGGTGATTTATCCGGAACTTCATTACGGACGGGACGCGCTCGTAGGAGTCGGGTTATTCCTGTCGCTGCTCGCGGAGAAGGGTTTAAAATGTTCCGAACTCAGAAGGTTATATCCGGAGTACCACATATCGAAGAACAAAATAGAACTCACTCCGGAACTGGACGTGGATGCTATTCTAACAAAAATTAAAGATAAATACTCCAATGAGCAGGTGAACGATATCGACGGTGTGAAGATAGACTTTGCGAACGGATGGGTACACCTGAGAAAATCGAATACCGAACCCATTATCCGGATATACAGCGAGAGCGGCAGCGTGGAAGAGGCCGATAAATTCGCACTCATGATAATAAACGACATTAAAAAAATCGCGGAATTGATCTGATATTTGCCCGTTGTCCGAATTTTTTAATTCGGAATGAATTCGTTATATTGTGCAAAACGGAACACCGGATGTTAATGAACAAAGAAATGAAAATCGAAATAATGGATACCACTCTCCGCGACGGCGAACAGACCTCCGGAGTATCGTTCGCCGTAGAGGAGAAGCTCAGCATAGCTTCTCTTCTTCTGGAAGAGATAAACGTGGACCGTATAGAGATCGCTTCGACAAGAGTCTCCGACGGAGAGTTCGAAGCGGTCAAGCGCGTAGCGCAATGGGCTGCCAAACGGGGCCATATCGACAAGGTAGAGGTTCTCGGATTCGTGGACGGCAAAGTGTCGCTCAACTGGATCAAAGATGCTGGATGCCGTGTTATCAATCTTCTTTGCAAGGGCTCGCTTAACCACGTGACGCACCAGCTCCGCAAGACTCCGGAGCAACATACTGCGGATATTAAGGAGGTGATAGCCAACGCCGTACGGATGAACATCGACGTGAATATATATCTGGAAGATTGGTCTAACGGAATGAGGGATTCCCAGGACTATATTCTATTCATGGTCGATTCCCTTAAGGATCAACCCGTTAAACGGTTCATGCTTCCGGATACGCTCGGAGTGCTCGATCCTCAGCAGACATACGATTACTGCAAAACAATGACGGACAAATATCCCGAACTGCGCTTCGACTTCCATCCGCATAACGATTACGATCTGGCTGTCGCGAATATAGAATTCGCAGTTAAGGCCGGCGTACAGGGGGTGCACGTAACCGTGAACGGTCTGGGGGAACGCGCGGGCAATGCTCCGTTATCGAGCGTTCTCGCGGTACTACACGACAAACTCGGAGTTAAAACTTCATTGAAAGAGAAGAATATCAACCACATAAGCCGTGTCGTAGAATCGTACTCCGGCATCCGAATTCCGGCAAATAAGCCCATTATCGGTTCCAATGTCTTCACGCAGACGGCAGGCATACACGCGGACGGCGACAGCAAGAAGAACCTGTATTATAACGAGCTGCTTCCGGAACGCTTCGGACGTACGCGCGAATATGCCCTCGGCAAAACCTCAGGCAAAGCGAATATCCGCAAAAATCTGGAGGCTCTCGGCATCGAGCTCGACGATGAATCTATGATAAAGGTAACACAGCGCATAATCGAACTTGGGGACCGTAAGGAGATAGTTACACAAGACGATCTACCTTATATAATATCCGACGTTTTGAAGAGCGATCTGGCGAGCGACAGGATAAAGGTTCTGAATTTCGCTCTCTCGCTCGCCCACGACCTCAAACCGGTGGCTGCGGTGAAGATCGAGATCAACGGCAAACAATTCGAAGAGAGCAGCAGCGGACTCGGACAGTACGATGCATTCATGGGAGCGTTGAAAAAAATTTACAGCAAACATCTAAAACGCGAATTCCCCGTGCTGACAAGTTATTCGGTGGATATTCCCCCGGGGGGGCATACCGATGCTCTCGTACAGACAGTCATATCGTGGGACTATCGCGGCGAAGAAATTAAAACCCGCGGACTGGACGCGGATCAGTCGGTAGCGGCTATTAAAGCGACTGTGAAGATGCTCAACAAACTCGAAGATATGGAAACTGACGGTAAATAAACCGTTTTATCGAATTCATTGGCAGAATATTTGATTCCCTGTACAGTAACATAATATTAATCTTAAAACGTACTGTTATGAAACATGAAATGCCGCCACTTAAATATAGTGAAGACGCCCTTGCACCGAAGATGAGCGCAGAGACCCTCGAATACCACCACGGCAAACACGAGCAGACCTATTTCAACACCATGAACACCCTTATCGAGGGTACGGAATACGAAGGCATGAGCCTCGAGGATATTGTAAAAAAATCCGACGGCAAGCTATTCAATAATGCTTCGCAGGCGTGGAACCACGTATTCTTCTTCGACCAGTTCTCCGCGAACCCCAAAACGGAGCCATCGGGAAGTCTTGCAGAAGCGATAAACCGGTCGTTCGGATCGTTCGATGACTTCAGGAAGCAGTTTACGGACGCGGGAACCACACTATTCGGTTCAGGCTGGGTATGGTTCTACATGGAGGGCGACGGCAGTTTGAAGATATCGCAGGAATCCAATGCGGGCAATCCCCTTAAACATGGCTATCAGCCTGTGATGACATGCGATGTCTGGGAGCACGCCTATTATATCGATTACCGCAACAAACGTCCGGATTACCTGGAGGCATTCTGGAAGATACTGGACTGGTCAGTAATCAAATCGAGGTATTAGAACTCAGGCGACATACCAACAATAATAAAAGAGGCTATGGTTTTAGCCTCTTTTATTATTTTCTCTTCTTCTCACGCCCTAACTTCGGAGCGCGGGTAAATTCCTTCTCACGATCGAACAGATAACGGTAAGTCACATGCGTCTTATGCCTGGAGGCACGCACGTAGGATTCCACCATGCGCATCATAACCGGATTAAAATCTCCTATCCACGCAAGCTCTAACGATTTATAGCCCACATTTTCCACAACCTGTTCGAACTTGCGGATCATTCCCCCTTCTATACCCTTGCCTTGAAATTCCGGCACCACTCCGAAGATTATTCCGAATATGCGATCCGCCTTCTTTCGGAATTTGAGGTCGATCATAAACCTTATCTTCTCCTTCCATCCGAATTTACCGTTGAATTTACCGATAATGCGGTTGAGGTCCGGAACCATTATAAAGAATCCTATCGGCTGCTCCTCATAGTAAGCAAAATATAATAACTTCCTGTCAATTATCGGTTTCATTTTTCGGAACAGCTGCCGTGCATGTTCGCTGTCGATAGGTTTGACGCCTGTAAATTTTGCCCATCCCTTATTGTATATGGTGCGGAAGTCTTCGGCATACTCGCTCAATTCCTTATCCTTAGCGTAACCGAACCGGTATCCCGGAGTATCGAATAATCGCTCCGCCTTCTCCACCACGGCAGGATTAAGATCCCCTACCGTCAATTGCCTCGAATAGGTATACTGATTAAAATAATTTTGGAACCCGTAATTCTCGAATAATTCCTTATAGTAGGGGAAATTATACGGATTACAGTACAGAGGCTGAGTAAATCCCTCTACAAGAACCCCCCACCAGTCGCTGCGGTCCCCGAAGTTTATCGGTCCGTCCATCGCCTCCATGCCTTTAGATTGGAGCCAGTATTTTGCCACGTCGAACAATATGTCCGCAACCTCCTGATCGTTGATACATTCGAAGAATCCGCACCCTCCGATAGGTTGTTCGTTAGAGGCTGCGAGTTCTTTGTTGTAGAACGCTGCGATCCTTCCGGCCAGTTCGTTTTTTTCGTTCTTAAGGATCCACCGTACGGCTTCACCTCCATTGAACAGTTCGTTACGGGCGGGATCGAAAACCTTCTCTATGTCGTCATCCAACGGGCATACCCAATTGGGGTCTGCGCGGTATAATTTTTTCGGGAGAGCAAGAAATTCTCTTCGCTGCTTCCCCGTTTTAACCTCTTCGAGTTTATATTTTGCCATAAGAGTTATATTTTTATAGAATTTAGAGTGCACCCCGGTAATTCAACCGAGTTAAATTGCGATCTTTTTTATACTAAAATGCGTACCGGCAAACAATTCTGGCTTGCTCTCGGCATTCACAATATTTAAACAAAAATAGATAAAGTTGGAATATTTTGTGATATTTGTATTAAATTATCCTAAAAAACGGCCATGCCTCACATATATCTTGAAAAAGTCCACGATTTCGAGTCGATAAACTACGGCAATCTTATGCAGAAGCGCATAAGGAAGGTTCTTCTGATATGCAGCAGCTACGACGCATTCATTCTCGAAGAAGACGGACGGATCGATTCCCAGATCAACAGAGAATATCTCGACATGAACCTCAGCAACCCTCCTTCGTTTATGAAGGTCTCTTCGGCAGAGGAAGCCATGGAGATATTAAAAACCGACGACTCGTTCGATTTTATCCTGACGATGTATGACATCGGAGAAATAGACGTGTTCACCTTCACACGCTTGGTCAAAGAGAGATATCCGGGTATACCTACCGTATTACTCTCGAATTATTCAAAGGAGATCAGCAGACGAATACAGGATGAAGACAAATCCTCATTGGACTATATCTTCTTCTGGCACGGCAATGTAGACCTCATAATGGCAATAATCAAACTTATCGAGGATAGGATGAATGCGGATCGTGATATTCTGGAGGTCGGAGTGCAGAGTATTCTTCTGGTAGAGGATAACATAAGGTATTACTCCACTTATCTGCCCGCAATATATAAATTGGTACTCCTGCAGTCGAGTGAATTTTTAAGCGAAGCCCTCAACGAGCAACAGCAGGTACTGAGCAAGCGCGCGCGCCCTAAGATACTATTCGCGACTAATTATAACGATGCGGTAGGTCTATATGAGAGATATAAGGATAATCTTCTCGGAGTTATCTCCGACGTAGGATTCGTAATCGACAAACGGGACCCCAGCGAGAACGAGAAGTTCGACGCGGGGATTGACCTGTGCAAGCTGATAAAAAAAGATAAACCGCTGATGCCGTTCTTACTGCAATCGTCGCAGGAGAGTATGCGCGAGACTGCGAAGGAACTCGGAGTGGACTTTATCGTTAAATACTCCAAGAATCTCCTCGAAGAGCTCTCCGGATATATCAACAGGGAATTCTACTTCGGAGACTTCGTCTTCAAGAATCCCGACACAGGGCGCGAGATCGGAAGAGCAAGCAATCTCAGGGAATTTCAGGATATGCTCGCAGTTGTTCCTGATAATGTACTCATGTACCATTCGTCGCAGAACCACATGTCAAAGTGGCTCTTCGCATGCGGCTTATTTTCGATCGCACGTAAGATAGAGGCTCTCGACTGCAAGGACTTCTCCTCACCGGAAGAGATTCGAACAACTTTAATCCGCGCGATTATGGACTTCCGCAGTGCTTCCGGACAAGGCGTTGTGGCGAAGTTCGACCAAGATATATACGACGAATATATCTGGTTCGCACGAATGGGTGAAGGATCGCTGGGGGGTAAGGCACGCGGACTCGCCTTCATCAACAGCATGATCCACAGATTCAATTTATACGATAAATACGATACCGTAAGAATACTGATCCCTCGCACAGTGGTTGTCGCAACGGATTACTTCGACGACTTCATCGCGGAGAACGGATTGCAGTACGTGATAAATTCCGATCTCTCGGACGACGAATTACTCTCTGAATTCGTAAGTTCGCGACTGCCGGAAAAATTAGTGGACGACCTTCGGATATTTATACGGACGGCAAGGCGTCCGTTGGCCATACGTTCAAGCTCCAAACTGGAAGATTCGCATTACCAGCCGTTTGCAGGGATTTATTCCACTTATATGATCCCTCTTACCGAGAATGAGGATCAGATGCTGAGGCTCGTAGGCAAGGCGATAAAGAGCGTATACGCTTCGGTGTTCTTCTCTGCAAGCCGCGCCTACATAACCGCGACCTCCAATCTTCTGTCGGACGAGAAGATGGCAGTGGTAATACAGGAGGTTTGCGGAACGGAAGATCAAGGATACTTCTTCCCAACCATATCGGGTGTGGCAAGGTCTCTTAATTTTTACCCCATCGGCGATGAGAAGCCTGAAGACGGAATAGCAAATATCGCCATAGGATTGGGTAAGTTAGTCGTCGAAGGAGGAATAACTCTGCGGTTCTCGCCCCGGTATCCGAAGAACCTGCTACAATTGTCATCTACGGAATCGACCCTCCGCGAGACGCAGCGAGAGATGTATGTACTGAGCCTCAAACCGGAGGAATTCAAGACCTCTATCGACGACGCGGTCAATCTGAAAAAAATAGAGATTTGGAAGGCCGGCCACTTCCGCAACATGAAGTACGTATCGTCCACATACGACATGCAGTATAATCAAATATCCGACAGCAATCTCTCGGAAGGGCGCAAAATCGTAACATTCGCGCAGATCCTCAAATACGATTCGTTCCCTCTCGCGGAGATTCTCTCGGAACTTCTCACGATGGGACAGGAGGAGATGAAGAGTCCTGTGGAGATAGAGTTCGCCATAAATATGGACGTACCCTACGGGCAGGAGCGCGTATTTAATATTCTGCAGATACGTCCAATAGTCGAGAGTTCGGGCACCGGGTCGATAAACTGGGACGATATCGATGAAAAAAAATCGATAATTTACGCTAAGTCCGCACTCGGATTGGGGCTTATCGAGGATGTGTCGGATATAATATATGTCAAACCGGAAGTTTTCGACTCCGTGAATACGCAGGTTATCGCGGAGGAATTGAACATACTCAATACTAAAATGAGGGACAGGAACGAGAATTACATTCTCATAGGACCTGGCAGATGGGGTTCAAGCGATCCGTGGCTCGGTATCCCTGTAAAATGGAGTCAGATATCGGAGGCTAGAGTAATCGTCGAGAGCGGATTGGAGAACTTCCATGTGGAACCCAGTCAGGGAACCCATTTTTTCCAGAATCTTACGTCGTTCGGGGTCGGATACATGACGTTGAATCCGTTCCTCGGGGACGGAATTTACGATGTGGCCAAGCTAAACGCCATGGATGCTGTCGAAGAGACCGGGTTCATTCGGCATGTTAAATTCGACCGTCCATTATATATTTACATCGACGGCAGGAACAGCAAGGGAATAATAGTTGAAGATGAGTAATTAATTTTTTATTATAAAACATTAACTTTACGGAAATTATATAAAAATGGGTATATTCGGTTTATTTTCAAAGAAGCAAAATAAAGAGAACCTGGACAAGGGGCTCGAAAAGACCAAAGAAGGTATCTTCTCGAAGATAGCGCGTGCGGTGGCGGGCAAGTCTAAAGTGGACGACGAGGTGCTCGACAATCTGGAAGAGGTACTTATAACTTCAGATGTGGGGGTGGATACTACAATAAAGATAATACAGCGCATAGAGAAGCGCGTAGCGGAAGACAAATATATGAATACCTCCGAGCTTAACGGCATACTTAAGGAGGAGATATCGTCCCTCCTTGCCGAGAACGAGACCGGAACCACGAGCGATCTCGGATTCGCATTCGAGAAGAAGAACGGCAATCCGTTCGTCGTGATGGTTGTGGGTGTGAACGGTGTCGGCAAGACCACTACGATAGGTAAGATAGCTGCACAGCTCACCAAGGCAGGCAAGAGGGTCTACATAGGAGCGGCGGATACATTCCGTGCGGCGGCGATAGATCAGCTGGAGGTGTGGGCCCAACGGGCTGGCGCGACAATGGTCAAACAGCAGATGGGGTCAGACCCTGCGTCGGTGGCCTACGACACTCTCAAGTCGGCCAAAGCTAACGATGCGGATGTGGTTCTGATCGATACCGCGGGGAGGCTTCACAATAAGGTCGGGCTTATGAACGAGCTCACCAA
This sequence comes from Rikenellaceae bacterium, assembly GCA_020860245.1. Lineage (GTDB taxonomy): Bacteria > Bacteroidota > Bacteroidia > Bacteroidales > Rikenellaceae > JAJBUQ01. The sequence goes on from JAJBUQ010000008.1 coordinate 36,258, forward strand.
GATTCGCAACGTAATGCAGAAGATAATCCCGGACGCTCCGCATGAAGTCATGCTTGTTCTGGACGGTTCCACCGGACAGAATGCGTTTGAGCAGGCAAAACAATTCACCGCTGCTACACACGTAACTTCGCTCGCGATAACTAAACTCGACGGTACCGCCAAAGGAGGAGTAGTGATAGGAATCTCGGACGAATTCAAAATTCCTGTTGTTTATATAGGTGTAGGCGAAGGCATCGATCATTTGCAGGTATTCGACAAAAACGAATTCGTGGACAGCCTGTTTGGCTGAGAAGTTCCGGAACTAACTAAAACAAGACTATAAATGAGAAAAATTTACATTTTATTTATTCTGTCGGTATGCGCAGTATGCCTTAACGCACAGGACGCAAGCCACGCATGGAATAAGATCTATCCGGAGATAGAGAAAAATATATCCGCTCCTGTCTTCCGTGACGCGGAGTACAGAATAACGGACTTCAATGCTATTCCGAACAATCCGGACCAACTCAATCACATGGCTATTAACACGGCTATCAATACCTGTTCCGAGGAGGGCGGCGGTAAGGTCGTAATCCCCGCAGGCACATGGCATACTGGTGGAATCGTACTTAAAAGCAACGTAAACCTCCATCTGGAGAACGGAGCTATCCTGCTGTTTACCACCGATCCACAGTTTTTCCCTTCGGTGCTCACTCGCTGGGAAGGACTCGACTGTTACAACACCCAACCGCTTATATACGCTTATGGCGAGACTAACGTTGCAATCACCGGCAAAGGCGTTATCGACGGAGGTGCCTCGCACGAGAATTGGTGGCCCAAATGCGGAGCGGCAAAATTCGGATGGGAAGAGGGAATGATATCGCAGCGTACCGGACGTCCCAAACTCCTGCGGTGGAGCGAAGACAATGTGCCTATCGAGCAAAGGGTACTGACGATCGAAGACGGAATGCGCCCGCAGCTGATAAATCTTTACAAATGCGAGAACGTCCTGGTTGAGGAAGTAACTCTGCTACGTTCTCCGTTCTGGGTACTCCATCCGTTGATGTGCGAGAATGTTATAATCCGCGGAGTGACATTCGAGAACGATGGTCCGAACGGCGACGGATGCGATCCGGAGTCATGTAAGAACGTATTAATCGAGGATTGCTACTTCGATACCGGAGATGACTGCATCGCGATTAAATCGGGGCGCAACAACGACGGCAGACGCTGGAACATGCCGAGCGAGAATATAATCGTTCGCAATTGTATGATGAAGAACGGACACGGAGGCGTGGTTATTGGAAGCGAGATATCCGGAGGTTATAAAAATTTATTCGTAGAGAATTGTAAGATGGACAGCCCTTTGTTGGACCGCGTTATAAGGATCAAGACCAACACCTGCCGTGGAGGAATAGTTGAGAATATATACGTCCGCAACATAGAGGTCGGGGAATGCAAGGAGGCAGTATTGAAGATAAACTTGGTTTACGAATCCAAAGAGGATTGCAACCGCGCCTACCCTCCGACGGTAAGGAATGTATATTTAGAAAATATTACCAGCGGGAAGAGCAAATACGGGGTACTCATTACCGCGTTGGAAGACGAGGCCAATGTTTATAATATAAACGTAAGCAACTGCGTATTCGACGGTGTCTCAGAGACAGCGTATCCGTTAAGAGTAGAGGGACAGACCAAGAATATTAATTTCACGAACCTCAGGATAAACGGTCACGACAGCATGCTTGTGATAAAATAACCTGATGTCTTCCAATAAATAGAACCGTACCTGTAAGGTACGGCTCTATTTATTGGAAGATTCTGTTATATGCCGGATAAATTCTGAATTCGTTCCTTTATAGCCTTAATCTTCGCCTCCGCATCGTTCTTCTTCGCATTTTCAGTTGCCACGACCTTCTCCGGAGCACTATTCACGAATCGCTCGTTGCCAAGTTTTTTCATTACCGACGCGAGGAAGCCTTCGAAGTATTCGAGATCTGCTTTGAGTTTACCCAGTTCCTCCTCTACGTTAATGTTATCCGACAGCGGAATAAAATACTCCGTACTTTTAACGATAAACGAGGCGGAATTGCCCACCTTCTCCGTAGTCGTGTTTATCCCTGACAAACTTGCCATTTTGGCAAGCGCACTGTCAAATTTGCCGTTATAATTTTCATCGGGCACGACATACAGTTCCAGTTGTTCCTTATTAGGAATATTTTTCTCCTTCCTTATATTGCGGATCGCAGTGATAACCTCTTTTACAAGCTCGAACTGTTCGATAAGAATATTATCCACAACACCTGCAACGGGCATCCTGCTAATCATTATAGATTCGGCGGTTTTTTCCACATCGAGCCGCTGCCACAACTCTTCGGTAATGAAGGGCATGAACGGATGGAGGAGTTTCAATAATTTATCGAAGAATCCCAGTGTTGCACGATAGGTTTCCGTATCGATCGGCTGTCGATACGCGGGCTTAACCAGCTCCAGATACCAACCTGAGAATTCGTCCCAGAATAGTTTGTATATCTTCATCAGGGCTTCGGATATCCGGTACTCGGCGAAGTCAGCATCGATATCCTTAATATTGCTGTTAAGAACCGATTCGAACCATTTTACAGCTACGGAGTTACTCTCGCTCTGCGGGAGGGCACTATCTACCGTCCACGAGTTCACTAATTTGAACGCATTCCATATCTTGTTGCCGAAGTTCCTTCCCTGCTCGCACAATGCTTCATCGAACAGAAGGTCGTTGCCCGCAGAGGAACATAATAACATTGCAACACGTACTCCGTCAGCTCCATACTCGGCAATAAGATCAAGAGGATCGGGAGAGTTGCCCAGCGATTTGCTCATCTTGCGCCTCTGTTTATTCCTGACGATACCTGTCAAATACACATTGTTGAACGGTTTATCCCCTCGGAACTCATAACCTGCGATTATCATCCTGGCAACCCAGAAGAATAAAATATCGGGGCCTGTAACCAGATCGTTGGTGGGATAATAATATTTGATATCCTCGTTATCGGGATTGCGGATACCGTCGAATACCGATATCGGCCACAGCCACGACGAGAACCACGTATCCAGTACATCCGGGTCGCGCTTAAGATCCTCCATTGTCAGATTCCCGTCCCCGGTCTTCTGTTTAGCGAGTTCGAGAGCCTCCTCGGGCGTCTCGGCAACTACATATCCCCCTTGAGGAAGATAATAAGCCGGAATTTGCTGTCCCCACCACAACTGACGGGAGATACACCAATCCTTGATATTCTCCATCCAGTGACGGTAAGTATTCTTAAATTTAGACGGATACAATTTTATTACATCCTCCATAACGGCCTTGAGCGCAGGCTGTGCAAGCTCTTCCATACTAAGGAACCATTGCATCGACAGCTTCGGTTCGATAGCGACATTCGTGCGCTCGGAGAACCCCACCTTGTTGGTATACGCTTCGACTTTCTCCATAAGACCTGCGTCTATAAGGTCCTTCTCTATCTTACTGCGCACATCGAACCTATCCATACCGGCGTACGCTCCGCCATGTTCGTTAAGGGTTCCATCGTCGTTGAATACGTCTATCGTTTCGAGGTTATACTTATCCCCTATTACATAGTCGTTTATATCGTGCGCAGGAGTAATCTTCAATGCTCCTGTACCGAATTCGATATCTACATAATCGTCCGCGATAACAGGAACAGCGCGGTTTACTAACGGTACAATTACCTTCTTGCCTATTATATTCTTATATCGCTCGTCGTTGGGGTTGACACAGACCGCGGTGTCGCCCATAATAGTTTCCGGACGCGTCGTCGCCACAATAAGATACTCTTCTGAGTCTTCTACCTTATATTTGAGATAGCATAATTTGCCGTTGGTCTCCTTATACAGTACCTCTTCGTCGGAGAGTGCCGTCTGCGCGGCAGGATCCCAGTTCACCATACGCACTCCGCGATAGATTTTCCCTTTATTGTAGAGGTCTACGAACACTTTAATAACACTCTCGCTGAGGGAAGGATCCATTGTGAAGGCTGTACGGCCCCAGTCGCAGGATGCACCGAGCTTCTTGAGCTGTTCGAGGATTATCCCTCCGTGCTTCTCCTTCCATTCCCACGCATGTTCGAGGAATTTTTCTCTGGTGAGATCGTTCTTATCGATACCCTCAGCCTTTAATTTCTGGACTACCTTTGCCTCGGTCGCGATAGACGCATGATCCGTTCCCGGTACCCAACATGCGTTATATCCGTTCATACGGGCGCGTCTTACGAGGACATCCTGTATGGTATTATTCAACATGTGTCCCATATGCAGTACTCCGGTGACATTCGGAGGCGGGATTACGATAGTATAGGGCTCTCTCTGGTCTGGCGTAGAACTGAAATATCCTTTTTCGGTCCAGTACGCATACCACTTGGATTCGATCTCCGAAGGGGTGTATTTTGACAGCTTATCCATTAAATTAAAACTATAATTTGAATATTTTCGGAATATTAAACATCTATTTTAGGTGAAAACTGACATTTTGTCAGCTTTTCGGATTTGCACACGATTTGCAAAGATACTTATTTTAATAATAATATTATTACCTCCGCAAAACTAAATCAGAACAATTTAATACCTTACCGTTATTCTATTAATAAATTAGTGGTAAAAAATTCATACCTTTGTAAACTTGAAATGTAAAAGACGAAATGAGCAAAAAACATAAAGATATAGCGGAAGAATTTAAAGATATATCCGATCTTTTGGAAAATAAACACCAGATAATCCCCATAATTTCTTCCGAAGATGAAGAAGATAACGAAGTTATCGATATACCGACAGCCCTGCCCATACTTACCCTCCGGAGTTCCGTACTGTTTCCGGGAGCCATAACCCCTATCACCGTAGGGCGGGAACGCTCCATGAAACTTGTCAAGGAGGTTGACAGCGAGGGAGGTGTACTCGGCGCAGTCCTCCAGAAGGATGCTAACGTAGAGAATCCGGGACCGGACGATTTATATAAAATCGGCGCGGCAGCACGTATACTTAAAGTACTGGAGATGCCTAACGGAAATCTCACGATTATTCTTCACGGTCTGGAGAAGATCGAGATCGAGAATTACATCGAGACCAAACCGTTCCTTCGGGCAGAAGTACGGGTCATTAAGGACAGTATCCCTTCAAAGGGCAATATCGAATTCGAAGCTTTGGTGGAATCCATCAAAGACGTGGTATTGAATATCATAAACATATCTCCGTCGATGCCAAAGGAGGCTTCGTTTGCAATCAAGAACATCGACAGCAGCAGAGGCTTCCTGAACTTCGTCTCTTCCAATATGGAGCTTCAGGATTCGGACAGGCAGAGATTGCTCGAAGCTCCGGGACTGCTTGCGCGTGCTCGCTACCTGCTGGAGATTCTCGTTAAGGAGCAGCAACTTCTTCAACTTAAGAACGAGATACAGACTAAAGTCAAACGCAATCTCAACCAGCAGCAGAAGGAGTATTATCTGCAACAGCAGATACGCACCATACAGGACGAGCTCGGCGACGATCCGGTCGAGAAGGACTTCGAAGAACTCCGGGAACGTGCAGAAAAGAAGAAATGGAGCAAAGAGGTAGAAGATATTTTTTACAAAGAATTAAGCAAACTTGAGAGGATGAATCCTGCGGTGGCAGAATATTCAGTACAGATCAATTATTTACAGTTGATGCTGGATCTTCCGTGGGATTACTATACAAAAGATAATTTTGATCTCAGACATGCGAAGAAGCGCCTCGATGCAGATCACTTCGGACTCGACGAGGTTAAGGACAGGATACTCGAACACCTCGCGGTCCTTAAACTTAAAGGCGACCTCAAATCTCCTATACTGTGTCTCTACGGCCCTCCGGGAGTGGGTAAGACATCGCTGGGCAAATCCGTAGCGGCTGCGTTAAAACGGAAGTTCGGGCGCATATCGCTCGGCGGCATGCATGACGAAGCCGAGATACGCGGACACCGAAGAACTTACATAGGCGCTATGCCGGGACGTATCATCCAGACTATCAGAAGGTGTGGTTCCTCCAACCCTGTGGTTATACTCGATGAGATAGATAAGGTCGGAGCGAGCAACCACGGCGATTCCGCATCGGCACTTCTGGAGGTTCTCGATCCGGAACAGAACACTACGTTCCACGATAACTACCTCGACATCGAGTACAACCTGTCGAAGGTAATGTTCATAGCTACTGCTAACAACATTGCCACCATATCGCCTGCCCTCAGGGACAGGATGGAGATGATAAACATTCACGGATATATTTTGGAGGATAAGATACAGATTGCCAAGAAGCACCTTATACCCAAACAACTGGAAGCACACGGGGTGAATGCCAAACAATTCCGGATGTCCAACAAGATGATCGAGAAGGTAATATCGGAATATACGCGCGAATCGGGAGTCCGGACACTCGACAAACTTCTTGCAAAACTCGTCCGCCACAGGGCTAAGAATATAGGCTTTGACGAGGATTATTCTCCGGAGATAAAGAGTGACAAAATTGAAAAAATTCTCGGGGTCCCCAGGTTCAAAAACGGGATGTACGAAGGCAACGACATAGTCGGTGTCGTGACAGGTCTCGCATGGACTGAAGTCGGCGGAGATATATTATATATCGAATCCTCGCTGAGTAAAGGCAAAGGCAGTCTCTCAATGACGGGAAGTCTCGGCGATGTAATGAAGGAATCCGCTACACTTGCCCTTAAATGGTTAAAATCCAATTCAGAGAGACTCGGCATCAAAGAAGAATTGTTCACGGATTACGATATACACATACACGTTCCGGAAGGAGCGGTTCCCAAAGACGGACCGAGCGCGGGTATAACGATGCTTACGTCGCTTGCGTCGACTTATACCGGGCGCAGAGTCAAAGAGAGTATAGCAATGACAGGCGAGACGACGCTTAGAGGAAGGGTTCTTCCGGTAGGGGGCATCAAGGAGAAGATCCTTGCGGCTAAACGCGCGGGAATTAAAGAAATAATCCTTAGCGAGGACAACCGTAAGGACATCGAGGACATCAAAGAAGACTACCTCGAAGGCATTAGATTCGATTACGCACGAACCAACGACGATGTACTGAACAAAGCATTGATCTAAACGAATGGAAAAAATACAGGTAAAAGACCTGAGCGAACTCCCCTTTGCTGCCGATAAACTTCTCGAGACAACCGGCAGCAAAGGGATTTTTGCTTTTTACGGCGAGATGGGGGTAGGTAAGACTACTTTAATCAAAGAGATGTGCAAGCGTCTCGGAGTCCGGGATTCGGTCAACAGTCCTACCTTCGCGATAGTAAACGAGTACAGGACAGGGGACGACGAGGCGGTCTATCATTTCGATTTTTACCGCATAAACACACCTGGAGAGGCGTACGACTTCGGATATGAAGAATATATCGAGAGCGGAGCATTATGCCTGATAGAATGGCCTGAGAAGATCGAACCCATACTTCCGAACAACGCGGTGAGATTATTCATCGAGAGCAACGGCAAAGGACACCGTACAATTACTATAAACGATTAATCCGTTAATACTAAATATATGGGCAAAGCAACATATTCCGGTGGCAAATTGACAGTCCCGGACACAGTGGCCATACCGTTTATCGAAGGCGACGGTGTAGGTGTGGAGATAACACCTGCCACACAGACGATAATCGACAAGGCAGTCTCGAAGGTATACGGCAGCTCGCGGAGGATTGAATGGATGGAAGTTCTCGCCGGAGAGAAGGCATTCAATCTAACCGGATCATGGCTTCCGGAGGAGACCTTGGAGGCGTTCCGCGAATATCTGATAGGGATTAAAGGTCCGCTTACGACTCCGGTTGGGGGCGGTATAAGATCGCTTAACGTCGCATTAAGGCAGGAATTAGATCTGTACGTCTGCCTGCGTCCGGTTAAATGGTATAAAGGCATAGTATCCCCTGTCAAAGATCCCCAGAAGGTGGATATGCACATCTTCCGTGAAAATACGGAAGATATTTACGCGGGGATCGAGTGGAACGCAGGTACCCCTGAGGCAAAAAAATTCTTTGATTTCATTCACAATGAAATGGGAATTAACAAAGTCCGATTCCCGGAATCATCGTCGTTCGGGGTGAAACCAGTGTCGAAGGAGGGAAGCCAGAGGCTTATAAGATCGGCTATCGAATATGCCATACGCCACAATCTTCCCTCGATTACGCTCGTCCACAAGGGCAATATAATGAAATTCACAGAGGGAGGATTCAAGAGATGGGGATATGAACTTGCGGAGACGGAATTTTATGATACCACCTTCTCGATGGCGGAGTACGAACATATAAGCAAGGCCGAAGGCAAAGAGCGCGCGGACGAAGCATTAGGCGAGGCTGTGAACCGGGGCAAGATAATAATTAAGGACGTAATCGCAGATGCGTTCCTTCAGAATACGCTTCTCACTCCGGAGAAGTATTCGGTAATAGCGACTCTCAACCTCAACGGCGATTATATATCGGATCAGCTCGCGGCGATGGTCGGGGGGATCGGCATAGCTCCGGGGGCCAACATCAATTATAACACGGGGCATGCAATCTTTGAGGCTACACATGGAACAGCTCCGGATATAGCAGGTAAAAATATTGTGAATCCATCCTCCCTGCTGTTGTCGGGAGTAATGATGCTAAATCATTTAGGATGGAACGAAGCTGCTGAACTTATAGAGAATTCGTTATGCAGAACATACGAATCGGGGCACGCTACGGAGGATCTTGCGCGGTTTATGGAGAATTCGGCAACCCTCGGAACCAAGGAATTCAGAGATAAGGTGATCGACAATCTTTAGTTTTTAGTATCTTTGTCAAATACAGATGCGCACTGGCTCCTTGTGTGAAGGGGCAATTTCACAGAATATGTTTCTGGAGCGAGAAGTCAGTATAACCAAAGCAGTAAATCAAGTTAATAAGGAGGAATAAGCGGTATGGCAGGAGAGATGAGAGACGAGTATATGATATACAAACTGTCCGAGTCGATCAAAACGACAAGCAGGATTGACAGTGAATTGTTTTCAAAGTATAATGTTAAACGCGGACTGCGCAACGAAGATCATTCGGGAGTTCTCGTCGGTTTAACGCAGATCGGTGACGTAATCGGTTACGAACGCCTTCCGGAAGGAGGGTTGAAGGCGATTCCGGGAAAGCTGATATACAGGGGGATAGACGTAGAAGACCTCGTGAACGGTATATATTCCGAGAACAGGTTCGGGTTCGAAGAGACAGCGTTCCTTCTTCTTGGCGGATTCCTTCCGGATGCAGACGAACTGAGGGTGTTCAAAGGGTTGATTAATCATTCGATGCCTCTGGAACAGAAGACAAAGATGAACATACTCGATCTGGAGGGTCAGAATATCATGAATATTCTCGCGCGGAGCGTTCTGGAAATGTACACATTCGACCCTAACCCGGACGACATATCTCGCGACAATCTTATGCGGCAGTCGATCGATCTGATCGCTAAATTCCCTACGATTATAGCGTACGCATACAACATAATGAGGCACAGCCAGCAGGGACGTTCTTTACATATACGCCATCCGAAGGAGGATCTGTCCATAGCCGAGAACTTCCTGTATATGCTCAAAGGGGAATACACGGAACTCGAGGCACGGGTTCTGGACCTCGCACTGATACTTCATGCGGAGCACGGCGGGGGAAATAACTCCACGTTCACGGTTCGAGTAACCAGCTCGTCGGGAACGGATACTTATTCCTCGATTGCCGCGGCAATCGGCTCTCTCAAGGGGCCACTGCACGGTGGTGCGAATCTTACGGTGATGGATATGTTCCTTCATCTCAAGAGTGCGATAAAGAACTGGAAGGATGTCGAAGAGGTCGATAATTATCTTATCAGGATACTTAACAAGGAGGCATACAACCGTACCGGATTGATCTACGGGATCGGACATGCGGTCTACACCATATCCGATCCGCGTGCCCTGCTGCTTAAAGAGTGGGCTCGCAGGCTTGCCGGAGAGAAGAAGCGTTCGGACGAATTCGAGTTTCTCGAACTTATAGAGAACCGTGCGATCGAGAACTTCATGACTTTTAAAGGCAAAAATGTAAATAAAAAAGTGTGCGCAAATGTGGATCTCTATTCCGGATTCGTCTACGACATGATAGGGCTTCCACAAGAGGTATTTATTCCGCTCTTCGCTATGTCGAGGATCACCGGCTGGACGGCTCACAGGATCGAAGAACTCAACTTCGACAGCAAGCGTATTATCCGCCCTGCATACAAAAACGTAGCAGAGAGAAGACCTTATAAAGAACTCAACGAGAGATAAATTCTTTTAAATTCACAAATTACGGGGTATGCTAAATAAACAGCGTATCCCATTTTTTTTCCGGAATATGATGCCCTAAGAGCCTCTTAACAGCGTCAATTCCTTCGTCGCCGATATTTAAGGAATATCTGTTCACAAATAAATTTATATGCTGTTCTATCACTTCGTCTTCCATTTCTTGAGCGTATGATTTTATCCAATCATAAGATTCCGAAGGGTTTTCGAGCGCGAATCCGATACTCTGCCTGAGAAGAACGGACAGCTCCTGTTGAACCTCGTACGGAAGATCGCGCAACACCGCTATTCCGCCTAACGGCAGCGGCATTCCGCAATAAACTTCCCATTCGAGACCGAGATCGGCGATCAGCTTAAGTCCGTGATTATGATAAGTAAACCGCCCTTCGTGAATCAACACTCCGGCATCGGCCTCACCGGACTCCACCGCACCGGCAATGTCCGAAAAAAGATATTCCGGTGTATCCGTTACTTCAGGGAACATCCTGTCCATTAACAAATTCGCAGTCGTATATCTTCCGGGGACGGCAACTTTGAGCCCTTGCATATCTTCTTTATTCAAATCCGCCCTCCCCACCAGCAACGGACCGTTACCCCTTCCCAGAGCGCTTCCGCTGGCAAGTACACGATATTTGTCGTAGATGAGAGGCAGGACGGCATAACTGAATTTAGACACTGCGCAGCTACCTGCGATTATATTCTCGTTCAGCTTCTCGATATCGGCAAATTTCACGTCCAATTCCAAATCGCCAGTATCTATAAAACCATTCAATAAGGCATGGAACATAAATGTATCGTTGGGACAGGGGGATATACAAATTTCAATTTTCATGGCATTATATTTTATCCATTATGGTCTTGGTCGCTCCTGTGTTGCTACGGACGTAACCTTCGCAGATTCCGGAGACTTCGTCGTACAATACAGTATCTTTTTTCAACATGCGCAGCCACGAATCCAGTTCCGCTTCGTTATTTACGCATACGGCCCCTCCGGATCTCAGGAGGTCTTTAGCTTCATTAAATTTGCTGTAATTGGGACCAAAGGCGAGCGGCAGACCGTATACCGCAGGTTCGAGAATGTTATGGATCCCAGCTCCGAACCCTCCGCCCACATAGGCAAAATCCCCATAACGGTAGAGTTTGGACAGGAGGCCCATAACATCGACTATCAGCACATCGGCTTCTAAAATCTTATCTCCTGAGAGGTCGGTGTATAGTATCGCATTGTCGATTTTGGAACATAACCACGAGACATGATCGGCTCCGATCTCATGGGGAACTATGATAAATTTCATATCCGGATTCCCATCGATAATTTTTACCAGCACCTCCTCATCCTCCTTCCAGGTACTTCCTGCAATAAAAATTTTCCCTCCGTCTTTAAATCTGGCAATCGCCGGAATGTCGAATACCGCGCTCTTTATCTCCTCGACCCTGTCGAAGCGGGTATCTCCGGATACTGATACATTTTTAATACCGATTTTTTTCAACAGTCTTTCGGAGCCATCGTCCTGCACGAACAGCCAGTCGAAGTACGACAGCAGCTTCCTGTAACGCCCTCCGTACCATTTAAAGAATGCGGAATCGGGACGGAATGTCGCTGAAATTACATAAGTTTTCGTTCCGTGTCTCCTGAGATATTTGAGGTAATTGGCCCAGAACTCGTATTTAATAAATACTGCGGTCTCAGGATTTACCGTATTGATAAATCGCCTGGCGTTCCGTGATGTATCCGCAGGAAGGTAAAAAATATAATCTGCAACCTTATAATTTTTCGCGGCCTCGTAACCGGAAGGGGAAAAAAATGTAAGCAGGATCTTATGGCAGGGATATCTCTCTTTTACGGCCTCAATGACCGGACGTCCCTGCTCGAATTCACCGAGGGAGGCTGCATGAAACCAAATCACACGTTCATCCGCTCCGATCGAATCCTTAAAATTCCGGATAATATTCCTCCTGCCAGTTATCCACAAAGCTGCTTTGCGGTTGAACAACGAGGCGATACGGATGCCGAATACCATTAAATAAATACCTGCATCGTAGAGTATGTTCATTCAGGGTCGGTTTTATTACAAAAACAAATATATAAAAAAAGAAGCTACCGGCAAGAATACTTACCGGCAGCTTGAAACTTTAGCGTTCACTAATATTCGTTCCAGCTTTTGATTTTAAGGTGTTCACGGTCCAGCTTACAGAATGCGTTGATGAACGCGCTCGCAAGGCGGGCATTGGTCAGAAGCGGAATATTGAAGTCGATCGCCCCCCTGCGGATAAGGTAGTCATTGTTCAACTCGTCTTTGGAGAGGTTCTTAGGGATGTTTACCACAAGGTCAATCTTCCGTTCCTTGATATAATCGAGAGTATTAGGGTGGATATTTTCGTCCGGCCAATGAAGCACGGTCGCTTTTACTCCGTTATTTTCAAGGAATTCGGCTGTACCGCGTGTAGCAAATATATTGTATCCTTTATTCTGTAATGATTTTGCGGCGGACAGCATCTCTGTTTTAGAGCGGGCATCCCCTGTAGACATCAGAACATTCTTTTCAGGAATTTTATAACCTACCGACAGCATGGATTTAAGTATCGCTTCCGAGAAGTCGTCACCAATACACCCTACTTCTCCGGTCGAAGACATCTCGACACCGAGTACAGGATCCGCCTTCTGCAAACGGGAGAACGAGAACTGCGGAGCCTTAATACCTACATAATCGAGTTCGAACGCAGATTTATGAGGCGGATCTACCTTCTCGCCGAGCATCACGCGCGTGGCAAACTCTATAAAATTCACTTTCAAAACCTTAGACACGAACGGGAAACTCCTCGACGCGCGGAGATTACACTCTATAACTTTTATATCGTTATCCTTCGCGAGCAGCTGCATATTGAACGGACCGGATATGTTCAAACCTTTAGCGACCTGACGGGATATTTTTTTTATACGGCGCATTGTCTCGACATACATTTTTTGCGCAGGGAAGACGAGTGTGGCGTCTCCTGAGTGGACGCCTGCAAATTCGACATGTTCCGATATAGCATAAGCAACGACTTCGCCGTCCTGAGCGACAGCGTCTATCTCTATCTCCTTCGCATTCTCCACAAACTCGGTTACAACTACCGGATATTGCTTTGATACGTTGGTCGCAAGATTTAGAAAATGCTCCAATTCATCCTTGTTCGACACCACATTCATCGCTGCTCCGGAGAGAACGTAGGAAGGACGGATCAGCACCGGGAAGCCTACTTCGTCCACAAAACGGAATATATCGTCGATAGTCGTCAACTCCTTCCATCTTGGCTGGTCCACCCCTATCTCATCGAGCATGGAGGAGAATTTATGTCTGTCCTCCGCGCGGTCGATATTCTCAGCGGATGTTCCCAGAATCGGCACCTGCTGGTTATGCAGCCTCATCGCCAGATTGTTCGGTATCTGACCTCCTACGGATACAATAACTCCCTTGGGATTTTCAAGGTCTGTAATATCCAGAACCCTTTCCAGAGTAAGTTCGTCGAAGTAGAGCCTGTCGCATTCGTCATAATCGGTCGATACGGTCTCCGGATTATAGTTAATCATTATTGAACGCAGACCATTCTTACGGATTGTGTTACTCGCGTTCACGCTGCACCAGTCGAACTCTACCGAGCTTCCGATGCGGTAAGCGCCTGATCCGAGAACGATTACGGATTTGCCGTCATTCTCGAAGTCGATATCGTGTGCCGTGCCGTTATATGTAACATATAAATAATTCGTCATAGCGGGATATTCCGCGGCGAGAGTATCTATCTGTTTAATTACCGGAAGAATTCCTTTATCCTTACGGATCCTACGGACTTCCAGCATTTTATCTTCTATTTCCGCACCCTCCGTATTGTAGAGCGTACGTGCGATCTGGAAGTCGGAGAACCCCTTCTGCTTAGCTTCTCTTAACAGTTCTACCGGAACACCATCGGCATCGTTATAATTCTCAAGCTCCGATTCGAGATTTATGATATTATTCAATTTCTCCAGGAACCATTTGTCGATCTTCGTGAGGCTGTGTATCTGTTCTACCGTATACCCATTCTTAAGTGCGTTCGCTATAACGAATATACGCTTGTCCGTAGGATGGCTTAGCGCATCCTCAATATCGTTTACTTCGAACTCTTTGTTAGCCACGAAGCCGTGCATACCCTGTCCGATCATGCGGAGCCCCTTCTGGACTGCCTCCTCGAAGTTACGTCCGATAGCCATAACTTCTCCTACCGATTTCATACTCGATCCGAGTTCCCGGGATACTCCCTTGAATTTACCCAAATCCCAGCGCGGAATTTTACATACTATATAATCGAGCGCAGGCTCGAAGCAGGCTGTCGTGGACTTAGTGACCGAATTTTTCAGTTCGTGAAGTCCGTATCCGAGACCTAATTTTGCAGCAACAAAGGCCAGGGGATAACCGGTTGCTTTAGATGCAAGTGCGGACGATCTCGACAGACGAGCATTAACCTCGATAACTCTGTAATCTTCCGAGTACGGGTCGAGCGCGTACTGAACGTTGCACTCCCCTACAATACCTACATGGCGGATTATCTTTATCGCGAGTTCGCGGAGTTTGTGGTATTCCGAATTGGTCAGCGTTTGTGAAGGAGCTACGACGATACTCTCTCCGGTATGGATTCCGAGAGGGTCGAAGTTCTCCATGTTACAAACCGTGATGCAGTTGTCGTACTTATCCCTCACGACTTCGTACTCGACCTCCTTCCACCCTTTGAGCGACTTCTCCACCAATATCTGAGGAGAATACGTGAACGCCTTATGAGCGAGGGTATCGAGTTCTTCTTCGTTGTCGCAGAATCCCGATCCGAGCCCTCCGAGAGTATACGCGGCGCGGATAATTATCGGATAACCGAGTTCCTTAGCTACGCGCTTCGCCTCTTCGACCGTCGTTACCGCTTCGCTCTTTATGGTTTTGACGTTTATCTCATCGAGCTTATTTACGAACTTCTCCCTGTCCTCAGTATCCATGATGGCCTGTACAGGGGTTCCGAGAACCTTAACGTCGTATTTATCCAGAACTCCGCTCTCATATAACTGTACTCCGCAATTCAGGGCGGTCTGCCCTCCGAACGCGAGAAGAATTCCCTGCGGCTTCTCTTTTTTGATAACGTCTTCGACAAAATCAGGGGTAACAGGCAGGAAGTATACTTTGTCCGCGATATTCTCCGAAGTCTGTATCGTAGCAATATTCGGATTGATAAGAACAGTGTAGATTCCCTCTTCCTTCAACGCTTTGAGCGCCTGCGAACCGGAATAATCGAATTCGCCTGCTTCGCCTATTTTTAATGCTCCCGAACCGAGGAGTATTACTTTTTCTATTTTATTTTGCATTTCTTACGTTTTCAATGAATTGGTCGAAAAGAAATTCCGTATCTACCGGTCCGCTGGTAGCTTCCGGATGGAACTGTACCGAACAGAACGGTTTGGTTTTATGACGAATACCCTCGCTGGTACCGTCGTTCAGGTTTATAAAGTAAGGTTCCCATTCCGGGTCGAGAGTTGCTGTATCTACCGCATAACCGTGGTTCTGGGAAGTAATGACCGCTTTGTTGGTTCCTACCATCAGTGCAGGCTGGTTATGGCTGCGGTGTCCGTACTTGAGTTTGTATGTTGTCGCTCCCGCGGCGATCGAGAGCAACTGGTTGCCCATACAGATACCGAATATCGGTCTGCCTACTTCGAATGCCTTCTTAATATTTTCAACTGTCGCTCCGCACATCTCCGGATTTCCCGGACCGTTGGACAGCATCAGACCGTCGTAATTCATCTGAGTGAAGTCATGATTCCAAGGCACCACAATCACTCTCGCTCCGCGCTTGGTGAGCGAACGGATGATGTTGTATTTAGCTCCGCAATCCACGAGGACGATTTCAATATCTCCGTCGCCGTAGGTCTGAATCTCTTTTGTACTCACCTCTGCGACGAGATTATTCTTATTCGGGTCCACAAACTCATCAGGAATCGGTTCCCCTTCTACCGCTATCTTGCCGAGCATGACCCCGCGTTCGCGGATAACTTTTGTTATCTGGCGGGTATCGACTCCGTAAATTCCCGGAACGTCATTCTCTTTAAGCCATTCGTCGAGGCTCTTCATCGCGTTCCAATGGCTGTATTTAAAAGAATAGTATGAAACCACTAACCCTGTAACGTGGATCTTTTCAGACTCGAAAAATTTTAAAAGATTGTTTTCTTTATCGACATCGGGAACCCCGTAATTACCGATTAACGGATAAGTGATGACCAATATCTGACCCTTGTAAGACGGATCGGTAAGGCTCTCCGGATACCCTGTCATCGCGGTGTTGAATACCACCTCACCCGAGACCGGATCACTTCCTCCGAAGTTATACCCTTCGAATTCGGTACCGTCTTCCAGAATAAGACGGGCTTTTTTGCTTTTTGACATTATTTACAGTTAAGTTGATTATCACTTTCACGGTGCAACGAGGCATTTTTCAACGGGAATACTTAAAATAATGCGTTTTCTTATCTCCTCCCCCCTGATTTCACCCCCTCGGCTTAGCTGAAACTGTCGATTTCTCAGAATAGTTTCTGAAATACAAAAGTAGTGGTTATTATATTAATCTGCAAATAATCAGGCGCGACTTTTGAAAATAATAGAGAGATTTATAAACGATGCGGATTTTACGTATCTTTGAATAAGATAGAACGCGTCTCGGCATAGCTTGAAATAAATTGTGAATCTGCGTCCGGCTTTCACTATCTTTAAATGCTTTTTAGATAGGATGCGCCTCGGACAATTCCAAGCAAGCTTGGATTGCCGTTCGGCTTTCACTATCTTTGTCAGGTTTTACCATAAAATAAAATGAGCGAAAATAAAAACAACATAGTAATTAAAAACCGCAGGGCTTCGTTCGACTACGAGATAATCGATACTTATACCGCAGGAATCGTATTGACCGGCACTGAGATAAAATCTCTTCGTATGGGCAAGGCATCGCTCGTCGATTGTTTCTGTTATTTTCACAGAGGCGAGCTTTATGTGCGCGGGATGAATATTTCAGAATATTCGTGGGGTTCATACAATAATCATCAGCCCAAGCGGGACCGCAAGCTTCTGCTCCAGAAGAAGGAGCTTCGTAAACTCGAACGTTCCTTACAGGATAAAGGTTTGACAATCGTAGGATTGAGAATGTTCATCAACGACCGTGGGCTTGCCAAGCTTCAGATAGGTCTTGCCAAGGGGCGCAAGAGTTACGACAAACGCGACTACCTGAAAGAGAAGGACGCGAAGCGTGAGATGGACAGAGCAATGAAGAGATGATAATATGAACGAACTAACCCGCAAGATCGAATACCTTTCATCTTTTATGACCGAAGAGCGGTATGAGGTATTGAAGAAGACTCTCGACAACCGCACGGAATACATAACTGTCGGTTTGGAGAATATATTTCATCCACAGAATGCGAGCGCGGTCGTGCGCAGCTGCGAGGCGTTCGGAATTCAGCATATCCACGCCACGGAGACTCTGACCAGGTTCTCTCCCAACGTAAATATTGTCCGAGGGACGGACAAATGGGTGGACATACACCGATACCGCGGAGAGGGGGCTACGACAGAGCTTGTCTGCAAGCTGAAGAGTGACGGTTACCTCATTGTCTCGACTTCTCCGCACATAGACGGACGGACTCCGGAGAATTTCGATGTTACGGCTGGCAAATTCGCACTTTTTTTCGGAACGGAGCATGCGGGAATTTCAGAGGAGCTCAGGGATCAATCGGACGAATTTATAAAGATACCTATGTACGGATTGGTAGAGAGTCTCAATATATCGGTCTGTGCTGTAATTCTGCTATATAACCTCACTCAAAGAGTAAGACAGGAAGTGGTCGGCTGGGGGTTGGACGAAGGGACGAAGGAAGAGATGCTGTTCCGATGGATGATGTATTCTGTCAAGGACAGTGAAAATATAATGAAGAGATTTTAAATAATTATGATACTCAGACAATTATTTCTCGAATACGTGGGACAAACTTCCGGCAATCCACTCCTGATCGAGATCGATCGCGCGGAAGGTATATATATGTATGCCCCGGACGGCAAACGATACACCGATCTTATCTCCGGAGTAACGGTTAGCAACATCGGACATGGCAATAAATACGTCACGGACGCGGTTTGCCGGCAGGTAAACGATTATATGCACCTGATGGTTTACGGGGAGTTCGTGGAGAGTCCGCAGGTCAGATACGCGCAGAAGATCGCATCCGTATTGCCTGAACCGCTCGAATCGGTTTATTTCGTGAATTCGGGAAGCGAAGCGGTCGAAGGCGCGCTTAAACTTGCCAAACGCTATACGGGGAGAACGGAACTTATCGCGTTTAAGAACGCTTATCACGGGAGTACACACGGTGCACTCAGCGTCATGGGCGGTGAAGAATTCCGCAACGCGTTCCGCCCATTAATTCCGGGAGTACGGCATTTAAATTTTAACGTCATTGAAGATCTAAAATATATTACCGATAAAACAGCGGCAGTAATTATCGAACCTATACAGGGAGAAGGCGGTGTGCGTGCTGCTGCTCCGGAATACCTCAAGGCGCTGCGCAAACAATGCGACGAGACGGGCACACTCTTGATATTCGACGAGATTCAGACAGGATTCGGACGTACCGGGGAAGTGTTCGCGACAATAAAATATGGTGTCACACCGGATATTCTGGTTCTTGCCAAAGCATTGGGGGGCGGCATGCCTTTAGGGGCGTTTATTTCGTCGCATAAAATAATGGAGTGCCTGAAAACCAATCCTGTACTGGGACACATAACCACATTCGGAGGGCATCCTGTGTGCTGTGCGGCAGGGCTTGCGGCATTCGAATATCTTATAGATTCCGGAATTGTTAAGGATGTAGAGAGGAAGGGAAGGATGTTCGAAGATATTCTCACCGGACATCCTTTAATCAAAGAGATACGACGAACAGGACTTCTTTTAGCAATCGAAATCGGCGACGAAGAGCTCAACCAACGGATCATCCGCGATTTTGTCGAAGAAGGGCTCGCTCCGGACACATTCCTGTTCTGCGAATCGGCGTTCCGGATAGCGCCTCCGCTGATTATTACTGATGAACAAATCGAAGAGACATGCGAGACTATCATAACTTCGATGAATAAATTTATGTGATCCCGTTAATGAATTATCGCACATTATGAATTGATCAACTATTTAAAATTCCGAACTATGGCTGATCTCACATGCTAATGCAAATTAAGATATTTGTCGTGATGTTGTCCATTACGTGAAAAAAAATTCCCGATCATAAGGGCGGTGAACGGATACCCGAACGGTTATTATAAGACATACAAAATCAGGAGATCGAGACGACATTGGCACTGCATTCTAACAGGATTACGACCCCGGAATACCGTTTTGTGGAGGATTAACGAACGGATTCCGGAGAGGGCTCGAACGCAGGATCTCCGCTCGTTCCGGTGAATTTCGGAATTAAAGACACGACTAAAAATCTTCAGCGGTTTTTACGACTTCCATGTGAATGGAGAGGACAAAGGAGATCTGCACTCTGAAGATTTAAGTAACCAAAGTTATTATTTTCAACGGGAGGATATAAATTCACAATAAATGTAAACGACAAGTCGCGGGTAATCCGGATGTAAATAAACTGAGAGTACGTCCTCCTAAATAAAATTTTTACCGCAAATCTTTTATTTATCGTAATAATTATCGTAGTAGCTGCTTCGTTTGTCGTATTTAACATCGCGCAGAACACCGGACTTAACGCTTATATTGAAGCTCCAGCTCTTGAGGAATCCTATCGGAACCCATGAGAAGTTCATCTGCCAGCAGTGGAGGTCGCGGGTAAGATAGAATACTCCGGTGGTCAGCTTTTTGGCCTGAAGGTCATAACCTCCATTGTAAGTGATTGCCCATTTGCTCGTAAGGTTCACGCTCGCATTGAAACTCATCGTCTGCGTCACGGTCTTGCGTACCCCGTTGTTGTAATAGCTGACGCTGTAATTTACACCCAGGTTATAAGGGACGCTGAAGTCATAGTATAGGCCTGTCATAAGCCTCCGCTGCATATTTATCTGTTCCCTGAACTGATATTCCTCGTCATCATAATCCCCAACGTCGAAAATATCCTGTCCGGGAACGTAACCGTCTACTCCATTTATAGAATTATACCCTTGTGCAGACGTGGCTCCTCCGTTGAATCGGTAAGAGAACGAGGTTCCGACACTTTGCAACCGGGCCAGTTTGCCCTTCTGCACCAGAAATTTATTAATCCTCCGTCCTGTTTGTTTATCGACCTGATAGGGGTCGAATACCATGTTAAGGTTAATATTGAAGTCTTTTATAAGAGTAGATCTCACCACAACGGAAATAGTAGACAGGTTCAGCGAGTCCGCGAGGAAGTTGTAATTCCCCCTGAACGACAATTCGTCGAGAATTTTGACTTTGCGCGTTCCCGTGGAATCTCTCCCGTATCGCACCTTCATCTCCAGAGTATTTTTCAAACTGAAGCTCATGGTCGCCGAACGGCTGCGTCCCGGCACTCCGTTTATTCCATTTTCGTATGGAGAATAATATCCCATGCGCCCCGTAGAGTCCTGCTGTATCTGTTCCCAATAACCGAATTTTGCCTGACCGAAGTCCGGAGTATAAGCAAACGAGACGGTCGGAGTCATTACATGCCGTATCGCTTGCACTGTGGAATTGGAACCGAACATGAATGTACCGTATACGTTCGTGGTCATCGAGGCGGAATAGTTGTAGTTATATACCCTGTAAAATCCACGGATGGTATCGGTAATATCCACTGTATTGGTGTCCGGATTCCACTCTTTGTGTATTTTATCGAAGTACCATCGCTCGGTGTAGTTAAACTGAGAAGTTACGTTGATATAATTAAACAGATTCATTGTCGCTGAGATAGGAATAGAGTGGTTCATTCCGTTCTTCATATTCTTCAAAGTCTGATCGGTGAACAGGTCCTTCTCCTTGACCGTGAATTTATTAGTGAAGGTGTTTGTATATGTAAGGTTTATTTTTTCGTATAGTTTCTCCTTCCCTACCCTGTTCTGCCTCTTGAACGGATATATTCTCGACACACTGAATGTATAGTTCGGGAATGCGATAGTAATAGTGGAATCCCTGTTATTTTGAGAATGACTCATGTTCGTGGAGAACGAGAACGGTTTGTTAGGCCAGTTTTTAGAATAGGATATCGAAGAGTTGGTCTGGGTATTCACGTAATCGTTAATATTATTCGAAGAATACTGGTTATATCCTGAGGTCGAGAAGTTTACACTGGCCGCGAATGTAGAGTTAGGACGGAATTTCGGATCCTGCGTATGCGTCCACTGAACGCGGAAGTTGGTCATATTACCGAAGTCCAGCGATCCTCTGTCCCCGAATACCTCCTTAGCGAAGTTTAGATTCAGATTACCGCGGAACTTGTACCGCAGCATATAGCGGGAAGATAGAGAAGTTTCCCACGATCCCAGAGTATATATCCCTCCGAGAAGAGTCATATCCATATAGTCGTTAGGACACCAGTAATACCCTCCGTCGCGCAGGAAGAATCCTTTAAGGGACTGTTCTCCGAAGGTCGGCATAATAAATCCGGAACTTTGATTATTGTTGAGCGGAACGAATCCGAAGGGAAGTCCGAGGAAGTAAATCGGTACATCCTCCATAACAAAATAGGTCGGATTCATTACGATTTTCTTTCCGGGAATGACTTTGGCTTTGGTCATCTGGAAGTAGAAGTGGGGATGGTCGTGGTCGCAGGTGGTATACTGGCCTCCGGCAATGTTAATGGTTTTATCGGGCATACGTTTGACGATACCTCCGCGTAAGATTCCGTCGCCATCTCTCGTGAATATGTTCTTTATCTTTGCTTTATGAGTGTCGAGATTGTAGACTATGGTGTCCATGATTATATCCTCCGATCCGCTCTGCTGGAATATCGGACGGGTAGCGACACCTGTTGTATCGGGAACTCCGTAGGCAAAGATAAATTTTGTTTCCAAATCGAATTCCGTATAATCGGCTATAAGAGTCATATCTTGATAGTACACCTCGCCGTTGTCATAGGCATATATCATTTTTTCTTTCGCACGATACACGAGCGAGTCCGTTTTACCTGTTATGGGATCGTCGAGGAAGCTCTTAGGACCTATCGTATCGGCAACCATAAATTCTGAGGTGATCCTCTCCAGAGTAAGGGAGTCGAGTATAAGAGAACCTGATAGCAGAGAATCCAGTGTAAGGCTGTCAATATTATTAAGACGCAAAGAATCGGGCAGATCGTACTTCAAGCGCAGGGAATCGATTAACGCAGGATCGATAATCCCTCTATTCTGTTCGATCATCAGTGAATCGGCGGAGGATGTATCGAAGGGTACGCTCGAAGGGACTATACTGTCCGGCATCAGAAGGAGGGAAGGTTCGACAACAATAGCTTCCGTACTATCCGGAACGGTTATCGGGGCATCGTTATTCAGATCCTCATCGACAATGCCTCCCGTATCCGGCCGTATATCGGCAAATACAGTCCACTGTACGAACAACACCATTATTAAAATAACGGATAAAGCGCCATATTTTCTAAACTTTACTGCCAAATTGCGATTTTTATTTAACTTTGCGCATTACTTTCCGACTATGGACGGAATCCTTATCAAACCGGGGACAAAGATAATATTTTTAACGTAATGAAACCATTATTATTACATTTCCTCATAATTTCCGCGATACTGTTTTTCGGACCTGTTTCCCACGGTTACGGGCAGCAGTCCTATACCACGCAGGTCAAGACCGTAGTCATCGATCCGGGGCACGGAGGGAACGATCCGGGTGCGGTTTCAGGGAGCGTTAAAGAGAAGGACATAGTCCTTAAAGTTGCTCTGAAGCTGGGCGATATGATAAAAAAAGCTCATCCGGACGTCAATATTATTTACACACGCAAAACGGACGTTTTAATACCGCTTTACGAACGCGGAAATATAGCGAACAAGGCAAATGCGGATCTGTTCATATCGATACACGTCAATGCGGCGGCTTCGGCGGCGGCTTCCGGCACGGAAACATTCGTAATGGGGGACAAATACGCCAAGAACAATCTCGAAGTTGCTATGAGGGAGAACGACGTTATCGTTCTGGAGGAGGATTACGAGACGAGATATCAAGGCTACAAGGCAGGCTCTCCGGAATCTTTCATAATATTTTCCCTTATGCAGTACGTGTATCAGGAGCAGAGCATTATGTACGCGGATATTATTCAGAAGCACTTCAAGAAGAATACTCCGTACGGCGACAGGGGGACTAAGCAAGGGAATCTCATCGTTTTATGGAACTCTTCCATGCCCAGCGTACTGACCGAACTCGGTTTTATAAGCAATGCCAACGACCGTAAGTTCATGACTTCCGATGCGGGGCAGACAAAATTAGCGCAGTCTTTGTGCGACGCATTCACCGAATATAAAAACAAAGTGGAGAAAGGGAGCACGGCAACATACGAAGCAGGTGCAAATTCGAGAGAGCGAGAGACCGTCAGGGAATCGCTTCCTGCATCTGTCAGCGGGGATATTAAATTCAGGATACAGGTAGCCGCGTCGTCACGTAAGATGAATATGTCGAGTTCTTCGCAATTCGGAACATACAGGAATAAGGTTACAGAGATGCGCGTGGACGGACTTTATAAATATTATGTGGAAGAGACCTCTTCATATCGCGAGGCGGCCGGATTACTACAACAAGCGAAGCAGAAGTTTAAGGACGCATTTATCGTAGCCTTCAGTAACGGTGAGAGGGTGGCGATCACCGACGAAATGAAACGAAATTAAAGATTTAAAAATGAAAATAAGAAAAGAAGTTAAAATAGGAATTTTCGGCATATTAATGCTCTTTCTATTAGTGTGGGGGGTAGATTATCTCACTGGAACCAATATCTTCGTATCGAACAACACTTATTACGCCCAGTTCGATAAGGCAGACGGACTAAAATCATCGACTGAAATCAGGCTCAGAGGGCTTAAGATCGGGACTGTGACCGGGGTCGGATATAACCCCTTGGTGGATGACAAAGTCATCGTGGAATTTACCGTCAAATCGGACTACAAGATCCCTGTGGATTCAAGGATCGTAGCGGCCAATACTTTGATTATCAGCGGAACCGTCCTCGACCTCGAATACGGGCAGTCGCATATATACTTCCACGGAGGAGATACCATTCCGTCGGTCGGAGCGAAGGACGCGATCGGTATGATAAGTTCGGAGATCGAAGAGATAAAAGACAAGGTATATACTCTGCTGAACAATCTCAATACCACACTGGACAATGTGAACACGGCTCTCAACGAAGATAATCTAAATAATATAGGCAACGCGATTAAGAATATCGACAATCTTATCGCAGAGGATCTCTCGGAGATTGCGCGGAATCTTAATTATGTAACCGGGTCATTGTCGGAGAACTCATACCGGATCGAGAATATTCTCGCGAATGTGGATGAATTCACGGACTCCCTGAACAGCATCGATCTGACAGGGCTGGTCAGCGAATTCAACACGACCGTAAATAATCTTAACGAGATAACCTCCAAGCTCAACGAAGGCAGCGGCACGATCGCGCAGCTCATAAATAACGACTCTCTCTACGACAGTCTTGTCTCGGCGACTGGGAATCTGTCTCTCCTGCTCGACGACATTAAAGCCAATCCCAAGCGGTACGTCTCCATTTCGGTTTTCGGAGGAAGAAACAAAAATTAAGCATTATTATTGCACAAACAACGGATAAAATTTTAATTGGAGACAATGCTGGACAGTATACGCAGACCCGTGGAAAAAGAGATGGAGGAATTCAACAGGCGCCTTGCCTGCCACCTGCATAACGATAATCCTTCGATATCCTCGGTACTGGATTACGTATTCGAAAAAAAAGGCAAACAGATGCGTCCTCTTCTGGTCATGCTGACAGCAGCGCTGCATGGAGGAATCAACGATAGAACCTATTCCGGAGCGATGCTCGCCGAGCTGGTCCATACCGCGTCTCTTATACACGACGATATTGTGGACGATGCCTATGTCCGCAGAGGCAGTCTCTCCGCAAACGCTATATGGAGATCCAAAGTCGCTGTGCTCACCGGAGATTATGTTTTGTCGAGAGCAATCTCCGCAGCGGTGAAGAACGGAGCAGCGGATCTTTTATCCCTAATTATAGACTCGTTCGAGATGCTCTCCGAGGGGGAACTTATCCAGCTGGAACATGCTTCCAAACTCGACACAGACGAAAAAATCTATTTCGAGACCATAAATAAGAAGACGGCCTCCCTGCTCGGCTCATGTGCGGCGCTCGGAGCCCGATCGGCAGCCGGAACGGAGGAACAGGTAGAGAGTATGAGAAGGTTCGGTGAATATCTCGGAATGGCATTCCAGATCAAGGACGATATTCTCGATTTTTCGACCGGGAATAAAACCGGCAAACCGGGATTACAGGACATCAGGGAACGCAAAATAACCCTTCCTCTGCTCATCCTTCTCAACGATTCCGGCGAGAAAAAAAGAAAAAAAATTATAAGTTTACTTAGCGGAATACGGTATAAGGACGCGAATGCAGAGATTATTCATTCCATGATAATGGAATCGGGAGCTCTCGTCAGAGCCACCGTCATTATGGAACAATACATCGACAAGGCACGGATTATTCTGGAATCATACGAAGACTCGGAGATAAAAGAATCACTGAGAAGGTATACATCATATATAATGGATCGGGACAGATAATTAAAGTATCTGTAACTTCAGACCGAACGACAGACTAAGATAGTCTTTGGGTTTGAGATATTTATTCGTTGCAGCGCTAATAATGTAGAGGTCGCAGGAACTTATCTCGTAATATCCCGTAACGGATTTCATTCCGTTTTTATTCAACCGGAGCGTGAATCTCTGTCCGGCGAATATGTGGAACCGTACCTTTGTCGAGAATCTATAATATCCGCCTGCGGGGTATTTAACCGGCTCCGATACCCAGTAGTTTTTATTCATCAACGCATTCATGAAGAGTCCGCAGTTAAGAGGTTCGAGATACCACTTATCCGAGATACTGACCTGCCACGGCAGGTAATTCTGTTTAACGGTAAACGTTACTTTAGCTCTCGTATCCGCGAATTTCGGCAGGAATCCGAAGAGAATATCGGTCTCCAGGCGGTCTTTGGAATAATTCCAGCCTGTTCCGAACGAGACCACGCCTATCGAGCCAGCAAATTGCGCTTTAGCATAGCGTGGTATGAGGCTGTTCCACACGGTCTGATATTTTTCAGAGCCTCCGGTATCATCCGCATATAGAGGGACGGCACAGAGAATCAACACCGCAACGGATAACGCTTTAATATTCGACAACCTCATATTCATAACCGTCAGATGTGACTTCAAATAACAGATACGTCCTATCCTTCATGCAGCCGCAGCCGTAGTAAATTATACCGTCATCGAATATATCCGCTGCGCTAATACCGTGGTCGTGTGCATGGAGACAGAACATAAGTCCGTTGAACTGCCTGAGCATATAGTGAAAATAATCGGCGACATTGTCGCTGAACTGGTCCGATTTGGGCCTGGCATGCATTACCGGAATCGTGCGGTCGTAACTTTCGCGGTCTGCCTCCAGTTCGGATTTTATAAAAGTAAAATCAGGAACGTCCGCACCATAGTCGAATTCGAGTGCATTCGTATTCAAACATACGAATTTAGTTCGGGCTGCAGTAAAGGAAAAATTCAGATCTCCGTACATCTCCGTATATACGGCAAGCCCGTTCCCCAACAGATCATGATTCCCCACAACGGCGACATAAGGAATATCGAGACCTGACAGTATATCGTGCATCCATTTGAATTCGAGAGTCATTCCGAAGTCTGCGATATCTCCTCCGTGTATCACAAAATCGATGTCTCCGCGGCGGTTTACATTATCGACAAAATCTACGGTTTCATCGTACCATCTTTGCGAATCGCCCATCATTATGAAGCGTATCGTGTCGCGGCCTTCACATGCACTCTCGATCCTTTCGATGTTTTTCCTGTTTATTTCTGTATCGGTACGAATACGAGCGTCGTACGGATGATAATCGATCAAATCGCATCCGGCAAGTACGACAGCAGTAATCAAGAATGTAATAAGTCTACGGATCATTGTCGCAAAATTACTGAATATTACCCTCTTTTCTATGCCGAATTTACGCTTATGTTTGTTGTATTTTCTTAATTACGTGTTATATACAGATAAAAAACGGTCCTCAACGGACCGTTTCCATATATTTTACCCCAGACTAATTCTTGCTTGCGGCATATTTTCTGTTCATTCCGTCCAGAACTTCTTTCGTAACATCCAGATCGGGATTCGCCATAAGTACCGGAGCTCCTGTCGCGCTGCTGAGAATCATATCGAATCTTCCGTCGGCATTGAATTCCTGAAGGAATTCTGTCAAATTGTGCTGTATCCTATTGAACATTACCTGCTCTTCCTCCGCAAGCTCGTTCAACGCCTGGTCCCGGTAATTTATAAAATCCTGTTGTTTTTTGTTAAGATCCTCTTCGAGACTCTGAGCCTGACTTCTGGTAATGAGTCCCTTTTGAACCTGTTCCTGATAATTCATAATATCTCTTTCGAGATTACGGCCGCGTGAAGTAAGATTAGCCTCTATTTTAGAAGATTTTTCCTGCAATTCGTTAGAGAGTTCTATATAAAGCTGGTAATTGGATACTAAAGTATCGGTATTTACGTATACGATGTTAGCTGTCGCGACTGTCCTATGTATGCTTAACGAATCGTCAGCGGCTTCCGCAGTTACGGTTTTAGTATCGTTTTGGTTACATCCGGTAATGATTGCAGCCGCAGCGAGCAGCGCTATTACCGGGCAGATAAATTTCCTCATATTATATTCGTTAAATTATTTAATGCAATATCGAATCGCAAACTTACTTATTTTTAATCAAATTGTCAAAAAACACCGGATAGTAATATATTAAAATATTGTTTATTTTTGTTACCGGACAAAACAGTATATATGTACGAATTCATAAAAGGAACGATCTCGGAAATTTCTCCGGCACATGCCGTTTTAGCAACGAGCGGAGGTGTAGGTTATTACCTGAATATCTCGTTACAAACCTTTACAAGAATCAAAGAACTTACGGAGACAATACTATTCACTCATTTTATAGTGCGGGACGACGCGCAGATACTTTTCGGATTTGCAGATAGAGGGGAGCGTGATTTATTCCGCATGCTGATAGGCGTATCCGGCGTGGGCGGAAACACGGCAAGAACGATTTTATCGACATTCAACACGGAAGAACTCCGGATAATCATTGCAACAGGTAAGGCGGAAGTCCTAAAAGAAGTCAAGGGGCTCGGCATTAAGACCGCACAGAAGATAATAGTGGAACTCAAAGATAAAGTTGCGGCTGTCGGCGGAGGCACTGCACTTACATTCGAAGATCCGAAAAAATCGCCTGTCTTCGAAGAGGCTCTCTCCGCGATGCTTATGCTCGGCTTCGCCAAAGCTCCTGCGGAGAAGGTAATCCGCAATATCATTAAGGAAGAACCGGGAATATCGGTCGAAGAGATAATCCGGAAGTCTCTTAAAAATATATAAAAATTTCCTGTTAATAAAACAATAAATCAGTGATTTACGCTAAATTATTATAAAAATCGTTTTTTGATCTTACTTTTGTGCTGCTAAATCTAAACTTATGGAGAATTTCTATCTGATAATAGTTATAGTAATCATGGCACTGGCGGTCATGGATCTTGTAGTCGGGGTATCCAACGATGCAGCGAACTTTCTGAATTCGGCGATAGGCTCGAAGGCCGCTCCGCGATATGTCATCCTCATCGTAGCTACGATAGGTATTCTAATAGGGGCGGTTTTTTCCAGCGGTATGATGGAGGTAGCGAGAAGCGGGGTCTTCAATCCTGCGATGTTCACGTTTCAGGACATTATGATGATCTTCCTTGCCGTCATGCTTACGGATGTGATCCTTCTGGACCTGTTCAACACGATCGGACTTCCCACATCGACCACGGTATCGCTCGTTTTCGAACTGTTAGGGGCTGCTGTCGCAGTATCGCTGATAGCTATTGG
This sequence comes from Rikenellaceae bacterium, assembly GCA_020860245.1. GTDB lineage: Bacteria > Bacteroidota > Bacteroidia > Bacteroidales > Rikenellaceae > JAJBUQ01. Next base: position 65,726 of record JAJBUQ010000008.1, read on the forward strand.
CAGAAGCAATACCCTCTCGTTCGGGGATCTATCGAGTTATATTAACACCTCCAAAGCTATGGCGATAATTTCCGGTATACTTTTATCAGTTGCCATCGCATTTATCTGTGGTACAATAATAATGTTTCTGACCAGAATCGTCTTCACTTTCCATTTCAAGAAGACATTCGGGCTCTTTGGTCCGTTCTGGTGCGGGATAGCATTTACCGTAATATCGTATTTCGCCATATTTAAGGGACTCAAAGGCTCTTCGATAATGCCGCCGGACCTTATGGCTTACTTCAACGAGAATACGTTCAGAATGATTGTGTTCATGTTCTTCGGATAGAGCGCGGTTTCTGCGGTACTGCAATATTTTTTGAAAGTGAACACTCTTAAAATCACCGTTTTAGCCGGGACTTTCTCTCTTGCGCTCGCATTTGCAGGCAACGATCTTGTGAACTTCATCGGGGTATTCATGGCAAGTTTCGACTCTTACGAGATATTCCGGTCTACGGGAGATCCTTTGATGACGATGGAGAGTCTGAGCAGACCGGTCGCTGCAAATGTAGGAATACTTGCCGGAGCAGGCATAATCATGGCAACGACGCTATGGATGTCGAAAAAAGCAAGAAGAGTCAGCGACACGGAGGTAAATCTTGCCAAGCAGGACGCCACTGACGAGAGGTTCGGTTCAACTCCCGTATCGAGGGCGATTGAGAGGCTGTCGCTCAATATAAACAGGAATTACGAGCACTATACCCCTAAAACCGTGAAAAAATTCATTGCCCGGAGATTCCGCAATCCGTCACTACAACGCAATAGCAACAATGCACCGTTCGACCTTATACGCGCGACAGTTAATCTTACCGTAGCGTCTCTCCTTATCTCCACGGCGACTACGCTTAAACTTCCATTATCTACTACATACGTGACGTTCATGGTTGCGATGGGTACGTCGCTTGCGGACAAAGCGTGGGGACGCGAGAGTGCAGTGTACAGGATCACGGGGGTTCTAACCGTGATATCGGGATGGTTCCTGACAGCATTGGTAGCCTTCACGGTTGCGGCAATCGTAGCATGCGTTCTTATGTGGGGAGGTAAAATAGGCATCATTGTAATGGTCGCTCTTTGCGCGTTAATGCTCACACAGAGCGCACTGGCCTTCCAAAGAAAATCGCGCAAAGCACAAAACGAAGCGGAACGCAAACAGCAGGTCGTGAATAGCGACAAGAGCATAATCGAGATATGCGAAGAAGACATACGCGATACAATGAAAAAAATCATCAACGTTTACAATCAGACTCTTCTCGGATTGTTCAACGAGGATCGTAAGAGCCTGAAAAAAATGGCTGCTGAGGCGGAGGCTTTGTACGAGGAGGCGCATAAACGTAAATACGACGTATTACCCACGCTTAAAAGACTCGAAGATAATTATATAGACACGGGGCATTACTACGTACAGGTGGTGGATTATCTCGATGAAGTATCGAAGGCGCTCCTCCATATATGTCGTCCGAGCTTCCAGCATATAGACAACAATCACAAAGGGTTTAACGAGAAGCAAGTGGACGATCTTATGCACATGCATGAGGAGGTCGAGGCAATATACCACAGGATTATAGACATGCTCGAGAAGAACAACTATGACGATCTCGATACTATCCTGGTCATGAGAGACGAATTGTTCGACACTATTGCTGAAGTGATTATGAACCAGATAAGAAGAACCAAGAAGGGTGAATCTTCTACTAAGAGCGGAATGCTGTATCTTGCGATCGTAAACGAGACGAAGACGTTGGTGCTCCAGTCACGCAATCTTCTCAAGGCGCAGAAATTTTTTGTTTCGAACATCAATAAAGGATGACGGAATTTTTAACGAATTTCACAGGAATAAACGGTACGGCGCAATGGGCCGTATTGTTTTTTTGCGCTGTACTGATCGGAATGTCCAAAACAGGCATACAAGGGATAGGGACGCTCGTCGTACCTGTACTCGCATTGGTCTTCGGAGGCAAACCGTCCACCGGACTGCTTCTGCCAATGCTTTGCCTCGCGGATCTGATGGCGGTGGTGTATTACCGCAAGAACGCTGAATGGAAGTATATTCTCAGACTCCTTCCGGCGGCAATAGCAGGATTTGCCCTCGCACTTGCCGTAGACAGCTATATTCCTGAAAAAAATTTCAAGCTACTACTTGCATTCTGCATCTTCATCGGACTCGATGTGATGTTTTGGTCCGAAAAATCGGGTGAGAATGACAAGATAATCAAATCAGGATGGTACGCTCCGATGTTCGGGATTCTCGGAGGGTTCACTACGATGATAGGCAATGCGGCAGGACCTGTAATGGCGGTGTATCTGCTCTCCGTACGGCTTCCCAAATTTGCATTCGTAGGAACCAGCGCATGGTTCTTTATGATAGTGAATTACCTGAAGGTTCCGCTCCAGATATTCGCATGGAACAACATTACATGGTCTTCTGTGGCGGTCGATTTACTCTGCATTCCGTTCATCTTTCTCGGCGGATTATGTGGAATATGGATTGTAAAAAAACTGCCTGAGAAGAATTACCGTGCCCTTATTATCTGGCTTACCGTGATTTCCACTCTTCTGCTACTGATTTAGCGGCGGATTTCTATTTCGGAGAGATTTTATTATCTTCGCATGAAACAGGCAAAATCGTATGAATCTTACTAATTTCCACAGCCATTGCGACTATTGCGACGGCAGGGCTCCCATGGAGGAATTTATCCGGAAGGCCATCGAATCGGGATTCACTTCTTACGGCATCTCTTCCCACGCTCCGCTCCCTTTCCGTACGAAGTGGAATATGGATATGGAGAATCTGGGCAATTATCTTGCGGATATTAACCGGATGAGGTCGCGATATAGGGATCGGCTAGAGATTTATTCAGGTTTAGAGATAGATTACTATAACGAAGAGGTAAATCCTGCAAACGAGTTTTTTTCCGACCTCGAACTCGATTACCGAATAGGATCCATACATTTTGTAAGGGAATGTATGGAGACAGATTCCGGTGCGGAGGTATTCCGTGAGAATCTTCACAAATATTACGACGGAGATCTCGACTGCCTATGCACGGATTACTTTGATGCCTCCATGAAAATGGTAGATTCCGGAGGATTCGACATTCTCGGACACTGCGATAAACTTGCGATGAACGCAGAGAAATACTCCCCAGGATACTCGCAAAAAGAAAATTTTAAAACCAAAGTCAGGGAACTGCTGGACTTATCCGCAGAACGGGGAATTATGGTGGAAGTCAATACTAAGAAATACTCGGCGATACGGCGGTTTTTTCCTGATGCAGAGTATTTTAGATTTATGAAGGATCAAGGCGTGAGAATAGTCGTCAATTCGGACAGCCACCGCCCGGAGCTGATTAACGACGGTCGAAAAGAAGCGCTGGAGATACTAAAACGTTCGGGCTTCAGGACCGTCAGCGAACTACACGGAGGAGAGTGGATTGATGTCCCTATTTATTAAGGGGACGGTATTTAGAACCTTGTGGGGAGCAGATAACGAACTTAGCGTGGGCAAATAGCGTAGGGATTATTCCGAAGTGCTTCGTCATTATCCGGAACCGTTCCCTCAAGCTCTCTTTTTTATATTTTGTAGAGGTTCCCCCCTCTGTAAATTCGGACAAAATCATTCCCGTATTTTCTATACTCTTTGCCTTTTTCAATGATAAGAGAACCCATTCGACATCGGATGCGTAGCGATAAACAGTGTCGTACTCCGGAGCGATATCTCTTCGGACTATGATCGATTGATGACATACGACCATTCCGTTTATGAAGTCCGTCCATTGGAGATTACGGGGTAATTTTTTTTTTCTTAATCCCAGAATCTCTCCGTCCACAGACCGAATCAGCGTCTCTCCATAATATATGTCTGCAAACGAACGTTTACCATAAAATATCTTCTTCAAGACTTCCGGATCATGTACAAAATCACCGGCATTTATAAACCATATAAATTCCCCCTCAGCAGCAAGGAGGCCCTTATTCATGGCATCATATATGCCGTTGTCCCTCTCGCTGCTCCAGTATGATACAGGCCTGCCGTAACCAGCAAGTAGCTCTTTGGTTCCGTCGGACGAGCCCCCGTCGATAACGATGACTTCCATCTCCGGATAGTCTATCGACGACAGATTATCTAACGTCGCCTTCAGTTCGTCCACGGCGTTGTAGGTTACGGTAATTACCGATACTGTAGGGTGATTCATAAATATTGTTAAATTTGCAGATTCAATATTAAATAAAAAAAATGAAATATAATAATTCGTTCAGGACCATTATAACTCCGCTCTTGGTTGCAATCGGAATTGTGGTGGGGATCGCCGTCGGAATAAGGCTCGATAGAATGAACATACACAACCGTATGGTCCGGAACATATCGTCTGCTCCGCGTTTTAGCAACGACAAAATCAGCAACGTAATCTCTCTTGTTAAAACGCAGTATGTAGATAACATAGACTTGGATTCTATCGCAGACAAGGTAATCCCGGAGATACTAAAGAATCTCGATCCTCACTCCGTATATATACCGGCAAGCGAACTTGCGGCTGTGAACGAACCCCTCGAGGGACAATTCGACGGTATCGGCGTGACTTTCAACATGATGACCGACACTATCCTCGTTTTGAACGTGATAAGCGGAGGCCCCAGCTACAAGGCTGGCATCCAGAACGGAGACAGGATCGTCACGATAAACGACAGCCTCGTTGCAGGGAAAAAAATCCGCCAGGACGATATTGTTAAAATGCTTCGCGGCGAGAGAGGATCGGATGTCGATCTCGGTATAAAACGTCAGGGGCACAAAGAACTTATACCGATAACCGTAACCAGGGGCATCATACCGGTTAAGAGTCTCGATGCGGCGATTATGTTAAACGACGAGATCGGATATATCAAACTTACACGATTCGCGCGCAATTCCCACCGGGAACTTCTCGACGCCGTGGAAAAATTAAAGATGCAGGGTATGAAGGAACTTGTATTCGATCTCAGGGATAATGTCGGGGGTTATATGGATCAGGCGATTCTTATAACGAACGAATTCCTTCCGGCGAACTCCCTCATAGTATTCACCGAGGGCAAGTCGAGGAAGCGCAGCGAGCAATACAGCAACGGCAAGGGAGTCCTCAAAGATATTCCCCTTGCGGTTCTCATAAACGAGAACTCTGCTTCGGCAAGCGAGATCTTCGCAGGCGCGGTGCAGGATAACGACCGTGGAACGATAATCGGAAGACGTTCGTTCGGCAAAGGATTGGTGCAGGAACAGATACCATTCCCGGACGGCTCTGCGATGAGGCTTACAGTATCGAGATATTTCACTCCGGTCGGAAGGTCTATTCAGAAGCCTTACGATCAGGGTATAGAGGCATATAATAACGAGCTGTCGGACAGGTTTGACCATAACGAATATTTCTCAGTAGACAGCATCAGTTTTGCAGATTCGCTTCAATACACGACTCCGGGCGGTAAGATAGTGTACGGAGGGGGAGGAATAATGCCTGATATATTTGTTCCGGGAGATACGACAGGAATGACCGATTTCGTGAAACAAGTTTTCATTCGTAACACGATCGTCAGATTTTCACTCGATTACGCGGACACACACCGCAAGGAACTGAACGACATATCGTCTTTCGGCGATCTCGATAACTTCTTCGGAAGGCATCCGCAGCTATACAGCGATTTTGTTAAATATGCCCGCCGTAACGGTGTCGAAGTAAGCGACAAAGAAGCGGAAGAATCGCGCAAAGTTCTTGAAACAGACCTTAAGGCTTATATCTCGCGCAATACCGAACTGGAGGATAACGGATACTATTATTATATACAAGATATAGACAATGTGATAGAGGAAAGTAAAATATTTTTCAGCCAAAGTGCACCATCAAATTAAAAAATAGTATACCTTTACGATGCAGTTTTTTATAAAATGGAGAAAATATGAAAAAGACTTTACTTGCAGCTGCATTTTGTGCAGCGCTATTGATCGCTTCTTGCGGTAACGGAGGAAATCAGACATCTACCGCTTCGACAGAAGAGAGCGCAAGCGCAGATACTGCAACCGTAGAATTGGTTGATCTTAAAGGAGAAGGAACTTGCGGTGCATGTGACTCTTGTGTATGCGATTCATGCGGATGCGAAGTCCTCGTTACAGAAGTTGCAGAGGCAGCAACAGACTCGTTGTCTGTTACAGAATAAGCGCCTTTAAATTAAAATATAATATCCCGATCTTCCGATCGGGATATTATATTTTAAACTCTTCCAGAGTGAATTCTCCATCGCGGACTACACCGTAGACAGGATTTTTGTCCGTGACCCAATCACCGAGAACAAACAGGATCGTCCGATCGCTAAGCCTAAATTCCGTAGGACAGTGCAGATGCCCGAAAATAAAATAGTCCGGTATAATGCCTGTATCAGTCATATACTGCCGGGCAAATTTTACCCCCGGTTCCCCTTCGGATTTAAACGAATGAATTTTATCCATACCGTTCTTTCTGCTGCTTTGAGACCACCACTGTCCGAATTTCATTGCTGCATCGGGATGAACAAGAGCTGAAAACAATTTTCCGGCAAGGCTGCTCCGAAATATTTTCTGCATCACAGCGACCTTCCTGCCTACAAATCCCACATTATCCCCATGTGAAACATAAACCGTCCTTCCGTCTAATTTTAGTAATTCTCCATCTTTGTGGATTATTATACCGCATTGTTCTGCAAGGAATTCCCGCACCCACATATCATGATTTCCAGGGAAAAAATGGATCGGAATGCCTCTGCATGATAATTCATTAAATTTCGATAGAACGCGAATCGGACATTTAGGGATTACACGTTTATACTCATACCAAAAATCGAAGATATCCCCTAATAAAAAAATTCCGTCGGCATCTTCCGCGATAAAATCGAGCCAGGCCAGAAATTTTTTCTCATTATTCGATTCAGTATATAACTTAAGTCCGAGATGAATGTCAGAGGCAAAATAATATTTCATCCGATCAGAGTATTTCTTTAAGTTTGCCGGCCAGCTCCTCGCAGGAGATATCCTTACCGATAATATTGCCATCCCTGTCTATCAAATAGTTTGCCGGAAGAGAATTTACATTGTAGAGCCTTGCTGACATGGAGGCCCATCCGTTTCTGTCGCGAACGCTTATCCAGTTGATCCTTTGATCGTGTACGTTATTGAGCCATTCCGATTTAGAATCATCGAGAGATACCTGATATATTTCGAATCCGTCAGCTGAGAACCGGTCGTAGATTTCTTTAAGATCGGCATTATTCAATTTAGATTCAGGATGTGTGGATATCCAAAAATCAAGAAGCACGACTTTCCCCAAAAATGAACTCAGCTTGATCCTTCTATCCTGAATATCCGGCAGATTTATTTCAGGGAAGGAGGCCAATTGTGTACGGGCGGTAGACAGCATATTGGCAACCTCCATTCTGTTATGCATATTTTCGATATCTTTCTTCAGAGATACGACATGAGGAGAGGCAGGGAAATAATTATTGAGTGAATCATAGACCATCTCATAATAGAGAATATCGCTTATGTTATCGAATATACGGCCTCCCGTAGGGTAATATTGATAAAGTGCATAGATCGACACTAAAGAATTCGCTCTCTCTACCACATACTTTATAATATCCTGTTTATATTCGACCAAGCGTCTGGTAAGACTCTCTATGATATTATACTCATTCATATAATAAACCATATTGAGTGAATCGATATCTTCTCTGAGCCTTATACCTTTTTCGTTAAATTCCTTGATGTATTCCGTGCCTTCGGAACCTGAAACTGTATAATTCCGGGATATATTCCCCAAAGATTTAATCGAAAGTCGTTCTCCGGCACTTAAAAGTATAGGAACATTATGCTCCTTGACCCTGAGATTATAGAAAACAGGATACTCGTCGGACATCTGCAATTTAAATTTAAACCTTCCTTTATCATCGGTAACAGCCGAATCTACAATCGAAATATTCGATATAGAAATTTGTTCCAGATATACTGTCTGCTGTACATGTCCGCTAAAAGTTCCGTTAATTACCGTATTTTCCCCTTTCCCGCATGACGCCAAAACTAAAAAAAGAATAAGTACGAGACTGTTTTTAATATCCATCCTGAATCGCTTTGATAAAACAAAATTAGAATTTTAAGGATTAATCCCAAATAGCTTTATTAAATAAACGATATTAATTAGATTTATAGTATAAAAAAACCGGCTTATAAGGCCGGTTTATTAAGTGTGATATATTTTCAGGCAGATTTAGCTTTAGGTTTCGCTAATTTCCGTTTTTTACTTTCTTTCATAGCAATATCCAATTCTCTACTGAAATCGCTGAATACATTCATATAATTGATAAATGCTTCATACGGAGTGTCGTAAGGATTAAAATAACTATGAACATCTCCATCGGAGAACCATTTCGTAGCCATATAATAAAAATGGTCCGAAGTCTGAAGAAAATCCCAAACATGGTTATAATCGGGATCGTTCAGTTTCTTGACTTTATCACGGATAGAGTATATATTCCGGAACGCTTCGTCCTGAAGTTCATTGCCGAGCCACGCGGTGATATCTCTCTCTTCATCCGCCCATGAAAACGGATAGGGTGAATGCAATACGGCGACTGGTTGATATTTGGCGATTATCTCTTTAGGGGTTCCGAATTCCAATTTTTTTGTAGACAGCGCGCAGGCAGGGAAATGTTCGAAAAAATCGAAGATTCCAGTGTCCGCCCATTGATGTTCACCGAATGTCTCGTAATCCATGAAGAGATTTATCACTTCTCCCGGAATTTCATCATTTGCAAGCCACGCCACGTATTTATCGACAGTAAGCGGCCAACAATCCCACCCACGGTCTGAAAAACGGAATGCGATATCGTCGCTGAGTTTAAAGTTGCGGAGAAGCAGCTTGAGCCTCGGATTAATGGCATTGGCATAAACAAAATCCGGACTCTTCCATCCGAGAATATGTTTGGCACCCTCCGCTAACATAGCTTTGAACCCCATATCTGCAACCATCTCTCCTATCTCGTCAGAATAAATAAGTTCCGTATTACGGAAAGTAACGGGCTTTTGTCCGAACTCTTCTTTTATGAGGGCTACGTGACGCTTAACTTGATCCCTAAACTCGTCCTTATCGACAAGAGACGACAAAGAGTGAGAGTAGGTTTCAGCGAGAAATTCTACATTTCCCGTATCGGCAAGCTTTTTAAAGCTCTTCAGCACCTCAGGAGCAAATTCCCGGAACTGTTCGATAGCCATGCCAGAGATAGAGAAACTTACCTTAAAATCCTTACCATGTTTCCGGATGAGTTTAAGTAAAAGAGAATTCATGGGGAAATAGCATCGTTCGGCAACTTTTTTCATTATTGAACGGTTGGCAAAATCATCCAGATAATAATGATCTTTACCCATATTGAAGAAACGATATTTTTTCAACCGAAACGGTTGGTGTACCTGAAAATAGAGACAGATGGTCTTCATATCTTTATATTTTTGTATTATAACTTATTAGCTTACTTTATTACTATCCGGTGCATAAAGATTCTGTTATTTGGGAATTAAGGATCTGTATATGCCGGCAACTTTACCGGCTGAATTATCCCATTTTAGGCTGTCCACCTCTTCCTGCCCTTTACGTTTGAACATTTTGGATAAAGCGGGATATGTAATAAGCCCGTATATGGCATCAGCCATGGCATCCACGTCCCAATAATTTACTTTCACGGCATACTTCAATACCTCTGCTACTCCGGACTGTTTCGATATTATAACCGGCACATTCGACCGCATCGCTTCCAGCGGTGAGATTCCGAATGGTTCCGATACGGACGGCATAATATATACGTCGCTGAGCGAGAACATCCTTTGGACCTCGTCCCCTTTGAGAAATCCTGTGAAATGGAACCTGTCCGCAATACCCAATTTGGCAACCCGTCTTATAACATGGTTCATCATATCTCCGCTTCCAGCCATTACAAACCGCACATTAGGTACTCTTTTTATAACTTTTGCCGCCGCCTCCACAAAATAGTCCGGCCCTTTCTGATAGGTTATACGTCCCAGGAACGTCACTATTTTGTCATCGAGCCCCCTTTGATCCTCTTTAGTCTCCGTAGCCTTGAACATAACGGCGTTATGTACAGTAAGGACCTTCCCGGGTGAAATTCCGTACTTTTCGATAACGATTTTACGCGTCAGATTGCTTACGGCTATTACCCTGTCGGCTTCCGCCATTCCGGCACGTTCTATATCGTAGACCTGCTGATTGACATTCTCTCCACTACGGTCGAATTCCGTCGCGTGCATGTGTACGACGAGAGGTTTGCCGGATATCTTCTTAGCCGCAATTCCCGCGTAATAGGTGAGCCAGTCATGGGCATGTATCACATCGAACTCTCCTTCGAGATTTTTTGCGACCTGCGCGGCCACCATGGCATACCGCGCCACTTCTTCCATAAGATTCGTGCCGTATTTTCCGGAGAACGTATATTTATCCTTCCATACACTCCTCCACGAGACTTCCCCCACTTTTCTTTCGGACGATGAATAAGTTGCGAATTCCTCCGGTGAAACATAAGGAATAAGGTTCGAATTTATGTGTATGAATGTTAGCTTATCCCAAAAACTTTCACTGAAATCTTCCCCGTAAGGAGTCTCTACCTCGCTCGCATTCAGAACCTTGATAAATCTTTGGTCTTCATCGCCATAAGCTCTCGGAACAACAAATTTGACGTCGACATCGTGTTTGGCGAGTCCGCGGGTCAGACCATAACATGCCGTACCCAAACCTCCGGCGATATGCGGTGGGAATTCCCATCCGAACATTAAAACCCTCATAATTATTTTCGTTTTTTCATTTTTTCATACCGTTCAATCATCTGATTTATTCTAAGCACCGCTCCTACGCTCCACGCCTGCGATATGGCGCCACACGGACGATGTGGCGGGTCGCCGTCATATATTTCCGCTATCGACCCTACTCCGTATTCTGTTATGTCTTCTTCAAAATTGCTGAGTATCTCTTTTGCTTCTGCCAAGTAGCCCTTACCATACAGATCGAACTTCGCTTTGACAAAATGTTCCAGAAGCCATACCCATACTGTACCCTGATGGTAGGCTCTGTCCCTTGTCGGCTGGTCTCCTTCATAATGTCCCTTGTACAGCGGATTGTTAGGAGATAACGTTCTGAGTCCTTTGGGTGTGAGAAGATATTTTTTCACTATGAGCAAAACTTTTTGTATTTGCTCTTCCGTAAGCATAGTATGCGGCATCGAACACGCGATAACCTGATTAGGGCGTATAAAATTATTCTGGAATCCCTCTCCGACATAATCGGCAAGATATCCGTTACCCTCGTTCCAAAACAGTTCGAGGAATGATTTCTTTATTAATGCGGGAACGTCTTTCCATTCTTCCAAAAATTCGCTGTCCTTAAATTTTTTAGCGAGTTCCAGAGTATAGCATACCGCGTTATACCACAATGCGTTAATCTCTACCTGATATCCGTCGCGGCCGGTAACCGGAACCCCGTCGACCACGGCATCCATCCATGTGAACGCATATCCGGGTTTTGAAGCCCATACAAGCATATTTTCTTTTACTTCTATCGCACCGTCGTTAATACCTTTGCGGAACGACTTAAGAACATCTTTCATCTTACCGGAATAATTACTCCATATTTCTTCTTTTCCAATATGTTTCTCCAATTCCTGCAGAGTCCAAAAGAACCATAGCGGTGCATCGACCGAATTGTAAGCGTTTCCGATGTTAGGAAACAATCCGTCTTTCATTTCGCTTACCATGGTATCGACCACATCCTTGCAACTTTTTACGTCTCCCTGGGTAAGAGTTATTCCGGGAAGGGAGATGAAAGTATCCCGTCCCCATCTACCGAACCACGGGTAACCGGCAACGACTTCGGCTTTTTCACCGCGTCTCACGACGAACTGGCGTGCAGAATGTCGGAGGCACGGAAGAAATTCCGTTTTTTCCGATCTTTTTGCAAGCTCGGTCTCAAACAGGGAATTGAGTTCGTCAGGATTCGATTCGGAAGTCGAACCTGAGAATATCACGCTTTCACCCTTTTTTATAGGAACTTCGAAGAATCCTGTCGTATAGAGATCCTCCTTATACGGATATCCGCGGCTTTGCTCTTCAAGGTATTCAAAATCATAGTACCAATCGGGACCGACAACAAATTCGTTAGGCACATTCATCTGGAGCCAGAGCCATGGATAGTTTTCGTATAAACGGTTCTTAACTCCGTTATTCACAGGATACGAATGACCGTCGGCATATACATTGGCTTTACTGAGCGTATGTACGCCTCTAAATGCCAGGAATGGGCGCAGACGCAGCGTGGTATCGGATTTTGCCTCCAAGAGGGTATATCTTATCAGAAGCTGTTCGCGCGTATGGAGCCATAACATTTCCTTCTTAAGTATCACTCCTCCCACTCGATAAGTTATGGTAGTCGTGGGATTGAAGTTAAAATCTATTATATATTTATGTCCTCTGGGCTCATATATCCCCGGGAATCTGTGAATTCCGAGATTAAATGGTTTCCCATGCTGTATTACGGTTTCATCGAGAGAAGAGAGCAAAACAAAATTCTCGTTGCCGAACTCCTCCACAGGACATATCATGAGTCCGTGATATTTTCTGGTGTTACAACATACGATAGTTGTACTCATGTAGCCCCCCGCACGGTTGGTGCTCAAGACTTCTCTCTGCAAAGAATATTCCAGATTACCCAGCTCTTTTTTATCAAAACGTATTATAGACATAAGTGATTTTTTTAACTCTTGATTTTACTTTTTAAATTTAATGCGTAAGCTTATTTATTTTATATTAAAATACAATTCAATGATTGTACCTTCTTTCTTTGCGAAATTTAATAAAATCGGAGGAAAAAAGCAAGGGCAAACAAGAATTTTACATTATTTTACGATATATTAACATCGGATTAAACATTAAAGAACGGTTACAAGACGTAATTCACACAATATATTTCTATAAAAAACGAGAATCGGAACCATATCTAACACTTTACCGTCTATATTAACGAAATACACTATTTTCGATCCGAAAAAAAGACATAAAAAAGGGAACGGCATTCCAGCCGTTTCCTTCAATAATTTTTCAGAATACTTTTATACCCATTTAACAAGGGCAAAGTCCATCCGGTGTGGAAGTTTAGGATTCTTTGCAAAGATCCTTATCGCCACATCATAGGTCCCTGCCTCTTTTAAAGGAGAGTTTATCGAGTATTTTATCTCCGATCCGTTGACTTCCCTGATCTGGAATTCGGTTTTCGAGACCACCTTCACCTTGCCGTCCGTGATCTGGTCAGCAATGATAAGCTCCACTCCGATATCTTCCGGGGATAATCCATCGACATCTACTGTTACGGAAACGGAATGCTCGCTGTTGGTTTTAAAGACAGACCTGCTAATATCGAAGTGCTCCACATCGATAACGAGGACATTATCCCAAGCCTTGCTGACTTTGCGCTTCCATGAGGCTATCTCGCAAGCCATGGCGAAATTATCCGCCTTCATTTTCTGAGTACGGTCGTAGAGTTTACTATAAAAGCGGTCTTCATAATCGCAAAGCATCCTCCGCGTTGTGAAGTTCGAGGCGATGTCGGCGATACATTTCTTCACTGACTGCATCCAGTCGTGAGGAATATTATCGCTGGTGCGGTTATAATATTTAGGAGCGATCTCTTCTTCAATGATGTTATAAATCATTTCGGCATCCATTTCATCCTGATATTTCTGGTCATAGAAGGTCCGTTCCATCGGCAGAGCCCATCCCGCGCCTTCTTTATAACCTTCAACCCACCATCCGTCGAGAACACTGAAGTGCATTACACCATTCATTACGGCCTTCTCGCCGCTGGTTCCGGATGCTTCGAGCGGACGCGTCGGAGTATTCAGCCATATATCCACTCCCTGAACCATTCTATGCGCAAGATCCATATCATAATTTTGCAGGAATATTATTTTCCCGGAGAACTGCGGAAGAGACGACACTTCTACGATCCTCTTTATAAGATCCTGCCCCGGTTTGTCATTAGGATGCGCCTTGCCCGCAAACAGGAACTGCACCGGTCTATCCGGATTATTTACTATCCGCGAGAGTCTGTCGAGATTAGTGAACAACAGATGCGCTCTCTTATAAGTAGCGAATCTTCTGGCAAATCCGATTGTAAGAACATCGGATTTTAAGGAATCCTTGATCTTTACCATCTGGGTCGGCGAATCGAATCTGAATTGCTTCGGATCCGATAAACGTCTTTTCACCATTTTTATCAGCTTATCCTTGAGAAGAAGACGTGCGTTCCAAAGTTCCTTATCGTCTACTTCGTATATCTTCTGCCATTGATCCGGACGGTATTTATAGTTCTCGAAATCCTTACCGAACGCTTTATTGTATATTCTCCTCAGGTTGAATGCAGCCCACGAGGGGAAGTGCACACCGTTCGTAACATAGCCGATATGAAGTTCGTCTCGGAAATATCCGGGCCACATATTACCCAAAATATCCTTGCTGACTTCCCCGTGCAGCCAGCTTACGCCGTTAACTTCCTGCGACAGATTGCAGGCCAGCACGCTCATGGAGAATTTTTCATTAGGATCGTACGGATTGGTTTTCCCGAGATTTATAAACTGCTCCCATGTTATATCCAATTTATCCGGATAATGTGATATATACTGCCTTATCATCGACTCAGGGAAGGCATCGTGTCCGGCAGGAACCGGAGTATGGGTCGTGAAGAGCGAAGAAGATCTTACGACCTCGAGCGCTTCGCTGAACGATAGTTTATATTTAGTTATATGGTTATGGATTCTTTCGATACCGATGAACGCAGCGTGCCCTTCATTGCAATGATAAACATCGCCTGAGATTCCGAGTTCATTCAGTGCACGGATACCTCCGATTCCGAGAAGCAGCTCCTGTTTCAAGCGGTTTTCCCAATCTCCGCCATATAAATGGTAAGTAATAGACCTATCCTCGTTAAGATTCAGGTCATGATCTGTATCGAGCAGATAGAGCTCCGTACGGCCCACATCGCAACGCCATATTCTCGCGGTCAGCGTACGTCCGGGGAACGCTATTTTAACCGATTTCCAATTACCCATCTCGTTGCGAACAGGACTGATCGGAAGTTTTTGGAAGTTTTGCTCCTCGTAGCTCGCCTCCTGATTACCGGTAGCAGAGAGTTTCTGTGTAAAATAACCGTATCTGTACAGCAGCCCTACTGCAACCATAGGGATATTTTTATCGCTGGCTTCTTTCAGGTAGTCGCCAGCAAGGATGCCGAGACCTCCGGAGTAAATTTTCAAGGAACTATGCAGACCGTACTCCATACTGAAGTACGAGATTTTAGGCCCCTTCGCTTTGACTTTCTCAGACATGTAATCTTTGAAAGATTTATATACCGAATTCATCTTATCGAGGAATACGGGATCGTTCTGTATCTCCTGATATCTGGAATAGCTCAGTCTATCGAGCATTTGAATCGGATTACGGTCGCACTCTATCCAAAGATCCTCATCTATGTATTTAAAGAGTTCACGGGCATCTATATTCCACGACCACCAAAGATTTTTCGAGAGTTCTTCGAGAGGCTGGAGCACAGACGGCATCTCCCTCTCCACCATAAGCCTTACCCAGCTCGGTTGAGTACGCTCCAACTGCTGTTTTACGAAATTGATCTGCTCTTCCTTATTACCTCCGTCGATAACAACCCTGTTAGTACGGTACGATACGCTCTCAAGCGCCTTAGCATAAGCGACTGAATAAAATTCAATCAGATTTTTCCAAAGTGCTGTCTCCGATACCACATAAGCGGATTTACGGCGGTTGCGGTAATTAGGGACGGACATTACGGAATAGTCATATATGGAATCTGCTATCTGAGCGACCACATCGTTATCGTTCGTATCTGTACGGCTTATAACCTTAACCCCTGTATGATCGTCTATATCGTTCGCTACCCACAAACCGAATCCGGCGAGAGTGGTGGTTATCGTGGGTACCGAGAACGCTACGCTCTCCAACGGCGTATATCCCCACGGTTCGTAGTAAGACGCAAAGACCGAGATATCGGCGCCTATCAGCAGTTCGTAATAGTGCTTATTGAAGATTCCGTCGTCTCCGTTGAGATATGACGGGACAAACAGCACCTGAACCTTGCTGTCAGGATCCGTAAGTTTAGTATCGCTTATAGCTTTAATTACCGGATCGTTATTCGGTTCCCACAGATAATGTGTAAGATTTCTATTTTGAGAGCGGTCTATATGAGTTTCTCCGTTCTCCATATAAGCCTGCAAATCTTTCCGCGGACCCGAGATTCCGGCAGGAACAGCTATTACCGCGAGTATCTCTCTATCGAGATCATTCCTGTCGGCAAGCATTTTAAGGGAATCTATGAAGACGTCGAGCCCTTTGTTTTTGTACTCGTATCTTCCGCTTGTTATAGCTATTAACGGTTCCTGCTCATATTTTTTCCCAAGGCACGCCTCCGCGACTTTTATGATAGTATCGCGCCCCTCTTTGCGTTTAGTATCGAATTCCGCCCCTTTCCAGACAATGTCGTCTTCGAATCCGTTAGGGGTGACGACATCGACTTCGTTTCCGAGAAGAAATTTACACTCTCTCGCCGTAAGGTCGCTCACCGTTGCAAAACAATCGAGATTGGCAGCAGCCTTTTTTTCGATGGAATGTTTAGCAGTGACTCCGAACTGGCGTGCGAGTTCGTCCGCATTGAAACGTTCGAGATTTTCATACAAATGCAGACCGTTGCCTGCGATACAACGCCCCATAACTGTCGCATGGGTAGTGAAGACGTTAGCCACGTAAGGAGAGTGTTTTTTTAAATATAGTCCTCCGCTGGCCGTCATCCACTCGTGGAAATGAGCGGCGATTCTGTCTGTCGATTTGCAGAAAGTCTCCACATAACTGGCGATAACTTTTCCCGCGGCATATCCGAACATTACAGGGTCCAAATAATCCCACTGTCCGCTTATGGAATCGACTTCGTAAGTTTCCCACAGTTCCTTCAATATTTCGTTCTGTCTGCTGAACAGCGAACTGAAGTCCACGAGTATCGCTATCGGGCTCCCTTTGACTTTCCAACGCCCCACTTTTATTCTTATACCCTGATTATATACGGAATCGTGCCATGCGCTAAGCATATTCGGATCCTCTTCGAACTCAGGGTTCGGTATGTCCCTCATCAAGTCCGGACCGATAAGTATGTAGCGGTTCTGCAACTGTTCCTCCACTGTCATGGCTTTAGTCGCAATAACGGTATGGATTCCTCCAACCTTATTGCACACCTCCCAGCTTACTTCAAACAAATAGTCCAATGACAATTCCTTATTCTTTTCCATGAAGATTTAATATTTTAATTATTGTCTTATTTTCAATACCAAAGAATTTCAAAGCTAATGTTTTTTACCGAGAAATTCAAGGATTTACCAATAAAAGACCATGTTATACAATGAAAAACTCAGATATTATCCGGTCCGAGAGGAGAAAATTTTCAGGCATAATAACGAAATTGCGGTGTCTGCGTACCATTACCCCTTCAATGTTAAGTTTATTAAAAATTTTCATGAACTGCTCTGCTTTGTCTCTTCCGAATTTTTCTTCGAGCAGATCAATATTGACTCCGTCGGCAGTACGAAGCGAGGTCATAACAAATTCATTATACAGATCGTCCTGAGACAGACGTTCCGTTTCGAAATAACTTCCTGAACAGAAATTATTCAGATAGACATTATTACTTGCGATATTCCATCTCCGCTCGTTTACCCCGTCGAAGGAGTGAGCGGACGGACCTATACCCATATAAGCCTCTCCCTTCCAGTAATTGGAATTGTGTACAGCACGCATACCTTGATGTGCGAAGTTCGAGACTTCATAGTGCTCGTAACCGAACTCCGAAGCCACTCGTTCCAACATACGATATTGTGCGACACTATCCTCTTCCGGGGCTGAAGGCATCGTCCCCTTCTTTCGTCTCTTTCCGAATATTGTCCGATCCTCTATGGACAGATGATATGCGGACAGATGGGGAACATCCAGTTCGGCGAACATACGGAGATTAAGCTCCCATTCGTCCTTGGTCATTCCGGGAATACCGTATATGAGGTCGATATTTATGTTTCCGAATCCGTATTTTTTCGCGGTAATAACGCTGTCACAGGCAGTTTTGCCATTATGCCTGCGATTGAAGAACTTAAGGTGGCGGTCATGGAAGGATTGTACTCCGATGCTGAGGCGGTTCACGGCAGTATTACTCAATTCACCCAGATAATCCCCGGTCAAATCCTCGGGATTTGCCTCGAGGGTGATCTCGGTGAATTCCGGATTTCCGTAAACTTCATTTACCGCATCGATAATTGTCTGAATCTCTGCCGGGGAATAAACGGTGGGCGTACCCCCTCCAAAATAAAGAGTCTCGATTCGATGCGCTTCGAGATAATCCGCACGGTGACGCAGTTCGTATTGAATAGCGTCGAGCATCTCTCTTTTACGTTTTTCTGAAACGGTAAAATAAAAGTCACAATAATTGCATAACTGTTTACAGAACGGAATATGTATATAAATACCGGCCAATTTCTTATATTTGTGTTTTAAACGATAGATGTGGTAAATATAATCAAAAAAACAACGGTGCTTACCCTCCCTTTAGTTATAATCGGCATGGTAACTTATGGGTCGCTCGTATCGGCGGAGAAGCTCCCTTCGGGTAAATGGCTCTCTCAAATACCTCAAATCGACAAGATCGTACACTTTATTTTCTATTTCGCCATCGTTGCAGCTCTTCGTTTTTCATTTACGGCATTCGGCCGGGGGACGGTAAAAATCAAAACAGTTATTGTCGTATCGGCAATAATTTACGGGGGAATAATTGAGATTTTGCAGGGAATGTTTTTCAGCAGATCGGCAGACTCGATGGATTTTCTGGCAAACCTCGCCGGAGCGGTCTGCGCCGGATTTTTACTGCCGCAAAGAATTTTTAACGTTTTAGGAGAAAAACGTAAATAAAACTGGTAAGCGAATAACAATGAAAAAATAATTCATTATCTTTGGAAGTTGGTGATCCGAAAATTTTGTCTAATA
>JAJBUQ010000008.1:84918-321227 GCA_020860245.1 Rikenellaceae bacterium
TAAAATATATTTCATAATGTCTAACATCGATTAAAGTAAGTACGGCATCAACGGTGTTACCGAGATCTTACACAATCCTTCTTACGACCAATTGTTCAAAGAGGAAACGAACCCTGCCCTTCAGGGATTCGAAAAAGGTCAGGCTACCGACATGGGCGCGGTGAACGTTATGACAGGAGTCTACACAGGCCGCTCTCCTAAGGACAAATTCTTCGTAATGGACGACACTACAAGAGATACCGTATGGTGGACATCGGAAGAATATAAAAACGACAACAAACCTCTGTCCGAAGAGACATGGAAGATTCTTAAAGGTATTGCGACAGAAGAACTTTCCGGCAAACGTCTTTTCGTTGTGGACGCATTCTGCGGCGCTAACGAGAACACACGCCTTAAACTCCGTTTCATCATGGAGGTCGCATGGCAGGCTCACTTCGTAAAAAATATGTTTATCCGTCCTACGGAAGAGGAACTCGCTAACTTCGGAGAGCCTGATTTCGTTATCATGAACGCATCGAAAGCCAAAGCTCCTGCAAACTACAAAGAACTCGGTCTCAACTCTGAAACCGCAGTGGTTTTCAACCTTACCGAAAAAGTTCAGATTATCCTCAACACATGGTACGGCGGTGAAATGAAAAAAGGTATGTTCTCTTACATGAACTATCTTCTTCCGCTCCAAGGCATCGCCTCGATGCACTGTTCCGCTAACACAAGCATGGACGAAAAAGAGACAGCTATCTTCTTCGGTCTTTCAGGAACAGGTAAGACTACCCTTTCGACAGATCCTAAACGTAAACTCATCGGGGACGACGAGCACGGTTGGGACGATGACGGAGTGTTCAATTTCGAAGGCGGATGCTACGCTAAAGTTATAAATCTGAGCAAGGAGAACGAACCTGACATCTGGAATGCGATAACACGCGATGCTCTGCTCGAGAACGTAACAGTGGACGCTAACGGTAAAATAGATTTCGACGATAAATCGGTTACTGAAAACACTCGTGTATCTTATCCTATATATCACATCGAGAACATCGTTAAACCTGTATCGAAAGCAGGTCCGGCAAATAAAGTGATTTTCCTTTCAGCCGACGCGTTCGGAGTACTTCCTCCGGTTTCAATACTTACACCGGAGCAGACACAGTATTATTTCCTTTCAGGATTTACTGCCAAACTTGCAGGTACAGAGCGTGGTATTACAGAACCTACTCCTACCTTCTCCGCATGTTTCGGAGCAGCGTTCCTTTCGCTCCACCCTACAAAATACGGGGAAGAACTCGTTAAAAGAATGAAGGCGAACGGAGCGACGGCTTACCTTGTGAATACGGGTTGGAACGGATCGGGCAAACGTATATCGATCAAAGACACCAGAGGAATCATCGACGCTATCCTCGATGGATCGATCGACAAAGCGGAAACCAAAGATATTCCATACTTCGGATTCAAAGTTCCTACGGCTCTTCCCGGAGTAGACCCTAAAATTCTCGATCCTCGCGACACTTACTCCGATGCAGCGGAATGGGATACTAAAGCTAAAGATCTCGCAGGACGCTTCATCAAGAACTTCGAAAAATTCTGCGGCAACGATACCGGTAAGGCATTAGTGGCAGCCGGTCCTAAATTGTAAGTTGTTTTTAACTCGATACTGAAAAGCGGTCTCCGGACCGCTTTATTTATTTAATATGTACTCTTAAAATAATTTATAACTTTGCAGGAATTTTAGGCTAAGAAAAATGTATAATAAGATTATTCGTCCGCTGCTATTCAAAATCCCTCCGGAGCATATACACCACATTATAATCGGGTTACTGAAATTCGGCCACTATATTCCGGGGTTCAAAACTGTCTTAAGCAGCATGTTTGCCGTAAGGGACAAGAGTCTGGAACGGGAAGTATTCGGAATAAAATTTTCTAATCCGGTAGGGCTTGCGGCAGGATTCGATAAAAATGCGGAAGTTTACGAAGAACTCGGAGCAATGGGATTCGGATTCGTCGAAGTAGGAACAGTCACACCCAAAGCCCAGCCGGGCAACCCTAAACCGCGTTTATTCCGTCTGCCTAAGGACATGGCCCTTATCAACAGGATGGGGTTCAATAACAAAGGCGTCGAAGCGATGGCGAAGAATCTCCGTAAACGGAAGCGTAACATGGTCATCGGAGGCAATCTGGGCAAGAATACAATAACTCCGAACGAGAAGGCTCCTGCGGACTATCTGAAGGATTTTAGATTACTGTACGATTCGGTAGATTATTTTGTGGTAAACATAAGCTGTCCGAATATAACCAATCTCCGTAAATTACAGGATAAGGACAATATAAAGGAGATACTTACCGGTCTGACTGAATTCCGCAGGGGGCAGAACGAATACCGCCCTATCCTTCTTAAAATATCTCCGGATCTTACTTTCGAGCAGATCGACGACACTATCGAGGTAATGGAAGAGTGCGGGATCGACGGCATCGTAGCTACAAATACGACGACCAGCCGCGCAGCCTTAATAACGGACAGTGATACCGTATCCAATCTTGGCAACGGAGGCCTTAGCGGCAAACCTCTCACGGAGAGATCGATCGAGATAGTACGCTATGTACACCGTAAGACAGGCGCCTGCTTCCCTATTATAGGCGTAGGCGGGATTATGACAGAAGAGGATGCGCTCGCAATGCTCGAAGCAGGAGCGTCGCTGGTACAGATTTATACCGGATTCGTATACAACGGACCGAAATTTGTAAAAAATATCTGTAAAAGACTCTGCTTAGAGGATCGGATCAAACAGGGAGTTTATTAAGTATGACTGCAGAAATTATAACCATTGGAGATGAGATACTGATCGGACAGGTTGTGGATACGAATTCCGCATGGCTCGGACAAAAACTCAATGAATACGGAATTGCGGTCGGGCGAATAACTTCGGTGAGGGACGATAAGAACGAGATAATCGATGCTCTGAATTCCTCTCTCACAAATTCCGATCTCGTGCTCATAACCGGAGGGCTCGGCCCCACCAAAGACGATATTACCAAGAAGACTCTTGCCGGTTACTTCGACTGCGAGTGTGTAATTGACGAAGGAACCTATAAAAATATAGAGAAATTAGTGCGCGAGCGCGGGTTCGATTTCAACGAGCTCAACAAACAGCAGGCTTTGGTTCCGGAAAAATGTACTGTTATTCCCAATCTCCACGGGACCGCACCGGGCATGTGGTTCGAAAAAGACGGCAAAGTAATAGTATCGATGCCAGGTGTGCCATTCGAAATGAAAGCAATGGTAGATAGCTATCTTATCGGAATGATAAAAGATAAATTCTCCCTTAACGATATAATCCACAAAACAGCAATAACATACGGCATTCCTGAATCGGCGCTCGCGTTAAAAATCGAATCTTGGGAAGATTCTCTTCCTGATTACATAAAACTCGCATATCTGCCTAACCCGAATTGTATCCGTCTACGGCTCTCGGCTTATGAATCCGACAAAGAAGTAGCGGCAAAAATAATAGACGAGAAATTCAAGGAACTGCAAAATATAATTCCCGATAATTTTCTCGGCTATGGAGAGACCTCTCTCGAAGGAATAGTTGCAGACAGGCTTATCGAACGTAAGGAGACGCTGTCGGTTGCCGAATCGTGTACCGGCGGTTACATTTCAAGTCTGTTCACGGCAATGAACGGTGCTTCCACCTACCTTCTTGCGGGGATAGTGTCGTATACCGTAGATGCAAAGGTAAACATATTGAACGTAAATCGCGGTGACATCGAGAAGTATGGCGTTGTAAGCGAAGAGACCGCAAGACAAATGGCCGAGGGTGTCCGCAAACTTACAAGAAGTACGTATGCAATATCCACCACCGGAATCGCAGGACCAACGGGTGGAACAGAAGAGACTCCGGTGGGAACCGTATGTATCGGATTAACTACTCCGCACGGAACTATAACAAAAAGATTTATGTTCGGGAAACTCCGCAACGAAAATATCAAACGGGCGGCGGCAAACGCGATAAATATGCTGCGGATGGAGATAAAAGGATAATTACCCGGAATACTTCACAATGCGGATAATATTTATCCGCATTTTTTATTGGATATATTTTTTATTTTTTGGATATAAATGTAAACTCGTAATAGTTACAATATTTGATATTTAATTTATTTTTGGTAATTTGGTCCAAACTAACTTTTAATTTTTTTACTATGCTGAAGAAATTTATCAATTTTATCAAAAACTGTTCTTTCGAATTTTTGAACAGAATCGAATTATTCTTATTTAGAAAACAAATTACGGAGAAGTATACACCCGTAAGTTCTCGGATCGGACGGATTACTTTATTGACAGCAATATGTTTTATATCGCTGATAATAATAGTCAATATGTCCATTAGTGACATTGAAACCGCCCGTACTACCTCCCTCATATTATTCTGGTCGGTATTTGGAATCTCATTTATTTACACAATGTATAAAATTTATCAGTCAGTGAGTGTACTTACCTCCGTCCGGATACAGACTGGCGTTTATCTTTATTCTTCTATTCTATTTATGGTATTATCCTATATATTAAGCGCACTATTTATGTGGGCAATTATCGTAATCTCCTTGTTCTATGCATGTAGATGGGTCTATCGATATTATACCGGATATTACGAACCGGACAGGATAACCGTTACGAACGCAGACGGGACCACTACCAATATGAGGAAATCCGGTCCGGGTATTATGGGACAAGCACCATATGAGAAAGAATAGAATAAATAGAAACAATAAAAGAAGGGGTAATCTTATGATTACCCCTTCTTTTATTGTTTCTATTTAACAAATCTAATTTACAAACTGTTTACATGTAATGTAAGACTGCTCTTGAGATTACCCGCTTTATTTTTGTGGATAATATTCTTTTTAGCAAGTTTATCCAACATCGAAGATACTTTAGGTAGAAGTTTTTCAGCAGCTTCTTTGTCCGATGTGTTCCTCAACGCTTTGACCGCGTTTCTTGTAGTTTTATGCTGATATCTGTTGCGCAGCCTTCTCTTCTCTGTCTGACGGATTCTTTTCTTAGCTGATTTATGGTTTGCCATTTCTGATCCTCTTTAAAATTAATTATTCCGCAACCGGGGTTACAGATACAAAAGATTTTCCTCCGGCCTTCTTCTTGAAAGATACGGTCCCGTTTACCAACGCAAACAGCGTGTGATCCTTACCCATACCTACGTTATCGCCCGGATTGTGTACAGTACCCCTCTGGCGAACCAATATATTACCGGCCTTTGCGAATTGTCCTCCGAAAAGCTTAACACCTAAACGTTTGCTTTCCGATTCACGTCCGTTCTTCGAACTACCAACACCTTTTTTATGTGCCATTTCTCAAAATTTTAAACGTTAAGCAACTATTTCATCTATGACTATCTGGGTAAGATACTGCCTGTGGCCGTTCTTAACCTTGTAGCCTTTTCTTCTCTTTTTCTTGAAAACGATTACTTTATCGTCTTTAAGATGTTTGAGAATCGTAGCGTTCACTTTGGCGTCTTCAATTACAGGTGCGCCAACACTAACCTGTCCGTCGTTGTCTACTAGCAGTACTTTGTCGAAGCTCAACGAGGAGTTTTCCTCGCCTTGGAGACGGTTTACATAAAGCTTACGACCTTTCTCAACTTTAAACTGTTGACCTGCGATCTCTACAATTGCGTACATTCTTTAATCTTATGTTGATTAATGTGATTTCAATCAGGGTGCAAATATAATGAGATTATTTAATATCTGCAAGTTACGTAAGAATAATTACGCAACTATTATTTTTTGCCGGATAGATTGTACCCTGTTTTACTTAAAAATTCCTCGACTTCGTACCTCAGTTCCGGAGATCCGAAGGATATTATAATAGTATTACCTATCCGCGTGCATGTTGAAAATATCTCCTCGTTTTCAACACTAAAGGACTGCATATTACCGTAAGCCCTCTTGGATCCCTGCATTTTTGCCGGTGCAAACTCCTCTTTATCCACTTCCCAGAGCATTAAATAGACCTCCTTAGCAAAATCTTCCGTGTAATATTCCTCAAATATCACATCGTAGCTGAGGCTGTCTACAGTCTTTGTTGCCATTATCATAGCCGAGACCAAAGGAGAGAGCTCAGTATCGGATTCATATATTTCAAGTCCCGATTCCTCCGCGAACAGCGTAAACAATTCCCCGTTGATATACGGATATTCGATTTTTCCACTACACGACGGCAGAACGACAATCCATGTAAGTATTAAAATTTTTAGGAATATTCTCATAATTCCACTTTTTTAAGAAGGGACGTAAAATAAAGAGCCTTCTCGCCAAACACCGGAGCGCATATCGACGCGTACTCGGCGAGAATATCGTCCATGAACAAGCTGTAATGTGCGAGATCGTCCATTTCAACCTGCAGGGAATAAGTGTGATGCCCTCCATTGTCATTCGATATAACCTTTGTGAAGGTAAGATCAGGAAATCCTTTGGAACGGATATACGGAACGACCCTGTTTCGGATCATATCCAGCCATAGATCATGAACATCGTATTCCACCATAAAGGAAGTATTGAGTATATACATATTGAACGTATTAGAAAAAAGGGAGATCGCTCTCCCTTTGATTATATGGTTACTCTTCTACCGCGAATTCGTCTTTGCCGGCTTGGCACAATGGGCAGACCCAATCTTCGGGAAGGTCTTCAAAGGCTGTTCCCGGCGCAATTCCGCTATCCGGATCCCCTTCTGCCGGATCATAAATATATCCGCATACTTCACATTTGTACTTTTTCATAATAAACAGATTAAATAGTTAAACATTAATAAAAAATACGCAACAATATAGTATATAATTTCATAAAATCCTAATATGTGAACCTCACGCCCGTGTAGGACTGTGGAGATAGCTTCCTCAACTCTTCTTTCACGTTCTCCGCCACGTCGAGTTGTTCGACGAACTGTGCTATGTCTTCGCGAGTAATACCCTTGTTGGTACGCGTAAGCGCTTTGAGCGCTTCGTACGGATTCGGATAATTTTCACGGCGGAGGATAGTCTGAATACCTTCAGCAACCACAGCCCAGTTATTCTCAAGATCTCTGTCGAAGGCAGAGGTATTGATTATTAGTTTGCCGAGTCCCTTCATTATAGACCTGAATGCAATCAATGAATGTGCCACGGGAACGCCCACGTTTCTCAGTACGGTAGAATCGGTAAGATCACGCTGAAGTCTCGACACAGGTAATTTAGCGGCCAGGTGTTCGAACACGGCATTTGCTATACCGAAGTTGCCTTCCGCATTTTCGAAATCTATCGGATTGACCTTATGGGGCATTGCCGAAGATCCTACTTCTCCCTCTTTGATCTTCTGTTTAAAATATTCCATCGAAACATACGTCCATATATCGCGGCAGAAGTCGATAAGGATGTTGTTTATACGTTTCATGCAGTCGAAGATCGCGGCAAGATCGTCGTAATGTTCGATCTGCGTAGTTATCTGAGAGCGGTGGAGTCCCAGTGTTTCATTAACAAAATTGTTTGCGAACGCCACCCAATCTATTCCCGGATACGCGGCATTATGCGCATTGAAGTTACCGGTCGCCCCTCCGAATTTTGCCGGAACTTTAACAGACTTCAGTTGTTCGATTTGCTTGTTCAATCTATCCACGAATACCATTATCTCTTTACCCAACCGTGTTGGAGAGGCGGGCTGTCCGTGTGTGCGCGCAAGCATCGCAACGTCTTCCCAATCGGAAGCTTTCAATTTGAGATCGTCGAGGATAGCATATACTTCCGGAAGATATACATTTTCTATCGCATCTTTAAGGCTCAGCGGAGTGGCCGTGTTGTTAATGTCCTGCGAAGTGAGTCCGAAGTGAACGAATTCTTTGCTATTGCCAAGACCGAGAATATCCATTTTTTCTTTGATAAAATATTCCACAGCCTTAACATCGTGGTTGGTGGTGCGCTCGATCTCCTTAACTCTTTGTGCGTCAGTCTCAGTGAAATTCCGGTAAATACCGCGTAATTTTTCTGCGGTCGAGCCGTCGATGACCTTTAACTGATCGAGCGGAATCTCGCTTAAGGCAATAAAATACTCGATTTCCACAAGTACACGGTATTTTATAAGCGCGTATTCCGAAAAATATTGAGCAAGCTGCTGTGTATTACCCCTGTATCGTCCGTCTACGGGTGATATTGCGTTCAATTTATTTAATTCCATAATGTAATTATTTCTTGTTATAATTCCACTCTAACCTGTCCTTAGTACGGAACGGAACAGCAGGCAGACCTTCACTATTTATGAGATTCGGCATAGCTGCCTCGCTCCATGCGAATCGAGCGGCAACCGGAGTCGCGACTTTGCCGTTAGATAAAACTACTTTATCTCCATCGATAACCGCATCGGCGCTATAATAAACTCCGTCCTCCCCGGCTATTTCGAACCAGTCGGGCGATTCTCCGTCGAGCGTAAATAACCCCTGGGCCGTATGATCGAATTCGATTACCATTTTATTTGCCGACACGAAAGAATTTTGGAATACGGGACCGCTGTAAATTACATCGGTTTTACCATAGTCCTTCGCAAGGGCAAGACATGCGAATCTCTCGCCAACTATCCATTTATAAGGGGGATGAATATCTCTCGGTTCGTCCACTAAATCTGTCGTAACAATCATTCCCGTATTAGGTATACCTTGTGCAAGCGTCTGAGCTTTCCAGAATACGGGAAGAGTATAGATGTCGGGCTGAACCTTGTATTTTCTGTTGTGTTGAGAATAGGTATGCGGGGCTATCTGGGCATAATAGAATGACATATCATTATTTTCATCACCCCATAGAGCACGCCAGCTATCCACCAACACCTTCATTTTGTTGGTATATCTCAAGGTATCGCCCTGAATGAGGTTCTGTTCCCCCTGATACCATAAAAATCCCTTTAATGTATACGGAACGAGCGGGCGCACCATTTTATCGAAGCGCTGTCCAACGGTTTGATCGTCCAGTTTGCCGCGGATAATTTCTTCTGCAAAATAGGAGTCGGCATAACCCTCCATAGGAGTCCATTGCTCGATTGGAGTTCCTCCCCACGAAGTGGAGATAATACCGACCGGAATATTAAGCTCTTCGAATAATTTCTTAGCGAAGAAGTAAGCGAGTGCAGATACAGGTGCTATGGATAAGGTATCGGCCATTCTCCATCCGTCCGTAGGCAGGGTGTCCGATCTGATATCCTTTTTTACGTACAATACCCTTATATTCGGATTGTCTGTCTTAGTGTACTCTTTATAAAGATATTCGGGGTCTCCCTTCTTCGGTCTGAGGTATCTCGGATGTTCGTTCATCGAATACTCCATGTTGGATTGTCCGGACGCAAGCCATACTTCACCAACCTGAATATTGTTGATTATTATGCTATTATTCGGACCCTCTATACGCATCGTCTGTAAATCGAAACTGGCCTCCATAGGTTCCAGTGTGACGATCCAGCTGCCTGACTCGTCCGTGACGGACGAGTAATTTTTCCCTGCGAAGCTGACCTCGACCATTTCTCCCGGATCGCCTGTACCCCAGATTTTCACCGGTTTACCGCGTTGAAGGATCATATTATCGGTTATCGGCTTTGCCGGAATTATCTCCGCAAATACCGCAAAGGGTAAAACTAACAATAAAGATAACAACAGTTTTTTCATCAGAACTACTTTATTACGGGTTTAATATCTTTTATCCTCAATTGAGGAGTAACCACTCCACGGTAATGATTCTCTACCACGCAGTAGCATACATCGACAGCACCCCCTGAACGTACATGTTCGAAGTGCTGAGGCTGCCCGAAGGCAATGGTAGATATCGAGGTGTTGGGCTTCTCGCCTTGAATAAGTTCCATTTTAAGATGTTCCTGCTCGTTGCCCACAAGGCGTGCGTCTCCGCTGTTGCTCGTATTCGTGGTCATAAATACCGGAGCCGGATTACCGGGACCGAACGGATGGAATTTACACAAAGTGGTACGGAATGCGGTATTTATATCGCTGAAGAGCAGCATTGAATCTATATCGACCTGAGGTATGAGCTTCTCCGGATCGATGTTCTCCTCCACGTATTTATGGAATCTCTCCTTAAACTTCTCCACATTCTCAGGCTTCATCGTAAGACCGGCAGCATAAGTATGCCCTCCGAAGTTCTCCAACAAGTCCGCACAAGATTCCACTGCCTGATAGAGATCGAAACCGGGAACACTCCTCGCTGAACCTGTAACGAGTCCGTTAGACATGGTAAGCACCACAGTAGGTCGGTAGTAGGTCTCGATAAGTCTCGACGCAACGATTCCTACGACACCTTTCATCCAGTTCGGATTATATATCACCGTACTTTTAAGACGCTTAAGTTCCGGATTATTTTCGATAAACTCATGAGCTTCCTGAGTAATACTGCGGTCGATACTCTTTCTTTCATTATTACTTGTATCTATGGCATCCCCGTATACTCCGGCACGCTCTTCGGTAGTGGCGATAAGAAGCCTGACAGCGGTATGTCCTCCGGACCGTGAATCGTCCTCCACCTCCATTCTTCCGGCTGCGTTTATGCGGGGACCTATCTTGAACACGATATCGTCGATCGTGATATTATGCTTATCCAGACCGCAAATCTTGATAATCGATTTAAGCCCTTTGCTGGGCTTGTGGTTTATCCGTTTAAGACCGTAATGGGCGAGAATTCTGTTCTCTCCCGTAAGCGGAACAATATCCGCGGCAATACTGACGACAACCATGTCCAGGAAGCACTCGACTTCGGAAAAAGGTATTTTTTTGTACAGACAATACGCCTGCGCCATTTTAAATCCCACTCCGCAGCCTGACAACTCCTTGAACGGATACCGGCAGTCCGAACGCTTAGCATCCAGCACGGCTACCGCATCGGGAATCTCGTCTCCGGGCAAGTGGTGGTCGCAGATGATGAAATCAATACCCTTTTTTTTGGCGTACTCGACCTTCTCAACGGATTTTATTCCGCAGTCGAGGGCGATAATAAGTTTAACTCCGTTCTCTCCGGCATAATCGATACCCTTGACAGAGATGCCGTATCCTTCGTTATACCTGTCCGGTATGTAGAAGTACAGTTCTCTGTGCCCTATTCGGGCAAGGAACGAATACACCAAAGCGACAGCAGTGGTCCCGTCCACATCGTAATCCCCGTAGATCATAATTTTCTGATTCTGTTCCAAAGCTGTCTCGATACGCTTGACAGCCTTGTCCATATCCTTCATCAGAAACGGATCGTGAAGATTTTCGAGCTTAGGGTTAAAGAACCTGTGCGCCTCTTCTTTAGTCTCTATGCCGCGCTGAACAAGTAGGTTGGCCAGAACAGCAGGTATGCCCATCTCGGCAGAGAGTTTCTCGACCTTAGCAGGATCGCCCTGTTCCTTCAGAACCCATCTTTTTTCTGCATGCATGACTTTTATTTATTTTATTTTACATTTAAAAACATCGCTAAAATGGCCGGCATACCGTTTTTTTACCTGGGCCATATCCGCCTCGCGCCCTATTTCCTTCCGGATAGACGTCACCCCTTTGTCCACAAATCCGCAGGGATTTATGTAGGAAAAATATTTAAGATCCGTATTGACGTTCAACGCAAATCCGTGCATCGTTACGAATCTCGACGCCTTAACGCCTATCGCGCAAATCTTTCGAGCATTTGCAGTATCCGGTTCGATCCATACTCCGGTAGCGCCTTCTAATCTCCGTCCCGTTATGCCATAATCCGCAACGGTACGGATTACCGTCTCTTCCAGCTTGTTTATATAATCCTTAAGCCCGGTTCCGAAATTATTCAGGTTTAATATCGGATAGCCTACCAGCTGTCCGTAACCGTGGTAAGTAATATCTCCCCCACGATCCGTTTTAAAATATGTAGCTCCTACCGAGTGTAAAAAATCTTCGTTTACGAGCAGATTATTCATATCGCCGCTTTTACCCAAAGTATAGACGTGCGGATGTTCGCAGAGCATAAGATAGTTAAACTCCCCACCGTCCTGAATACGCGCGAAAAGTTTTTTCTGTCCCTCCCACGCCTCGCGATAGTCAAC
Organism: Rikenellaceae bacterium; assembly: GCA_020860245.1. Lineage (GTDB taxonomy): Bacteria > Bacteroidota > Bacteroidia > Bacteroidales > Rikenellaceae > JAJBUQ01. Next base: position 96,994 of record JAJBUQ010000008.1, read on the forward strand.
AGTCCCTTGATCTATGAGCAAAACGTCCCTCATCGGTTGGATATTTTAAATTTGGAAGCGGCACGGTCGGCCAGATAGGACGAACGCACCAATGGAGAACTTTCCACATGGGCCAATCCACGTTTCAAAGCTTCCTGTTTATAGTATTCGAATTTTTCCGGTTCCACATATCTTTCGACGGGCAAATGTCTTTTCGTAGGTTGCAGGTATTGTCCTATCGTAAGGATACTGCATCCTGCCTCCGCAAGATCGTCGACCGTTTGCAGAATTTCTTCGTCGGTTTCTCCCAAACCAGCCATGATTCCGCTTTTGGCGGTAAATCCCGAAGAAGAAATATGTTTCAAAACATCGAGACTTGTTTTATAATCGGCTTTGCTGCGAGCAAGAGGCGTAAGTCTTCGTACCGTTTCGATGTTATGTCCTATAACGTCCGGGGTAGATGCCATAACGACATCCAACAACGGTTTATTACCATCGAAGTCGGGAATTAAAATTTCTATCTGTGTATCTGGATTTTCTTTTCGGACGGATCTTACGACTTCTGCCCAGTGTCCTGCGCCTTTATCGGCGAGATCGTCTCTGTCTACGGATGTAAGCACACAGTATTTCAGCTCTATTATTTTAACGGAGCGGGCTATCTTTGCAGGTTCATGCGGGTCCGACGGCAACGGTTTACCGGTTTTGGTGGCGCAAAATTTACAAGCACGGGTGCAGATATCCCCTAATATCATGAAGGTGGCCGTCCTGCGGCTCCAGCATTCTGCCTGATTAGGACATTTACCGCTGCTGCAAATCGTATGGAGGGAATTGTCCCTGACGATCTTAGCCACCTCGGCGAATCCTTGTCCTTCGTGTAGTCGTATTTTAAGCCAATCCGGTTTCCTGTTTACCTCACCATAAATTTTAGGCATTTATGTTTTTATTACTTTTCAATTGTTACAAAGGTAATAAAAAATGGCAGTTTTCCTAAAATATAAACATGAAACGAAAAAATAAGGGCACCCTTTATTGGCGCCCATTCCGATAATGCTTAAGTATGTTTATTTATTCTTATTTTTGTGTTTCTCTATCTGTTTACGGATAGCATCGACTCCGAGATCGGTGGACTCTTCGAACGTTTTACTTCTGCGCTCCGCGACAAGATCCTCTCCTTTCACAAGAACTTTTATCGTAACTACCTTATTTCCGTTCTCTACGTCTTTATCGAGTTTAAGGAATACTTCAGCAGCAACGATCTCATCCGAATATCTTGATAATTTGTTTACTTTTTCTTCTACAAAATCGATCAGCTTTTTGTCCGCATCGAATTTTACGGATTGAATTTTAATGTCCATAAAAAATCCTCCTACATCTTTTTGGCCCTTGGATGGGCTGAATTATACACTTCTTTTATATGTTCTATCGTGTTATGCGTATATATCTGAGTAGACATCAGGCTGGAGTGTCCCAGCAGTTCCTGTATGGTCTTTATATCCGCTCCGTTGTTTAGCATGTGGGTAGCGAACGTATGCCTCAAAACATGCGGGCTTTTTTTCCCCTGAACGCCTGACATTCCGAGCACCTGCGTCACTTTTCTATACACATAACTCCGACTTATCCTCTCTCCTTTCGCAGTTAAAAATAAGAATTTTTTATCATTTTTACAAGGAAGCATCTCATTTCTCAATGAAATATAATTCTGCATTTTTTTTATGACCCCGGCCACCAACGGAACGATCCTCTGCTTGCCGCCCTTACCGGTGACGCGAAGTTCCCCCCCATAGAGATCGTAATCGTTGTCAGTAATATCTAACAGTTCTGCAATCCTTATGCCCGTCGAATAAAATAGCAATATAATTAGGGAATCGCGCTCCTTTTCGAAGTCTCCTGTATATGAGATTATCTCGTCCACGATATTTTTCATTCTCCCTTCATCCACAAAGACAGGAAGCCGTCCGGCGGTTTTCATCGAAGACACTTTATTAAACGGCAGGTTTTCAACGACACCGCACCTTCTGAGGTAGTCGAAATAAGCCCTGAGGGAGGATAATTTACGGTTCACCGAGCGTGGATTGGCCCCTTGTTCCGAGAGACTCATGATCCAGCTTCTTACATCGGTGTGACGCACTTCGGAAGGATCGAATTCGTCGCGTCCGTAAAATTCGACAAACTGTTCGATGTCGCGTCCGTACGCTTTAGCCGTATTTTCGGAATATGCCTTCTCCGCACGAAGGTAAGTAAGGAATTTCTTTATAGCTTCCGTGTACTCCATTTCACGCCCGACCGATAATTCATATTATTTTCCGAAAATTAGTAAATTTTCCCGGTAATACAATAAAAAAATAAGCCATACGTCCGCATGGCTTATTTTAAATTGTTATATATATCTACTGCTCTTCGTCGCGGCGCATACCTTCCACATAGATCGCATGAAGTTTTTTCACACGGTTAGTTACAGATGGTTTTGTAAAATGCTGTCTGCGGCGAAGTTCTTTAAGAACTCCTGTTCTTTCGTATTTTCTTTTAAATTTTTTAAGGGCTTTTTCTATATTTTCACCCTCTTTTATCGGCATTATTATCATTGCAATAAAATTTTACGGTAATTAAAAAATGATGAACAGAACAAATTCCATACAGAAATTATTGTCCTTCGGTTCTGAAAACGATGTACGGAGCGATCTTCTCCGCCTCGTCCGGTAATAATATGTCGTTGTCCGTTAATTCCTTAAGTAGCTCCCAACCTCCTTTTATATTTCTGCTCCCCACTATCCTTTCAGCCATACTTCTGGTGATATAAGGATGCGACCTGAGCTGGTTTGCGGGTGCAAAGTTAATATCAATTTTTTGAATTTTATCCAAATCGATAAAAAATTGTTCACTTATCGACTTAAAGTTATCCTCATCTATCCCTTTAACCTCCAATAACTGCTCTTTGAATACGAACCCTCCGAGTTTTTCACGGTAAGTAATTATCCTTCGGGAGAGTACTTTTCCGATACCATATATCCGTTGAAGTTCATCGGCATCGGCACCGTTTATATCCACAGGAACGAATTCGTCCGGCGAATTTTCCGTATCAGTGTTCCTAACAATTGCCCTGTCTTCGATAACCATATACGGAATAAGTTTTTCAAGCATATATTCGGATACTATAAAACTCTTACCGAAATCTTCAGGTTTGCGGAATACAGCACCGGATTTACGGTAATTATCGATAGCGTCTGCCTGCTTCTCCGTGAATCCCAACTTCCGAAGATTTTCGACGGTTACCGTATTCGGGTCGAAATAAAAGAGGCTGTCCGCAATTAACCGTGTGTCCGGGATAATGGTATTTGGCAGCTCTATGTATAAAGGATTTATTTTTATGTTTTTGTTATTTTGGTATTCCATAAAAGAGAGGATTCCGAGGAGAATTACCGAGATAGCTATTATTGCCCTGCTTTCCCTTTTATCGTAGGATAACATAACGGAGAAGACCTCTTCGAGGAATTTGCGGAATTCGTTCATCGCTATTCCGCGATCATTAGGTTGCACCCTCTTATATCGCTGTGGTCTATCCGGCCTGCGACAGTAAAACTTCCATCCTCGTGTAGTATTCCCAGATCTTCAGTCTGGATAAAAGAACAGGAATAGATATTGGCAAGATCGATAATATTGATCCCTCCCTTCCCTCCGGAGTACCGTACGTCCAGCGGATCGTAAATATCACGCACCGCAATTCTCATCCACGGCGGGCAACGGAAGAGACCGTCTCCGTCGGAATATGCCTGTGAAAGAAGCTCTGTCATTCCGTATTCGGAGTGGATCCTATCGACTCCGAGTCCATTGCTCAATATGTCATGGAGTTCTTTGCGCGTTATTTCCTCTCTTCGGCCCTTCATCCCTCCGGTCTCCATTACGGTAAGATTCGGTATATCCAGCGTGTAATTCTCCGCAAGATCCCACAAGGCATAGCTCACTCCGAGAAGAAGAATTCTTTTTCCGTCACGGGAAGCCTTCTCCATGTTCAGTATAAGTTCGTCGTAATTATTAAGATAGAATCCTCCACCGTTGTTACCGGCTTTAATAAGTTCCTCTGCCATAAGCACGAGGGAAGACCCCTGACGTTCCAGATAACTCGGAAGGAGCGCGAAGATCACATAACCATGAGGAGATCCGTAAAAATATTCGAATCCTCGCATGAAGGATTCGATATATATGGATAAATCGGCGACCTCATGTCGGCTGGATACCGAACCGGTGGTTCCGCTGCTGGTAAATACCGCCTCCGGTTCCTCGTTGCAGACATACACACGTCTCGATTTAAAAAATTCTATCGGTAAGTAAGGGATTCCCGCAAGTGAATCGACATTCTCCGGATCGAGATCCAAATATTTTAAAAATTCGGCATAAGGCGGACAGTTTTCTGCCTGAAACCGAAATACTTCCACTGCGCATCGTTCGAATTCCGCGCGGGAATCTATATCAAATATTTTCCCAGGTATAGACTTGATTCCGTGAGACATCGAAGAAAGATGACTATTTCAATATTATCTCGTTGGTGCCTATCAACTTACCGTCCATGTAAACCGACACGGAGTATTTACCTCCCGTAATTCCTCCGCCGTTATAGTATATGTTCACTCCGAGATCTTCATTCTGGTAATCTATCGATCGGGATGCGGAGTACGCAAGTCTTTCGCCCTCAAAATCGAATACATTATCCGAAGAATTAGCGAGAAGATATCCGTCCGGACCTATTATACGAACGTATACGGTTCTGTCGCCAGGAGTGGCAAGCTCGTTCGCGGTAAGAACAAAATCGGTTCTCAATCTTGCTGCACGGTTCGCACGCGTTACTTCTTTATCGTTATTGTTGAGCGCAAGAAGCGCAATATTTCTTGCAAGTATAACGGAGCCCTGCTGTACTTTAACATCGAGTTCTTTAGCCCTCTCCTCGGCCATGGAAGCCCTGAGTTTCAATTCGTTTTCGTTACGGCGGTAGGTGAGATTCTCCTGAATAAGGGTTTGGTTGAGCGTATTGAGCGAGTCTATCTGACGGACATAGTTCTGCATAATAGTCCTTAGGGTGCCCAATTCTTTTTCGTACTGATTGATCTTGGCGTAACTCAGAGAACGCTCCTGCTGCAGTTTCTGTAAAATAGAATCGGCCCTCTGCCTCTCTATCAAAAGGTTGGCGCTAATAGTATCGTTCTCGGTTTTGAGGCTGTCGAAGTCCGTCATAATGCCGGTAAGCCTGTTCACAAGAGTATCCCTCTGCACCATTAATTCCTGCCGGTCGCCTTTAAGTTCCTTAACCTGAGTAAAGTATAAGTATGTGAGTGCTGCCAGAATAACGGCAAGTATAATAACGATTATCTTATATCCTTTTATCGAGTTATCAGATTGATATTCTGTCATGAGTGCGTAGTATTAGTTTTACAAATATAAAACTTTTTACCCATTCGTCAAAAACGGATAGTATTTTGATTATATTTGTTCAACGAAACATCTATAAAAACAGTGTTTATGAACTCATTCACGATAGGTTTTGCCAGCGATCACGTAGGCTTCGACCTTAAAGAGAATCTTGTGGAATATCTTTTGAAATCGGGATATTCGGTAAAAGACTTCGGCTGCTACTCCTCGGACAGCTGCGACTATCCGGATTTCGCTCATCCTCTTGCGGAGGCTATCGTCAAGGGGGAGTGTAAAATGGGTATATCCGTATGCTTCACAGCCAACGGCATCAGCATGACCCTGAACAAACATACGGGAATACGCGCGGCTATATGTTGGAACGAGGATATTGCGGAGCTCGCGCGCGCGCACAACGACGCGAATGTCTGTTCGCTTCCGGCAAAATATCTAAATGTCGAAGAAACTGTAAAAATAGTCAATAAATTCCTCTCTACCGACTTCGAAGGCGGACGCCACAAGAGGCGCATAGACAAGATAGAATCATATTTCAACGACAAAAAGTGCCGATAAAATTTTAAGATATGCGATTACTACGACCTCTCATATCGCTGGCGCTTTTTTTTTATCGCCTCGATATCCGCTGATGCGGAGACAGTTAAGAACGTAATATTCATGATACCGGACGGCACCTCTCTTCCGGTAGTATCGCTGACACGCTGGTATCAGTGGTACATTCTCGGAGGCGAAGAAAAACTCGCCATGGATCCGTACTTCTGCGGATTGGTTAAGATCCATTCTTCCAATGCTCCTATCGGGGACTCGGCTCCGACAACATCGACATACATGACCGGATACTATTCCATGACCGGTTTTGTAAGTACATATCCGAAGTCCGACCCTGAGAACGACATATACCCTACGGACAGTCTGCGTCAGTATCAACCCCTCGCAACTCTTGCGGAGGCAGCTAAGATTATTCAGAATAAGTCGATAGGGGTCGTTGCGACGTGCTTTTTCCCGCATGCCACGCCTGCGGATGTAACAGCACACAATTTTAACCGCAACGACTATGTTGCTCTTGCTCGCGTAATGGCGCATAATAATTTAGATGTCGTAATATCGGGAGGAACGAACTATCTGCGAGATATAGAACGCAGAGAGCTGGAGTCTACCGGTACGCAGATTATAACGGATGACATCACTGCCTTCCGAGAAGCGGACGGCAACAAATTATAGGCGCTGTTCTGCGGGGAGGACGTCCCCTATGATTTCGACCGCGACCCTGAGATAATACCGTCTCTCGCGGAGATGACGGCGAAAAGCCTTGAGGTACTATCCAAGAACGACAACGGATTCTTCCTTATGGTCGAAGGGAGCAAAGTGGACTGGGCTGCGCATGCTAATGATCCGGTTGGACTTATTTCCGAATTTCTCGCATTCGACCGCGCAGTGGAAGTAGCCATAGAATTCGCAAAGAACAACGGCGAGACGATGGTCGTAGTCGTTCCTGACCACGGCAACAGCGGTATAAGCATAGGACACTATAATCTTCCGAGATACGATAAGGCATCGCTTGAAGAGATAATAGGTCCGTTCAGAGACTTTAAGCTCACGGCTGAAGGACTCGGAATTATTCTTAACGATAATCCTGTCGACAGCATTAGACCGATGTTCAAACGCTACATGAACATCGACCTGTCGGAGAAGGAGTACGAATCGGTGCTCGCTGCCGCTAATTATAAACCAAGCGACCTTCCGAAGGATAAACGGAGTTGGATGAACTTGCAGTATACCATTGCCAAGATCATTACTTCGCGAACTTATATTGGCTTCACAACGCACGGACACACCGGAGAGGACGTATTTCTCGCCGTATACCATCCTCGCAACGGTCAGCCGCAAGGAATGCTGACAGGGGTCGAACTGAATTCGTACGTCAAGAAACAGATGGGATTGGATGAAAATTCCCTCGACGAACTTACGGATAGGATATTTGCTCCGCATCAAGATGTTTTTGCCGGGGCGGACTACCGTATAGAGAATCTAGGCGGACTCGACGCGACGCTTATCGTAAACGGCAGCATACGTATTCCGGCGTATATGAATAAAATATTTGTGGACGGACGACTTATTGAGATCGAGAGTACGGCAATATATTCGAGCGCTAACGAGACATTCTACATTCCGCGGGAATTGGCCAAATTGATAGAATAATCCTCCGGAATCCGGTACGGACAAAGTAATAAGGTTGAGTCTGACTCAGCCTTATTTTAATATATATTTTCCACGATTGCATCCGGATAGTAATGCTCCAGTATCTTCTTGTAACCGTATCCCTTCTCCGCCATTGCAGCCGCACCTATCTGGCATAGCCCCACACCGTGCCCCCAGCCTGCACCGTGCAGAATAAAACGCATACCATCCGGAGTTTCAGTTTTATCCACATAGAACGCAGAACTGTAAAGATGCGACTCCGACAAGGCCTGACGTATAAAGAGTTCCTTACCTATGGTCATAGTCCGTTCGCTTCCGATTATTTCGAGGCGGATTATTCTTCCGGAATCCCCTCTCTCCACCGGAATTATACCGGTTACCGTTCCGAAGTCTACCCCCGTACGATTTTTTAGAAGTTCAGACAATTCGTATTGTCCGTATTCCACCTTCCAACGAAAAAAATCGTCAGTCTCCGTATCGTAATCGTTCAGTATTCTGCTTAAAATTTCTTTGTCCGCTACATTACAGAATACGTCCGGCGAACTGTCGATCCATTCCTTTAATTTCTCTTCGGTGTCGGGGTGCGGATGTTCGGGAGTGGGGGAATCGGATACTGCGCGCAGGTATTGACGTGGGTTATTCTCCCATACATTCTCGTAATTTTCGGATATTCCACCGCAGCACTTAGAGTAACGTGCATCGCATACCTCTCCGCCATAAGTCAGGACTACACCCCTTGTCGCTTCCACCGCCTCTACCGCCTGAGACATATAGACCTTAGTTATCCCCTGATACCGCTGGCAGTGATCGTCCGCACATACGTCATAGTTGTCATGTGCTTCGCGGTCGAACCATTTAATGATCTCGGTATCGGTGCAGACAGGTATGGAGGTAAGTTCGGGCTTAGCCTTGCTTTTGAGTTGAGACATCAACCAGCTCCGCGATATAACCGCATGGGCTTTAAGCGATTCCGGGTGCGCTCCGGCATTCATCTCCGAAGAGATCACGCTCTTTAGATAGTCTTCCAAATGAATACAGTTTACAGCTGTGATTTGTCCGGTTTCAGGCACGATCTTGAATATTCCCCTGAACTCCTGATCTTCCGGACGTTCCCAGTGGAATCCTTTACCAATTAAAACACCTTTAATGATGAAGCTAGAATTTTGTTTGTCTGAGGGGACAATTTTAATTTCACCTTCAATTTCCTCCGCAGTAAATTCCACAAGACCGGAATATCCCCTCCCATCGTCATTAGAACGATATCCGCCCTTAAATTCCACCATTATTTTATCCGCAGTGAAGATCCCTATGTCGATCACAGGACCGTTCACATTCTTCTTATCATTTTTTTTATTTCTTTCCATTTCAAATAATCGATTATTACCTGCAGGAACATGTCCATCAGCAATTCCTTGTCTATTATATCGTAATCTTCTTCGCGGACAGTAACGATCATTCCCCCTATATCCACTGCTCCGGGGCTGAACAAGACCGGATCTTTCTCCGCATAATACTGCCACGGACGGTGTCCGGCACGGGGAACAGCAATAAATTTATATCGTCCTTCACTGAATTCGCAATAAGCATTTAATCTCGGTTCATCCTCCCCGTAACTGTTATAACAGTTAATAACATCCATAATATCGTATACCGCACTCTCCATTCCAGCCTCACTCTCCCCTTCGATTATTATAAACTTCCGGAGTACATCCGCAGCGGAAGTTACCGTTATCCCGTCCTTCCGGAACAGCATTTCCATGTCAGCATATCCGCTACGGATAAACGGGATATCGCCCTTCGGCACCGCCTGAAAATGGTGATGGTCAGGGGCAGAGGCTCCGCTCTCCGGTCCGTTGTAAAATACGGTGTATTCTTCGAGTTCCTTCGCAAATGTAAGCATATTACCGGCTTCGCCATATAACGCCTGTGGAATATGTTCTATTTTAGCGATAGTCAGATGCTTTGCAAATATAGGGAACGGATTTACGAGTATATCGTAACCGCAGCATTCGATACTCCGTTGCTGAGGGGGTCTATTATTCCTGCACAGGAAGCATTTACGGTCCTTTAACTTCTGCGGATTTATATCCGCAGTGGTAGAACGGACTCTTCCGGGATTGAATTGAACGAACATTTCAAAGCGTTCAAAATCTATCGCCCTCGAACGGACGTCGTGCAGTTCTTCCACATGGTGTCTGTAGGCGCTCCACAGAAGTAACTGCGCAGCTATAAACAAATCTATATCTTTACTTTGCATCGCGCATGATTTTCTGTCTGGCGGAGAGTTCGATTGTCCGGATAGTATCCTTATAAAAATTATTCCTGTTTATTTTTTCCTGCGGAAGAGTAGCATCCGTATTACCTTCCCACCTTCGGCAGTAGTATAAAGAATTGTAAATTCGTCCTATTCTGTAACTGCGCGATATTGCCAACGCCACAGCGTAATCTTCACCGTAGGAGACATCGGGAAACAGAATATCCCTCAACACAGGTGTGTAGAATGCTCTCGGAGCACCCAGTCCGTTAATCCTGAGCGCATTGTTATGTCCGTTGGTATCGGTCCATTCCTTGTGGTCGATAAGTCCGGGAGGGAGTGGGTTCATCTCGAAATCCACAAGGCTGTAAGACCCTACGACCATAGCGCAATGGTCATCGGAGAATTTATCGTATATCCGTTGCAGAACATCATCGCCGTTATATATGTCGTCGCTGTCGAGCTGTACGCAGAATTTACCGCATGAAGGATCGGTAACGGCGCGGTTCCAACATCCGCCTATTCCGAGATTTTTTTCTTCCGGTATTATGTGGACAAGATTTTTATACCTAAGGGATAATTCCTTTAAGGCTTTCGTCGTTCCGTCGTTCGAATGATTATCGACTACTATGACATTAAAATTTCCAACAAATTTTTGCCGGACAGCAGACATAACAGCATCGGCTATGGTCCGGACTCGATTGCGGACAGGAATTATTACGGAAATTTCGGTATTAAAATATTCGTCGAATGTGATTTTTTCCTGGATCGGAGGAAGCAGTCCTCCGATATACTTAAGATAGTCAGTACATGCCTCTTCCATTTCAAACTGCACGGCCCTGTTGCGGGGATCCACATAGGCAAAATGGCTGTTGGAATCCTCGGTGTGGGCAACATTCACCGTATATAAATATTCCGGTAGGTGAAACAGCTCTCCTATACACGATAATCTTAAACGAAGCGCATATAATCCTGCATAATTGTATTCCTTTTCGATCGACAGGACAGCTTTTTTAAACGCGTTAGTACTGAATAACAGCACGTTTCCAAAATCAAAATCATCTCTGAGGCTCCCTTTACGGCATATTATCAAGGGATGAGGACTCAAAACGTCTCCGTCGAATTCGAAAAAGTCCGAATACAGCATCACGGCATCCGTATTTCGCGCAGTATCAAGGAATCTTTTCTCCATTCCCTCCGACGGGATAACAGGCATATTAGTTGTATAAATTATTATAAAATCCTGCTCGGCCTTGAGGGCAATATCTCTCAGGCATGAAACAGAACAGAGCTTACTGATTTGGAAGCATTCGATCATCAATACAAATTTACATTCGGGTCCACCAAAAATAATAAAATAAATATTATTTTTACATATCAATAAAATATACCCTATGCTACTAATTGCCGACAGCGGTTCCACCAAGACAGACTGGGCGCTTATAGACGGTCCACAGGTCAGAACGTTCTCTACGGACGGCATAAATCCCGTATACGTCAGCGGCGACCTCATAAAAAAAATTGTCGAGAAAGAATTACCGTTCAACCGTGAGAATATTGTAGCGGTATATTTTTATGGCGCAGGGTGCATACAAGGTAAGACCGGAACTCTGGGACGTAATCTCGCGGAGATATTCGGCAAGGCTAAAGTCAGCGTAAACAGCGATCTTCTGGGAGCTGCGCGGTCACTGTACGGGGAACGGACAGGTATCGCATCGATACTCGGAACCGGCTCCAATACAGGCTACTACAACGGCAAAAAAATTACCGACTCGATCCCGTCCATGGGATACATTCTCGGCGATGAGGGGAGCGGAGCGGTTATGGGGAAAAAATTAGTGTCGGCTATTTACAAGAGGCGCATGTCGCAGGAGATCACGGATCTCTTCTTCTCCGAATATACGATTTCTTACCCTAAATTGATAGAATTTGTCTATCGACAACCCCTTCCTAACCGGTTCCTCGCTCAATTTACGCGATTCATAAGCAAGAATATATCCCATCCGGAGATCCGCGAACTCGTCAAGAATTGTTTTATGGAATTCATTGAGTTTAATCTGTTAAAGTACGATAACGTCGAGGATACTCCGGTATCGTTTACGGGGAGCATAGCCTACCATTTCTCAGACCAGCTGCGTGAATCTCTCGCACAGTACTCCATAACCGTCGGAGAGATAACACGCACTCCTATCGAAGGGTTGATTAAATACCACACAAAAATCTGACAACGCTAATGATAAATTACACGGAAGAGTCGTCTCCATACGACAACGCGTCGGAGATGTCCGTAAAGGAGCTGCTTACTGCAATAAATAAGGAAGATGCCAAAGTACACGAGGCAGTCCGGCAAGCGATACCACAGATAGAAGAACTAATAGAGGCCATACTTCCGGGAATGAGGTCAGGAGGAAGATTATTTTACATAGGGGCGGGTACCAGCGGACGGCTGGGAGTTCTCGACGCTTCCGAGATGCCGCCGACCTACGGAGTGTCACCGCAGACCATTACAGGACTTATCGCCGGAGGAGACGGAGCCATACGCAAGGCTGTTGAGGGAGCGGAAGACGATACAGAACTGGCATGGAAGGACCTGATTTACAACGGAATCAAACAGGGCGATGCGGTTATAGGAATCGCGGCGTCAGGAACGACCCCGTACGTTATCGGAGGGCTCGAACGGGCGCGGGCGGAAGGAATCGTAACGGGATCGGTAACCTGTAATCCGGGTTCTCCCGTAACTAAAGCCGCTGAACATCCGATAGTTGTCATAACCGGTCCGGAATTTATTACGGGCAGTACGCGCATGAAGGCAGGGACTGCACAAAAGATGGTGCTCAATATGATCTCCACCTCGCTTATGGTTCAACTGGGGCGCGTCGAAGGCAACAGAATGGTAAACATGCAGCTTACCAATAAAAAACTCGTTGCACGGGGAGCACGCATGATAACGGCGCAGACAGGGAGAGCGGAGGAAGAATCCCGGGAACTCCTTCTCCGACACGGATCGGTAAAAAACGTACTGGATTATCTTAAAAACGAGGCACAATAAAAAATTAATCTATATTTGCCTGTAAAATCACAAGATTATGTCTACACAAGGTAAAATAAGGGCGGTAACGACTTATCGTCTGACTGAAATGAAGGAGAAGGGCGAAAAGATCAGCATGCTGACGGCTTACGACTATTCTATGGCGAGGATTCTGGATGAAGCGGGTATCGATGTAATATTGTGCGGCGATTCCGCGGCAAACGTAATGGCAGGATACGAGACCACGATCCCCATGACACTCGAACAAATGATCTACCACGGCAGGTCGGTGAAGAGAGCGGTCAAGAGGGCACTGGTAGTGGTAGATCTACCCTTCGGAACTTATCAGGGGAACTCAAGGAGGGCTTTAGCCTCAGCTATACGCATCATGAAGGAGACCGAAGCGGATGCGATAAAACTCGAAGGGGGCGCGGAAGTTATCGACTCCGTGAACAGAATACTGTCTGCGGGGATTCCGGTAATGGGCCACTTAGGGCTTACTCCACAATCGATCAATAAATTCGGGACCTATACCGTACGGGCGCGGGAACAGGACGAAGCTGACAAACTCTTCAACGACGCGATATTATTGCAAGATGCAGGATGCTTCGCGATAGTTCTCGAAAAAATACCGGCCGCACTCGGAACTATGGTCGCGCGGGAACTTAAAATTCCGATGATAGGTATTGGCGGCGGCAATGGGGTGGACGGACAGGTGCTCGTGATACACGATATGCTCGGCATCACGAACGAATTCTCTCCGCGATTCCTTCGTAGATATGCTGATCTCTATTCCGTCATGTCAGGAGCGGTACAACAGTATATCTCCGACGTGAAGTCCGGCGACTTCCCTAACGAGAAAGAACAGTACTAAATAAAAAGGAGCCTTTGAGGGCTCCTTTTTATCGCAGTTTTAGTTAAATGGAGTGAATTCTATTTCAAATAATTCTTCAATCCGCAGTCGGAATCTTTTATGCCTTCGACTATGCTCTCCGCATTTAGCAGAGCGCCTTTGAAGGATGTATGAGTATGGTCACCTTTAAAGTATTCCGCAGCAGCCTCACGGCCCATATTTTCAAGTTTAACCGCGGAGATCTCGTTAAGATCGATGAAACACGCCCCGGTTGCTTCGGCAGCTTCCTTAGCCCACAGGCCGTAAGAGCTGGAATTTCGGATGACTTTGCCCTCTTCCGTCCACTGATTGCGCGGGATATGGCTGAGAATAACAGGTACAGCTTCCTTCTCCTGAACGTCCATAATAAATTTTCTCAGATACCATCCGAAGGTGTATATTACCTGATATTTCCCTGTAGATTCCATAAGAAGCACCTTGCTGTCGTCGCCTGATCCTTTAAAGACTCCTCGAGCTTTGCCTGTATTTATCTCGCCTCCTTCATTATGCCCGAACTGTATCAGGACATAGTCACCGGGGCGCAGGGCTTCGTAAACTTTGTCCCAGCGGCCTTCGTCAAGGAAGGTCCTCGTACTTCTGCCTGCCATCGCCTGATTATCCACTGTGATCTTACCGTCGTCAAAGAATCTTCCTATCACGCTTCCCCAGCTAAAAGGACCGTCCTCATCGTTATCGGCATTTTTTACCGTCGAATCCCCCACCGTAAATATTACCGGATTATCTCCTACGCGTGCAGGAGAGTCATACGGTATTTTTTCCGGTAGAAGATAATCCGCAAGTTCGAGTCCGGGATAATTTCTTATACCTTCCACAGCAGACTCCGCATTAACTTTCGCTCCGAATGCACTGGTATGGATTTTATCGAGGTAGAACATATAATCGACCTTTTCCGGTCCGAACTTCTCATACTTCCGAGCAGTGATCTCATTCAAATCGATAAACGGAACCCCCTTCTCCTCGGCAACCTGTTTAGCCCACAGTCCGAATGTTTTATCGACACGAGTTATAGTTCCGTCCTCTTCCCACGAATTACGCGGAGTAAGAGACATAAGTATCGGATAGGCACCTTTAGCCCTTACTTCATCGATATATTTACGCATATATTCACCATACGAATATACCGTCTCCTGTTGTCCTGTTTCCTGAATAGTTACAACAAGGCTGTCTTTATCTATTCCGCGGATAGTAGCACGGGCACGTCCGGAGTCGTAAGGACCGTTATCGTTATGACCCAATTCGATTATAACCCAATCACCGGGTTTCACACCTTCGAGAACCTCAGCCCACAAATGGTTGTAAAAAGTACGAGTACTCATACCTCCAAGCGCATGATTCTCGACAGTTATTTTTTCCGGATCGAAGAAGTCCGGAGCAAAATATCCCCATCCCCACTGTCCATTGCTGCCATTACCTAATGTTCCTGTCCGCATTGTGGAATTTCCGACCAGGAACAAGACCGGATTGTCACCTACACGTGTGGAACCGGATACAGGCCTCGCAGTACGCGCTTTGTTAATACTGTCGAAGGTATTATCCACTACTTTATTGACATCTTCCACCGGCGGCGGGACCGATTCGCTCTGCCGATTGTTCTCTCTGTTTCCACGATCACGCTGCTGTCTGTCCTGTGCCATCGCAGATATGACAAGCAGTACGGCTGTAATTAATAAAATACCCTTTTTCATATATATAATTTTTTTTACTGGTTTCTTCCCTGAACCGGCGGGACACCTCTCATTTCCCACATTTGTTCACGTCTTATCCGTTTCTCTTCCGCTGCTTTTGCCAAATCCTCTACCGACGGTATCTGATCCCCGATAAGTTCGAGCATTATAATCGCGTTCAAATTCCATTGCGCTGTTCCGTTTGTACCGATGTTGGCTCCCTCTTCCAACGGATAAAGAACATCAGGGGTCATTATTGTCTGCGTTTGTGTAAGATTGCGCAAGTCTCCTTCCCTATCGACCGCATTCATGAGGAGTTCGTTCCATGCCAGTTTAGCAAGGTACGGATCGTTCAATTCACGCGCGGCAAATGCTCCCAAACGCGGAGTAATGAAGTGTTCCCACCAATTCGTATACGGTAAATTTTCAGGTTGTTTTCTTATTTCGTCATCCTGCGGAAGTCCGTAATATTTACTGTAAAGTAAATAAATATTATTGAATTCTTCGTGCCCGACGCCGTCGTAAACTTCCATCATAACTTCGAATCCGCCCATAAGATTCGCAAGATGATTGCTGTTGTCGATCCAATCCAATTCCCCCTCATAATATATTTTACCGGTCTGTGGATCGTATCCGAGAGGGCCTCGTCCGGTGTATAGTCCGTTTGGCAGTGTTGCAAGAGAGGACATCCCTTCTTTGATCTTATTGAGATATTTTTCATTACCTGTCCGTTCCCATTCAGTGTACCAGTTGCCTACGAATGCAATCCAGTCGGGTCCCCATCTGAGACGCGCAGGCTGCTCCGACGGATATTGCTCTCTCGGACGCGCCAAACGCAATGGATCCCAGTTTATCATCTGGTAATCCGCATCGACAGCTTCGTGCATGATGTCCCCCATACGCTCGTCCGTCGTTAAATAGTAGTAGAATCGCTTCCACCATGCCTGACCTATACGCGCTTCTTTGGCACCGCAGCCCCAGTGGGACACATTGTGCCTCGTACCCAGCCCTGCCATATCCCCAATGTGATACATATCGACTTCGGAAGTATGTCTTGTCATGGCCTGAGCCATTTTAAATATATCGGCACGTCCAGTCCTTATGAAGCTGTACCACAGCCATAAATCCGGCGAGAGTTCGGTATTAGCCCATGCGTTGCCTCCGATATCGTAGTTCCACATGTGGCGTCCAGTATTGTAAGAGTGCATGACGTCGCCGTAATTCCAGAATCCGTACCATTTATGTTCGTCTATCGCTCCCTGGTAAAATTCTATATATCCGTCGATCTGATCCTCCAGCCAAGTCTTGATCTCAGTGGAACGGTCCGGCAGAGACCACACTCCGAACGCTCCGACTGCATGCAGATATTCCGGTGATGCCATCAGTTGTACCGACCGTTGAGCCTCCTGCGCCATATCCGCAGTCTGTTGTTTAGAAGGCAGTTCGTCGAACGGATAGAGGGTGAGTTCACTCGTGCGTGCAACCCCGTAAGGAGTGGCAAGTCCCTCCTGATAGTCTTCATAAGCAGCTTCGAGATCATGTCCTATTATATCGTAATGCCTGAGGTCCATAGCCTCTCCACGCGGGCTCCACATCCATACCCTCATCTTAGCCGCATCATTGCCCATTCCTTCAACCTCCAGTTCAGTGGGATACGACTGCCAGAAATTTTTCAGCGATATAGCAAGGCCACCGCTAACATCTCCGGCAAGAATCAGCCCGGAAGCCCGGTTGGAGCCTGCGGTTCCTATCCATGAACTCTGGTCGTTAGTCCGCTTCCTCACGGTGAATCCGTCCGGAGACAGCTGCGTGAGCCTGTAATCGCTCCATATTGCCCAATGTGATATAAGGTACTGCCCTCTCTCATCGAATTTTTCCTTATCGGGAATGCGTTTACCCTCGACCTGGTCGTTGTACACATTCTCGCGCGAACGGTCGGGATATTGTATCTGGCGTCTTCCGAACAGCGGCTGAACCGGCTCGCTCCATAATCCATCACCCTCGCCTGAGAATCGGACGTGTCTGTTATGAGGCTCCTCGCGCAGGGGAATTTCAAATTCCACACCGAGTCCTTTAATAAAATCCGCCTCTTGATCCCCGTCGTAAATTATGGTATGCACCATTTTTACCTGTTCCAAATCGTGATAGATATAGAATCGAACTACGAACGGCAGCCATTCGCGATCCCCATCCACAGCCTTATGTCTTCCTTCTACTTTAACGACGGCACGCACAGGTCCGTTCTGTTCCAACGTAACTTTGTCGATATTACTTTCAAATTCGGGATAAGAAATAATATTGGAGTTGCCGCGCGAGCGGTCTTCCAAAATAAGGATCAGCCTTCCGTTTTTCGATACTTCCGTTTTACCGATTTTAATGCTCTTTAGCAAAATATTCCCGGTTTTGGCAAATATATACTCTCCAACGCCATTGTCGATCCGGATCTCGGAAGCAGACTCAGAAGTATTTATACCGGAAGGATTTGCAGAGTTATCCGCAACCTGTAATTTCAGTCCGGAAGAGTGTCCGGCCGGAACGGAGGCCGCGAATCCGATCCATTTTGCAGAACCGTCCCCATGGCGCGCCATAACCCAAGACTGCACCGGAATATTTGATCCCCGCGCATCGACAAGAAAGAACTGTCGATCGGATTTTATTTCCCCTTTTTCGAAGGGCATGCCCCAACTCACTCCCGTATTAACGAGAGGCGGTTCGCCGATCCATTGAAGATCGGCAGTTTGCGCAACGGCAGCTGTAAACATCGTGACTGCAGCACAAATTGCGCAGGCTAAAGTTTTAAGTTTCATTTTAATAAGTCAGTTTTAGTCGGTAGGTAAATCGTATCACTAATTTATCGGATTAAGGGATTTCCCGTCTCCCTCCCCATCCGGGTTCGAAATCGTAGATTTATTTAATATACAATATTTTCAGAGTCGGTTATTGTCACAGAACCGTTGGTTATAAGTTCCGAATCCTCAGCGGTCCAGTTTCTTGCGAAGGATATTTTGCCTCCATTCCTGGCCTCAATCCTTACGTTGTCGAAATTAAAATTATCTATCGTTGATTTTTCATATCCTGCGACATTAAAAGCAGTTCCCGCGTTTTTAATAACGACATCAGATATGTAGACATTCCTCAAGAACGGGATTCCTTTCTCCTTAGGTTCGACCTGAGTAAGCAATTTCACCCAATGGGCCGGGACTTCCTTACCTTCGTACTCCGCAGGGAGTGTGGAGTAGCTGTATGCCGGATTCCAGTTTACGGTGGCATTCAGAGCCGTCCGCACGCTATCCATTTCGATATTTTTAAGATATATATTCTCGATTCCTCCTCCGCGTGTAAGTGCGGATTTGAACATAAAACCGGAACTGGTACCCTTCGCCACCATGTCGTGTACCAATATGTAGCGGATTCCTCCTGACGTCTCGCTTCCGCAGGTCATTAGTCCGGCACCGGAGCGGGAGATGCAATTGCGTATTACGACATATTCGGTGGGCCTGTTTACACGGAGTCCGTCCGCGTCGCGTCCTGCCTTGAGACAGTAATTGTCGTCGTTGCAGTCTATATCGCAGTTCTCTATAAGTATCTTCGTCGATGAATCTATATCGATCCCGTCGGTGCTTGGTCCATGTCCGTCTATATTGTTTTGTATGGTGACTCCGTCCACGGTACAGTGAGAGGAGTATAACAATTGCACTGTCCAGAAGCCGGCCTGTTGGAACGTGAGGTCTTTAACCGTAACATCCTCAGATTCGGACACCAGTAGTGTCCGAGGACGGTCGCAGTCGTAGTCCACGATCCACCTTAGCCCACGTGCCTCGTAGTCCTTGCGCATAGTCCAGTATTTATCCCAGAATATTTTACCCTGAGCAAACACGGTTCCTTTACCCCCTATCATAACATTCTTGGAATCCAAAACATTTATAAGAGCGGACGGCCACTGCATCTCGATACCTGCCACACGGGTGTCGATCACCGGATAATCCTCTATATCCATACTGCCATATATGGTCGTCCCTTCGGGTATTTCAAGATAAACTCCGTCTTTAACGTAAATCGATCCGGTTAGATAGCTGCCCGGATTGAAGGTAACTTTGCCTCCTCCGTTCTCATAACATGCGTCGACCGCTGCCTGTATGGCTTTGGTCTCCATCGCCACACCATCGCCTTTGGCTCCGTATGCGGAGACGTTATATACTTTTTTTATATCAGGAGTCTCTCTCGCCCCCACATCCTTAGCCCATTCGAGATCAGCTATCTCGAATCCGGCAGCCATTAGGTTTAAAGCTGAAAAAATTAACAGTCCTGATAATAAAAGTCGTTTGATAATCATTGGCAGAATTTTTAACTAAAACTTATTTGAATGAGTATCCGATACCCCGCGAATTCCGCGGAGCATCGGTATAATCGAATAAATTATTCCATATAGAACAATTCCGGCAGCGGAATCGATACGGGAGAATTATCCGGATTGGTTTTCATAATGTCGGCCATATAAGCCCACCATCTTTGTACTATCTCCGTACCTCCGAGATCCTGAGATCCGCCTTCTCCGCTTACTTTCTGAACTGCAAACAGAATATTGGTAT
This sequence comes from Rikenellaceae bacterium, assembly GCA_020860245.1. GTDB lineage: Bacteria > Bacteroidota > Bacteroidia > Bacteroidales > Rikenellaceae > JAJBUQ01. The sequence goes on from JAJBUQ010000008.1 coordinate 117,035, forward strand.
CCTTATCCCAGAAGATCGAATAATCCGATACGCCTGCCTCCTTTAAAAGAGCCTTAAGTTCAGGCCATATTGCATTATGTCTTTTTTCATACTCTGCCTCCATTCCTGGATTCAAAAACATTTTAAACGCTTCTCTTTTCATAGCTTATAAGTTTTAGTTAATTAAGTTAAGATTTATATATACCGGTTTATCGCGGTCGCACGTCAGGATACCGTCGATGTATTCCAGTTCTGCGACCTGGATCGAACTTCTACGCGATCCGTATCCCTGCTCATTTCCTGCATGACCGGGATGGGTGAAATAAAATATGTACGCTCTGTCTCCGGCGACGACAACATCGGCATGGTTGCCAATTACTCCATCGTCCGCACCGGTTCCTGGCGCGCTGAGGAGACGCTCGTACTGTCTCTCCCACTTTACCATATCGTCGGAAGAGTAGACTCCGAATCCCTTCCATTCATCGACTACGAGGAAGTATTTACCATTCCAGAAGAATACCTTGGGTCCTTCTCCGGGAGGGAAGTCGCCCTGTAATTTCCCCTTATCTTCCCAAGAATACAGGTCGCCGCTGACGGCATAGTATATAGACTTGCTGTCCTTCTCGTTATTATAATAGAGGTACCACGTTCCGTCGGGATTTCTTGCGATTCCTGCATCTATCACTTTGTCAGAAGCAAGATTGAGTACGGATTCAAAATGCCAATCGATAAGATTCATACTTATCAAATGTACTATGTCTCTCGGATGGTTCCAGTCGGTAAATGTTCCGGGAACTACCGTAAGATACATGTGATACCTACCGTCGTGTTCGATAATATCCGGAGCACAGAAGGTATAATCCTCCTCTCCGTATAAAATGTTCGCATCGCAGAGATAGCTCCATGTCGCGCCTCCGTCCACGGACTCGGCGATACCGATAGGGGTTCCGTGAACCCAATCGACACCATTGACGCTATGCATATTAGCACGCCTGTTGGTGTAGAACATCAACCATTTTCTCTCTGCCTCATTCCACACCAGTACAGGATCTGCGGCACCGTCGTAAATCGTATCCCTGAACAAAGGCTTGTCCGCAAGATTCAATACTTCGTCTCCAGCTCTGCCTCCTCTGCATCCTCCGAAGGAGATCATCAGGAAGAACACCATCAGCGGGAGGATAAAATAGAGTTTCCTCGTGTAACCCATTTACGAATATTTTAGAATGACAGTTCGTTTTCGTTAAATATCGGATTAGGCGATACTTGCGCCTCTCTGTAAAATTGTACGGCACTGTCGTTCATCATAGGGTGTGCGTTCTGCATAAGTTTTATCATCTCGGCGCCTGCCCACACAACCGGACCGTAACCGTGAGCCGCGTATACATTCACCGGACGGTAATAGTAAAACGCAGGATCAAATCCCATTCCCGTACCCACGCAGGTTCCCGCGACCTGTCCGTCCTCGGTGATTTGAGTCGAGACGGCATTCCATCCGAGCGTTACAACGGGCCCATAAGCCATCGCATCGATCCATCCTTTATTTATGGCATGAGCCATACAATAGACATATATCGCCGTCGCGGATGTTTCAAGATAGGAATCGTTTCTATCGAGGAGCTGGTGCCAGAATCCTTCGCCCGACTGGCATGCAGCAAGCCCTTTTACATGTGCTTTAAACTGAGCCATAACTTTATCCCTTCCCGGATAATTTTCAGGAAGGACGTCGAGAACTTCCACCATTGTCAGTATAGCCCAACCGTTAGCGCGTCCCCAGTGGAATGCAGGGTGATCCTCCATAGATTCGATCCATCCGTGAAGGTATAGCCCTTTATCCTTTACGAACATTCTCTCCGAGAACTGAAGTATCTGTTTAACGGCTTCGTCATAATATCTGGTATCGCCCGTGTATCTTCCCATCTGAACTATTGCCGGAACTGACATAAACATATCGTCGAGCCACACCGCGTTAATGAACGGGCGCAGGCGGGCAAACGTACCGTCCGAGAGCCTGTGCTCCTTGTTCATGATGAAGTCCATATAATTCTCTATCTGCGCGCGGTTATCGAGTTCGCTGTTTACCAGATTGGCTTTAATCATAGCTGCACAAACCGCTCCGGCATCGTCTAACGCGCGGGGATTAATCACGGACCTCAACACTCCATCCATGTTACCTGCCTCGGCAAACTTCGGTGTAACCTCCGCAAGGAACTTGAAGCGGTCGTAAGTGTAATTCGTGTATCTCGCGTCTCCGGTAGCTTCTCCAGCTGCAAGCATAGCGGCGTACGTCACCCCCCATTCGTAGCTTGTAAGACGGAAGTCTCCGCGGTCTACCTGAGAATTTTTATCAATTTTAGAATAATCGGTTATTGTCTCTTTGGTCGTTTTGTCGATAACTCTCGTAGGGGTTTCACGTTCGAGATAAGCCAATATACGGTCGAGATCGTTTTTAATGTCATCGACGGAGACAATACCGTACGGCACCTGATAGTCGGGTTGAAGAAGATGCAACGCAGTGTTCGAATCGTTGATTTTCGTCTCCTTTACCGTACCTTCACCGGTGGAACAACCCGATACAGCCAAAGCTGCCGCCGATAGAAGAATTAAAGTTTTTTTCATCAGTTTATTTATTAAGGTTTTTAGTACAAACACAAAGACAGCCAGAGGTAATTTTGCAGGCTATCTTTACAAAAATAATTAAAAATCGCACCTTTCAAACAGCGCAACACCTCAAATCCAATGATTTTAAACATATTCTAATCTTGCTGAATTCTACAAATAAAAACGGCACCCTTAACCGGATGCCGTTTCGTATTTATATTTAGTAAGATTATACCAGTCTCTTTATTAGATCGTCCCTGTCCCCGTAGAGATAATCGATAAGCGGAATCTCAATCATGGTATATGCTCCGGGAGCCTGCGACATAGTCGCTCTTGCGGAACCTACCATTATCTGGGCTGTCAGCGCAGGGTTGTTGATGCTCATATTGAATTCGAAGCGCTGATTCTGGGTAACTCCGGACACCCCTTTTCTCACGAGGTTTACACCGTGCCCCATATCGAGAAGTTCGTCTACCGAATCCACTTTGATTACATGAGTTTCGTCGTGTACAAAGTAATCGTCTGCCTTGATCGCAGCTGCGACATCCTCGAAATTATGTCCGTCCTGAAGTTCGATATAAACCATACGCCTGTGAATGCCTGTTCCGGTCGGTATCGTCATGGACAGAGCCGCCTTTACACCTTTAACCGCCTTAACCGCAACGGTATGTCCCATGCTCATACCGGGACCGAAGTTGGTATATGTTACGCCTTTGGGGGCGCAGATTTCAAGAAGTGCACGTACGACAGAATCGCTTCCCGGATCCCAACCTGCGGAGATCACCGATACGGCTTTAAATTTTTTAGCGATAGCATCGAGACGGCTTCTGAGACCCACGATATCTCCGTGGATATCGAAGCTGTCTACGGTATTTATTCCGAGTTCGAGAGACTTGGCTGCATTCTCTTCCACGCTTCTCGTAGGTGTACACAACAGTGCCACATGAACGTTTTCGAGTTTTGCGATAGAATCCACAACCTTATATTTTTTCAATTCATCAGGTACATTATCCGCATTACGGCGTACTACTCCTGCCATCTCGAAGTCAGGCGCGGCTTCGATAGCTTCGATCACAAACCTGCCAATGTTGCCGTATCCCACTACGGCAGCCCTTATTTTCTTCATCACTTAAATTTATTTAGTTTTCTTCCTCTGTTTCTATATCCTTCACCGATATATCCGCTCCTCCTTCGACCTTATAGTGTTTTAGTGGATTTGCAGTGATGCGGTTATAAATATTCCTGTTGTTCCAAATATCAACGGCTGAATATACCGCAGCCCTGAAAGAGGACGGATCTGCAAGATTTTTTCCGGCTATATCGTATCCTACCCCATGTGCAGGCGATGTTCTTACGATAGAGAGTCCGGCAGTAAAATTCACGCCTGATTCCGGACAAAGCGCCTTGAACGGTGCCAGACCTTGATCGTGATACATTGCAAGTACGGCATCGTATTTTGCGAAGGCTCCCGAACCGAAAAATCCGTCTGCGGCGAACGGTCCGAAGGCCAGTATCCCTTCGTCATTGGCTGATATTACAGCAGGGGATATCACTTCCTTCTCTTCGCTGCCCAGAAGTCCGTCGTCTCCGGCATGCGGATTAAGGCTTAGAACAGCTATTTTGGGATCCCGAATACTAAAATCGCTGACAAGCGATCTTTTAATCGCTCTTAATTTTTTAAGTATCAGTTCGGAATTAACACGCGAAGAGACTTCCGATAACGGAATGTGGATAGTTGTCAGTCCAACTCTCACCGAATCTCCCACCATCATCATAAGCGGCTCGGTATCGTGAAAATTAGCATCGAGGAATTCGGTATGTCCGGTAAAATCGAACTCGTCGCATTGTATATTGGCCTTGTTTATCGGAGCAGTAACGAGAACGTCAATCTTCCCCTCCCGAATATCCCTGACGGCGGCATTCAGCGAAGCGGCTGCGGCCTGTCCGGCAACCACGTCGGATTTGCCCGGTTCCACACGGATATTGTCCTCAACACAATTCAAGAGGTTCACTTTGCGCGGCAACGCATCTTCAGCATTACGTATCTGATTAAACGAGAGCGACTCTCCTCCGGGAATATTCTTCTTATAATATCTCAACACCTTTGAAGAACCGTAGATCACAGGGGTACAGATATCCAGCGTCCGCTGATCCATAAAAGTTTTGACTATTATCTCGTATCCTATTCCGTTAATATCTCCATGGGTAATCCCTACCCTTATTTTTCCATCCATAGTTAAATTCATTGGAACCGGAAAAATTTCCGGTAAATTGGTAATAGCGCAAATATAGTGAGTAGGTAACTGACAAGGTCAAACTTGCTTATGACTTGTCCGAACCGCATTCTATATTTTACAAATATAGTTAAAACCGATTGTAATCGTGTAAAAATTGTTTACAAAGATTACGAGGGTGCATAACACTATATTCTATAAAATATAACGAAGGCCGATAGATACCGTCCGAGTTCTCTCAAAGGTTATCCGAGGCATATTCCGTATTCTGCAAAGATAACTAAAAATATAAAAACAGGGATCATAGAATGATCCCTGCATATATTCCGGTTATTATTTTTTGGCTTTAGGGGCCAGAATGAGTATCATCCTCTTGCCCTCCAGACGCGGCATTTGTTCGACTTTGGCAAGATCCTCGAGGTCGGTGGCAAACTTCAGCAGAAGTATCTCTCCTTGATCTTTAAACACGATCTCCCTTCCCCTGAAGAATACATAAGCTTTTACCTTCGCTCCGTCCTTGAGAAAATTTTCAGCGTGCTTGAGTTTGAAGTTATAATCATGGTCGTCCGTATTCGGACCGAATCTGATTTCTTTAACAACAACCTTCAAAGATTTGGCTTTTATTTCCTTAGCTTTTTTCTTCTGCTGGTACAAAAATTTTTGGTAATCGCCAATCCGGCACACCGGCGGGTCGGCCTTAGGCGATATCTCAATAAGATCCAATCCCATATCGTCAGCCATTTTTATAGCTTCTTGTATCGATACAACCTTAGATTCCTCGATATTATCTCCGACGAGACGGACCTGTCGAGCTGTGATTTTTTCGTTAATGCGGTGAGCCGCTTCTTTTTCTACGGGCCTTCTTCCATAACCGCCCGGTCGTGGCCTTGGTTTAAACGTGTTTATAACTTTGTCCTCCTTAATTTGTTAATACTAAATGCAAATATGTAAAAAAAATTTATTTATCCAATTTCTTTCGCAACTTTTCCCTGTACGAACGTGACGAATTCTTCGACTGTCATTGCCCCTTGATCTCCCTCACCCTGTATCCGGACGGAGACCTTGCCTTCCGCCTGTTCTTTCTCTCCCACGATCAGAAGGAATGGAATGCGTTTGATCTCGTTATCTCGTATTTTACGTCCTATCTTTTCGTTCCGGTCGTCAATTTGAGTCCTCACGTCAGCAATATTCAATTTATTTGCCACTTCTGAAGCATACTCATTAAATTTTTCACTGATCGGTAAAATTACCGCTTGTTCCGGCGACAGCCACAACGGTAATTTCCCTGCGGTATGTTCGAGAAGAACGGCAACGAATCGTTCCATCGAACCAAACGGCGCGCGGTGTATCATTATAGGGCGATGCGGTTTGTCGTCAGCACCGGTGTACGACAGGTCGAATCGCTCAGGAAGGTTGTAGTCTACCTGTATCGTTCCCAACTGCCACTTACGTCCAAGAGCGTCCTTAACCATGAAGTCGAGCTTCGGACCATAGAAGGCTGCCTCGCCGTATTCCACAGTAGTATTCAATCCTTTTTCCTGAGTGGCTTCGATGATGGCACTCTCCGCTTTTTCCCAGTTTTCGTCGGAACCGATATATTTTTCTCTGTTTTCAGGGTCTCTCAACGATATTTGCGCTGTAAAATTCTCAAAACTCAGGGTTTTGAAAATGTATAGAACTATATCGATAACTTTTTTAAATTCGTCCTTAAGCTGGTCCGGACGGCAGAATATATGCGCGTCGTCCTGAGTGAAGCCCCTTACGCGGGTAAGTCCATGAAGTTCACCGCTTTGTTCATAACGGTAGACCGTTCCGAATTCCGCGAGCCTTACCGGAAGTTCCTTATAGGAACGCGGTTTCGCGCGATATATTTCACAGTGGTGAGGGCAGTTCATAGGCTTCAGCAAGAATTCTTCGTTCTCGTCCGGAGTACGGATCGGCTGGAACGAATCCTTGCCGTATTTGGCATAGTGACCGGAAGTTACGTATAACTCTTTCGATCCGATATGCGGAGTTATAACCTGAAGATATCCATGCTGTTTCTGAACGTTGCGAAGGAAGTTCTCGAGCCTCTCCCTCAATGCAGCCCCTTTGGGGAGCCACAACGGCAGACCCTGACCGACCCTGTTGGAGAACATAAACAGTTCCAGTTCCTTGCCTATCTTACGGTGGTCGCGTTTTTTCGCCTCTTCGACCATGTGAAGATATTCGTCGAGCATGGATTTTTTAGGGAATGTTATACCGTATATGCGGGTAAGCATCTTATTTTTTTCATTGCCCCTCCAGTATGCCCCGGCGATGGAGGTCAGTTTTATCGCTTTGATATAGCCCACATTCGGCAGGTGAGGTCCGCGACAGAGGTCGGTAAAATTGCCGTTCGAATAGAAGGTTATAGTTCCGTCTTCCAGATCACCGATAAGTTCGGTTTTATATTGGTCGCCTTTATCGGTATAGGTCTGCATGGCTTCCGCCTTAGAGACTTCACGGCGTATGAGTTCCGATTTGGTACGGGCAAGCTCCGTCATTTTCGCTTCGATCTTTGGCAGATCGGTCTCCAGAATAGGCGTCGGAGAATCTACATCGTAATAAAACCCGTTTTCGATGCTCGGTCCTATACCGAATTTTATACCCGGATACAGCTCTTCCAAGGCCTCGGCAAGAAGGTGCGAGGAGGTGTGCCAGAATGTCTTCCTGGCTTCTTCGTCTTCCCATTTATGGAGCTTTATTTCAGCGTCTTCATTAATCGGCAGATTCAGATCCGTCACTTTGCCGTTCACGGTAGCAGCCAGCACCTCCTGAGCAAGGCGTGGACTGATGCTCTCCGCAATCTGGTAAGCAGTCGTGCCTCGAGGGTATTCCTTAGTGTTTCCGTCAGGGAATATTATTTTTATCATTGTTCTTTTATTATATTCTCGCTAATAACGTGCAAAGATATAATTTTTTGATCTTATTCTTATACACGGTTGATTATTTGCGCATAAAAGAAAAAGCATCCTTATAAGGATGCTTCTCTTGAAGTTAGTCTATCTGAATAGGCTTATATTTCGGTACGAGAATTTTCATAATTATCCATCCGATAAGATACGCTACTGCACAAATAGAGAATATGATAAAATATCCTGAATTTATACCCTCGAATCCCATAAATTTCATGTTGGTTTCAGCGGAGTAATCGAATAACACGCCTGAACCTTTATTTATCAGGAACGAACCGATACCTCCTGCCATACCGCCGATTCCCGTAATCGTTGCGATAACCGATTTAGGGAACATATCGCCGATAGTCGAGAATATATTCGCAGACCATGCCTGGTGGGTAGCACCTGCGATACCGATAATTATAACCGGGATCCAGTATGTTATAGTTCCCAACGGCTGTGCGAGAAGCGCGAGAAGAGGGAAGAACGCAAAGATTAACATCGCGCGCATACGGCCTGCGTAAGGATTCATGCCTTTTTTGATAAAGAATTCCGGCAGCCATCCTCCGATGATCGACAATAGCGTTATCATATATAGTATGAACAGCGGGAACGCAACCTGTGTAGAATTCATTCCATAAACTGAGCTAAGGTATGCAGGCGCCCAGAAGAGATAGAACCACCATACACCGTCGGTCATGAACTTACCCACGGCGAACGCCCAGGTCTGTTTGTATTTGAAGCACTGTGCGAACGAGATTTTCTTTTTATCGTGCTGAGCCTGCTCAACCTGCTCTTCGGTAGGATTGTCCGACACGCTGTCCTGCTGGATATAAGCAAGTTCGGCCTTACTTACTTTAGGGTGTTTCTCCGGTTTATTATACATAAACTGCCAGAATCCCATCCATATAAAGCCGACTCCACCAATGATAATGAATGCCACTTCCCAACCCCATGCTTTGGCAATAAAAGGAATGGTAACAGGTGCTGCAAGAGCACCTATTGTAGCCCCTGCGTTGAATATACTGGTAGCGAGAGCGCGGTCTTTTTTAGGGAAGAACTCCGCAGTGGTCTTGATGGCAGCCGGGAAGTTCCCCGCCTCACCGACCGCAAGAACAAGTCTTGCCAGTACGAACAATGCCACACTCACATTGACAACTTTGGATATATCGGTAACGGTAGCGATAGCTTCTCTCGCACCTTCGAATCCGACGAACCAGTTACCTGTTGTGATTCCCGATGTAGCGATACCGCAGAACGCGTGAAGACATGCACCGAACGACCATACTCCGATAGCCCAAAGAAATCCTTTTTTTGTGTCCATCCAGTCTACAAAACGTCCTGCGAACAACATGCTTATAGCATAGAAGAGAGAGAACAAAGAGGTAATTGTACCGTAGTGATTATTGGTCCAATGGAACTCTGGAGCGATAAACTCAACCCATGTCAACGACAGAACCTGACGGTCCATGTAGTTTATGGTCGTGGCGAAGAACAGCAGGGAACAGATAGCCCAACGGTAATTGGTCATCTTTTGCCCCGGCACTTTAATTGAACTCATATTTTCAGTTTTAAGTTTAAATTAGTACTGTCTTTAGCGTGTTTATTTATATTTTTCTATTATCGCGAACGCGTTTTTACACAGGTCAGTAATCTTACCCCACTCTTTAGCGTCGATAACTTCTTTAGGGAATAGGTTCGAACCCATACCTACACAAGTAACACCTGCCTTAAACCAAGCGGAGAGATTATCTTCAGTCGGTTCCACTGCACCTGTTACCATCAGCATAGACCACGGCATCGGAGCTTTTACATTCTTCACAAACGACGGTCCTCCTACGTTGCCTGCGGGGAATACTTTGCAGAGATCACATCCGGCTTCCTGAGCGAATCCTATCTCGGATACCGATCCGCATCCCGGAGTATAAGATACGAGCCTGCGGTTACATATCTTAGCCACTTCCGGATTGAACAACGGACCCACGACGAAGTTAGCGCCCAACTGAAGGTAGAGCGCGGCAGTAGCGGGATCGACTATGGAACCTATACCGATTATCATATCCGGACATTCCTTTGCAGCCCACTTTACCAGTTCGCCGAATACCTCCTGAGCGAAGTCTCCGCGATTTGTAAATTCGAATGCACGGACACCTCCGTCATAACAAGCCTTCACGACATTTTTTGCTGTTTCAAGGTCTTTATTGTAGAAAACCGGAACCATGCCTGTTTTAGTCATGGTGTCCAGTACTTGTATTTTTGTAAATCTTGCCATTTTATTCTATTTAACAAATTATCTCGATACGCGGCCTGATCCGTCCCCTTTCATAAGATTTTCTACTTCAGCAACCGTAACGAGGTTGAAGTCTCCGTATATGGTATGTTTTAGGTTAGATGCAGCAACTGCGAAGTTCAATGCCTTCTGGTCGTCTCCCGGATAAGAAATAAGACCATATATAAGTCCTCCCATGAACGAATCGCCTCCGCCTACACGGTCTACGATGTGGGTAATATCGTATCTCGGAGACTGATATAGAGTGGTTCCGTTATAAAGAACTCCACCCCATGTGTTGTGGTTGGCATTGATAGAACCGCGAAGGGTTATGATTACCTTCTTAGCACGCGGGAATTTTTTCATAAGTTGTGTGCATACAGACTCGAATTCAGCGGCATTCACCTCTCCTGAAGTCTGTGTGACATCGAATCCTTCAGGTTTGATTCCGAATACTTTTTCTGCATCCTCTTCGTTGCCGAGGATTACATCGCAGCCTTCCACCAGAGCAGGCATAATCTCCGATGCGCTTTTGCCGTACTTCCACAGATTTTTGCGGTAATTAAGGTCGGTAGATACGGTAATACCCATTTTATTAGCTACTTTAATAGCTTCTAAACAGGCGTCAGCAGCACCCTGCGACAACGCTGGGGTAATTCCTGTCCAGTGGAACCATTCGGCCCCTTGGAATACCTCTTCCCAATTTATCATGCCCGGCTGTATCTCTGCGATAGCTGAATTAGCACGGTCGTAAACTACCTTGCTCGCGCGCGCAACGGCACCGGTTTCGAGGAAGTAAATACCTACACGGTCTCCGCCGCGAACGATATGATCGGTTTTAACGCCGTATTTGTGGAGATCCATGATACAGGACTCTGCAATGTCGTTTTTGGGAAGTCTCGTAACAAATTCCGCGTTAAGCCCGTAATTAGCGAGCGACACTGCGACGTTAGCCTCGCCTCCACCGAACGTAGCTGTAAATTCTTTAGCCTGGCTGAACCTCAAATATCCCGGTGTAGCAAGGCGGAGCATGATCTCACCGAAGGTAACTACTTTTTTCATGTTTTATTTTATGTTTCTGATTTATTTGGGTTTATAAAAGCAAATATCCCCACTATTCCGGCCGTTTAAACCGGAATAGCAGGGATAGTATTTCATATTATTTTTATTGTCGGATTATTTAGGTTGTTTGCCTATATAAGCGAGAATTCCTCCGTCCACATATAAAACGTGTCCGTTCACGAAGTTCGAAGCATCCGACGCAAGAAATATCGCCGGACCTTTGAGGTCTTCCGGGGTTCCCCATCTCGCGGCAGGAGTTTTAGCTATGATGAACGAATTAAACGGATGTCCGTCCTCGCGGAGCGGAGCGGTCTGCGGTGTTGCGATGTATCCCGGACCTATACCGTTACACTGTATGTTATATTCGCCGTATTCCGAAGCGATGTTACGAGTAAGCATCTTAAGTCCGCCTTTAGCAGCAGCGTAAGCGGATACTGTTTCACGACCGAGTTCAGACATCATCGAACAGATATTTATAATCTTACCGTGCCCTTTTTTTATCATTCCCGGAATAACTGCCTTAGAGACAATAAACGGAGCGTTAAGATCCACGTCGATAACCTGACGGAATTCGGCAGCGCTCATCTCAACCATCGGGATACGCTTGATTATGCCTGCGTTGTTCACTAAAATGTCGATAACCCCCACTTCTTTCTCGATCTGAGCTACCATCGCGTTTACCTGATCCTCATCAGTCACGTCGCAAATATATCCGTGGGCGGTTATTCCGTTTTCCTTGTAGGCTGCAACACCCTTATCTACAAGGTCCTGTTTGATATCGTTGAAGACAATTGTCGCTCCTGCCTCTGCAAGCGCAGACGCCATCGCAAACCCGATTCCGTAAGACGCGCCTGTTACCAACGCAACTTTGCCTTTAAGGCAGAATGAATCCATCATAGACATATCGTTATATTTTTTAGTTAAGAATTTTTTTATTTAAGATCAACTGTCTGGCAAGTATCCATATCGTTATAGTCGAGATTCTCGCCTGTCATACCCCAGATGAATGTGTACGCGCTCGTAGCACATGCGGAGTGGATAGACCACTGAGGAGAAATTACCGCTTCTTCGCACTTCATCCATACGTGGCGTGTCTCCTGAGGTTCACCCATGAAGTGGCATACAGCCTGATCCGAAGGAAGATCGAAATAAAAATAAGCCTCCATACGGCGGTTGTGAGTGTGAGCCGGCATGGTATTCCAAACGCTTCCCGGCTGAAGTTCGGTCATACCCATCTGAAGCTGGCACGTAGGAAGAACTTCTTTAACGATCATACGATTGATGATGCGGTGGTTGCTGCCTTCGAGCGAACCTAATTCAAGAACGACGGCATCCTTCTTAGTCACCTTCTTCGTAGGATAAGATGCGTGCGCAGGTGCGGAATTGAAATAAAATTTTGCAGGATTAGCAGCATCCACACTTTTGAATATAACCTTTTTAACCCCGCGTTCGATATAGAGAGCCTCTTTATAGTCGATGTCGTAAGTTTCACCGTCTGCAACTACCTGTCCGGCACCGCCTACGTTGATAAGTCCGAGTTCCCTCCTTTCAAGGAAATAATCTGTGCGAATCTCTTCCGGCGCAGTAAGTTCGAGTTCTTCACCGGCAGGAACCGCTCCTCCGACGACGAGCCTGTCATACATGGTATAGACCATATTAATCTCGTTAGGGATCATAAGATTCTCTACGAGGAAGTGCTCACGTATGGTTTCTGTGTCGTAGAACATGAAGTCATTCTGATGACTTGCATACCTGATCTCAAAATTCTGTTTCATAATATCTTTGTTTTAATTTCAATCCTTACTCTTGGGACGGAACAATCCATTCCATATTACAAAAATATGCAATTTTTTCGTATTTGTAAATGGATACCGTATTTTAAAATTTTTTATTAAAACATGCGGACAATCAATTACATAATACCGTAAAATTTTTTTATGTTATCCGCTACTTTTTCAACCAGAAGTTCCCGTGCCTCACGCGATGCCCAACCGCTATGCGGAGCGATTATCAACTTATCCCGATTTTTAACATTAAGCAACGGATTATCAGCGCTTAACGGCTCGTTTTCGAACACATCGAGACCTGCTCCTGCGATGCGGTCTTGATCCAGCGCTTCGGCTAAGGCGTCTTCCACGACGATACCCCCTCTGCCCATATTTACGATAACAGCTGTTTTTTTCATAACATTAAGTTCCGGGGCTCCTATGAGACCTTTAGTGTCCTTATTCAACGGAGCGTGGATCGTAATGATATCCGACTCTTCCAACAGTAGTTCAAGAGTTTTATGCGGATATTCCGCTTTGGTATTTTTTCCCGATGTAGAGTGATACGACACCTCCGCTCCGAATACCTTGGCGATCTCCGCCACACGTCTGCCTATATTCCCCAAACCGATAATTCCCCATTTTTTCCCATTAATTTCGGATATATTTCTTGCGGTGTGGAACGTCAGACCGCTTCTGGAATAGCTTCCGTCTTTTACATAACGGTCGTAATAAAGTATGTTCCGCAACAGTGCGAGCACATAGGCTAACGTGGCTTCCGCAACGCTCTCAGTTGAATACGCTGGAACATTTCTGACGGCAATGCCCTTCCTCTCCGCGTACTCCACGTCCACATTATTAACCCCTGTCGCGGATACGCATACCAGTTTTAAATTCGGAAGTACGTCCATTATCTCCTTTGTAATAAGAACCTTATTAACGATAATGACATCAGCATTCTTAGCGCGGTATATGACATCCTGCGCTAAGGTGTTGTCATAATCGGTAAATTCTCCCAGCTCTGCCAACGGCGAGAGGTCAATCCCTTCGAGCGGATAGGCATCGAGGTATACTATATTTATTTTCTCCATACGATTATTTTTTTCTTCTCCATTCACCGACTTCGAGGTCGCGTATATCGTTTCCGTCGATTGTGAACCTTATAGCCGTCCGCACGTTATGGAATCCATAATGCCCACATGCTCCGGGATTTATATGAAGCATGTTCCGTTTACGGTCGGGCATGACTTTCAGAATATGCGAATGTCCGCTGATGAAAATTTTTGGACGGAATTCATCTATCTTGACAAGGGCCTCTTTATCGTAGCGTCCGGGATATCCTCCGATATGGGTCATGAGAATCTTCACCTCCTCGCATTTAAAACACTGGTATTTAGGATAAACCACGCGAACTTTCGCATCGTCGATATTGCCGTACACTCCTATTAACGGTTTGAAGGCAGCGATCCTGTCCGCGGTTTCAAGGTTTCCGAAGTCGCCTGCATGAAGTATAACGTCCACATCTTTAAGAAATTCCATTACATCCGTGTCAAATCCGCAATGAGTATCCGATATTAAACCTACAATAGTCATAAGAAATAAAAATAAAATCGGTCGGCATAGGCACCGACCGACAATATAACATTTTTTTCGGATTATCCGCACTTGGAATGTCCGCAGGACTGGCAGACGAGGCACCCTTCCTGATAGACAAGACTATCCTGACCACATTCGGGACAGATATTGTTCTTTGGTTTTGTCCCGTTTGGGATATACCTGTGCAATGCACGCTCCACACCGTTCTTCCATGTGTTGATTGTCGAACTATTTAGTCTCAATCCCGACACGAGATTTACGACATCCACAATCAGCATTCCGTTCCTCAGCACTCCTGAGATAAGTTTTGCGTAATTCCAGAACTCCTCGTCGAAGAGTCGGGATATACCTCCGATAGTGTTTTTATATCCGTATTTATCCTCATACTGGAAGTCATACCGTTTAGTTCCGTCTGCCTCTTTGACTTGTACGATCCAGCCCTTTTTTATACGTTTGGGAATATACATCGCATCCTCTTCAATCTTACCGGTAAATATCTCGTACGGGCGTTCGTTGTAGATGCCCACGAACGCGATCCAGTCCTCGTGGCCGTTCTTAAAACGCACGATGTCCGCTTCGAGTTCTTTCGGGCGCTTCAACGGCGGTTTGTAATCAGTGCTTTTATCTTTTTTATCCTTGGCAACGAGAACCCCTGCGCGCGATCCGTCGCGATAAACGGTCACTCCCTTGCATCCGCACTCCCACGCAGTCTGGTAAACTTTGCCTACGAGCTTCTCCGATACGTTGTTAGGCAGGTTCACGGTCACGGATATGGAGTGGTCCACCCATTTCTGGATAGCTCCCTGCATTTTTACTTTACTTACCCAGTCGATATCGTTCGAAGTAGCCTCGTAATAAGGCGATTTTTTCACGAGTTCCTCGACCTGTTCATCGGTAAGATTTTCGATCTGCTCTTTAGTGTAACCGTTTACCTCCAGCCACACCACGAATTTATGATGGAATACGTTGTATTCTTCCCATGAATCACCGACCTCGTCCACAAACGTAATCTTGACATCCTTATCGTTAGGATTCACCTTCCTTCTACGTTTATATACGGGAAGGAATACCGGTTCTATTCCCGAAGTGGTCTGCGACATAAGGCTGGTTGTTCCGGTCGGAGCAATAGTAAGCATAGCCACATTGCGCCTTCCGTGTTTAACCATATCCTCATACAGCGCAGGGTCGGCATCCTTGATCCTGTTTATCATTGGATTCCGAGCTTCTTTTTCGGCATTGTACATTTGGAAGGGTCCGCGCTCTTTAGCGAGTTCGACAGATGCTCTGTATGCTTCGACGGCGAGCGTCTTCTGAATCTCGACCGCAAATTCCGTCGCTTCGTCCGTACCGTATTTATATCCGAGAGCTGCGAGCATATCCCCTTCGGCAGTTATTCCCAAACCGGTGCGTCGTCCCTGAAGGGCTTTTTCCTGTATCTTTTTCCAAAGGTTAAGTTCCACGTAACGGATATCGTTATCCTCAGGATCATGAGATATTTTCTTGATTATAGCTTCTATTTTTTCTAATTCAAGGTCGATTATGTCGTCCATCATCCTCATAGCTTTACCTACATGTATGCGGAACTTATCCATATCGAATCTGGCCTGCGGAGTAAACGGATCGTCTACATAACCGTAGAGGTTTAGCGCAAGCAGACGACAGCTGTCGTAAGGGCATAACGGAATCTCCCCGCACGGATTGGTGGATACGGTGCGGAATCCCTCGGCAGCGTAACAATCGGGCACGGATTCGCGTATGATCGTATCCCAGAACAATATTCCCGGTTCTGCGGACTTCCATGCGTTATGGACGATCTTATTCCAGAGCGAGCGGGCGTCTATCTGTTTGGTATACGTGGGATCTTCCGAGTCGATAGGGAACTTTTGAATATATTTTTTTCCGGCAACGACAGCCTTCATGAATTCGTCGTCGATCTTAACCGATACGTTAGCTCCCGTAACTTTGCCTGTCTCGACCTTTGCATCTATAAAATTTTCAGCATCGGGATGTTTTATAGACAAGGACAGCATCAACGCTCCACGCCTTCCGTCCTGCGCAACCTCACGTGTGGAATTGGAATATCTTTCCATAAAGGGAACTATACCCGTAGAGGTCAGCGCACTGTTGAGCACAGGGCTCCCGGTAGGACGAATATGAGACAAGTCGTGCCCTACTCCTCCGCGACGCTTCATAAGCTGAACCTGTTCTTCGTCTATTCTGATTATTCCTCCGTATGAATCCGCCGGATTTTTATGCCCTATAACGAAACAGTTCGAGAGAGAAGCGATCTGAAGATTATTCCCGATTCCCGTCATGGGCCCGCCCTGCGGAATAATATATTTAAAATCCTTTAACAAACCGTGGATCTCGGCAGATTCCATTCCATTCGGATATTTACTCTCGATACGGGCAATTTCACCAGCGATGCGCCAGTGCATTTGTTCGGGCGATTTTTCATAGATTTTACCCATCGAATCCTTTAACGCATATTTGCTCACCCATACGGTACCTGCAAGTTCGTCGCCTTTAAAATAATTTCTGGCTTCTTCCACAGCCTCGGCATAGGTATATTCCTTTAGGTCTTCGTTTACCTTTTTTTCGGATGTTGTTTTAGCGGACATAATTTTATTTCATTTATATCGGTCGGGAATTAATACTTTTCAATTCATGCAAGTTTATTACATTTTTCGTGCAATCGGCATCGATTTGAAATAAAGTTACTAACAATCCACACCATATTGACAATCAGATTATTACAAAATAATAGCTGTTGCACGTTACATTTTCAACAGCTTATGAAAAAAGTTATTAACAAGAGAGCGTCACGCTTGTTTTTTCCACTTTTCCTCCTAACGGCGGGAATTTTTTGGAAACTTTTACAGTTACTTTTTCAATACCCGGAAATTTAGCACGAACGGAATTCGCGATACGAAAAGCGACATTTTCGAGAATCCGCGATTTTACCGCCATCTGCTCCGCGACAGTGTTGTATACTTCAAGGTAATTTATAGTCGAATTAATGTCGTCCGTCTCTGCCGGAAGGGTAATATCGGCTACAATGCTAATATCTACCGTGAATTCGTTGCCCATAATTTGTTCCGTATCATAACAACCGTGATAGGCATAGAATTCCATGCCTTCTATCTCAATAATACCTTTTTTCATTCAATAGAATTTTCACAAAATAAATTAAAAACGGAGTATATTACAAATCTAAGGGCAGCGTGGTATATCTAAAATTCTTATATTAATTTAAGACGATCCGGTAATCCAAGCACATCAT
Organism: Rikenellaceae bacterium; assembly: GCA_020860245.1. Lineage (GTDB taxonomy): Bacteria > Bacteroidota > Bacteroidia > Bacteroidales > Rikenellaceae > JAJBUQ01. The sequence goes on from JAJBUQ010000008.1 coordinate 134,740, forward strand.
TTCATTGCGCTCTATTCATTATAGTTTAATATGGAGGCGGCACGGAATTTTTTACGTGTGAAGCCGCACGATACTATTAACTTTTCTTACATTCCAAGAATATGGTATGCGTTTCGGGAACAGTCACGAATAAATTCGCACGATGCCTCTCAACTTTCACTATATTTGCATTTACAATCGAAGAGATATGAGCGACGAATTATATATGAGAAGATGCCTCGAACTTGCATCTCTTGGGGAGAGCTACGCAGCCCCTAATCCTATGGTGGGTTCAGTAATAGCACATGACGGCAGAATAATCGGGGAAGGATATCATCGGAGATGCGGAGGTCCGCACGCGGAAGTGAATGCGGTAAATTCAGTAACTGATAAGGAACTTCTCGAACGAAGCACTCTGTATGTAAATCTGGAACCATGCAGCCATTGGGGTAAGACACCTCCGTGTGCGGATATGATAATCGAGAGTAAAATCCCAAAGGTAGTGGTAGGAATGGTCGATCCTTTCGCAAAGGTGTGCGGTGAAGGAATCCGCAAATTAAAGGGTGCGGGCGTGGATGTTACTGTGGGGGTGTTGGAAGAAGAATGCAGGTTCCTGAATCGTAAATTTATAACGTTCCACGAAAAAAAACGTCCTTATATCACACTCAAATGGGCGCAGACGATAGACGGGTATTTAGATAACAACAGAGATGCGGAGATTCCGGCGACATGGATGACGGGGCCAATATGCAGGAAGCTCGTTCACCGGATGCGCACCACGCACATGGGAATCCTTGCGGGTACGAATACTATAATCCGTGATAATCCGTCCTTTACCGCAAGAGAGTGGTCGGGAAGACAACCACTAAGGGTGGTTTTAGACCGCAGGCTCCGACTGAATAAGAGTTCTAATGTATTCAACGACAAAGCGGAAACAGTTTTATTTACTTACGATGATAATCTCCCCGGAGCGGAAAAATTATTTTCAGGTATTGCCATAACCGGATGGATCAGGGGTAAAGACGATATTACACAAGTTATGGACGGACTTTATAAAATGAATATCCAGTCCTTGTTTGTAGAGGGAGGCGCGGAATTATTCAGAACTCTGATCTCGAGTAATCTTTGGGATGAAGCGAAAGTATTCGTTTCACAACTCTCTGTCAGGGATCTTGCAGGGGGACTGGACACTGATCCTACCGGAATCAAGGCTCCGGATCTTCCTGACAGGGTATGCGGACGTGAAATTATAGACGGCTCAACACTATTGACCATTTACAACCGGAATTAAGGGTCAGGACGCTTATAGCGACGACAGTTACGTACCATACGATTTTTCGGGAATAATTCGGAATAGACCTGCTATTAGAATTTAATGTAAAAATCAGCTGTGAGGCGTCTGTATTCCTCCGTATATGAATGGCGGATATTTTTTTCTATCGTCAGGGCATCATGGATGCATTCAGATACCTTTAACGAGAACTCCATTAACACGCGTTTGACTGGTCCACCTTCAAGCGGCCGTATATCGGTCCGACGGATACAGTACAGTCCGCAGCTATTTGCGGATCTGATAAAGATCTCCGCCTCCGTTAAAGGATAAATTACAGCAAACCTGCCTTTATCCGCAAGAAGTTCCTTAGCTGCCTGCAATAATTCTTCCTGGGTAAGACAATCCGTATGGCGTGCGGAAGTTCGTCCGGCATACGGCGATTTAAGGGAATTTATAAAATACGGGGGATTAGATATTATAAGATCATATTTTTGAGTGGTACGGCGTGCAAAATCCTGAATAGAACTATTGAATACAGTCAATCTTCGGTTCCACGGGGAGAGTTCGAAATTAATTTCAGCCTGATTACAGGAATCCTCCTCTATCTCCACCGCATCGATTTCAGAATCGGGATTTCTCTGGGCCATCATAAGTGCGATAACTCCGGTACCGGTTCCTATATCGAGAATTTTAGTAAAATTTCCGGGAGTTACCCATGCACCTAAAAGGACACCGTCCGTACCGACTTTCATCGCGCACTTATCCTGGCGGACGGTGAATTGTTTGAATCGGAAATAATCGTTAGGCATAGGAGTGACCTCGACGGGAATCGAACCCATATCATCAGAACCGGAATCTGACGTTCTATCCATTGAACTACGAGGCCTGACAAAGGACCGTACCGGACGGCCCCCTTTATTTATTCAGCCATTGAAGGCATAGGTTTCTGATATTCACCCGCTTCCAGCTTGCCACGGCACTTAGCGAAGCAATCGAGAGTATATTTGACATCATCAAGAGTGTGAACGGCAGTAGGTATTATACGAAGAATAATCTCCCCCTTGGGGATAACCGGATAAACCACAACCGAACAAAACAGATTGTAAGTCTCGCGAAGATCCACTACAAGGTTGGTAGCCTCGTCCACACCGCCCTTCATATATACGGGAGTAACAGGGGACAAGGTACACCCTATATCGAATCCGTTATCGCGGAATCCGTTCTGAAGCGCATTCACGATAGTCCAAAGTTTCTCTCTGAGCTCAGGCTGAGTCTGAATTAGCTCCAGACGCTTCAATGCTCCTATAACCATCGGCATAGGGAGCGATTTGGCGTATGTCTGCGAGCGCATGTTATATCGCAGGAAGTCTACGATCTCTTTATCGGCGGCGATAAATCCGCCTATCCCTGCCATCGATTTAGCGAATGTAGAAAAATGGAGGTCTACCTGATCTTCCACTCCGTAGTGCTCCGCGACACCGGCACCTGTTCTACCCATCGTACCGAATCCGTGTGCGTCGTCCACGAGAAGTCTGAAGTTATAATCTTTTTTAAATTTTACTATCTCGTCCAGCCTGCCCAGATCGCCCTTCATTCCGAATACCCCTTCGGTAATTACGAGGATACCCCCTTTGGTCTGCTCTGCAACCTTGGTCGCATGGTCGAACTGCGCTTTGAAGCTGTCCATATCGTTGTGCGCAAACACGAACCGTTTGCCCGTATGCATACGAAGTCCGTCGATAATGCAGGCGTGGGATTCCGAATCATATACCACTACGTCATGTCTGCTGAGGATAGTATCGATAACCGAGATCATCCCCTGATAACCGAAATTAAGGAGGAAGGCATCTTCTTTTTTTACGAACGCAGCGAGGTTTCTCTCGAGCTCTTCGTGCCAAACAGTCTGTCCGCTCATCATTCGCGCCCCCATAGGAGCTGCCATTCCGAACCGCACGGCCCCTTCTGCATCGGCTTTTCTAACTTCCGGGTGGTTCGCAAGACCAAGATAATTGTTAAGGCTCCAGTTGAGAACTTCGCGTCCGCGGAAGTTCATTCTGGGACCAATCTCGCCTTCCAGTTTAGGGAAGGTAAAATATCCGTGGCTCTGTCTTTGGTATTTACCAATCGGACCGCCCGAATTTTTTTTTATTCTTTCAAATATATCCACAACTGTATTACTTTATTATTAAGTTTGAAGCCGGCAATATTTTGCCATGTAAGGTTACAAAAGTATAATTTTATTTTTAGCGATGAAAATTTATAATATATTTTTTTTCTATTCGTTAAAAACGTGTAACTTTGCCCGGTTATCCGTCTTTAGCAGATGCTATACAGGATATTCCGGATGCTCGGTTCTCTTTATTAACAGTTATATCCGGAATTAAACAAACCAATATAATTCTATGACGACACGGAAAAAAATAAAAAATCTTCTGATCATTGCGGCAGTGGCGGTCACGGTAGCCTCATGCGGATCGTATCAGAAGATCATAAGCGGTGAGGATAACGATCTGAAGTATCAGACAGCACTGGAATTTTATTCGCAGAAAAAGAACAACAAAGCAATAAATCTTTTTAATTCTATTGCCCCTTATTACCGCACCAGCTCCAGAGAGGATACCATAAGCTTTTACACGGCGGTAAGCTATTTCCGATCCGGGAATTACCTGATAAGCAGCGAGCTGCTGAACGAGTTTAAAAGAAATTTTCCGCGCAGTCCGTTCACAGAGGAATCCGAATATCTTTTGGCCATGAGTTATTATTATGCTTCACCGAAGGCAGCCCGCGACCAATATACCACAAGACTCGCTATTATGTCCTTCAGCGAATTTCTTTCGAGATACCCTAATTCACCGAGAGAGGAAGAATGCCATGAGCATATTATCGAACTCACCCAAAAATTATACGATAAGGAGCTGCTTAACGCTCGTGTGTATTACGATATAGAATATTACAGATCGGCAATACATGCCTTAAAAGTTGCTCTGGAGGATTATCCGGAGACCAATCACAGAGAGGAGATTCTCTACCTTATACTAAGATCGCACTATCTTTATGCGGAGAACAGTATCGAATCTCTCCAGAGAGGCAGGTACCTCAATATGATCGACGCATACTACAACCTTATATATGAGTTCCCTGATACACCATATATGAAGGACGCTCAGAAAATGTACACCTCCGTAAGGAAAAAACTCGGAATGGAGAACGACGAAGAAGTTATAGAGGCAGCAGCGGAGAATCTCAACGAGAACAGCTAATAAAAACAGTAAAATTATAAATTACATACCGGAATGGAAATCAAAAAGAACATCCCTACGAACACGGTAACCCGTAAGATCTCGGACCTCGACGCTCCGACCGGAAATATATACGAATCGGTCGTGATAATTTCTAAAAGAGCGAACCAGATCAATTCTGAGATCAAACAGGAATTGACGCGCAAACTTGCGGAATTTTCCTCAACAACGGATACTCTGGAGGAGACTTTCGAGAACAGGGAGCAGATAGAGATATCCAAATACTATGAAAAAATGCCTAAAGCGGCGCTGATCGCCACTGAAGAATTTCTTGAAGGGAATATTTATTATAGGAACAAATCGGAAGAACAATAATCTGAAATTAAATAACAGATGGTATCTCTGAACGGCAAAAATATAGTCGTGGGAGTAACGGGAAGTATAGCAGTTTTTAAGGCTGCTATATTGGTTAGACTGCTTACCGGCGAAGGTGCGAACGTGAAAGTCGTCATGACCCCTCTCGCGAAGGAGTTCATCACACCTCTTACCATGGCTACCGTATCCAAAAATCCTATTCTCGTAGATTTTTTCAATCCGGAGAACGGAGAATGGAACAGCCATGTATCTCTCGGCGAATGGGCGGACGCATATCTTATTGCACCTGCGACGGCAAACACCATAGCGAAAATGGCTGGCGGTATAGCAGATAATCTGCTTCTTACGACATATCTCTCGGCAAAATGCCCGGTTTTCATAGCCCCTGCGATGGATCTTGACATGTATGCCCACACGGCGACTCAGGATAATATCGCCAGACTCAAAACTTACGGTAATCATATTATCGAACCTGGCGTCGGCGAGCTCGCCAGCGGACTGGTAGGTAAGGGACGTATGGCGGAACCTGTGGATATAGTCGGATATCTCAACGAATATTTTTGCAAATGCACGACCCTCACAGGTAAAAAAATTATGGTCACCGCGGGAGGCACCATTGAGGCAATCGATCCCGTAAGATTTATTTCGAACCATTCGTCGGGTAAAATGGGCGTGGCAATCGCAGAAGAGCTCGCCTCCCGGGGAGCAGAGGTAACTTTGATAAAGGGAAATATTACTGTTCCTGTTACGGACAGGAGGATTAAAATAATTGAAGCGCTGTCTGCAGAGGGTATGTACAAAGCATGTACGGAGATTTTTCCAAATACCGATGCGGCGGTGATGTGTGCGGCAGTTGCGGACTATACCCCCTCCGAAGTAAGCGGAGAGAAGATAAAAAAGGATGAAAGTAATTGGCTGCTTCCGCTTAAACGCACCAAAGACATCGCGGGTGAGCTCGGAAAATTAAAACAGGGACGCTTACTTGTCGGATTTGCCCTCGAGACGACCGACGAGGACAGGAATGCCCTCCGTAAACTCAAAGAAAAGAATCTTGATTTTATATTACTCAATTCTTTAAGGGATGAGGGTGCCGGATTCGGACACGATACTAATAAGATAGCTATACTCCACCAAAACGGAAGCAGGCAGGATTACCCTGTGGCTGCAAAAAAGGATCTCGCTAAAAATATTGCCGATACTATCGAAAATTACCTTCTCTGAAATATAAAAAATTCCTTACCGGATGCTGCGCAGGATAACGATACAAAATTATGCCCTGATCGATAATCTCGAAGTGGAATTCGACGAAGAACTTAATACAATCACGGGTGAGACCGGAGCGGGCAAGTCGCTTATTCTGGGAGCATTGTCTATCGCTTTGGGAGACCGGCCGGGCAACCGTGCTATGCGTGACGAATCGCGGCCCTGCATTATTGAAATCGAATTCTCCCTCCGCGGACTCTGCCTGGCAAATCTGTTCGAAGAGCTCGAACTGGAATACGGTGACGACACAATAATACGGCGAACGATATCTTCTAACGGTAAAATACGAAGTTTTATTAATGACATTCCCGTACCCGTATCCTCTCTTAAGATCTTAGGCTCTAAATTGATAGACATTCATTCCCAACATCAGACATTATTATTGCAGGATCCCGTATTCCGAATGGACGCAGTGGATTCGATGGCCGGAAATTCCGATATTCTCAATAAATACACCGTATTCTATAAACGACTGCGCGAGGCGGAGAAAAAATTAACTGATCTTGAGAATAACGTCAGGAATTCGGAGAGAGAGATGGAGTTTTTAAAATACCAATACGAAGAGTTCAAGGCGGCAAATCTTAAAGAAGGCGAATACGAGGAATTGGAGGAGAATGTGAATATAATGTCCAACGCATCGGAGATCCGGGAGAGTTTTATCTTGTCGGAGAAGCTGCTGACGGACGACGAGTGCGGAGTCCTGGTTTCATTAAAACAAATAGAGAACAGTCTTAGCCATATTCAGGATTATTCCCATGCGGCAGCGGAATTAAACGAACGTATCCGCAGCGTATCGTACGAACTTAAAGATATTGCAGGAGAACTCTTCTCGCAGGGTGAGTCCGTATATTCCGACTCCGGTAAACTGGAAATCTTAGTACAACGACTGGATATGATAAACTCCCTGATGCAGAAATACAAAACCAGGAATTACGAAGAACTATTCGCCCTAAAATCCAGTATTGAAGAAAAAATTTCGGTAACCGTGGAACCGGAAGAACAAATAAACCGCATTAAGAGCGAAATTGCAGAACTGCGCAGACACTGCCTGTCCCTTGCCGGACAGATCAGCAATAGCAGAAAAAATTCCGCCGGGGAGATCGGGAAGTATATCTGCAAGGCAGCATCTAAACTCGGAATGCCGAACATAAGTTTTATTGTCTCCGTGGACAAAACGGAAGAACTGACGCCATCCGGATACGATAATATAAGATTTTTGTTCTCTTCCAATAAAAATGTCGAACCGGGCCCTGTCGAGAAGATTGCGTCGGGCGGAGAGATGTCGCGCCTCATGCTTTGTCTCAAGTCGCTGGTCGCAACGAACAAGAAGCTGCCAACGATCATATTTGACGAGATCGACACCGGAATTTCCGGCGAGACAGCGGACAAAACAGGAGAAATAATAGAATCTCTCTCCGGATATATCCAAATCCTTAACATCACACATCTCCCGCAAGTCGCAGCCAAAGGGAATTCCCACTATTCCGTGTATAAAGAGGATACCGCAACTGCGACCAATACAAAAATACGCAAATTATCCGATGAAGACAGAATAAGCGAGATTGCCAAAATGCTGAGCGGAAGCGATGTTACGGACGCAGCCATATCCCAGGCTCGAACCCTTCTCGGCAAATAGTCCCTGACCGCAATATTTGATATAGTTGGGAATAAATATTGTGATTAAAAAAAATAAATGTAATTTTATAAAGTTTTTAATAATATGTCTATGACTGGATCGAGATATTTATTCGTGTTAATCATGGTTCTACTGACCGGGGCTCCGGCAGTGGTATACGGACAGAAGATTGATAACATTTCTACGCTCGAAGGATATGTACTTCCCCGTACTTCATTCACAATCGAGATAACACAGCGTAAAGAAACGATTAAGAGGGGTCCTTACGCACGTTTCTCCCAGAAATATCTCGGAGTAGCGGCACCGTTATCCGATAAAGAGCAATACTCCATCGTTACCGCACGCATCGATTACCATGAAGAACCGGACGTAACAACGGTTTACGGAGGCAGTGCAGGCAATACCATTAGTAATTTCGAATCGAGTACTCCGGTATTACGCGAAGACACGGCATACGTTAAATCGAATACTTACGACGCGTCAGGCTTTGTAGAAATATCCCCGGATAAATATTCCACAACAGATTACAGTCTCGAGGAGATGGCGGCAATGGCGGCGGAGAGGATTTTCACTATCCGCAAGAGAAGATTCGATCTCGTTACCGGAGAGGCGGGAGAGAACGTATTTGGCGCAGGCCTCAAAGACGCGATAGAGGAGATGCTGAGAATGGAGGAGGAATATCTGGCGCTCTTCCTCGGCAAGACGATAATCGAAGAGAATACGAATAGATACACCGTGACGCCTGCCAAGAATGCCCAAACAACCATAATATGTCGTTTCACAGAGGCCAAGGGGGTGGTTCCGGATTCGGATCTCAGCGGACGCCCTGTTACTCTCGATATAACGAAGATCGACGGCGATTCGGCAAGAACAGGCAGGGACAGCAAAGACAACATAACTCTCCGCATTCCGGCCTACTGCAACTGCGTCGTTAAAGAGGGCAGTAATATCTACGCGGCCGAACGGGCTCCCGTCTATCAGTTTGGAACCGATATGGAATTACCGGCTGCAAATAAAAAATAAAACTACCTAACAGTTCTGATATGAAAAAACTTAAAACACTGGCTATCGTAATGGCAGCGCTTATGGTCGTTGCCTGCGGAAGCGAAGAGAAGAAAGAGAGCGGTATAGCTATAATACCTGCGGAAAATTTCCAGAAAAACATCGGAGGCAAGGAGGTCGTCCTGATGACCATTAAGAACAACAACGGACTCACCGCGCAGATAACTAACTACGGAGCGCGTCTAGTAAGCCTGTGGGTTCCGGACAAGGACGGTAAATTTATCGACGTCGTTCAGGGTCAGAACACCATAGACAGCTATATGAATGCCTACGAATTATATTACGGTGCGACCGTAGGACGTTATGCTAACCGTATCGCCAACGGGCAGTTCACTCTCGACGGCGAAGAGTATCAGCTCGATATCAACGACGGAGAGAATCACCTTCACGGAGGAAGCAAGGGTTTCTTCACCGTAGTGTGGGATGCGGAACAGGTATCGGATAATACCGTAAGGCTGGCTTACAGGGCGATGGACGGAGAGATGGGCTACCCCGGCAATCTGGACGTAGTGCTCAACTATTCGCTCGACGACGACAACACATTACGAATCACCTATGAAGCGGAAACGGATAAACCAACGATCGTGAACCTGTCGCATCACTCTTATTTCAACCTGAGCGGTGCGGGCAAAGAGACTATCAACGATCACATGCTCAAGCTGTATGCTTCAAACTTCACTCCTACGGACGAGAATCTTATCCCTACAGGAGAGATATGGACCGTGTACGACACTCCTATGGATTTCACAGAGTTCCATGCTATCGGCGACCGCGTGGAAGAGGATTACGAGCCGCTGGTGATAGCAGGCGGTTATGACCACAACTGGGTTCTCGACCAGGCGGACGGGGTCAAAGTAGCGGCAGAGATCTATTCGCCTGAGAGCGGAATTCTTATGACAGTATATACCGATGAACCGGGCATACAGTTCTACGGAGGCAATTTCATCAACGGTACGGATAGGACCAAAGACGGCAATGGCACACACGGCTTCCGTTCTGCGTTTTGTCTGGAGACACAGAATTTCCCTGACGCACCCAATCATGAAAACTTCCCTTCTGCGGTTCTCAGACCGGGAGAAAAGTACGAGAGAGTCTGTTATTACGCCTTTGGTATAAAAAAATAAGAATCGGTGTAACACATAAAATAATATCGACTGCTCTGTGATCAGTCGATATTATTTTATGAGGTTATCCGAAAAGGGATAAAATTAGGAGGGTGTTTTCCCTCCTTATTTTATAAATAGCAATCCGGCTCAGACCACTATATTGATTATTTTGCCCGGAACAACAATTACTTTTTTAGCCTCTTTGCCGTCAAGGTATTTCTCAGCAGACTTATTTCGCAGGACCTCCGCTTTAACAGCTTCCGCTCCCATATCCGTAGGCAGCGCCATTTTAAATCTTACTTTACCGTTGAACGATACCGGATATTCGACCGTACTTTCAACCAGATACTTCTCCTCGTATACCGGAAATTCAGCGTAAACAATCGACTTTTCGTGTCCGAGACGGGACCATATCTCTTCCGTAATATGCGGAGCGAACGGAGAGAGTAATACCGTAAGAGGTTCGAGAATAGACCTCTTACTGCACCTATATTCGGTCAATTCATTAACACAGACCATAAATGCGCTGACAGAGGTATTGAACGAAAAGTTCTCAATATCCTCGGTCACTTTTTTAATAGTCTTATGCAGCGTCTTTAGTTCTTTGTCGTCGGGCTCTTCGTCCGTAACGAGAAATTTACCGTCCCGGTTAAAGAACAGCCTCCAGTAACGGCGAAGGAATTTAAATACTCCGTCGATTCCGTTGGTATCCCACGGTTTGGCCTGCTCGACCGGTCCGAGGAACATTTCGTACATTCTGAGCGTATCCGCACCGTAACGCTCTACGATATAATCCGGATTTACGACATTGTACATCGACTTCGACATCTTCTCGACCGCCCAGCCGCATATATATTTACCGTCTTCAAGGATAAACTCCGCGTCTTTAAAATCAGGCCTCCAGTTGAGGAACGCCTCGGTATCGAGAATATCGTTTTTAACTATATTCACATCGACGTGTATCTCCTGTATATCGTATTGGTCTTTTAATCCGTGCGATACGAACCTGTTCGTTCCCTTGATACGGTAAACGAAGTTCGAACGCCCCTGAATCATCCCTTGATTAATGAGCTTTCTGAACGGTTCCTCTTCGACCACATAATCTATATCGAATAGGAACTTGTTCCAGTAACGGGAATACATAAGATGTCCTGTCGCATGCTCTATACCTCCGACATAGAGATCGACACTTCTCCAATATTCGTCCGCCTCTCTGGATACGAGTTCGTTCTCGTTGCACGGATCCATGTAACGAAGATAGTATGCCGACGATCCTGCGAATCCAGGCATGGTACTTTTTTCGTATTCCCAACCATCCGCGGTCTTCCATTCCTTAGCACGTGCCAACGGCGGTTCACCCTCTTCGGTAGGACCGTAATCCTGAATCTGAGGAAGTTCGAGCGGAAGCTGCGACTCGTCCACCATGTAGGGCTGTCCGTTAATATAATAAACCGGGAACGGTTCCCCCCAATATCTCTGGCGGCTGAAGATAGCGTCCCTCAACCTGTAATTTACCTGTTTTTTACCGATGCCCCTGTTTTCGATTTCTACAAATATTTTCTGAATGGCCTCCTTGACCTCCAGTCCGTTAAGGAACTCCGAATTAATCAATTTACCGCTCTTGGCATCGTAAGAAGATTCGGATATATTTCCGCCTTCGACCACAGGAATTATCGGGATATTAAAATGTTTTGCAAATGCGTAGTCCCTGCTGTCGTGCGCGGGAACTGCCATGATCGCACCTGTTCCATAACCGTACAACACATAATCGCTGGTGTATACAGGTATCTCGCCTCCGGTAAACGGATTCACGGCGTACGCTCCGGTAAACTGTCCACTGACCCGTTTTGTTTCGGTCATACGTTCACGCTCGGAACGTTTTTTCGTTTCCTCGAGGTAACTTTCAACCTGCGATCTGTATTCGTCCGTGGTTATTATATCTATCATCGGATGTTCCGGCGCGAGAACCATGAAGGTAGCACCGAAGATAGTATCGGCACGGGTGGTGAATATTTCGAGCTGTGCGTCGTGTCCTTTAATATCGAAGAATACCTGCGCGCCTTCCGAACGTCCTATCCAGTTCTTCTGTATCTCTTTTAAAGATTCGCTCCATTCCACGGTATCAAGTCCGTCCAACAATCTCTGAGCATACGCAGAGACGCGGAGAAGCCACTGCTTCATTTTTTTCTGCACGACGGGGAACCCTCCCCTCTCCGATAATCCGTCCTTGACTTCGTCGTTTGCGAGAACGGTTCCGAGCTCGGCACACCAGTTCACCATAGTATCCGCGCGGTAAGCGAGACGGTAGTTCTGCAATACCTCCTCTTTTGCCTGCTCGTCCATACTATTCCATTCTTCGGCGGTAAACGACATATTTTTGGTATTGGCAGCGTTAACACCGTCAGTTCCGGATCGTTCAAAATTTGCGATAAGATTCTCTATCGGCACAGCGCGATTTACCGTCTTATCGTAATAATGATTATACATCTGGATGAAGGCCCACTGTGTCCATTTATAATAAACCGGATCGCAAGTCCGGATTTCACGATCCCAATCGTATGAGAATCCTATTTTATCGAGCTGTTCGCGGTATCGAGCAATGTTCTGTTCCGTTGTGATAGCGGGGTGTTGTCCTGTCTGTATAGCGTACTGCTCTGCCGGCAGTCCGAAGGCATCGTAACCCATCGGATGAAGGACGTTGAACCCTTTAAGCCTTTTATAACGGCTGTAAATGTCCGAAGCTATATATCCGAGTGGATGCCCTACGTGAAGGCCTGCTCCCGAAGGATACGGGAACATATCGAGGACGTAAAATTTTGGTTTCGAATGGTCGATCTCAGTTTTATAAACTTTATCTTCATTCCATTTTTTCTGCCACTTGGTTTCTATTTCTTTAAAGTTATATTCCATTGGTTTTATTACTTTTCCGAGTTGATTTGCAAAGTTAATCTTTTTTATATTCATATAAAATTCCATACTTAAGTCAAACCTTACCGGGTGAATTCCGTAATTATATTTTCATAAAATATTGTAATCTTCAAATTATTACATTATGTAATTGCCAATACATTTGTTTATTATAAAATTATAATGTATTTTTATATGACTAAATCATAAAATATTTCAAACTATGAAGAAACCATTTTTATTTTTCGCAGCTATATGCTGTTTAGTCACAGGATGCACAAAGGAGTCGGCTGAAGAAGCCGTTACTGAAGAAGTTTCGGCTGCTGCCAACAGGGCTTTGGGCTCAATACCTTTAATTTGCGGTGTCGATCTGTTTAATTTATCCGGAACCGGTACACAGGAATGGTCGATAAACAGCATTACTTTCAACGGAGTTAATGAAAGCGGTAATTCAGTCACAAGAACATTGACCGCGGGTACCGCAGGATTTACGAGCACGGGAAATACCATCGGCACGAGTACAATATATAACAACAGTTCGTTCACATGGGGAATTTATCAATTAAATTCGGTTGAGGTTGATTTTCAGTCTCTGAAATTTAATGTTCCGGCGGCTACCGAACATTATACTTTTATCCATATCGAAGATTATCCGGGAGACTACGGAGCTGTATTATTCACCAGCATCACCGATAAATTAAATCAACGGTTCAGTTTGGAGGTACAAACTCCGGATGCTATCGACCTTCAACAGGTTCAAGTGGTGATTAAACTCGAATCATTATAGTTATCTATTGTATTATAAAAAATAGCGAGTTGCATAATAGCTTCTCGCTATTTTATTTTTCTGCTCATTCATTCGCTCAGTAGATCGTTTTTATATCTCTTAAGAACACATTTGTTTAGTATTAATATATGTGGCTCTTAATTTGCGGTTACAGCGGTAAATAATCCGTAAATCGAATAATATGAAACCAAACATCACGGGTTCCAAAACGGAACAGAATCTTCTGAAGGCATTCGCCGGAGAGTCTCAGGCAAGAGGACGCTACACCTTTTTCGCCAAGCAGACTAAGAAGGAGGGGTATGAAGAGATAGCTAAATATTTTGCCAAGACCGCTATTAACGAAGAAGAACACAGCAAGATCTTCTTCAAATATCTCGAACGCAATGGGCTTTTAGAGATAACGGCGGCATATCCTGCGGGAGTGATCGGAAGCACTCTCGATAACCTCAAGCACGCTGCGGAGAGCGAATACGACGAGTGGTACAATATTTATCCATACTTCGCACAAGTCGCAAAGGAGGAGGGATTCGACGAGATCGCAAGAACCTTTAACATGATAGTAGAAGTAGAGAGGCACCACGAGAACCGTTATACGAATCTTTTCGAATTGCTGGGACAAGACCGTATTTTCAATAAAGAAGAAAAAATAGTTTGGGAATGTATGAAATGCGGTTATCACTGCGAATTTACGCATCCTCCGGGAATGTGTCCGATCTGCAAGCATCCGACAGCTTACTTCGAAGTATTCAACGACGCATATTAAAAATAAAAACGGAGACTTTAAAGTCTCCGTTTTCTTAAGTAGCCCATAGGGGAGTCGAACCCCTCTTTCAAGAATGAAAATCTTGCGTCCTAACCGATAGACGAATGGGCCGTATTGCCCTTAACTCGCGCTACTTTTCGAGGTGCAAAGATAAGGACAAAATAATATAATCCAAATTTTTTAGAAAATATTTTGTTTTGTTTACTTCAGTTCGAAATAAACTGTCACGTTGGAATCCAATATAATATCCTGAAATTCGATCTGAGGAAGTGACGCGTCTACGAAGTCTTCGTAGACAACCGCACTCCTCAACATTACAGTATTGGACGTAGAACCGAAATACATTCTCTCGTTATCGAGAATATAAATGGCCTTACCTATATCCTGTCCCAAGGCCTGGGCAAGAGCCTGGGCCTTCTCTCTCGCATTCCATACCGCCTGCACTTTAGACTCGAGCTTATATTCGAGGATATCGCTGTGCTCCGCCCTCGATATTCCTGCATTCGCAAGACCTATATCGTCCAGTGCGGAGAAGACGTCCGTAACGGTTTTTGCGTCGTCAACCACAAGCTCGTACTCTTTGGACTGCCTTACATCTTGCCTTTTAAGAATATACTTCTTGTAACTGCTCGACAAATCCCTGACAGTGAGTTGTTTGGATACATCTATTCCTATTCTCTGAAGCGCGGTAAACATCCTTTTTTCCAGATCGGCAAGTGATGTGCGTCCCTTAGTATCGTTCTCGTCGATAGTGAAGTTTATATATATACGGTTCGGAGTCACCCTCGACTGGTTGTATCCGTTTACACTGATATAATTCTGATCGATAAAATTCTTCTCCTGCGCTATACTCGCAGATACGGTAATCGCTGCGAATATGACTACTGCAATTAATTTTTTCATAAGCCCTTAGATTAAGGTTAATAATTTACGGTATAACGATTATCGGACGGATATGTTGTCTTTATACGGAATTAAAGGTAAGTTTTTTTAAAAATAACAGCGTCTCCGTCCTCCGTGCCTACCAGCATATCGTTGGTCCGGTCGAATGTAAGTTGTTTTTTAGCCGAATAATCCGCGGTATTGAACCGCTCATAGATCAGAACTATTTCGTTATCCGATATACGCCCCCACCGTCCCGTGTAAACATCCGCATCGCCATCCATATCCATCTCGTAAATGAACTGGATAAATTCGTAGCTGCCTGTAAGACGGAGATTGGATTTAAGACGGTTCATCTGAGAGTCGTATACTCCGGGAATAAGGATTTCAAAATCGCACTTATTACTCCGGTCAAAGCCTATCAGCGAGTCTATCCGGACGGTATACGGCAGACCCTCTCCGTTTTCGAGCAGACTCCCGGCCACGCTCCCAATAAATTGTACATAAATATATTCACCCTGATAGGGATCCATAGAGGTATAGTCTCTCTCTGCACGAAGGTAATCTCCTTCCATTGCTACGGAGAGGGTAAACCCTGTCGCACAGTCTCTCAGTACAGGCGCATCGGCATAATACATGAACATACCGGAGAAGAAGAAGACGGTATCCGCGGAATAATCGGTTTTATCCGCGCTCTTGTTACTGCGTCCGCAGGATGTCCCCAAGATAGCGAAGACAGTGGTTAAAATTAACGACGTCAAATAAAGATTTCTATTCATCGGCTTCGTTATTAATACCTTCGTCAAACTCCTGCGTATCGAATTTGGACGACAGCACCTCGCGCGCTCTGGACTCGTCTTCCGACGGAACTTGTAGTTCGATAAATATATCGCCTCCGAACGGCATTATCTCGGTCGCGATATCCCCTGTTAGATAGACGTGAATACCGTTCGTCTCCAATATGGATTTATACATATTAGCCTCCTGTGGGGAGTACAGTTTCATAATGGTCACAAATTCGTCCCTTTTCATGGCTGAAATCTTATAATTAGTAATTCCCTTTCAGGAAGCGGATTCTCCGCTTAGTGTAAATTTAAACAATTAACGGGAACCGTCATAATCTTTCTGTATCAAATTTCAGGCTAAAATATTATTAAAAATATTTAAATAGTATATTTATAATGATTGACTGAACTAAAACTTAAAATAAAATGAATTTTAAATTCGGCACAAAAAAAATCAAACTTTTTGCCACGGTAATTTTATCATTATTCGTCGTGCAGGCTTTGTCTGCCAAGAGCGGTGAAGAAATGTCTGCCTATCTTTTTTCTTACTTTACAGGGGGAAGCGGCGAACAAATAAGGTTCGCGGTCAGCGCTGACGGTTACGAATGGTTTGCGCTTAATAATAACGAACCAATATTGAATTCTGCGGAGATAAGCACCTCCGGAGGGGTAAGGGACCCTCATATTCTCCGGGGACATGACGGCAAGACATTCTACATGGTAGTTACCGACATGAACACCAGTAAGAACGGATGGACTCCGAATACGGCGATGGTATTGCTAAAATCCGATAATCTTATAGATTGGACACATTCTGTAATCGACATTCCCACGCAATATCCGGAATATAAAGAGATGGGTAATATATGGGCTCCGCAAACAATTTATGACAAAGACGCGGACAAATATATGGTTTATTGGTCTATGACCGACGGCAAGACCGAAGCGGTATTCTATTATGCCTATGCGAACGACGATTTCACGGCATTCGAAGATCCCCCGAACTATTTGTTCGGCAACCCTAACGGTAAGTCTGCCATTGACGCTGACATTATCGAGAAGGACGGACAATACCACCTGTTCTTTAAGACCGAGGGGGAGAACAAGAAGGGAATAATGAAGGCGGTATCCGATAAACTTACCTCAGGTTATGTGATGGTCGATAAGTATCTTAATCCTACCGACAAAGCTGTCGAGGGATCGTGCGTCTTCCTACTCATCGGCTCGGAAGAGTGGATATTAATGTACGATGTTTACAGGGATCGCGAATTCCAATTCACAAAGAGCCGCGACCTTCTGAATTTCTCCGTAATAGACGACGAAATTAAGATGGATTTCAGACCGCGCCATGGAACGGTTATGCAGATCACTTCGGACGAGGCTCGCAGGGTTATCGATAAATGGGGTATAAACGGAAGTCCGGCTATTTACGGATTCGGTTCGGATAAGGTGAAGAAAATAAATCTGGAGATAGATCAGGCGGGCGGTAATGTAAGGATTCCTGTGAGATACGGAACAAATCTTAAAAAATTCAATCCTGAGCCCATCGTTCTTCCTGGATATACCGTTATACCCACCAAAGCACAGAATTTTACAAACGGAGCGATTGATTACACCGTATCGACTCCGGACGGTAAATCAAAGACATATTCCGTAGACGCGTATGTTGCGAATAATCCGATTCTCGAAGGATATTACGCCGACCCTGAAATTCTTTACTCTGAAAAAACCGGCAGATTCTACCTTTATCCGACAAGCGACGGTTATCACGAATGGTCGGGAAATTATTTCAAGGTATTCTCTTCGGACAATCTCGTTGAATGGACGGACGAAGGTATCATTATCGACCTTCCGAGTGATGTATCGTGGGCTGACCGGAATGCCTGGGCTCCATGTATAATCGAGAAAAAAATCGACGGGGAATATAAATATTTTTATTATTACACCGCTGCACAGAAGATTGGCGTAGCGGTCGCTGATTCACCGACCGGGCCGTTCGTGGATTCTGGCAGGCCTATCGTAGGAACTAAGCCGGAAGGAATCAACCGAGGCCAGGAGATCGATCCGGACGTATTTACCGATCCGGAGACCGGCAAGAGCTATCTGTATTGGGGCAACGGTTATCTTGCGGTAGTCGAGCTTAACGACGACATGGTTTCATATAAAGAGGGATCTTTAAAAATTATTACACCTCCGAGCACGTTCCGTGAAGGAGCTTATGTGATTTACCGGAACGGAATTTACTACATGATGTGGTCGGAGAACGACACGAGGGATGAAAATTACCGGGTACGCTATGCAACAATGGATTCACCGACCGGTCCGCTCAATATACCTGAGAATAACCTTATATTATCCAAAGTTCCCGAACAGGGAATCTACGGCACCGGCCATCATTCTGTAATACAGATCCCTGGCAGAGACGAGTGGTACATTGTTTATCATAGATTTAACAGACCGCAAGGTATTAATATGGGACGTTCGGCAGGCTACCACAGGGAGGTGTGCATCGATAAACTGGAGTTCGGGGAGAACGGAGAGATTCTCCCGGTAATTCCTACGCTCGAAGGGATTGAGCCTGTAAGATTACAGAAAAAATAGGATGCAAATTTTAAATAAAAAGTCTGTATACCTGAGGTATACAGACTTTTTATTTTCGGGTAATTCACGGGATACGGGATAAGGAATGGATATTCCGTCTGAATGCCGATTCACTTATCCGACACGGAGAACGATATTGCTCCGCGTATCTCCGTAGAAGATTCTCCTAAATGTCCGGCCTGTTCATTCTGGGCAGTATAAACCTTTATAAAATCCACACCTTCCAGTTTCACTCTGTTACCTTCGCCGTCAATAGCATCCGAGATATCGAATTTATTGGAGTTGCCGGTATCTTCGTCTCCGTTCACAACTGTCGTGTAATCCCCGGAATAATTATCCGCATATCCTTTACCGGCAGCAGCAAGATAATAAGAGCCATTTTCATAGGCGTCTACCAGATTCTCCAGAAGAGTCCCTGAGAACATCAATTCCTCCGGATCACCACTTATGAACTTCGGCCAGAAGCTCTGAGAGTGGAAGCTCTCGAGGTTCTCGGTATTTATATATCCTGAACCTCCGGCATTGTCTTCCCAATATATATTCTCCGCAGTATCGGTTTGTGTCGGTTTTCTGTAGGTGATTTGATAGTTTTTCACTGCATCCTCGTGATTCTCTCCTGCGAGTTCGTACCATTCGTCATCCGCAATTCCATTACCGTTCGCATCGAACGAGACCATAACTATTCCGGGTTCCGAGCTTCCGTTGAACGCATTACCCTTTATTGCAAAATCATAACCGTCCTGATTGAGCACGGTATGATCGAATCTAAAAATTATATAGCCGCCGAAGCCGCCGAGCGAGACCAATCCTTCTCCGCCTATAATGGAATTTGCTGCCTCCTGAGTCCCTGAGGCGGTATTAATAAATTGTCCGGGAGCAGGACGGTACTCTATTATTTCCGATATCCATTTGGAAGAATCGTACCCCTCTCCGCCGTCGATAGGGTCCTCTTCGTAAACATCGTCGGACTTATCGCACGAGGCGAACAGGATTGCAAACAATATGAAAACAAGATTAACTCTCTTTAAATTAAACATATAACTATTAATAAATTAATAAAATCAGCAGTAAATTCCACAATAGTTTGCTTTACTACCGCTGCGCAAAATTAATACAATAAGCGGAATATCCGGAAATTTCATTTATATATAACAAAAAAGCAGTCCTTTGTAGGACTGCTTTTTTCCGGAGATTGCGATGATTATCCGAGATATGTCTTAAGCAATTTGCTTCTGGTACTGTGTCTGAGCCGGCGGATAGCCTTCTCTTTGATCTGCCGGACGCGTTCGCGCGTTAGGTTGAATTTTTCGCCTATCTCTTCGAGAGTCATCTCGGAACATCCTATTCCGAAGAAGTATCTGATAATATCGCGCTCCCTGTCGGTAAGGGTAGAGAGGGCGCGTTCCACTTCGGTGGAGAGAGATTCGTTTATAAGTCCTCTGTCCGCGTTCGGAGAATCGTTGTTCACCAGCACGTCGAGCAGGCTGTTGTCTTCGCTGTCGGCGAACGGAGCATCTACGGAGACATGGCGTCCGGACACCCTCAGCGTGTCTGCGATTTTTTCCTTCGGAAGATCGAGCTCCTTCGCGAGTTCCTCAAGCGACGGAGTACGTTCGTATTCCTGTTCGAATCTCGCAAACGCTTTATTTATCTTATTCAGAGAACCTACCTGATTCAACGGAAGACGTACGATGCGGGACTGCTCGGCAAGAGCCTGAAGTATCGACTGGCGGATCCACCACACCGCGTAAGAGATAAATTTAAATCCGCGGGTTTCGTCAAATTTCTCGGCAGCTTTAATAAGGCCTAAGTTGCCTTCGTTGATAAGATCCGGAAGGCTCAATCCCTGATTCTGGTATTGTTTTGCAACCGACACGACAAACCTGAGGTTGGCACGGGTAAGTTTTTCGAGAGCTTCCTGATCCCCTTTTTTGATTCTTTGGGCTAATTCTACCTCCTCCTCGACCGTAATAAGCTCCTCCTTACCTATCTCCTGAAGATATTTATCGAGGGATGCACTCTCACGGTTAGTGATGGATTTAGTAATTTTTAATTGTCTCATTATATATTTAAAGTATTTTAAGGTTTCACTGGTAATGAATTCTTTTTCAAAAATTCTGCCTTTTTCGGTCTGTTCCCGTATCCGATCCGCAAGAACCCATTACCAAATGAATCGGCCTATGGCTTCCGGTCGGTTCTACCTTATGGAGGCATATCTTGCAAATCTTCCGTCTGGGTAAACTCCGTCGATAGAGGTAACTTCCGACGTAATTTTGTATAAATCGTTCACGGAACGGACAGGAGTATCGTTGATATGCGTTATTATATAACCCGGTTTTACACCGGCCTTCTCCAGTATTCCACCAGTTACACTTTTCACCCTGATACCGTGTTCTATTTTCAGCTCTTTTTTGATCTTGTCGTTAACCTCCTCGAATTTACCTCCGAGCTCGGCGCCCAGATTAACGTCGTCTGCTTTCATCAGTTCCGTCCTTCCAGCTCTATTACGCAGAACCACATCGAAATGTTTCATTTTTCCATCCCTTTTTACGGAAACTTTCAGGATATCGCCCGGACGATGCTGTGCGACCAGTTCCTGAATTTGCGGAGAGCTTTTAATTTCTATCCCGTCCACTTCGACCACAATGTCGCCTTTGCGTATTCCTGCTTCGTGGGCTCCTCCGTCAGGGTCCGTATCGACTATAAATACTCCGGTTTGTCCTGCGTCTTTCAGATAGGCGTACTCGTCTTCATATCTCTCTATGAGGCTGGCATTTATCTCGCTCATAGTTATTCCGAGGAACGCTCTCTGGAATATTCCGTACTCTTTTAAGTCCACAATTACTCTTTTGACTATCGACGACGGGACTGCGAACGAGTATCCGATAAAACTTCCTGTTTCGGTTTTTATCAAAGTGTTTATGCCTACCAACTCTCCTGCCGGATTCACGAGCGCCCCTCCGCTGTTTCCGGGATTCACCGCCGCGTCGGTCTGAATAAACGATTCTATACCCATATCCTCGATTATACCGAGATTACGCGCTTTGGCGCTGACGATGCCAGCCGTAACAGTGGATGTCAGGCTGAACGGGGTACCAATCGCCAAAACCCACTCTCCGAGCCGCAGGTCCTCCGAACTTCCGAACGGCAGGAACGGCAGACCGTCTGCGTCGATTTTGAGCAGGGCAAGGTCCGTACTCGGATCGGTCCCTATAAGTTCCGCGGTGAACGTACGCTTATCGCTAAGGGTAACTTTAAGATCTTTAGCATTCTCGACGACATGATTGTTAGAGACTATGTAACCGTCCGAACTGATTATTACGCCGGACCCCGACGAGCGCACCTCACGAGGAACATTCCCTCCGCCTCCGTTGCGCGGAGTTCCGAAGAACCATCTCTCCAGCATATCCATCTCGCTCGAATATCTCGCTTGCGAGATGGAGACTTTTTCTATACTTACTACCGCGGGAACCGCATTCTCCGCAGCATAAGTCAGATCGGGATAACTCTCTTTGGTATAGGAAGTAAACTGTACGGGAATATCCCGTTGGTAATCAAGAAACGCTGATCGTTCTTTTTTATTGCTGTCCGTAAATTTAATTACTGTGTAGGCAGTCAATCCTCCTGTGAGCATTGCTGCCAGAAGCGTTAATAAAACTGTTACCTTCTTCATAATTTTCACTATTGTTATTACTTTTTAATGTTAATTAATTTAAAGGGATGGATATATCATAGGCTGTAATTTACTATTAAATAACGCAGTGGCAGATCAAAAATTGTAAGACGCAGATACGTCTTAAATACGAGAGAGAATCTCCTTTTGCTGCAAATATAATAAATAGGTAACTTCAGAGCAACCCAAAATATCTCTCGACATAATACAAACTAACCTAAGGCGCTGTTTATTGTACCTTAACAGTTAAAAAATTATTATGAATTGATATGCAGGTTTATTACACCGATCGATAATTAAACCGTGAGCTTAGAACGCCTCGTTTATACCGACCACAAACCCGGTTTGTCCTCTACCGATACCATAATCGAAGCGGACGTTCACACGATGTTTGAATTCCCAACGATAACCGAATCCGTAAGTAGGCAGGGTATGCGACCATTTGAATTTACCGAACGAAGGGAATACATTGCCGGCCCCTACCCACGCTGCGACGCCGTGCCTGTTATATATTTTCTGTCTCAGTTCGATCTGGGTCTCGATAAGATTTTTATCGTTGTATTTGCCACTGTAATAACCTCGCATTCTTGAATTGCCTCCTAATAGAGCGAGCATCGTCCATGGGACATCTCCGGAATTGAATTCCCCGTGCAGGTCGTAAGCGAGTATTGCGCCCTTCCACAATCGTTGGTATATATCTCCGGTGAATTCGGTCTTCGAGAAATTAGCGTTATTTCCGAAAAATTCCGGGAAGTATTTATAGTCGAGTTTTAAATAAATTCCTTTGTAAGCGTTGAGGATAAAATCTCTCGAATCATAGACGATAAACGGTCCTACTCCGGTACTAATATATTTTTTGTCCTGTCCGTGCAGGTAGTCTATATTCGAGAAGTTTTTGCCTTCTACATAATTGAAATTTCCCCCTAAACCGATATATGTATTGGGTAAAACCAAATAGAGAAAGTCCGCTTTTATACGCACCTGCTGTCTTTTATAGTCGCCTTTTTCGTTATTCTCCGCATCGTGGTACCCTATGCCCCAGAAGTCGGAAGGCCTGAAAAAAAAAGCAGTTACATAGTCTACTCTATACTTTCCCCCCTTCATTATATTGTTGCCGCTGACACCCAGAACAAAGAATCCGGTAGTGGCTATATCTCCGAAGACCGAGACGTTCGAAGGGGATATATCGAGATTCTCTTTATCGATCCTGTACAATCCCGAAGCCATTATCCCTATACCGAATCCTACGTCCGAAGAGTAATGAGGCCCCCCTATTACACTGAAATCGATTTTTTTCTCAAGGGTCCTGTCTACATTCGCTCCTTCAAAATAGCGGTAGAATTTCTGAAAAAATCCGTTCTTTTGCGGAACGGTATCGATTGCAATAGAATTTACATATTCATCGAAGTGATCAGATTCTTGCGCATGGATTAATACAGACATAAGGACAGAAAAGAGGAAAAACAGAACAATCTTTCTCATATTATTGATTTAACTTTTTAAACTAAAAGTATAGTTGCAACTACTCTATTTTTTTGGCATACAATGTGTTACGCACATTTTGCAGTTGCAAATATAACAAAATATAACGCAATCGGAAGTAATCGGTAGAAAAATGAAAAAATATATAATAATTTTAATTTCCGCATTATTCGCAGTCCTTCCGGCATTATCACAGAACGATAACGTCGGCAAGAAGGTGGGTCCTGTGGAGATACGGGACAAGGACAACAATCCGATAATGCTACCCAGGCTCGGAGAGAAGCATCTGCTGATATTTTACGTGGATCCGGATAAACCTAATCAGAATAAAGACTTCCGCGAACATCTCGAGAAGAACCATATCGAGAGCGACAACATTTACGGGTTCGGGATCGTGAATCTCAAGGACGCTCCGATGCTTCCCAACGGGATTGTCCGCAATATGGCTGCAAAGAAGGCTGCCGAGAACGATGCCGATATATTCTTCGACCCTTCCCACGCCGTAAAGGACGCGTGGGCTCTCGGAGACTGTAATAACAAATTTATAATTATGTTCGTTACAAAGGAGGGGGTTATAGAATTTTTCCGGTGGGGTAAATACTCCGAACAAGACATAGCGGATTTCTACGAAGTTATAGATAAATACAAATAATCTTTCTTATATCGCGTTTAATAATTAATTTTGCATAGTTAAACGACCGTGATCCCGGAGAATTTATCTCCGGGATTATTTGCGGTAATGTGTACGAATAAATGATATACCCTAAAGAACTTGAAATAAAAATCGGATTCGATAGAATCCGCAGTCAGATCGATAAATTGTGTGCAACCAAGCGCGGTAAGGAGATACTATCCGACACCGGATTTTCATCCTCTTTCAAGGAGGTCCGGCAGCGCATTTTATTAACGGACGAGATGCGCACAGTGCTTATGATGGAATGCGATTTCCCTCAAAACGGTTATGTAGACCTTGCGTTTCTCAGAAGGAAGCTGGAGATCGAAGGGGCATTCCTCGACACGGACGAACTCGCAGTACTGAAGACAGGACTCTCGACTGTGGTGGATATATCGCGTTTTTTCTCATCTAAAGAAGAAGAGAATTACCCACACCTCAAACAACTAACTTCGGGAGTGGCAACCCTCCCACATGTGATTTCAGAGATTGATTCGATCATCGATAGATTCGGGAAGGTCAAAGACAATGCGTCGCCGGAGCTTCAAAATATACGACGTTCCATTGCAGATAAAGAAGGGCAGGTATCGCGCAGACTAAATCAGATTATGCGCGAAGGTCAGGCGTCCGGAATAATCGATCCGGATGTATCCATATCGATAAGGGAGGGACGTGCAGTGATTCCTGTCTCCGCGGCAAATAAGAGACGGTTCAAAGGGTTCGTTCACGATGAGTCGGCAACGGGGAAGACATTTTATATCGAACCTATCGAGATTGTCGAATTGAACAACGAACTCAAAGAACTCGAATACTCCGAACGCAGAGAGATTGTTAAGATACTTACGAATTTTACCGACAGAATACGTCCGTATACGGAAGATATCGCCGGTTCGGGAGAATTCCTGGCAATAATTGATTTTATCCGCGCCAAGGGCAGATTCTCGTTGGAGAATAACTGCGTCAAGCCCGTAATGACTTTGGGTCCGCTGGTAAGATTTATCAAAGCAAGGCACGTGCTTTTAGAGCAGACCCTCAGAAGCGAAGGTAAAACGATAGTACCTCTCGATATCACCCTGACACCGGACAAACATATTCTGGTTATATCGGGGCCAAATGCAGGAGGTAAGTCCGTTTGCCTCAAAACGGTGGGATTATTGCAGTACATGCTTCAATGCGGACTGCCGATCCCTGCGAGTGAGAACTCGGAGACCGGAATCTTCAAGAGTATATTTATCGACATCGGAGACGAGCAGTCGATAGACAACGACCTCAGTACGTACAGCTCGCATCTTTTGAATATGAAGCAGATAGTCAAATATTCGGACGACAGAAGCCTCGTGCTGATAGATGAATTCGGATCCGGGACGGAGCCTGTCATCGGAGGCGCGATCGCAGAGGCTGTTCTCGAAGAACTGGAAAAAAAACGTACGTTCGGCGTCATAACCACCCATTATTCCAATCTTAAATATTATGCCTCCAATGCTCAGGGAATCCGGAACGGAGCGATGAGCTTCGATGTCCAGAATATTATGCCTCTGTTCAAACTCGAGACAGGCAAACCGGGAAGTTCATTCGCGATCGAGATAGCGCGTAAGATCGGATTACCGGAAGATATAATACGCAACGCATCGGAGAAAGCAGGGACAGACCGTATAAATCTCGAGAAGAATCTCCGCGAGATAGCGCGCGACAAACACTACTGGGAGGCCAAGCGCGATAAGATCAGGATAGCGGAGAAGCGTACCGACGAACTCGCTGCAAAATACGAGAAAGAGCTCTCCGAACTCAAAGAAGAGAGAAAAAAACTCCTCAAGGAGGCGAAAGAAGAGGCGTCGAGAGTAATCGCAGAGGCCAACCGCAGGATCGAATCCACCATACGGGAGATACGGGAGAGTCAGGCTGACAAGGAGCGTACTAAAAAAGTAAGGAAGGAATTGGAGGAGTTCAAAGAGACGTTCAGTCACACCTCTGATAATGACCGCATAGAAACAAAGATGCGTCAATTGCAGGAACGAGAGAGACGCAGGGGGGAACGCAAAAAAAATAAAACCGTGGATACGGGCGATGATACAACGCCTAAGCTGGTCGAAAAGCGGGATCTCACCGCAGGCGATAAGGTAGCAATAAAAGGACAGAGCGCTGTGGGTGAGATTATCAGCATAGCATCAGGCAAAGCGGTGGTAGCATTCGGACAGATTATGACGACGATCTCAGCGGATAAACTGGAACTCATCTCTAATTCTCAGTATAAAAAATCGATGCGGGAATCGGCTTCGGTGAGCAGTTATTCGAGCTACGATACTTCTAAGCGCAGGCTCAACTTCAAGCAGCAGCTGGACGTTCGCGGAGAGAGGGCTGTGGATGCGGTATCGGCTGTCAGGGAATTTGTAGACGAAGCGATAATGCTCGGAATACCGGATATCAAGATTCTTCACGGCAAGGGGACAGGAGCATTAAAACAGGAAATAAGGAATTATCTCTCTACTGTCGATCTCGTCGAACGCTATGGTGACGAGGACGAGAAGTTCGGAGGGGCAGGCATAACAGTTGTAAAACTCGATCTATGAAAAAATATTTTTTAGCGATACTGACTCTGTTAGCAGTCGGTACGGCTTACGGGATATCGGCAACGGATTTTATTCCCCCTGTGGATTATCAGATGTACCTTGCAGGCAATGTAGGAGAATACCGGTCGAATCACTTCCATTCGGGCATAGACATTAAGACTGAAGGAGTTACAGGGAAGCCTATATATTCGGTAGCAGATGGATATATATCAAGAATCGCGGTATCCCCTACCGGATACGGATATTGTCTGTATGTCAATCATCCCAACGGTACCACATCGGTTTACGGGCATCTGGAGAGATTCAATGACCGCATAGAAGAATATGTGGTAGATCAGCAATATAAACGGAAGTCATTTAACGTAGACCTCTATCTCAGCAGATGGCAGATACCTGTGGAACAAGGAGAGATAATAGCTTATTCCGGCAACAGCGGATCCTCCGCAGGTCCGCACCTCCACTTTGAGATCAGAGATCAGACAACGCAAGATCCATTGAACTTCCTCGCTCTCGGCTATATGGACGGTATCGAAGACAGCATGGCCCCGAGATTTTTAAAACTGTATGTGTATAATTTCACAGAGGTAGACGGACATCTCGTTATTGCGGATCGGACGGTATACGATGTGGAGAGTTTGTCTGCGGGTTACAGGGTCACATCGGGTCCGGTTAAAACCGGGAATATATATGCCTTTGCTGTCGAAGTCACTGACCGTAAGCGGGGATCGGACAACACCCTGGGGATTTATTCTCTCGAACAGAAGATAGACGGCAGACGGAACTTCGGATTTACGATCGATAAATTCTCATTTTCAGAGACACGTTACGCGAACGACTATGTCGATTACGGACCTAACAGAACGACTCGCAACGAGATAATAAAATGTTTCGTATCGCCTAACAATAAGCTCTCTATATACAAGAATGTGGCAGATAGGGGAATTTTAAGGGGCGAAGGGGCGAAGGAGGTCGAGATAACCATAACGGACGACGCAGGCTGCGCGTCCACACTCCGGTTTACAACTGAATCCGGTGCCGAAGAACCGTTATCTGCGGTATCGGAGAACGCGCAGTTCGTACGTTGGGACAGGGACTTCAACTATGATCTCAATAATCTGAAAGTATATATTCCGGCAGGGATGATGTATATCTCGAATTACATGGAATTTGCTGAAGAATCAGGACCTAAGAATTCTCTCTCGCCAATGTATACAGTAGGAGATCCGGACAAGCTTACTCCCCTGCACGCTGCAATGACCCTGACAATAAAAACAGATTCGATTCCGGCAGGGCTCTCCGGTAAACTTTGCGCGGCAACTTTGGCTCCCAATGGCTCCTTTGTATACGAGGGGGGAACGGAGAGAGGGTATTCCGTAGTGATATCGACCAGAACATTCGGGAAGTATTTTATTACTTACGACACCATACCACCGAAGATTGTTCCGGAATTTACGAATGGTGCGGACTTGTCCGGCAGCAGTAAACTATCGCTTAAAATAACGGACGATTTGTCCGGAATTAAAGAATATTCGGCAACCATAGACGGTGAGTGGGCATTATTCGAATACGATAAGAAGAGTAACCGCATAACACACTACTTCAGGAATCGCAGATACGGGAGAGGTGGATCCCATACATTGTCCGTGACAGTCACCGACAACAAAGGCAACCGGACGACTGAGAATTATAAGTTCACTTATTAAAGAGCTCCGGACTTACGAAGAGACTTATAGATATTCCCTGTCCAGAACTCCGCGAGCTTAGCCGCACCGTCCCTGTTAGGATGGAGGAAAAATATTCCCTCTTGTCCATTCTCATGAATCATAAGTTCCTTGTAGTGCTTCTCGAAATAACCGTGAGCCTTCGAATCACCCACATAGACGGAGAAATTCTTTTTGCGATATTCGCGCGCGAGGCGGTCGATCGCAGGAATATACGAACGTAATCTGTCGAGCCCTTCCTGAAGATATTGAGAGGTATTGTATGTATTAGGGCTGTACCATACAGGGTGATGAAGTACGACGACTGCATCCGGATAACGGTTTAATAAAGAATCCATGATAGACATAAGATTTATTATGTAAACTTCTCTCTCCACGGGAGAACCGTTAGGTCCGGTTACCGCGCTGTCGTTCGTTCCGATCATTATCGAAAATACGAGCTGTGCATCCTTATCGGAATAAAATCCGTCGGCGGCCTCGATAGTGCGCGTAAATAAACCGGTTCCTGGAATATGGTCGAACGTGGTCTTCCCGCTTACACCGTTATTAAAGAATTTTACGCTTCCCACTCCTTTGTAACCCTCCAAGATACCGGCAGCTATCGCAGGCGGAGCGTACTCGGCGCCTCCAAGTTGAACGCCCTGAGTAATGCTGTTGCCGATAAACACCAGATTTATATCCTTGCCATTATCCGAGCTGCGAGCAGTTAATTTTACGGACATGGAAAAAAGAAAAATAAACGACAGAAGTAAGGTATATAATTTTCGCATAATGCAATGGCTTAATAAATAAAAATATAATAAGATCCCGGTGAAGCAGGATCGCCTGGGATTTATCATAGGCAGACCCCTACATTCTCCAAATATAATGAAAGTTAAGAGAGAAAACAAGTATGGATCAAGTTGTCCCTTTTACTATATGTGAACAAAAAGCCCCTCTTACGAGGGACTTTTTGTATCAGGAGTTGCGTCCTGCTACATTACTTACTATTTGCTACTGAAAAAATCTTTAATGTTATCGTTAGGAACGATTTCTGATTTAAAAGTATAAGAACCTGATTTTTCAGATTTTACCATTTTGATAACTTTGGTAAAGTTTTTTCCTGTACCTTTTTTAAGGGTTGCTACTACTTTCTTTGCCATGATTCAAAATTATTTAATCTCTCTGTGTAATGTTACTCTTTTAAGTATCGGATTGTACTTTTTACGCTCCATCCTGTCAGGAGTGTTCTTTTTGTTTTTGGTAGTGATGTATCTTGACATTCCCGGCAGTCCGCTTTCTTTCTGCTCGGTACATTCCAAGATAACCTGTACCCTGTTACCTTTTTTTGCCATTTTTACCTTGTGTTAATAGATTTTACCTAAAGCCTTAGCGTCTTTAAGAGCCGCCTTCAGGCCTTTTTTGTTAATTGTTTTCATTCCGGCAGCGGAAACTTTCAAAGTGATCCACCTGCCCTCTTCCTCCAGGAAGTAGCGCTTCGTCTTCAAATTCGGATTGAAACGCCTTTTGGTTTTAGCATTTGAGTGGGAAACATTGTTTCCTACCATCGCCCTTTTACCGGTGATTTCGCACGTTTTCATTAGTAATTATTTATAATTGTCCAAAAATAGTGTGCAAATATCCGTAAATTTTTCCACATAAAAAAATCGGACGGAATATTTGACCATAAAATAATAAAACCGGCAATCCGGGGTTATCCTGACGACCGGTTTTATAACGTAAACTTTTTAAAGTTTATTTTGTCTGGATATCAGAAGAATCTTTCATTATCATAGCCTTATCGACCCTGATAGATACTCCGCTATCCACTTCGAGGCGGACATAAGTCTCTTTAACCTCTTTTATGGTTCCGTAAATACCGCCTGCGGTAATAACTTTATCTCCGTTCTGCAAACTGGTACGAAATTTCACGAGTTCTTTCTGGCGTTTCTGCTGCGGGCGTATCATAAAAAAATACATAATCCCGAAGATCACCACCATCATTATAATAAATGACATACCGCCTCCGGCGGCTTCCTGTAATAAGATCGTTAAATTCATAATTTTATTGTCGTTTAATTTTTATCGTGCAAAGCTAATATTTTTAATTTCCATATCAAAAAGGGAGATCATCCACATCGTCCACCTGGGGTATATCAGACATATTGCCTTGACTATACGGCTGTTGAGGCACATACGGCTTCGGCGACGATTGATTCGAGGCGCCTGCATATCCCGGTCCCGCTCCGTATCCTCCGCCATCGGCCTGCGCATCTTTGCGTCCGAGCAGTTTAAGGTCGTCGGCAAGAATCTCGACGGAGTATCTTTTCGTCTTGGTCGCTTCGTCTTCCCATTGACGCGAGCGCAGTTTGCCTTCTATATAAATCTGCGATCCTTTTTTAACGTAGCGGTCTGCAACCTCCGCAAGCCCTCCCCATAAGGTAATGGTATGCCATTCGGTATGATCGCGTCTCTCCTGAGTAGTGCGGTTATATATTTTTTCGGTAGTTGCGATCCTTACCCTTGCGACTTTAGTCCCGCCTTCGAGGACGCGCACTTCCGGATCCGCTCCCACATTTCCAATTAATATGACTTTATTTATCATTTGAATAATTTTTAACAGTCGGCAAGATAGTCATTTTAAAAGGATTATCAAAGAAGGTATTTTTAGAGATGGCCTGTGTACCATTCAAATAATTTTTCGATACCCTCGTCTAATCCGACTTTATAAGACCATCCTAACGCATCGAGTTTAGAGACATCCGTAAGTTTACGCATCGTTCCGTCCGGTTTCGCCGCATCGAATTCTATGTCGCCATTGTAACCAGCGGTTTGCGCTATTTTTGACGCGAGGTCGCGAATGCTTATTTCCTTACCGGTTCCGATATTTATATGACAGTTCCGTATCTCTTTCTTATTCCGGCAGAGATCTGTTGCACTCACGTTCTGCATTATGTACAGGCATGCGTCGGCCATATCTTCGCTCCAAAGGAATTCACGCAGAGGTTTGCCGCTTCCCCATAATTTTATACGGGAAGAATAAATTCCGTAATCCTCTAATTTTGCGATAATATCGTGTAATTCAGGGTTAGAACCCAAGTTTCCGTATGGGCGCGCCATATAGTCCTTCAATATAGCCTCGTTGTCATTTTTCATTATACACCGCGCTAAATAAAATTTTCGCATCATCGCAGGCAGAACGTGCGATCTGTCGAGATCGAAGTTGTCGTTAGGACCGTAGAGATTTGTGGGCATAACGGCAATGTAGTCCGTACCATACTGGATATTAAAACTCTCGCACATTTTCAGTCCGGCGATTTTAGCTATCGCGTAGGGCTCGTTGGTATATTCGAGTTCTCCGGTAAGCAGGTATTCTTCCTTGATGGGCTGAGGAGAATTTTTAGGATAGATACAGGTACTTCCGAGAAATAATAATTTTTTGACTCCCTGGGAGAAGCTCTCTCCGATTACATTCTGCTGTATCTGGAGATTATCGTAAATAAAATCTGCGCGGTATGTGTTGTTCGCCATGATACCGCCTACACGCGCGGCTGCAAGGAATACGTATTCAGGATGTTCGGCATCGAAGAATTTCTGCACGACGGAGCGGTCCATGAGCTCAAGTTCACTGTGGCTTCGGGTTATGATATTGACATAACCCCTATCGACCAGCAATCCGCATATAGCGGAACCTACAAGACCTGTATGTCCGGCAACATATATTCTGGAATTTTTATCCATATCTCATGAATGCAGTTTTTTTACATATTCCATATCAGCTGCAACCATTATGCGGACAAGCTCTTCGAACGATGTTGCCCTGGGATTCCACCCTAATAAATTTTTAGCTTTGGACGGATCGCCAAGGAGCAGTTCGACCTCGGTCGGACGAAAATATTTCGGATCGACTTCGACGACAACTTTACCAGTCGCCACGTCTATCCCTTTTTCTTCGATACCCTCCCCTGTCCATTCAAGCTGTATACCAGCTTCACGGAATGCGAGGGTGCAGAATTCCCGTACCGAATGGGCCTCTCCGGTAGCGATAACAAAGTCTTCCGGAGTGTCATGTTGAAGCATCAGCCACATACATTCGACATAATCTTTAGCATAACCCCAATCGCGCAGCGCATCGAGATTACCTATGTATAATTTATCCTGATATCCCTGCGCTATACGGCTCGCGGCAAGGGTAATCTTACGCGTAACGAATGTCTCGCCTCTGCGTTCGCTCTCATGGTTAAACAGAATACCGTTTACAGCAAACATACCGTAGGCCTCGCGGTAATTTTTAGTGATCCAGAATCCGTATTGTTTCGCCACTCCGTAAGGACTACGCGGATAGAACGGCGTCGTCTCCTTTTGCGGAACTTCCTGCACGAGTCCGAAGAGTTCCGAAGTCGAGGCCTGGTATATTTTGATATGTTTATCCATACCGAGTATCCGCACTGCTTCCAGAAGCCTCAGAGTTCCGACAGCGTCGGTCTCTGCGGTATATTCCGGTACATCGAAGCTGACCTTGACATGGCTCTGAGCAGCGAGATTATATATCTCATCCGGTTTAACCTGTTGAATAATGCGGATCAGCGAGCTGGAGTCGGTCATATCCCCGTAATGAAGGTTAATCAACCTCTTGCGTTTCATATCCCTGACCCATTCGTCGAGGTATAGGTGCTCGATACGTCCCGTATTAAAGGATGAGGAGCGTCGAAGAATACCGTGTACTTCGTACCCCTTTTCTATAAGGAACTCGGCGAGGAACGATCCGTCCTGTCCGGTAATTCCGGTTATCAACGCTTTTTTTTCCATGGTTTTATTTGTATAACCCTCTCTGCTCCATCTCTTCGAGGGATTTTTCATATTCGTCTTTTATTATTTCCTGTCCATTAACCCATTCGGCAAATCGAGATATGCCCTCATCGAAGCCGATCTCCGGACGGAATCCGAGGTAGTTTTGAATTTTGGTAATATCCGCGTAATTGTGCCTGATGTCGCCCACACGGTAATTCCCGGAGATCTTCATCGGCACTTCTGCATCATATTTATCCATAAGAGTGCGCGCGACCGTTAGTACATCGATAGGAATACCCGTACCCACATTGAAGATATTACCGTCCGCCTTATTTTTTTCGATAGCGAGTATCGTCGCACGGACTACATCGTCTATATAAATAAAATCACGGCTCTCACGACCATCTTCGAAGATATTAATGCCTCTACCGCATCTGATGCGTGTAGAGAATATCGATAGAATCCCCGTATAAGGATTAGTGAGCGACTGTCCGGGACCGTATACATTCTGATACCGCAGTGCTACCGGAGCGATACCGATGGTGGGGCAGACAGTCATAATCATCTGCTCCTGCACTTGTTTCGTGATACCATATACCGAAGAAGGATGAATAGCGGAATCTTCCGTAGTAGCAACCAGTTCCAGTTCTCTGCATCCGTCATATTTCACCTCGAAGTCTCCATTGGACATATCCTTCTCACGACGAGTGAGGGGGTAAACGAACCTGCCTGTATCAACGCATCTGTACCGACCTTCGCCGTAAATAGCGCGGGAAGATGCGACCACTATTTTTTTTACTGAGTGTTCGTTATTTGTGAGTATATCCAATAAGAGCGCAGTTCCACCGATGTTCACATCCGTATACCTGTGTATCTCGTACATGGACTGCCCTGTTCCGGTCTCCGCGGCGAAGTGAATTATAAGGTCCTGACCTGCCACGGCTTCTTTCAATATTTCAGTATCCGTAATATTTCCCTTAATAAATCGTACTTTATCTTTTACGGATATGTAGAGCGGCGAGGTTATATCCGGATCCTCACCGTGAACTTGCGACGAGAGATTGTCGAGAACGGTAACATCGTGACCTCTCTCGATAAGGCTGGATGCCAGATTGGAGCCTATGAACCCTGCGCCCCCTGTTATAAGGATATTTTTTCCCATTTCCCTGTGTTCCGATTAAATTTTTTTATAATTTTTGCAGGAGCACCGACAGCTACACAGTAATCAGGAATATCGCGTGTAACAACCGAATTAGCGCCAATTACGCAGTTTTTACCTATGCTTGCTCCTATAACGCAGACATTCTCGCCGAGCCAGGATCCCGATCCGATAACCACACTGCCTCTCTGCTCCACCGGCTGTCGAAGGATCGGAACGGTTATATCGCCGTATCCGTGAATATTATCGGATATATAAACTTTATCCGCTGTGAGGACATTTTCTTCGATAACAATGCTTTGTGTAGCATAGATGTGGTTAAAATGCCCTATGACTGTTCCGTTGCCAATTTTTAGTTCGCATTTGTCCGAACCGGTCAGTGGTCTTGCGGCAAGCCATGTCTTATATTGAACCAGAACATTGTCGCCTATCGAGATATTCTCCTTACCGTCAAGATGAAGCGGAGATATTATAACGGAAGATCTGCCCATATTCCTGAGCACGGACCTGTAATACAGGCTCGTAATACGGTTTTTTATCCCGTTGTATATGCGGCAGATAATCCCCATACGTTAATGTGCGTTTAATAGACAAAGATATGCAAACGGCAAATGTAAAACAAACGTAAATTTAACGGAGTTTATTCTTCTCGAAGTGCGGAGCAACATGGAATTTAAAGTATACCGCAGATATAACAATAAGGCACGCTCCCAGCAGATAAGCTTTATCGAACGTACTGATCTGGGCTATATATCCTCCCGCAAGCAGTTCGATACCTATTCCCACATCCCATGAAGTAAGATACGTGGAGGTCGCTGTTCCTCTCTTGCTATTGGGGGCGAGATTGACAAAGAGCGTATTGAAGGCAGGGAACATGGTACCGAATCCTATACCGAGGAACAGCGCCAGACCGAAGAACACACATTTAGGCACTGTTTCATTCCACTGCGCAAGCAACGAGCATCCCGCAAGGGTAAAATAACAAGCCATGACGACATACATACCGATTTGAATCAATTTGGTTATCTTACCTTTATCGACCTGTCTGCCTGAGAATATACGCGAGATAGCCATCCCCAGCGCCATAAATGTAAAAAAGAATCCAACACCTTTGGTAATTCCTATCTGCACGGCGTACATAGCCACATAGGAGCTGGTCATTCCGTACGGAACGGATAACATAAGGAGCGCAAGCCCTGCGGACAGTCCTTTGACGAGGAAGAAGCGGTCGAACGAGATCGGTTCTCTCGGTACGGGCGGTTTACGCGGAGCCTTCACAAACGTCGCCATGACAAATCCCAAAGAACAGGAGATAAGCGAGCTCATAAATATAACATGAAACGGGAATTTGTCGTGCAGCATTAATCCGGTCATAGGACCTATGGACATGGCGATATTATTGGCGAGGCCGTAATAACCGAGCCCTTCGCCCCTTCGCGAAGATGGCATTACATCGATAACGAGCGTATTGCCGGAGACCGTTACAGTACCGAACGACAATCCGTGCATAATTCGTAATATTATGAACATAGTGAGCGATCCGGCGATTATATATCCGACAAAAATGCTCGTGAAGATAAAAAACGAGAAGAGGTACAGCGGTTTGCGCGAGAACGTATCGAGCAGATATCCGGAGAATGGACGTATAGTAAGCGCAGCCACGGTGTAGCACGAGAGGATTATACCCACCATTCCGTGTTGGGCATGGAATACCTCCGTAAGATAGAACGGCATCACCGGCAGAATAAGGTAAAAACCAAAATACAGTAAAAAATTCGCTGCAAGTATGTAGCAGTAACTCGGCGTTACCAGACGGTCCTTAACCATACGGAAAAATTTTGGCAAATATAGTGCATATATGCCTTATTATTACAGGTTGGTTAGTATTAACGATAATTATGCCTTATCGATATTATAGTATGAGCGGTACCACTTATAAAAATTCGTTAATCCTTCTTCTATCGCTACTTCAGGAGCGTATCCGTAGTCTCGGCCAAGAGCTGAAGTATCCGCATAAGTCTGTTGTACGTCGCCGGACTGCATATCCTCCATCTTCATTACGGCCTTCTTGCCGGATACCTCCTCTATTATACGGATAAAATCCATAAGATTTACGGGACTTCCGTGCCCTATATTATATATTCTGTGGGAAGCATCTTCCGGTTTATTTTCGACTACGGAGCATATTCCGGATACGATATCGTCGATATATGTAAAATCCCTCGACATGTTACCGTGATTGAATACCCTTATCGGCCTGCCGTTCATCACCGAATCCATAAAAATGAACGGTGCCATATCCGGTCTCCCCCACGGACCGTAGACGGTAAAAAATCTCAGTCCGGTCATCGGAATCCCATACATATTCGAGTAGACGTTAGCCATCAGTTCATTCGACTTCTTTGTCGCGGCATACAGGCTTACGGGATCGTCTGTCATATCGGCTTCCGAGAACGGAACCTTGGAATTTTTACCGTATACGCTGCTGGAACTGGCATAAACAATATATTTTACATGGTTCTTACGCCCTGCTTCCAGAATATTAAGGAATCCTGCAACATTCGAAGAGACGTAAGCATGCGGATTCTCTATTGAATAACGAACCCCTGCCTGAGCGGCAAGATGACAGACCAGGTCAAATCGTTCGGTACGGAACAATTCATTTATAAATCCGGTATCCATGATATCCCCTTTAATAAAATTATAATCCGGATTGGATGTGCTCCGAACAGGTTCGCCGTAATTTATAGCATCCTTGTCTATTCCCGTATCGGCAAGACGCGACAATTTGAGATTCACATCGTAATAATCGTTTATATTGTCGATACCGGTTATATCGTGTCCCCTTCCGGACAACGCTTTAACCGTATGATAGCCTATGAATCCGGAAGTTCCCGTTATTAGAATTTTCATCTCCGTAAATTATTTAATAACAACTACACTCAGCGTTCCGAATGTTCCCGCGATTTCTGTATTCCACTCCGAACCGCTGGCTTCCTTAGCCTGTTCGAAGTCGTTTAATCTAATAAATATAACCGCAGGTGTTTCGATAAACGATAATGGATTCTGCTCTTCTCGGTCTATCACCCCAATACCGCATCCCAGGTAGACATCCATATTCTCAGCGCTTCGGATTTTATATGAATAGAATCGCTCTATTCCGTTCGTGGCTGCATATCCCTTTGCGTAATTCGCCATAGCTCCGAATCCTGTCTCGTTTTCGAGTTGTCTCAATCCGAATCCTCCGACGAATACCGCGATAAGGAATCCGAATCCTATCGCTTTGACAGCGTCTGTAATATTATTTTTAAAAATCAGTATAATTGCCGTAATTCCGGAGAGGGTCAATATTCCCGCAGCGCCTTTTATCATAATTCCATTTACTTCCGGATATGCACCTCCGAAATAAATAACGGCAGGCAGTGCGGTGATAAAAATAATCGCGGGAAGAGCAAGCGATCCTTTCTTCCACCAATTGAATTCGCATGAATCGAGGACAGGCAGGGCAAGATAAGCGAGGAACGGAATTGCGGGAAGAAAATAAATCTCGATTTTGGCGCTTATCAGGGACAGCATCATCAACGTTACGACAAATACTGACAGGAAGAACTGCCATAGGAGTGAGTTATATTTATTCCGTATACATCCGTATATTACGAGTCCTATAATTAACAGAGACCACGGCGCAATAATATACCACACGGTCTCCAGATAGTAGTAGAACGGCGCTTTGTGGTGGAAGGAATCGACGGCGCGGTTCACGGTCTGGTTGAACAGCAGGTCGTTAAAATATTCCGTTCCGCCCTCCAGATAGACGCAGCCCAGCCAAATCCCCGACAGGATTAATAAAATTCCCCATGTCATTGCGCCCCAATATCTTCCTATGGTACGCCACTCCCCTTTAATTATTATAAAAACAATTGTCGACAGGAGCGGAACCAATATTCCTACCGGACCTTTGGTGAACACGGCAAAGAACAGGAATACCGGAAATAAAATTCTGTTCTTAATATTTACCTCCCCGGTAAACATCAGGTAAAACGTTCTCAATGCAAGGACAATGAACAAGCACATCAGCATATCCATCCTTAAAACTATTGCGGATCCTATAAAGAATGTGGACGTATACAACATTATTCTTCCGGCATCTGCGGACTCCGGTCTTACCGTTCCTGATATCCATTTGTCCATTATGCGTACTATTACAAGGGACGGAACGAGCGAAAACATCCCTAAGAATAACATACTATGCTTCCCCAACAGCAGTTTGCCGAGCATCACGATCCAGATATAGAGGGGAGGTTTGTCCGCATAAGCTGCACCATGGTTCGTGAATGTAAAAATATTTCCGTCGCGGATCGCCTCGTCCGCTATGCTTAGGTATTTGAGTTCGTTATTCGGAGTGAAGTCACGGAAGATTAGTACGGGTATCACGGCAAGGAAGAATAAGATATATTCCGCGCCCTGAGAGTATAGATATTTTTTAATTTTTTCCGCCATTTTTCTTTAACAGAACAATATTACGAAAATACGCGACAAATCCCACCGACTGTCCGAGCATCAGAACCATATCGTTCCTTATTACCGCATAAGAGACTATCATCGCCGAACCTACAAGGCTTAGAATCCAGAATCCTGCGGGAAGAACAGATTCCCCGCGCTTGGACGATACTATCCACTGATAGACGAATCTGAGTGTGAACAACAGCTGTCCTGCGCATCCGAAAAACACGAGCCAATGAGGTATGTATTTATTCTCGAAGAACGTCTCTGCAAATTCGTGGAGGTCTCCGATTACAAAGCCTATTGCCGCAGGAGGAGTGAGGACAAGCAATGCACGGAAGACGACATTGAGTTTTTCCCACAGTCCCTTCTCGTTCAAGTTCCAAATGTAAATATAATAAGATATTACCTGTCCGAGCATTATGGCAAAATCGGAGCGCAGCCATCCGTAGATAAAGAACAGATACGATCCGGTAATGCTGAGGATCCAGAATATCGACGGAGACACTACTTTTTTTGACCGTTCGGAGATTATCCACAGAGAGAGTATCCTCGCAGAAAAAAATAACTGGGCTGTCAGTCCGATCAAACTTACCATAGCGGAGAGGAGGTCAATTCTCTAAATTGTTATCCTTAACGGAGTAATTAAAGTATCTTCTTTTCATCCACCGGTATGCGAAGCAGTCTACGAACGGAGATACTAAACGGTTGCCCAGATTAAATTTGGACTCACCGGCGACTCTCGGGTAATGGCGTACGGGAATCTCCCTGACCCTGCCGTTCTGCAGTTGGATAAGTGCGGGCAGGAATCTGTGCATACCTGTGAAGAACGGAATTTTTTTAGCAAATTCGGTATTCATAATTTTAAGCGGACATCCGGTATCGGATACTCCGTCGTTAGTCATGAATCTGCGGAATGAATTCGCAATCTTCGAGGAGGCGTTCTTCACGAAGGAATCCTTCCTGTCGGCGCGGATCCCGAGAACAAGCTCATATTCTCCCAAGTACGGAATAAGTTTATTAAAATCCTCCGGATCGGTCTGAAGGTCGGCGTCTATGTAACCCGCGTAATCGGAATATGTGTAATCTATACCTGCTTTGATAGCTGCGCTTAGACCTTGATTTTTCTCAAATTCTAAATAATAAAAATCTTTGTTTTCTGCGCAGATATTTTTGAGCAATTCTCCGCTGTTGTCGGACGAACCGTCGTTCACGAACAGCACGCAGGAAGGAACGGCGGATTTTTCAATAAAATCTCCGAGTCTGAGACGGAGATTGTCCATATTCTCCTCTTCATTATAGACAGGTACAATGACAGTAAGTTTGTAATCTCTTGTTTTATTCATAATTCCGGTCGTGTTATCCGAACAACTAATTCAAAAAACGTACAAAGATAGGATTAATAAATTTACTAAACTAATATAGAATATTTTAAATAGAAAACGGCACTGCGATTTACAGTGCCGTTATGTATTGAGAATTATAAATTACCTGTTTCCACGAGGATCCTCCTTAACAAACGTAAGAGTTCCCGCATCCTCGAATATACACCCTTTGAGGGTGGTTTTTATTTTGACGTTCACAGTTTTATCGTAGCCTATCTGATCGGCGTTAACGGTAAAATATCTCTCGTTGCCTTTGATTCCTGTTCCTTCGATCTCCCATTCGTATGTATCGTAGTTATATCTTGCGTCGAACGTATAGGAATCTCTTCTGGATTTAATGTCCCTGATTTCGTATTCCGTCGCCCCTTCCAGACGCGCATTCATACCGTTAGGGCGTCCGTCGGCAGCAGTCCCCTGCTTGCCCCTGTTGGTAGCGAGGTTAAATCTGATTTTCCAGAATCTTCCCAGAGCGGAACCAAGGTAGAACCCCGGCTGTGTAGGCTGATTATAAGCGATATTTTCGGTCGCAACGCTCAGTCTGTAAATTATATCGTGTAATAATGTATGGAATCTGTAATCGGTCTCGTAATCGGTCATATAAATCCTTACCTCTTTGTTATCCCTCGTTCTTATGGCGATCTCTTCGCGCCAGTCGCCGAACAGATCCGCCTGAATACACGGATTCGCTTTGGTTCCGTTATTCGTGGTTATGTTCATTTCATCGGGTAGCGGAATAAGGTCTACTCCGTCGCCATTCCATTTCTCTATGCGTACTCCTCTGCGTCCTCCGTCGAGCAGCTCTCTGTTGAGGTCTCCGGTCCACCATACCGCC
Source organism: Rikenellaceae bacterium (assembly GCA_020860245.1). Lineage (GTDB taxonomy): Bacteria > Bacteroidota > Bacteroidia > Bacteroidales > Rikenellaceae > JAJBUQ01. The sequence goes on from JAJBUQ010000008.1 coordinate 176,163, forward strand.
ATATTGACAGACGGCGCTCTCTCTGAGATCAATCTTCCATCGGCAGTATAGACTCCGCGTGAACTCGATGTCCAGACTTCGACACTACGGAATCTCGGATCGATGTCGGCAGCCATAGCACGTCCAACATCCTCCACCGAAGGAATTCCCCACAGAAGTTCTCCGGTTGCAGCATCTCTCAATTCCGATCCGGCGCGAAGAGGTGCCTCCTCATGGCAGTCCCAAACTTCGAGCCCTTCTCTGTCTATATCGATATCCGTAAGATGGATAGCGTCTCCATGTCCGAGTTTAGTGTTATACAACGGTAATCCGTTATGATCGAGTGCCATGGAACCGTATGTTATATCGTCTTTACCATCGCCGTTCACATCCCCGATTCGTAGGTTATGGTTACCTTGTCCTCCGTATTCTTTATATTTACCGTTTTCTGCGTCGGTATCGAATGTCCATCGTTTAGTTAATTTACCGTCACGATAATCCCACGCTTCGAGAACAGTTTTAGCATAATAACCGCGGCACCACAACATGCTCGGCCTCTCTCCGTCGAAGTATCCGACTCCGGCAAGGAATCTGTTCACACGGTTGCCGTGGGAATCTCCGTAGGCACCAGGTGCTCCCCGCGATATATAATCCGCCCTTGCAAGTTCTTTGCCCGTAGCTCCTTCTATCACGGAGAAAAATTCGGGACCTTCAAGAATTTTTCCATAAGTAGGAGAAGTCTGCACGGTATCGACATAGAATGTTCTTCCGTCGCCGTCTACATCCCCTATCACGGTTCCGTCGCCGAATATAGTGCCTTCGGCAGTTTTAACAGCTACTTCGGCTTTGCCGTCACCATCGAAGTCATAAACGAGAAGCTGGGTATAATGTGCTCCTGGACGGATATTCGGTCCCAGATCTACCCTCCACATGAAGGTCCCGTCCATTTTGTATGCTTCTATTAGAACCGTTCCGCGCCCCCATCCTCTGTGGGCATTGTCGAAGCCTCCCATCATTCGGAGTAAGACTATGTCCAACTCGCCGTCGCCGTCAAGGTCTCCCACACTCGCATCGTTAGGAGCGTATTGCCATTCGTGGTCGCCATCCACCGGCTGCATCGGGATCGAGAGATAAGGAATAGAGGCCTTCTCAGGAGTCAGAGTATACTGAGCTCCGCGTTCGGTCTCATTCGTACCGCTTCTTCTCACGGTATAGACGTTAGTTTTTGTAACATCCACCAGCGAATCCCTGAAAAATGTGGATTTAGTCAATGGTTCGTCGTTGAGTTTAACTTCCTTCTTGCGGCCCTCCTTGCGATAGAGATCGAATCCTCCGTCGATAGGATCCGATTCGAAGAATCTCCAGCTGACGGACACAATACCGTCGCCGTTGTGTATTGCCACAAGACCTCTTCCGAGATTTTCTTTTTGAATATCCGCCCTGTAATTAGGCCCTTTAAGGGTTATTTGCTCCTGGGCGAGAGCATTTAACGACAACAGTACAAAAAAGAGCAGGGGTTTTATAAATTTCATAAAGTTTTAGTTAGGAATGAATATTATTAGTAAGTATAACAAATTTAATACTTTAATCCACATATTTATTTAAACGTCAATTAGAAAAGGTTATATTCCATATTAAAAAAGATCTTGAATAAGGCCTTTTATGTGGTTTTTAACTCTATTTTAATCATTCCTTAAACAGTTCCTTAATACTTCCTACCGATCCGAGCACTCCGGTTGCTTCGTAAGGCATGTATACGGTTTTATTGTCCTGTCCGCTGGTTATGTCTTTGAGAGTATCGATATATCTTACGGCGATAAGGTATTTTACGGGATCGCCTCCTTTGATAGATTCGATCGCCTCTTTGACTTTAGTAATCGCCGCAGCCTCAGCTTCCGCAATCTTAATTCTTGCTTCAGCCTCTGCCTGAGCCATTTTAATCCTGGCGGCGGCTTCTCCTTCAGCAGAGAGTATCTGTGCCTGTTTATCCCCCTCAGCCTTATTGATTTCAGCAGCCCTGCTTCCTTCCGCATCGAGAATAATCGCCGTTTTGCGGCCTTCTGCTTCCAGGATGGTGCCCCTTCTGTCTCTCTCCGCGCGCATCTGTTTCTCCATCGCTCCACGAATTTCGATCGGAGGATTTATATCCTGAAGTTCGACGCGGTTGATCTTAACCCCCCATTTATTTGTGGCATCGTCGAGAACGGCCCTTAACTTGGAATTTATCGTATCGCGGGAAGTAAGAGTTTCGTCGAGATCCATCTCCCCCACAACATTTCTTAATGTGGTCTGCGTCAGTTTTTCGATCGCATCGGGAAGATTCGATATTTCATACAGCGCCTTCACCGGATCTACTATTTGAAAATATATTATAGCGTTTATCTCCGTTACAACGTTGTCCTTCGTGATGACGCTCTGGCGAGGGAAATCGTATACGGTTTCCCTCAGATCTATGCGGCTTACACTGCGTTTATATACGTAAGTCCGTCCCGAGGCATCCTCCTGAGAATAGCGGGTAATAATCTTCCTCGGCCTATCGATAATAGGCCAGATTATGTTAATACCCGAGGTCAAGGTCCGGTTGTATTTACCGAGCCTTTCGATTACAATGGTCTCGGACTGACGCACAATTTTGAGCCCCGATGCCACGAGTAATATTACAAAAAACGCTATAAGCGCGGGAATTATTAATACTTCCATTTTATTCTGTTTTTCTTACGGTTAATATTATGCTGTCTACTCTCAACACCTCTACACACGATCCCTCCGGAATTATAGAACCTTCGGCGGATACAGCCTTCCAGTCGTCTCCGTCGATCATTACCCTGCCTTGTCCGGCCGAATTATCTATCGTAACGCTCACCCGGCCTGTTCGTCCGATAAGCGCGTCAACGTTAGTATTTATCGTATTGTCTTTCCGGTGCAGGTATTTTAAAACTAACGGTCTTATGTAAATAAAACCAAGAAGGACTCCAACCGAGAAGATTATGAGCTGTGCCCACACTTCAGGGATAAAAATCGCCGCAATACCTGCCACAAGGCATCCGATACCTATTCCTGCGGCAAAAAAAGAGGGGGTCAGTACTTCGACTATAAAGAGGATTATCGCGGCGATGATCCATATTTGCCAAATGTCCATTATTTAATCGATTTAAGGTGAATGTTAACAAATATAATCATTTACCGCAACAATATCAAACGTTTTGGAATATCTCCGGAACTTCGTTTGCTATAAATTGATCCCTGTACGATCCCATACTCCTGTAATCGCCCTTAACAGCATCCTGACCATAGATACAATTGAGTATCTCTATGACATTAACCGGTATGAATCCTTCGGTGGACGGACCGATATGAATCTTGCGGATACCCCTGCTCAGGAAGGCCATCATGAGGGTGATGGCCTTCTGTCCGCTCCATGCGATATGATATTCGATAGGGAGGTCGTTTATATTTTCCATACCGCACACCTCGGTTAATTTATTCGCGAACAGTATTATAGAGAAGACGTCGTTGCACTGCCCCACGTCTATAATGCGCGGAATGCCATCGATTTCGCCAAAATTGTATTTATTGAACCTGAATTTTACGCACCCTGCGGTAATCACTATATTATCATAAGGGAGGCTCCTTGCAAATCCGGTAAAATAATTCTGTAATTTCACATTCCCGTCGCAGCCTGCGATCATTACGATCTTTTTTATCATACCTGAAGAAAGTTTTTCTGCTATTATCTCCGCTCGGTCTAAGAGCTGATGGTGGGAGAATCCGGCAAGAACAGTCCCATGATCAATTTTTTCCGGAGGTCTGCAGTTCTTCGCATGTTCGATAATTTCCGAAAAATCCTTAGATTTTTTGTGCCACTTTTTATATGCAAGAATATGGGTGGCGCCGGGACATCCGGCTGTATTTGTCGTATACAGTCTGTTCACATAACAGTAATTGCCTTTAGGCACGATTAAGCAATTGGAAGTCATAAGAATAGGTCCGTTGAACGCATCGAAGTCTTCCTGCTGCCTCCACCATGAATTTCCGTAATTTCCTACAAAATGTTTGTACTTTTTTAATTTATGGTAGCAATTCGCAGGCATAAGATCGCTATGGGTATAAATGTCGATTCCTTTGCCCCTACTCTGTTTGAGAAGATCTTCGAGATCTTTTAGATCGTGTCCGCTGACCAGTATTCCGGGATTATTCCCTGCTTCGAGATTGACCCACGTCTGCTCAGGCTCTCCGAAGGTGTGTATATTTGCCATATCTATAAAAGAGATCGCGCGCAGGCAGCAGTCCGCAGAGTAAGAGATGCTCCGGACAATACCGTTCTCATCCATGAGAGGATCGGATATCTCGGTAAGAGCGAGCTGCATAAGTTCGTAGATGTCGTCGCTCTCGTATCCGATTCTCCAGACATGGTAGACATACGACGCGGCTCCGCGCACCGCACATGCTACTACACTTTTAACTGAAGCTGCCTGAAAATCCTCATTATCCAAAGATATTTTATCGGCACACCGGGTATATTCGTCGAATTCCGGCGAGAAGCCTACCTCGTTATATTCCGGCAGAGGAATCCCGTTTTTTTCTGCTTCGGAGATTAGTTTGGATTTCAGCCTTACAGCGGAATTTATATAATCGCTTATGACGCTCGACTGGAAGTTCGTATTGGTAACAGTCACATACAAGGCTTCGGGTATGAACCTGTCCGCATCCTTACTTCCGATACCATTGCTTCGCAGACTGGTATTTACCACCGCGATACCTTTGACAATAAAAAACAACAAATCGGATAACTTCTCCGATTCGTTGTTTAACGAGTCAATTTTTACTGTATTTCGACACTCCTTTTCGCAAAAACCGGTCATAATTTTATCGATTGATTCCAATAAACCGATGCAATTCTCAGACCATTAAAGGAATGTATGTTTCCGCGGATTACTACAAAGATATTTTCTTTTTAGGGGAGTTCATGGAACCCATATCGTAAACCTGAGCTTCTCCGGATTCGATATAAAAACAAATCATAATATCCGCGCTCTCCGGACCATAAAACTGTTTTAAAGCAGGCATAACTTCGAATACTTTTTCCAGTGCGCCCTTCTCCTGTGTAAAAGAGACCTTACCGCTTATACGCATCCACTCGCCGGACGGAGAATAGGAGCATATTTCCACATAGGGATTCCCGACAAGCTGTTTATAAACTTCTTTATTTTTATTAGTCACGAACGTGAGTCTTCCGTTCCACTCCATAACAAAGCTGAACGGTCTGACCTTAGGCTTGTTATCATTCCCCACAGTACCTACGAAAAAGGCTGGGCTGTTAGATAAAAATTCAATAATTTCTTTCATAATTTTAATAATTTAAGAGTCATAAATATAAATAGAATTAGAGAATTAAACAAAAGAAGCCTGCTCGCACGAGTAGACTTCCTTTGCGGTACATTTAAAATAAGTAATAAAAAAGGTTTATATCAATATTCACTAAAAATAGAATTTGAAATGAAGATAAAGGTCTTTGAGATAGACAAGCAATCCGTCGTTAGTTTCTTCGAGTGCGATTTTATCTTCGCGTGCAAGCCACTCCAGGGCTGCGCAGAGTTCATTGTTTTTTAAGGAAGTCTTTCTTTTCAAATCGGTAAAATCCCATTTATCACCGTCGTTCAATACGGTCCACACCATCCCGGCATGGATACCGATAGATTCTTTACTCATCATGTCGCTAAGTCTTAAAGGTTCTACTTTACTTATTGTAAATTTAGCCCGTAAAGTTTTTAGTTTACCTTTAAAATTTGCGGAACCATCGACACGATCCACACTTTTTTTGCAACATTTTTTCCAGAACCTTCTGAATCGAGCGGATAATTTGAAATTAATGGGGAAAAAGAACTAATAACACCGGAATATAAATCAAGGGGGCTATTTTATTATTCTAAATCCGCTGTTGGGAATTTTAAGAATAAAAGTTCTCTTTGCAGAATTATTATAAGTATAGTCACGAATCCACGGGTTTAGCTCCCTGAGCATCTTATAGGTGGTACCATTATCGTTCGCTACCTTCGACCAATCTATATTCGTATCGTTTATGGTGATTTCATGGTAATTATCTAAAGGGTGAAAATAATCCGTTTTCTCGACCACATATCCATATAAAACCGGATCGTTTACAAGCAATTTAAAGGTCAGTATCCGGAATATGTACCTCATGGTTTCATCGGGTAAAAACATATCGTAGTAGTTAGCGACGCCTTGTTTATTCAACCGCGTCGATATACCGGCAACGCCTATATTATACGAAGCCGCCGCAAGGGTCCAGCTGCCTAATCGATTTTTCGCGTCGAGGATATATTTACAAGCTGCTTCGGTAGATTTTTCAATATGATATCGTTCGTCCACCCCCGTACCCACGAATAATCCGTTCTCTTTTGCAGCGGCCTGCATAAACTGCCAGAGTCCTGCTGCACCTGCTGAAGAACGTGCATTCGGATTTAATCCGCTTTCCGCCATACAGAGATATTTAAAATCTTCAGGAATTCCGTATTTTTCCAGAATAGGCTCTATAATAGGGAAATAGCGCGTAGTAGCAAGTAAGGATTGCATAGTTCGGGAGTGCATGTAGCAGGTGACGAGAAGGTCCTTCAGAAGGCTTTCGCGTATATCGTAATATTCCAGGGGCACCGGCTCTCCCGCAAAATCCAATTTTAAAGGCAAAGCAGGAAGAACAACGTCCGACATTTCAGGGTGAACCCTGTAATCGAACTGTCCGTAAGAGAACGTCGTACAGGATAAAATACAAATAAAAAACAAAAACGTCTTTCTTTTCATAATAAACAGTAGTTACTCTTGTAATTAGTTTTATTGCCTGCAAAATACATGCTTAAATTTATCCGCAAATTTTACTGACAGTTTTAATAACATACTTTATTGAGTGACAACATTTTTCAATAATATTTTTTTAATAATTTGGATTAGAAATAAATTCATAATATCTTTGTGTCAAAGTTACGTATTTAATACGTCAAGTTCTTAAAATATTAAAATTAATTTCTGCGATAAGAAAAAGTTGTACTTTTACGCAATTTTTATAAAACTTATCCGTTATTATAATACAGGCCGCCGGAAAGTAGAATTTTCTTCATAGTTTTTTTGAGGGTTAACATTTATAAATTGAAAAAAGGAAATCCGGCGGCCTTCTTTTTTCCTAAAGTTCCAAAACCGACTTCATAATATTTATAATTATATATAAACAAAAAAGGTTGTTTTATAAACAACCTTTTTTTGTGGGCCCAACTGGGCTTGAACCAGTGACCCCCTGATTATGAGTCAGGTGCTACTAACCAACTGAGCTATGGGCCCCAATAAGGATCAAATTCCTTATTTGCGTTTGCAAAGATATGTCAAACAAATGAAAAAACAAAATAATTTTTCCCGTTTTTAGAACAAACCTTTGTTCAGATCTGTATCCGGAACCACGGTATTGGTATCCTCTTTTAAATGGACCCTCGATATTTTATCAGAACTATTATCGTTAAAAGAAACCTTGCGCCTCAACCATGCAGGGGTATTCTCCAGTTCTTCGTAATTTATCGACTCGGTTACAGGTTCTTCTATCTTCTTAGTCCGCGGTTCGTTGGTCATGGCCGGGCTCGGTACCGGAATCTTTGCCCTGATTATATTAATATCGGGTTCGATTCTCTCAACCTTTTTGACAGGCTCCTGTTGTACAGAGGTTTGAATTTCTTCCTGTGGTTTATTTTCGGGAACCGATTCTGTTTCTGCAGTATCTGTATTTTCCGACTCTAATCCCTGATCCCTCAGGTTATTATCTATACCTTCCTGCAACTCGGTTTGTCCGTTCTCCTCTACCTTTTCTGCTGCGACGGATTGTTCGTATGAAGGGAATCCTTCGATAGCGTCGGAATCGAATCCGGTGGCGATAATCGTTACCTGTATATCTTCTCCGAGTCCCATATTTTTACCGAATCCCCAAATAAGGTCGGCGGCATTACCCGTTTTTTCCTGAACGAATTTAGTTATGAGCTTCATTTCCGACAGTTTTGCTTCGTGCTCATCGGAAGAGGTAATATTAACGAGTATATTGCGTGCTCCGGCAATATCGCGGTGGTTGAGAAGCGGTGAAGAGAGCGCCTTCTGCACGGCATCGTTAGCCCTGTTGTCTCCGCTCGCCTTACCCGTACCCATGAGCGCTACTCCGCTGTCGCTCATAACCGTCTGAACATCTTTGAAATCGACGTTTACATAGTTGTCTCCGGTAATTATTTCGGCAATGCCTTTGGCGGCGTCAGCAAGGATATTATCCGCCATTCCGAATGCTTCGGAGAGCGTCAGGTCTCCGTGTATCTCCAGAATATTTTCGTTATTGATGACCAACAACGAATCTACATATTTCTTTATTTCATCTATACCTTGATACGCCTGTTTAAATCTCTTCGGCCCCTCGTCCACGAACGGAATAGTGACGATGGCAACGGTAAGTATGCCTAATTCTTTGGCAGCACGGGCAATCACCGGAGCTGCTCCGGTTCCCGTTCCGCCTCCCATGCCGGCGGTAACGAATACCATCCGCGTTCCGTGCCTTTTGAACACATCCACGATTTCGTCATAGCTCTCTTCCGCTGCCGCGCGCCCTATTTCAGGCTTATTGCCGGCTCCGAGACCCTGCGTGAGGGACTGTCCGAGAACTATTTTAATGGGGATCTGGCTTCTGTTCAGCGCCTGCATATCGGTATTGCAGACCATGAACGATACGTCTGTGATACCAAGGTGGAACATGTGGTTCACAGCGTTGCTTCCTCCGCCGCCCACTCCGGCAACCATTATTATGGACGGCGCTGCTTTGGGTAATTCAAAAACATCAATTATCTCAGGCATAACTGTTTAAATTTCATCGTCAATTGTTTCGAACATTCCGGCAAATTTATCCGCGATTTTGCCGAAGAGTCCGCGTTTACGTGTTTTGTCTTCCTTCTCTGCCGCTCCGGCATCGTCGAAGGAGGTGTCGTTATTTGGTTTTGCCGGGTGTTTATCGGCAGGCATATTGAAGCGGGGTCGTTGCTGTTGTTGGTAAGGCTGATTCGGCGTAACAGGGATAGATTGCTGCGAGGCAACCGCAGGGGCGGCTTTAGCAGCATCGACCGACATGGACGCTCCGTCTTTTAGTGCATGCACCAAGAGTCCTACCGCGGTCGAGAATCCCGGGTCATCGACAAGATTTCTGTTATGCTCGGTCAAATGCACATCGGGAACAGCAACTCTTACTTCGTAACCGGTCTGTCCCCTGAACAGGGTGTCGAGGTTACGGAGTTTAGCGCAGGCGCCTGTAATGACGATTCCGGCTGCAAGTTTATCCTTATAACCCGAACGTCTTATTTCATAATTTACACTCTCGATAATATCCATCATTCTCGCCTCGATTATCGACGCAAGATTACGGAATGATATCTCTTTGGAGCTACGGGCATTTACTCCGGGAATGGTTATGTATTTATCCGGTCTCTCGAGTTCGCTCACCGCGCCTCCGAATTTAACCTTCAGACTCTCGATATAGCGCTCGAGAATGCCGTAATAGCGTATATCCCTGTTTATTATGTTCCCTCCGAGGGGTATTATCGCCACATGACGGACAATATTATCGTGATAAATACAGAGATCGGCAGTACCACCACCTATATCAATTACCGCTACGCCTAATTCCTTCTCATCGGGAACAAGGACTGCTTCTGCGGCTGCCAAAGGATTTAATATGTGCCGCGTTACGCGGATATTGGACTTAGCGAGGCATTTATCTATACGCGATATAGTTTCACGGTTGCCGGATATTATATTGAACGAGGCCTCGAGTTTTTTACCGATCACCCCTACCGGTTCGCCGATATCCGATTCGCCGTCCACGGCATATTTCTGGGGAATAATATGGACAATAGTCTCCCCTATCGGTATCTGGACGTTGTTCATACTGTCGTTAAGACGTTGAACGTCAGTCTTTCTCACCTCGTTATCGTTATTCTCGATAAATATATATCCCGAATGCTTCGAGGATTTTATGTGCTGCCCTGTGATACCGACATAAGCCTCTCTTACGGAGATATCGAGTTCCTTCTCAATTTTTTCCAGAGTATTCTTCACAGCCTTAGAGAGATGCTCGGTGTTCTTGATCTCACCTCGCGACACGCCACCAAGGGAATCACTGACCGCTCCGGAAAGAATCTCGATCTTGTTATTTTCCGATTTTTTTCCGACAAGGGTGACGACTTTCGAAGTTCCTAAGTCTATCGCTACTACATACTCCTTTTTTTCCATTTCAACATTCAGGTGTTAAATATTTCCCAAAATTTTTGTCACGTGCGGCAGATCACCTGATCTTTAAACCTTAAATCGATATATTTATATCTGTTCCACCCTTCGTAAGGCAAACCTTTTGTGTAAAATTTCATAAGCTTGTCGAGCCTGGCCTTATAACCGTCCAGCTCTCCGAGAAGGATTATCTGATCTCCGGCGCGCGGCACAAGTTCGATCTGATTACCTGAAATAACGTTAATCTGAACTATCTGGGCACTCCAGAATGTACTATTATTCAGGAAATTCACAAAGTTAATCAGATTATGTATAAAATCATTATTTTCATCCGATTTTTTTTCACCGTCCGTTTCGGCAAAGATGCAACCTATAAAATCCTTATCGAAAGGGAGTTGCGGCATGCCGGTAACTACCGGAACATCCACATGGAAATTATTAACCGGAACCACGTTCATATCGTCGGTAATATAAATTTTATAACCGTTATCGGACTGGATTCTCACGAGAGGCTTGCGCTGTCTCAACTCTATATTCAATTTCCCGTTCAACGTCGTATAGACCTTATACTGTTTGATATACGGGTTCTCTGCGAGCGCACGCTCCACACCGGCAATATTAACGGAATCGAGACGTACACTATCGTATCCTATGCCTTTCGATTTCAGGATATCTTCGATAGACTGCGGGGTAACGAAGCGATATCTTGCACTGTCCTTGACGACGATATTCAATCCGGAACAGACTATACCGGAGTTCCTGACGCTGCAATGCCGGACCGCAAACACCATATAAACGATTAATGCCGTCCACACAAGTATATTTATTATAAGGCTTCTCTTCAGGATCATTCAAGTCCGTGTTTTTCTTTGAGCGTCAAACATATAGGTTTGCAGTAAACGTCTATATCCCCTGCACCGAACGTAACGAGCACATCCGCAGGTTCATCTCTGACTATATCCAAAATCCGGGCCTTTTCCGCCATTTTACGGGAACAACTGATATTTTTATAAATTATTTCCGAAGTAATGCCTTCCAGGGGCTGTTCGCGCGCTGGATATATGGGCAAAAGAATCGCCTCGTCCGCGAGAGAGAGGGCATCGGCAAACTCGCCTGAAAAGTCACGCGTACGGGTAAAAAGATGGGGCTGGAAAATAGCTTTGATTTTTCTTCCAGGAAACATCTTGCGTAGGGAAGATATCGCAGCCTTGAGTTCTTCGGGATGGTGCGCATAGTCGTCCATATATACAATCTCAGGGGTGTTTATATAAAATTCGAACCGCCTCTTTACGCCTTTGAAATTCCGAATCGCTTCACGCATTTTATCCTTATCGAATCCTGATTTCCAGAGCAAAGCTACTGCAGCGACCGTATTTTCTATATTTACCCACCCCGGAATACCGGAGACACAATTTTCTATTACCATGTCCGGACAGACGATATCAAAAGAAGATTGTCCGCCTTCGATCTGCTCTATATTTTTCGCATAAAAATCACATGGAATATCGTACGAATATCTGTATACCGCAATATCCTCCCGCTGCGGAAGTTCCAGCTCGATCTTATTGTTAAGAATGAGAATCCCTCCGCTCTTTATCTGTGATATAAAATCCGTAAACGATTTTTTTAACTCTTCGTAAGTTCCGTAGATATCGAGGTGATCCGCATCGACAGCGGTGATAACGGCTGAATCTGGATAGAGTTGGAGAAATGATCTGTCGAATTCGTCGGCTTCGACGATAAGATTATGTTCGTTTCCCAGTACAAGATTCGATTCAAAATTTTTGGCGATTCCGCCTAAGAACGCACTTGCGCCTGCTCCTGCGACGCTGTCCAAATATGCGGCCATTGTGGAGGTCGTCGTTTTACCGTGTGTTCCGGCGACTGCCATCAAATACTTCCCTTCTACAAGCTCTCCGAGCGCTTGCGATCGCTTGACCATACGGAATCCGTTGACTTTAAAATAATTCAGCTCCTTATGATCCGCAGGAATAGCAGGAGTGTAAATTACCAGCGTATCGTTGCGGTTCTTAAAATTTTCCGGAATCATTTCGACGCTGTCTTCATAATGAACTGCCATGCCCTCGTTTTCAAGCATACGCGTTAATACGGTAGACGTCCGGTCGTAGCCTCCGACAGTTTTGCCTATATGTTTATAATACCGGGCTATGGAACTCATGCCTATTCCGCCGATACCTATAAAATAAATGTTTCCGATCTCCATAATAACAGTTTTCGGAAACAAATATAATCAATTATATGCATAATTTTTTTATCGCACAGACTAATAAAATTATGGATGCAAAAATATTTAAACTTCGCCTCTCAGGTAACGTTCGCAGTCGAGCGCAGCTATACATCCGGAACCTGCCGCGACAATTGCCTGTCTGTATTTGGAGTCCCTCACATCCCCTGCGGCAAATACTCCTGTGATATTGGTTTTTGATGAATCCGGTTTGGTTTTAATGTATCCCTGTTCGTCAACCGCAATATAATTTTTAAATACCTCCGTATTCGGATGATGCCCTATCGCAAGGAAGAATCCGTCTATTTGGAGTTTAACCTCGCTGCCATCCTCGGCAGCAATCAGCACTCCGTTTACTCCGTTCTCGTCTCCGAGAATCTCTTTTGTGTTGTATCCGTAAATTATTTCTATATTAGGAATGGAATTTACCCTCTCCTGCATCACTTTGGATGCCCTCATATAATGTTTGCGGATAATCAGGTATACCTTGTGGCATAGAGACGACAGATATATGGCTTCTTCGCATGCGGTGTCTCCTCCTCCTACAACCGCAACGTTTTTATTACGGTAGAAGAATCCGTCACAGGTAGCACATGCAGATACTCCCATTCCGCGGAACCTGTTTTCGGATTCCAGACCGAGATATTTTGCAGTGGCGCCTGTAGCGATTATAACAGAATCCGCTTCGATATTTTTTCGACCGTCGATAGTCAGCTTCAACGGCAATTTGGAGAAATCCACAGATGTTACCACACCGGTACGGACATCGGTACCGAATCTCTGCGCCTGCGTACGGAACTGCTCCATCATCTCCAGGCCGTTGATTCCTTCCGGATATCCGGGGAAATTCTCTATATCGGTAGTAGTGGTAAGCTGTCCTCCGGGTTCAATTCCCTGATACAGCACCGGATTCAAATTAGCCCTGGCAGTATAGATAGCGGCGGTGTACCCGGCAGGTCCGCTGCCAATGATAAGACATTTGATTTTTTCAGCTGTTTCCATATATGAATTCTTTTTTTTATACTTGTTCGATTGTTTTTCGTACTTTTGCAAAAATTACGGAACTGATCCGTAAGCAATTACGTTAATAAAATATCATTTTTGATGTGACGTTATTATACTTGAACGACAAAGATATTATTTATTCACAAATAAATTGCCAAAGCGGGCAGCATGCCTGATTATGAAAATATATCGATTATGTATAAAAAAATTTTAATAATTATAACAGCGGGTTTGGTCTTTGCAGGATGTTCGAAGAAGACCTATTCGAGCAGGTCTGTGGATCCAAGTCCGGAATATATTCTCACCACTCCCATTACTTATGAAGATCCGTTCCGCACAGACCGAAATGGTAACCAACAGAAGGAGATCGACGTTATTAAATCTGAAATAAAAGAGATCAAAAGGCAGAACTATCCCAAAATCACATTTACTTCCAAGGATACCGAGCATGTCAGCATTGCAAACTACGATCCGTTTACCGAAGTCAAAGAGATCGTACTCAATCTGTCGGAGATGAAGAGGGAGTTCTACTTTCCATATAAAGGTAAATTTTTATCCGGATACGGCATGCGCGGAGGATCGATGCATACAGGAGTCGATATTAAGGCAATCCCTAACGATACTATAAAATCCATCCTTCCGGGGGTTGTCAGGATGTCTAAATACTATTCCGGTTACGGGAATATTGTCGTAATAAGGCATTACAACGGTGTCGAGAGCGTCTATTCACACAATTCTAAAAATCTTGTCAAGCCTAACGACATCGTACAGGCAGGGACTCCGATCGCACTCGCTGGCAGAACTGGCAGAGCAACAACCGAGCACCTCCATTTCGAACTGAGGGTCATGGGGCAGCACTTCGATCCTACACTCGTGATAGATACAGAGAATCATACGTTAAGAGACGGCGTTGTCACCATTACGAAGAACAGCGGAGGCAAGATAGTAGCTTCCAGCAGCACACGAAAATCATCGACAGTCTCTACCACAACTTTAGCTTCCCAGAACAGCACTCCGCAATCGGATAGCGCTACTACAACTTCCTCAGCCAAAGTTTCAGGTAAGACTCATAAAATCAAGAAGGGGGACACCCTTTATGCCTTGTCGAGACGGTATAATGTCTCTATCAATCAATTATGCCAGCTCAACGGGATCAGCACGAATACCATTTTGCGCGTAGGCGACGTCCTCAAAGTGAAGTAGCATGCAGTTGGTCGAATTCGTAACGGCATCCGTAATTCTTACACTCATGCCCGGACCGGATATAATTTATGTGTCGGTACAAGGGCTGACTCGCGGACGGAAGGCCGGTCTCGCAGTATCACTCGGATTATGCAGCGGACTCTTCTTTCACACAATGGCCGCGGCACTGGGACTGTCGCTTATAATTCTGAATTCTCCGACGCTGTTTAATCTCATACGCTACGCAGGAGTCGGATATCTCGTTTATATGGGGATCAGATGCCTTATTAGTGCTAACGCCCCTGAACCGTCCGACAGTCCCTCGGTCGCCGATAGCACACCGCAAGAGAGCTTCGGCAGACTATATAGGCGCGGGATTACCATGAACGTACTCAATCCCAAAGTATTGATATTCTTCCTCGCGTTTCTGCCGCAGTTTCTGGATTACGGCAGCAGCACTCCTACCGCGGATATTTTTGTTCTCGGAGGAGTATTTGCAGTTCAAGCCCTTATTATTTTTACTGCCGTATCGTTATTATCCGGATTTTTTTCCGAGAAATTCGCAGGCCGGCTATTGAGTGGCAAGGCGGTAAGCATAATAAACGGGGCGGTTTATCTGGCAATTGCCGTAGTATTTCTACTGAGCAAGAGCCCTGCGATTTAGGGAATGTGCATAAATTTATGTGTCTGCACCGAGATATTCCATTCGGGATGATTTTTCGCATATTCCACTATAACCGGTATCGTCGCTTCATAACGGCTCCATTCCGGTTGTAGAAATAATTTACATTCCGGCGATGTCTTAGCTGCGTTTTCCTCCGCCCAGATAAGATCATTCACGGTTTCTATAATTACCTTTAGTTCATGGGCTTCAGCGAGATTTTTATCTAATGGCGGACTGTTCTTTTTGGGCGAGAGACATATCCAGTCGAAGCACCCCCTTATAGGACAATTCCCCGATGTTTCGAGAAAAATCTGTAATCCGCGGGAACGGAGCTCTCCGGTAAGGATCTCGAGAGGATACTGCGTAGGTTCTCCTCCTGTGATAACTATCGCCTTAGCGGGGAACGATACAGCACGTGCGACGATCTCAACGACTTCTACCGGAGGAAATTGTTTGGGATTCCATGTATATTTGGCATCACACCAGCGACACCCTACATCGCAGCCACCAAGACGTATAAAGTAGGCAGGCTTGCCTGTATGATAGCCCTCACCCTGTATGGTATAGAAGTCTTCGACCAGAGGCAGTTTTCTCCCCCCTTCGAGCAGTTCTTGGGAAATATTTTTCATTACTCTTTTAAACTATAAACATCTTTTAAGTTACGTCCGAGACCATTGTAGTCAAGGCCGAACCCTACGACAAAATCATTAGGAATCTCCATCGCCCTGTAAAAATTATTGGCCGTTCCCTTATAAAGCGACGGCTTAAAAAACATTGCCGCAAAATTTACGCTGGAGGCTCCATGATCTTTCATCCGCCCGCTCACCGCATCGAGAGTCCTTCCGGATTCGACAATATCCTCAAGAATGATAACATTCCGACCCTCGATGCTCTCCTTCAGCCCCATAATATTCTCGACCGTTCCGCTCGAAGATGTTCCTGTATAAGAATTCATTCGCATAAATGTGACCTCGCATGGGAATTCAATATTCTTCAGAAGCTCCGCTGCAAACATAAACGATCCGTTGAGCACCCCTACAAATAAAGGATTCTCCAGTCCGGCGAGTTCGACATTTATCTTTTCGGCGAGTTCTTCCACGGCCTTCACGATCTCACCGTGATTGATAGATCGTTCGAATCTTCTGCCATGCAGCGTTACGGTCTTCATTTTTGCCAATAATTGATTAATTTTGCGAAGGTAAATATTTTAAAGAAGAAAAAATAATTATGAATCCGAAGGTAAGTATTATAATGGGCAGTACGTCCGATATGAAAGTAATGGAGGGAGCGGCAAAATTCCTCGCAGAAATGGAGATTCCGTACGAAATAAACGCTCTATCTGCACACAGAACTCCTGACCTCGTGGCAGACTTCGCTAAGGATGCACTCGCAAGAGGGATCAAAGTGATTATCGCAGGTGCAGGCGGAGCAGCTCATCTTCCGGGCGTTATCGCCTCTATGACAACGCTTCCGGTGATCGGGGTACCTGTTAAATCGTCCAATTCGATGGACGCGTGGGACAGCGTATTGTCCATACTCCAAATGCCCTCAGGCATACCTGTCGCAACCGTAGCGGTAGACAATTCACAAAATGCCGGAATACTCGCGGCTCAGATAATCGCTACCGGGGATGTCGAGATACAGAGTAAGCTGGTAAAATTTAAAGCGGACCTCGCTAAAAAGATCGAAAAGGCCAACGAGGACCTTGCAGGATTAAAACTTCCGTTCAAAACAAACTAAAGTACACGGCCTGGATAAATACTTTAATTTATCAATTCCATTCTCAAGGTTTATATAATATAGAGTTGCTCTAAAAGAATAAAATGGAAGAAAAATATAAAGTCGGAAAATTAATTTACGACGGCAGCATCTATGACGGCATGAATCCGGAATTAGCTGATCTGCCATTTTATTCACGCTGGCTCGCAAAAAAGAAAAATGGTAATATTCTCGAATTATGCTGCGGTACAGGCAGGCTTACAATTCCCCTTGCCAAAGAGGGATATAATATCATAGGTGTCGATATCAGTTCTTCGATGTTGAAACAAGCTCAATGTAAGGCGGAGGAATTAAATGTTCCTGTTCAATTTATCAAATCCGACATTAGGACTTTGGATTTACCGGAGGTTTACGGTATCATCTTTATTCCATTTAATTCCATTCATCATTTATATACGAATCAGGATTTTTTCAAGGTATTGATAAATGTAAAGAAACATCTGAAAGAAGACGGATTTTTCATCTTCGACTGTTTTAATCCCGATATTCGTTATATAGTAAATTCAGAAAAAGAAGAAAATATCATCGCTGAATATCGGACCGAAGACGGCAGAGAGGTTGTTATAGAACAAACCATGATTTATGAAAATAAAACTCAGATTAACCGTATAAAATGGCATTATTTTATAAATGGAGAATTTGATTCCATACAAAATTTGGATATGCGGATGTATTTTCCACAAGAACTGGATGAATATTTAAGTATCTACGGATTTGAAATTATTCATAAATTCGGTGGATTCGAAGAGGAATTATTTGAAAACAAATCAGAGAAGCAAATATTTGTATGTAAAAAACGAATGTCAGATTCTAAGGATTAATTTGAGCGGTATGCCAAACCGACATCGAAGAATTGTGATTAAAATTTTTCCGTCGAATATTCCGCAATATCGGGTTAAAACATATATTTCATCCTTAACCAGACTGCATAATAATGCAACCCACTAACTTAACTTCCATTATTTATCGATGGAGGCTCCGGAACTTCCATCCGGTATAAGTACCGAATATTCACGGCTGGGAGATGGTATAAATTCCCCTATTCCATATTCGGCCCATCGCTCGTCCACCTTCCGTATAGTATCCATATCGGAAGTCACAACATTAGGGAATCGCCTCCTGAAGCCGTTGATGCCTCCTGCCTTGATACGCGCGTCGAAGTAAATTTTGTCGGCGCGGATAGCAATATCTCTTACCGCATCGCAATTACCGCCTGCAAGCCATATCAGCATACGTACGTCTTGCAACGGTACATTAGCATCATAAACGAAGATATAGTTTAATCCCTCGACACTATTTATTTGGAGATACTTTTCGATTAATTCCACAGTACCGGTTATATTTTTACCGTTGTTTTGTACGGATATGAACAGAGCTCTCCACTCTTCCGCCAGGGAATCGTTCACTGAGATAATATCTGCATCTGCACACCATTCCTTAGGAATTTTTATGTCTGCCAATTGGTGCTCCGCATATCCTTCTTTCGATTTATCCGTGGCATCGATACACACCTTCCCTCCGAATCCGAGAATATCGCTGGTGTGATCTAATACATCCAGCGGACCTTTGGAGAACATAACGTCTCGCGGAATGCTGACCTTTTCGAGATTTTTTTTCAATTCCTCAGGATTCCGAATATCACGGCATCCGGAGGTTATTAACAGGAATTTATTGAACATCATCTGCCCGGCACCCCACATCGAAGCAGCGACCTTAAATCCCTGTCCGGGATATTTTTTGTCTATATCTACGACTGCAATGTTATGAGCCACCCCTTCAGAAGGCATGTAGAGATCGTTGATTTCAGGCTGTATAGCGAGGCGTATGGGCGCAAGGAATATTTTCTCCGTAGCTTTGGCAATATACATATCCTCCTGCGGAGGAATTCCGACTATGGTCGCCGGATAAACCGCATTCTTACGGTGGGTAGTACATGTCACATGGAACAGCGGGTAATCGTCTTCCAGCGAATAAAATCCGGTGTGGTCTCCGAATGCTCCCTCGATAACTTTATCTTCCTGCGGATCGACATATCCTTCGATAACGAAGTCGCAGTCGGCAGGAATCTCAAGATCGTTGGTAAGGCATTTAACCAGTTCTACCGGCTTCCTCCGGATAAATCCGGCAAGCAGGAATTCGTCGATATTGTCGGGCAGGGGTGCGGTCGCGGAATACGTATAGGCGGGATCGCCTCCCAGACACACTGTTACGGGCATTCTTTTACCGAGTCGTTTATATTCTTCATAGTGGCGGGCTCCGGTCTTATGCATGTGCCAGTGCATTCCGGTAGTATTACCTGAGAAGACCTGCATACGGTACATTCCCACATTGCGAATTCCTGTTGCAGGGTCTCTGGTGATAACCATCGGAAGGGTAACGAACCGCCCTCCGTCGAACTTCCAACACTTCAATACCGGAAACGAGGAGAGATCTCCGTCGTGTATCACCTCCTGACAGGGACCGCGCCCTTTTTTCTTTTTAGGCATCCATCGCGAGACCCTTCCGAGCACAGGAAGCATTTTCACTTTATCTCCGAATGTATTTTTGGGGGATGTTACGGCCTCGAACATTTCATAAATCCGTCCGGAGAGTTCGTCGAGGGAATCGACTCCGAGAGCAAGGCATATCCGCTTGTCGGAACCATACATGTTAGTCAGAACGGGATATGCGGTACCTGTATCATTAAACAATAGAGCCTTGCCCCCACCTGGAGATTTGGACATACGGTCGGTAATTTCCGCTATCTCCAGCACCGGATCGACCGGAACATCTATTTCCTGAAGTTCTCCTTCCTGTCTAAGCCGGTGGATATATAGTTCGAGGTTAGCGTACATATTGTTCCGTTTGTGTCGGTTCGCTCTTATCCTGAAATATATTCCGGAACCCTACGGCGACTCCGGAACTTACCGCACTCCAGCGGACGATAATCCCGATAATAAGCATAATAATTATCAATATCATCCCCTTCTCTGTCGGGGTCCTGTCTCTCCACTTTTTCATTATCAAAGTATTATCAGGCTTATCGCCATTATCGCCATTCCGGATATAAGTCCGTAAATTGATACATGGTGCTCACCGAATTCCCTCGCCGCCGGAAGGAGTTCGTCGAATGAGATGAATATCATAATTCCTCCGACTCCTGCAAGTACACAACTCATAAGGATATCGTTCATAAACGGCATCAAGACGAGGTATCCGATCACCGCTCCGAGCGGTTCCGACATTCCGGATAGGAATGACCACACGAAGGCCTTCTTCCGGCTCCCCGTGGCATAATAAATAGGCACCGATACCGCAATACCTTCCGGAATATTGTGTATCGCTATCGCAACGGCAATAGCTATTCCGAGTTCAGGATTACCTAATGTAGCGGCAAAGGTCGCCATACCCTCCGGGAAGTTATGTATCGTTATCGCAAGGGCTGTAATCAGTCCCGTAGGCATCAATTTGCTCTTGGGTTTACGCTTGCGCAGGCTCTCTACGGTTTTGGGTTCATGAGGATTGTCCACTTCCGGAACCAGTTTGTCGATCACGGCAGCGATAACAATTCCGGCAAACAATGCGATGACCGCGACTGCCTGCCCATTCTTATCTCCCATTACACCGGAGAGAGTATTGTTCGCCTGGGCGAACAGCTCCACGAACGACACATATACCATCACGCCTGCTGATAATCCGAGAGAGAACGAGAGAAATTTTTTATTCGTACTCTTAGCGAAGAACGCGATCGCACTGCCTATCCCCGTAGCGAGTCCGGCAAGCAGAGTCAGTATAAACGCGAATAATATATTATTTCCCATTAACGAACGGATTAGTTAAAATAATCGCTTATACAAAAATTTATCCGAAAACCAATTCCGAAGATTATTCTGCGACAAGATCGGCCTCTGCCCGTTCCATATCGTAGAATCCGAATTGTTCGTATACATTATCCATAAGTGCGGTAATCTCGTCCGTACATAAATTACCTATACTGCCTTCATGAGTGTGGGCGACAGTCTTGTCCGCTTGATAATTACCCTCCTCGATATCCATACCGATCTTCTTATATGCCTCACGGAACGGAACTCCGGAGAGGACCATTTTATTCACGACTTCGACACTGAACAGATAATCGTATTTGTCATCTTCAAGGATATTATCCCTGACCGAGATGTTCTCCAACATAAATTTAGCCATCCGGAGACAATCCCTGAGGTCCACGATCGCAGGGAACAGAACTTCCTTTAGCAATTGAAGGTCCCTGTGATATCCTGAAGGGAGGTTCGTCGTCATCATAGCTATCTGGTTGGGCAGGGCCTGAATAAGATTGCACTTGCCTCTCATTATCTCCCATACATCCGGATTCTTTTTATGCGGCATTATGCTCGATCCTGTGGTAAGTTCCGGAGGATAAGATATGAACGAGAAGTTCTGGCTGAGAAACAGAGTGTTATCCATCGCCAGCTTCGCGAGTGTAGCTGCTACGGAAGACATAGCCTGAGCGAGAATACGTTCGGTTTTCCCCCTGCCCATCTGGGCATAAACCACGTTATAATTGAGATGTTCGAATCCGAGAAGTTTTGTCGTCATAGTCCTGTCCAGCGGAAACGACGATCCATATCCGGCAGCTGATCCGAGAGGATTCTTATTGCATATTTTATACGCTGCAAGCAGCATCTGCATATCGTCCACAAGGCTCTCGGCATATGCTCCGAACCATAAGCCAAAGGACGAGGGCATGGCGATCTGGAAGTGCGTGTAACCGGGAAGAAGAACATCTTTATGCTTCACAGAGAGTGCCTGCAATTTATGAAATAACTCCATGACATTATCTGCAATTTCAGATATTTGAGTACGCAGAAAAATTCTTAGGTCCACAAGAACCTGATCGTTGCGCGAACGGCCGCTGTGGATTTTTTTGCCCGTATCGCCTATTCTGTTGGTAAGCATAAACTCCACCTGAGAATGGACATCCTCTATTCCCTCTTCGATTATAAAATTGCCGTTATTAATCTCTTTGTAAATGATTTTAAGCTCATTCTGAATCACATCGAGTTCCTTGGCGGTCAGAAGTCCGATCGATTCCAGCATTCGGGTATGCGCGAGCGATCCGAGCACATCGGCTTCGGCAAGATAGAGGTCCATCTCACGGTCGCGCCCCACGGTGAATGATTCAACCGATTTATTTACATCGTTATTTTTTTGCCAGAGTTTCATACTGCTTATTTTAAAATCCTGTCAAGCAGGTTTATATATATTTTTATACCGTTTTCGATTTCCTCTCTTTTAATAAATTCATCCGCGGAATGGGAACGGGCGGATTCTCCGGGACCGATTTTAACTGACGGATAAGGAATAAGCGCCTGATCCGACATAGTCGGCGATCCGAAAGTTTGCAGACCGAGCTCCTTACCAGCCAATACGAACGGGTGTGATTCGAGTATCGACGAGGACCGGAGCCTTACGGAACGTGGAACAACGTCGCACGATACATTTTTTCTTATTGTATCGAGCACCTCTTTATGGGTATAGCACTCGGTAATGCGGATATCGACTGTAAAATCGCATTCGGCGGGAACGACATTGTGCTGGGTTCCGCCGTTTATCATGGTCACGGTCATAAGGACATCACCGAGCAGATCCGAATTTTTCGGGAATTTATATGTTTGGAACCACGCAATATCTCTCATTGCCTGATAGATAGCACTCTCCCCTTCCTGACGCGCAGCATGGCCTGCCCTGCCATGGGATTTGCAGTCAATGACAAGAAGCCCCTTCTCGGCAATTGCCATATTCATTCCGGTAGGCTCTCCGACAAGAGCGGAGTCGACGTTCGGAATCTCCGGTAATACGGACTCTATTCCGCCATTACCGGAACACTCTTCCTCTGCGGTCAATGCGAGGCAGATATTGTACTTAAGGTCATTCCGTTCATAAAAATATCTCGCCACGGCAATTAATGATACGACAGATGCACCTGCGTCGTTGCTTCCGAGTCCGTAAATTTTACCGTCAGCTTCGTCCGGAGCAAACGGGTCGCGGGTATAGGCAGGATTGGGTTTGACTGTATCCAGATGTGAATTGAGGAGTATGGTCCGCTTCCGGCAATCGAAGTTCTTGTTGTAAACGAGGATATTATTGCCTCTGCGGATGGTATGCAGACCGGATTCTCCAAGAAATTTTTCGATCAAGCCCGCGACTTCGTCTTCCTGACGGCTGAACGATTCCGTGCGGATCATCTCTTTGAGCAATCCGATAGATTCTTCCGTTAATTTCTCTATATCCGCCATAACTTCGAACATTAATTTACAAAGTTATTATTTTTCGGATATAAAACGGAATCCGAATCGGTTATTCGGGAATATGTTCTGTCTGTCCGCGCTGAGTAACCGCAATGGTATTAAAATAGTTCCCGGATTGTACGGTTATATAAAATTTACGATCTTCTCCGGTTTCATTTTGCAGCACGACAATGTGGATTTCTAAATTTTTCTTTTCGACCGTGAACCATTCGTATTCGAAGATTTCGTCTATGATTTGATTATTCTCGTCCAATTTAAAATGAAGATATTCGTCCATAAATGACTCTCCTTTATCGACTACGATCTGGAGTATCCACCATCCGTCCAGTTCCGCGGTTACGACAAATGAACCCGCAGCCGCATCAAATTCCACCTCCTTTTGCGATAATTTGATATAATCGACACCGGGGGTTGGTCCATACCATGTATCTTCATTATTTTTACTGCAGCCTACAGTTATAAGCGCGGCCGATATAAGAACCGGTAATAGTTTTAAAATTTTCATAAGGGGTAAATTTTAATTGTCCAATGGGTTTTATATCTCAAAGATAAATAATTTAGCTCTAACGTTGCACGTTATACCATAATAGGAATTATTGAATATTTATTGCCGTATTAAATTTTAGCACTACCTTTACAGCGTAGAATCTGACGGCATAGAACATGTATTATGCTGTTTATTTTATACTAACTGTGATTTTTTTACTTTTTATTAATTTTGTACCGGAGAATCAGGATGAAAATTATACGCGAAACATCTGAACTGCAAAAAGTTCTGTCCTGCGAAGGCAATGGTACGACAGGATTCGTCCCCACGATGGGGGCTTTGCACGACGGACACATCTCTCTGGTAAAAAAATGCCGGACCGAATGCAATGTCACCGTAGTGAGCATCTTCGTGAATCCGACGCAGTTCAACGATCCGGACGACTTGAAGAACTATCCGAGGACACCGGAGAAGGACATCGAACTCCTCGACAAAGCGGGCGTGGATATACTTTTTATGCCTGAAATCGGCGAGATTTATCCGGAAGAGGACACGAGGGTATTCTCGTTCGGACAGCTCGACACAGTGATGGAGGGAGAGAGACGGCCAGGACATTTTAACGGTGTGGCACAAATAGTGAGTAAACTGTTTGACATCGTTCAACCGGACAGGGCGTACTTCGGCGAGAAGGACTTCCAACAGCTCGCTATAATACGGGCATTGGTACGAAAATTGGGCTACGACATAGAAATAATAGGCTGTCCTATCAAACGGGACAGCGACGGGCTCGCGTTAAGTTCGAGGAACGCACTGCTGACTCCGGAACAACGGGCGGCGGCTCCGGATATATATAAAACAATGAGAGATGCTGTCGGACTTAAAGACAAAAAAACAGTTGCGGAACTCTGCAAGTGGGTGACGGACAGGATAAATGAAAATCCCCAGCTCGAAGTCGAATATTTTACGATAGTCGATTCCCTTACGCTCCAGCCTGTTTCCGACTGGAACGAGGAAGGAGAAAAATACGGATGTATTGCCGTAAGCACAGGCAATGTCAGACTAATTGATAACATGAAATTCAGTTAAAAATGCTCATCGAGGTTTTAAAATCAAAAATTCACAGAGTGACCGTCACCGAGGCCAACCTCAATTACGTAGGCAGTGTGACGATAGACGAGGAATTGCTCGAAGCGGCGAATATGATCCCCGGCGAGAAGGTCGCTATCGTAAACAATAACAACGGGGAGCGTATCGAGACGTATATCATAAAGGGAGAGAGAGGCACGGGGTGTATAGCTATCAACGGTGCTGCGGCGCGTAAATTCGCGGTCGGAGATATCGTGATAATCATCTCGTACGCACACATGGACTTCGAAGAGGCTAAAAATTTCAAGCCCTTCATAGTATTCCCGGATACCGATACGAACCGCATCGTAAAATAATGACACGCGTCTACCCATTCTTTTACTTTAAAAGGATGGGTATACTATATTCAGACAGATGAAGCGGCTGATCGACAAAATACTGGGTAGACTCTACTTTTATCCCTTAAAAAAATTCATTCCCTATGTCACGTTCCGTTACGCGGCTTGCGGAGGGCTGAATATGGTTCTCGATTGGACTCTCTATTTTATTCTCTACAATTTTATCCTACGCAAGGAGAACGTAGACCTCGGATTCGTGGTCATATCCCCTTACATAGCCGCATTCCTGATCGTGTTCCCTATTACATTCTTTACCGGATTCTGGCTGAACAACAACATCGCGTTCCACGGATCGCCCCTGAAGAACGGGGTCAAAATGTCGCGCTATCTGATGGTCGTGTGCGTAAGCCTACTCATCAACTACTTCGGACTTAAACTTCTGGTGGAACACTTCCACATCTACCCTACGCCATCCAAAATCCTCGTGACTCTTGCCGCGACTGCGGTTAGCTACTTCTCTCAGAAGTATTTTACGTTCCGCAGGCATACGGCGTGACAGTTTGGATTTCAGCCTTATTTATCAATCAGTTTAACAATCTTAATTATATACCGCATCGGCGATAAGTCGGTGGAATCGTGGACAAGTTCGTACGCGTCAGGTTCTCCGGGGATAGGTCTTACGCAGAACACATCCTCGCAGCATGCGGACATGAATCCGTCGGGTTCGTAGTCGGAACAGTCGATGCGGAGCTCCCCCGCCTGCGGGTCATAATAGTATGCCGTCGGAGGATAGACCGTCGGAGCCTTACGTACGGAGGCTGTCCGCTGAATGTACCTCCCCGTGTAACTGACGCAGTCCTCCGACACGCGAATCTCCTGCGTCTGCTCGAATTCCCACAGGAGACTGTCGTTATGGATAATCTGAACGGCGCTCTGACCGTTATCCAAATCTATGGAGATCCTCCTCAGGCTCCAAACGCCTGTGAAAATATTTTCTAATGATTTGATTTTGTTACGCATAGGGAATTGAGATTATGCGCCATAAAGAAGGGCGCAGGTAAACTCCTATCCGCAGGTACAAGGGTATACCATAGCTTCGAAGTTGTTTCCCACGCCCAAGTCAGCCCTGAAAAACTCAGGGCATAACATGGACTGACAACCAACGTACCGAAGCTAAACCATTATGTTTCCATAATGTTCCCTTGTTTTGCGAATAGATACAAAGGTTATTTAATCCTTATAATATTTATTGGATGCCCGGAGGCATCGGTAGTTCTTATGGCAAAGTTAGCAAAATGGAACGGAACTCTGCAGTAAGGCCGAAAAATTAACGGATTCATCGTGGGGCGCAATTTAATGTTAGCATAAAAATAAATTTATCGGTTATGCGCCACGAAAATGGGCGCAGTGCAACACCTTCTGTCGGCCATAGGAAGCCTATCATGGAATATTGCCCTGCGCCCAAGCCTGTCCTACCCATTGGCAAAGGTAGGGCATAGCTTGGGTTTGAACAACACTTACGCCATGATTAAACCTATTATTTAAAATAGTTCCTATGTTTACAGAGGCATAAAGAGCTGTTTACCCTTTATAATTATGCTGCGCCCACGGGCGCGTTATTTCTTTCTGCAAATATAATAAAATAAACACAGGCTGTATCTTCCTGATTGAAAATTAGTTAAATCCTTTGCGGAACGCAAATTTTAAATTGCACGTAAAAATAAGCACGGGAACCCGTTAGATTCCCGTGCTGTAAATTATAGTGTCCGAAGGAACTGCTTATGTTATTCGATTGTATACTCGAAATCAAATGTATAGAATCTTTGCAACGGATAGTTCGATACATCGAAGTTATAATAACCATAGCTATCCAGAGATCTCTCACCAAGGATGGTACCGTTATCACCTTTTAAAGTAACCGATCCGGACAATATGGTCGCCGCACACTTTAAGGTAAAGTCGATCAGTGTAATATGCTGCAATTCCGGATAAGTAAGGTAGTAAGGGTATAAATCCCAGATATATCCATAGTAGGGAACTATTCCCCAAGCTGTTCCTTCCAACACTCCATATAACGGAGCCACCTTATAAATAGGAACAGTATGGATATAATAATAATGTGCATCGAAACCGACAAGCATTCCCTCGAAGGTAAAATCGTAACCCAATTCCATTTCATTAATGTTATTCACAAGAAGATTTATTGATATATAAGTAGATACAAGGTTCTGCGGGACGACCTTCGCATCCAGATAAATAAAATATTCATCAACACCGGAAGTACCGGTAAGATCGACTGTTATTACATAATCGGGATCAACGTGATATTTCTCGAAGCTAACCGTTGTTCCTCCTAACAGATTGCCGTCTCCGTCTTTTACCGTCGCCGTCACTTCAAATCCTATTGTATTATTATCTATTTCCTGTATATAGGCAAATCCAATATTTACCGAGGAGGGAGAATCCACATAATTTAATTCCTCATCTGTATAAAAACTCGTTTCAAATATCTCTCCGGTGCGGAGAACAGGGGTAGCTATTAAACTTCCATTATTTAATTTTTCAGAATAATCAGCCCCTATAAATTCCACAGAAGAGAGCGATACTCCGTATTGTTGAAAATCAAGAAATTCGTTATTTGTAAGTTTTAAATCCACGGATACTATCATAGTTTCAGGATCAGGGCCCGGAGTCGGCACTTCACCATAAGAAGCATCGATATAGAGGTAAATATAATAGATATCCTGTTCCGGCGCACCGGTCATATCGACAGAGAGTGTAAACGGTTCGTAATTTTTAGGGCCTGTCTGCAAAGCTGCGGAGGCAATGGTTCCGGAATCACGGTTCCCTCCGATATCAGCACGCACAGTAAAAATCACGTCATTATCGATACTGGAAGCGGAACCGGTAAACAGACTATTGATATTCAAATCTATTCTGTCGATTCCGGACGAGATAAGAAGCAGGCTATAATCCGGACCGATAAACTGTTGATTAAAAGTAGATGATACATTGCTGGCAACGGCGAAATCGGTATTCACATAATTCTCTTCGATGATCGAAGAGATACCCTCTCCGACGAACTCTACCGAGGCGATGTCAAGGTTAAAACGCGTGGGGGCTCCGAGCGAATTGGTTATTTCAAGATCCCCGTTAATGAGGCGCCATCCGGCACGTGCGGAGGTATCTTCTGAAATCTGAGTCTCAGCAAGATCATTCGTGCATGAGACAATAAGCCCGAACAGGACAAGAATTGAAAAAATTTTTTTCATAGTATTTTTTGTTGATTAGAATGATAAAACCAAAACTGTTGTTACCTGCGGCATATAAATACCGCAGATAAGGTTGGGAATTAATAGAAACCCCTTTATTCCTCGTATGTAAGGTCATAATAGATAGTGTACTCCCTTCGGGATGCGGCCTCATTGGACAAACCCAGAATAATATGAAAGGCATCTATTCCCCATGTCTCTATATATCCGCTGTATTTTTGACTTGTCTGCCCCAAGAGTTCCCCATTAAAGTCTCTTACAGTCGTGGTAAGAGTAAACGGAGCATGGGGATGGTCCATATTCCCGGCCATACCGATATTGATCCACATATTCCTGGGAGCTTCTTTTAACGGTACGTAATTGCGAGCATTGTACGGGGTACTGTAACTCTCTCCAGGAGCCAAATTAATCAATCCTCCGACTCCCGGTGCGGTTTTGGCATATATCATCTCTCCCTCCCTTCCGATAACAAACCATCCTCCGAAGTAGTTGCCGTATGTAAATTTATAATCACCCAGAGAAAAATAAGTCGCTGTACTGGAATTCAGTTTATTGGTAACCGTGAGTCTAGAATCAAAGTATAAGCCATAGACGTCGTCCGGATAAACAGCCTCAATATCGAGATAAATCCGATACGAACTTGACTGACGCCCACTATAAAGGTCCAGCGAGAGAGTGTATCCGTCCGTGTTCGGATCTATCTCGACAAGAGTCACTCCCACGGCAGGTTTATCTATGTTGTCGCCATAAATAGTTGAACGGATAATGAATACAATCTCTTGGTCTATATTTGATGGGAGGCCGGTGAAAATATAGTTAAAATTGATATCGACCCTGCTTAGATAGGAAGCGGAAGAATTTACCTCCAAAGGATATCCGAGTATAAACTGTTGATTAAGAGGAGACATCGGGGTAACTATACTGGCCACGGTAAAATCGGTATTGACAAAATTTTCGGTTAATACGACCGGATTGTTGTCCACATAAAAATCAACAGACGCAATCTCAATATTAAACCGCGTATTGGCTCCAAGAGAATTTGTTACAGTCATATAACCGTCAATATTACGGCTATCAAAAAGAGCCGCTTCTTCCGAAATAATTACTGGTTCGACAACTTCCGTGTAATCTTTAGCGCACGAGAATAACAATCCCGCCAAAGCGAGTAAAGTAAAAATTTTTTTCATAGCGATTAGTTTTTAGTAAGTAATGTTAAAAATTGGTTAACTATATGTTATAATATTGTATCAATGGGTAAAAGTAATCATGGAGAAAAAACTTTTTCTTCTACAAATTAAGTGTGAACCCGTAGAGTCCACTACAGTCGTCGAAACTATATTGATTGGCCCGCCGAAGATTTATCTGCGGTAGTATTTGGTGCACATGAGTATAGCACCAGCCGAATGGCAGGTCAAAAATTCTCTTCATTATAATGTCTCTTTAAGGTTCTACGATGTTAAAATTATATAAAAAACAATATAATCCAAATTATTTTTCAATAAAATATAACTTTTTAATACAAAATTAAAAAGGTGCGGAATATTATCCGCACCTTTTTAAGGTATATATTTAATAAAATATTCTATTTTACATTCACGAGATATTCCGCAATCTGGACCGCATTAAGTGCTGCCCCTTTCTTGATTTGATCGCTTACACACCAGAAAGTCAATCCGTTAGGATTCGAGATATCCTTCCTGATACGCCCTACATACACGGGATCCTCGCCTGCGAGATGCAGCGGCATGGGATATACTTTATTTGCACTGTCATCCATAAGAACCACACCTTCAGCATTAGCAAATGCTTCCCTCGCTTCCTCGACAGATATAGGTCTTTCGGTTTCCACCCATACAGATTCCGAATGCGCTCTCATTACAGGGACACGTACGCATGTCGCGCTTACTTCTATGTCGGAGTGCATGATTTTGCGTGTCTCGTTATACATCTTCATCTCCTCTTTGGTGTAACCGTTCTCGGTAAATACGTCTACCTGAGGAATGATATTATATGCAAGCTGGTACGCGAATTTCTCGACAGTCACCTCCTTGCCTTCGATTATTTGTTTGTACTGCTCAACCAGTTCGTCCATGGCAACTGCACCAGCACCGCTCGCAGCCTGATAAGTCGATACATGAACCCTCTTGATATGCGATAGATTTTCGATTGCCTTTAATGCCACGACCATCTGTATCGTAGTACAGTTAGGATTGGCGATGACGTTGCGGGGACGGTTGAGCGCATCTTCAGGATTTACTTCAGGTACAACCAAGGGCACGTCGTTATCCATGCGGAACGCGCTTGAATTGTCTATCATAACGGCGCCATGCTTGGTGATCGTATGCTCGAATTCTTTCGAAGTTCCCGCACCTGCCGAAGTAAATACTATATCTACGTCTTTAAAGTCATCGTTGTGCTGAAGAAGTTTGACAGTAATATCTTTCCCTTTGAAGTTATAGACACTGCCTGCGCTCCTTTCGGATCCGAAAAGAAGAAGTTCGTCGATAGGGAAATTTCTTTCTGCGAGAACACGAAGGAACTCCTGTCCAACGGCTCCGCTTGCTCCAACAATTGCTATTCTCATAAATATGGATTAAGTGTTTCTTATTTTATTCTGCTGCAAAGATAATACAAAGATTTAAAAATCGATCAAATTGTTAAATTTTCAGCATTTTTGTTAATTAATAATCAAAAAACTCGTCTATCATACCGGGAAAAACTACATTAAAATCCCCGTCGTCGTCACGTGAATTCGAATAACCGGTAGCACCCAGACAATTGTATTCTATGGCTCCGGGAGGGATATAAAATTTATCTTCCTGACTTATCAGTAATTTATCGTCATCGTAAACTTTATGCATGAAGCCTGCAAATACAGGCATAGCGGAACGGGCACCGTCTGCTTGATTATTAAGATGAACGCTTCTGTCTTCACCTCCTACCCAGACACCTGCAACGAGATTAGGTGTAACGCCTATGAACCACGCGTCGGAGTTATTTTGTGATGTTCCTGTCTTGCCTCCCATTTCCGCTGTAAATTTATACATCCAACGCAGGCGCCCGGCCGTACCGTTTAATACGTTTTTTAGCATACCTATCATAGTATTGGCTGTCTGTTCGCTGATCGCATCGGTAGTCTGCGGAGCCAGATTGGCAAGAACATTTCCATGCCTGTCTTCGATGCGTACGACAAACAACGGTTCGGTATAGACACCTCTATTTACATAAGTTGAATACGCCCCCACCATCTCGAACAGCGATACATCCGCGGTTCCGAGGCATAGTGCCGGAACAGGGTCTATATAACTTTTTATACCCATCTTATTTATAAAGTCCGCTACTGCAGAAGGTTGCCGGGCTTCCTTCATTATCCACGCAGAATAGTTATTACGGCTGTTGGCAAGACCCCATGCGAGAGTGTGCATAACCCCGTCGTAACTTCCTGTTCCTGAGGCTTCGCGCGGAGTCCACGGTTCGCCGTTATAAGTTTCGATACTCATCTGCACGTTCGGCACCATAGTACAGGGAGTTATTCCGAGGAAGTCGATCGCAAAGGTGTATATAAACGGTTTGACAGTCGATCCTATCTGCCGCTTACCCTGCTTAACCATGTCGTATTTGAAGAATTTGAAGTCCTGTCCGCCCACATACGCTTTAACATGACCTGAAATAGGGTCCATGGCCATAAACGACCCTCTCAATATCTGTTTGTGGTAGATTATCGAATCCATCGGAGTCATTACAGTGTCCTTCTCGCCCTTATAAGTAAATATCCTTAGGTCGGTAGGGGTATTGAAGTTTTTCAGAATATCGGCATCCGATACTCCGTCGCGCTTTAATGCACGATAGCGGTCCGTCTGCCTCATTGCGCGATTTAGTATTCCTTCAACGTCCTCTTTGCTTACTTTATTAAATAAGGTCTTACTATTTGCTACCTGCTTATCGAGTAATGGTTGAACTTCCTCCCCTAAATGTTCGAACAATGCCTCTTCCGCATATTTCTGCATCGTAGCATTAATCGTAGTGTATATCTTCAATCCGTCGCGGTACAGGTTATATTCGGTACCGTCAGATTTGAAATTCTTTACGCACCATCCGTAAATAGGATTTTCGTCCCATGTCTTCACGTCCTGCAAGTAGTCCCAGTCATTATTATACTGCGATCTTTGCGGACGAGGCATAGTCATAACCTGCCTCAACATCTCGCGGAAATAGGTTCCGGTACCTGTATCGTGCGACACCGGGCGGAAGTCCAACCGGATCGGCAGGGCCATTAGCGAATCTCTTTGTCTGGCAGTAATGAATCCGCTGGTCTCCATACGGCTTATCACCGTATTGCGCCTGTTCAGGGAATTATTCGGATTCCGGATCGGACTGTAACGCGTAGGGGCATTCACGACTCCCACCAGCACCGCGGCCTCTTCAATTGTAAGTTCGTCAGGTAATTTATTGAAGAACGTCCTTGCGGCAGATTTTATTCCGAACGCGTTGCTTCCGTATTCGACGGTGTTTAGGTACATCGCTATGATCTCCTCCTTGGTGTAGTTATTCTCCAGCATAACCGCAGTAATCCACTCCTTAAGTTTGGAAATCATGAGGTTGGACCTGCGCGCGACTTTATTGTTATGAGTCACTGTATTCCTGGTTTTATAGAGATTTTTAGCAAGCTGTTGAGTTATCGTACTACCACCTCCCTGTTTCTGACCGAGAGCTACGGTTTTAACAGCAACGCGCGCGAGACTCGTAAAATCTATGCCCGAATGGGAATAAAACCGCGCATCTTCCGTGGAAACAAGGGCAGCGACCAGATTCGGAGACAGCTCCTCATAGGCTGTATAAGAACGGTTTTGTACATAAAAACTGCCTATCATCTCTCCGTCTTCGGAATATATCTCGGTGGCGAGATTGCTCTTTGGGTTTTCAAGATCTTCGAATGAAGGGAGTTTGCCGAAGACACCGATACTTGTGAGAAGCAGGAGCAGTCCAAGAAATACGAAAGGAAAAAGAAGTATTATCCAGAATATGACGATTACTTTTCTATTGTTTACCTTCTTATTTATTTTTTTAATAACTTTTTTAGCCATATTAACTCTGTTACATATTGCAAAGTTAAATAAATTAACCGAGTTTTCGTTTATGTTTGCAACTATCTTACGTATAACGCGGAATACTCTGCGATTATATACATTTTCCGTACAAAAAATTGGTAATTAAAACAAAACGTCATATATTTGCAGGCTGAAAAGCGGAGGAATCTCTTATGAGAACGAAGGTGTCCGTAATATTCCCCGTCAAACCTTTATTATTTAAAGCAATGAACGAACAACTTATCAGACTTGCGGAAGATTCTTTTTACGAAGAGAAGAATTATCCGAATTTTAAAAGTGGAGATACGATCACTGTGACCACAAGGATCGTAGAGGGCAATAAAGAACGACTCCAGAACTTCCGCGGAACCGTTATCCAAAGGAGAGGAAGCGGTAAAACGCAAACTTTTACGATCCGTAAGATCTCCGACGGAATCGGAGTGGAGCGTATCTTCCCGCTACTATCTCCGACCATAACGAATATCGAACTCAACAAATCGGGTGTAGTTCGCAGAGCCCGTATCTTCTACCTGCGAAAACTCAAAGGCAAGAAGGCAAGAATCAAAGAGAAAAAATTTACCGGGGCTTCTGCGAAGTAGTCGGTCAACAGATCATAAAAGGGGCATACTTCTCGTTGTGCCCCTTTTTTACTATTTTTAAATCAAAAACATGAGTGAAAAAAATATTATTTTCGGTATACGTCCGGTTACAGAGGCTATAAATTCAGGCAAACAAATCGATAAAATACTCCTCAAGAAGGGTGCGGAAGGAACCTCCCTCAACCAGGTACGCGATCTTGCAAGAAGTCAAAAAATTCAGATACAGGACGTTCCTGTCGAGAAGCTCAACTGGCTTACGCGCAACGCGACGCATCAGGGTGTAGTTGCGGTCGGTTCGGCAATAGAATACCGGGAGATAACCGAGATTGTGGACGAGATATTTAAAAACGACGAAAATCCCCTTATCGTAGTCTTCGACGGAGTTACAGATGTAAGGAACTTCGGAGGGATCGCACGCAGCGCGGAATGCGCGGGCGTCCATGCCCTGGTAGTTCCGGTTAAGAATTCCGCTCCGGTAAATTCGGATGCCATAAAAACTTCCGCAGGAGCGCTCAATCTGATTCCGGTGTGTCGTGTGGGAAGCCTCCGGAACACACTAAAATATTTACAGCAATGCGGGATGCAGATCGTCGCAGCGACGGAGAAGAGCGAAGTCAGATTATACGATGCGGACTTCGACAAACCTACCGTTATTGTTTTAGGCAACGAAAACAAAGGAATTTCGAAAGAAATTCTTAAAATGTGCGACGTTAAAGTAGGAATTCCGCTGCTCGGATCAATAGAATCGCTGAATGTTTCGGCAGCGGCGGCAGTAATGTTATTCGAAGTCGTGAGGCAGAGGATCTAATCGGATTTAACCGATATTCGGATAATTTAAAAAATCATGATAATTATTGCGGGATAAATATATATTATATATTTGCATAACATAGTACACAAAAATATCTGGTACTACGCATATTCATCAACCCATTTGTTAAATTTAATTATTGTGAAAAAATTTATTTTTTATCGGGTATTATATTTTCCATACTTCCGGGAATGAAAACTATTAGTGCGGACAGTGCTAACAATACGTTCCACACCGAACATTCTATCACTATTAAACAGAATGTATTTATTAATAACAAGGGGGCGCGCGGAACTTATTTCCTCGACATAGAAGATACTCAGACATTCAGAGATCATTTTCATCCCCACATATCTAATTATAGATAAGGAAGAGACTCTCCACCATATCAACTTAAGCCCCTACGCGGGAATGGAACTCGTACGTAAGATCGGTGAATTTATTTAATAAATTAAAATAACGCCGCAGTCCACGAAATCTCTGTGGACTGCAGCTCCTATTATTATTCGAATATACCGTAGGTATTCTTAGTGACAACAATAAATGGAATTTTGAAATCGGATAATGATCCAATATTATAATCAGATAGCATCTTGATTAACAGCCAATTAATACTTGATTGGTATTATTTAGACATCGTAGTATATTATTAATATCGGATTATCCGAAGGTTTTTTTTTTGTTTTTTGCGGAACTTAAAAATATTATCTAATTATCTAAAATTATGGCTGAAAGATTATTTGTTTTCGACACTACCCTGAGAGACGGGGAACAGGTTCCGGGCTGCCAGCTCAATACTATTGAAAAAATAGAAGTGGCGCGCACCCTCGAAGCGCTGGGTGTCGATGTTATCGAAGCCGGATTTCCGATATCGAGCCCGGGGGATTTCAATTCGGTGCGCGAGATATCGAAGGCTGTTACATGGCCTACCATTTGCGCATTGACACGTTCTGTCGAAAAAGACATAGAAGTAGCTGCAGACGCACTTAAATACGCCAAATCCAAGAGGATACATACGGGCATCGGAGTGTCACACTATCATATTAAGTACAAACTTAAGTCCACACCTGAAAAAATCATAGAGAGGGCGGTCGCTGCAGTCAAGTATGCCAAATCTTTCGTGGAACAGGTAGAATTTTACGCAGAAGACGCAGGACGCGCGGAGAACGAATATCTCGCGAGAGTTATCGAATCGGTTATCGCAGCAGGCGCTACCGTGGTGAACATTCCTGATACGACAGGATACTGCCTTCCGTACGAATACGGTGCTAAGATCAAATATCTTATCGAGAATGTCAGCAATATCCATAAAGCGATTATCTCGACTCACTGCCACAACGACCTCGGCATGGCGACTGCAAATACCCTCGCAGGCGTGCTTAACGGCGCAAGGCAAGTGGAAGTCACTATAAACGGGATCGGCGAACGGGCGGGCAATACCTCTCTCGAAGAGGTTGCTATGGCGCTCAAATGCCACAAACACCTCGGCATCGATACCAATATCAATTCCAAGAAGATAATCGAGGCGAGTCGCATGGTGTCCAACCTCATGAATATGCCTGTTCAGCCCAATAAGGCAATCGTGGGACGCAACGCATTCGCTCATTCTTCAGGAATTCATCAGGACGGGGTGCTCAAGCACCGCGAGAATTACGAGATCATCGACCCTAAGGACATCGGGCTCGAAGATTCGGCAATCGTTCTTACGGCAAGGAGCGGTCGTGCCGCACTTAAACACAGGCTCGAACTTTTAGGATACGTATTCGAACAGGAGGAGCTCGATAAAGTCTACGAAGAATTCCTTAAACTTGCGGACAGCAAGAAGGATATCCGTGACGAAGATCTCTTGCAGCTTGCCGGCGATACCACCGGGCAAAACTCGATGAATAAGATAAAACTTAAAAAATTACAGGTACTGTCGGGGACACTGATCTCTACCGCTGTGGTAGTTATAGAGGTCGGCGGAGAGGAACTTACCGCTACGGCTACGGGCAACGGCCCTGTGGACGCAGCAGTAGCAGCGATAAAATCCCTTATAAACAGGAAGGTAATAATACAGGAGTTCCTTATACAGGCCATTACCAAAGGAAGTAACGACGTTGGAAGGGTTCATATCCAGCTGCTTCAGGAAGACAGTAATATTATGGTGCACGGATTCTCGGCTAATACCGATATCGTAAGGGCTGCTGTCGAAGCGTTTATTGACGGCATCAATAAAATGGCAGGCAAAGAAGATTAATGTTATTCAAAATATTTAACATAAAAAATGGCTAAAACATTATTTGACAAGGTATGGGACGCCCACGTCGTGAAACAACTCGACGGAGGAAGGGATGTTCTTTACATCGACAGGCAATACATACATGAGGTAACGTCTCCGGTAGCTTTTTCCGGATTACGCGACAGAGGGTTAAAGATATTTCGTCCGTCGCAGATTACCGCTACACCGGACCATGACGTCCCTACGATCGACCAACACCTTCCGCTCGAGGAGGGCGAATCGAAGGATCAATTGGACGCACTAACAGCAAACTGCGGCGAATTCGGTGTACAGATGTTCGGTCTGGGCAGCGACAAACACGGGGTAGTCCATATCATCGGGCCTGAATTAGGCTACACTCAACCGGGAATGACGATAGTCTGCGGAGACAGCCATACATCCACGCACGGAGCGTTCGGAGCGGTAGCGTTCGGTATAGGAACCTCGGAAGTGGAGATGGTATTCGCATCACAATGTATACTTCAGCCTAAACCGAAAAAAATGCGCATTACCGTGGACGGAGAACTCGGCAAAGGAGTTACGGCCAAAGATATTGTGCTTTATATAATCTCTAAAATATCCGCATCGGGAGGAACCGGACATTTTATCGAATTCGCAGGTTCGGCGATACGGTCTCTCTCTATGGAGGGACGTATGACTGTGTGCAACATGAGTATCGAGAGCGGAGCACGAGGAGGCTTGATTGCCCCTGACCAGACAACGTTCGATTACGTCAAAGGGCGCGAGAATGCTCCTAAAGGCGCTAACTGGGACAAAGCAGTCGAATATTGGAAGACACTCTACACTGATCCCGATGCCAAGTTCGACACCGAATATACATTTGACGCAGCGGATATCGAACCTATGATAACCTACGGGACCAATCCGGGAATGGGTATCGGCATAACAGGTAAAATTCCCGCGGGAAGCGATCCTAAGGCACTCGAATATATGGGATTCGAAGAGGGCGAAGCGATGCTCGGCAAGAGCATCGATTACGTCTTCGTAGGGAGCTGTACAAACGGACGTATAGAAGATTTCAGGGAGTTCGCAAATGCGGTCAAAGGACGAAGGAAGGCGGACAACGTGGTCGCATGGCTCGTACCGGGATCGAAGATGGTAGAGAGACAGGCTTACGAAGAAGGTCTTGTAGATATTCTCAAAGAGGCGGGATTTGAATTCCGCCAACCGGGATGTTCTGCCTGCCTCGCTATGAACGCGGACAAAGTACCGGCGGGTAAATACAGCGTCTCTACTTCCAACCGTAACTTTGAAGGTCGTCAGGGACCGGGGGCGCGTACATTGCTCGCAGGACCGTTGGTTGCTGCCGCTGCTGCCCTTACAGGTAAAATTACAGATCCACGTGAATTGTTTAACTTATAAATCGAGGTAAGAAATGTCAATTCCTAAATTTGAAAAATTGGTATCCTCCGCGGTGCCTGTCAATATAGAAAATATAGATACCGATCAGATAATTCCCGCGCGCTTCCTTAAAGCGGTTAAGAGGGAAGGATTCGGGGATAATCTCTTCCGCGACTGGAGGTACAATTCGAACAACAATAAAATAAGCAGCTTCGCACTGAACGACGGCAAATATACAGGATCTGTCCTTGTAGGGGGCAAGAACTTTGGATGCGGTTCTTCTCGTGAACACGCAGCATGGGCAATCTTCGACTACGGATTTAAAGTAGTAGTTTCCAGCTTCTTTGCAGATATTTTTAAGAATAACGCCCTTAATAACGGACTTCTTCCGATACAGGTTTCCGAAGAGTTCTTAGAGAAAATTTTCGCGGCTATCGAGAACGATCCGCAGTCTAAATTCGAGGTCGATCTCGATAAGCAGACCTTTGCTATCTGCTCTACTGGCGAATCTACCGGATTCGATATAGACGCATACAAAAAAGAGTGTCTGTTAAACGGATACGACGATGTGGATTATCTCGTGAGCATACATCCGGAGATCGAGGCGTTCGAAGCATCAAGAAATTAATTTTAAAGAATTAAAATATAAGATGGAAAAAAATATAGCTGTATTGGCTGGCGACGGCATCGGACCAGAAATCGTAAGGGAAGCTGTCAAAGTCATGGACGCGGTAGCGGCAAAATACGGACATAAATTCAATTACGAACACGCACTGGTGGGAGCTTGTGCGATCGATGCGACAGGCGACCCATATCCTGCGGAAACCCACGAAGTATGTAAAAACGCAGACGCCGTACTCTTCGGAGCAATCGGCGATCCAAAATACGACAACAACCCTGCTGCGAAGGTGCGTCCTGAACAAGGGCTTCTTCGTATGCGTAAATCGTTAGGATTATTCGCTAACATCCGCCCTCTCGTGATGTTCGATTCGCTTGCCGACCGTTCTCCTCTCAAGAGAGAGATCGTAGAGGGTGCAGACTTCGTCTGCGTAAGAGAACTCACCGGAGGTATGTACTTCGGACGTCCTCAGGGAAGAAGCGAGGACGGCAACACAGCGTACGATACATGCGTCTATACCAGTGAAGAAGTGGAACGAATTCTCCACCTCGCGTTTAAATTGGCAGGTAACCGCAGAAAAAAACTTACGGTCGTAGATAAGGCTAATGTGATCGCCACCTCACGCCTTTGGAGGCAGATAGCCAAAGAGATCGAACCTCAATATCCTGATATCGAACTCGAATTCATGTTTGTGGATAATGCGGCGATGCAGTTGATACAGCGTCCGACACACTTCGACGTACTTGTTACCGAGAATCTCTTCGGGGATATCCTTACCGACGAAGCGAGCGTTATCAGCGGTTCACTGGGAATGCTTCCTTCAGCATCGGTTGGCTCTGAAGTAGGTTTGTTCGAACCCATACACGGATCCTATCCACAGGCAGCTGGCAAGAACATAGCTAACCCAATGGCTACCATACTCTCGGCAGCTATGCTCCTCGAACACCTCGATATGCACGAAGAAGGCAAGGCGGTACGCGACGCTGTTAATGAGGCTGTAAAATCAGGTATAGTTACGGAAGATATCGCAACGGCAGGCAGCAAGGCTTATTCCACTACGGAGGGAGGGGACTTCGTCGCAGCACAGATCAAATAATTACACTATCCCATAATGATAAAAAAGAGGCTTGCCAGCCTCTTTTTTATCCCCCTCTTCACCCACACACTGATAAGATCCCCTAACACATACTTGCTAAGCTCGTTCGATTTCTTTTACATGGTTAACCGAAGTAATATTTGGATTACGGTGTTTTATCACTGTGCAGAGGTGTTATCGATAATTTGTTCCAGAATTAACATTGTTCTTTGAAGTTACACTCCCGAAGCGCTTCCATTATATGCAAAACGGATCCATTCATTCATTTTACCCCTGAATTATTCCATAGAATAATATTTCCGTCTGTATCTCAGGAATACGATAAAATAAACGTATATTCCGGTTCGGTCAATTCCAGGGTATAACGGTATGTGCGTTAAATATCAACACCCCGGAATATCTCTGGATATATAACTAAATCCATTTTTACGTCGTGCGGTTCCGCGGGAATTTCATCGACTATCTGGAATCCGTAGCATACACCTGCTTTTACTGCATCCATTTGTTTTAATAATCTGTCGTAAAATCCTTTACCGCGCCCCAAACGGTTATTGTTTTTATCGAACGCGACACCGGGAATTACCGCGAAATCTATCTCTGAGGGATCGATAAGCGGACCGTCCGGTTCCGATATACCGTAGTTCGCCTTATTAATGACACATCCGCGAAGATACTGTTTTATAAGCAATTCCTTGCCCTTCATAACCGGAAGGCATATCCGTTTTCTATCACGCCATTTTTCGAGGAATTCTACTGTTCGGATTTCATCGGGCAGGGACCAGTAAACCAAAACCGCATCGGCATTTTTAAATGCTTTTGTTTTCTCGATACTGCCCATTACAAGAGCGGATTCCTTGTGGGAATCCGTCTCCGATAACAATTTTTTCCGCTCCTTTATAAGAGTGCGTATTTGTTGTTTAGTCATCAACCGATCGCCTCTTTAATTATCGACTGAGCTTTTAGGATAGCACTTTCTATTCCATCGGGATTTTTACCTCCTGCCGTCGCGAAGAACGGCTGTCCGCCTCCGCCTCCGTTAATCTCTTTGGCAGCCTCCCTGACTATTATAGAAGCGTTAAGGCCTTTGGCAATAAGATCGTCGCCAAGCATTATCGACAACGTAGGTTTTTTATCGACAACACCTCCTACGACGAACGCCATATTAGGGAATTTATTTTTAAGATCGAACGCGATATTCTTTATAATATCGGGATTAAGGTCGATTTGGCGCGCTACTACATATACACCGTTCTCTTCTGTAAGACTCTTGGCGATCTCCTCCTCTATTGCCTTTGCACGCTGTCTGCGGTTCTCCTCCATTTGTTTGCTGAGTTCGGCATTTTCCTCGACTATTTTTCTTATGCTCTGGAATATAGACGGTGTATTGAGATAATCTTTGATTTGATTAATCGCATCTTCGAGCATGTAAACATAATCTTCTGCCTTCTCTGCTGTTACCGCCTCGATGCGCCTTACCCCTGCGGATATTGCACTCTCGGACATTATCTTGAAGAACCCTATGTCGCCTGTCGCCCTTACGTGCGTTCCTCCGCAAAGTTCCACGGAATCGCCGAATTTTATCACGCGAACTTCGTCTCCGTATTTCTCGCCGAACAGCATCATAGCCCCCATATTCCTGGCATCTCCGATAGCACAGTTCCTCCTCTCCTCGAGGGGATAGTTTTCACGGATCATTTTATTTACGGCCTTTTCTACCGCCTTTATCTCTTCCGGTGTCACTTTTTTAAAGTGTGAGAAGTCGAATCGCAGATAATCGGGTGTCACGAGTGAACCCTTTTGTTCCACATGGCTGCCGAGTATTTCCTGCAACGCCTTCTGCATCAAATGGGTTGCTGTGTGATTATTAGCGGTATCGCATCTTTTTTGTTCATTCACCACTGCGCGGAACACCAGTCCGGTATCCTCCGGAAGGGTATCCATTATATGCACCGTAAGTTCATTTTCCTTTTGCGTGTCACGAACGGTGTATTTTTTTCCCTCGGCTTCTATATATCCGCTGTCTCCGACCTGTCCTCCGGAATTACCGTAGAACGGAGTTTGATCGAACACGACCTGAAAGAATTTTTTATTTTTAGCCTCGACGAGGCGGTATTTTGCAATAGCGACATCCGCGGTAGTGGTATTGTAACCTATAAAACGGCTTTCATCCACAGTATTTACCTCGGTCCAATCTCCTGTATCTACGGCAGCGGCATTGCGGGAACGGTTCTTCTGCTGTTCGAGATCGATGGCAAAATTTTCAAGATCGACGTCCATCCCCTGCTCTCCTGCGATCAACTGCGTAAGGTCTATCGGGAATCCATAAGTGTCATAAAGAACGAAGGCATCACGGCCGGAAATTATTTTGCCGTTTTCTTTCTTGACTTTATTTATTATATTATCGAGAAGGGTAATCCCCGTCGCGAGAGTGCGCAGGAACGATGTCTCTTCCTCGTTTATGACTTTTTCGATAAGTGTCTGCTGTGCTTTGATTTCAGGGAACTGCCCTCCCATCTCCTTTACTAAAATCGGAACCAATTTACAGATAAACGGCTCGTTAAAACCGAGATAGGTGTATCCGTAACGTACTGCGCGGCGAAGAATACGGCGGATCACATAGCCTGCCTTGACGTTCGAAGGGAGCTGTCCGTCGGCAATCGAGAATGAGATAGCGCGTAGATGGTCGGCGATAACCCTCATTGCAATGTCCGTTTGTTCGTCCTGTCCGTACTTCTTACCGGACAACGCGGATATTTCTTTTATAGTAGGCTGGAATATATCGGTATCGTAGTTGCTCTTTTTACCCTGTATTACCATACATAAG
Organism: Rikenellaceae bacterium; assembly: GCA_020860245.1. GTDB lineage: Bacteria > Bacteroidota > Bacteroidia > Bacteroidales > Rikenellaceae > JAJBUQ01. The sequence goes on from JAJBUQ010000008.1 coordinate 219,450, forward strand.
CGTTCGAAGCCCATTCCGGTATCGACGTGCTTCTCAGGAAGAAGTTCCAGCGATCCGTTGGCTTTGCGGTTGAACTGCATAAACACGAGGTTCCATATCTCAATAACCAGCGGATTATCTTTGTTTACCAACTCAGATCCGGGGATTTCCGCAATTTCCGCGTCGTCGCGCAGGTCGTAATGTATCTCGCTGCACGGACCGCACGGACCGGTATCCCCCATCTCCCAGAAGTTGTCTTTTTTATTTCCCAATAATATATGGTCTTCCGGAAGGAATTTCCTCCACAGGTCGAATGCTTCGGTATCCCTCCCTACTCCATCCGTGGCGCTTCCTTCGAAGATAGTCGCATAGATTCTTTTCGGGTCCATGCCCAGATGATCTACTAACAGCTCCCATGCCCATTCGATAGCCTCTTTTTTAAAATAATCCCCGAACGACCAATTTCCGAGCATCTCGAACATAGTATGATGATACGTATCCTTCCCTACTTCCTCGAGATCGTTATGTTTACCGGATACCCTGAGACATTTCTGGGTATCGGCGACGCGTCTGTATTTTGGCACGGAATTTCCAAGGAACAAGTCTTTAAACTGGTTCATTCCCGCATTGGTAAACATAAGTGTGGGATCGTTTTTTACGACCATAGGGGCGGACGGCACTATTTCGTGACCTTTGCTTTCGAAGAAATCTAAAAATTTCTTCCTTATCTCGTTAGAATTCATAACTGATGTATGTGTGCTCAATAAAAACCTATTGTTCAGCGTTATTAAATTGCAAAACTAATCAAAATAGTTTAATTTTGTCTGTTTAGCATCCACTTATGGCAAGAAAACGGTATAAATTCAATCCTGAGACCCTTAAGTACGAAGCAATTGTACTTCCCTTCCGCATAAGGTTTTACCGTTTCCTTCGCAGTGTACTTATCGCGTTCATGATCGCTACTGTTATAAACACCATATTTTCCTATTTTTTCTATACGCCCAAGATGTACCGCATCAGCAGGGACAGGGATAACCTTTTGCTAAAATACCAGCTTCTTAACGACAAAATAAGCGCGTCCAACGAGATCCTGACTACAATCATGAACAGGGACAAGTATGTGTACCGCACTCTTTTCGCAATAGACACCATGACGATAGACGGAATCTACTCCCATTATCCGGAGAGCAAATACAGGCACTTCGAGAACGACAGGTTTGCTCCGCTTATAAAACAGACATGGTTGCGCCTCGATCAGTTCACTAAACTGGTTTATGCGGAATCGGTATCGCTAGACCAATTGATGCCCATGGCCAACGATAAATCTAAAATGGCGGAGAGCGTCCCTGCGATTTGGCCGTTAGACCGGAGTCTGATTCGTAATCTCGGATTTTTCGGACGAAGAAGGAATCCCGTAACGGGACGCACGGGGGCTATGCACGAAGGAATGGATTTCAGCGGTGCGATCGGTACTTCGATCTACGCCACAGGCAACGGCGTAGTGGTTGGGATCGAACGGAAGACAACGGGCTACGGAAGGCAGATTCTTATAGATCACGGATACGGATATAGAACCAGATATGCCCACTTAAGCAAAATAGACGTTGTCCCGGGACAGATAGTCAAGAGGGGCGAAAAGATCGGGGAGATGGGCAATACCGGTAAATCGACAGGGCCTCATCTGCATTATGAAGTTATTTACCGCGGAACCCCTGTCGATCCTATCAGCTACTTCAGCCCTGAGATGAGCCGCGAAGATTTCGTAAGAATAATTGAGAACGCACAGGATATAATATACGAAGCAGATTAATGGGGGAAAAATTAATTAAAATATTCCGCAGGGATAGAGAGGAGCGTCCCCGGCATCCGCAGGCAAGGAAAAAAATTCTTAGCGCTGCGATACATCTTCTCGTATGGACGGGGATCGCTATAATTTATTATACCGTATTCTCATTCTTTTTCGATACTCCCATCGAGATCGGAATGAAGCGCTCGGTACGTACCCTGGAGACCGAATATGACAGATTAGCCACCAGATATGACCTCGTAGAATCGGTACTGGACAATGTATCGGACCGCGACAGATATCTTTTCCGGTCGCTCTTCGATTCGTATCCTTTGGACACGGAATCCGAAGACCGGCTGCAGTTATACGATTCTTTACTCAGGAAGACCAATGCGGAACTCGGAGACGAGTTCGAATCTAAAATAAAATCAGTAGAAAGTAAAGTAAACATTCTGACAGAAAAACTCGACTCTCTTCTAAAATATGTGGGGCTGCACGTGGACGATATGAACCGCATACCATCGATACAACCCGTAATTAACAAAGAATTAAATCTGATTGCTACTTCAACCGGAAGACGTATACATCCGTTTTACCGCACTCTGGTAATGCACAACGGAATGGATTATGCCGTACCGGAAGAGACCCGGGTCTTTGCTACCGCAGACGGAATTGTTACTAACATATCGGCCGGCGGCCGCACCAATACATCGGGTATATCTATCATAATAGATCACGAGAATGGCTATACCACCCGGTTCAATCACCTTGCAAGAATATTCGTGGGTCCGGGTTACCGGGTTAAGAGAGGCGACATCATAGCGGCAAGCGGGAATACAGGCCTCTCGTTTGCCCCGCACCTACATTACGAGATCCGGTATAAGGATACAATTGCCGACCCTGTCCACTATTTTTTCCACGAATTGAATCCTTACGAATACGACAGAGTTAAGAAGGTCGCATCCGTCGGAATGCAGTCTCTCGATTAGGATGATTAAGGGAAGAACAAATACCAGAATCTTGTTTACAGGGATGTCGCTGCTGCTGCTATGTCTGTTCATAGTCGATATACTTTTAGGTTCGGTGTCGATACCTGTCAGGGAATTTATTTATGTAATTTCGGGAAGGGATGCCGACCCTAAATTCACCACGCTTATTTTCACATTCCGGATTCCCAAAGCCATAACGGCTGTGTTGTGCGGTGCAGCACTGTCCGCCAGCGGATTACAAATGCAGACACTGTTCCGCAACCCCCTGGCAGGTCCGTATATCCTCGGAATCAGTTCAGGAGCGAGTCTCGGAGTATCTTTATTTCTTCTCGGAATTCCTGTTGCAGGATTTGCGTTCGGTTCCGAACTTATGAGGAACATCGGAATTGCCGGAGCGGCATGGATCGGGGCGGCGGCGATATTGCTCATAATTTTTGCAGTATCGCTCAGAATTAAAGATATCATGGCGATATTGATCCTGGGGATGATGATAGGCAGCGGCGCTACGGCAGTGGTGAACGTACTGCAATATCTCAGTACCGAGTCCTCCCTTAAATCCTTTGTCGTATGGACCATGGGATCGCTGGGTAATATATCGCTGTTTCAACTTAAAATATTGGCGGTATGCGTTGCAGCAGGCTTGATAGTATCCGTAGTCCTTATAAAACCTCTGAATATACTGCTTCTCGGTGATAACTACGTACGCACTATGGGACAGCGAATTGGTTTGGTCAGGTCGGGGATATTTATAAGTACTACGCTGCTCGCAGGAACCGTAACGGCATTCTGCGGTCCGATCGGTTTTATCGGAACAGCTGTACCCCATATAGCACGAATTATATTCTCCAATGCGGACCACCGGATCCTTATGCCTGCGTCCATATTGACGGGATCGGTTATAATGCTTGCCTGCGACATAGTCTCTCAGCTTCCTGGGACAGACATGATAATGCCTATAAATACGGTCAGCGCATTCGTAGGAATACCGGTCGTTATATATGTAATAATCAAAAATAAAAAAATATCGTAATGCTTCCGACTACGGTCATACGGATCGATGGACTGTCGCAGTCGTTCAAAGACGGCAGGAGGGGTGTCCGTACAATTTATGACAATCTGCGGATTGAGATTCCGCACGGGGAGTTATTCGTAATACTCGGAAGGAACGGCGTAGGCAAAAGTACACTGCTTAGATCCATAGCGGGGTTATTGCGTCCGGACAAAGGAACTATTAATATTCTGGGCAGAGATCTGGACGGTATATCCAAAAGAGAACTCGCCTCGCTAACATCATACGTCTCGACAGAGATGTTGAAGATAACAAATCTGACAGTACACGACATGGTCGGCATGGGAAGATCTCCGTATACCAACTGGATAGGCAGGCTGAGTGCGGAAGACGAAGAGGCGGTAATGCGCTCGATAGGGCTCGTCGGAATGGCTTCCTTCGCCGACAAGGATATAACGACCCTCAGCGACGGCGAGCGTCAAAGAATCATGATAGCTCGCGCGCTTGCTCAGGATACGAACATCATCCTTCTGGACGAGCCTACGGCATTCCTCGATATTCCTTATAAATACGAGATCGCTTCGCTGTTGAGAGAACTGTCCCATAAGGAGGGCAAAACCATAATTTTTACTACGCACGACCTTAATATAGCATTGAGGTTAGCGGATACGGTTTGCATTATCAGCGACGGCATTGCGAGTTACGGAGCTCCCGAAGACATGGTTCTGAACGGAACCATAAACTCCATGTTGCGCGGAAGCCCTCTCGAATACAATTTAGAAGAATCGAAGATAATCCTCGGAACAGAAACAATCGGCACCATCCGACTCGAATCTCCTCCGGAATTGAATAAATTACTAACAAACGCACTCGGGAGAGTGGGATATGCCGTAGACGCAGATGCAGAGAATAAGTTAATTATACGTTGCGAAGGGAGTGATATCGGTCTCGAGTTACTCTCTGGACTTAACAATACTAAATTCCGCAATATAGGGGAATTACTCCGTTATTTACGGAATAATCCCTAAGTACGGCGACGGGAATAAAATTACAGGTTATATTCGATTACGTCGAATATTTTATTGACCATATCGGATTGACTCCTCCATTTACCCTGTGCCATCTTGTATATTATCTCAGATTCCCCTCCATGCAATACAATCGAATATGGCTCGTCCTTCTTATATAGGTCCGACAGCAATTCGTAAGGTACTGTTATACCTGCACGCTGGATCCAATATTTTTTTCGCGGCTTGACATATATCATCTCCACCCCCGTCGAGTAAATTTCAGCTCCATTCACATCTATAATTCTCAGAGAATCGAGTTTGGCAACCTCGTATGTATAAACTGAAAAGATAAAAGAAACGGAATCAGTAGCGGTGAGATATGTCATATCGTATTCCATGTCCTTTTTTATATTCTTATCGCTGCTTTTAAATCCGTTCATCGGATGGATAAAATATAAATTGCCATTCTGCTGCTTGAGAAAAGAATAATCGCGGTTGATTTTCTGCGAAGAACCCGATAAGCAGCCGATAATAAGTAAAAATAAAAGAGATATTCTCATTCCAAAGTATTTATTACAAAAACGGAGCATCGTTTTCAGATACTCCGGTCATATTTCTGAGATTTTACCGATTATTCACCGTAAACAATGGTTTCATATTTGGTATAAATACCGAGTATGGTATAATTATATTCATCGACATGAGTAATTTTAGTAATTCCTGCGTTTTTAGCAGCTGTCTGATAGCTCGCGTCACCGGTAGCGACAAGACCTAAAATTCCCGTTGCAGTCGATTTACCTACTCTGGTTGCAAGTTCATTGCTCGTAACTTCTTTACCTGACGTTACGTCAGTGTAAGCCAGACCGAGAACAGGAGATTTCGTAACACCACAGCTGCAAAGAACTGCGGTAGAGACAAGAAATAGTAACATCTTTTTCATGTGATGAATTTTTATTGTAAATGTTTAAATATAGTTTAATTAGCTGTTTGGGCAAAAATAATTATTTTATGACTTTTTACAACTATCGAATATATTTTTTGCAACATAATAATGTCTGTGAACGATATTTTTAGTGAATTTTAAGACTCCGAATTATTAATTATACGTTAAAAATGAATGAATATTTGTTCATTCATTTTTTGTCATTATTTTTGTACCGTAAAATTATTTATTTTAAATGTCCAAAATAATCGACGAAACTAAGATCGAGCGAATAAGAGAGTCCGCGATCAACTGCATAGGACGCAACGGAATCGGCAACGCTTCCGTTGCGGATATCGCGCGTAATGCAGGCGTATCCGCAGGATATCTTTACCGCCATTATTCCGGTAAAGACGAGCTCATTAACGACATACTTGAGAAGACCCTCGACATAATAAGCGATAAGATAGAGGAACTGATAAACTCCGGGTCGGTTCCGGAGAAATTGATAAACGATTTTATAATGTATCTGTTCGAGACCGCGGAAAAAAACAGTGATAAAATAAAATTTATACTAAGCCTCCAAAACGATTTTTCATACAGTTTCCCGGATAAACTCACAGCAAGGTTGGAGGAGTTTTGCAGTAAAATAATACGCAAGGGGAACGATACCGGTATCATTACCAAAGAGATTGCTCCGGGAGATATGTATATAATCCTTATCTGTGTTCCCCTGCAATACATCGGAATGGAACTGCGGGATATTTTCGGAAACAAAACCGAAAAGAACGAAACAATAAAAAAATTAACTTCTTTATGCCTTGCGGCGATAAAATAAATTCAGAATATGAAAAAATTTATATTTTTTATAATGCTGTCATTATCCCCCTCGCTTATGATCGCGCAGGAAGCGAGGGTGATAAGCTTTGAAGAGGCCCTATATATAGCCACTACGGAGAATCCGCAGATTTCGGCCATATACTGCGAGGAGGAGGCAGCGGAATATCAGAAGAGAGCGGCATTCGGACTCCGACTTCCCACGATTAACGTTGCCGGAGCTTATGTCCACCTGTCCGACGACATAGATCTTAATTTCAATAAATACAAACAACCGCTCGGTGCGATAGCAGGTGATCTCGGGACTCTTCTTCCATCTGAAATCTCCGTTCCTTTGGGTAATGTGGTGACTCAGGCGCTCGCACAAGATTGGAAGATAAACCTTATAGAACAGAATTTTGCCTTCATTGGGGCAACCGCAACAATGCCGATCTTCGTCGGTGGCAAGATCAATGCGGCTAACCGTGCGGCACAGCTCGAAGTGGAAGAAGCTCAAGAAGCGGACAACCAAACCACGAATGCGCTTATAAGCGAACTCGTGGAGAGGTACTTCGGGTTATCGCTGGCGAGACAGGTGGTAGAAGTCAGACAGGACGTTCTCAGCGGAATGGAGCAGCATTTAAACGACGCGATAATACTGGAGGAGAACGGGGAGGTTCCGAGAGCTGTCAGACTTTACGCAGAGATACAGGTTGCGGATGCCCGTAAGGAACTCCAGAAGTCGATCCGGGATGTTATGACCATAAACAGCGCGTTGTCGAACACTCTGAGCACCGAGAATAATTACGCTCCGGTAACGGCGATGTTCATCGTCGATAATATGGAAGATGTGGAATATTTTAAAAATTTAGCCCTCGACAACAACCCGCAGCTCAAACAGGTCGAGTTAAAAGAACGGCTCGCGAAGGAGAATGTTAAAGTACAGCGTGCTGATTTTATGCCCGAGGTAGCAATTCTGGGGGAATACGACATCTACAACTACAACATGATCAAGGGTCTTCCGAACTGGGTTGTCGGTGCGGGAGTCCAAATAAAGATATTCGACGGACTCAGCAGGGAGAACAAGTTCAGGGCTGCTAAAAGTCAGGTAAATCAGGTACGGGCAATTCACGATAAGGCGAAGGCGGATATCCTTACCCTCGTGGAAAAAACCTACAACGATATGATGTCCTACGCAGAACAGGCAACTGCAACAGAATCCTCTATAAATTTTGCAAAAGAATATCTCAGAATACAGGAGATCGCGTTCCGCGAAGGGGTCGCCACATCCACCGAGGTTGTGGACGCACGCCTCAATCTCGCCAAATCGCAGACCGAGAGGCTTCAGGCAGCCTACGAATTCGATCTGCAGCTCGCCAAACTACTCCAAGCATGCGGGGTCAGCTTCAATTTCCCGGTCTACTACTCCGCAAAAAATATAACTCCGATAAATTTCGAATAACGTAAAAAATCACAATATGAAAAGAAACAGCATTATAACCGGAACATTAGTGACTCTCGCGATAATCTTCGTGGTGCTTCTGATGATATGGTACACCATAAAACCAGAACCTGTCTATATTCAGGGCGAGGTCGTGGTGAAGAGTGTGAAGGTATCCTCCAAGCTATCGGGACGTGTAGATTCTCTCCCCGTCAAGGAAGGACAGTATGTATACAAGGGACAGTTGTTATTCGTGATGAGCACTCCGGAAGTCGATGCGAAGTTCCGGCAGGCTGAAGCTGCACGAAGCGCGGCGGTGGCACAACAGCAGAAGGCTGACAACGGAGCGCGTCCGGAAGAGATCGAAGCGGCATACAACCTCTGGCAGACAGCACAGGCCAGCCTCGAACTCGCACAAAAATCTTACACCAGAGCTCAGAACCTCTATGCCGAAGGCGTGGTAGCCAAACAGGCATTGGACGAAGCGGAAGCAGCGTTCAAAGCGGCACAATCGAGTACGGCGGCGGCACGTTCACAGTACGAGATGGTGATGGACGGAGCGCGGCGAGAGGACAAGGCAGCGGCCGGAGCACTTGTAGATCAAGCGTCGGGAGCTGTGGACGAAGTAGAATCCTATATCGCGGACTCACACCAATATGCTCCGTTCGACGCGGAGATAGGCAGCATCATAGCGGAACAGGGGGAACTTATCGGTTCCGGATACCCTATAATCACCCTTCTGGATTACAGCGATATGTGGGTATCGTTCAATATCAAAGAGGATCTTCTGCCAAAGATACAGATGGGAACCGTGCTGACGGCTCACGTGACGGCGCTCGACCGCAACGTAACAATGAAGGTGAATTATATCAGTGTACAGGCGGATTATGCGACATGGAGCGCTACACGAACCAAGGGGGGATTCGATATACGCACATTCGAAGTGAGGGCTGTTCCGGAGAACGCGGACGGCCTCCGTCCGGGGATGACCGTGATTGTGAACTGGGACGAATTATAACACCATTATCCGGGAATGAGAAAAATTCTTAAGGTAATATACAGGGAACTCGGGCTCGTTAAATACAGCCGCACCTTCATCGCGCTTGCGCTGGGACTTCCGGTCCTCGCGATCGTATATTTCCTGCTCTTATTCAAAACCGGGGTTCCGAACAGCCTCCCGATCGCACTTGTCGATCTCGATGATTCCAACCTGTCGCGTCAGTTAATAAGGCTGATAGACGCGGTTCCGAGCGTCAGCATCGCTTATATGCCTAAGAGCACCGAGGAGGCGGAAGATATGGTCCGGCGCGGAGTTGCGGATGCAATTTTTATCATTCCCAGGGATACGGAAAAAAATATTTACAGCACGACGCCTGTTACAATACCGGTATTTATCAGCGGACTGAATATAACCAAGAACGGACTTATCCAGAGAGATCTCAGTACGGCGATAATAAGCTTCTCGACAGGGATCCAGGTCAATACGCTGATGAGCCAGGGCCTCTCGGAGGCAGAGGCATATCAGGCGGCCATGCCTGTAAATTTCGAAAGACATATCCTCTTCAACCCTTATTCGAGCTACTCTTATTATCTTCTTCCGATATTCTTCCCCATGATGATGCTCATCTTCATCCTTCTGACAACGGTTGTGACCTTCGGAAGCGAATTCAAGAACGGAACGGCTCCGGAGTGGCTCTCTACGGCAGGAGGAGATATATTTTATGCGTTTGCGGGCAAGGCTCTACCATATACCGTAAGTTTTATCCTGCTCTTTACCCTGGCGGACCTCGTTCTTTTTAAATTTGTCGGAGTACCGCTTAACGGCAACCGCACGCTTATTTTTATCTCCAATATACTGTTTGTAATGGCATACCAGAGTCTCGGTGTACTAATTGTGTCGCTATCAGGCAATCTTAGAATGTCGTTGTCCTTAGGCGGCGGTTACTCGGTGTTCGCATTCACGCTGTCAGGCTATACATTCCCGCTTATGGCGATGAACCCTCTTTTACAGGTACTGTCCTATATCTTCCCTATGACCTATTATATGCGTATTTTCGTGGATCAGGCTGTACGGGGAGCTCCTGCTCACGACACGGTTGCGCAACTGTTGTATTTTATGATATTCATAATTCTTCCGCTGCCTCTTCTTCCCCGCCTGAAGAAGATGTGCACGGACGCAAAATACTGGGGGAGAATGTGATGGAAAAAAGATCCGCGAGACAGCGTTTGAGAGAGTTCTTCTCGATATTCCGGACTGAGATAAAATATATTTTCTCGGACTCCGGCGTAATACTTATAATGTTCGGGGCGGTTATAATTTATTCAACCGTATATTCGTTCGCATACAGTACCGAGGTACTGCGCGACGTTCCGGTAGCGGTCGTGAACAACGACAATACGCAGGAGAGCAGAGAATTCATACGGAAGCTCGACGCTACTCCAAATATCGACGTCGCTTATGCCGCACCGAGCCTCGACGAAGCGAAGGATTTATTCCTCGCTCGCAAAGTGTACGGAATAATCGTGATTCCCCACGATTTTGCCAAGGATATTTACAGCGGAATCACGACAGACGTCGTAATCTACGCTGACGGAAGCTATCTTCTGATTTACAAACAGGTACTTAACGACCTGACAAACACCGTGCTGTACAACAATGCACAGATCAAGGCTCTGAGGCTGATGCAGAAGGGAGCGGGCATGGAACAGGCTCTTGCGGTGTCCAATCCGGTGATCCCGGGCATTCAATCGACATTCAATCCGTATCTGGGGTACGGATCGTTTGCAATGCCTGCAATACTTATTCTCATAATTCAACAGACCCTGTTAATCGGTATAGGAATGATTGGGGGAACCTGGCGTGAAAAAAATCTTTACCGCAAGCTCATTCCGGAGGAACGCGAATATCTCTCCGCGCTTCCGATATTGTTCGGCAAAACTGCGGCATATTTTCTCTCCGGAGCAGCGGTAATGCTGTTCGTATTCGGATTCCAATATAAGTTGTTCCATTTCCCTATGAACGGGCATTTCGGGGATATCGCAATGTTCTTGCTGCCATACCTGTTATCGGTTATATTTCTCGGACTTGCCATATCTTCGGTGCTGGTAAGAAGGGAGAATTCAATAATACTTATCCTCTTTACCTCCATACCACTTCTTATGATAAGCGGAATTTCCGTTCCGCGCGAGGCTATGCCTGAATGGCTATACGAACTCGGCAAAATAATTCCGAGCAGTAATGCCATAAACGGATTTATCCGCATACAATCCGCAGGAGCGACCCTGCGCGAAGTCTTCCCGGAATACATGATGCTGTGGATATTAACAGGCATCTATTTTCTTCTCGCAGCGCTGGAAATGCGGTCGCTTGCCCACAAGGTATACGTTCAAGAATAGGATTAAATTATTCGTTTTAATTACTAAGCTGGTTTTAGTGCTTCACAAATTTTTTATATATTTTTGAAAGAATAGAAGTGTAATCCGGGATTAAATTCTCAAAGAAATTTGGATTTGCCGCCCGGACTTTATTATATTTTTTATAAAATCTGACGGAATGGAGAAGAAACTGAAACAAGGAACTTTATGCGTACAGGCTGGATGGACGCCTAAGAAGGGGGAACCGCGCGTTCTGCCTATAATCCAAAGCACAACGTTCAAATACGATACGAGCGAGCAGATGGCAAAACTATTCGATCTGGAAGAGAGCGGATATTTTTATACACGGCTGCAAAATCCTACGAATGACGCAGTAGCGGCAAAAATAACCGCACTCGAAGGGGGTGCGGCAGGCATGCTTACCTCCTCCGGACAATCGGCGAATTTTTATGCCATATTCAATATCTGTTCGTCAGGGGATCATATTGTCAGCGCTGCCGCTATATACGGAGGAACCTATAATCTCTTCGCTGTAACACTGAAAAAATTAGGCATCGAGACCACATTTATAGATCAGGATGCGAGCGCAGACGAGATATCCAAAGCCTTCCGTCCTAACACCAAAGCCTTATTCGGAGAGATCATAGGCAATCCGGGTATCGCGGTTCTCGATATCGAGAAGTTTGCGAATATCGCTCATAGCCATGGTGTACCGCTTATCGTGGACAATACATTCGCAACACCCATAAACTGCCGTCCATTCGAATGGGGCGCTGACATCGTCACTCACTCCACAACCAAATATATGGACGGCCATGCGACGAACGTCGGAGGTGCGATCGTAGACAGCGGTAATTTCGACTGGGATAATTACGCGGACAAATTTCCGGGGCTTACCGAACCAGACGAATCATACCACGGATTGACATACACGAAGGCATTCGGTAAAGGAGCATACATAACTAAGGCTACTGCACAGCTTATGCGCGACCTCGGAGCCATTCAGGCACCTCACAACGCATTTCTTCTCAATATGGGTCTGGAGACGCTCCATCTGCGTATGCCAAGACACTGCGAAAACGCGCAGAAGGTAGCGGAATATCTCGACGCCCACCCTAAAATCGCATGGGTTAAATACCCCGGCCTTAAAAATGATAAATACTACACACTCGGACAGAAATATCTTCCTCACGGCTCCTGCGGAGTATTATCGTTCGGTTTGAAGGGCGGAAGGGACGAATCGATAAAATTCATGGACAATTTAAAACTGGCTGCGATCGTAACCCATGTAGCGGATGCGAGAACGTGTGTGCTTCACCCTGCGAGCCACACACACCGCCAATTATCAGAAGAACAGCTTATCGAAGCGGGGGTAGCTCCGGATTTAATAAGGCTGTCGGTAGGGATCGAGGACGCTGAAGATATTATTGCAGATATTGAACAGGCCCTCACAAAATAAAGTTATGTTATAAAACACAAATGGCTTTAAGGACCGGTATTACACAAAATAAGAGTTTTGATTTTTGACACTCTTATATGATAAAATGCCTGTGCAACTATCGGAGAAGAACTATCTGTGAAAATATAAATGCCTAAATAACAAGGGCTTCCGTTTCCGGAAGCCCTTAATTAAGTTAGTTCAAGTTAAGTTTTTAGTTAGTTGTTTTAAGGAAAATGAATGGTTAAATTTAATAAAAGTTTCCAATAAAACAAATTTAAAGAAACTCATCTTAACTTTTAATCACAGTTAATTTTGCATATTTCAGAAGTAGGGTTTTAGATCCCGCATCGCTAAAATCTACCTTAACTTTTAATCCGTTTTGTGTATTTTCCAACTCGGAGACTACTCCCTTTCCGAACTTGTCGTGGGATACTACGGCTCCGACAGTTATGTCGTCTATGGTTCCGGAAGATTTTACCTCGGAATCACTGTTATTGTCCGACGGCCTCTTGCCTATACTTCTGAATTTATCGGTCAATACGGTTGTTTTTACAGGGTTCTGGGCTGCGGCAGACTTCACGGAGGTTCTTTCGAACCGCTTCCGCTCTATACTAACATTCCCTAAACTATCCGGACCATCCGTTCTCTCCCTCTCTTCCGGATCGAACATAAGTTCCATGTATTCCGGAGATATATTGCCCAAGAATCGGCTCGGACGGTTCGAAGTAACATTTCCCCATCTGAATCTGGTATCCGAGAAAGTAAGATATGCGGCCTGTTTGGCTCTCGTTAAGGCTACGTAGAACAAACGCCTTTCTTCTTCAAGCCCTTCGAGAGAATCGCTGCACATCTGGCTGGGGAAGAGATTCTCTTCCATACCTACAATGTGCACGTGTCCGAACTCCAACCCCTTAGCGGAATGTACGGTCATAAGTGTTACATGGCTTCCATCTGCGGTCTCAGTATCCATATCGGTAAGCAGCGCTACATTCTGAAGCCATTCGTCGATGGTAACAAGATCCCTGTCGGGATCCTCCGCTTTCACAGATTCCACAAACGACGCTATCGAATTGAGCAACTCGTCGATATTTTCAAGCACACTGATGGATTCCGGCGTCTGCTGCATCTTGAATGTTCCGATTATGCCCGAACGCGATGCGATCTCGAATCCGAGTTCGTAAGCGGGCGTGACAGCGACTTTGTTCCGCAGCTGCCCTATCATCTCGGTAAAATCCTTTATTTTCTTCACAGCACCACCTCTCAATCCCATTTGTTCCGGAGCAACCATCGACACCACATCCCACATGCTTAGTCCGTGTTGAACGGCAGCTTCAGCGATTTTTCCTATTGTCACGTCCCCTATTCCGCGGGCAGGATAATTTATAATACGCCTCAGGGCCTCATCGTCCTTGGAGTTTACTATAAGTCTGATATAAGCAAGAATATCCTTAATCTCCTTACGCTGATAGAATGACTGTCCTCCGTAGATGCGGTATGGAATATTCCTGCGCCTCAGAGATTCTTCCAGCGCACGGGACTGGGCATTGGTACGGTATAGGACAGCGATATCTCCGTAGGCAGCCTTGTTTTCATAAATGAGAGACTGAATATTCCCGGCGACGATCATCGCCTCTTCCTTATCCGTGAATGCCTTGAAAATCCGGATCTTATCACCCTCCTCATTCGAAGAGAACGAACGCTTTTTTATCTGACGTTTATTTTTTTCTATGATGCTGTTAGCAGCATTTACAATATTCTGCGTAGATCGGTAATTCTGTTCGAGTTTGAACAGACGGGCTTCCGGATAATCCTTCTGGAATCGTAGAATATTCTCAATCTTTGCTCCGCGGAACGAGTATATACTCTGGGCGTCGTCCCCGACCACACAAATATTCTTATGTCCCTCGGCGATTTTTTTAATAATTAAATACTGCGCCATATTCGTATCCTGATACTCGTCTACAAGAACATATCTGAATACGTTACGGTAATGTTCGAGTACGTCCGGGAAGTCTCTGAACAATATATTCATATTCAGCAGCAGATCGTCGAAGTTCATGGCTCCGTACTCGCGGCATTTGCGGGTATATTTTTTATATATTTCCGCAAACTGCGGACGGCGGCGCTCCCTGTCCTCGGCCACAAGTACCGCATTCGATTCGTAAGAATCCGCAGTGATAAGATTATTTTTGGCAAGAGATATTCTCGAATAGATGTCGTTAGGTTTATAATAATCCTCATTCAGATTCATCTCCTTAATTATCGCTCTAATAACATTTCTGCTGTCCGCAGTGTCGTATATGGTAAACGTCTGCGGATATCCTAACTTATCCGCTTCGCCGCGAAGAATGCGCGCAAATACGGAGTGGAACGTCCCCATCCACAAGTAGCGTGTTTTATCCGGAGAAACAATATTATTTATACGCTCTTTCATCTCACGGGCGGCCTTATTGGTAAAAGTAAGGGCAAGGATATTATAGGAGCGGATTCCGGTCTCCAGCATATGGGCGATACGATAGGTTAGAACCCGGGTCTTACCCGAGCCCGCTCCGGCCACAATGAGCGAAGGACCTTCGATTTTCATCGCTGCCTCTCTCTGGACGTCGTTAAGGTTATCAAGATATTGGGACACTTCTCAAAATTTTCACAAAATTACCCATTTTCAGACTTAATTTTAAATAAAAAGAGGTATATTATTAATATACCCCTTAATAGTGGTCTCACCAGGACTCGAACCTGGATTTAAAGTTTAGGAAACTTCCGTTCTATCCCTTGAACTATGAGACCTTAGCGCGGCGAAGATAATAATAATGTTCCGAATTGAAAAATTATCTTGCCATAGTAGCACCGTCCTAGGCCCACTTGATATATATTGCTCCCCAAGTGTATCCGCCTCCGAATGCCGCAAGTATAAGATTGTCTCCTTTTTTCAGGCGCGTTTCATAATCCCTTAGGCATAACGGCAGCGTAGCGCCTGTCGTATTACCGTACTTATCGATATTTATCATACATTTCTCCCTGTCTATGCCCATACGGTTAGCCGTTGCATCGATAATGCGGAGGTTGGCCTGATGAGGGACAAGATAGCTGATATCTTCAGCGGTAAGATTGTTTTTAGCCATAAGCTCTACGGCGGTGTCGGCCATGTGCGATACCGCAGCTTTGAATACCGCCTGACCTTCCTGATATATATAATGCCATTTTTTCGTGACCGTCTCCACAGTTGCAGGATAAGCAGAACCGCCTGCCTTCATGTGAAGGTGTATACTGCCTCCACCGTCCGATTGAAGAATGGAATCCTGAAGCCCCAATCCTTCCGTATTAGGCTCTAACAGAACAGCGCCTGCTCCGTCGCCGAATATGGGGCAGGTCGATCTGTCCTCGTAATCCACGATAGAAGACATTTTATCCGCACCGACCACGATAACTTTTTTGTATCCGCTCTCGATATATTTGGCGCCTGTCTGTAATGCGAACAGAAATCCGCTGCACGCAGCAGACATATCGAACGCAAAGGCATTATTTATCCCTGCTTTATAGCTTATAAGATTAGCGGTCGACGGGAATAGCATATCCGGAGTAACGGTCGCACAGATTACAAGCTGAATCTCGTCCGGATTGGTATTGGTTTTCTCCAGAAGTTCTTTTACGGCCTTCTCTCCCATATAGGAAGTACCTACTCCTTCGCCTTTTAAAATATGCCTTGTTTTGATACCGATGCGGCTCATTATCCATTCGTCGGTAGTGTCGACCATACGGCTCAACTCGAAATTATCCAGAATATAATCCGGAAGATACCCTCCTACACCGGTTATTGCTGCAGTGATTTTATTCATTATTTGAAAGATTCTCTTAATTTTTCCACCAAACCGGCTTCGACTGATTTCTCGGTCTGAAGGAGCATATTTTTAATTGCTACCGGCCCGGAACATCCGTGGCCTATAATAACAGTGGCATTGATTCCCAGTACCGGAGTTCCTCCGACGACTTCATCGTCGAGACTGTCCACAAACGGAGAAGAGATACCTTGTTTTTTTAATATTCGGAAAAATCCTTCCGTTTGTTTTAAAATAGTATTGCCAATAAAACCGTCGCAGACGATCACATCGGCAATTTTTTTGCTGAATAAATATTTGGCCTCGATATTCCCCACAAAATTAAATTCGGACGACCCCTGCATAAGTTCATACGCGGATTTGGTCATCAGATTTCCTTTTTCGGGCTCCTCTCCGATATTCAGCAATGCGACACGGGGGTTATCGATTTCCAGAAACGTCTTAGCATAAACACTGCCAATGATACCGTACTGATACAGCACATCGGGTTTACAGTCTACGTTGAGCCCTATATCCAGAAGGAGAGAACTCTCACCCTCCTCAGTCGGTATAATAGTCGATATTGCAGGACGCACGACACCGTCGATAGGTTTAACGGTATACATGCTGCCCACCATCATAGCGCCGGTACTTCCCGCACTTGCAAAGCCGGAAATTTTTCCCTCGTGTAAATATTTAAAACCTACTGATATGCTTGAATCCGGTTTTTTAACGAATGTCAGTGCAGGGTTATCCCCCATCTCGATGACTTCAGTAGTATGGACTATTTCAAATGTATCGGGGTCTTGATTTTCCCGCTTCAGTATCTCTTCGATAAGAGACCGGTCGCCGAAAAGCACGATCCTGGTTTGAGGCATTATCTCCCTGGACGCTTCGATTGCCCCTAAGACCGCAGCCTCGGGAGCATGATCGCCACCCATTACATCTAATCCGATTTTCATCCGTTACCGGTTTTAATTTTACTGAGACTATTCAGCCTTTTTATCGGCGATAGCCTGTTTTCCCCTATAAAATCCGCAGTCAGGACATACTCTGTGATAGAGAACGGCTGAACCGCAGTTCGAGCATAACGAAATAGTAGGAGCAACCGCTTTATAGTGGGTTCTTCTCTTATCTCTCCTTGTGCTGGAGATCTTGTGTTTAGGATGTGCCATTTTAAAAAATTATTTATCGTTACTATTTTCTTCGTTAATTTTATCCTTCAAACTTTCGAGGGCGTTTTTCCATGTGGAATTTCCTTCTTCCTCAGTCTCAGGATACATCTCGTCAAATTCCTCTCCGCTTATTATAGTGAAGCGTCCGAGCATCTCCGGATCGCATTCCGGAACTCCATTCTCATCTTCGGGGTGAACCCTCTGATAAGGAAGGCTGAGGAGGATGCTTTCATATATGTATTGCGACAGGTCGAGTTCATGCTCGTTATGCGCTATCCATATGACATCTCCGTCGCTCTCTTTTTCCTTTTCCGAATATTTTACGAGCAAGGTTCCTTTATAATCCACCGGAATCATAAATTGTTCGAGACATCTGTCGCATTCCACCTGAACCTCCCCTCCTATCGAAAAACCGAGCTCCAGCATATTGGATTTTTTTTCGAGTATAAGGTTTACTTCGGCAGAACCGTCGGACACTTCGGAGTTTTCGAACAGTTGGAATAAACCACGGTCTACATGGAAGAGATATTCATGCTGCCCCAACGCTAAACCATTGATATTCACAACGTATTCTCTATTTTTCTTCATTTCCTTGCGTCAAAATATCGGACAAAGTTATATATTTTTAATTTAATTACAACAAAATTAACCTTTTATGGCATTTGTTATTTGGATAATAACGTAAGATCGGCTATCGCTATTGCGGCAACAGCCTCGATTATTACAGGAATCCGCAGCGCTATGCATGCGTCGTGCTTCCCTTTTATGATAAGTCCCTCGCGGCGGCCGCTCTCCATATTGACGGTATCTTGCGGAAGGGATATGCTGGGCGTGGGTTTAACCGCTACCCTGAACACTATCGGATTACCGTTGGTTATGCCTCCGTTGATGCCTCCCGCATTGTTTGTCTCAGTGGCACCGTCCGTTCCGATTATATTATCATTATTCTCGCTTCCTTTTAAGCGTGCCGATTCGAATCCGGCTCCGAATTCTACCCCCTTAACAGCAGGAACGGAGAATACCGCGTGGCTGATAACGGATTCTACGGAATCGAAGAACGGCTCCCCTGCGCCGGCAGGGCATCCTGTAATAGTACACTCTACAATACCGCCCACAGAATCGTGCTGGTTTAATGCGGATTCGATAACGGAATCGAATTCCTCTTTGTTTCGTGTTCCTCCGAGTTCGACGATATCGGATTTAAACACGGCATTGCCCGCAATTTTTTTCGCAACAGTTCCGGCAGCGACGAGTCCGAGAGTTATACGTCCGGAGAAGTGCCCCCCTCCTCTATAATCGTTAAAACCGTTATATTTTTTAAGAGCGACCCAGTCTGCGTGTCCGGGACGGGGCTGGACGGTAAGATTTTTATAGTCTCCGGAACGGGTATTGGAATTTTCAAATACTACGGTTATGGGAGCTCCGGTAGTATATCCGTTGAACACACCTGATATTATTCTCGGTTCATCCGCCTCTTTTCTCGGAGTAGTGCCTTTGGCTCCGCTCTTCCTTCGTG
This sequence comes from Rikenellaceae bacterium, assembly GCA_020860245.1. GTDB lineage: Bacteria > Bacteroidota > Bacteroidia > Bacteroidales > Rikenellaceae > JAJBUQ01. Next base: position 238,724 of record JAJBUQ010000008.1, read on the forward strand.
CGAGATCGGGCAGCATATCCACCTCTGATAAGGCTATCCCCGGAGGGCATCCGTCTATTACCGCACCTACCATAATCCCATGCGACTCACCGAAGATCGACACACGGAATTTTCTTCCGAAACTATTCATAATTACTTGTTTTTCGATTACAAAATTAATACTTTTAGCCGAACTTCCTATCACAAGAACTCGCCCGTATTTAAAATGTAACTAATACTTTTACACTTATTCAACGTTTTGTCAATGAAAAAATTTTTGTTCCTTTTAATCCTGCTGCCCCTGTTTAACTATACTCAGGCTAAAAAAATAAAATATATCGACCGCACAACCATAAATTACGCAGGGACGGAACTTATCCACACAGAGGGGAGCGACAGCTGCAAATTTCTGACGGTAATGGTCATTCCTTTCGACGGTCTGACCGATGACGATCACATGCGCGTAACATTTACTATGGTCGGCAAAGGAGGTGAAGAGATGATGGCAATGAGTGTGGACTGCGCAGGAGACAATGTCAGCGAAATGAAGAGGAATCTGCGCTGGTTCCGGAACAAGAAAAAATATTCGAACGAGATCGACCGCAATGAGGGCGATACCGTTCTTATGTCATTCTGGACGAAGTCCATTCCTTACGAGGAGTGGATGTCGGATGCCAAAGTACGGATCGAGAGCTTTTATTTCGTGGGAAGGCGTAAAAAATATATCGAGTCTGTAACTAATAACCTTGTGATTATTTCCCGTTCCGAAGATAGTGTGTGGAATGAGTTGACTACATCACAAGAAAAATTTATAATTGATTAGCGCTAATTAACTGCGCGATCGCAATTAAAAACGCCTGTAAACCCGCGTCTGAAATTACGGAATTCTTAAATCCGGTTATCAATCGACCACATGATCCTTCTTCCGTCGGATATACGCGATATAGTAGAGAGCAGATAACAGGAAGACGTATCCGCATAACCGTCCTGCCATATCTCCATACTTAGCATAAAAGGTAATTTTATCGTTAAGATTTATCACTCCGGTCTGTGAAGTCCGCTCGTTCCATTTTGTCCGCGAGATCACATCTCCGCGCTGGTTTATAAATCCTGAGATTCCGGTGTTCGCGCTCCGCGCTATCGAACGGCGGAGCTCTACCGCCCTCAGGCGGGCAAACGAGAAGTGCTGGCGGTGTCCTGCAGTGTTCCCCCACCAACTGTCGTTAGTTATCACGAATAACGCTTCAGCGCCATTTTCGATATATTCGCTGCAATATTCCCCGTATATGGATTCGTAACAGATCGCCACCCCTATCTTCTTATCCTCGCTTTTAACGAATACCGAACGTTCCTGCCCTTTACCCATAAGTCCTGTGAATCCTCCGAGGTCGAGGGAGAATTTTTCGAGTGATTTTAAATTTTCATAGAACGGCATAGTCTCAGCTCCGATGACGAGTTTTGATTTATGATAAATATCGATGAAATCGGTGGTGTCGATAAATAAGGCGGTATTGAACGCGTCCAACGGATAATCGAAATTTTTTCTTTTACGGGCTGTTATCGTCTTATCCTCTTCGTTATACCATCTATACGTAGTAGCTCCGAGTACGAATGAAGCGTTCGGATACTTATCGAACAGGAATCTTTTGAACTGCGCAATAGTCCGGTCATGGAGAATATCGTTCTCCCAGATTCCATTGTCCACGGAGGTCTCCGGAGTGACGATAAAATCCACATCCCCGGGAGCATTGCCGGCAAGATTCAGAATTGTCTTTATCTGTTCGCGCTGACTCATGGTCATGAACTTCTCTTCTTCGAAGATATTTGGCTGGATAACTTCTACGGTTATCGGATTCTCTGTCTCTTTGTAACGATAATATATTATCAGTGAGACGATGACCGGCACTACCGCCACAGCGGCAGGCAGTATAAAATGCCGTATATTCTTCGCTCTGCGGTATTTTTTTACCGCCTCGAATATCAACAGGTTCATTACCAGCACCCAAAGGCCTCCTCCGAACAATCCTGTATATTCATACCACTGGATTATTCCGACGTTATTAGCGAATCCGTTCCCTAACAGAATCCACGGGAAGGATATCTGCCCGTGAAGATAAGCATACTCAGCAGATATCCATCCGGTTACCAGAATAGTGTATGCGAGCGCACGCCCTGCCCTCTTCCAGACATAATGGTATATCATGAACGGCACCGCCATCAGAATGGTATTGATTATAATTGCGGCGATTGCACCAACCCAGACGGCATTTTTTATCCAATATACATTCACGATATTCCAGCAGAGGAACGTCAAGGCGTAATACAAAAAGAAGCTGCCTTTAATTCCCTTTTTTTTCGGTGCGGCAAATTCTTCCTGAATAAGAAGAAGCGGAACGAATGCTCCGAACAGGAAGTAACCGGGTCCTCCGAACCACGGTATCGAGAACAAGATAAGCGATATGAAACAGTAAAGAATTTTCTTCTGCATAACTGAAAAAATATTATGTAAAAGTAACAGTTATTATTTATAAAACAGTTTTCGTACCTTCGTGAAATAATTTTTTGCTATTAGAGTGATTGTTGAATGTGGTTCGATTTATTATTTACGGGGACAATTATTGGTTTCATAGCATCCATACCGTTAGGTCCGGTTGGAGTAATGTGCATACAGAAGACCCTCAGTAAGAGCCATAAATGCGGAATAATAGCAGGACTCGGCGCAGCAAGCGCGGATTTCATATTCGCAGTCGTCGCGGCGTTCTTTCTCGGAGTAGTAGGAGCCTTTATAAACGATAACATATTTTATCTTAAATTAATAGGCGGGAGTATCGTTATTATCGTAGGACTGAGGATATTTTTACGCAATACCGTAGTACAAATCAGGAAGATACGCTCCCTGAAGGGAGGATTGTGGGGAGATTTTATTTCGATATTTTTTTTAACGCTCTCGAATCCGGCTTTTATATTTATGTTTGTGGCATTGTTCGCCGCATTCAGCATACCGACGGAGGGTCTGCGCCATATCGAAGGGATTATGCTCGTAACGGGTGTATTCGCAGGCGCATCTCTGTGGTGGATGACACTGACGTCTTTAACGAGTCTGCTGAGGAAAAAATTCCGTCCGAGGCATTTGTTATATATTAACAAAGCTTCCGGTGCGTTAATAATCGGACTGGGGATCGCGGCGATACTGACTTTATTTATAAACATATCTTTAATACCATAAAAATGCGTAAAATAATAATAGCCATAGACGGTTACTCCTCTTCGGGTAAGAGTTCCTTTGCAAAGAATATAGCGAAAAAATACGGCTATATATTCATCGACACCGGTGCAATGTACCGTGCGGTTACTTATTATGCCATGCAGAACGGTCTTGTAGATTCACACGGCAGTGTATATGAGGATAAACTGATAGAGAATCTCCCCAATATCAAAATAACATTCAGGTACGATCCTGTGACAGAGGCGAGCAGTATATTCCTCAACGGGGTAAAAATAGACGAGGAGATAAGGAGTGTGGATGTCTCCGACAAGGTAGCGGTCGTGAGCAGTATACCGCAAGTGCGCGAACGCCTGGTCGCACTCCAGCGGGAGATGGGCAGAGATAAGGGAATCGTTATGGACGGACGCGACATCGGGACGGTTGTGTTCCCTGATGCGGATCTTAAAATTTTCATGACGGCAGACCCTGAAATTCGTGCAATGAGGAGGTATAGAGAATTATCTCAAGCGGGAAAAAAAGTCTCGCTCGAAGAGATAACGCAGAATATTCTCAAGCGCGACAATGCGGATATAACGAGAACTGTCGGTCCGCTGAAGAAGGCGGAGGATGCCCTTTTGCTGGACAACAGCAGGATGAGCCTCGAACAGCAGATGTTGTGGGTCTCGGAGAAAATAGATAAGTTGATAAAATGAGGATCGAGATAGACGAAAAATCGGGATTCTGTTTCGGAGTTGTCAATGCGATATCGCAGGCGGAGATCTGCCTCGAACAAGGCTTGAAAATTTTCTGTCTCGGAGATATAGTCCATAACCGCGTAGAGGTATCGAGGTTAGAGAGTCTCGGATTGGGGTTCATCGGGTCTCGTGATATTTTTTCATCGATAGCCGGCGAGACAGTTCTCATTCGTGCCCATGGAGAGCCTCCGGCAACCTACCGTCTTGCGGAAGAGTACGGAATTAGACTTATCGACGCAACATGCCCGGTAGTGGCAGGACTCCAGAAAAAAACAATCGGGGCGCACCGCAAGATGCAGGAATCGGGCGGACAGGTGGTTATACTCGGAAAAAAAGGACATGCCGAGGTTGTCGGCTTGACCGGACAGGTGGGGGAAGACGCCCTTGTGGTAGAGAATATCGAAGATATCGATGCAGTCGATTTTACACGCCCTGTCTATCTTTTATCTCAAACCACCCAGAGCCTCGAACTATTCAGCACCATCAAAGAAGAGATAATTAAACGGTCGCAAAGCACTGTCACGGTGCGGGATACAATCTGCAGGAATGTATCTGACCGCAACCCTCATCTGAAAAAATTTGCAGCAAACTATGACGTGGTGATATTCGTCAGCGGGAAAAAAAGTTCGAACGGACAGGCTTTGTTCGAGACATGCGCAGGTGTCAATCCACGTTCCTACAAAGTCGAGGACGAATCGGAGATACTTCCGGAGTGGTTCGAAAATTGCTCGTCCGTAGGGATATGCGGGGCCACATCGACTCCTAAATGGCTTATGGAAAAAATCGCGGTCCATATTAAAGAATTATGCGGGTAAATTAGTATTTTACCTTTTAATTCCTTAAATTCGTAAATGTAATATTGATGTTATGGGAACATCGCTGTTCGGTTCCGTAATTTTCGGACCGGTTAAGAGTCGCCGTCTCGGCATTTCGCTGGGTATCAATTTATTGCCTACGGACAATAAATTATGTTCTTTCAACTGCATATATTGTGAATGCGGATGGGCCAAGAGCGGAACGAAGTCTCGCTTTACTCCGAGAGATACTGTAAAAGAGGTGCTTGAAAACAAACTTATGGAGATGCGGTCCGAGGGGGTTCTTCCGGACGTAATTACCTTCGCAGGGAACGGAGAACCTACAATTCATCCCGATTTTGCAGGAGTGATAGACGACACCGTAGAGATACGCGACAGGCTGGCCCCTTCGGCAAAGATCGCCGTTCTAAGCAATGCGACTATGATAGGCAATGAAACTGTCCGGAACGCGTTAAACAAAGTAGACCGCAATATACTTAAACTCGATTCCGCATTCGAGAATACTGTAAGATTAATCGACGATCCTTCAGGGGGGTACAGTTTACGGGATACCGTGGAGAATATGAAAAAATTTCACGGCAGACTGATAATACAGACTATGTTCCTCAGGGGAGAATATAAAGGCGAGAGAGTAGATAACACCTCTGAAGAAGAGGTAAGCGCTTGGCTTGGACTCCTTAGAGAGATCGGTCCGGAACAGGTCATGATTTACACGATAGACCGTGAAACTCCGGCGAAGAACCTCCACAAGGTAAGCATCGAGGAGTTGAATCTTATAGCGGAGAAAGTAAGGGAGACAGGAATAGAATGCAGTGTCTCGGGATAATGATTCATTTGGAGAATGGACTGATTATTGCATGACGTTGCATACTTGAAAATAAACAGCTTGTATAACAATTTAAAAGAAAAATTATGAAAGGTCATTCATTCTTAGCATTCGTTAGCGGTGCTGCATTAGGAACAGCGCTCGCACTTTTATTTGCACCTGAAAAAGGACGCAAAACCCGTAGAAAACTTAAAGACATGATGGATAAGGAGCAGGAAATGATCATGCGTTCCATCAAAAAATGCAAACGCGATCTTCCTCAGGAGATTCAGGACATAATCGAATAGTATCATTATGGAAGAAAACAAAGGCAGCGTAATAAAACAGTTCTTTACCGATTTTTTCGAGTTATTAAACCTCAAGATCGAGAGTTTAACTCTGAGTATTATTGAAAATTCATCGAAAATGGCAAGCACCATTTTCAGTGTCTTTGTTTTTGTGATATTTTTGATCCTTGCCGCAATTTTCTTCTCTGCGGCTCTTGTATGGTGGCTGACCGAGCTTCTCGGTTCGTTCATCTTAGCTTCGTTATTATTGGGAGGCGTATTTCTTATAATCGCCCTCACAGTTTATTTACTGCGCAAACGTCTGTTTGCCGGCAGTATTGTTCGTATGTTCAGCGACATGATTACCGATATATTAAATAACTTCAGGCAGAAATGAGAAAAAACGAACGTGTAAACTTCGCAAGCATAAGGAGTTTATCAGACCTCCAAGTAGAACGCAAGAGGGTGTCCGAGGATCTTACTGCCACAGCTACCCGCATTGACGTTAACTCGGAGACCATCGGCAACATGTTCCGAATCAGTTCGTTCTGGGGTAAAATCGACAGCGCTATCGCATTCGGACAACAAGCGTATTCCGCATTTACCGTATTCAATGACCGCATTCGCAGAAGAAAAAATAAAAAACGGAGCAAGAAGAGAAGAAAAAACCACGATATAGATTAAGGGTGCTAACAGCACCCTTTTTTTATTAAATAATATCAATCTTAATACTGCTATGCATAACAGTAAGATTTACTATAACGGCAGGCTTAATTTCCCTGCTTTAATTCTTCGTTAAGTCAAAGAGCTTTGCCGAATTCCATAAGGAAGCTCTTGACGAATTCTCCTAAATTACCATCGAGAACATCCTGCACGGACGAAGTCTCGCATGACGTTCTGTGGTCTTTTACCATTTTATAAGGGTGCATCACATAACTGCGAATCTGCGATCCCCATTCGATTTTTTTCTTCTGTCCTTCGAGTTCGTTTTGGAGCTCCATCCTCTTCTCAAGTTCCTTCTGATAGAGCTTGGATTTAAGAATCCTTACCGCATTCTCTTTGTTCATTAACTGAGAGCGCGTCTCTGTATTTTCGATTACGATTCCGGACGGTTTATGCTTCAAACGGACTCCGGTCTCCACCTTATTTACATTCTGTCCGCCGGCCCCTCCGGAACGGTATGTATCCCACTCTATATCGGCAGGATTTATAATAATTTCAATAGTATCGTCCACGGCGGGAGAGATGAACACAGACGCAAACGTCGTATGCCGGCGGTTGCTGGAATCGAACGGTGACAGTCTCACGAGGCGGTGAACCCCGTTCTCACTCTTCAGAAATCCGTAAGCAAATTCACCTACTAATTCTATGGTCGCTGATTTTACCCCTGCTTCTTCTCCTTCCTGTATATCTATAACTTTAACCTGCCATCCATTGATTTCGCCCCACCGCATATACATACGGAGAAGCATCGAGGCCCAGTCGAGGCTCTCGGTACCCCCCGCGCCTGAATTTATTTCGAGTATGGCTCCGAGCCTGTCCTCCTCACTGCGGAGCATGTTCCGCAACTCTAAATCTTCTATTTTGTCGAGAACTTTCTTATAAATTTCATCTACCTCCGACTCCCCAGCGAGTCCTTCCTTTATAAATTCAGGCATGAGTTCGAGATCTCCCATGAGTGTGTCTATCTCGTCGTAACGTTCGATCCACGATTTTATCGAGGCATTTTTTTTAAGCTGTGCCTCGGCTTTTTTCGGATCGTCCCAAAAGTCCGGCGCCTGTGTTTTCGACTCTTCCTCTTCTAAAATTATTCGTTGATTATCGATGTCAAAGATACCTCCTCAACGCATCCCGGCGCCTTACAAGTTCGGATATTTTTTCCTGTTGTATCATGGTTAATATTATTTTTGTTCAATGTTTTTATACAGATCGAATTTGCCTTCTTCGATCTCTTTGTGAATTTTAGAAAGCTGAGCGATAACTGGCGATATTAGAGCGAGAGTGTCGTCCACAAATGTTTTATGCTCCTCATCCCCTTTAATCCGATATAAAATCACTGCATACAGCGCACGCAGGCACAACTCTATATCGCTCATATCAATTTTATCCATACGGGATCTTATCTGCGGAAGCTCGGCAGCGAGCGGAGCAAATATTCTGCGGTACTCTTCTCCTGCCGGGACCTTGAGCAAAGATTCATGAAGTTCATTTAAATCTTTAACCAGATGAAGCGTATGATCGAGATGCCCGTGCTCTTCCTTGCCTTCGCTCCTCAAAAGATTTATCATGTCCTGATACCAGAAGAACACATCCATTTTTTCCTGATCGGATATCTGTTGTTTCTCGACTAACTGTGAATAAACAGCTTCCGGGCTGAATTTGAGGGCACGGAGAATATCTTCCAACTGCCAAAGGTATATGATATATTCGGCTATATTTTCTTTTCTTTTCTGTCTCGCGATTAACATTCGTCAATTTTTTACAAATATATGGAAAACCGAGTGATAAGCCCAAACTTTCTTGGCCACTTATCAGATTGAGGCACGTCGATATTAACATAATATATCAAATATCAGTATATCTTTCCGATACCGCATGTTTAATATTGTAATTAGAAGTTATACTGAATCATTGCATATATTCTGTTAGCCAGACCGCTGTCGCCGTTGAAATTCTTTTTTCGTCCGTGAAGATATTCGAGCGCCAATTGACAGGAGGGGAGAATATTATAAAAGGTGTTTACCGCTACGTAATCGGTGAGGCGGTAGCTGTCCGGCGAATTAAATCCGGCGCGTCCGTAAACACGGACGTGTCCGTAAGTTCCGGAGCAGAACCATTTGTCTGTAAAATTATACTGCAACGCCCCGAACCATCCGAATGTCCTGAGGGTCTGCATCCTGCCAGGAGACCGGTCGTCCACAACCAGATCATAACCGTTGCCATTCAAGTCCTGTATGAACTGCGCGACTCCGTTACCGTACACAGCCTGTCCGTACAATTTAAACCTGTCGGGGAGAGGCGACGAGATTCCGAGATTCAATCCCCAACCGAATTCCGAACGGTTTTTATCAGTTATAAGGTCGCGGTAATATAAATTCCTCAGCACGGCAGCGAGCCTGATATGTCCTTTGCCATCCGACCAGTAACGGGTTATCCAAAGAGGAATATCGGGCATTTTCTGCCCCACCTCGCCATAATCATCGGTGTATACGGCGCTCAAGTCGGGACCTTCCACAGCGATACCAGCCTTCCATTTTTCCGCATCGTATTCATACCGAACCATAAACGCATATTTATGTACAAAAGAGTTTGGACCTTCGAAGTCCACTGTCGTAGGCGCACACTCGGTATCTTTAAAATTGGTGAAATTCTTACCAAACATAAATCCTTTAAACGAGATATAGGCCTTCCTCATCCGTAGATTATTGCTCGCCCCTCTAAAGTCCGTTTCGATATAAGCTGTTACCATCCCTAATACCGGAGTATTCGCTACCGATTTAAAGAACAGGCGCGATGTAGTTCCGTCCATAAAGAATCTCTGTTTGGAAGTACGATCAGCGACGGGGATCAATGAGGTATAAAAATCGTTATTATCGATAACCCCATTGATATCATATCCTATGCGGAGATTCACGTATCCTCCTATCCCGAATGCAAAATTTTTATTATCGTATATAACGAAATTGGGAAGATCGGATCTCTGGAATCCCTTATCGGTATTGTCTTTAAAATGCTGAAGAGAGGAACCTTCCTGTACATCCGCGTCATTAAGACGTCCGAACCGGACAGGATTGTCGCTTTGAGAATAAAAATTAAAGGATAAGGCTGCTGCAAGCACGGAGAGTATTAGAATACGGATAATATTTCTCATGACAAATCGAATTAGAGTTTACCTTCGAATTGCAATTATCGGTCCGTTCCGGTGTTTAACCGTATAAAAGCAAAAAAGAGGGGACCTCACGGTAACCTCTTTTTTCTGGAGATTTCTCTCCAAAAACTACTAACCCAAACTTAAATAAATGAAGAAACCTTGTGTTATATCTTATATCCCGAAGTAAGGAATTGCTTTCTGAATGGAACAATTGCAATACCCGTGCCAAAGTTTCACTCAGAAATAGTAGAAAAAAGTTTTTTTGCGTTTGCGGTAGTGGCTTCCGCGACAATATCGACCGTAACCTCTTTAATTTCGGCGATCTTCCGCGCGATTAGTGGAAGATAGGCACTCTCGTTCCTTTTACCCCTGTATGGAACAGGGGGCAGATACGGAGCATCGGTCTCGAGAATAATATCTTCCAATGGGATATATTCGAGCACCTCGGGCAGAGGGGATTTTTTATAAGTCACCGGACCGCTTATGCCTACTTTAAAATCCCCTAAGGATTTGATCCTCCGGTAATCGTCGATAGTTCCCGAGAAGCTGTGGAATACGCCTTTAAGTTTTTTTCCTGCATAATCATCCAGCACACGGAATATCTCCGCGAATGCCTCCCTGACATGAAGCGACACCGGAAGAGCGTGTTTCAGTGCAAGGTCTAGCTGGAATCTCAAGGCTTCTTCCTGTTGTGCCAGATAGTCTTTGCTCCAATAAAGATCAAGACCTATCTCCCCAACAGCGATAAAATCAATGGGTTTGTCATCCAGATATTTTTCTACAATCTGCAAATCGCTGCGGTAGCGGGAATTATCATTCACAGAAGTAGGATGGAGTCCCATCATAGCATAACATATTCCAGGGAATTCCCTCACTACACAGATAACCTTTTCGTGTGTATCCGTATCCGTTGCAGGGAGAATAAAATTTTTGACACCGTTATCCACGGCGCGGAAAATTACGTCTGCCCTGTCGTCGTCAAACCGTTCATCGAATAAATGAGTATGGGTATCTATAAAATACATAATTTTTAATTTTTAACGGCCATATTTCCAGGCATTATCTTTATTAATCCGGCAAGTTCCATCTCGAATAGAAGGAACGATATTTTATAAACAGGCATGTTGGACATTACGGAGAGATCGTCGAACGAACGAGGGTCCTCTGCAAGACATTCGTAAATAATACGCATCTCCGGAGTCATATTTTCATTTTTAGATTTTGAAAAAAGTTCCGGTTCCCGAGGACGGATCTTCCGTTCTTTGACAATATCCCAGTTCATAACTTCGATAACATCCGACGCATTGCGGACCATATACGCCTTCTGTCTGTAAAGGAGATTGTTCGTCCCTTCGGACATGGGATCACCGACGCGTCCGGGCACGGCCATAACATCTCTATCGTAGCCATGGGCATAGTTAGCAGTGGACAGAGAACCTCCTTTGTAAGCAGACTCGATGATGATGGATCCGGAAGAGATCCCTGCTATTATACGATTCCTGCGCAGGAAATTATTTGGCTGGACCGCACATTTCGAATGAAATTCGGATATAATCGCACCTCCAGTACCGATAATACGTTCTGCATATTTGGTATGTGCTGAAGGATAGATGTGGTTCAGAGGATTGCCAAGCACAGCGACAGTCCTGAGTCCGGCATCCATCGCGGCGTTATGGGCGCAGATATCCGTACCGTAAGCGAGGCCGCTGACTATCACGGCATCAGGAGTCGTTTCGGATAATCCCGTAATAATCTCACGCGTGATCCGTTCTCCGTAAGAGGTAAATTTACGAGTCCCCACTATCGACAGCCAATGTCCGCCGTTAAAATCCATATCTCCTTTAACATACAGCACCAGCGGTGCGTCGCAGCACTCCCGCAGAAGTTTCGGATATTCTTCGGAAGCGATAGAGATTATCCGGATTCCGTTCTTTTCTGCAAATTTTATCTCCGCTTCCGCATCGGGGAAGACCCTGTTGTTCATCATTTTTTCGATGGCTGAGACAGGAATCTGCGTCTGCCGGACAATATCTTCAGGACAGGTCTTCATCGCCGTCTCCGCATTACCGAACGCCTCAATCAGCCTCCGGCCTCTGATATTCCCTATCTCGGGAATCATTGTCAGCGCAATATCGTAAATTATCATTATTTCAATTTATGGAAGTAATCGTCAAAAATAAAAATTCCGGCAGTGATAAACAACTCTATGGATTATCGACAAAAAAATCGATATATTTGTAGAAAAGACGCGCATCGGCAAGAGGTCTGACAGGTTTGAACTTATCACTCGATTCTCACTATATTTTCATAATATGGAAGCACCTGAGTAATCTTTATAATCAAATTTACACGATTGCTCCCGGTTTTAATTATATTTGTAATAATACAGGATGCGGTTCGGTCAAACTAAAGTAATCTTTGCTTGCCACTCACTTTTAACTATATTTGTAAAAAATTATACGCTATGGTAGGACAGGTAATAACGGATTATCTTAAAGATAACAGAAGGCTGGTGATACCGGAACTCGGAGCATTTTTAAAAAAGGAAGATGGGAGCATAGTCTTCGTTCCGTTCCTTAACAAGAACGACGGGGTGTTATGCGATATGGTAAGCAAATTTTACAAGGTATCGGCAAGAGAAGCGGACCCTATCATATCTCAGTATGTCCTTAACATAGAGAATTCCATAGCGGACAACGGATACTTTTTCATCAAAAATCTCGGATCTCTCAAAATAGATACCAACGGCATCCTTTATCTCGACACGACCGATCCAGACAAGGCGCCTGTTCAGAAGCAAGGTATAACAGAGGAGATAAAAGAAACGATCGTATTCCCTCAGATTCACAATACCGAGCCAAAGCCACAGATAAAAGATACGACCTCTCCAACAGCTTACAACAAAGTTATGAAGGGCCCTGCCGCCACTCCGTCCAATACAGCCTCGGCCACGACCCACACCTCCGGAGAGAGACGGCTGTTCAAAGAGAAGCGTAATATCCCGGAACAACCGGTCAAAAAGAAGAAAGGACCGGATTTTATATTGATAATTTCGGTTATAATTGCGATTATCGCTATTATCGTAATGGTTTACAGTTACTTTCTCACAAAACCCACGGTATTCCCGCTGAACTGATGAATTTGGCATTGTAATTGAACGATTCGTGTTCAAAAATGCCATGGGGAATTATACGGTAATATTTAAAGGCAAATCCGTCAATCTGCTCGGAGATCATTTGAAAATCGGGGATAAGGCTCCTGAATTTAAAGTAACCGACACGGAGCTCAATCTTGTCTCCTCGGATCTTTATAAGGGCAAACTTGTCGTCATCAGTGTTTTTCCGTCTGTAGACACCTCCGTCTGCAGTCTTCAAAACATAAAATTCAACCGCGAGGCAGCATCGCTTAAAGATACTTCGGTACTCGCAATTTCCGTCGATCTTTCATTCGCCCAATCCAGATTCTGCGCTGCGGAAGGGATAGTTAATCTCCATGTCTATTCGGATTACAATCTGCTCGATTTCGGGATGAAGTACGGATTCGTAATAGAGGGGCTGCGTCTGCTTGGAAGAGGGGTCGTGGTGATCGACCGCAAGGGAGAAATCAGGTATATCGAATATCTTGAGAATATCGGCAGCGAACCGGACTACGGCAAAGCGATCACTGTTGCGAAACAATTGACGGGCAATTAATCAGAAAAATATAAATTTTATTAAATAATTATGCTTATTATGAAAAAACTATTACTATTATTCGTTTTTACTGCTATTGTTTCTGCGGTTTCCGCACAGGACTATTACGCACGGGACGGACGTTTTTCCAAGAAGTTCCGTTACGGTGTAACAGGCGGTCTGAATGTAACGGGTGTCTCCCATGTGGACGATAGCGAAGCTAAAGCGAGTATATTCGCAGGGGTATTCGCAGAATTTAAATTGGGACGCATAGTGGGTATCCAACCGGAGGTGATCTATTCACGTCAGGGATGGCACTCGCATGTTAACGACACGAAGACTTGGCACCGACTCAATTATATAAATATACCGGTACTTGTCAAATTGTATCTAATCGACGGATTGAGCCTGGACCTGGGTCCGCAGTTCGGTATATTGTTAAATGCCAAAGCAAAAATGAAACTGCCTGACGGTGATAAAGTCAAGAGAGACATCGATCATGTCAAAGGCGGCGATATATCGTTCGACATGGGGCTTACCTATAATTTCAGAAGCAACGTATTCGTAAATGCCAGATACAACCTCGGACTTACCGATAATCTTAAACATAATTCGGGGGATAACTTCTCAAACCGTGTATTCCAACTCGGTATAGGGTACGCATTCTAAGAACTGTCATATTTTATACGGAGAAGGCTCGCTTGATAGCGGGCTTTTTTATTTTTAACCTTATATTTTTAATAGTATCTTTGCAGGTAAATCATTATCGATGGATAACTTTATCGTTTCAGCCAGAAAATACCGTCCGGCAACCTTCGTATCGGTGATCGGACAACAACACATAACTTCGACGCTTAAAAATGCAATCGCAAGGGGGCAGCTTGCACATGCGTACTTATTCTGCGGTCCGCGCGGGGTAGGCAAAACGACATGCGCGCGTATATTTGCCAAAGCGATAAACTGCCTCTCTCCGGTAGAGGGGGAGTCGTGCAACGAATGCGAATCATGCAAGGCATTCAACGAAGGACGTTCGTTCAGTATCCACGAACTCGACGCGGCATCCAATAATTCTGTGGACGATATCAGGAATCTTACCGAACAGGTACGCATACCTCCGCAAGTCGGAAGGTACAGCATATACATTATCGACGAGGTCCATATGCTGTCGCTGTCGGCATTTAATGCGTTCCTTAAAACTCTCGAAGAACCGCCAGCGCATGCGATATTTATTCTTGCGACGACGGAGAAACATAAAATCATACCCACCATCCTTTCGAGGTGCCAGATATACGATTTCAACAGGATCAAGCCTGACGATGCGACGGAATATCTTAAATTTATCTCCGAGCAGGAGGGCGTACAGTGCGAAGAAGAAGCTCTTCATATAATCGCGCGCAAAGCGGACGGAGGAATGAGGGATGCCCTATCCATGTTCGACAAGGTAGTGTCGTTTTGCGGAAGTAAACTTGATTCCGCGACAGTTTCGGAGACTCTGAATGTGCTCGACTACGATACGTATTTTAAAATTTCCGGATATATATCTTCGGGGGACTATCAGGGATGTCTTCTCTTGTTAGACGACATTCTAAGGAGAGGGTTCTCTGTACAAACGTTTATCGCAGGCCTCAACGACCACTTCCGCAATCTGCTGATGTGCAAGGATAAAAGAACTAACAGTCTGCTGGAGGTTTCCGGCAAGACCGCGGAGCATTATTTTGCGCAGGCGGAGAAATTCACGACGGGGATAATCGTGGAAGGGATCTCACTTATGACATCTACCGATTCGGGCCTACGGAATTCCTCCAATCAGCGCCTTAACGCGGAGCTCGCGCTTCTGAAGCTCTGCGGATTATTCCAAAAAAAAACTCATGACATAACCGGAAACGATTCTATCGCACAATTGATAATACCTTCCGCATCATCGACAACGACTAACAGCAACACCGCAACACCGGTACAAAACAACCCTACGCCCGAAGTTCCTGTCGAGGCTCCTGCAAATCCGGAACACAAAACGGAGCCTGCCATAGAAGTTACAGCGACATGTTCCACAGCGAAAGAACCTGACAAAGAGGATATTACACCGGCAAGACAGCAATCACAACAAAAAAAGAAAGAACAATCCGTAACCGGATTTTCCCTTAAAAATATAATGAACGGCAACTCCCAACCGGAGGAGATTAAATCGGAAATTACAGACGTTAGAGAGGAACCGGAGAACAGCGGGCAGATAAATAAAAAAATACTCGAAGAGGCCTGTGCGAAGTTATCCGATGAATTATCGGCGGAGAGACCCCGTCTCGCAGCGGCATTCAAAGATGTCTCCATAAGCGAAAATTGTGTTAAATTCACCGTATCCAATGAGACGCTCAAAGACGAGATCGTATTGAACACACTCGATCTTAAGAAGAGATTGTCCGAATTAGGAAGTTACCGCGGAACTGTGGAATTTCATATTGAAATTAAGGAGGATAACCGCCCCATGCGCCCTATTAAAGCGGAAGACAAGCTCAAATATCTCTCGGAAATAAATCCGCAGCTGAACGATTTACGCAAAGCGTTGAATCTCGACATAGAATAACCCCTTTTGAAGGCATATTATTTACTGTAACCGGAGGAAAAAAGAGAATTATGATAACATTTTTACAGTCGGCAGCAACAGCAGCTACGGATTCCCTGTCCCATAATACATTTGTCGATAAAATCGAGAACCTGACCAACGTACCTCGTGAAGAGCTATTTTCCAACCTCTTTATGGGTCTGCTCAGCATTGCATGGAAGATTCTCGCTGTTATCCTGATATATTATATCGGCAGGTGGTTGATAAGGAAGATAAATCAGATAGTAGGACGCATAATGGTGCGCAGGAACGTCGATCCTTCGCTGCGGTCGTTCCTTATGAGCGCCATATCCATAACTCTTACGATTATTCTGATTATAATGGTGATCGGAATACTGGGATTCAACACAACGTCTTTTATAGCGATCTTCGCTTCTGCGGGTCTTGCCGTCGGCGTGGCATTAAGCGGAACTTTGCAGAATTTTGCCGGGGGAATTATGCTATTGATATTCCGTCCGTTCCGTATCGGAGACTATATAGAGTCGCAGGGACAGGGAGGTACGGTAAAATCCTTACAGTTCACAAGTACAGTCATTACTACGTCGGACAATAAAACGATCTACCTCCCCAACGGCCCCGTATTCACGAGTGTATTGAACAACTATACTGCAGAACCTACAAGAAGGGTCGAATGGACGTATTCACTTGCCTACGGACAGGATTACGAAGCGGTAAAAAAATTCTTCGGGGATATGATCGGACAAGACAAAAGAATATTATCCAATCCAACCTATAATGTGAACATAAGCGCAATTGCCGGAGGCGCCATAACCGTTATCGTATGGGCGTGGGTAAATCATGAAAATTACTCAAACGTTTTATACGATATGAATCAGAGAGTATACGAAAACTACCAGAAATACAACCTGCAACTTAAATAACCGTTTAACCAAATAAATGAAAGGAATCTTCCAACTGCTGCTTTTTTATTCATTAGGTGCTGTGGCCAGCCGTCTGACTCTGAATATTTTACCGGGAAGCATCTGGGGAATGGTCTTACTGTTCGCTGCACTGAAATTTAATATAGTGAACAGTAGCGAGATCGATAGAACGGCATCGTTCTTCCTCGACAATATGATACTGTTCTTCATTCCTCCGGCTGTGGGAATCATGACCTCTTACACACTTCTGGGAACTCACATCTGGGCGATCCTGACGGCCTGCACAGTCAGCACTATCCTTGTTTTAGCGAGTGTTTCGCTGTTGTTCCGATTCCTCGACAAAACGGCCAGCGATGAGTGATATTTTAAGTTCCGAAGTATTTTTACTGACACTTACCATAGGAACCTATTTAGGATCGTTGTGGCTGTACCGCAGAACAGGAATTAAACTGCTTCATCCGATACTTACTTCGATGGCGGTAATAATACCATTCCTGAAGGTCAGCGGAGTAGATTACCAGACTTACAGGGAAGGAACTGCTGTTATCGAACTTATGCTCGGACTGTCGGTGGTCTCGCTCGGATACCTTCTATACCGACAGATAGATATTATCAAAGGCAATCTCCTCACCATATCGGTCTCCGTATTTACCGGAAGTGTGATCGGCATTACCAGCGTCATACTAATAGCAAGGTATATGGGCGCGGGAGAAGAGATTATCGCATCACTTCAGCCAAAATCGGTCACTACGCCTATCGCCCTCTCCATATCTTCGAACACGGGGGGAATAGAATCGCTTACCGCACTTGTGGTAGTGTACACCGGAATATTCGGGAGCATCGCAGGCCCGGTAATGCTCAGGAAGATGCGAATAAAAAACAGGATTGCCAAAGGTCTGGCGATGGGCTCGGCGGCGCATGCGGCAGGTACTGCGGAAGCGGTTAAAATGGGTGCGGTCGAAGGCGCTGTAAGCGGACTTGCGATAGGCCTTATGGGGATAATGACAGCGATACTGATTCCCGTAATAAGAATTATAATCTGAGTCTAAACCCGGCTGATATGGCTCTTGCGCGAACTGTCGAGCTTGACAGCAACGAACAATAACAGGGTAAACGCCAGCATGGAGGATCCTCCGTAGCTGAAGAACGGGAGAGGTATCCCTATGACAGGCATAAGTCCGATCGTCATTCCTACATTCACAATAAAATGAAAGAAGAATACCGAGGCGACGCAGTAACAATATATACGTCCGAATGCCTCTTCCTGCCGTTCCCCCATAGATATAAGTTTAAGGATCAGCACACTGAATAATATAACCACTAAGGCGCTTCCTACAAACCCCCATTCCTCGCCTACCGTACAGAAAATAAAATCCGTACTCTGTTCCGGAACGAAGTCGTATTTGGTCTGAGTGCCCTGAAGATATCCTTTACCGGTGAGCCCCCCGGAACCGATGGCTATTTTGGATTGGTTTACATTGTATCCCCACCCTTTAAGATCCTTCTCCAGTCCCAAGAGGTCGAGTATTCTCTTTTGCTGATGAATCTGCATTACATTGTCGAACACATAATCCACCGTATACGTGAAGCCTACGGAACCGATAAACATGGCTATAAACAACCAGACGTTTACAATCCTCTGTCTATAAGAATATATTACTACGAGCGCCAACGACAATGCGATCGAGACCAGCAGGGATATGTTAAGCGATATATCCACGTCAGCAAATTTACCTCCGAAGTATATCAGGGCGGTAACCAATGCCACAGCAGCGGCATATATCGCCTTGCTCTTCCATCTTCCGTTGACGAATCCTTCGGCCAGAAGACACGCTGCGAAGAGCATGATCGTAAGCGGCAGTGGCTCGATGAGGAATGAAAAAATAAATAGTGCTATCAGCAGGAATACCGCGATATACACCCATCCGTTGAATCCCTCCCTGAACAGCATGAACGCGAACGCTCCGTAGACCAGTGCAGATCCCGTATCGTTTTGTAAGATAATGATTATCGCCGGGAGGAACAGGAGCGATATTATTGTGAAGAGCGACTTCAGGTCGTGGACGTTGAAAGAATAGGAACTCATTGCGCGTGCAAGCGCCAGTGATGCGGTAAACTTCACAAATTCGACTGGCTGTATACGAATCGGGCCGATCTCGTACCATGCCTTCGCTCCGTTCACCTCCTTCCCGAAGACGAACATACCCAGAAGCGCGAGTATCGACAGCCAGTATAGCGGATAAGCGAGTATATGGTAATATTTATCGTCGATCAGGAGGACGGATATACCGATAAAGAACGAAACCCCTATCCATATCAGTTGGACTCCGGACCGCTGCGAGAGGTCGAAAAATCCGGTAGTAGATTCGTTGTACACAGCGGCATATATATTTACGAGTCCGAGCGTGACCATCGCAAGATATATTAACACCACACTCCAGTCGATCCCTAAGAATGCTGTCCGTTCGCCTCTACTGACCATACGCCTTGCTATAATTAATATTTATCCCCCTGACTCTATCATAAACATCCTGACTCTGCACCTCCCCCGTAAGATACTGTTCGAGAAGAAGTTTAGCCAACGGCACAGCAATAGTGGCTCCAAAGCCCCCGTTCTCGATATATACCGATATCGCAATCTTCGGATCGTCGAGCGGTGCGAAGCACGCGAATGTAGAGTGGTCGTTTCCCTGCGGATTCTGAGCGGTGCCTGTCTTCCCGCATACATCCCAACCCTTAACAAAGGCGCCTGTCGCAGTTCCCCACTCGTTCACAGCCTTCCACATCGCATTCGCTACCACGTCGAAGTGTTTTTTCTCGACTTTGGAGTAATGCCTTTCGTAGAACCGGTTGTCGATAGAATCCCTCCCTTCTATAGATTTTACCACGTGAGGTATATAATAATAGCCTCTGTTAGCAACCGTGGCAACGAGATTGGCAACTTGAAGAGGAGTGGCTCCGATCTCTCCCTGTCCTATCGCCAAAGAGAGGATCGTCATGGAACTCCAACTCCCTCTGTAAATCCTGTCGTAACGTTCACGGGTGGGAAGCGTACCGTTTATCTCACTTCGGAAATCGGAGTCGAGTTTACGTCCGAATCCGAAGCTCTCGACATAATCGTACCACACGTCGAATCCGTCCTTAACGCTTCCGTATTTAGAGTTATCTACAAGATTACGGAACGTGTAGCAGAAGTATGCGTTGCAGGATGTCTGCAGCGCAGCTGTAAGATTGACCGGAGAGTGGTGTCCGTGGCATTTGACTCCGCGTCCGTAAGGATATCCATGGTTACATGGATAGCTGTCGGATGCGGAGTTAGTACCCTCCTGCAACGATATTAGCGCATTTACCAACTTGAAGGTCGAACCGGGCGGATACCACGACTGCACCGCACGGTTGATAAGAGGTCTGTACGGATCGCGCAGCAATTCCGCATAGTTGTTGCCTAACTGGCGTCCGACGAGCTTATCGGGGTCGTACGTCGGGCTGCTGGCCATTACGAGAATCTCTCCTGTCGCGGGCTCGATGGCAACTACGCTTCCCACCTTACCTTCGAGCAATTCCTCGGCAAGAGCCTGAAGCCTGCTGTCGATCGTACACACGATAGAGGCTCCCGGCACTGCAAGAGAATCGTACATTCCGTCTGCATACGAGCCCTTAGGGATGCCATGGACATCGACCAATTGAATTTTAACCCCCTTCTCTCCCCTAAGATATTTCTCATAAGCAGATTCTATACCACTGACTCCGATATAATCCCCGCTTCGATAGTAAGGATCCGCTTCTATGTTTTTCTGATTTACTTCCCCTACATATCCAAGAAGATTCCCTGCGATTTTTCGAGGATAAGATCTTACGGTTCTATACTGAGTATAAAATCCGGGGAAGTTGAACTCGTCGAACTTTAATTTTGTCTCCTTAGGCAGCTGTTTGAATAGTACCGACGGGCGCCTCTGGGAATAATTTTCAGCTTTTTTATATTCCCTGTGGAATATCTCCATATCTATTCCCAAAACCTGACACAGCAGTGCGGTATCCAGCCCTTTTGTGTCGCGCGGAACGACCATAAGATCGTAAGTCTCTCTGCTTTGGATGAGGAATTCGCCGTTACGGTCATACACCTCTCCCCGCGGAGGGTACTGTACTTCGTGGCGTAGAACGTTGTTATTGGCAAAAATTTTATATCTGTCATCGAGAATCTGAAGATGGAACAGACGTGCCAGTATAATTACTGCCACAAGTATCACAAAAATCTTCAGAACCAATGCACGTGAATTCATTACAAATTATAAGGCTTTAGAGCGTTTGAAAAGAAAAATCAATTGTATGAAATAAACCGCTATCAGAGTAGATGCCGTATTAACGAGAATTTTTAAGAGAGTATATCCGAAGCCTGCGAATGACATGGATTCAAGCATAAAAAATGTTGTGCAATGCAAAAAAACCATCAGGAAGGAATAATTAAGGAATTTCACTATTCCGAGCTTATGGAGGTTAGGAACCCCTCCTTCGTCGACCTCGTCCTTTAGCAGGAACAGTCTTATCAGCGCAGGGCGGAGAAACGCGACGAAGACGGTCGCCATGACATTGATTCCGGGAGTTCCCATGAATACATCCATCATAACACCGGTAAACAGTCCGAGGAGGAGAAGTTTATAATCGCTGAGATCGACAGGAAGAAGAATAATAAACGCCAGATAGATGAACGGATTCATAAAATAGCCTACATGCAGATTATTAAAAAGAAAAATCTGCAAGAACGCGACTACAATGAAGAGTATCGAATATTCTATGAATCTAAGCATTACCTGTAACTATCCTCCAATTCCTGTTTATCGTCCATATCGGTGTAATATATCAGAACCATGTTATTCAGCGCTCCCATTCTCGCAAGAAGCTCCACGCGCGCCTCGTAATAGGTTCCGTTTATAAGTTCGAAGCTCTTTACTGTCCCTATATTTATCCCTTCCGGAAACCGCGATGAAAATTCGGTCGTCACAACCGTATCGCCGATCTTAATGTCCGCATATTTAGGCACTTCCGAAAAAACCACTTCGTCGTATTTTTTCGCATCCCAGAAGACGGAACCGGATGAATTGTTGTCCCCTTTGATTTTACCGCTGGTTTTAAATTTTGTGTTCAGAATGGACATCGCTATGGAGAATTTATTATTGCTCTCCATAACGTAGCCTGCCACCGCTCCATCCGATACCACAGCGGAATTCGGTCTGATTCCGTGATTAATCCCTTTGTTCAGGATCATGAAATTCTCCGCACGGTTAATACTGTTATTTACGACCTTAGCAGTGCCGTACTCGTAGACTGCAAGGCTATCCGGGAGCTTAAGTTCCGGAAAAAAACGTCCGTATTCCTCGTATTTCGCAAGTTCGCCGCGAAGATTGGCAACCTCTTCCGTAAGTTTTTTATTCTCACTTCCAAGATAAAAGTACTGCCTGACGTCGGCAAAGGCAGAGTAGACGCCGCCGGTCAGACTGTTGGATATACTAAGCATTCTCGCCTGACTGTATCCCGAGCTATCGGAGTAGTATCTAAATGCGAGAACCTCTATAACGATGAACAGGAACACATATCCTATCCTCTTCAAAAACAGAAAGAATCTGTACATATCCTGTCCGGCTTAAGCCGTCTATTTCATAAGGAACTGGAACTTATTTATGTTCTTAAGAGCTATTCCCGTACCGCGAGCCACGGCCCTTAACGGATCTTCCGACACATGGAACGGAATGTTGGTCTTCTCCTGCAATCTTTTATCGAGCCCCCTGAGCAGTCCGCCGCCTCCGGCAAGGTAAATGCCTTCTTTAACGATATCCGCATATAACTCCGGCGGTATCTGTTCAAGCACCTTCATGATGGCGGCGTCGACCTTCACGAGAGATTTTTCGAGTGCATAAGCGATTTCCTGATACGATATGGCTATGGTCGAAGGGAGGGAGGTCAGAATGTTCGGTCCCGTAAATACAAATTCTTCGACAGGCTCGTCAAGCTCTTGTACGGCAGCTCCGATAGCTATCTTTATCTCTTCGGCCGTACGCTCTCCTACCCTTACGTTATGCTGTTGTCTTATATAAGTCTGTATATCGTCGGTAAATACGTCTCCTGCGACGTTGATACTCTCGCTACACACGATCCCTCCGAGGGAAATAACAGCGATCTCGGTGGTACCTCCGCCTATATCTACTACCATGTGTCCTTCCGGCGCTTCGACATCCAGACCGATGCCCAGCGCGGCAGCCATAGGTTCGTATATCATGTAGACTTCGCGTCCTCCGGCATGCTCCGCAGAATCTCTCACCGCACGTATCTCCACATTCGTACTACCGGAAGGGATACATATCACCATCCTTAACGAAGGGCTGAACATGCTGTTGTGCGATTTTATCATTTTAATCATACCGCGGATCATGAGTTCCGCAGCGTTGAAGTCTGCGATCACTCCGTCGCGCAACGGTCTGACGGTTTTGATATTCTGGTGGGTTTTACCGTGCATCTGGTGCGCCTGATTGCCAATCGCTACCAGTTTGCCCGAATGTTGGTCGAGGGCCACGATAGAGGGCTCGTCCACTACTATTTTACCGTTATGTATTATCAATGTATTGGCTGTACCGAGATCCATCGCCAACTCTTGTGTCAAAAACGAGAATAATCCCATATTTTTATTGGGTTTTATGTATTATCTACTAATGTTTGAAGTGTCTGAGACCTGTGAACAGCATCGCCATACCGTTGTCGTTGCAGTAGTCGATGGAGTCCTGGTCCCTTACCGAACCACCGGGCTGAACGACAGCTACGACACCTTCCCCTTTGGCAAGTTCAACGCAGTCCGAGAACGGGAAGAACGCATCGGAAGCCATAACCGAACCTTCGAGTCGGAATCCGAACGACTTAGCCTTAGCCACAGCTTGTTTAAGGGCATCGACTCTCGATGTCTGTCCTATGCCGCTTGCCAGAAGTGTGTTATCCTTAGCAAATACAATCGCATTCGATTTTGAGTGTTTAACGATCTTATTCGCGAAGACGAGATCCTTCATCTCCTGTTCCGTTATATCTTTATCTGTCGCACATTTAGGTTCGCCGTCCACCCCTCCGAGCTGGTTGTCGCGATCCATTACCGCAACTCCGTTAAGCAGCGAGCGGAACTGAACCTTTGGCAGTTCGAAAGATTTGATCTTAAGAATTATTCTGTTCTTTTTAGTCTTGAGTATATCGAGAGTGCCATCAGCATAGGATGGTGCGATTATTATTTCACTAAATAACTTCGTAACCTCTTCCGTGGTCGCTTTGTCCATCTCGCGGTTGCAGATCAATACACCTCCGAACGCGGACACCGGATCGCATTCGAGCGCAGCTACGTACGCTTCCGCAAGAGTAGGCCTTGTAGCTACACCGCAGGCATTGTTGTGTTTTATAATTACGAATGTCGGATCGTCGAACTCGTTGATAAGGGCAACCGCGGCGTCTATATCGAGCATATTGTTGTAGGATATCTCCTTACCGTTGTACTGTTCGAACATCTCGTCGAGATTGCCGTAGAACGCGGCCTTCTGATGAGGGTTCTCTCCGTACCGAAGTGATCGCCCGCCACTTACGCTCGATTTAAATGCAGGGATATCCTCTTTGGCGTTGAAGTATTCAAATATCGCACTGTCGTAATGGGAACTTACATTGAACGCCTGAGCTGCAAAGTATCTGCGCTGTTCGAGTGTAGTCGCTCCGTTCTGTTTGGTAATTATGTCGTAGAATTCTGCATACTGATCCACGGACGGTATAATTACCACGTCCTTATGGTTCTTCGCGGCAGCCCTGATAAGGGAGATGCCTCCTATATCTATTTTTTCGATAACTGCCTGTTCTTCCGCACCTGACGCCACCGTCTCTTCGAACGGATAAAGATCGACGATAACGAGGTCGATTTCCGGAATTTCATATTGTCCTAACTGCTCAATATCTCCTCCATTATCCCTGCGCGCGAGGATTCCTCCGAAGACCTTAGGGTGAAGTGTTTTAACGCGCCCGCCCAGAATCGAAGGGTATCCCGTAAGATCCTCGACCGCAGTCGCTTCGGCTCCTATACTTTTAATAAATTCCAGAGTTCCTCCGGTAGAATATATTTTAACGCCCTGCTCCGAGAGAGCCTTCACGATCCGGTCCAAACCGTCCTTGTAATACACTGAAATAAGTGCGCTCTTTATCTTTTTCACCGTGTGTTGTTTTTTATTTGATTTTGAGCACAAAGATACAAAATCCTTATAATAAATAGGCTATAAAAATTAATATAATAAAACCTTTTTATCGACCTATTTTTAACGGATAAATTAAATATATTATCTTTACCTTTTGAATTTAATCCGGAATATGCCGTATAAGATAAAGAAGGACGCGAAGTTTGCCGTGATAGGGCATGGAAGCTGGGCAACCGCACTCGTGAAAATAATACTTGAGAACGATACCGACGTGGGTTGGTATATCCGCAACGAGGAGGTATTGGAATATGTGAAGAAGCACAAAACCAATCCTAAATATCTGCGGGACGTACACTTTTATACGCCACACCTTAAGATGTCGAGCGATATTAACGAGGTAGTAAAGAACGCTGATATTATAATACTCGCGGCTCCTTCGGCATTCCTCAAAGAGATAATGTCTCCGCTTACGGAGTCGTTCGAAGATAAATTCGTGGTATCGGCTATTAAGGGGATTATTCCGGGCGAATACATAACCGTGGCGGAGTACCTGAACCAATCGTACGGATTGCCATTCGACCAGATAGGAATAGTTTCCGGCCCATGTCATGCGGAAGAGGTCGCGCTGGAGAGACTCTCGTACCTTACTGCAGTCTGCAAGGATATAGATAATTCGCGGATACTGGGCGATAAGATACGCACATGGTATATCAACGTAAGTTATTCGACGGATATTTACGGTACGGAATATGCGACCGTACTCAAAAATATATACGCCATAGCGGTCGGAATGTGCATCGGACAAGGATACGGAGATAATTTTATCGCCGTACTTATTTCGAATTCAGCAATGGAGATGGAACGCTTCTTAAACGAGACTTATCCTTCCGACAGGAATATTAACGCATCGGTATATCTCGGAGATCTTCTCGTAACTTCTTATTCGCAATTCAGCCGCAACCGCACATTCGGACTAATGGTTGGCAAGGGCTACTCCGTTAAGAATGCGCAGATAGAGATGAGTATGGTAGCGGAGGGATATTACGCAGCTTACTGTATAAACCAGATCAATAAAAAAAAGAAGATCCGCCTGCCTATCGCGGATACGGTTTACAGAATTTTATATGAAGGTGCGAATCCGGCGGCGGCACTGCTGAATCTTACTAAATTTTTAATTTAACGAACGACAATCAGAAACAAAAAAATATTTTAAAATGGAAAAATTTAAAATTAATATCGACAAGATCTACGGGTTTGTTCCGAAGGGGGAGATCGACTCGATGAAACAGGAGATGGAGGCGTGCAACAGTTTAGTGCACAGCGGACAAGGTAAGGGAAACGACTTTCTCGGATGGGTAAATCTTCCGTCGTCGATTACCGACAAACAGTTCAGCGCTATAAAAAAGGCAGCCAAGAACCTGAGAGAGAATGCCGAAGTAATCATTGTTATCGGCATCGGGGGATCTTATCTGGGATCTAAAGCGGTACTGACAGCGCTTGCAGACAACTTCGACTTCCTCAAACATAAAAAGAAGGACCCTGTGATTGTGTTTGCCGGGCAAAATATAAGCGAGGATTACATACACGAATTACTTAAAGCGGTGAAGAAGACCGATATCGCCGCGATAGTAATTTCCAAATCGGGCACCACGACCGAACCGGCTCTCGCATTCCGGATTATCAAGAACGAAATAGAAAAAAGATACGGCAAGAAGCAGGCGGCTAAACGAATAGTTGCAGTTACAGATGCGGAGAGGGGCGCACTTAAAACACTCTCTACTCAGGAAGGCTACGAGACATTCGTTATTCCGGATAATGTGGGCGGACGCTTTTCTGTATTTACTCCGGTCGGCCTCCTTCCGCTCGCCGCTGCGGGGATAGATATCAAAGAGCTTATCAGAGGTGCTAAGGATATGGAGAAGGCTACGGGAGTCGATGTTCCGTTCGAGAATAACCCTGCATGTATCTACGCTGCCGCACGGAATGCTCTTTACAGGAAGGGAATGAAGATAGAGATTCTCGCGATCTACGAACCTAAATTACTGTATATTGAGGAATGGTGGAAGCAGTTGTACGGAGAGAGTGAAGGCAAAGAAGGCAAGGGAATATTCCCTGCGAGCGTTACCCTCACCGCAGACCTTCATTCTATGGGGCAATATATACAGGAGGGCGAGAGAACTCTTTTCGAGACGGTTATAAGCATAGATCAACCTCAGCATGAAGTTATCGTGGAAGAAGACAAAGACAATCTCGACGGACTGAACTTCCTTGCAGGCAAACGCATCAGCGAGATCAACAGAATGGCTGAATTGGGTACGCAGATAGCTCATATCGACGGCGGCGTACCTAATATACGTATCGAATTGGAAAAAATCAATGAATATACGATAGGAGCGCTGCTCTATTTCTTCGAGAAGGCTTGCGCGATTAGCGGTTACGCTCTTGGCATCAATCCATTCGATCAACCGGGCGTGGAGGCATATAAGAAAAATATGTTCGCGCTTCTCGACAAACCGGGATACGAAAATGAGGGAGAAGAGTTGAGAAAAAGACTATAAACCATTATCTTTGCGTTATAATATCAGCAGGCGGAAGCAATTCCGTCTGCTTTTATAAAGACGACAGGATGAACCTAATAACAGTAATGATATTGGCCGCAGGCCTTTGCTTCGATTCCTTTGCCGTATCTCTTTCTTGCGGAATGACATCGAACGGCACGATCGAGAGGTCGGTTTACATTCGATTCGCCTCAATTCTCGCAATATTTCAGGGAGCCATGCCCCTCGTCGGATGGATGGTAGCCCATAGGTTCAAGCCCTACATCGAATTCTGCGATCATTGGATAGCCTTCACCTTACTGGTTTTTCTTGGCTATAAAATGATAAAAGATTCGCTGAACAACGATGATGAGATACGTTGCAACCCCTTTGTTTTCAATCGCAACTGTATTCTCGGACTTGCGACAAGCATAGATGCCCTGGGGACCGGGATAGCTATGGCTGTGGTCTCGGTACAAATAATTCCGGGACAATCTGAAATTCTGAATATAATGCTCGCTGTAAGCATAATAGCCGGCGTAACGTTTCTAAGCTCAATCTCCGGATTATTTATCGGCAGGAGCGCTTCCCAATCTTTAGGCAGGAAGGCTGTTATGACAGGAGGGATAACATTGATATTAATAGGAACTAAGATCCTTGTAGAGCATCTGTTTTTCCTGTAGTCCTGATTTTATTAATTGATTAATTTAAAGTAGACGCGGAACGTAGTCCCTTTACCCTCTTCCGAATCCACTTCTATTTTTCCTCCGTGCAGATCCACGATTTTGAAGGACAATGCGAGTCCTATTCCGGTACCTTTATACGTAGCGGTGTTACCTGCGCGGTAGAACGGCTGGAAGATATTTTTAAGATCGCGGTAAGGGATACCGATACCTTTGTCCGACACCGATACGACATAATAATTTTCTTTTTTTTCAAATTTTATATCTACCGGCTTGCCTGAAGAGAATTTTATGGCATTGCCTATTATATTGGTAAATGCCAGCGACAAGAGCGCCTCTACGCCTGTTATCCGGAATTCCGTATAGTCGGGAATATCCACATTAAACTCAGAGTCTTTATAGTTATCGCAGGTTCTCCGGATGACCTTGGCAAGATCCACCTGTTTTTTATCGACACGGGAAAAATCAGACCCTGTCTGGGCAAGAGACAGAAGAGCGCGGATCATGACGTTGAGTCTCTCGGACTCATACTGCACCGTCTCCAAAGTTTCTATATATTCCTGAGGAGTACGCTCGCGGGAGAGAGCTATTTCAGTTTCTCCTATGATCGCCGTCAGGGGATTCCTCAACTCGTGCGAGGCGTTCCTTATAAAAGAGTTCTGCATGTCGAAGGCCTCTTTCAGCCTGTGGATCATATCGTTGAATGTTCGGGATAGTTCCGAGAGCTCGTCGTTGCCTTTTTCTTCGATAAGGTCGGCGGTTTTGAGATTGCTCGCCGTAACGGATTTAACGTTGTTGATTATTTTCACGATCGGGGAAAAAATCTTCTTGGCGTAGAACTCTCCGATCATATATACGAAAATCGTAGTTATTATAAGGATTATGAACAGGAGTTTAAACAAATTCCTGGCACTCTCCGCTCCCTGCGTATCGTGCGCGGAGACTATGATTATAAAATCGCCCTCGTTATCGGGATAATATATTCCCAGATGCTGCCTGTCGCCAACCCTATATTCGATAGTTTTGCCATTCAAGAGCTGTTTCAGATCCGCCTCGTTCGGAACGATATTTTTAAGGGAATCGATCTCGTAACCGTCGTTAGCGTTTATGATTACATGAGACTCGCTGTTGAGTTTAGAGTTATAGCTCTCCACCACGCCCTGATAGGCTGATTCCGTCATCTCGTCCTTTTCGAAGTTATAATGGGCGGTAATCATAGCTCTCTTCCAGAGAAGATCATAGAACACCTCTTCCGTGTTGCGTATCATAAGAATATACACGAATGCAAACGCCCACAGCATTATGAAGAATGTGAGCTGGGTGTAAATAAGTGCTATTCTGGTCCTTATCCTCATTCGCGGATTACTCCTCGTCCTTCATCACATATCCCATACCAATTACCGTGTGGATAAGTTTGGGAGAATAATTTTTATCGATTTTATTTCTCAGGTAGTTGATATAAACGTCAACCGTATTTGTCCCCATGTCGAATTCTACATCCCACACCTTTTCCAGTATCTGTTCTCTCGATAAGACCTTCTTTTGGTTTTGCAGGAAGAGCATCAACAGGTGGTACTCCTTTGCAGTGAGCTGTATTTTATTTCCTGCTCTCGTGACGGTTTTTGTCTCGTCGTTTAGTTCGAGGTCCGCAATAGAATAGATTTTTTCCGGTTCGAGACTTTTATGTCTGCGGATCGCGGCAATCGCGCGCGCGTATAATTCTTTGAAGTGAAACGGCTTTGTGATGTAGTCGTCCGCTCCGGCATCGAGGCCGTTTATGACGTCGTCGGTCGATCCGAGCGCGGTAAGCATTATCACCGGCACTTCGTAATCGTACTTCTTACGTATTCTCTTACACAGTTCTATGCCGTTGAGCTCGGGAAGCATCAGGTCCATGATTATCAGATCGAATTTATGAGCTTTGGCAGCGTACCAACCGCACATTCCGTCGTAAGCGACCATAACGCTGAATCCCTGTTCTTCGAATCCCTTTCTTATGAATGAGGATACGTTTCTTTCGTCTTCGACTATTAATATTTTATTCATAACTATATATTTTGGGGAATTTACTATTCAACATACAAAACTAATCCTTTAAGGTATTCTCCTTCGGGATGATAAATATTAACAGGATGATCGGCAGGCTGGGTCAGCTGATGCAGTATCCTCACCTTCCGTCCTGATATTACCGCGGCAGAGAAGACCGTATTCCTGAACTGCTCTCTGCTTACGGCCTGCGAACAGCTGAACGTGAACAGTATTCCGCCCTTGTTTATTTTAGTGAACGCTGTAGTATTTAGCCTCTTATATCCCTGCAGTGCATTACCGAGAACTTTATGGTGCTTTGCGAACGCAGGCGGATCGAGGATTATCATATCGTAGCCTTTGTCCATACGTTTAATAAACTCGAATGCGTCGGCAGTTATTGCCTCGTGCGGAACATTTTCTCCAAAGTTGAGCTTAACGTTTTTATCGACAAGTTCCACTGCTCTGGCAGAACTGTCCACAGAATCCACATGCGACGCTCCGCCTCTAAGGGCGTAAACAGAGAATCCACCAGTATAGCAGAATGTATTCAGAACGGTCCTCCCTGCGGCATATTTACCGACAAGTTCCCTATTGTCGCGCTGATCGATGAAGAATCCTGTCTTTTGTCCGTGTTCCCAATTTACAGTAAACTTGTTGCCATTCTCGACGATAATATCGGATTGCCTGGATCCGAAAATATAACCGTCAGCCTGCTGTATTCCCGACTTATACGGCAGGGTGCCTGTACTTTTATCGTAAACTGCGGTAATTTTACCATCGTATAATTTTACTATACCTTCGGATATTGTCCGGATATTCGCATACATACCGGCTGAATGAGTTTGTATGACTGCCGTATCGTTATATATATCTACGATCAAACCCGGAAGTCCGTCGCCTTCACCGTGAATAAGGCGGTAGCAGGCAGTGTTCGGATTATCAGTCAGTCCGATGGCCTTCCTCAATCCATAGGCTCCCATAAATTTACGCCTCCACCACTCGCCGTCAATATTCTCTTCCGCAAAAGTAAGCACTCTTACCGCGATTGAACTGTTCTGGAAGTGCCCCCTGGCGATAAAATTTCCGCTGCCGTCGAGCACATTAACTAATTCGCCCTCTTGCGGATCGCCGTCGCACGAATGTATAGCCCCGGAGAAGACCCACGGATGGAATCTCATCAGCGATTCCTCCTTGCCTCTTTTAAGAATTATATTTTTTATGTCTTCCATCACTGTTAAGTTCCTGTAATTTTAGAAATATTTCCCTGCATGTCCACGCATCGGTAGCAGCGTAGGAGCACTGCGCAGGGGTAAGCGACTGTGCTTCCCAATTGCTGAGCCTCTGGGCTTTAGATATCCTGATTCCGAGGACGATCCCCGATAGTTTCCTTAGACTCATATCCGTTATCCCATAGTCGGAGGCTATATTCTGGATATCTACGAATCCGGCAGGCTCGAACGGGAACTGCTTCTGTATCCCTCTTATGTCATCCCTTATGGAAGCCCCTACCTTTATAATACCCTTATTCTCCAACAAGGATATAATTCCTTCGGTCAGATCCGTACGGTTTATTCTCAAAAGATATGCTTTCTTCTCCGACGACAGCTGCACAAGGGACATTTTATTCAATTTTCCCTTCATAAAAGAGGGACGTGTCTCGGTATCGAATCCGAGTATTTTTTCATCTTTCAGTTCGAGGTATGCCTGCTCCATCTTTTCTGCATCGTCCACGATAAAGATATCGCCTTTAAAACCAGCTAATGGCAATGAATTCAGTTCGTCGTGAGTAATACTTTTTTTTGACAAAACAGTGCGGATTTTTCTATTTCGACAAAGATAATATTTTTTATAATCCTATGAAACACACTATATACGCAGTACGTTCCGTTATGTATGGTAAATAACATTTTACATACCGGCCTTTGTTCCGTCAGAACTTACATTTAAAGCATTTGCTGTTTTGTCTTTGACGGCACTTTATTTTTATTAATTTTGATATAAAATCGTTTTTATGTTCAACAAAGAATTATATATGCGCAGACGGGACGAACTGCGTAAAAAAGTAAAGACAGGAGTCATACTATTGCTGGGCAACACTGATTCCCCGGCAAATTACCCTTCCAACGCCTATCGGTTCCGGCAGGACAGCAACTTCCTCTATTTTTTCGGAATAGACCGTCCGGGATTTGCGGCGATCCTCGATATAGAGTCCGGCACTGATTGTCTTTATGCCGACGATATATCGCTAAAGGATATTGTCTGGACAGGACCTCAGCCATCGGTAAAAGAACTCGCCGAGCTGTCCGGAGTCAAAAAAACTTTCAAAAAAGAAGAGTTATACAGCACGCTGTCCATAGCGATAAGGAACGGGCGCAAAGTTCATTTTCTTCCCCCTTACCGCGAGGCGAACATATTAAGGCTGAGGGCTCTTCTGGGGATAAAAACCGACCATATCGCAAGTTACGCGTCGGCAGATCTTATAAGGGCTGTAGTGTCTCTTCGCGAGATCAAAGGGCAGGAGGAGATCGCCCAGATAGAGAATGCGTGCGAGACGGGATACGAGATGCATACCGCAGCGATGAGATTATGCCGTCCGGGAAGGACGGAACGTGAGATAGCAGGTCACATAGAGGGAATCGCCCTGTCGAAGGGGAGCGGGGTGTCATTTCAATCCATCGTAACTCAGCACGGAGAGATACTCCACAACCATTCATACAATAACAAACTGCGTTCGGGCAAATTACTACTTATCGACGCAGGCGCTGAAACGGATATGAACTACTGTTCGGATTTTACCCGTACGTTCCCCGTAAACGGGAGATTCACCGAGCTACAGAGGGAAGTCTACAATATCGTTCTTACAGCCAACGATACGGCGTTCCGTTCTATCAGGAGCGGAATAACGTTCCGGAGCGTTCATCTGGAGGCTGCAAAGATACTATGTGAGGGGCTGAAAGAATTAGGCGTGCTTAACGGTTCGGTCGAAGATATGGTAGAGAACGGGGTATACGGATTATTCATGCCTCACGGTCTCGGACATCAGATGGGACTCGACGTGCACGACATGGAGGATTTGGGCGAAGAATACGTTGGCTATAACGAGCAGACGGAGCGGAGCGGAATGTTCGGGCTGGGCTCGCTGAGAATGGCGAAGAAGCTCAAAGCGGGACACGTAATTACCGTCGAACCGGGAATATATTTTATACCCGATCTAATAGCCAAATGGAAGTCCGGCAGGATCAATGCCAACTTCATAGATTATTCCCGTCTTGAAAAATTTAAAGACTTCGGAGGGATAAGAATTGAAGATAACGCCATCGTCACAGACAAAGAATGCAGAATGCTGGGGAAAAAACGTGTTCCGGCAACTGTCGAAGAGATCGAGGAATTTATGGCTGCCAGATAATATTTATGAGTAAAAACAGCACCAAAGG
The DNA here is from genome assembly GCA_020860245.1 of Rikenellaceae bacterium. GTDB lineage: Bacteria > Bacteroidota > Bacteroidia > Bacteroidales > Rikenellaceae > JAJBUQ01. The sequence goes on from JAJBUQ010000008.1 coordinate 272,496, forward strand.
TATTTTATTTTAATAAAAATAAATAACTTTGTACATAATTTATGTGGAAAGATTTGGCCGATTGCAACCACTTTAAAAAATCGCTAAAGAAGCATTTTTTATCTGTATTATACAATCAACTGAATTTTCCCCGTTTTTAATCGTTTAACTTAAAACTTTAAAAAATGGGATTTTTATTTACCTCGGAGTCCGTATCGGAAGGACATCCGGACAAAGTCGCGGATCAGATATCCGACGCGATTCTCGACGAATTTTTAAGATCGGACAGCAATTCCAAAGTAGCATGCGAGACGTTCGTGACGACAGGCCTTGCCGTAATAGGCGGAGAGGTTCGGTCGGAAGCCTATGTGGACGTTCAGAACGTAGCGCGCGAGGTTATCAACCAGATAGGCTACACACGTTCGGAGTATATGTTCGACGGTAATTCATGCGGTATTTTGTCCGCGATTCATGAACAATCGCCGGATATTAACCAGGGGGTGGTCAGAGATATAGAAGAGGAACAGGGAGCAGGAGATCAGGGAATAATGTTCGGATATGCTACGGCTGAGACTAAGGAATACATGCCTGCCGCACTCACACTATCGCACTTAATCCTCGAAGTGCTTGCGGATATCCGCAGGGAGAATATCGATATGCCCTATCTCCGTCCGGACTCTAAGAGTCAGGTAACCATAGAATATGGTGAGGAAGGCAGGGCCAAACGCGTTCATACGATTGTGGTTTCGACACAGCACGACGAATTCGTCACTCCTCTCACAGGAGGTCCGGACGAGAAGCAGGCGGAAGAGGAGATGTGCAGGAAGATTAAATCGGACGTCCGCAATATCCTTATACCCAGAGTAAAGAAGAGATTACAGGAATCTGAGGATAATCAGCTCTCGGAACTCTTCGGCGACGATTATATCCTTCATGTGAATCCTACGGGCAAATTCGTTATCGGGGGTCCGCACGGAGATACAGGACTCACAGGCCGCAAGATCATCGTGGATTCATACGGCGGTAAGGGGGCGCACGGTGGGGGAGCATTCTCAGGCAAAGACAGCTCCAAAGTAGACCGTTCCGCAGCTTATGCCGCCAGATACATAGCAAAGAACATGGTGGCAGCGGGAATTGCTGACGAAATTTTAGTACAATTGGCCTATGCCATAGGCGTAGCGCGTCCGGTTAGCATTTTTGTAAATACTTACGGTACGTCGAAGGTAGGTTTATCCGACGGAGATATCGCACAGAAGATCGGGCATTTATTCGACCTGCGCCCTGCGAAGATCATCGAACGCTTCGGTTTGAAGAATCCCATATTCCGTGCTACCGCGGCCTATGGACACTTCGGACGCAAACCGTTTGTCAGCGATGTGCAGTTCAAAGAGAACGGCAGGACGGTTACCAGACCAGTCGAGTTCTTTAGTTGGGAGAAGCTAGACTCTGTGGATATGCTTAAGAAGGAGTTCGGACTTTAACGTTGATTTATTACAAATTCAATATAAAAAATCTCCGGAATAGCTTGGAGATTTTTTTATATATTGAGGTGATAATATTTAACTATTACCCCTATGAGAATTTAACTGTTATCTTGTCATTAATATTATCGGTGAATTTATTGTCTTATTCGCAGAATGCTTTTATATGGCCAGCGATACAGCCTTATATAGATTTTATAAATAGAAGAGAGACGTCGCCGGTAGATTATATCATGGAATTTTTCTATAAATACGATATTGTTATCCTCGGTGAACGCGACCACAGGAATATTACGCAATACGAACTTATCGACCAACTTATATCAGACGAGAGATTCATCAATAAGGTAGGACATGAATATAAAATACGCATGTGTGGAAGACGCTGCAGCAATACACGAATTAAGAAAAAAATCGTTCGGGATAGTGGCACACGAGATCGGCCGATACGATCTTCCGTTACTGATACAGACCGTGGATGACGTTGAGGCGGAATTCTCCACAAATACCGTGTTTAAATATGTTGCGGACGGAAGAATCGCCGGTTCGGTAACCGGAGCTTACAGAGGCAGATATACATGCTACGTAGGGAGACTCGCGGTCGATCCGGAATATCAGGGGAGAGGGATTGGCAGCCTATTGATGGAGGCGGTCGAAGAAAAATTTTCAACATGCATCCGGTTCGATCTCTTCACCAGCGCGGAGACTCCTTACACGGTAAAAATGTACGAAAAACTCGGTTATACTATTATGAGCAGAAGTGAACTGCAAGATATACCTGTTGTGAATATGTCGAAGAACAAAGTGTCCGGGATCTTCCGTGCAGGAACAAAACACCGGGAAGAGCTGGTAAATATATGGGAAGCCTCCGTGCGTGCGACTCATGACTTTATTACCGAAGAGGACATCCGGCTGTATAAAAATTATGTCAAGAGTGTCTTGAATGAGACAGAGGTATACGGAATCACCAATGAGAACGGAATAATCTTAGGCTTCACGGCTGTCTCGGACGGCAAAATCGAGATGCTGTTTATCCGTCCGGAGGATGCAGGAAGAAGCTATGGGAGTAAGCTCCTGCGGTACGCGATTGCATTCCGCGGAGTGCATACATTGGACGTGAACGAACAGAATCCCAAGGCTGTCGAATTTTACCGGAGACACGGCTTTAAAGTTGCAGGCATAGAGGAACTCGATCCTTCCGGCAAACCTTATCCGATACTGCATCTTGAACTCGCGGAATAAGGGCGGAGAGAATAATTTGAATCTCCGTATATATTTTTACGGTAAGGGCATATTATTTGTATGTTTTAACGGTAAATAAACCGTAAACCATGAAAATCGTCACCGACCGCTCCGACACAAGGGGATTCGCCCGTCACGGCTGGCTCAAAACCTACCATACGTTCAGTTTTGCAGAGTACTACAATCCGAAGAGAATGCACTTCGGGGCCCTCAGAGTCTTAAATGACGACACGGTATTACCCGGTTACGGCTTCGACACGCATCCTCACAAGAATATGGAAGTAGTTTCCATTCCGCTCAAAGGACGCCTGCGCCACGGCGACAGCAGAAAGAACAGCGAAGTCATAAGCAGAGGCTGGATACAGGTGATGAGTACAGGCTCGGGCATCTTCCACAGCGAATACAACGACAGCAGCACCGAGATACTGGAGTTCCTCCAGATATGGGTGATACCCAAGATTAAAGAGACGGAGCCTGTATATAAAAACTACAATGTCAGCGATAAAATAAACGGCAGCGGAATATCATTATTTATCTCTCCGGACGGTTCCATATCATTATTGCAGGAGGCATGGTTCTCATGGGGCAAACTCGAGGAGGATTCCTTCACGGAGTATAATTTTCACGGAAGAGGGACGGGGGTGTACGTATTTGTGATCGAAGGAAGAATCAGAGTCGGGAATGAAGAACTCGGAAGAAGGGACGGCGCAGGAATAACGGAGACATCGCTTATCATAATAAATGCGATGGAAAAATCGGAAGTTCTATTCATGGAAGTCTCGCTTTAAGTATTAACTTGGGACCGTAAATTGCGGTACTCTACGGTTACCTTACTAAATATAATGGGGAAAAAAGTTTTAAAATATCTTTTTAGAGGAATACTTATACTAATCGGCATAGCAATAATAATATTCTTCGCGTTGGACCTGCCTCCGGTACAGAATTTCATTAAAAACAAAGCGGTATCGTACGTATCCAATAACATGGGAGTCCGGTTGTCAGTGGACCGCCTCCGGCTGAAATTTCCATTAAAACTTGCATTAAGTAACACAACGGTTCTTACGAACGACGCGGATACGTTATTTCACTGCAACGCTCTCGAAGCGGATGTCAAAGTTATTCCTTTGCTCGGACAGAATGTTGTCGTGAAACGGTTTCAGGCAGACGGATTAATTCTGGATTACACAGACGGTACTACGGGTATGGTTCTTACCGGAAGACTCGATTCGCTGTCGCTAAAGGCAGACAGGATCGATCTTAAACGGGATTCGATTGTAGTGGATTTTGTGACGGTGTACAATGGCAGCGTCTTTCTAAAAACCGGCACTTCGGTAGAAGACACCACCACAAACAACAGCATGTGGAGAATCGCAGGAGGATCTGTAAATATCCGCGAGACACGGTTCCGGATGGCCGACACGGAAGATAATACGGTTGTAAATGCCTATTTACGGAACGGAACGATAGCGAACGCATTGGTAGACATTCCATCGGCATTGGTCAGGGTCGAATCATTACGGCTGGATAACGGGGAATGTATAATAAACACCTATCCTTACGTCACGACGACTACAGACGATCTCACGGTATCCGATGCGGGTCAATGGGTAGTATCCGCAGGTAAGATCGAAATAAACGACACCGGATTTAGCTATTCAAACGGAACTCCGCCAACATCCGGAGGAATAGATTTTAATAATCTATCTCTGACAGATATAAACGCGGACATCGATTCGGCATATTACCGGGGTATCGAGATGGGGGCAACAATTAACGATATAAATCTGAAGGAACGTAATGGATTGGTAATTAAGCGACTTGAGACAAGAGCCTCTATCGATTCTACTCAGATAAACATCGACGATCTGGTACTGAAGACAACGAATTCAAACCTCACCGCCGATGCGGAGATTGGGAACGGGATTAGCCAATCAGACCCACAAGCTCCTGTAAGGGCGCAGATTACCGCTGATGTTGATATTGACGAGATATTGTCACTTTTTACAATCGCGGACCAACAAATCGAGAGCAGTCTCAAAGGCAAGAGGCTGTCGGCGGTGGTAAATATCTCCGGATTACTCGGCAATTTATCGGTGAAACGGGCATATATAAAGATCCCTAACGAACTGGATGCCTCAGTAGGCGGTACGATAACCAATGTTACGGATGCCGAACATATCGGAGGGAACATAAGGTTCATGGCTAATATTACGGACGGCGAACTTCTCGAAAAGATAATTCTCGACACCGCAGCACGGAACCGTATAAACATACCTCCGTTGTCTACCGAAGGAACAATTGCTGCATCTAACGGCGTATATTCTCCGGATATTAAACTGATTATTAACGGAGGAAACATAACGGTTGCCGGAAGCTACAACACCAATGTCAATGATTACAACCTGAATGCGGAGGCGCACGACTTCCCTATCTACCGTATCCTTCCGCAGGACTCACTCGGGACCACGTCGTTCACGCTCATGGCAGAGGGTGAGGGATTCGATATTTATAACGCGGGCACAACGGCAGCGGTAGATTTCGAGCTCGACAGCCTGGAATACTCGGGATACACTTACAGAAAGATAAACGTCGAGGCGGAATTAAAGGAGCACTTCCTGACAGGCAGTATCTTCTCCGGGAGCGATGCGTTGGATATGGATCTCGACGTGTCGGGAATACTCATGGAGACGGATCAGCAGGCGGAGATACACGGGGAGGTGCGGAATCTCGATCTGTACCGGATGAATTTTTCCGACAAAGAGTTGGATATGTCCTTCTTCCTCGACATAACTGCCAAGGCATCGGGCACAAGAGTGTTCGATTTTTATACTGAGATAGACAGCCTGCATATTCATGAATCGGGCAAAGAAGTCGTACTGAATCATACGGAACTTACGATAGCAGCAGACACGACAGAGGTCGGTTTAAAAATAAATTCCGGTGATATGTCCCTTACATTAACAGCTTACGGACCGTTGGATTCGGTAATTTCAAAAGTATCCGGCATTGCTGATATCGTACAGCAGCAGATCGACAGACACGATATAGATATGACCGCGGTAAATACAGCTCTACCGGAGTTCGAGTTAGGTATGACAACAGGCAGTAATAACATAGTCGGATATTTTCTCAATCCGGCGAATTTAGGATTGAGGCGGATGGAACTGCACGCCTCCAAAACGAACGGACATCCGTTCACACTGGATTTGATGACGGATTATTTGACTTACAACAATCTCTTGTTCGATACCTTATCGGTAGGTCTTGCCACAGAAGAGGAGAAGATGAAATATGACATTACCCTCTCCAATCTGCGGTCCGGAGAGAACAGCAAGGCACACATCGAATTGTACGGATCGGTCTACTCGGATACAGTTACCCTATCTGCAATCCATCATGACGCACAATGGAAGACAGGATTCGACATAAATACTTACGCGACTTGGGGCGACAGTTCTGCAATTTTGCATATTATCGACCGCGGATTGATTCTTAATTATGACCAGTGGAGTGTAAATACTGACAATTACATATCCTACGGATTCTCTTCCGGAACTCTCGGAGCCAATCTACGAATGAGCTATGAGAATCAATTAGTGGCGGTCGAGACTCTTGACGACAGCAGTATCAATCTGGAGATCGAGAATTTAGACATCGGGACTACTCTCAGCCTGCTCCCTTCCGCACCCCAAATGGACGGCGAACTATCCGCTAATCTTACCGCAGGGTTTAGTCCGGTATTCGCGGACGGAACCATATCGGCCAAGGACCTTCTATACAATAAGGATACTATCGGGAATATCGATATAGATCTGAATTACAACAACTCCTCAGGTTCGTTCGATGCGAATATAAATGTGAACGGCAGTCAGGTTCTCGTGGCAGACGGCAATCTCGGTACGGACAGTACCGGGAACCTTAACATTACAACGCGATTGGACAGATTACCCTTGAATCTCGCCAATCCGTTCATTCCGGACGACTACGCGGATTTAAGAGGATATCTCAACGGCAGTTTCTCCGTCGCCGGAGCATCCGGCAGCACTGTCGTATCAGGCACTGCAACATTCGAAGACGCGGCGGTGGAGGTCGCGGCAGTAGGAACCGAATTCGACATCTCGGATAACACGCTGTCGATAGAGAACAGCGTATTGACGCTGAACGGATTCAGCATAATCTCACCGAACAACCAGACTCTCGATATAAACGGAACGGTCGATTTCACTAATTTCTCGAATATCCTTACCGATCTGAGCGTCACTGCGGATAATTTTCAAGCGGTGAACGTACAGCGCAACAGGACGTCTATGGTATATGGTACGGCATATATCGACTTGGATGCCACTGCCAAAGGTCCGTTAAACGATCTGGTTGTACGGGGAGAACTCGACCTGTTGAATAATACGGATGTGACTTATGTCATGCAGGATAATTCTCTTGATATAGAGGAACAGGCACAGGATATAGTAACGTTCGTATCGTTCAGCGACACGACATATTACGCGCTCCCGGATACAACCGCACGTCTCCAGCTCACTGGAATCGATATGCTCGTTAATATGAACATCGAGGAGGGAGTCAAGGCTGCGCTCAATCTTTCGACGGACGGTCAAAACCGCATTGAGGTACAGGGGAGCGGGGAACTGACCTACGCGACCAATCAGCTCGGAGACACCAGGTTTACCGGAAGATATAACCTGACAGGCGGTACGGTAAATTACAATCCTCCTGTAATATCGGCAAAGTCATTCGCGATACAGGACGGCAGCTACGTCCAGTGGAACGGAGACATCGCCGATCCCACCGTAAATATATCTGCTGTGGAGAGCCTTATAACTAATGTTACGGAGAAGGGTGAATCGGCGCGAAGAGTCGATTTTAATATAATCATAAAAGTTCAGAATACGCTTGAAAATCTGGAGATAACATTCGATCTCGCTGCCCCGAACGATCTCTCGATACAGAACCAGCTAACTGCAATGACGGACGAACAACGATCGACTCAAGCGATGAACCTCCTTATATACAACACTTACAGCGGTCCGGGTACGGTTGCCAAGGGCAATGCTACCAATCCGTTGAATAATTTCGTGGAACGTGAACTGAACCAGTGGGCGCAGGATAATCTCAAGGGTGTGGATCTGAGCTTCGGGATCGACCAGTACAGACAGGCGACTGCGACGGGGGAGACAACGCGTACCGATTATTCATATAGTCTCTCCAAGAATCTATTTAACGATAGAGTCCGTACTGTAATCGGCGGACGAATCAGTACGGATTCGGAGACCGATGCCGCACTGACAGACAATTTTATAGACGATATCTCTCTCGAGTATCTTCTGAACGAGAGCGGGAATATGTACGTTAAAGTATTCCGTCACACCGGATACGAGAGTATTCTCGAGGGCGAAGTGACGCAGACCGGATTCGGATTCGTGGTCAGCAAGAAGATGAATAAACTATACGAATTGTTCCATTTCGGGAAAAAACGCAAGCAAAGAAGAGAGCAGAAGCGGGAGGCAGCTGCGGCAGCGGATAATACCGATACGGAATCCATAACCGAAGAATATGCGGATGAAGAATAAAATAACACTTGTTGCGGCCGTTATAACAGTTTTTTACATAATTTCCGGATGCTCCACGACCAAACGCATACCGGAGGGGGAGATACTGTACACGGGTGTGAAGAAGATAAAAATAAACGATTCGCTCGCGGGAGACGTACCGAAGTCCGTGATCTCGGATGTCAAGGCGCCTCTCTCCGTCAAACCGAATAATCCGCTCTACTCGCCGTACATAAGAACTCCTCTTCCCATAGGCTTATGGGCCTGGAATTATCTGTACACTACGAAGCAGAAAGGATTAAAACACTGGCTGTATAACAGACTCGCAAAGGAACCGGTATTAATATCGGATGTACAGCCTGAAGTGCGTCTGAGAGTGGTATCGCAAATTCTCGACAATAACGGTTACTTCAGGTCGACAGCAAGTTACGAACAGATTCCGGGCAAGAACAATCCGAAGAAGGCACGGTTGAGCTACTTCGTAAACATACCGGAACCGTTCTATCTGGACAGCGTCTTCTATCTCCGTGCTGACGGAGACATAGGGAAGATAATCGACAGCATGAGACAGCGGTCGTCCATTAAACCGGGGATGCAGTACAATCTGGATACCCTTGCGAATGAGAGAGTTAAGATAACGAATGTCTTACGGAACAACGGGTATTATTACTTCCGATCCGATTACATAGAATATCTCGCGGACACCACTCGCGGGGATAAGACGGTCGAGCTTAAAATGAGATTCAACAGCGGAACTCCGGAAGAGGTTCTCCGAACTTACGATATAGGGGATATTAATATCGCCGTAGTCAATTATACATCGGGGGGAGATTTAGATACGGTTATTTACGACGGGCTTACCATAAAATATGAACGACCCCGGAGAATACGTCCGCGTATACTATCCGAAGCAGTCAATATTCAGAAGGGGGACAAATATACATTAAACGCACAAACAAAGACTCAAAACGACCTCAATTCTTTAGGGGTGTTCAGGTATGTGAACCTCAATATCGTTCCTCTCGACTCCATAGGAGAATCCAATCTTCTGGACGTAAACATTACGGCAGAGATGGATCAGCCTTTGCAGGCGCAGTTTGAAGCGGACGTCTACTCCAAATCGAACAGCTTCGTCGGACCGGGTGCGATATTCTCGGTCAGACACAATAATATTTTCAAGGGGGCAGAGGTGCTGTCGGTCCGACTTACGGGATCATACGAATGGCAGACTGGGAACAGGCGGCAGATTGAGGGGGAATCCAAACTTATCAATTCTTACGAATTCGGTATAACCGCTTCACTGAATATTCCACGGTTTACTCCGCGCATGTTTAACAGGCTCACCTACCCTACCGGAACCGTGTTCCAATTAGGCGCGGACATCCTCAATCGTCCGGGATATTTCAGAATGCTATCGTTGAACGGTTCGGCAAATTATAATTTCCAGACCTCTCCGTACAGCTTCCATACAGTTACGGCATTCAAATTGGTATATACTAAACTTCTTAACTCCACCGATTCATTTAATCAAACCATGGATCAGAATCCTGCGATCGCGTTGAGTTTCCGCGACCAGTTGATACCATCAATAGGCTATACATACACTTACGACCGTATATTCGGACAGAGGCAGAGGAACCGTGTATTCTGGCAGACGAGCGTCACCTCGGCAGGCAATATAATCTACGGGGTATCGAGCCTCTTCGGCGCCAAGGGCAGCGACAGGAAGATATTCGGAGTGGAATATTCACAATTCATGAAGCTGACCACGGAATTTCGACACTACCATAAGATAGGAGAAAAAAATACTCTTGCGGCAAGATTTATTGCAGGAATAGGATATGCTTACGCGAACTCGACGGTACTGCCGTACAGCGAACAATTCTATATAGGGGGAGCGAACAGCATCAGGGCCTTCACTATAAGGTCGATAGGACCTGGAAGCTACAAACCGGCTGACGAGAACGAATCGCTCAGCTACCTCGACCAGACAGGAGATTTCAAGCTGGAAGGTAACATAGAGTTCCGGTTCGCGATAATGGGGAAACTGAACGGCGCTGTATTCATGGATGCGGGGAATATCTGGCTTCTGAGGAACGATCCTCTGCGACCGGGGGCTCAATTGAGGGCTAAAGGATTCTTCAACGAGATAGCATTGGGAACCGGTGCGGGACTAAGGTACGACATCAGTTATCTCGTTATCCGCGCAGACCTCGGAATAGGACTGCATACACCCTACTCCAATCCGGACAACGGAGGCTATTTCAATACTCCGAGCTTCAGGAACGATATAGGGTTCCACTTGGCGATCGGATATCCGTTCTAATAAAAAATCCCGCGGTCAGCGGGATTATTGTATAATTTATACAGTTATTTTGTTCTTTCGTAATATTCACGCGTACGAGTATCAACGCGGATTTTTTCCCCTGTATTAATGAAGAGAGGGACGCGGATTGTAGCACCGGTCTCTACGGTAGCGGGTTTCAAAGAATTTGTCGAGGCAGTGTCGCCTTTAATCCCTGGTTCTGTATAAGTTATCTCCATGTCAATTATGGGAGGGAGCTCGGCGGTAAGTACGGATTCTTTCTCCGTATGGAACATAACCTCGACCACCTGTCCTTCCTTCATAAGGTCGGAGTTGTTGATAAGGTTGCGGTCGATCTGTATTTGTTCGAAGGTCTCGGTGTGCATGAAGTTGCACCCCATATCGTCTTCATAGAGATACTGGTACGGACGGCGTTCGACCCTTACCGGTTCGATTTTTTCTCCTGCCGAGAATGTATGGTCTATGGTACGTCCGTTCTCCAAATTCTTGATTTTTGTTCTTACGAACGCAGGGCCCTTGCCGGGTTTTACGTGCTGGAATTCAACGATAGAGAATGTTTTACCGTTGAGTTCGATACACATTCCGTTCTTTATGTCTGCTGTTGTAGCCATTATTTTTTAATTTTGATTTCAAAGAGATGCAAATATCCGTTTTTTTATGATAAAATACAAATTGGCCGGATCACAATCGGCTGATAATAGGCGGATTTAATAAAATAATCCTTTACGGTTGAATATCGTGTATCCGAAGTTGAAGACTACGAACCATGTCTTCTTTCCGGCATCGAAATTCGTAAGGGTAAGACTTGCGGCTCCTATGGGGGTTTGATAGACAAGCGTGGAGTTGAATATATACCTCAGACGTTCGGACGCCGCCTGCTCGTATTCGCTTCCGAAGGTCTCGGCTCCGAACGCATATACGCTGTTCTTTAGATAAAAATTATCAATAAAATGGAACGTCGGCATTACGCCCAATCCCACATAACTGTTTCCCCGGAACCGGTCGATGTACAGCGATTTACTGTACGGTGTGGGGGTGAACGACGGAGCCGTGAAATTTGCCAAGTGGTAGTCGTGGAACGAGGGACGCGTCGTTACGACGGCTTCGGCGGACAAACCCAGTGAGAACCACTTCGCAATACGGAAGTAATCCTCCCGGGAGAATTTGGCCCCGAACCATATTTTATTGTTGCGGACGGCGCGCCCTTCTTCTTTGTATTTTTCGTTCCCGTTTACGTATATCGCAGACGCAGACTGATATATACCGCTCGTAGGGTACTGCGAGTAATTGAGGGTGTTCTTAACCGCCTCCAGCTGCAAGCCTACGTAATTAAAATCGGATTTGGTAATTTTCCCGGTAAGTTTATCGTCTGTGTCGAGATAATATTTATAATCGTTCACTCCGTAATTTACACGGAACTGAAGAACGGTACTCCTTCCCGGAGGCATTCCGAACGACGCGGATACGAATTTATCTATACTCTGATTAAAACCGTCGTTGGCATAACGGCTCTTATCGCTCCCTTTGGAGTAATTGAAATTATTATAATTAAAGAACAGGTCGTAATAAAACGGCGTCCAAAGGTATATGTCGCTTCTTAGTCCGACCACCATGGAGGTGTACAACGAACCGAACGTTCCGTCGAACCTGAAGCTGTACGCGCTCTTGTCTATTATTTTGTATTCCAAGCCCACATAGGCCTGATTGAGATATGTGGAAGATATGTTTCCTCCGACTTTAACCCTGAAGCTGGGCTTCGTCTTAAGGTCGAGCCCTATCCTGAAGTATCCGGCGGTATCGTCATAGGTAACGTGCGGGAATTCAGATACGATATCTCCTTCCGAGAGCAATTTGAAATACTCGGACTTAAATTCGGGGAATGTGAATTTTTTATTCTTATCGTTGAATCCAAGAATGTCGCTTACGTACTTGACCTGGTTCGGATTTAAACCGTTGATCTCGTAATCTTCGAAGATTAGTTCCGGAATATGCGAACGGAATTGAAGCCTTTTATTATAGAGCTCCTCATCGCTGACCCGCCTCGGAATCCTCATTTTTATGGAATCCATCATCTGCATCGCATCCTGATATCCGGCGTCTATGATATACTGCGCTTTGGAAAAATCGAGCATGCTCACATCCTTGAAAACACGTTCCACCATGATGCCTTTATCCGCAGGAAGATCATAGTCGGTATACCCCATCATAATAGTCTCTACCTGCTCGATAAGATTGTTTTCGTCCGGCAGTTTATTACCGTCCACGCACTTACCTCCTATAAGTATATCCGGATCGAAGTCGTGTTCCACCACTTCCCACGGGAAGTTGTTATATATTCCACCGTCATAAAGAAGAAGGGAATCTTCTTTAACAGGTTTAAATACGAACGGAATACTCATCGAAGCACGAATGGCCGTCCCTACGTCACCGGATTTAAAAATAACCTCTTTTTTGTTATATACATCGGAGGCGACGCACCGGAAGGGTACGAGAAGATTATCAAAATTACCCTCCGCCACGGCCGACGCAGCAGAGAATATCTCTATAAACGACATATCTATCTGCGTGGAAGGGATCAGGTTGGTAGGGAGAACGGCGATATTATTCTTGGACTTAAAGTCCAGATTAAACGTCACCATAGCCTGATCGGGATACATACGCTTAAAATAGAAGAAGTATCTGCTCTCTATTTTACCGCTGAGCCACAATTTTACCTGATCCGACAGGAACAACGCTTCCATCTCTTCCGGAGTATAGCCGATAGCGTACAGCCCTGCAACTATCGAACCCATCGAGGTTCCGGCTACATAATCGATAGGAATATTATTCTCCTCCAGGGCTTTGATTAATCCGATATGATAGAGACCTTTCGCACCTCCTCCGCTGAGAACCAGCCCTACCCTTTGAGCGCTTACGGTTACGACGGAAAAAAATAATACAACCGCACACAGATACTTCATAATTTATTCTTTTGAACGTAAAATATAAATTAGTACTTTTGTAGATTAACGGTAAGCATACCGCTTCTTGCAAAATACTCTGCAAGTTAATTATTTAAGTTTAAAATACGGCCTGAAACGGATTACAGGCTATAAAAAAGACTTATTTTGTAAAAGCGGGTGCTTTAAATGAAAGAAATAGTTGTCAATATGATCGATAAAATAGAATCTTTATTGAAGGAAGCATCGGAATTCAGTGCTAAGAATACCGGCGAGATCGAAGAGTTCAGAATCAGAATGCTCGGAAAAAAAGGTTCGGTAACGCTCCTTTTCGATGAGTTCAAAACCATACCTGCCGAACAGAAAAAAGAACTCGGACAGAAGATCAACGCGCTGAAGAACGCCGTTCAGCAGAAGATCGGGGAGCTGCGCAACTCGGCACTCTCCGACGGCGACATTGAAAAAATCGAGGATCCTACCAGACCGGGAACAAACGACCCCATCGGTTCGCGGCATCCCATATCGCTGGTACGTAACGAGATAATAGATATATTCACAAGGCTCGGATATACCGTTGCGGACGGACCGGAGATCGAGGATGATTGGCATGTATTCTCTGCTTTGAACTTCCCTCCGGAACATCCGGCGAGGGATATGCAGGACACGTTTTTTATCGAGAAGAATCCCGATATCCTCCTTAGAACGCACACGAGTTCCATTCAGGTCCGTGTAATGGAGAATCAACAGCCGCCTATCCGCGTCATTTGTCCGGGCAGAGTGTTCAGGAACGAAGCTATATCGGCTCGCGCGCACTGCATATTTCATCAGGTGGAAGGGCTTTATATAGACGAGAATGTAACGTTTGCAGACCTTAAACAGTCCATATTATACTTTGCAAAGGAGCTCTTCGGAGAGGACGCGGCTATCAGGCTCCGTCCTTCTTACTTCCCGTTCACGGAACCGTCGGCAGAAGTAGACATATCGTGCAATCTCTGCAGCGGCAAGGGATGTGCGGTTTGTAAGGGTTCGGGATGGCTGGAAATAATGGGCTGTGGAATGGTAGATACTAATGTGTTGGAATCGTGCGGAATAGACAGCAACAAATATTCCGGATTCGCTTTTGGTATGGGTATTGAGCGTATATCCATGCTAAAATTCGGTGTTAAGGACCTACGGCTGTATTTCGAGAACGACCTGCGATTTTTGAGACAGTTTGAATCGGTCATCTGATATTGACCTGTAAATGAAAATAAATAATTACATATTGATAATTGCCGTTCTGTTTGCGTTCGGTTCATGCCTTACCACAAGATCGGTTGTGAATAACTATACCGCAACTGAAGAGTATATTCTTCCCGGTGTGCCTGAAGGATACGACGACTCCATGGCTGCATCGTTTTATTTCCAGAACGGGCTGAAAATGATGCTCATATACGGGGATTCCGTTAAGGCGATGGAGAATTACCGTAAGGCTCTGGAATATGATCCGGAACATTCCGCTACTTATTATGAGATGGCTAACATACAGCAATTCAATAATATCGAGGAAGCCCTCGGATACAGCCGCAGTGCTAATAGTTATGAATACGGAAATTTGTGGTACCGGATGCAATTGGGTCAGTTATTCATTCTGGGAGAAAAATACGATTCCGCGCTGGTGATCTACAATAATATCAGGGAGCTGGCACCGAATAATCCGGACAATTACAGGTATTTGGCTGCGCTTCACGAACAGACAGGCGATATTAACCGAGCGATAGCGACGCTCGATACGGCAGAGATGAGGTTCGGTCCGGTAGAGAATATCATAACGTACAGAAGACTTCTTTTAATAAACGCGGGGCAGATAAACAGGGCTATCGAAGAATCCGAACGCATGGTTCTGAGTTTCCCGTACGACGAGAGGAATTACGTTATACTCGGTGAATTATACATGCAGACAGGCAGGGATTCCCTTGCTTACGACGCATTCCAGAAGGCTCTGGAGATAGATATGCACAGCATCGACGCCCTGGGGGCGCTGACGGACTATTATCTTCGCAGAAGGGATATAGAGAATTTCCTGCTCACGACTAAGAAAATTTTCGACTCGGACAGGATTCCTTCGGACATAAAGATCAATTTTTACAACGGAATAATTGCAAATTCTCCGTTATTCGTGGAATATTATATCAGAATATCCGAATTCATATCGACGCTTCTGATACGGCATCCGGGAGAGTACGAGGTGATGGATCTTTATGCCCACCATCTTCTCAAAACGGGTAATTTGGAGGAACCTGCGGCAATATATAAACAGACGCTCGCGGACAGCGTAAGACTGGAAGCACTGAATATGATTATCGATCTGGAGCAATATCTGAACAGACCGGACTCGGTAGCTAAATATATGAATATCGCGTTGGCGAATTTTCCCGACGACCTGAATCTTTATTTCCGCAACAGTTACTTCGAGATGTCGCAAAAAAAGTATAAGGAAGCGGAAAAAACTCTCGAAAAGGCCCAGAAATACGCAGGAAACGATTCCCTGAAGAGTGCGATTTATTCCTCGATGGCGGACATCAGGTACAGCGAAGACAGTCTCAATTATAAACGCATTTATCCGTTATACGACAAGGCGTTAAAACTGAATCCGGATAACATTTTGACTCTTAACAATTATAGCTATTACCTCTCCGTGGAGGGTCGGGACCTCGAACGGGCTCTCTCCATGATTGAACGGGTTATGGAGATCGAACCAGGCAATCCTGTCTACATCGACACCTACGGATGGATCCTGTACAAATTGGGGCGGTACGAAGAGGCAAAAAAAGTATTGCGGCAGGCGGTATCGCTCGACCCATACGGCAACGGGGAATTGTATTTCCACTATGCGGAGATACTGTTCGAGCTTAAAGAATATTTTATGGCTTCTCTCTACTGGAGGAAGGCTCTGGAGAATGGTTACAATAAGGAAATAATTGAAGAACGGCTTAACACGGTTGATAACATGAAATGAGCATGAAGAGACTTATTCTCATACTACCAATTTTTTTTACGTATTTTTTACTATCCGCCCAAACGATAGATCAGCTTAAACAACAAATATCTCAGGCGGAACAAGAGATACGCCTTACCAACGACATTCTCAGCAAAACGCAGAAGGAGCAGTCTGTGAACAGCAATCAGCTATTATTGGTCAGGAATAACATAAATAACCGTAAATCTATTATTTCCAACCTCGACAAGCAAATCGGATTGATAAACGCTGACATAAGAGCCAAGTCCTCCTCGATTAACAACCTCGAAACAGAACTTAAGGAACTTAAGGAAGAATATTCGGAAATGATATACAATTCCTATAAGAACTATAAACTTAACAATTTCATGGCATTCCTCTTCGCATCCAAGGATTTTAACGATATGACGCGAAGAGTATACTATATTAAGCGATATACCTCGATGCGGGAGCAGAAGGCAGTTTTAATCGATTCCCTTTCCAAGAGTTTGGAATTTGAAATAAACGATCTGCAATTCCAGAGAGCCTCTCTTGACAGCACGTTAAACGACCGCAACAGCGAACTTGCCAGATTGAATGCAGAGGAAAAAAATTACAGGAATATAGATGCTACCCTGCGTACGCAAACAAAAAAATACAACGAAGAGATAAAGAGGAAGCAAAACGAGATTGCCCAAATTGAGAAAAAGATTCAGCAGCTCGTGGAAGAGGAGGCGAGAAAAGCCCAGGCGGCGGCAGCTGGAAGAACTGCGGCTGAGACTGAGGTCTTTGAGAAACTCACCGGCCAATTCACACAAAACAAGGGCAAACTCCCCTATCCCGTAACAGGGGGTGTAGTAATTGAAAAATTCGGTAAACACAAATCCCAACTCTCCAATCAGGTAGAAGTGGATAAACGGGGAATTACTCTGGCAGGAACCAAAGGAGCGAATGTAAGAGCGGTATTTGACGGAGAGATAATGCTGGTATTCAGTATGGGTATCTGGAAGTTGAATGTGGCTATCAATCACGGTAATTACGTTACCGTATACTCCAATCTGGGAAGCGTATCCGTCAAACAGGGAGATAAGGTAACCGGTAATGAAGTTATCGGAAAAATTTCCGAAGACGGAGACAATTTTACGATGGATTTATCTATTATGAGAACTGAGGGCAACAATAACATATGGCTGGATCCGGAACAATGGCTTAAACGATAAATAAATGGAAAAATTTAAAGCGGGATGGAGTAATCAGGTCAGGATTATGACCATTGTAATGGGTATAATCTTGTTACTGTGTTTGGTAAGTTTCGGATCGCGGGCTTACTTGAATCCGACAAATTACAATGTGATATTCTGTTCTATACTGACAGTATTGATTCTTGCATTCGCAATAGGGTGCATAATATATTCTCCGCGTTATCTTACCGTAGACAAAAATAATATCACGATAAAAAAAT
Source organism: Rikenellaceae bacterium (assembly GCA_020860245.1). Lineage (GTDB taxonomy): Bacteria > Bacteroidota > Bacteroidia > Bacteroidales > Rikenellaceae > JAJBUQ01. Next base: position 290,466 of record JAJBUQ010000008.1, read on the forward strand.
TATCGGGTAAAATAACGATTCCTGTTAATGAAATCACCACTATCGAGCGTAGGACGAATCTCGGATTCGATTCCAAAAAATTCGGCAGCGGAGGATTCTTCGGGTATAACGGATATTTTGTAAATGATGCCGTAGGTAGATACACCGGCTATGTTACCGATCAGCACAAGATTTTCTGGGTTATAACTCCGCGGAAAAAATATACTCTCAGCTGCGATGATCCGGACCGTTTTGTCTCTTTAGTTAAAAATTGTATCGGATAATGATAAGATACTTTGCCGAAGAGTGTAATTTCAGTCTCAAGAACAAGCGGAAATTCAATAGATGGATAAAAGATACTGTTTCACGTGAAAACCGCGCAACAGGCGATATTTCAGTGATTTTCTGTTCGGACGAATATCTGTTGGAGATAAACAGAAGGTATCTCGGGCACGACTATTTCACGGATATTATAACTTTCGATTACGGCGACGGACACACGGTTTCCGGAGATTTATTTATAAGCGTGGATACCGTAAAAACAAATTCGGAAAAATTCGGTGCCGGTTTCGAAGAGGAACTTAACAGAGTGATAATCCATGGAATAATTCATCTTTGCGGATATAATGATAAATCGCTTGTGGAAGCAAAGATTATGAAAGAAAAAGAGAATTTTTACCTTTCTAAATTTCAAATTTGAGTAATGATTTTCGATTACGATATAATTGTTGTCGGAGGTGGACATGCAGGCTGCGAAGCAGCAGCGGCGGCGGCAAATATGGGTTCCAGGACACTTCTCATAACAATGGATATGGGTAAATTTGCCCAAATGTCGTGCAATCCGGCCGTAGGCGGCGTGGCCAAAGGACAGATAGTCCGTGAGATCGACGCACTGGGCGGACAAATGGGGATTATAACGGATAAGAGTACTATTCAGTTCCGGATGCTCAATAGGTCTAAGGGTGCGGCAATGTGGAGTCCGCGGGCTCAGTGCGACAAACATAAATTCTCCGAAGAATGGAGGAAGTCGCTCGAAAACACCGAGAATCTGTATTTATGGCAGGACGCGGTAAACAAACTTATAGTAAGAGACGGGAGGGTGTGCGGTGTGGTTACTGTAATGAAAGTGACATTCAATGCCAAAGCAGTTATTTTGACAAACGGCACATTTCTCAACGGACTCATGCATATAGGGCGTCAAAGCACAGCAGGGGGACGCTCTGGGGATTCATCCTCATACGGACTTACCGAACAGCTGATCCAACTCGGATTCGAATCCGGCCGAATGAAGACAGGTACACCGGCAAGGATTGACGGCAGATCTATTGATTTCAGTAAACTGTCCCCTCAGCCGGGGGACGAAAATCCCAGCAAATTCTCTTATTTGAACTCTTCCGAGCCTGTTAAGAATCAACTGCCCTGCTATCTTGTATACACGACTTCGGACGTGCACAGAGAATTAAAACAGGGATTTAAGGATTCTCCTCTTTTCAACGGAATAATTAAAGGAATAGGGCCGAGATATTGTCCGAGTATCGAAGATAAATTAAATACATTTGCAGGTAAGGATCAGCATCAGTTATTTCTCGAACCGGAAGGAAGAGATACCAACGAGTATTATCTTAACGGTTTTTCCTCTTCCCTGCCTTGGGATATACAGATGAACGCTCTCCGGAAGATCAAAGGATTCGAAAATATTCAGATATATCGTCCGGGATATGCTATTGAGTACGATTACTTCCCTCCGACTCAACTTACCCATACACTCGAAACAAAAATTATAGAGAATCTCTATTTCGCCGGACAGATAAACGGCACGACAGGATATGAAGAAGCCGGAGCTCAGGGGCTTATATCGGGAATTAACGCACATCTTAAAATTAACGGCAAAGAACCCTTCATATTAGGACGCGACGAGGCCTACATAGGAGTTTTGATCGACGATCTGGTAACTAAAGGTGTGGACGAACCATACCGTATGTTTACTTCCCGTGCGGAATACCGGATCCTTCTGAGACAGGATAACGCGGATTTGAGATTAACGGGAAGATCGTACGAGGTAGGGCTTGCGACTAAGGACAGATTAGAAGAGGTAGAGGAAAAAGAAAAAAATATTAATGAGCTCATAGATTTCATAAAAAAAGAGAGTATTTCACCGGGAGAAGTGAATACATATTTAACCAATATAAATTCATCCCCTATTACCCAAAAAAGAAAACTTTACGACATTTTATTAAGAAATAATGTTTACATAAAAGATTTATCCGAACACAAACCAACCCTAAGCAACTACCTGAATATCAACGCACTGACACAAGAAACCTTAGAAGTTGCCGAAATATTGATAAAGTACGGAGGGTATATCGAACGGGAAAAACAAGTAGCTGAAAAATTATTAAGGCTTGAAAATATCAAGATAAACCCGAATTTCGATTTCGATAAAATTAAATCTTTATCAATTGAATCGAGACAGAAGTTATCGAAAATACGCCCTTCTACCATAGGACAAGCCTCTCGGATACCGGGAGTTTCACCTGCCGATATAAATGTTTTATTAGTTTACTTCGGAAGATAATTATTGTTCCACGTGGAACATCTAAATAAAATCTAAACAACAAATGAATAAAACCATCTTTAATTATAAAAAAAACAATTCAAAAAGAGTATATATTTCAACGGATAGCGGAATAAAAGTAGGTATGAAAGAAGTAAGTCTGCAAAATGACTCAAAAGTTCTACTATACGATACATCCGGAATATATGCTAAAGAGAACTATACTCACGACATAAAAAAAGGGCTTCCAAAAATACGAACTGAGTGGATAGAAAAAAATCTGGAAAAATACGGAGAATTTAAAACGCAGCTATGGTTCGCTAAAAACGGCATTATCACTCCTGAAATGGAATATGTCGCTGTCCGTGAAAATCAAGGATTGACCAATGAATCAAAAAAAATTACACCGGAAAAAGTCCGAAGCGAAATCGCAAAAGGACGGGCTGTATTACCTTCGAACCCCAAACATCCGGAATGTGAACCTATGATAATCGGACGTGATTTTTTGGTAAAAATCAATGCAAACATAGGAAATTCCGCACTCGGATCAAGTATAGAAGAGGAAATAGAGAAGGCTCTATGGGCTATTAAGTGGGGAGCAGACACTGTTATGGATTTATCTACCGGTGAAAATATTCATGAAACACGGGAAGCCATTTTAAGAAATACTCCTGTTCCTATTGGAACGGTTCCGATATATCAGGCGTTAGAAAAAGTAAACGGAATTATAGAAGATCTTAATTGGGACGTTTATAAACAAACTTTATTAGAACAATGTGAACAAGGTGTCGATTACTTTACCATCCACGCAGGAATTTTGAAAGAACATATTCCATACGCATTAAAACGTACCACTGGAATAGTCTCCAGAGGCGGATCGATAATGGCAAAATGGATGGATTATAATAATACAGAAAATTTTCTGTATACTCATTTTGTAGAAATTTGCCATATTTTAAAGCAATACGATGTTGCAGTCTCTCTCGGTGATGGTTTAAGGCCGGGAAGTCTTGCAGATGCGAACGACGAAGCTCAATTCGGAGAATTAAAGACGTTGGGAGAATTGGGAAGAATCGCACGGGCAAACGATGTGCAGGTAATAATCGAAGGTCCGGGACATGTTCAAATGGACAAAATTAAAGAGAATATGGATCTCCAGCTAAAATATTGCGATGAGGCTCCATTTTACACACTGGGTCCGTTAGTTTCCGATATAGGTGCAGGATATGACCATATCACATCTGCTATCGGAGGCGCTATGATAGCGTGGTACGGTACAGCAATGCTTTGTTATGTGACTACGAAAGAACATCTTGCTCTTCCTAATAAAGACGATGTCCGTGAAGGTGTCGTAACCTTCAAATTGGCTGCGCACGCAGCTGACGTAGCCAAGGGGCATCCGGGGGCTATAGAGAGGGATAACGAGATGAGTAAGGCGCGTTATGAGTTCAGGTGGATGGATCAATTTAATTTATCACTCGATCCCGACCGGGCACGAAAATTTCACATGGAGATGATAATAAACAGCGATAAAGATTACTGCGGAATGTGCGGACCGCACTTTTGTGCAATGAAAATAACCAGATCTATTAAGAATAAATAACTCATTCACAACATATTAGAAAAGAAATAAAAAGAGAACTTAAGTTCTCTTTTTATTTCTTGGATACTTTAGCCCATGTATCCTTTAGAGTAACCGTACGATTAAACACCGGTTTCTCCGGTGTAGAATTTTTGTCTTTACAAAAATATCCGAGTCTTTCAAATTGAAACTTATCCCCTACTTTCGAAGCGTATAAGGATGGTTCCACATAAGCTTCCACAACTTTCAATGAATCTGGATTAAGATTGTCTATAAACGATCCATCCTCTCCAACATTTTCCGGATTTTCCTTATCGAACAATCTATCGAATAACCTTACTTCAGCTATTTTAGCCTCTTTTGCATTCACCCAGTGTATTATGCCTTTAACTTTTCTTCCGTCTGATGACCCGCCACCGTGCGACTGGTCGTCATAAGTGCAACGCAATTCTATTATATTTTCATCTTTATCCTTTATAACCTCCTGACACTTAATTATATAAGAGTAACGCAACCTTACTTCGCCACCCGGTGACAGTCTGAAATATTTTTTAGGGGGATTTTCCATAAAATCCTCCCGTTCAATATATAATTCACGCCCGAAGATCACTTCCCGTGTTCCTTCCGCAGAATCCTCAGGATTATTAACACAATTGATTATCTCTGTTTTTTCCTCGGGATAGTTAGTAATAACGAGTTTTACCGGATCGAGAACAGCCATTCTCCGGAGAGCCCTCTTATTCAAATCCTCTCTCACACAAAATTCGAGGAGACCAATATCTATTACATTATCTCTTTTAGCAACACCGACTTTTTCTGCGAACATTCTTATCGATTTAGGTGTATATCCCCTTCTCCGCAAAGCCACTATCGTAGGCATACGGGGATCGTCCCATCCGGTAACATAATTTTCCTTGACGAGCTGCAGCAATTTCCTTTTACTCATCACCGTATAATTAAGATTTAATCTCGCGAATTCATACTGGCGGCTGGGAAATATCTCCAAATTTTCGATAAACCAGTTATATAGAGGCCTGTGTACATCGAATTCAAGTGTACAGATAGAATGTGTAACTTTTTCTATGGAATCGGATTCTCCATGAGCGTAATCATACATGGGATATATACACCATTGATTGCCTGTCCTATGATGATCAGTATGAATTATACGGTACATTATAGGATCTCTCATAAGCATATTCGGATGGGACATATCTATTTTAGCCCTCAGTACCTTCTCTCCGTCTTTAAATTCTCCATTCTTCATTCTCCGGAACAGATCGAGATTCTCTTCGACCGAACGACTTCTGTAAGGACTCTCTTTGCCAGGAACAGTAACGGTACCGCGCGTTCCCCTTATTTCTTCCTGCGACTGGTCATCGACGTAAGCAAGACCTCTATAAATCAGTTTTTCAGCCCAGTCGTACAGTTGACCGAAGTAATCGGATGCGTAATATTCCCCAGCCCAATCGAATCCGAGCCATTTTACATCTTCCTTAAAGGAATCCACATATTCCGTATCTTCCTTAACAGGATTAGTATCATCGAATCTTAAATTACACTTACCCGAGTATTTCTCAGCAAGCCCGAAATTTAAACATATAGACTTTGCATGGCCGATATGGAGATAACCATTAGGTTCAGGGGGAAAACGGGTTACAATTTGTTTAAGTCCGTTCTTAATATCCTGCTCTATTATCTCCTCTATAAAATTAAGGGATTCTTTATGGCAATCCTTAACATTTCCTGTATCCTTATCCATAACCGCATATTAATTCCCGCAAATATAATTATTTAGCTCTGAATCTTCACTATTTCGTATCAAATTGAAGGTTAATAAAATTATGTTCAAAACCTATCGTTATACATACAATAATAGTGTTAAAAGAATTTAACAATCTACCAGTAGAAAAGTTGTAAAATGCGGTTTGGTATATGTATATATAAAGTAATCTCAATATCAAAAAAATGTATGAATTTAAACTGAGAATAAATTAACATACATCTTAACTTTAATTAATATAAAAGAGATGGAAATTTTATATAGACAACATTTATCAACCGATGTTTATAAATAAAATTAAATCCTCTTTTTTACTGTTTTACGGAAATTATTCATGTCGATAAATTGTTTTTAGTACATTAATTACGAAATTTGCAAGAACAATAGTAATTATTTATAAACCTTACTAACGGGTATTATTATTACTATTAAATTATTCTTATTTAAAGATATTATTAAATGAAAATAAACAACGGTTATGTAGATGAACCTATTCCTCAAGGAACAGATATAATAAAAGAGATCGAAAGATTAAAAAAAGAAAAAAACGCGATAATACTCGCGCATTACTATACTGTGCCTGAAGTACAGGACATAGCTGATTTTATAGGGGATAGTCTTGCGTTGTCTCAGAAGGCTGCGGAGACGGATGCCGATATGATTATATTTGCAGGTGTGCATTTTATGGGTGAAACGGCAAAAATTCTTTCGCCGGGGAAAAAAGTGATAGTACCTGATCTTAATGCCGGATGTTCCCTCTCGGAATCGTGCAATCCTGAAGATTTCGCTAAATTCATAGAGTCTAATCCCGGTTATACCGTAATATCTTATGTCAATACTTCGGCAGGAGTCAAAGCCCTTACCGATATAGTATGTACTTCGAGCAATGCTGTAAAGATCGTCGATTCTCTGCCCCGTGAAGAGAAGATAATCTTCGGACCGGATCGTAACCTAGGAAATTACATTAAGAGCGTTACAGGCCGTGAAAATATGCTTATTTGGGACGGGGCATGCCATGTTCATGAAGAGTTCTCCCTTGAAAAAATATTGGAGCTCAAAAAAGAGAATCCGGACGCAAAGATACTGGCCCATCCGGAATGTAAAAAAACGATACTATTAGTCGCCGATTACGTGGGTTCTACGGCGGCGCTTCTCGAATTCGCAAATAAGGATGACGCTGTAAAATATATTGTAGTCACTGAATCAGGGATTCTTCACCAGATGATGAAAGAGAATCCGGATAAAATATTCATTCCCGCACCTCCAATAGATTCGACATGCGGATGTAACGATTGTATTTTTATGAAACTTATTAATCTTAAAAAGATATATAACTCTCTCAAATACAAGGCTCCTGAAATCCACATAGATGAAGAATTGCGCGTGAGGGCTGAGAAATCCATTCGCAGAATGCTGGAGATGAGTTAATCTGAGATTATTTGAAACGTGATACGATCCGGTAATTTTTAAATCCCCCTATTCTGTCGCCGTTTCGAAGAATCTTATTTTCTATAAAGTTTATGAATTTGTATTTTAGACCGGAAGTCTTACCGATATCCGGTCTTTTTCCTTCTAATCTTAAGCAATCGAGCCACGAAATGCCTTCTACCCTATTCTTCATTACTTCCGGGTGTCTTCCTTTGAATACAGGCATATAATTTAAGTTTCCGTAATCGAAATAATCCTCCGCGTATCGGTTATTGTCTACGTCTTCGTGCATAGAATCCTGTTCCTTCTTTTTTGGCAACATTTTAACCGGATTACGCGCCCATCCGTAGTGATAAATATAAGCGTCGAGTAAGACACATCTCAACTTCTTTGTTCCTGCCTTCTGCCAGTAATCTTTGTAGTCGAAGTCAGGAATAATCCTGAACGACTGTGCGTCCTGCCATGAGTGAATGTCGGAATTCTTTCCCCTAACAATTCTTATCTCTCGTGGATATGCGAAGTGGAGACTATCGATATAATGTTCGTAATCTCCGTAAAAATGGATATATTTCAGAAGGAATCCGTCAATATTCTTGTCCTCTTTAAATTTTATACATGCCCTGCGGATAACTTCTATCGAATCTTCGTGTAAAACTTCGTCCGATTGAAGATATAAACACCAGTCTCCGCTGCATTCGTGTAAGGCAATATCCGTCTGATGCGCGTATATGGAGCCTCCTCTTGGGTATTTATCCGTATCCCAAACCGTATTTATTATTTTGATTTTATCCGATTTAATGCCATTAATCAATTTATCTGTGTTGTCCGAGCTGTCTCCTGCGACCACTATAAATTCATCCACTAATGGAAGGGCTGACTCTATACATTCTACGATAGGGAAATCGTAGATCTCCGCATTCCTGATTATAGTAAATCCGCTTATTTTCATTCTCAGTCGTTTTTATGGCTGCCGATATGCTGCATATCGATCAATTTTTTATAAACTCCTTCGAGTGCAAGTAATTCGTTGTGTGTTCCCGATTCGACTATGGATCCGTCTTCGATTACCATAATTTTATCCGCGTGTAGAATAGTACTCAGTCTGTGTGCTATGACCAGAGAAGTACGTCCTTTGAGGAGATTATTCAAAGCGTCCTGAACGAGTTTTTCCGATTCCGTATCGAGAGCAGACGTAGCTTCGTCGAGAATCAAAATGTCTGGATTTTTGAGGACCGCCCTTGCGATACTGATCCTTTGTCTTTGACCTCCCGACAGCTTCATCCCTCTATCCCCGGTATTAGTCTGGTAGCCGTCTTTAGTATCTAAGATAAATTCATGAGCGTTGGCGATCTTCGCAGCATTCATTACTTGTGCAGTCGTTGCTTCCGTATTGCCGAGCCTGATATTATTCTCTATGGTATCGTTGAAGAGTACGGTATCCTGTGAAACTATACCCATGTGCGATCTTACGGATTCAATATTATAATCCTTGATATTAACGCCGTCTATTAATATTTCACCTTCGGATACATCGTAAAAACGAAGTATGAGATCCGATATGGTCGATTTACCCCCTCCTGAAGGACCCACAAGCGCGACTGTTTCACCCTTGTGGATAACGAATGAAATATTGTGAATCACCCCTTTGCTCTCGTAGGCGAAGCTTACATTGTGGAATTCGATATTCTCTCTGAATTGATCGAGCATAAGAGCATTATCTTTATTTACTATTTCAGATTTAGTATCCACGAGCGATAAGACCCTCTCCCCTGCCGCAATACCTTGATTTATAGTGCTGAACGAATCAGCAAGCTGTCTTGCAGGTCTGGTTATTTGCGAGAAAATGGCAAGATAGGTTATGAACTCACTTGCATTAATCTTCCCTCCCATGACCATTCCGCCCCCGTAGATCAATAGTACCGCGACAGCTGCTATTCCCATAAATTCCGATGCCGGAGAGGCAAGTTGCTGACGGTTGGCCATGGATTTGGAGATGCGGGAATACCTGTCGTTTTCATTGAAAAATTTCCTGATTATATAATCTACGGCATTGTACCCCTTCAGAATTTTTATTCCACCCAAGGCTTCGTCTATAAGGCTTACCATATCGCCGAAGGATTCTTGTGCTTCTTTGGCCGATTTGCGAAGCGTCTTGACTATAAAACCTATTACCAATGCTGATACAGGAAGAACCACTACTGTAAATAGGGTTAATTCTATGGAGATTTTAAGCAATGCAAACAAATATCCTGCAATCAGAAACGGTTCCCTGAACGCAACCTGAAGGGTGTTGGTTATACAAAACTGCACGACCTGTACGTCGGAAGTTATCTTAGATATAATGTCGCCCTTCTTCTCATTGCTGAAAAATCCGGTGTGAAGCCGCATCACATTGCTAAAAACAGTATTCCTCATTCTTTTTAACGTATGGATTCGGAATCCCTCCATCGTTCTTTGCGCAAGATAACGGAAGGTATTGCTCAGTAATGCCGACGCGACTATTAAAGCGCTTAACAACATAAGTATACCCATCATGTCGTATTCGGAGCCATATAGTTGGTATAGCCAGTAATTTACGAGTTTTTGAACATAATCCATACTGAACTCGAATACCGGAGGGCGGGTAACTACTTCGATCATTCCGCTGCTGTTGAAGAGTGTCTCCAATAGCGGAATCAACATCACGAATACCACCGTATTGAATACCGCATATATGAGTATGAAGAAAAAATAAGGAATGGCATATTTTTCTATCGGTTTTGCAAAACCTAAAAGCCTCAGGTACGTTTTCATCCTTTAATATTAATCTGTTTGTTCTTCGTTTAGAACCTTAGTTATTTTGAGAATATTTCTCGTCTTCTCTGTTATCCTGTATCTGTTGTCAGTCCTTCTGCCCACGAGCCAGATTATATTACCTGCGGATTCTATCACGAGTTGTTTGTCTTTTTCCGGAACCGGAACCTTCTCGTTTATAAGAAGGTCGCTGACTTTTTTCCTTCCCGCCATACCAAACGGTACAAAAGAATCGCCCTCCTTCCATTTCCTTACCGTAAGCGGATAAGTTATAAGATCCGCATCTAAATATGCGATATTATCGGGAGTTTTAATTATCTCGACATCTTCTATCTCCAGTTTCTCGAAGCGCAGCGCGCCACCCATGCAGAATTCCTGTTCGGCACTCTCTCCTATCTCCACAGAATAATTCTCCGACACTTCGTTAAGATTTTTGATGATTATTTTTTTCCTGTCCAGATATGCAATGTGTGAATACGAATGGAATTTTGTTCCTGAGTTATTATCGGTAAGACTCCGGCAAAGATCGTGTACGACTTCGGTATTGAAGCCGTAAGGTCTTAATAATTCGTAAATTATATAATTGATATCGAGATCTTTATCAATTAATTCGGTATTGATAATTATATTTGAACCGTATTTTTGAGAGACGTGCTCCCGTATCTTGTTTATAGTGGTGTCTATAAATTGCAGAGCCATCGAGAGCCTCTCGACGTTATGAGTCATGGTTCTACCGAAATTTGGAGATATTTCTTTTATTTTAGGTATGAGTCTAAGTCTGATTTTGTTGCGTAAATATTTTGTGGACCTGTTAGAAGAATCTTCCCCGTACCTCACTTTATTGTTTACGGCATATTCCGAGATCTCCTTCCGTGTGGCGAAGAGAAGAGGCCGTATGATCCTTTTATATATTACGTTTATCCCTGTCAGCCCTCTGAGACCTGTTCCGCGGATAAGGTTTATAAAGAACGTCTCTATCGAGTCGTCGGAGTGGTGCGCGATAGCTATCTTATTATATCCGTGCTCGCTGCATATTTTGTCGAACCATTCGTAACGGAGCCGCCTTGCGACCATCTGGACGGACTCTCCGGAGGATTCTATTTCGCTTTGAGTGTCGAATCTTATGTTAAAGTGTTCGATTCCGAGTTTATCCGTCTCTCTCTCTACCATCTCCTCATCCTCGTCCGATTCTTTGCCGCGCAGGCAGAAGTTACAGTGCGCTACTCCGAATATGAATCCGCTTTTAGAAAACAAATCCATCATAACCATCGAATCTACCCCTCCGCTGACCGCAAGCAATACCTTGTCGTCTTTGTGAATAAGATTATTCTCTTCAATATACCTGTTAAAACTGTCGGTAAGCATCGTTATAAAATATTAACTTCAGTTTCCATATCTATATAAAAGATAGTTTTTATATCTTTTTTTATACTCTCTGCGAGTTCTAATATCTCTTTGCCAGAGCTCCTGCCGTAGTTTACCAGTACCAGGGCCTGTTTGTCGTGAACTCCTGCATCGTTGATCCTTCGCCCCTTCCAGCCGGCCTTGTCAATGAGCCATCCGGCTGCTAATTTTACATTATCTCCGTGCGGATAAACAGGTATGTCCGGATGAATTTTTTTCAACTCCTCTGCCCGTACCCGATTAACGACGGGATTTTTAAAAAAACTCCCTGAATTTCCGAGTATTTTCGGATCGGGAAGTTTACCGTTTCTTATAGTTATAACTGCTTCGGAAATTCCCTTGAGGGTAAGTTTGCCGTTATTTTCAGCCTCGTGGCGAAGATCTCCGTAATCGAGACGCGGATTCTCTTTCGTCGATAAACAATATGTTACGGAGAGTATTACACCCTTACCCTTTAGTTCGTTCTTAAATATACTGTCCCTATAACCGAATTTACATTCCGATGCAGACAAGTCGAAAATTTTGTTTTTTTCTTTATCGTAAAATTTCACGGAATGGATACAGTCTTTAGCCTCAACTCCATAAGCTCCGATGTTCTGAATGGGAGAAGATCCGACAAGTCCCGGAATGCCGTAGAGGTTCTCTATCCCCCACAGCCCGTGTTCGACGGCAAATCCGACCAGATCGTCCCAGACGGTTCCTGCGTCCGCTTGGACATATATTTTATCTCCTTCGGTATGGGTAGTCATTATATCCGAGCACACAGGATGGATAATAAGGCCCTGGTAGTCTTCGGTAAAAAGAATATTGCTTCCCCCTCCGAGTATATACCATTGCAGATCGTTTGTTCTCTGATAGTCGAATAATTTGCGCAGCTCGTCAAGAGTCCGGAACTCAGCATAATTCGAAGCAGATGCGTTTATACCGAATGTATTGAGATTTTTAAGATTCTTATCTCTGACTATTTCAGCCATATATCATTATAATTAAACTACAAAAGTACATTAAATTTCATATATTTGCCACAACAGCCTATTGTGTTGATGGCAGCGAAAAATAAATACCGTCGTAATAAGAACAATAAGGTTGTTCTAAAGCCTGCTATGCAGATAAAAATTATCTGTATACAGGTTGCCGTACTCTATTTTTTACTGTTCGAGGCCGGATGCTCGGTTTCTACGGTTATAAAAAATACGGATGATGCGGATACCGTATTTAATTTTCATGGCCAAGGCTTAGAACTGCCGGCGATCGCCGATTCCACATTTTTACTTTATAACCATACCGGAAGATATACCGTTTATTACGATACAATGCACCGACAGGCAGCATGGGTGGCGTATGTCCTTACTTCCGGGGATGTCAGAAAAAAAGATGCTGTCAGAAAAAAACGGTTCGTTCCAGACAGTGTTATTGTACGCAAAGGGTGGCCGTATGCCGTGACAAACGATTATTCCGGTTCGGGCTACGACCGGGGACACCTTCTTCCTTCGGCCGACCGGACTGGAAGCCAGAATGAGAATAACGCTACGTTCTACAGGTCCAATATATCCCCGCAGCATCCCGATCTTAACCGCAAAATATGGAATAAGTTGGAGCAGGATATACGTAAACTCGCTTTGAAATACGATACACTGTATATCGTAACAGGGCCTGAACTGAAAAATGATCTCAAAAAAATAGGGATAAACGGAGTAGGAGTACCGGAAAATTTTTTCAAGGTCCTTCTTGTTAAATCTGCCGGCAGATATTATTCGGTAGGATTCGTAATACCTAACCGAGAGAAAATTCACGGTAGCTATTGGGATTATTCTATGTCCGTAAGGGAAGCGGAATGGTTGTTGGGATATGATTTTTTTAATAACTTACCGCTCGATTTACAGGAACAGGCGGAGACAGCGATAAGCATGGATATATGGAGACCGTAAAACGAATTATAAAATTTTTTATAAGAGTGCTGAAGCGCTCTCTGGATCCTGTATTCATAGTTATCGTTATTTTATCATTTGGATTATGGTACTTCAACAAACTCAATAATAATTACGATACGAACGTCATAATTCCTGTTAAAATAGAAAACAACATAAACAGTTCCATAGGAATTCATGCCGATACTTATGAGGTGGAATGCCGTGTAAACGGACAGGGTTACAGGCTCTTGAGATATAAGCTGCGTCCGGAGACCAATACCGAGTATATCGATATCAGCAGACTGGAAATTACTCCGATAGAAAACAGCGTAGAGAGCGAGATCAAGGCTTCGTCGCTGTTTACCGCTCTTTCTGCCCAGATAACCGATGTTAATCTTATATCGATTCTGACTCCGCAGTTAAGAATCGTCACTTCTGAAATTAAGAAGAAACGCGTACCTGTCATAAGCCGTATAAGTGTGGATTATGAAAGACAGTATATGCAGGTAGGGGATATTATTATAGATCCGGATTCACTCGACGTTCGTTCGGTGCAGCCCCTGTTGGATACGTTAAGCGGAATCTATACGGAGGGGAGGCATTTTCAGAATGTCAATAAATCGCTCATAGGTTACATTCCGCTTATTCCCGTTGAAAATGTCGTGTTTCCGATACAGAATGTCTCCTATTCGATCATGGTGGACGAATATACTGAGGTCGATATATCTATCTCCGTAGAGGTAAGGAATATGCCTTCCGGATTAAATCCCATTGTCCTTCCCGCCGACGCCGATGTGAAACTGAATGTATCCAGAAGCAGGTTCCCGGACGATATTGGCGACGAAGTGAAATTATATATTGATTTTAATGATTCCCATACGAATATAGATAAATATTATAGGGTTTATTACGAAGCAGGCGAGGGAATATATCTTCGGAATCTCAATCCTATGTATGTCGAACTTCTTTATGAAATACGGTAAATGATTAAAGTGGGTCTTACCGGAGGAATAGGAAGCGGAAAGAGTACCGTGTCGCGGATATTCGGAACTCTCGGAATTCCCGTATTCGACTGCGACACTGTGGCTAAAATACTGCTTGCACACGATTCGGCCGTGGTAAATTCGGTAAAAGAACTGCTTGGCAACGATGCCTATAAGGACGGAGTCCCTGATAAAAAATTTATCGCCGGAAAAATTTTCCAAGATAGCGGTTTGCTGAGTTCGATGAATGAAATAGTCCATCCGGCCGTACTTAAAAGTTACGGAATGTGGACGGAAAAATACGGCAGACACCCTTATACGGTTATGGAGTCTGCAATACTTATCGAAAGCGGATTTATAACCAAAGTGGATAAAACAATTACGGTCTCTGCTCCGGAAGAACTGCGGATCCATAGGGTAATAGAGAGGGATAAATCTGGATATGATGCTGTAAAACAAAGAATTAAAGCTCAGATAAACGATGCGGAGCGTGAAAACTTCGCGGATTATATTATTATCGCAGACGAGGAGCATCTTGTAACCCCTCAGATCCTTGAAATTCATACCGAACTCCTAAAATAAATCAGTTATGAAAAGAATCGAAGAATCGGAACTCATTATCAATGAAGACGGATCGGTATTTCATCTTCATCTCAAACCGGAGTACATTGCGGATAGGATAATTCTGGTGGGCGATCCCGACAGGGTAAATACCGTGTCGAGATATTTCGATTCAGTCGAAGTAAGAGTCTCTAACCGCGAGTTCTCCACAGTAACCGGAAGCTATAAAGGAACAAGGCTGTCTGTTCTCTCGACCGGTATAGGAACCGATAATATCGATATTGTCGTTACTGAACTCGACGCTCTTGTCAATATAGATTTCACAAACAGAACCGTTAAACAGGATAAAAAATCCCTCTATATGGTGCGTCTGGGAACATCAGGCGCCCTGCACGAGAATATACCGCTCGGCGCAAATATAATAGCTGAAATATCCTCCGGATTCGACGGACTGCTGAATTTTTATGCCGATAGCGATAAAGTATGCGATAAAGTTATCGAGAAAGAATTTACGGAACGTATGAACTGGAATCCTCGATTCGCAGCACCTTATTTTATTCGCTCATCTGAATTTTTGAATTCACTCTTCGGAGATGAATTTATTCGTGGAATCACAGTCTCCGCCCCCGGATTTTACGGACCACAGGGGAGGGTCGTAAGGCTCGCACTTACCGATGAGGCTGTCAACGAAAAACTCCGTGAATTTACCTATAACGGTATGCGGATAAACAATTACGAAATGGAGAGTTCCGCTCTTGCAGGTCTTGCCGTAATGCTCGGACACCATGCCACGACCGTATGTACCGTAATAGCTCAGCGCACTGCAAAACAGTCCAAAACCGATTACCGTCCGTTCGTCGAAAAATTAATAGGAACAGCCCTCGATAAACTTGTATCCTTCTGAAAAAAATCTTATCTTTGAAATCTTAAAAACTGCTTGCCGAAGTAGTTACAAGCATAGTAAAATTAAAATTAAACATAATGAAATTCATAGTTTCCAGCGCATCTCTGCTCAATCTTTTGCAGTCTACAGGTAAAGTTATCAGCAGTAAAAATACTCTGCCGATCCTCGACTATTTTCTGTTCGAACTTGCAGGCAATGAACTCAAAATTACAGCATCCGATCTGGAGACGACTATCGAAGGACGTCTCGAAATCGAAAACGTGGAAAAAGAGGGGATAATAGCTATCCCTGCAAAGAGGGTTCTGGATACCCTGCGAGAATTTTCGGATCAGCCCCTTACGTTCGAGGCGAATGAGAATACCTGGGAAGTAAGTATCAGTTGGAAGTCCGGCAAACTCGTGATTCCCGGAACCTCCGGACTTAGCTATCCCAAGTCTGCGTCGCTGGACGATGCGGATAAATCCGAATTACATATTGCTCCGGAAGACCTTAAAGCAGGAATAGACAAGTGTATATTCGCTACGGCCGAAGATGAAATGCGTCCTGTAATGAACGGTATTTTTATAAACATCTCCGAGGACGGATACACCTTCGTAGCTACCGACGCCCATAAACTCGTGCGTTGCGGTATAAAGGGTGAAACCAACGGCATCATCTCATCGTTTATCCTTCCTAAGAAACCTGCAAACCTTCTAAAAGGTGTTCTGGGTAAGGAAGGCACCGATATAAAAATGGAATTCGATAAGAGGAACGTTATTTTCACCCTGAACAAATATATTCTTATCTGCCGTCTCATAGAAGGGACTTATCCGAATTATAACGCCGTTATTCCTGCGAATAATCCGAATAAGGTTTATGTGGACAGGGCGGAGTTTTTTAACTCCATAAGGCGTGTGGCAGTGTGTTCGAACCCTGCGACAAACCTTATCAAACTCGACATTAACAGTGAAGGGATAAAGCTCTCGGCTCAAGATATCGATTATTCCGTATCTGCGGAAGAATCGATGCTGTGCGAATACGAGGGCAATCCTATCGTAATAGGTTTTAAATCGACATTCCTGACAGAGATTCTCGGTAATATCGAGACCGAGCAGGTTGTTATTGAACTTGCCGATTCCACCCGTGCGGGAGTATTCAAACCGGTGTCCGAAGAAGAGGGCGGTTACGATATCCTTATGCTTCTTATGCCAATGATAATTAATGCCTGATCTTGATGCGGTTAAACCTTAAAAGACCTATAATATTCTTTGATCTGGAAACTACCGGAGTAGATCCCGCAAAGGATCGTATCATCGAGATATGTATGGTAAAAATTCTTCCCGACGGAACGGAAGACGTAAAAACCCGGAGGCTGAATCCTGAGATACCTATACCTTACGAATCTTCCCTGATACACGGGATTTATGACGACGATGTGAAAGATTGTCCTACATTTAAGGCTATCTCAAAGTCTCTCCAACAGTATATAGAGGGTTGTGATTTGGGGGGCTACAACTCCAATAAATTCGATATTCCGATCCTTATCGAAGAATTCCTTCGTGCGGGAGTCGATCTCGACATTAAAAAAAGAAAATTTATCGACGTGCAGAATATCTTCCACAGGATGGAACAACGCACCCTGGTTGCCGCGTATAAATTCTACTGCCAGAAGGATCTCGAAAATGCCCACTCTGCGGAAGCGGATACAAGAGCGACTTACGAGGTTCTCCTTGCCCAGATACAAAAGTACGAGGAACTCGAGAACGATATAGACTTCCTTGCCGAATTCTCCACGAAAACTTCCAATGCAGACTTTGCCGGAAGGGTGATTTATGACAAAAACGGTGATGAGATATTTAATTTCGGCAAACATAAAGGTAAAAAAGTAACGGACGTGTTCAGAGATGAGCCCAGCTATTACTCGTGGATGATGAACGGCGATTTCCCTCTGTATACCAAGAAAGTAATTACGGCAATACGACTCCGCGAACTCGAAAACAAATAGCTTCATGAAAAAATATTTTCTGATATTTATTTTCCTGATAATTTGCCTTGGGGTCTGTTCTCAAAGCATTAATGTACGTTCCGACAATAGGGTGATTGTGGCCGGAGAGCAATTTTATGTACATCATGTCCGAAAGGGTGAAACCTTATTCTCTCTGAGCAGAACGTACGGCGTAGACCGTAACGAGATAATAAAATATAATCCGACCGCTGCCGAAGGACTTCAGGAAGGTGCGGTTATTAAGGTGCCTGTCTCGGAACAGTCTATCGAATCCGAACAGAAAAATATTCTCGGCAGGGTCAATAACAGAAGAACCACGAGGCATCTTGTAAATAAGGGAGAGACCGCTTATTCCATATCGAAAAGGTATGCCGTCACGATCGACGATATAATCACCGCTAATCCGGGGTTCGATCCGCTGAATATCCTGGTGGGACAAGAGATACTGATTCCTAAATCGATAATAGGATCCGTGACCCAAACCGAAATCAAAGATAATTTAGAACAGTACACTGACGCGCTCTCGGATGTTTTGCCTGGATTCGAGATATATCTTGTCGAAACCGGAGAGACCCTCTACTCTATAAGTAAAGAGAAGAATATCGATATCGATACGATTAAACACTACAATCAGGATCAGCTTAAGGACGGTCTTAAATTCGGAAGCCTTATTAAACTTCCTATCGGAGTGGAGCCGGGAGGGAATATACCCGAAGTCTCAGTCACTGATGAGGACCGGACGACCGGAAGAGAGAACCGCCCTTCCGTATTATTCCCGAATTATAACGATACAAATTTGGAAGAAAATACAGAAAACCTTACCGGAAATTATATCTCAGGAGCTGTAAATATGGCTGTGCTTCTGCCGTTTACACCTAACGGCGGAGAAAATTTCACCGATTTTTACAACGGTATATTGATAGCGCTGAAGGAATTAAAATCCGAAGGTGTGTCTGTAAACCTTAATCTATACTATACCAAACGCTCTCCGGAAGAAGTCGGACGGATTCTGTCCCAAGGAGGATTATCGAGGGCAGACCTTATCGTGGGTCCTGTTTATGATAATACATTTGCCGTAGCTGCCGAATTTGCCGAGGAGAACGGAATTCCGGTAATATCTCCTCTCGGAGCCGTGAACTCCGGCAATCGTTATGTATACCAGATAGCTCCCGTCGCGGAAGGTAAATATGCAAAATTGACGCAGATGTTCGCTGAGGGTAATAACGTGATATTTATAAGCAGTTCCAATTCGGCAGACCAGAAATTCATGGTGGAACTTCGTAGTATAGTTCCTGCTGAATATACGACGGTCGAGTATATTAAAGGGAAACCTGCATCTGCATACGGAAATGTACTCTCGCAGGATCGAAAAAATGTCATAATTATTCCGTCGGAGAATGAAAGCGTTGTCGACGAGATACTTACCAAACTGAGTTCTATTCAGAATTCCGTATCTTCGCGTTCGGGAAGATACTATGACATCTCTATAGTGGGCAGCAACCGCTGGACGAGATTCAATAATATCGATAAACAGTTATTTTTTAAACTGGGGGTTACGTTCGTTACCACATATCACGCTGACAGGAACGATTCCCGGGTCAGGAATTTCGAGAGTCTGTATCTTACGGAATTCGGTAAATTCCCTTCACAGTACTCTTACCGCGGATACGACATAGCTAAATTATTTATCCCTGCTGTGAAAAACTACGGAAGGAACTATGCCGACTATCTTCGCAGAACAGACCGTAAAATATTGCAGGTTCCGTACTCGTTCCGGCAGGACAGTTCAGGTAAATGGGTTAATGACGAATGGGTAGTGGTAAAATATAACAACGATTTCACCGTAGACGTATATTAATGAAAAAAACGACTTTGATAATTCTATCGATGTTCCTGTGTCTGACAGGATTATTTGCCGCCTATCCGGAAGTACAGTCGTTTATTGTCGCGCAGGATGGATCCGGAGACTTCACCACGATTCAGGAAGCGGTAAATTCCTGCAAACACTTCCATTACGTCCCTACCGAGATACACATAAAGAACGGAATTTACAGGGAAAAAGTCGAAATTCCTTCATGGATCACCGGAGTAAGATTGATAGGTGAGGATAAGTTCGAAACAAAAATAATCTACGACGATTACTCCTCCAAACAAGTACGCGATACGGTAATAAATACATTTACTTCCTACACTCTCCGTATTCTCGGAGACGATACCCAGTTCCATAATTTAACGATCGAGAACGATACGCCTATGCTCGGACAGGCTGTCGCGCTTCACGTCGAATCGGGGAACGTGCTTGTTAATAACTGCCGCCTTATAGGTAATCAGGATACCTTCTATGCCAATGGTAGAACCTCCGAGATCTTTGTTACAGACAGTTATATCGAAGGAACTACCGATTTTATATTCGGATCGGCGAAATTATTTATCGATAATTCGGTGATACACTGCAAGAAAAATTCGTACATAACCGCTGCGTCCACTCCCGAGGGCAGGGACCTCGGATTTGCAATCTTCAATACCGATATTACTGCGGATCAGAGTGTAGATAAAATGTATCTCGGCAGACCGTGGAGGATATTCGCTAAAACAGTATTCATAGATTGTGCGATGGGGGACTTCATTCTCCCTGCCGGATGGCACAACTGGAATAAACCGGAAGCGGAATCTACCGTTTATTACGGAGAATACGGGACTACCGGAAATTCCACAGACAACCGCGTGTCGTGGTCGCGCATAATGACGCGCAGCGAGGCCGAGGCTTATTACAATGAGCTTCGGAACATGAAAAACAAATATCTACCCCAATAATTTTATAATGAAGGAGTGGCTTCTCGGCAAAACCCTTGCGGATCTTACGGATCTGACCGCCGAATACGGTATGCCTAAATTCACTGCTAAACAAATCGCGAAATGGATTTACGGGAAGAGGGTGTCGGATATATCTGAAATGTCCGATATTTCTGCAAAAAACAGGGCAATTCTGGAAGCAAACTATATTGTCGGACGAATTCCTCACGCCGATGTTCAGGAGTCCTCTGACGGCACTAAAAAATATCTTTTTCCGACCCTTGGAGGTAATTTTATTGAGAGTGCATACATTCCGGATAAAGAACGGGCTACGCTGTGCGTCTCCTCACAGGCCGGATGTAAAATGGGCTGTAAATTTTGTATGACTGCGAGACAGGGATTCCAGCATAATCTCACTTCCGGCGAGATAATTAATCAGATAATTTCAATTCCGGAGAGTCAAAAACTGACTAATATAGTTTATATGGGCATGGGCGAACCGCTCGACAATCTTGAAGAAGTTATTAAAAGTATAGAAATTCTTACTTCGGAGTGGGGGTTCGGATGGAGTCCTACACGCATCACCCTGTCTACGATAGGCATCCTGCCTGCGCTCGACGAATTTATCAGGAGAACCAAGGTACATCTTGCCGTGAGCCTCCACAATCCGTTTGCAGACGAACGCATGGATATTATGCCGCTGCAAAGAATACACGCGCTAAATAATATTATTTCAACAATTAAGAGGTACGATTTCACAGGGCAGAGACGCGTCAGCTTCGAGTATATTATGTTCCGTGGAATTAACGATACTCCACGGCATCAGAGGGAGATTACTAAGATCATGGGCGGACTCAAATGCCGCTTCAATCTTATCCGTTTTCATTCAATTCCGGACTCCGATCTCGAAGGAACACCGTACGACGATATGATAAAATTCCGCGACGGGCTCTCCGCTAAAGGCATTACCACGACTATCCGCGCGTCGAGGGGAGAAGATATATTTGCAGCCTGCGGTATGCTGTCTACCGCAAAGAATCGATAAAATCTGCCGATTTCCCGTATGATAGCAGGGGTCTTATAAAATTGCAAAGTCAATGTGCCTTAAATCCATCTGTTAAGTACCATAAATTAATAAGCCATGCTGTTAAGCATGGCTTATTAATTTATGAGGTAAGGATTTATTTTTGTTTACGGATTTCTTCCGCTGTTTTGATTATTTCTTCCGCATCCTTCCTGCCAATGATTCTGCCAACCTCCTTGCCGTTTGTGTCGAGTATAAGGAACGTGGGGTAAGCTGTTACCTGATAATTTTTGGCAACTGATATCCCTTCCCCTCTCTCCGCATCGAATTTTACATTCACAAAATTGCCGTTAAAGTATTCCCCGACCTCCTTCAAAGAGAAAATATTCTCTGTCATATATTTGCAGGGAGGGCACCAGGTAGTGTATACGTCGATAAATATAAGTTTATTTTCTTTTGCAGCCAATGCCTGTGCTTCCTCCATAGTGATTGTTTTGAAAACCACCCCTTTGCCCGATTGAGCGCAGGAAACCAGACTAATGCCTATAATAAGCAGAAATGCAATAAATATTTTTTTCATTTTTTCATTTTTAATATAAACGTAGGTACAACATGTATATTACATAGATATGCAAAAATCAGGAAATATAATCCTATTATTTATTTTTCTCGTAAATTTCTTTTATTTTATTTAGTATTCCCTCCGTATCGTATCCGCAGATATGATGAAGTTCACTGATCTTACCATGGGGAATAAACTTGTCAGGAACACCGAGCATGTGGACTTTGGATTTATATCCGTTACCATTGAGAAATTCCAGTACCGCACTTCCGATTCCTCCGTTTATTACGCCGTCCTCGACGGTAATTATATGGCTGAATTTACTGCCCGCATAGTGCAGAAGTTCCTCGTCCAGGGGCTTGGCAAACCGAAGGTCTATATGCGCAACCGATATTCCCTCCATCTCTGCAGCTTCAATGACCAGTGATGCAAAATTACCCGTGTGTCCCAACGATAGTAAGGCAATATCTGAACCGTCCTTCAATAACCGTCCTTTGCCGATAGGCAGGGATGAGAACGGAGTCCTCCAATTTTTATTTATTGCCCGTGCTTTGGGATAACGGATAACGAATGCGCCGTAGCCTCCCTGCTGTGCCGTGTACATAAGATTACGCAGCTCCTCTTCGTTCATAGGAGATGAGATTATAATGTCCGGTATCGCCCTGAAGAATGCTATATCGAACACCCCCTGATGAGTCGCGCCGTCTTCCCCTACGATTCCGCTTCTGTCGAGACAAAATACTACGTCGAGTTTCTGAAGCGCTACGTCGTGTATTACATTGTCGTAAGCCCGCTGTATGAACGACGAGTATATATTGCAGAAGGGAATAATACCCTGAGTCGCCAGCCCTGCGGAGAATGTAACCGCATGCCCCTCCGCAATTCCCACGTCAAAGGTCCTGTCCGGCATTTTTTCCATCATTATATCCAGAGAACAGCCCGTAGGCATTGCAGGGGTTATTCCTACGATCTTAGGATTATTTTCAGCAAGTTCGACAATAGTATGCCCGAATACCTCCTGATATTTTGGGGGTTCTTCTTTGTCGTTATATGAACTAATCGATTCTCCTGTTTCAGGATCGAATTTACCAGGAGCATGCCACTTGGTAGGGTCCTCTAATGCGGGAATATATCCGTTCCCTTTAGTGGTAAGTATGTGAAGAAGTTTAGGACCCGGTATGCTTTGAAGATCCTTGAGAACCTTGATCAGATACCTCAGATCGTTGCCGTCCACAGGCCCGAAATAACGGAAGTTAAGCGATTCGAAGAGATTGCTCTGCTGTAAAATTCCGTGCTTTAAAACATTCCCGAATTTCTGGAAGGATCTTCTTATCCGCGGATAATCCGAGAGCGACTTCCAGACCTTATTCTTAAAATTATTATACTTGCCGGATGTAGTCATTTGAAGGAGGTATTCTTTCATCGCACCGACATTCTTATCTATCGACATGCGGTTATCGTTTAGAATCACGAGAAGATCGGTATTCTCGACCCCTGCGTTATTCAACCCCTCGTAAGCGAGCCCTCCGGTAAGCGCACCGTCGCCGATTACAGCTACGACCTTGTGCGGATCGTTATTCAGCCTCTGCCCTATAGCTATGCCCAGCGCGGCAGATATGGAGGTGGACGAATGTCCGACGCCGAATGAGTCGTATTCGCTCTCCCACATAGAAGGAAATCCGCTTATACCGCCGAGTTTGCGGTTAGTGCTGAATCGGTCGCGACGCCCTGTAATAATTTTATGGGCGTAGGCCTGATGTCCCACGTCCCATACTATCTTGTCGCCCGGAGTATCGTATACATATTGAAGGGCTATACCGAGTTCGAGCGCTCCCAGGCTGGAACCGAGATGTCCCGGATTCTCCGACAATTCTGATACGATGAAATCTCTTAGCTGTCTGCCGTATTCCTCTAATTCATCCGGAGAAAGAAGTTTAAGGTCTTGCGGACTGTTTATTTCATATAGAAGTTCTTTATTGCTATCTGTCATTATGGCACAAAACATATTTCCCGGATATAGGTCCGGAAACCAACACATAAAGATAATATCAATTGTCTTTAAATAGTAAATATAACGAGACTTATTATAATTAGCAAGTTTTTTCTTATCTTCGTCCTGTGTTAAGACAGCGTTAAACTTATGTGTACTATACGGTTAATAGATTTAATATGAGAAGACTGAAAATAACCGCATTGGCGCTTGCCGTTCTCGTGACCGCAACCTCATGTGTTTCGACAAAAAAATACAACAGCCTCAATGCCGAGGCTATGCGTCTCGATTCGGAGCGGGTAAGAGGGATGAATACCATTGCACAGCTCAGGGATCAGCTCGATGAGAGCACGCGTAATTACGATCAGCTGGAGGCGGATCATGCCAAATTGAAAACAGATTACCAGAGATTCCTCGAAACTAATTCGGAAGAGGCGTCTCGCATGTTGCTGGAGCTCCAGAATAGTCAGGAGGAACTCAACCGCAGCCGCGAGATGTTGGCAGAACGGGAAAAACACGTTGCCGAATTGGAACAGATGCTCAGCAACCGCGAAGCCGCGCTGGAAGAGATAAGACGGAAGGTTGCCGATGCGCTGTTAGGCTTTGAGGGTAAGGGGCTTACCGTAACCCAAAGGGGTAGCCATGTGTATGTTTCAATGGAGGATAAGCTGCTGTTTAAGTCCGGTAGCTTCAATATCGATCCGGAGGGTGCGAGAGTTGTCGGAGAGTTAGCGGTAGTATTGGCTCAAAATCCCGACATAAACATAATGGTCGAAGGCCATACCGACAACGTCCCTTATCGTGGGTCAGGACAGTTGCAGGATAATCTCGATCTCAGCGTCAAAAGAGCCACGACGGTTACAAGGCTTATACTGGAAAATAAAGAAATAGATCCGTCGCGTATAACTTCGGCCGGACGGGGGGAATACCTTCCGCTTGACGATAGTGACTCTGCCGAAGCACGCCAGAGGAATAGAAGAACGGAGATAATCCTTACGCCAAATCTCGAAGAACTTCTTGAATTAATGGAATAATTGCCCAAAATGAAGAAATTTAATAGAATACTGCTCAAACTCAGCGGAGAATCGCTTATGGGCGATTCCGGTTACGGAATATCCACGGAACGTCTGGAGAGCTATGCGCGTCAGATAAAAGTTATTGCGGATAAAAAAATTCAGGTGGGTATAGTTATAGGTGGTGGAAACATCTTCCGCGGACTCAGCGGTGTAGCGAAAGGATTCGACCGCGTTAAAGGCGATCAGATGGGTATGCTGGCGACAGTTATAAACTCGCTTGCGCTACAATCCGCACTTACCAGCGCAGGATGCAGAGCAAAGGTATTAACTTCTATCCGCATGGAGCCTGTGGGAGAGTTGTATTCTAAAGACAAGGCTGTGGAATATCTGGATGCAGGAAACGTCGTTATAATCGCGGGAGGAACGGGAAATCCGTTCTTTACCACCGACACCGCATCCGTACTGCGCGGGGTGGAGATAGAGGCCGATGTAATGCTGAAAGGGACGAGAGTAGACGGGATTTACACAGCTGATCCTGAAAAAGATCCTTCGGCGACAAAATTCGATAAAATTACGTTTGACGAAATATACGAACGTCGGTTAAAAATAATGGACCTCACCGCGTTCACTATGTGTAAAGAGAACGATCTCGCCTTGATCGTGTTCGATATGGATACCGAAGGCAATCTCGAAAAAGTTCTTGATGGACAAGAGATAGGAACGATAGTAAGCAACAATTAAAAAGTTATAATATATGGAACCGAAAGATATTTTGAACGCGGCAGAGAATAAAATGCAGAAGGCCGTAGACCACTTCGAAGAGGAGATGGCAAATGTGCGTGCGGGTAAAGCAAGTCCGAACCTTCTTAACGGTATTATGGTAGATTATTACGGATCAGCTACCCCTGTTAATCAAATAGCGAGCATAACTGTTCCTGACGCTAAAACCGTACTTGTACAGCCGTGGGAAAAAAATCTTATCCCGGCTGTCGAGAAGGCAATTCTTGTGGCTAATATCGGTCTTACCCCTTCTAATAACGGTGAACATATCCGCTTGTCGATACCTCCGGTTACCGAAGAGAGGCGCAGGGAGCTTGTGAAGCAGGTTAAAGCCGAAGTCGAAACTGCCCGTGTGAGTCTGCGTAATTCCCGGCGTGAGGCTGTCGAAGCCTTCAAGAAGGCCCAGAAGGAGGGTATGTCCGAAGACGTAGCCAAAGACGGAGAAGAGAGCGCTCAGAAATTGATGGAAAAATATTCCAAAAAAGTAGATGAATTGTTCGGGTTGAAGGAGAAAGAAATAATGACTGTCTAATGGCGAAAAAAGAGCGTGGAACAACAGCTATACTGCTTATACATTGTCCGGACCAACAGGGAATTCTCGCTACGGTTACGGAGTTTATCAATATAAACGGAGGCAATATCGTTTATCTGGATCAGCATGTGGACAGGGTGGAGAAGGTATTCTTTATGCGTGTGGAGTGGGAGCTTGAGAACTTCGTTATTCCTAAGGATCGTATAAACGAATATTTCAATACATTGTACGCGCAGAAATACGATATGGATTTCAGGTTGTATTTCTCGGATTACAAACCAAATATGGCTGTGTTCGTCTCTAAGATGTCGCACTGTCTCTTCGATATGCTCGCGAGATATACGGCAGGCGAATGGGCTGTGAATATTCCGCTTATCATAAGCAACCACGAAGATCTTCGCGACGTTGCCGATAGATTCGGTATCCCTTATCATCACATTCCGATTACGAAAGAAAATAAAACAGAGCAGGAAGAGGCAACGCTAAAACTACTTGAAGACAGCAAAGTCGATTTTATCGTTCTTGCGCGTTACATGCAGATCTTGTCGGACAAAATGATAGCGAAGTATCCGGATAAGATCATAAATATCCACCATTCGTTCCTTCCGGCGTTCATAGGTGCAAAGCCGTACCATGCCGCACACGAGAGAGGCGTTAAACTCATAGGTGCTACGAGCCATTACGTTACCGCGGAACTCGATGCAGGCCCTATTATTGGGCAGGATATTACACGTATATCGCATAAAGACACGGTCGAAGATCTTGTTAGGAAGGGGTGCGACTTAGAGAAAATAGTGTTGTCCAAAGCGGTAGGGAAGCATATCGCAAGAAAAATTCTCACTTATAAAAACAAAACGGTCGTATTCTAAAGAATGACAGTATTTATTACATATAATGAGGAGGTACAGGCCTCCTTTTTTATTTCTTGAATCTCCGAATGCCGGTAAAAATCAGGCATACAAGTTTTTATATTTTATATAATATATTTAGTTAAAACTTTAAAGCCATTTAAGTAATATTTACTATATTTACTGAAATGTTTAACTAAAAAAATATTGCTATGAAGAAATTTTTTACACTGCTTGCGATCGCAGGCTTGATTGCCGCATGTTCAAACGATTACACTACGGTAACTGACAATGAAGACGAAATTGAGGCGCGCGCGTTCATCATCACCGCGTCTGCGGAAGCGACCGTGACAGGACAATCGTATTACAGTTCGCAGGTTAATATTTCCCTCGATACGCTGAAACTGGTCGGAGAAGATTATGAGTACGGGATTCGAATAAATAAAGGAATGTCCCCGATTCTCTCCGCGGGCGGACAATATAGCGGACAAATACTGCCTCAGACATATATAGCTGTGGACGATATACCGAAGGCCATGAAGTTCGGTATTTCAGTTTCGGAAGTAGATAATTGGTTTATTGGATGCGATGTAACTGTTACCGTAAAATCAGCAACCGGAACCATACTGGGAACAAAAACAGTAAGTTACGATGAAGGTATACATAGTGATGAGGTTGATAATATCGAAGTGCCTCTGTCCAACAATCAAAACGTTACCGATTATGTAATCAGCATGGATGTCAAATTCATTCCCACTAATCTATTATTATCGCAATTGAGTGCGGAATACATAGTTATCAATAATACTTCAGTGGCAAGAGATATCCAGATAGAGGCCTATTATTTTCAATTCTTTCCCGGATTGTATACGATAAATAATTCGGAATTTATTTCTCAAGGTTTTTATGATATTACCGTTCCTGCAAACCGAACTGTTTCAGGTAATATCCTTGTCGATTACGATATTTATATCCTGAGTCCGTTTTTAAATTTCTTTAGTCCCGCCTCCTTAGAGGTCCATATAGGATCGGGTTATAAATCTACCCTTGAGGCGACTCTGACAAGCGATAACGGCGTGTCGTACCCTAAACCTATCTATTGGTTTGATCTTTACAATTACGATTTACAGGATAACTACAAGTTTACCTACACGATAACGTTAAATTCTTATTAGATAAATGACTCAGCGCCGTAATCCGGCGCTGTGTTTTTTGTGTGAAAGAGGGTCAGGGTCATGGTCTCTATTTCGAATTTTCTTTATATATTTGTTGGTATTGTTAATCTAAAACTCAAAAATTATGAGGAAAATTGTTTTTTTAGCCGCCCTACTGGGGCTTGTCATGTCGTGTTCGAATGATTCGGCGGAGATCGAGCAGGCGGAGATGTCCGCAGCGGCGACACGTACCGGGATCCGTATAATCGACGGAAGTATTGCTGTCACAAATTCTCTGGGGGCAGCTACGAGATTTAATATGGAGATCGGTTCCGTAGATTTTATAGGTACCGATAACATTGCATCTTCTATCGTAGAAAATTTTACCGATACGGACTTTACCGTATCCAGTAATGTATCTACATCCTACACTCAGCAGTATATAGGCCCCTATTATTTTCTTACGTTGCGTTCCGATCTTCTTGAACGGATAGAGATCGATATCAACCATATATTTACCGGTACCACAACTGCGGTCGATCAAGATGTTGCATTTATAGTAACTGCCGAAGTAGAGGGTAATATCACTTCGGGAGTTCTCGGAACGGCGAGTTTGCAGACAGGTCCTAAATTAGGTGAAAATGTTATTCTCGCCGTGGACCTCACCGGAATTGCCCAGCAGGACGCGTACACGGTAAATCTATACATAGATGCCGTGCGTGTAGAAGAACCGCATACTATGGAGATGTCCCTGAATTATACATTGACGAATGATCCCGATTTAGATTTTGTTTATCTGGGAGGCTCGTTTAGATCGGTGGAGTTTGTGGGTGCCGATTCCTCTGTGAAGTATTCCCAAAGTGGAGGTGTAACCTCTTCATGGCTTCGCAATGGAGAGAGGATTGAAAAAAATATTTACGAATCCGTAAGTTTGGATTATGTAGAATCGCCGACACATATGATATTGTCTTATAGTATAGGGTTTGTGGATAATATGACCCTCGGATTTGCGGTATCGGTACGGGTGACGGATAATTTCGGCAATATTTTAGGTGAAAAACTCGTACAATACACCGATAGTTACGAATTTACTCCGATAACTGTGGATTTGGCGGATACGTCCGGAGTCGATGAATATATAATCGACGTGAGCGTACAGGTCGTTCCTCAGTACCTTCACATTGCAGCAGTGGATGTAGTGGTTACGGTCAATAATAATTCTCAAATTATGGAAGACTTCAATTTCGAAGCGGATATGATAGATTTTTCTTCAAAATCTTATATGAGTTTCGGTTTTATACTGCTGCCTTATATAGGTCCGTATTACGGTAGGTTTTGGAATTTTGTAGAAGGAAATTCGACCAAGTCTATAACTTTATTGGATGCATATCCGCTTGCGCTTACATTCCCCGAACTCACAAATGTAAATATAGGTGGATGTTTCTTCTATCCATATTACGGAACCCTTACTTCCGGAACGGTTACTTTGAGAGGGCAGAG
The DNA here is from genome assembly GCA_020860245.1 of Rikenellaceae bacterium. Lineage (GTDB taxonomy): Bacteria > Bacteroidota > Bacteroidia > Bacteroidales > Rikenellaceae > JAJBUQ01. The sequence goes on from JAJBUQ010000008.1 coordinate 320,530, forward strand.
TAATCAGGTGCTGGGGGTCCAGCCGTGGAATGGAGAATCTTATGGTTTCGACGTAAGCAATTATCCACTACAAAGAAGTTGTGTGTTGCATTTTGAATTTAATGTCGAGTAGTTACAGACAGATTCGGGCTCGTTTTTATTGTAAGGTATTCGCGTAGATTCCATTGTATCGCGATCCTGTATTCTTTTATTGCGCTCCGCAAAGAATTTAATTAATTATAAATCAAAGGGATACAGTCTTTAGTTTTTTTCTTATCTTTGTAAAAGTATCAACGCGCCCATGGGCGCAAAATATTATAAAGGGTAAACAACTCTTTATGTCCATTCGTAAACGTGGAACTGTCATTTTGCTGACAGGTTTAGGATTGCATGAAAATAGTTGTGAAACCCAAGCTATGCTCTTATCTTTGCGGATAAGGGCTAAGGCTTGGGCGTAGAACGACATCGCAAATCCGGGTTTCCACGACCTTCGAATGGGATGTTAATCTGCGCCCTTCTTTTATGATTACGGATAAGAATAATGAAGGCGCATAAAATTATAATTATAATTCTAACAATTAATTGCGCCACGCTATGAGTCCTGTAATTCTTTGCCCCGACGGTAAATTTCCGCTCTATTTTACTAACTTTGCTGTTAGAAATAGAAATGCCTGCGGGCATATAAAATACTTTATAAAGGGTAAACAACTCTTTATGCC
>JAJBUQ010000008.1:321327-363289 GCA_020860245.1 Rikenellaceae bacterium
TTATAAAGGGTAAACAACTCTTTATGCCATGTTCTAAACTTGCGCTATTATAGAGATATAATAGGTTTTAAATTCGGCGTAATTCGTTGTTCAAACCCAAGTTATGTCCTACCTTTGTTGTTGGGTAGGGCAGGCTTGGGCGCAGATTAACATGCCGGATTAAGGTTCGCAAGACCGAGAACATGGGATGTTTTATCTGCGCCCTTCTTTTATGGCGCATTATAACCCAAGTTTATGCGCAGACGATTAATCGAAAATTTACTACGGGGAAGGTGGAGGATGCGGTATGTATTCTCCGAATGCTCCGTACCTCCGGAGGCTCCCCGCTGGGATTTTGCATGGGAATTTACCGTATATACTGTAAGGAAGTGTGCGGAGAGCGGCCGTGTGTATGAAGGTACCTTAACCGAGACGGCGCCGGGAGAAGAATACGATCCTGTAAAATTCGAGTTCCATACCCGTAAGATGGAGATTGTTTTCGACTATTCTGTATACGAAGAAGACGGATTCCTTACGATGGTTTACGAGGAGGTATTCGATGTCGTAAAATTATCCGATTCGCCACTTACCTGCCAACTGATTTACAAAAATAGATCCGATTCCGATCCCATACGCGGCATTATCATCGAGCTTATCGAGTGATGGTTGCTGTCTGTAAGGGATAATCCCGACGGAGGTATAAATGAGGGCTCTATGCTCTTTAAGTTATGTCCGTTGTGTGCAGGCAATAGACTTCTGGAAGACTTATTGTGAACGGAGGTTGGATGCAGATTGGCTCGGCAAATAGTCTCTCTCCTTCACGTGTTTGTAGTATTGCTGTATGAATGCCTTGGTCCACACTAACGTGGAGTCCTGTTCTGAGAATTCCGTGACGAGATTATACTCCTGAAGCGGATCGCTCCTGTAATCGTATACCGCTGTCAGTTCGCTCTCGTTGAATATGTACAGAAAGCTGTCGGTTATCGTATTGAACGAACCCATATAATTTATCGTCCGGTCGTAAGTCGAATCGGAGAACAGATCTTTGCCGAAGGCGAAGAACGGTTTATCGTATCCGAACATTCCCAGTATGGTAGGCATAACGTCTAAATGCCCTGCAGCGCGGTAGCTCTCCCCGTGCAATCCGTATGCCGGAGAATAAAATAAAATCGGTATCGAGAAGTTGTACGGAGCTTTGAGATACTTCTCGTTGTCCGCCCCCGAACCGTGATCTCCTGTAATAATAAAGATCGTATTGTCGAACCAGTCGTATTCCGACATTTGCGCGAACATACTCCTGAGAGCATCGTCGCTGTAAGCTATCATTTTATGAATAGGGAGATTGCCCTCCGGATAGCGTCCTTCGAATCCTGCCGGAAGCCGGAACGGATGGTGCGACGACAGACTGAACATGGTGGCGAAGAACGGTTGCTGCAATTCGTTCATATTCTCGGCTGCGAACGGGAAGAATTTGTGATCCCATATTCCCCATTTGCTGTCGAAGTCGTTCCGTCCGTTCGCCTTCTCGTATTCTTCGCGTGATACGAAGGTCTGCACACCCACCTGATTCCCGAATGCCACGAAGCTCATCGATTCCTTGACAGCGCCGTGCATGAATGCCGTGCTGTATCCCATATCCCTCAAAATCATCGGAAGTGACTGCATGGGGGCTGAGGACTGAGGCATGGATAAAAATTGTGTTTTAAACGAAGGGATGGAGGTCCACAACGCAGGCAATGCGTCGATAGAGCGGATACCGTTCTGGAATGCGTTGCGGAAGATATAGCCGCTGCGTATAAGCGAGTCGAGGAATGGAGTGTAGCTTACATCGTCCGGTCCGAACTGGTCGGATAATTCTTTGATATGCGCAGTTGCGAAACTCTCGAGTATCAGTAATACAATGTTTGGCGTCCCTTCAATTCGCAATTGCGAATTCGGGGGGGGCTGAACCGGAGAAAAAATCCCGTCGAGCTCCTCTTTCGGAAAATATTCCGGATACCAGACGCTCTGCCCCATAGTCCGTATCAATGCGAACGGATTGCTCAGTATCAAGCCGGTTTTAGAGGGGGAAGCATAGAGAGAGGCATCGCTGATATTGATAGGGTAGGTTGCGCCAGATATATTACCGCCTCTTATTAAAACTACCGCGGTGAATCCCGCAAGCCCTAATAAGGCCAACTGGGAAATGAAATATATAACGTTGTTTTTGATCTGAGTGGCCCTGTAACCGATCTTCTTAAAACCGAACCATAACGCGAATACCATAGCTCCCCACAATAAAAATCCCCACCAGAAGTCCTTGAAGAAGCTCCACATCAGGGATCCGAAGTTGCCGTTGGTGGTGAAATGTAGATCGTCCGAAGCTATCGGACCGAGCTTATACGGATAATAAAAAATATCCGCGATATTAACAGCGAGCCCTATACCGTTTACAACGACGAACAGCCACATCAAAATATTCTGGTAAATCCTGTTGCTGCGGAACCGGAACGGGAGTAGCGATAAAAGGAGAAACGGCAGGTTTATATAGAATATCGATCCTGAATCGAAGATCAGCGCCCCTTTGAGGAGGCGTGGAAGTTCTGTCCACGTAACAGCTCCGGTAAGATCGTAGTTATAGATATAGAACACGACCCTGCACAACATAAAGAGGACATATAACAGCAGGATGCGGTAAACAAAGGTCAGAAAATCGTTAAATGGCTTCATAGGATAAAGAGCTTTGTGCAAAGTTAGAAATTTTAAGGTGTTTATTGTACCTTTGTGTGAAACAAGCAGACTTATGCGCAAACCGGAACTTCTCGCTCCAGCCAAGAATCTCGAATTCGGTAAGACCGCCGTCGATTACGGCGCCGATGCGGTATATATAGGCGCACCGATGTTCAGCGCCCGTTGTGCCGCAGGCAACAGTATGGCGGATATCGGAGAATTGGTGAAGTATGCCCACCGCTACGGAGTGAAGGTCTATATGGCAATGAATACGGTGCTCTATGACGATGAACTGGAGCAGGCAAGGATGTTTGCTACCGAAGCGTGGGAGAGGGGAGTGGACGCATTAATAGTGCAGGATATGTCGTTCCTCGAGATGGATATCCCTCCCATCCCGCTTCATGCCTCAACCCAAGCATTTATAACCGATCCAGTTAAGGCTAAATTTCTTGAGGATGCGGGATTTTCGAGGCTGATTCTCGAAAGGGCGCTGAGCCTCGAAGAGATACGTGCGATCCGTGAAGCGATTACGGTAGGCTTGGAGGTGTTTGTTCACGGAGCGGTTTGTGTGTGCTACAGCGGGCAATGCTACATGAGCCATATCGTATCCGGTAAGAGCGGTAACCGGGGAGAGTGCCGGCAGCCATGCAGATGGGATTATGATCTTATCGGTAACGGAGGCAGAAAAATAACTTCCGGAGCCCACTTGTTATCGGTCAGGGATTTGAACCTCTCTTCGTCTCTGCGGGATTTGATAGATGCCGGAGCAGACTCTTTTAAAATCGAGGGTGGGCTTAAAGACATTACTTACCTTAAGAATACCGTATCCAATTACAGGAAGGAACTCGACCGCATAATAGAATCGGATGAAGAACTCGCGAGGCCTTCCTATGGAAGCTCCGCGTCTATTAAAGATTCTGACTTAAATAAAACCTTCACCCGCGGATTTACAGATTACTACCTATTCGGGAATGGCAATAAAGTATCGAACTTCAATACCCCTAAATCGATAGGGGAATATATCGGTAAAATTCAAAGTGTCTCGGGAAATAATTTCATTGTGGACACGGATAAACAACTGAACAACGGCGACGGATTGTTTTTTATATCGGACAACGAAGAGACCGCAGGCGCGAACGTGAATATTGTCGATGGACGTGTGGTTTATCCGAATAAAACGGAAGGCATAAAAGCCGGCATGGAAGTTTACCGCAATTACGACCGTAAATTTGTTAATTACCTTGAAAGACATACATCGGTGAGGCTTATAGACCTAAAAGCGGAATTATATACTGCAAGCGATAAAATAGTGTTCAAAGTAATAGCTCCGGACGGTATCAATGCCGAAATTACCATCAACGGAGAATTTGCCGAAGCGGAGAACAAAATACAAAATAAGGAAAAGATCGAGGAAAATCTTCGTAAAACAGGCGGAACCGCATACCGTCTCGCCGAACTCGGTATTTACGGTAAAGATATTTTTATTCCTGTGTCTGTAATCACTTCGTTGAGAAGGGATGTACTTAAAATGCTTGATATTAAGAGGCAGTCCCTTTACCGTAGGGAGATGAGGCCTGTGGGCAGATATTCCGTTAAAACCGACAGAAAAGAACTCGATTACCGCGCCAATATAACGAACAGGCTTGCCGAACTCTTTTATCGTGAATGTGGTGTGGAAAAAATTGAAAAAGGACCGGAGCTTTGCCGCGACCACATAGGGAAGGAGGCGATGCGGACCAAATACTGCGTCAGACGCGAGATGGACCGGTGTTTAAAAGATTGCGGTTCTGCGGATCGTGAAGACTGGAGAATAATAAATAAGGATCATATATTCGACCTGCGTTTTGACTGTGAAAGGTGCGAAATGTCAATTGTTTACGCAGGAAAAAACAATAAAAAATGAAATTACTTCATCCGCTCCACTGGAGCGATTACGAACTGATAGACTCCGGAGATTTTGAGAAACTCGAAAGATTTGGTAAATATACCGTCCGGAGACCGGAACCGCAGGCACTGTGGGGTAAGTCTTTGAACGAAAACGAATGGGACGAGCTCGCTGACGCGGTATTCCTCAAAGACAGGAAGAGTGACGACCGCGGAGAATGGAAATGTCGTAAAGGGATGCCTCAGCAATGGATTGTCAGCTATTCCTATAAAGATATGGAAATTAAAATGAGGCTCGGACTGATTTCCTTCAAGCACGTGGGATTATTCCCCGAACAATCGGAAAATTGGGATTATATTTACGACGCAGTTCGTGCAAATCCCCAAGGAGAGAGAAGAATTCTAAACCTGTTCGCATATACCGGAGGTGCGTCTCTCGCAGCCGCAAGCGCAGGAGCGGAAGTCACCCATGTGGATTCCGTGAAACAGGTTGTAACGTGGTCTAAGGAAAATATGGAGCTCTCCGGACTTAGTAATATCCGTTGGATAGTGGACGACGCTCTGAAATTCGTCCGCAGGGAGGTTAAGCGAGGACGTAAATATAACGGTATAATCCTCGATCCACCCGCTTACGGCCGCGGACCGGACGGTGAAAAATGGATTCTGGAAGAGGGGATATACGATCTTCTCACCTGTTGTAATGAAATATTATCCGAAAAAGATTCGTTCGTCGTATTAAATTTATATTCCATGGGATTATCCGCATTGGTTGCCAAAACCCTTGCGAATCAGGTATTCGGTATCGCTGACGAGGAACAATACGGAGAAATATATGTACCTGACAGGTCGGAAAAATTCTTACCGCTCGGAGTGTTTTACAGAATGAAAAGATAGAAAATGAGCAGCAACGATTGGAAAAAAAGGCTCAATGTAGTTTATTCTACGAATCCGGATTTCAATTATGAATCCGGAAAGGATATTGAAAATGACGCTGTTGCACCTCATAAACAGGATCTGCGTGTATGGCTCGACAGGAAGAACAGAGGGGGGAAGGTTGCGACCATAGTCAAGGGATATGTCGGACCGGACGATGCCCTCAAAGAGTTGTGCCGTGAACTTAAAACCAAATGCGGTGTGGGGGGAAGCGCGAAGAACGGAGAAATTATTATTCAGGGAGACTTCCGCGACCGTGTGGTAGATCTTCTTGTGAAGGCTGGATACAGGGCTAAAAAAGCAGGAGGATAATATGCCGAGACGTCTGGTAGTATCTGCGTTATTACTGTTTATGGCAGCTTCCGTCTCTGCCCAGTACTATGATGAAGGGCGCGACCCTTATTCAGTAAAATGGCGGCAGAAAAAAAACGAAAGATTGAATATAATCTATCCGGAGGTCTTCGAAGACCGGGCGGATGTCGTCGCTTCGGTTATAGATACCGCATACAATTCTCTCCATTACGGGCTTACAAAACGTGCCAGGAGCCTGCCGATAGTGCTGCATGGGTATAATCTTCAGTCTAACGGAGTCGTCTCGTGGGCACCTAAACATGCCGAACTCGTTATCATCCCTCCTGTGAACAGCTTCGCAGTGCCGTGGCTGAAACAATTGGCGATTCACGAGTACCGGCATGTCGTTCAACTCAGTAATCTTAACCGTAACGTCGTTAAATACGCAGGGTGGGTCATCGGCGAGCAGTCCGTAGGAGCTGCCGGACTTCTCGTTCCGATATGGTTTCTCGAAGGCGATGCAACGTTTGCTGAGACTGCGCTGTCATCATACGGACGAGGATTGCAGCCTGAATTTATCCTTGAATATCGTGCTTATCTCGATGGCAGCGATACGGATATGTTCCCCGTGGATAAATGGTTCTGCGGTTCTTATAAGGATTATATTCCGAACCATTACAATCTGGGCTTCCAGCTTACTAATTACACCTACCGAACTTACGGAACCGATTTTTGGGAAAATGTAATCGACTATTCCACGCGTAAACCATACCTGATAGCTCCGCGCAATATTGCCTATAAAAAATATTACGGAACTTCCTCCAAAAAATTATTCCGCGATGCCTTCGGTGAACTTAAAAAAATCTGGGACTCGCTCCCTGCCGCTGATGACAGTGCGGAGATAATCGAGACTCCCCATAGAAGTTATACCTTGTATTCTTATCCGCTCTTCGTGAACGACTCTTTGGTTATCTCCCTAAAATACGATTTAACCGATACGTACAGGTTCGTTATTACGAATATCAATACAGCAGAGGAGGCTGTTGTGGCGCATACGGGAAGCGTAAATTCACGTCCTGTTTATCATAGCGGAGAACTGTTGTGGACCGAATCCCGTGCCGGAACATTCTGGGAGCAGAAGACCTATTCTGTAATATGCCGCGCGGACCTCGATGTGGAATCCCGAAAATTAAAAAATAAAAATGTTTACAGAAATCTGGGCGATGTTCTCTTCGTCACTCCGTATAGAGACGGATTTGCGGGTATAGGGTATAATAAGGGAGTGTATTCCCTGAAAAAATTTGATAATAATTTCACGGAATCGAGCAGTGTGGAATTCCCGTCCGATATCTCCGTACATGGACTTGCATGGGATGAATCTATGGATGTTCTTGCGTTTATCGGACTCGGAGAAGATGGTATGTTTATCTCGTCGATCGATCCGGTATCCGGTCCCGCAAACAAGATAAAGAAGAGCTCATTCGTCGCTGTGAATAACCTTGCGGCAGGCTCCGGCCGCCTTGTTTTCAACTCTATAGAGAGCGGAAGAGACGAGATTCACTTTATCGATCTTGCGGATGGTGCGGAATACCGCATTACGGAATCTCGCTACGGATCCATAATGCCCTCCGTAGATATGTCCCGCGACCGTACGGTTCAGGTCTCATACCGCAGGGACGGTTATTATATTTCGACGCAGGAGATCATTCCTACGGATATTCAGGAAGTGGATTACAAGAGGCTCCCGGATAATATTCTCAATGCGCCGTTAGCGCAATTCGATGTAGCGAATGTGGATACAATGTCCCTGTATGGTATCGAACCGATTGAGATCAATAATAAAAAATACCGGAAGGGACTCCATTTGTTCAATATACACAGTTGGGCCCCTATCAGCTTCGACCCGTTCCAACTATCCGACGATAGCGACTTTGAACCCGATCTCGGATTTACCGTTATATCTCAGAACGTTCTCAGTACCGTATCTGGATTCTTGTCTTATGGAAGGGCGGACGGTGAAAATTATTTGCGCGGCAAGGTGCATTTCGATCTGTTCGCGCCGAAGTTCGAAGTCAGTTTGCAGTACGGAGGCGGTAAGGCCGGAATGATCGCAGGATCTCCCGACGGATATCTGTCATTTATTCCTGCTTTTAAAATAAAGGATTATTTCACGGTCAATGCGAGAGTATATCTGCCTTTTAATATTTCTGCAGGTTATGTTCTCCGGACGTTCACTCCGTCGCTGTCGGTAGCGCATTACAACACATTGGTTTACGATTATAACACAGAGACCTTCACCGATGGATACCAGCGATTCGAATTTAGCCTCAATTATGCGCAGAACGTCAGAATGGCATACAGGGATATTTATCCGAGACTCGGATATTATATCCGGTTGAGCTACGGTGGCGCACCGTTCGCGAAGCACTTCGGAGATATTTATTCTACATACGCAGGGGTATACGTGCCAGGAGTTATGGCTAACCATGCACTCAGGATAAGCGGACTCTACCAGTATCAGAATGGAAGTATCTATAATTTCAGAAGCAATATGCTCTTCCCGCAGGGGGTGAGGAATAATTTTACTCCGGAATGGATGTATACCGTCACCGGCGACTACAAGTTTCCGGTAGCATATCCTGACAACGGAATATCCGGAGTCCTATATATCAAGCGAATATACGCAGGGCTGTACGGTGGATATTCGCGTTATAAACCGCTGATGCTCATTAATCGTGCTTATAATAGGGAGGTTTATTCTTACGGTGCGGAAATTGTCTTGAATACCAATCCGTTCCGCATGAGCAATGCCGATCTCGACCTGAAAGGAGCCGTTTATTTCCCGAGCGATTCCAAAAAACCGACCGTCAAGTTCACTATGTCGATAAATCTTTAATACTATTTTATAAAACTATACAGTAGTTTTATTTCTTCCTCCCACAAGGTGTCGTCAGGCGTTTCAAGTATCAAAGGCATCTCGTCGAACCGGGAATCTTTAGCAATGTATTCAAATACGGAAAATCCAAGATGCCCCCTGCCGATAGGACGGTGTCTGTCTACGCGGCTTCCTGTCGGTTTATGTGTATCGTTGAGGTGCATCCCTTTGAGAAAACCGAAGCCTACGATACGGTCGAATTCGGTAAAGGTCGCATCGCAGTGTTCGGCAGTCTCCAGATAATATCCCGAAGCTGCAAGATGGCAGGTGTCCAGACACACTCCCACGCGGGATTTATCCTCCACTCTGTCGATTATATATTTAAGATGTTCGAATTTATAGCCGAGATTCGATCCCTGTCCTGCCGTATTCTCGATAACCGCTGTAACGCTGTCGGTCTCCCGGAGGGCGATATTTACAGATTCCGCTATACGGTCCAAACATTCCTCTTCGCTGATTTTTCTCAGGGAACTTCCCGGATGAAAATTGAGCCTGTCCAGTCCGAGCAGTTCGCACCGCTTCATCTCCTCACTGAAGGAGGCTCTTGATTTTTTTATCAGTTCGTCATCGGGATGGCCTAAATTTATGAGGTAACTGTCATGAGGCAGTATAGTATGGGGAAGGAAGCCCAGTTCTTCGCAGTTTCTTTTAAAATTTTTTATCGTTTCACTGGTCAGAGGCCGCGCAAGCCATTGTTTCTGATTTTTAGTAAACAACGCAAATGCTCTGGCTCCGATCCGGGATGCGTTAGCCGGAGCATTCTCGACCCCTCCCGATGCGCTGACATGCGCCCCAAAATATTTCATATTTTTAATTATATTTTTTCACTTCTAATACAAAAATAATAAAATTTGTACGATTCGATGCTAACTTTACATTTCATATAATAAAAACATGAACCGCAGCCGGCATATACTTTTTTTGTTTTTTTTTGTACACTTTTTCGGATACGATCTATATTCTCAGTTCAGCATCCGGTATGATACCGGTGACAAAATTATCGATTTTAATGACATAGTGCCGCAGCAGCTTTCTCCGTCGGATTTCGTTGCTCCTGATTATAGAACTGAATTCCGTAGAATTGCCGAGAGAAGGCACCGTCGAAAGGAGCGCAACTCGTTTGAACTTAACGCAACGGTACAGGCCACGCAGATATATTTCTCAAACTGGGCCAACGGAGGGGACAACACATTTAACGGTCTGTCCACCCTTAGTATGACATATAAATATAACCGCAACAAATTATCCATAACTTCACGATTCGATTCCCGTCTGGGAGTAAGTATTATTGATACGACTACGTTCAAAAACGAGGATAAATTCGAATTTAGCACCCTTGTGACATGGGCGATAAACGATAACTGGTCGTATTCCGGAAGGGTAAATTTCAGATCTCAGTTTATGAAAGGATATAAGTCCCGGACAAATAAGACCCTTGTTTCCGCCTTCCTATCCCCCGGAACGCTCGATGTGGGTCTCGGTTTCACTTTCAATCCCAAAGACTCGCCGTGGGAAGTCGTTATCTCGCCTCTTACGGGGAGTACGTTGTTTGTGCTAAACGAGGAGCTCTCCGAGAGCGGAGCACATGGTATTGACGAAGGGGAGCATATAAAACCTATGATTGGGCCTCGTTGAACATTAATTTTAAAAAACGGTTTGCCAAAGATATGATGACGTACGAGTCGAAATTCTATTCTTTCTACGATTTCACGGTTACACCGATAGCGAGATGGGAGAATAATTTCTCTATCACCCCCGTCAAATTCCTTACTACGACATTATATTGGCTGATGATATACGACCGCGAGGCTATGCCTGAAGGTAAAAAGAGAAAAATCCAGTTCAATTACTCTATCGGAATAGGTCTGAGTTATACGTTGAGGACATATAAATAAATTACTTCAATTTGTAATCGCTCGGAGACATACCGGTATGTCGTTTGAAAAATTTACTGAAAAAAGATTGATTGGGAAAATTCAGGAAATTGGAAATCTGTTTAACCGTCATATCCGAAAATTTGAGAAGGGACATGCTCTCTAATATTACGTGAGTGTCGATCCATTCCGCCGCCGTTTTGCCGGAAACTTCCTTTACTACAAAAGAGAGATGTTTAGGGGTTATGTAGAGCTTCTCCGCATAAAACGATACGCTGCGGGAATCTCTATGGTGTTGAAATATAAGATTATTGAATTGTTCGAAGATTATATCTTTCCGTGATTTACTCTTATGGATATCCATAGGCATGCTGTAAAAGTTACTTATCTCCAGAAACAAAGCCATCAGAAGATGATGGATCGTCTCGTTTTTATGCCTTCCGCTGAATGCCGACACCCGGCCCTTTATAAGCTCGTAATACTCCATTATGAGATCTCCTTCCTCCTGACTCAGATTTTTGACAGGATTCTCCCTTATATTCAACATTGTGGGCAGCATCGCCTGAACGTCTATATGGATATTCAAGAGATTTTCACGGGAAAAAATAAGCGATACCATATCCACATCGTCGGTTTTGTCGAAGACCTTTATTATGTTACCGGGAAGTATAAACGCCATGTCGTTCCGTTTGACAGTGTATCTCTTCATGCCCACAGCGATATCTATACTTCCCCGTTTGCACACAGATATTATAACCCCGTCTATTTTTACGGGAAATCCGGCCATGATGCGTGTGGATTCGAAATCGCTGGAAATAAACAAGCTGTCCGAGAAGGTCATCGAGTTTACGGACCGTTTGATGTCTTCTATGGATACGAGCCTCGGTTCTTCTATCTTGGTCATGGTCTTCTGATATATTCTTTGAAAACGTAACCGTAAATAGAGTTATTGTCCGTGCATCCCTGTTCGCAAAGAACTTCCGTCCATTTTTCTTTATTTATATCAGGAAAATACGTATCGCCCTCGAAGTCATGGAGAACTTCGGTAATGTACAATTTGTCCGCAATCGGCATCGCCTGCCTGTAAATTTCTCCGCCTCCGATTATAAATATCTCTTCTTCCGGAGTGAACCGGGCGATTGCTTTGTCGAGGCTGTCTACGGTAACGCACCCCTCCGGATTAAAGTCGGGATTGCGGGAGACGACTACGTTTGTCCTTCCAGGCAGAGGTCTGCCTATGGATTCGAAAGTCTTCCTTCCCATTATTACCGGATGGCCGTAAGTTATTGTTTTAAAACGTTTCAGATCTTCCGGAATGTGCCATATCAGTTTGTTGCCGCTGCCTATTACGCCGTTGCGCGCGATCGCTACGATTATCGATACCATATCAGACTGAAATGTTACCTTTAATAGTAGGATATGGATCGTATCCTTCGAGTTTGAAATCTTCGTATTTGAAATCGAAAATCGACTTCACCTCCGGATTTAGTTTCATTACCGGAAGATTCCGCGGAGACCGCGACAATTGTAGTTCCACTTGTTCCAAATGGTTGAGATATATGTGGGTGTCTCCGAACGAATGTATGAACTCACCCAATTGGAGCCCTGTTACCTGTGCTGCCATCATTGTCAGGAGGGCGTAAGAGGCGATGTTGAACGGAACTCCGAGGAAGACGTCCGCACTTCTCTGGTACAGTTGACACGACAATTTACCGTCCGCCACGTAGAATTGGAATAGTGCGTGGCATGGCTGGAGAGCCATTTTATCGAGATCACCTACGTTCCACGCGCTGACTATCAGTCTGCGGGAATCGGGATCGCTCTTTATTCTATCGATCACATCCGATATTTGGTCGATTATTCTTCCGTCGCACGCGTGCCAGCTTCGCCACTGGTATCCGTAAACCGGACCGAGATTGCCGTTCTTGTCAGCCCAATCGTCCCAAATATGTACATTGTTGTCGTTCAGGTACTTTATGTTCGTGTCCCCCTTGAGAAACCACAGAAGTTCGTGGATTATCGCCCTCAGATAGAGTTTTTTAGTGGTCAATAGCGGAAACCCTTCCGATAAATCGAATCTCATCTGGTATCCGAACACGCTTATCGTGCCGGTTCCCGTACGGTCATTCTTCCTGACTCCTTTATTTTTTATGTGTTCGAGCAGGTCCAGATATTGCTTCATATATAATTTTTTTACGAATATAAGTATAAATTTCAAGTTACTCGAAGAACCTCTCGTCGAAGTTCACGAGAAAAACCATATCGGTAGCACGCGTAATAGCCGTGTATAGCCAGCGCATCAGGTCCCGCGACATCTCTTCCTCTCCGAACAGCATTTTATCTATAAATACACAACCCCATTGTCCTCCCTGTGCCTTGTGGCAGGTGACGGAGTATGCGAATTTTACCTGCAGCGCGTTGTAATAGGAATCTTCTCTTATGGCAGCGTACCGCTTCTTCTTTGTCGTAAGATGCGAATAATCCTCTTCGACGCGGTAAAAGAGCTCTCTGCTCTGCTCCTGGGTAAGTGAAGGGGAAAAACTCTCCAAAGTGTCCAGATTTATTTTGCAGTCGATCTCCAATTCATCGTAATCCGGGAATCTCAGGCGGACGTCCGCAAACCGGAATCCGAACTGTTCGTCGTACCTTTTAATCTTCACGAGTTCGGCAGTATCACCGTTTGCGATAAAATCGAGTTCTTCATCCTCTTTTTTCTCTATGAAATAGTAATTGTTTTTAACTATCATAAGCATATCCCCCGAATTTAACGGTTCGTCCCTGCACAATATATGCCGTCTTATTCCCTCGTTGAACTTATTCGCCCTCTTGTTAGATCGCGTAATAACAATCGTGTTGTCCATGCCGTATTTATCATAGGCTTCGGATAGTTTTTCCAAAAATTCCCCGCCGCCGATGCTTTTAATATCCGGAAATGAAGTCCGGAACATCGGGATATCTATAATATTTTCTTCCAGCATACACCGCAGTAAGGTAGCGTTGAAGAGTATGCCCGAATCCTCTTGTTGACGCATAACTTCGTCCAGAACTACCAGCTCCGTCTCTCCATACTGCGACATCCGGTCCGGATCCAGAGCAGGAGAATTATCGAGACCTACCGGTGGCAGCTGTGCGCTGTCGCCGACTAAGATGAGCTTGCAGTTCACACCGCTGTTTACGAATCCCACCAGATCATCCAGAAGCCTCCCGCTACCGAATATTGAATTATCCAAAGAAAAATTGGATAGCATCGAAACTTCGTCTACGATAAATATTGTATCTTTATTTAAATTAGGGGCAAGAGAAAATGATGAAAATTCGGATGAGAGCGACTTCTGCCTGTAAATTTTTTTGTGTATCGTATAAGCTTTGCTGCCTGAAGAGGTCGCAAGGACCTTTGCCGCCCGTCCTGTCGGAGCCAGAAGGGTATATTTAATATGAAATTTCTCAAGGGTTTTTACATAAGCTGAGATTGCAGTCGTTTTACCTGTTCCCGCGTATCCGTTTACCATTAAAATCTTACCGGACGGGCGCTCCGTGGTGTATACGGACAAGCGGTCGATTAATTTTTTTTGCCCGATAGTTGGTACAAAGTTAAAATTACTGTAAATTTGAGACGAAATATGTTCACTCAGCATTGGTATTCTATTAAAAATTAATTACCTTTAATGCCTGATATTTTTAAACTGAATTTGCAACAAACTTAATTAAAATAACAATCAAAAAAGCAAGTCACCTTATTCTTTTAGTATTGGCTATAGTTTTATGTTGGGTGTTATACAGGCAGTTCGCTTCACCGATGGAATTTGAAAAGGAACGCAAATTAAGGGAGGTTGTGGTCGTACAGCGTCTTAAGGATATTCGTTCTGCCCAACGTGCATTCAAACAAGTACACGGAAGATATACGCCGAGTTTCGACTCTCTTATAAACTTTGTACTTACCGATTCGCTGACCTATCGGATGTCGATCGGATCTATGGATGACTCGCTTGCTGTGGCACAGGGACTTGTTCAGAACGTGGAGTTTAAGGTTCCGGTAAGGGATACTATTTATTCCGGAAGGGGATTTACTGATCGCGACATCAGGGAAATACGTATAGTTCCGTTCTCTGGCGGACAAGAGTTTATTATGGATGCAGGAGAGCTCGAAACCGAATCCAGAGTAGTAGTTCAGGTCTTCGAGGCTAAGGCTCCCTATAAAACATTCCTTGCGGATCTTGACCATCAGGAATTAGTCAATCTTATAGACCGTACCAAGAATACTTTGAACAGGTATCCGGGATTGAAAGTAGGTTCGATAACCGAAGCGACGAATGATGCAGGTAACTGGGAATAAGGAGATTGTAATAATATAAATAAATTATCGTGTGTGAAGTGAAGAATCGCTACGGTATTGAAGATAAAATAAAGTCCATTCGTGTTTCGACGAATGGATTTTATTTTGATGACGAGATTGTGCTCTATTTCAGGGATATACCGGATTGGAGAGAGGAATTGAGAAAAAAGGTAAGAGAGATATCCGCAGGAGAAAATAAAATAAAGGTGATATTCGAATCTTTTAAAACTGTCGTGATCCCGGAGGAGATATATAGCTCTAAGTATGAAAATTATTATTTACAAGGTTCTTCATTTAGTGTTACTGACACGGAAGTAATTCTTTCGGATACGATTCCTGGCTCTGTGGTATTGTATGCTGTCGATAAATATATATATCAAACGTTGTGTGTAGCGTTGGGAAAAACGGCAGAGTATAAGGGATGTCTGACCGAATTACTCGTTTATTCGACAGGTAAAGAAAACGGTAATATGGTGCTGTATTACTCCGATAGTGCTGTGTTTATGACGGCGGCAACGGATGGAAAAATTCTTTATGCCGACTGTCTTCCATTGAATGACGACGATATAATTGCCGGACATTTGAAGGTTCTGTTCGAGTCGTGGGAATATTCCTGTCCCGTTATCTGCTGCGGTATAAATTCCGCGGTACACGTAGAAAATATAAAAAAAAGATTCCCGAATATTTTAGTTTCAGATGCGGATAATAAGCGGTAAATTTAAGGGAAGGATAATCACTCCTCCGAATAATCTAAGGGCGCGTCCTACGACCGATTTTGCTAAGGAGAATTTGTTCAATGTGTTGGCAAACGCCTGTGAATTGGAGAATGCTGAAGTGCTCGATCTCTTCTCCGGAACCGGATCTATAAGCTTCGAATTTATTTCTCGTGGTGCGTTGTCCGTTACATCGGTCGAACTCAATACGGTTCATTATAATTTTATTAAATCTACCGCCGTAAAACTTGGGATGGATAACTTATATCCTGTAAAAGCAAATGCGTTTCTATATATCAAGTCTTGTAAAAGGAAATTCGACATAATTTTTGCAGACCCTCCGTACGATTTAAATGGCTCGGAAACGCTTCCGGATTTGATCTTCGAGAATGAGCTGTTGAATGAGGAGGGTATATTAATTATGGAACATTCTAAGAATATAAACTACTCTAAAGATATAAGATGTTTTGACACAAGGTCTTACGGAAGTGTTAATTTTTCCTTCTTTAAAAAATAATAGAATATCTTTGGTGTTTATAAATTTTGTATTACATTTGCACTGCTGAATGAGAGAAATTTTACTCTGAAAACGGTGTGGTAGTTCAGCTGGTTAGAATACCTGCCTGTCACGCAGGGGGTCGCGGGTTCGAGTCCCGTCCATACCGCCCTCGAGCCTCGTAATCAACTGATTACGAGGCTTTTTATTTTTCCTGTGTTGCAAATAGCGTTTTATACTGTTTCTTCTTTTGGAAATCATGAATGATTATTATTGAGGC
Source organism: Rikenellaceae bacterium (assembly GCA_020860245.1). Classification (GTDB taxonomy): domain Bacteria; phylum Bacteroidota; class Bacteroidia; order Bacteroidales; family Rikenellaceae; genus JAJBUQ01. The sequence continues at coordinate 337,755 of JAJBUQ010000008.1, forward strand.
GTTTCCGAAAAGGAGTATACGAAAAACGACGGGAATAGTCGGTTTTATTCTACAAAAACCAAAAACTATCCCGTGCCCGGGATTTTATTAGCCATAAAAAATCGTTGGTAATCTGTATATATGAGAATCCGGAGGGATTGCCTTAAATAGTTAATTTCACAAAGTAATCCGTTTAATTAGGACATGGTTGTTTGACTGGTTGCGGTATCTGATGCTAAACTTGGTTCATCGTAATATTGGTTCCGGTAAAAGTTGGTATGTATTTTTACCGTTTACGTGCTATGGATTGTATTATAATATGGCTAATTGGAAGACCGGTATATTTAATTTATTGTTTTTACATTTATTTTCAATAACTTTATTAAATGAATTTAATACGATTTTCATGAAAAAGCTATTATTTTACCTTTTTATTGTAGTCTTGTCGGTTATATCAGTCGAGACGATGCAGGTCAGCAATTTAAGTATAAAGTAAATTACAAGAAGGCCTATAAGTCCAAAATGAAATATTTCAATAAAGAAGGGTGGCAGATCGCCCAGTCCTCACTTCCTATTGATGCTGCTCTTGCAAGGCATTACGACAGGATATACAATAATGACAATATGATAGAGTTGGTAGGGACTACGGTCAATGCCAAAACGCTTCGACTTGGTGCGGACGGTACCTCCGCAAATGCAATTTCGAATTACGCCAAAAATGTTTCTTCCAGTATTTTGGGAAAAATCGAAGCTAAAGGAGCTATTGATCAGGTTACGGGAGCGCAAAGAGATTTTTTGCACAGCAATTATTCTATCGAGATAGAAAAATTGATAATAAGAGATATCGAGCCGAGTTTCACGGTGGTTAAAAAGAACAAAAAAAGTGGAACGATGGAGTATGAAACGTATTACGTTTTGGATGAAAATAAAGCCAAACTAACACGGGAAGAGGCGATGATTAATACGTTGAGAAATGCTAACGCTCCGACCGAACTGACGCAGGAAATAAGAGAAATTATCCGTCAAATGCCAGAATAAAATGATAAAACCTATACGTTTTATTTTGTGTGTGGTCATGGTTTGCGGAATTGTTTGCAATACCAGCGCGCAAAGAATTCTATCGAAGTCAGAGAAATTAAAACCGGATTGGATGGCTAATAGAACTCCCAAGCCGTCAAACCGTAGTTTTTATTACACTCAATCTACCGAATGGGGTTCGGATATACAGGCTGCGCGCGAAGGCTCTTATGTCAACCTTTTTTCACAGGTAAGGAGTACAATTACCCGCAACCGTTCCACTACCGAGGGATTAGGAATCCTCGATCAAATCGTCCCGGATAATCAGAAAGATGTAATGATAACCCGGTATCAAATAGGCCGGGATGTAGTTACCATTACCGCTCAGCGCGTAGACGAATATTGGGAGACTTTCATGATGGCTGATGGCGAAGTCAGATATGAGTATACCGGACTTTATGCAGTAGGCTATCCCGAATATCCCAGCCCTGAATTCGATCAGGTAGGGTTCACTTATCGATACGGAATGAGAGGCGTTGTCCGCTCACTTATTCCCGGATACGGACAATTATACAAAGGGCAAAAGGGTAAAGGGGCCGCAATTCTTGCGGGCGAAGTGGCTCTTATTACAGGTATAATATTTACCCATCAGGAATACGACAATTACCGCAAAAAAATTAAGCAGACACACAACATAGACCACATCAGGACCTATTCCAATAAAGCCGATAATTACAAAACAGCCCGTAATATATGTATAGGAGGGGCTGCCGCGCTTTATATATACAATCTTGTCGATGCGGCAGTGTCGCCTGGGAGAAAAAGGCTGGTAACCAACCGTAAAAATAGTTCCTCGTTTGCCATAATTCCGGTTACGAATACGGATTATAACGGAGTTAATTTAAGTATGACATTTTAAAATAAAAAATAAGATAGAATGAAAGGTTTAAAATTTACTTTATTCGCGTTGATCTGTTCGGTAGGGTTAACGGGGATTTTTCAGTCGTGTTCTAAGGATGAAACCGATGTGTACGGCAGTGTTTACGGTTATGTCACTTATGGCAGTGAACCTATTCAGGCTGCGAGTACAACACTTAATCCTACGGGAAGTAAAACAACTTCAGGTTCCGACGGACGATTCGAATATAATAGTCTGGAAGCTGGACAATACACGATCCAGGTGGTAAAAAGCGGTTATAAAACTAATGTGGCTTCGGTAACGGTAATTCCGGGCCAATCCACACGCATCGATATACAAATTTATCCCGGTTCGAGCGATCTTACGTTAAGCAAAACCGAGCTTAATTTCAGTACGACCACTGACCAACTCACATTCGATGTAATAAACAGCGGTCAAAGTGACTTGGGATGGCAAATACAGAACAATACCGATTGGGTGCAGACGATGAATCCTTCATCAGGCACTACCTCATCTGGTCAAAACAGTACGGTAACCGTAACTATAAACCGTGCATTACTGGAGAGCGGGGTATCTTATGAAGGAACTTTGGTCGTTACATCCAATGCAGGAGACGCTTCATTAACGGTTAAGGCTGCCGGAGAGGAATCAGGTAATGGCGGAGACGGAGGAGGCAGCGGCAATGTATCCAGCGGACTATTAGCTTATTATACATTCGACAATGAGAATTGTGATGATAGTTCCATAAATGGGGCGCACGGCAGTTCGGCAAATTCACCTGCATACGTTGCGGATACTCCGAGCGGAAGCGGAAAGTCTCTGTTTCTTAATGCTTTGCAAAACCAATACGTAAATATTCCGTATTATTTTTTCGATAGCCATCGCAGTTACACCATCTCATTATGGATTAAAGATTTTAGTACGGGATTGATATTTACTTCTATCAGCAGTGATTATATCCGAAGCGACTATCCTCGTCTGGCAGCTGATTCCAACGGTAAATTTTATTTTTATGTACAGTACGACAATTTTGGGAATACGCCCGAATTTAGCTATGAATACAGCAATATCCAGGATGGCAACTGGCACATGGTAACTCTTACCGTGGAAGATAAAGGGGGTTATCCGGGGAGCTGTGAGAAAAAATTGTATATAGACGGACGCCTGATCGATACGGCCAGCGATTCCTACTCACAAAGTTCGCAAGGAACTCCTACTAAAATGCAGATCGGAGGCAATAACGAGGGTAAATCATGGAACGGAGTTAAATACAGCGCTACAAGCATGTATGTGGATAATTTCAGAATTTACAGCCGCGTGCTCTCTGCGAGCGACGTTCAGTCAGTGTATTCAGCGGATCGGCAATAAAACGCCGCATAATATTTTAACTGTAACTGCCGGATCAGCCGGCAGTTCATGTATTTAAAAACTGCAGCGGTATGATAAGAAAGATACTGATCCCGACATTATTTTTCCCAGCGGTCGTCTGTCTCGCGCAGATCGATCCGTTCGTGGACATAGAGGCCTTAATTAATGGTAACAACCAAAGTTTCGACAGCTTCGTGGAAGAAAATATAGAAGCGATAGACCGAATGGACCGCGAATATGAAGCATACCTTAAGGCCGAACTGGAAGCATTCGAGAAGTTCCGCAAAGAGATCGAGGTGTGGTGGGGAGCAGATAATTTTGTGGAGAGCACTAAAAAAGATTAGGTAGAATACTCCGACGATAAAAAAAGCCGCAGCATCGTAGATTTCGAAGAAGGAACCGCCTCCATACAAATTCTTGTAGAAGACGAATCTCCGGAAGAGATCGTAGAAAAACTTCAGGAGAATTTGGCCGAGCTCCTTAACAGCAAAGGAACTACGAAAGATTACGATACCGAATACGAGAAACGCGAACCTTTGAGTAAAACGCCGATCCTTAAAGATCAGGTGCTTGTGTCGGATAATAGGAAAATCGAGGAAGTCCCGATGGAGGTTGCCGTTAAAGATCTTACTCAAAACGGAGATCTTGAAATCACAGAGGTAGAGGGCGAGGACGGTAAAAATCGTAATATGGTCAATTTAAAGATTGATCTTGCTCCGGATAATATTAACACCCGCGCCGAACAGTTCCTCCCGCTTATCTGTAAATATGCTGAAAAATATAATCTGGATCCTGCGCTTGTGTGTGCGATCATCCATACGGAATCGTCCTTTAATCCAAAGGCAAAATCTATTGCCAATGCCCACGGATTGATGCAGATAGTCCCCACTTCCGCAGGAATCGATGCCTATGGACATATATACAAAAAAGAATGGACCCCTACTGCGCAATACCTGCTCGATCCGGAGAAAAATATAGAATTAGGAACGGTATATTTACATATGCTGATGACTTATCCCGGATATTTTACTAAAGTTGTGGAAGAAAATTCGAGAAGGCTCTGTGCCATCGCCGCTTATAATACCGGTGCGGGAAACGTAAGCAGGGCATTTACAGGTTCTACAAAGCTTTCAGAGGCGATACCGGTCATAAACCGGCATACTTATCATTCGCTGTTTAATTATATGTCCATAAATCTACCGTATGAAGAGACGCGTAAATACATTAACAACGTTACTGAACGCATGGCGAGCTACCGCTTGTGGATTAACTTATAAATTTTATTCAATAAAACTCAATACTTGTAGGCACGACGTGAATATCTTTTTTACTAATCGGTAGTGTTGAAGAAAAATAAAAAATCGCGCAATTCATATTGGCCGTTTTATTGTAATTTTATAAGGTTTAAAAGAAAAATTATTTCTAATGCTGGAGCAATTGTCACAACCCCTGCCTCTGGAGAATCCGATACTAATCTTCTCCCTGATACTCTTTATTATACTATTGGCTCCTATTATATTCCACATGTTCAAGATACCGGACCTCGTAGGGCTTATAATCGCAGGAGCCATCATAGGCCCCAACGGACTCGACATTCTCGAACGCGACAGCAGCATAGTGCTCTTCGGAACGGTGGGGCTGCTGTATCTTATGTTCGTTGCAGGGCTGGAAATAAATATGTCCGATTTCAAGAAAAACGGAAAAAAGGGACTTTTGTTCGGTTTTTTTACATTCAGCATACCTATGACGCTCGGAGGATTATCGGGTTATTATATTCTCGGATTCTCCATTCCTACTTCTATTCTTCTTGCAAGTATGTACGCGTCGCATACGCTTATAACATATCCGATAATAAGCAAATACGGCATTACTAAAAACAGAGCGGTTACCGTAACTATTTCCGGAACAGTCATAACGGATATTCTCGCGCTTCTGGTTCTTGCCGTCATCGTGGGAATGGAGACCGGTGAACTGTCTAATTTTTTCTGGATTAAACTCACCATCTCTACGATAGTGTTCGGTACGATAGTAATTTACGGATTCCCCTATCTGGTACGGTGGTTCTTTAAGAAGATAGACGACAGCGTAAGTAAATATATATTCGTCGTTGCTCTGGTATTCCTTGCAGCGTTTTTATCGGAACTTGCAGGATTAGAGGGCATCGTCGGAGCGTTCCTTGCAGGATTGTCGCTTAACAGGCTCATCCCAAACACCTCCGCCCTTCTTAACAGGATAGAGTTCGTCGGCAACACCCTGTTTATTCCGTTCTTCCTTATTGGTGTGGGTATGCTCATAGATTATAGGGTTTTTATAAGCGATTGGACTACAATATATGTCGCTGTAACAATGACCATAATTGCGACCGTTTCGAAATATTCGGCTGCATGGCTTGCGCAACAGTCTTTTAGGTTCTCTAAGGACGAGAGACTTCTTATATTCGGATTAAGTAATTCACAGGCGGCGGCCACCCTTGCTGCGGTTCTGGTCGGTTATCAGGTGATAATAGGAATTACTCCGGAAGGAGAGCCTGTAAGACTTTTAAGCGACAGCATACTGAACGGAACGATAATAATGATACTTTTTACTTGTATTATTGCTCCTTTTGCTACACAAAAAGCTTCTCAGAATATCGCCGTATCCGAGATAACGGAAGAAGAACTGGTAAATAACGAAGATATTCGGGATCGCGTTCTTGTGGCTATCCACAATCCGGAGAATATAGAAGAAATGATAAATCTTGCGGTTACGGTGAAATCGAAAAAGGCAAATGCCTCTATAACAGCTCTAAACGTGATACCGTCTGAAAATCATGACGCAGGGACCGAGAAAAAATCCAAAACACTTCTCGAAAAGGCTGCAAAAGTAGCTTCAGGCAGCGATAACCGCCTCGATACCATAATGAGATATGACGAAGATCCCGCAAACGGTATAAAAAATGCGGTAAAAGAACATAAAATCACCAACGTTATTCTGGGAATACGCAAACATTCGGATATTATCCCTTCCTTCCTCGGAACGCTAACCGATAAGGTGCTCTCTAAATGTGCTACTACCACCATGATATACCGTCCATATCAACCTTTATCGACGGTTAAACGCTACATGGTAGTGATCCCGCCGGACGCTGAGAAAGAAATAGGCTTCCCTTACTGGCTTATAAGGCTTTGGAATATAGGGAAGAATACCGGAAGTAAGATTCTTTTTTACGCCAATTCCACGATGATCAGTATCCTCAAAGAGGTTCAAAACAAGCAGTATATAGATGCGGACTATATTGAATTCGGTGAATGGGAGGACTTCCTTATTATCTCGCGCGATATCAAAGACAACGATGCGCTTATAATAATTATGAGCCGCAGGACTTATCCTTCTTACACACGGAATATGAATCAGGTGCCCTCTTATTTAAGTAAATATTTCAATAAAAATAATTACATTCTGATATTCCCCGTTCAGTTGGGTATTGGTGAACAGGATTCCGACGTTCTTAAAAGCATTCCGCATACCGATGCCAACGACGGATTCGAAGAACTCGCAAACGTGATGGCAGGACTATTCCGCAGGCTTAAATAAGTATGGATAGATTTGGTTCCTGCATTCTACAAAATAATTTCGTGTTCCCTCTTCTCTGCGAACATTCGGTAAAATGCATCGGAGGTACGTTCCGGTGTTAAATTCTTACCTTCAGCCACCGGTTCGGTTATGGTAACGGTTCCTATAAATATTCCCGTCCCATGAAATTCATAGGCGAGATTAAGCGCGTAATTTCGTAGCGCTGCTTTACCCAGCGACATGGAGGCAGACACAGGAGACGGATTTAATGCCACTCCTCCGCCTGTAAATATTACTGCCCCGTATCCCTGTTTTTTATACATTTTTATTATTCTGTTAAAACAGGATACTCCTCCGCAGACATTAATTCCGAAGTCTGCATATATGTCTTCAACAGTCAACTCCGAAGGACTACCTACTCGCCTGGCAACCGCATTGTATATCAAGAGTTCTATAACTTTTCCTCCTCTTTCGAGGCTGTCGAATACCGCGTCCACGGAATGCGGATCGGATACGTCAATATGAATATATTCTGCGGTAATTCCTTTAAGAGACAGAGCGTCCGCCTGTTGTCTGAGAGTCTCTGGAGCGCGCCCTGCAAGTATTATATCGAATCCGTAACGTCCGAATTTTTCAGCTATATGGACACCGAAAGTTTTTCCAGGTCCTATTATGATTATCGAAGGATTTTTCATATATTTAAAATATGGCAATTATAGTCATAATATTGTTAAAGATAAAAGAGGAAGATTAATCCTCCTCTTTGGAGATTACTCTCCTATAATAGACAATTATAAAGGGGCTGTGGCTTCTTGGAAATACTAATACTAAAAGGCATGTACTCCAATCCGTTCCGAACAGGTTTGCGACGACCTCAAGGTAGACAGACAGAGTCCATGCCTTTTAAAGCACAGACCCCTAACCTGACTTCCTACCTTGTTATCCATTGTCGCAATTAATTCGGAAATGTAGGTGTTCCGGGTATCATAATATATTCTATAATGATGCAAATATAGTCAATAACCGGGAAATTTAACAAAGTATTGTAATTATATTTAAAGGCCTGTGTATAAAAAAAGCGGTCCGGGGACCGCCTTTATCGATCGGTAAGATCTTATTATTTCATAAAACGGAATGCGATATCCCTGTCCTTTGCTCTGTCGTCGTCAGACGCGTTAGCACTGCGTGTGGCTTTCTCTTCGCCGAATCCTTCGGTAGTGATGCGGTTGGAAGCGACCCCTGCTTTTACAAGAAGAGATTTTATGTAATTAGCGCGTTGTTCCGATAATTCCATATTCGCGTCTTCACTGCCCACTTTATCTGCATAACCTGCGATCCTTATTTTAGCATTATCATAGCTCTTAAGGATTGCTGCGATATTGTTAATAGCGCGTTGTGATTCATCGTCACGGAATTCGTTTGCGCTGCCGAATACGAAATTGATATCTTCGAATTCAAACCATCTACTCTTCAGATCGTTATCCGATGCATTCTTGTAATCGTTAGAATTTAAATACCTTACCATTTTATCTATCTCGCCATTCTTGTAAACGACGATGCGCTGTCCGTCCGATAAAGTAAGGTGAGTCGTATCGCGGTCTCTGTCACCGAGCCTATCCGCAGCGCGGGAGGTCTCGTTCCTTACAGTATCGACTACCTGAGAAGTACGTGTCTCATATCTGTCCTCAATTACCGGACGCTCGGTCTTACGGCATGATCTCCACCAGAATATGAGAAGGAGTAAAAGGAGAATTATGATAAGCCACGTGATCCAGCTGTTGTTCTTTTTCTTGTTGTCCGTTGTTTTAACATTATCGTACTTCTTATTGTCCGCGATATTATTCAGACCGAAAGAATTTTTAAGCCCTGACGGCATATCGGATAGTATGCTGCTTCTCTCTTTGTTGAGCTCTCCCATAAGATCCGCCATGCTCCACTTCTCTTTTACGAGCTTATTTCCTAAAAATCCTGCGACAACAGGGCCTAACATAGATACGAGCCTGTTCGTAGCTACTTTTGAAACTCCTGGATCCGACGATACGGCAGAGGTAAAATCTGCTGCCTTGTTTCCGAGAAGATTCTCAAGGAACTGATCGCCGATGTTCTGCTGTTCCTTGTGGGGATTATCGCAGAAAATACCGTTCATATTCGAGAGAATGTTCTGATTGCCTGCCTCCTCGAGAATGTTTTTCATCTGCATCGTGTTGCCTTTTTCATAAAAACACCGAGAAGTCCCGGGATTATGGATTTTACGGCCGATGACACTTTAGATTCGTTTTCGTCTACCAGTGAAGCTGCTTTGGAAACCATTTCACGGTTTACAGTAGCTTTAAGTGAATCGTAAATTTTCGACATAATGATCTTGTATTAAATTTTAAATTAAGTTCTTTCTGTAACCATCTATGCAAATACCATACAAATAATTTTTCCGCTAATTTATCCGACTGATCTAAAAATTAACTTAACGTGTGTTTAATAAGAAAAAAAGCCTTATATTTATATGATAGTTAAAAGAGAATTAAAAAGAACACTTTATGTCCACCAACACGAAGATTAAAAAAGCTATTGTACTCGGTTCCGGAGCCTTAAAAATAGGGCAGGCCGGAGATTCGATTATTCCGGATCGCAGGCGCTTAAGGCTTTGAAGGAGGAGGGTATTTATACCATACTCATTAACCCTAACATTGCAACTATTCAGACATCCGAAGGTATTGCGGACAAGGTATACTTCCTTCCCGTAACACCATATTTTGTAGAGGAAATAATAAAAAAAGAGAAACCCGAAGGTATTCTGCTTGCATTCGGAGGGCAGACCGCACTAAACTGCGGTACCGAGATGTATCTTAGCGGAACTCTACGGAAGTACGGAGTCGAGGTTATGGGTACCTCTGTGGAAGCAATAATGACCACTGAGGACAGAGATCTTTTCGTGAAAAAACTGGATGAGATCGCAGCCAAAACTCCGATAAGCCAGGCTGTAGAGACGATGGAAGACGCTATTGCCGCAGCAAACAAGATAGGATTCCCGATAATGGTCCGCTCCGCTTATGCACTCGGAGGGCTCGGTAGCGGTATCTGTAACGACATGGAAGAGTTTAAGACTCTGTGTGAAAGTTCTTTTGCATATTCAAAACAGATACTCGTCGAAGAATCCCTCAAAGGCTGGAAGGAGATCGAATTCGAAGTTATCAGGGACAAGAACGACCATTGCTTTACAGTTGCCAGCATGGAGAACTTCGATCCACTCGGGATCCATACAGGAGAGAGTATCGTGGTCGCGCCTACATGTTCGCTCGACGATAAAGAATTGGCACTATTACAGGAACTATCGCGCAATATAATCCGCCATATAGGAATTGTAGGGGAATGTAATATTCAATACGCATTTAACTCCGAGACTGACGATTACAGGGTTATAGAAGTGAATGCGCGTCTGAGCCGTTCTTCCGCTCTCGCGTCCAAAGCGACAGGTTATCCGCTCGCGTTCGTCGCTGCTAAACTCGCACTGGGCTACACTCTCGATCAGATAGGCGAGATGGATACGCCGAATTCAGCATACAAGGCTCCGGAGCTGGATTACCTTATATGTAAAATCCCGCGTTGGGACCTCAGCAAATTCGCAGGAGTGTCGCGGCTTATCGGATCGAGCATGAAGTCCGTAGGAGAGATAATGTCCATAGGGAAGTCCTTCGAAGAGATCATACAGAAGGGGCTCCGAATGATAGGGCGGGGGATGCACGGTTTTGTTGGCAACCACGAACTCGAATTCGACGATATCGAAAAGGAATTGTCATGCCCGACAGATATGAGAGTTTTCGCGATTGCCAAAGCATTCGGGGAGGGTTATACGATCGAAAGAATACACGAACGTACCAAGATAGACCCATGGTTCCTTGGTAAGTTGAAAAACATATACGACTATTCTCTAAAACTGGGAACTTACGAAAATATTGAAAAGATACCTGCCGATGTACTCATGGAGGCTAAAAGACTCGGATTCTCCGACTTCCAGATAGCGAGGTTCGTAGAAAATCCTGACGGTAACGTAGAAAAGGAGTCGTTACGCGTTCGCTCCGTAAGGAAAAAAGCCGGAGTTCTTCCGACCGTTAAGAGAATAAATACAGTGGCCTCCGATAACCCCGATCTCACGAACTACTTCTATATGACTTACGATGGTGGTGAGAACCAGGTTCCGTACTTCCAGAATGAAAAATCCGTTGTCGTTCTGGGCTCGGGAGCTTACCGGATCGGAAGCTCGGTGGAGTTCGACTGGTGTTCGGTAAATGCTGTTCAGACAGCACGTAAGTTGGGATACAAGTCGATAATGATCAATTATAATCCTGAGACCGTATCTACCGATTACGATATGTGCGACAGACTCTACTTCGACGAACTCTCGTTCGAACGCGTACTCGATGTTCTCGATCTTGAGAAACCTAAAGGGGTGATAGTATCGGTAGGCGGACAGATTCCGAATAATCTTGCCATAAGACTGTACCGACAGGATATTCCTATTCTCGGAACATCTCCGGTGTCTATCGACAGGGCGGAGAACAGACATAAATTCTCCAGCATGCTCGATCAACTCGGTATCGACCAACCTGCATGGAAGGAGCTTACCGATATGAACGATATATACGGATTTGTGGACAAAGTCGGTTATCCGGTACTCGTAAGACCGTCGTACGTGCTATCCGGAGCTGCAATGAACGTGTGCTACAATAAGGAAGAACTCGAAACCTTCCTGAAACTCGCGGCAAACGTGTCGAAAGAATTCCCTGTGGTAGTATCCCAGTTCCTTCAGAATGCAAAGGAAGTGGAATTCGATGCCGTAGCCATGAATGGAGAGATAATCGAATATGCGATCTCGGAACACATTGAATTCGCGGGAGTTCATTCCGGCGATGCCACCCTGGTATTCCCTGCACAGAAAATTTATAACGAGACTGCAAGGCGCATCAAAAAAATCAGCCGCAAGATCGCTCAGGAATTGAATATCAGCGGACCGTTCAACATTCAGTTTCTGGCCAAGAATAACGACGTCAAGGTCATCGAATGCAATCTCCGCGCTTCGAGAAGCTTCCCGTTCGTATCCAAAGTACTCAAACGAAATTTTATAGAGACTGCGACGAGAATAATGTTGGACGCCCCTGTCGAGAAACCGGACGCATCCGCATACGATGTGGATTGGATCGGCGTCAAGGCATCACAGTTCTCGTTCTCCCGTCTGCACAACGCTGATCCCGTCCTGAGCGTGGATATGTCCTCGACAGGAGAGGTCGGATGTATAGGAGACGATTTTAGCGAAGCCCTCCTGACTTCGATGCTATCGGTTGGTTACAATATTCCGGAGAAGAGCGTTATGGTCTCTTCCGGAGACCCTAAATCCAAGGTTGATCTTCTTGAACCCTGCAAGATGCTGATGGAGAGCGGTTATAAAATATATGCGACCGCAGGAACACAAAAATTCCTCGACGATAACGGTGTCGAAGCCATGGTGGTCGGATAGCCGGACGAGGAGACCGAACATAACATTATGGATATGATATCTAACCATGAATTCGATCTTATAGTGAATATTCCGAAGAACCACACCCGCCGCGAGCTTACCAACGGTTATAAGATACGAAGGGGGGCTATCGACCACAATATTCCGCTTATTACCAACGCACGCCTTGCAAGCGCGTTTATCGAATCGTTCTGTGATATTAAAATGATTGATATTCCGATCAAGAGCTGGCAGGAATACATTTAACCGATATTCAATATTATTAAGTACCCACACCGGAAATTTACTTGTGTGGGTTCTTTTTTATTATATAAAATGTAAATATTATACTTTTTACAATAAACTGTATGCTGGCGTTGTTTATATTTAACGATATTATTCGAATCAAGTAATGGAAAAATTTCAAATAATTAAACCCTCTGCGATTCTTGCTCCCTACATCAAAAATTATTGGATTTTAAAAACGGAAGGAATTTTACCCCGGAATATACGTACATTCCCCACGGGTAATGTCTCACTTATGTTCCATCGCGGTGCGCGGATTTTTTCACATTCCGGCAGCAGGCTTCAGCCCCGTACGTACGTATGCGGACAGGAGAAAACTTTTAACGAACTGATATATGCGGGTTCGGTGGATATGATTGCTGTTGTCTTCAATCCAGCAGGGGCTAAATTATTTTTAAAAGTACCTCTAAACGAAATAAGCGGAATGTGTGTCGATATTCACGATCTGGATAACTCCGGTTTGGTTGAACTTCAAACTTTCGTAGAGGATGCGGTATCGGATAAAGAGTGTATTGCCTCGATAGAATGTTTCTTGATCGAACGGATCAAAGACATGGAGAATCATAATGTGAATCGTATTAATTGCGCAATAGAATTAATCGTTAAAAATGAAACGGATATCGATTCCGTTGCGCATACCGTTTGTCTGAGCCCTAAACAATTCAATAGGATTTTTACCGGATTCGTAGGAACCAGACCGAAGGAATTCCAAAGGATTATACGGTTTCAGCGAGCGTTGTTTCTGTTGCAAACCCGGCCTTATATTTCACTTACACAGATTGCATTCGATTGCGGTTATTACGATCAGGTGCACTTCATAAAGGAGTTCAGACAGTTCTCCGGTTATACTCCTCTTCAATATACATCGCTCTGTCTCCCTTATTCCGATTATTTTTCATAATCTGATATCCGAATATTTAGGAATGTCGTTTTTTTACAATTTCCGCGTATCCGCTGCCTATAATTTTGTACGGTAATTAAAACGTATTGAAATGGAAAAATTGTTGGCATTCTTTGAGATTCCTGCAGGAGATTTTGAAAGAGCAGTGGATTTTTATGAAACGGTATTAGAACTTAAATTATCCGTAACGGAACGCGAGGCGGAAAAAATGGCCTTCTTCCCTGAAGAGAACGGGAAATATCCCGGAGCTATTTCTTTTACCAATGGATTTGAACCCTCAAAAGACGGAGTACTGATAAGTTTGCAGGTTAGAAGTATGGAAGAGACGATTGCCCGAATCGAGACTTCCGGGGGGAGGATCGTAAAAAGTAAAACCAAAATCGAAGCAGAAGGCATGGGATTTTTTGCTCTATTCAGCGATTCTGAAGGTAACACGGTAGGACTGTACTCGGATAATTAATTTGGGGATTCTCGTTAAAAAATAAATGGAGTAGTATATACTACTCCATTTATTTTTATTCTTAGTTTATTCTGCCGGTACGAATTCGTATCCTCCATTACCGTTATCTTTAATATATCCTATACCCGGATAAGCTATGTGCATTCCTGCAACAGGAATATTATTATCTGCAACGTACTTCAGGATTGCGAACCTCGATTCCCTCGCCGCGTCCGGATCGACATCGTATGTCACCGATATCTGAGGGTAAGGCATTTGAACCGCCATGGCATGAGTAAGGTCGCCCCAAATCAGAAGCTTCTCCCCTTTGGATTCTATTAAATATACGGTATGTCCCGGAGTGTGTCCGTAAGCCTCGATGGCAGAAACTCCTTTAGTTATGGTCTTCGGGTTATCAGCGTTGCCCGGAGTAAAAGTACTCATGGATTCATCATAAAGATTCAGCACCTTATCTGCGGTTCTGTTTTTGACTTCCTTCCAATAATCCACCTCTTTTTCCGCTATGAAAACTTTGGCATTAGGGAATGCCGTCTCTCCTTTATTTTCCATACCTCCGATATGATCTCCGTGCATGTGGGTAAGAATTATTCTGTCGATGTCATCAGCGGATTTACCTAATGATTCGAGATTACTGAATAATTTTCTTCCGTATCCGGTATCTGCGAGTATTGTCAGACAGCCGGTTTCAATGAGGAACGCGTTCACGGCATTCGGAAATGTTCCGTCCGGAATAGTCTCGTTCAATATCTCCTCGCTCGGATCGATAAGTATAGATTTATTCCCCTCGCTCTGCCCTTCGGAGAGAAGAGTTACCGTATAATCGCCAACTTTGTAAGAGAAGGTGTCCGCTGTCTGGGCTGCTGCCGTAAATGATAATACGGCAGATAATGTCAATAAAATATTGCTCTTTTTCATTTTTTCTTATCTTTTTCTAATGCGCAAGGTAGTAATTTTTTACAAATCCATAAATTTTCAGGGTAAATTTCATAATTGTGATTATTTTTTAGATATCCGCTACATCTCTAAATTCTCTTCCTGCGGTTTTATTTTCAGAATCCTGATAAGGAGCGGAAGTCCGAGGCCTTGAATAATAAGCATAATTATCACTACCATTACCGTCAGAAATATAATGCTGCTTCTCTCCGGGAAATTACTACCATCGGTGAATGTAACCGGAAGGGCTATCGCCGTTGCTATCGAGATAATTCCGCGCATTCCGGATCATCCGATCACAAGCGCATTCTTCCAGTCGATGGTCATCATGTGGGAAGTATCTCCACTATTTTTATGGTGCTTTGCCTTAAGATTATGAATCTTATCCAGACGGTACTTCCTTTCGAAAATTACGAGTATCCTTATGGCCAACGCAATAACAAATATGGCGAATGAACTAAGAATCAGAGGAACGAACGAATGCTCCGGAATTTCTTGCAGAGCTTGAGGAAATTCGAGTCCTATAAGGATGAAGATTAATCCGTTGAGAACATAAATTATTACCGACCATACCGATTTGGCCTGCACGATGGTAACTCCCGAAAATAATCTGTCATTGTGCATCTTGCGGGATATTGCGAGTCCGGAGATAACCACGGCGAGAACTCCGGATAATTCGAGTGATTCCGCTATCTGGCAAGCGACAAACGGCAGCAATATGTTAAGGCTTACAGTCGCTGTGCTGGAGAACTTCACTTTTTCGAGCAGTTTTAAAAACAGATAAGCTAATATTAATCCTATGAGGGCGCCTCCGCATAAAATTATTACGAATTCCAGCGCAGCTTCCCATAAAACGAACGCGCCTCCGGCAACTACGGCGAGAGCTATGCGGTATGCGGTAAGGGCGGACGCGTCGTTTACCAGACTCTCCCCTTCGAGAATAGTTTTGGTACTGTGGGGAAGATTGACATTTTTCATTATTGCAGATGCCGCGACTGCGTCGGGAGGGGATAGAATAGCTCCGATCACAAACGCGACCGGCCAGGAGATATCCGGTATCACATATCTCGCTACCAGTGCTATCGCTATTATCGTTATAAACACCATTGCAACTGCAAGCATCGATATAGTCTTAATGTGGGCTTTAAAGTCCGGGAACGAGATATTTATCGAAGCATCGTACAGCAGAGGGGGAAGAAAAATCAGGAACACGATATTCGGATCTATCGGTATATAAACAAGGTGTGGAATAAATCCCAGAAGAATTCCTGCAACCATAAGAAGTATGGGATAAGGCAGCATAAGACGCGGAGCGACAGCGGTCAGTGCTATCGCAATGGCAAGGAGAAAAAGTATGAGATGGTAATATTCCATAATTTGCGTTGTGACAGAGACATTGCGAACATTATGCCGGAAATGGTTACCTTCATTCGCGGTAACCTGAAAATAAAAGGTCCGGCATTTATGCCGGACCCCCCGTTTAATTAACAATAGGCTAACCTATTGATAGCTGACGGTAAACGTAGTGGTCGAACCGTATCCGCTGTTTTGAGTCAACTCGATTACACAACCGTCACCGTTGAATTTATAACTGTAAGTACACGTGGAGTTAGAGCCTCCGGAAGTTTCAGTTGTGGAAGTTACAAGATTGACACTTCTGTTTCCGTATAAGCCCAAGATATTGAAGAACTGATACTCGTCAAGGAAGTGGTATGTCTCGTCGTTATAAGCGAACCAATTGAAATCTATATTCATGATCTCGCTGTTCACATAATCTGAATTATATTGTGCTGTCGTGCTTAGGTAGTCATCCAGTTTAACACCGGTTAGATTGCCGTTAGACCATGTGCAGCTGTAAAAGAAAGAGTAATTGTCGTCGTCGTCCGGATCAATCCATCTGTAAGATACAGATTTAATATTGTCTTTGTCGTAAGATGCAATCCACTCACTCTGCCATGTGGAAGATTCTCCCTCTTCCACCTCATATTCCACCGCCTTACCTGAAATTATATATCCGTCGCTGTTGAGGTTAACGGTAGCAGTAACTTTGTAATAATTATAGGAAATCTCTAAATCAGCTCTCGTCGCAGGGTTGATGCCCCTGAATAATCGTCCTTTAGGAGGGTGGTTTTGTAAGGATTTTACAGCTGCCTGAGATTGACCAGCCGCATAGGGGATATTATCCGTATCCCAGTAAGATATAAACTCCATCGTAACGGTACTGCTGCCGTAAGTGAATTTAACCGAACCAGTTTCAGTTTCATACCCGTTTTCAACAAATCTTATCTCGGTTACCCTGCCGACACCGTCGTAAGAGAACCCGTATTCACCGGTATAGCTCTCATCAGGATAATCGGTCGAAACGTACTTCTCTGTGATTGACTTAACGTACTTCCTGACAGGCACGGTACCGTCTTCTTTGGTGCCTGATTGGGTTACGTTGATCTCCACTGTCTGGGAACCGCTTCGAATAGTTATCGAAGCTGCTCGCGCGTTGCCTGTGGTATTGAGCGCGAGGGTAATTGTAAGGGTGTATGTCCCTGCCGATCCGCTGTACTGGCTTAGGGTGATCCAGTCCGGATCAGATGGCGCTATCGCTTTTGCAGCAGATTTTTCCACTACTGTAGCGGTCCAATCTGCTGTGGCTGTGAACTTAACGGAGCCTTGAGCTTCGTCAGCATATAAATCCTGAGTTTTCTCGGAACTATCGGGGATGGTTACGCTTCCTCCTCCGTTGTCGTTGTTGTCGTCGTCGCTGCTGCTGCATGCACCGAATAATAATACGGCAGCTGTAAGCATTAATAAGTAATGTTTCATTTTTTTATGGATTAAGGTAAATACTCCGTTATCAGAATCTGAGTGTCAAAAATATGCGTGTGGAAGTAACTTTGAATTTATCGGGAGTGCTGCGTAGTTCGTCGAATTCGATGCGTCCGTATTTGGGTTCTCCCCAGCGCGATTCTACGCCGAGCCCTATTCCACCGAACGATACTGCTCCCCCGAATATGAAAAACGATGCGTAGGAGCCGTAAAATTCATCTGTAAAATCGTCGTAAAGGGCTGCGTAAGTAGGTGAAAACCGGAAATAAGCCTGAACATTGAGTCTGCTTATAGGATTCACCGTTACCGAAGGACTTACCTGCACGCCTATCTCCGCCTGATGTAATTTAACTTCTTCTTGAGGCTGATATTCGTACTGATCCATATAATACGGCATACTTGTCTTAGCGGAATAATGAGCATAATTCACATCGATAAACGCAGCGTCTACGGCAAAGCGGACCATTTCGAGCAGCGGTGTTTTGTGAACGTAATAAGTTCTTCCGGTAGTTATCGCAGCGCCGTATTTACTGTTGATCTTTTTATCGATATAAGTGGATTTCAGATCGAATTTCTGCGTAGTAAACGCAATGTTTGTGAATTTTTGTCGGAATACACGTTCTTCCTGTGCGGTGAGCCGCATAATGGTAATAATCGTGAAAGTGGTTAGTAGCAAGTATCGCCTCATAACGGTAATGATTCTGCCATAGACTCCTGTACGGCGTTCTACACAAAAAGAAAGTGTGGAGTCTTTAGTTTATCCGTACGGAGGCTCTGACAAAGCCTGACACCAAATAAACAATACCCCACACCTGCCGTATGTATTCACAAATACATTACCATGCAAGTGACGAGTGTTATTGTTATCCCCGGTGTCTTTGAAATTGTCAGATTTCCGTACAGAGATAAAAGCTAAAACACTTTCATCTTAAATATGTCTGTCCCTCAGGACTTCACAAATATAGAAAATATTTTAGTAATAAAATTCACGGGGTATTGATATTCAAAATTAAATACAAATAATTACAATGCGCAATTATTATTCAACAATGTCAGAGCTTCGCCGAGCTTTTTCCTGAATTCTACTGTTATGTGCTTATATTTATGAGATCCGGCATGTTCCATGCCTTCCAGTATACCAAGCGCATCCTCGAGGATATTTGCTGCCTTGCGCAGAGTGTATGTTATGTCATCGTTGCCGTTCTTAGCCTGATCGAGCAGGTATGCAGCATAACGACCTTGTTTAATGGCTCTTAGATCCTTTGCGCGGGTCTTACCTGCGTCTTCAAGGAATAAATTTCCCACTTCTTCTACGGTCGTACCGTAGATTTCTACACGGTCTGCAGAGGCATAGGCCGCCCTGCCATAGAACTTTTTTTCTTCGTTACGAGGATTTTTTTTCCCATGTCCAATTAATTTGGTTAAACAATAAGCATAAACCGCCCGGCGGACTTTCACCGTTGCGACTTAGCTCAATTGACATGTTTAAAAAAATCACTCTTTATGATTTTAAATTTTACAAAAAAAATACTGTCCGGTCCGCCCCCTTTGAGGCGCGTAAAGACAGTTATATTTTATTTATTCGGACAAATATAAAATAACAAAAACATATTTCCAAAAAATAAATCATTAAAGAAAATCTATGGGAAATTTTGTTCGTTAAAATAACATTTATGGATGGGGGAGCGGATGCAGCCGCATTGTTCGGTAGTTAGATCCTGTTTTATACTGGATTTTACCAAAACATATTAAATCGCTACCTTGTATTTTAAATACCAAACTATTTAAATACTATTAAAATTATGCGGAAAATTATAATTATTATGTTAAGTACAGTGTTACCGATGCTTACACGAGCTGTGCCTGTAAATGATCTTCGGTTTAATCCCGAAAAAGTAACGGAGAGAACTCTCGAATTTCAGGACGGAAGTACGGTCCGATATCGTGCTTATGAAAATATATTTTATGTCGCAAATATAGTCGATTCCGCCTATCAGACATTGAATATTTATGTTCCCGAATCCGCATATAACAATAATAGAAATATTCCGATATTCCTTAAGACCAACGTGGGCGGATATATGGCAGCGAAGGCCTCCTCTCCTACAACGCGGGATGCCACAGGCAGGGCCTTGCAGGAAGGCTATATAGTAGTCATACCCGGATCGCGCGGTTCTAATTCTGTAATTAAAGGAGAGGGTGGTGAAGAAATTTACACCGGAAGAGCTCCTGCCGGATTGGTGGATCTAAAAGCTGCGATACGTTATCTGCGTTATAATAAGGAAGTTATTCCTGGCGATACGGATAAGATAATCACGGACGGAACGAGCGCCGGAGGTGCGATGTCCGCTCTTCTCGGAGCTACGGGTAACAACCCTGTATACGACTCGTACCTGAATGAAATTGGAGCTGCGGATGATCAAGACCATATATTCGCCGCTGTGTGCTTCTGTCCGATCACAGATCTCGACCATGCAGATATGGCTTATGAATGGTTGTATGGCTGGATGAATATTCAACCGAGAGGTCTGAATCCGTATCAGGTAGAGGTATCGGACGAACTCCAGCCTTCCTTCGCACCATATCAGAAAAGTTTGAACCTTATGAAGCCGGACGGAACCCAATTGACAGCGGATAATTATATCGACTATATAAAATATTACGTTGCGGAGTCCGCACGCAAGGCTCTCGGTCAAGGAGAGGAAATTCCTGTTTCCTCAGGTATTACGGTGATATACAATGGTTCGCAGGAACCTGCGATAGAAGTGGACATGGATAAATACCTCGAATATGTTGTAAGTAATAAGTCGCTTAAGACGCCTCCTGCATTCGATAAGGTCAATGTTTTAACTCCTGAAGCCTCTCCTGAGAACAGGGTCTTCGGAGATAGTAATGGCAGCGCTGTAAATTTCACCGACACGAGCCTCAGGCTTGCCAACGACGATTTTTCATTGTCCATATCTCCGGAATTAGTTCACAGGGTGCATATTATGAATCCGATGAACTTTATTGGCGACGGTGTCAGCAAGACTGCTTCGCACTGGTACATACGTCACGGAGCGCTCGACCGCGACACTGCGTTTCAGATTCCCATAAATCTTGCCACGAAACTGGAAAACAACGGTTGCGACGTTAATTTCGAGCTTGCGTGGGGCAGGGGGCATTCAGGCGACTACGATCTGGACGAACTGTTCGCGTGGATAAGAGAGATTACGGGATGGAGACGGTAAATTAACAGTTAAAATCTATATTCATGTTCATAATATCTCTGACATATACCAAGCCTTTTACCGAGGCGGATAAATATCTCGCCCGTCATTACGAATATATCGATAAATATATTACGGAGGGTAAATTTATAATAGTAGGACGCAAGGTTCCCCGTACAGGAGGCGTCATAATTTGTAACGTAGAAACAAGAGGGGAACTCGAACGTATTATGCAGGAAGATCCGTTCACAGTGCACAGTATCGGAGAATTTGAAATTATCGAAATTGTGCCGACGCGATATATTTCCGTGCTTAAAGATTTTCTGGAATTATAAATTTTGGAAAACTAACCGCGAATAAGGTGGGTTTTGATTTCTGTGTCGAAACAATTATTACAGACTCATTTTTAGTGTAATTTCAAGCGCAGATAAAAAGTTTTACGACAAACAGTGAATTCTGCTGGGTATCGATACCTCAAAAGAGCCTGAGCCCGGTAATTTATTCTGTTTCTGGCTGGCGGGATCGGAATTTAATATATAATTTTCGATGTACTTAAAACGGTGTATAAACTAATTTATTCGTTATTGCCGTAATTGGTACTTGGTTAATAAATAATGTCAAACGGTGGATATTTTCGGAATATAATACTACCCTTGTTCCGGAAATATCCGCCGTACATTTTGTAAGATAAAATATACACCAGGCGTTTGATCTTTAACTGTTCTTACCGCTCGTGAAACTATAAGAAATTTCTGTATAGTTAGCTTCTATGAAAATGCCGTAATTTAAAATCGCTTATTCCATCTATCTGTTAGGGAATAACGTTTGTTTTGTGACTTACACGAATCATGGAATTTATCGAATTGAATGAAAATGGGGTAAGTAGCTGCATATCCTTCATTATATTTGAAGATTATTCTTAACCATCTAATTTTAATATTATGGCAACTATTCTAAAATCGAGCGAAAGAGAGTTTCAAGAGGCACCGAACAAAATCGATAATTTCAAGATATTATTTGATGTATCCGGAATTAATAAAGGGCTGAAACCGGAAAATTTAAATTTCGATTTACGGCGGTTAAATCCAGGGCGGTATTCTGCACCGTATCATTTTCATAGATACGCGGAGGAACTGTTTATGATTATCTCCGGTTCTGTAAGTTTAAGAACTCCGCAAGGATTGTACGTTGTAAACAGCGGGGATCTCATATTCTTTGAAAAAGGTAAAACAGGCGCTCATCAGTTGTATAATCATACCACGGAAGACTGCGTATATTTGGATATAAGAACTTTTATGGGTTTTGACGTATGCGAATATCCCGATTCGCAAAAAATATTTCTTGCTCCGTCGTATGAGATATTCGACAAAGATTCTCAGGTGGATTATTTTCATGGAGAGAAAAATGTCGCAGAAAAATGGAGGCAGTTGAAAACCGAAGAAAAATAGGCTTCTCTGCGGACAAATAGTAAATTTATTCGTGTGCCGTGCACCTGATAAAGAAGTTAGTTTACCTCCGTAGGGAGGATAATTCCGAATCTTTAATAACTATCAACTATTCTATCTTACCAAAAAATCTTATATAAATTAATGTAACCTGTTCACGAAGCGCTGCGATAAGAGATTTTTTATTGCCGGAGAATCCAGTGACTTCCTTCAGTGTTCCGAAGTATTCCATAGATTAGAATATTTCGGATGTGTCTTTAAACTACTGTATGCGGTTGGCTAACAACAGTTCGTGAACCTTATGGGAAGTTCGGAGTATGCAGTTCCGATGAGTTTAATTCAATTATGGCAATATACATCTTATTAATCTTCCGAGCTGTAAAATTTTCGGACCTTAATTATTTCTTGCTCAGTTTTTGAATGTTTGTAAAAATAGAATTATTAAATCGACATAAAATGAAAACAACCAAATTGCAAAATACGGCAAGGATACTATTGGGAACAATGCTCGCCTTCGCCGGAACGAGCCACCTCACATTCGCCCGCGAGGATTTTCAGGCTCAGGTGCCCGACTGGGTGCCGATGAACAAGGATACGGTTGTAGTGCTGTCAGGCTACGGAGAAATAGCGTTGGGATTAGCCCTGATACTGATGAAAAAAAAGAAACTCACAGGGGTAGGGGCTTCAGCCTTTTTTGCGGCGGTATTTCCCGGTAATGTATCCCAATACACCCACCACAGAAGTGCATTCGGACTTGATACCGATAAGAAAAGATTTATACGCTTATTATTTCAACCTGTTCTGATCGCATGGGCATTGTACGCGTCCGGAGTTTTTAACGAAAAAAGAAATATGAAATTGTTAAAATAGAGATTCTGTTTACCCCCGTTAATTCAATATGAAAGAGGCCCAATATATCCGACTTTCTTCATCTGCAAAGATGACTTTTGTGATCCGGTAGCTTCCCGGACTATAACCTATCTTGTCGGGAAATAATCTTATGTCGTACGATTGTGATTTGCCAGGGTCCAATATGTACATTATAGCAATGAACGCCGTCTCTGCCGGCGAACCGAAGTCTACCCATTTGTCCTCATCCGTATCGTACCGTTCGATACGATAATCCGCTCCGAACTGTATGGTTCCGTTAGTTTCGTTCGTTATTTCCAGATGCAGGTATTCGGGAATAGAGTCGTAATGAACTGGAACGATTTGCATCGCAACTCCGTAGTCCATATCGTGGAGCAATTCCGGTCGATAAATGGTTTCCGCATATTGCAGAGGTAGTTTGTCGCATGACAAAATACATGTCAATAAAAATAAATTTATAAATTTCTTCATCGTTATTGTTTATAAAGTTGTGCAATATTTATATTTTTAACAATAATTGTGCGTATTTATTCGATGTTAGAACGATTCGGTAAATTAATGAAAATGAATGAAGATCCACCTAATTTTTATTTCGATAAGGAGGAGCCTCTAAGAGGTACTCTGCTTGCTTTGAGAAGGATGATACTTGACCACAATAAAAATATTTCCGAAACTGTAAAGTACGGAATGCCTTGTTTTCTTTTCAAGAAAAATATTCTTTGCTATCTCTGGACCGATAGTAAAACCCACGAGCCGTACATTCTTATGGCTGATGGCCGTCACCTTGTTAATCCGGCGTTGGAGCAGGGTAAACGCTCCCGAATGAAAATATTCCGAATCGATCCTCATGCGGAGATAGACGTTAAAACTTTGGAAACTATTCTTAACGAAGCCATTGCCGTTTCAGATGCTTCCTCTTCTTGATTATTTCCAATAAACGTAGCCTACATATTTATTGTAAATTTCCCGTTCTCCCCCTCCGTAGAGAACTTCGGTAGATTCGATTATTAATCCGACGGTTGAGATAAAGGTGATCTCATAGACATAAGTTAATTGTTTTTTTTCATTATACCAAATAAGATATTTTCCAGAATTGCTTTTCCCTACCTTTTCTTTACGGAATTCTTTATCTTTGGTTGTGGACAGATAAAAGGGGTATTCAAATTGGTAAACCTCATCGCCATATGAGGAGGTCCATTTAACATACATTACATTGTTTTTGAACTTCCTGTAAGTGGGGTTAGGATTTTCAGATTGGATACACCAAGTGTTCGCTTCAAGTAATTCCATAGTGGTTTTTTCCTGCGCGAAAACGTACAATCCTGTACACATAGCTAAAATAAATATTAAAACTTTTTTCATAATCAATAATTTAATTTTCCTTTTATTACGTAATTAAATCCGCCTACACCCGTGTTATTGTCCCCCTCGCGGATCTAAAAAATAAGGAACGGGGTTAACCGTTCCTTTGAGAAGTTCTAATTTAAGCGCTCGGTATCGAAATTATTGCTTCCACAATTCGTATTGAGTCTTGGGTAAAATCGTTTCTGTCGATAAAGTAAACGTGCCCTTCCCGACTAGTCGTTGCGATTTTGTAATATAATTCTTTTGCTTCCCCTTCGGTAAGTTTCGGAGCGATAACATCCCAGTCTAAATATTCAATTTCATCGAGAAAGGATTTCGGTTTCATTTCGTCGAGAAATTCTCGATCACTACTGAGATCAGAATTTTTAAAAATATATGAATTTGTTGTGACTATTGTTGTTTCAAAATCTTTATTCGATAATCTAAAGGTATGATACATTTTATCTGAGCCTTTATAAGTATTATGCATTATTCCAGTCGGTGGGTCAATGATATTCCCTTCCACTGACGTAAAAACAATATACAATTCCTTTATTTGTGGATACGACACTGTGCAAAGAATAGCTGCTGCAATTGTTAATATTAGTTTTTTCATAATTGGGAAAGTTTTAAAGTCCGTTATTTATTAACCATGATTTTATTTTTTCCTGTTCTTTTTTTGGAAGTTTGTCAAAGCCTGTAGATAAAGTCAGCCCCTGCCATTTTCCCAGTGTGTAAAATTCTTCCGATTGTCCGGGATAGGCATTTCGAAGATTTTTTTCATACTCCTGCATATTAGTCTCGGAACTGATATAATTATGGTGTCCGTCATTGGATCCATTACGGTTCAATTCCTGCATTAATTCGCGGTTTGCAGCATCCAGGCCTGCCTTCCCCGCATTACGGGATTCTTCCCATAAAGCC
>JAJBUQ010000010.1 GCA_020860245.1 Rikenellaceae bacterium
CCAAAATGAACAGTGCTGAAAGAGCCTGTATTAAATTTCTCTGATTTGCCAGCTGGAAATTCTTCGTCCCCTCAACCAGACCTATCCTCCTATGCTTGATTTCATTATAGTTCCGCCACCATGTGATTGTTTCCTTTTTATCTTTAATACGGAGTCCGGTTCGTTTTTTACCATTCTTGTCCACTGTGGTGTATTTCTCGTATTCCCAGTCCTTAAACGGCTGGACACTATCCATGTCATTGAATATAACCACAGTCTCTTTTAGCGTGGGAAATTGTTGTTGCACCTCATAGCCCCACTTTTTGATGTCTGTATACTTATCTATCTTGAATAATGGATTAACAGCAACTGCGATTTCCTTACCAACAACATCTATCTCGCTGCAAACCGCCTGGTACAGTTTCAAGTATTCGATGGAATAGGATTTTGCATTTGACCTGTCGAATTCCACAAACCGCTTCGTGTCAAGGAACTCATCTTCCAGCTCCAAATAATATTCCCAGTAGCTTTTTATGAATTGTCTATAATTGCTTGTCGTGTTTTTGTTCATGATATTATTCCTGCTGTGTGTATCACGCCAGCCCTATCTTCTCCATCAGCCGATAATGTTCCAACGCATCTTCGCTGCTTTCGGTTGCCTGTTTTATTCTTTTCAGGGTGTCCTGCTTACTCTGCTTTACTACAAAAATCCTGTAATACCAGTACCTTACCCAAGCAACCGGCAACAACCACTTTGGAGTTTCTCCCATCCATTCATATCGTCTTTTCAGATGATCGTAGCTTGGAAAGATGAAACAGCCGACTGTTTTTATTTTCGAGAACCATCCACTATCCTTATTTTCGGCTCTTATGGCATCCACATTTTTGCCATGATAACCGAAGGTGCCACCAGCAAGAACGTATTCTGTGATTATTTCCATTTCGGAGTCACTTATTTCATTTTCAAGGACAGCTATATCCGTTCCAAACCATCGATTGCAAAACTGAAATACAGAATCTGCAAAATGGATGAGTTTTAATTTCTTCAGTTCTTCTCTCACATAATCCCAATCCAATTCCCCGTTGAAATGACAAAGGAACATCACAATATCCATATACATTCTCAGCCCACAGCCGCCGAATTTGAAGTGCTTTGCCATATGCACGAGAAGATATATGAGATGGAATTCCTTTTTCAGTTCATATGTGTACGACTCTTCTGAGCCCACTTCTTTTGAACTCACTTTTCGTGCTTCTGCCCGTGAAAACAGATCACTGAAATATCCGATATAATCCACATCATCAAACAGATTACTCTCCATCACGTTTGTGTGTATCTCAAAGACCACAACATTCAACTCATAGTTCGACACTTCGGCATGAGAATCGACCTCGTCATAAGACGCTCCGGCATCAAGCATAACTTTATGGACTCCATCCTTATCGGCTTTGTCGATGGCTAAGTCAATATCGCCCATCGTCCGAAGTTCTTTATCCGGATAATACTCTCTTACTACTGTGCCTTTAAAAACGATGTGGCGTATACCGTTATTGGTAAGGATGTCGAGAACTGCGGAAAAAGCGAGTTCTTTATTCACGGAATTTCCTACCGTCAGCATAAATGCCCGAGCCATGTTGTTCAGCAGAGCCTCATCGCTGCAAAGATTCCTGTCCTGCACAGTTACGTAAAGCATTCCGGATAAGCTGTGGATATACGCCAGCCTGTAGATTTCGTTCCAATCCGGCGATTCTATGATCGGGGTGTAATCCTGGTCGACATATGCCCTTATTATATTCAGAAAGTTATTTTGTTGTTGGGTCACATGACATCAACTCCTATCTTACAAATCGCTATATAAGTCTTCTTCATACACGCCCAAAGATCCCATTGTTACTTATGGATCTTATTTCTAATCTGAGATATCGTATTCAAAAATACCGCATTTTTGGTCTTTGTGAAATATATGCAACACAAAACTAAGTATAATAAGCCACCAACTGCAATTTGCAATAAAAGCGTGTATAAATGAATTCCTAAAGCACCTTCGATTAATATTAGTGGAATAGACATGACTACTCCGAAACCGAGGAAAGGAAGCGATTTCACGAAATAGTTCATGACAGGTAATTCATTCCTAACCACGAATACTTGTACTAAACAAACTGATACTTCTGCAGCAATTGTCCCTATAACAGCGCCTTTTGCATCAAGTATGGGTATCAAAATGCTGTTCAGTGTTAAATTAACAACAGCTCCAATAATAACCGATGTCAAATACTCCTTATCTCTTTTTTCCGGAATCAGGTACTGTGTCCTTATCACATTAGCAAACGCGATAAATGGAATTGTTACAGACAAGCCCGTAATTAACCACCCGCAATCCGTAAAGTTCTTCCCCCAAAATACAGGTGCAAACACATCAGCAACTCCGCCAATACCAAAAGCTAACGCAAACGCCAGACACATAACAAATTCCATTGATATTTTCATATACCTTTTGGATTCTTTTTTATTCCCTGTTGCAGCAAGGTTTGACATCTTTGGCATCATTACTGTACCAAAGGCAGAAATAATCGTCAAGGGAATATTATTCGCTTTTTCAGCATTTTCATAATATCCAAGCTGAACCTTGCTGCTGAGTGAGCCAATCATTATTTTGTCCATATATTTGTACAGACTTACGGCAAGTGCAGGAATGAACAAGACAAACAACGGACCAACATGTCGTTTCATTTCAGAAACTGACGGTTTTTGGATCTTAACATAATGCCTTAACGGAATCCATAAGCTAAGCTGACTTAATAATGTACCAACAGACATTATTACACAGTATTTCCACAAGTCTCCGGAAGCTCTAACAAATACAAAAATACAAATAACATTTGCTATTTTTACTATCGTGTTTCTTGTAACGGTAAGTTTAAACTTTTCAATTCCAAAATAAAACCAGCTTATATCAAAAATAGCGCTAATCACATAGGCCGCCTGTATGAAAGCATAGAGCTGTCCCTCTGATATTACAGATACATAACCAATGTAACAAATACTACAGATAACAGAAAAGAACACATGAACAAAGAAAATATTGGAAAATGTTCTATTCAATTCCTTTTTATCATCCCTTACTCTGGCTATTTCTCTGTTCCCATAATTCTTAATTCCAAGCATGGAAAACAGTACGAAATAATATGCGACAGAATATGAGTAAGAATACTCCCCTAAGTTTTCAGCTCCCAAAACCCTGGAAATATAAGGGGAAGTAATAAAGGGAAGAATAATGACTAATATCTCATATATCATCTGGTATGTAAAGTTCTTCTTTATACTAGTTTTCGCCAATTTGTATGCCTCCTATACGATATTAATCTAAATTCGTGCCGTCCCTTCCATGGTTGATAATACTCAGATACGATAAAATGGCGACTAGTGTATAGTTATATGAAACTCGATAAAAATAAGATTCTGTTAAGCCAAGCACAATAAAAAATATTATTGATATAAGCAACGGAACATTTTTTTCTTCTATAACTTTCTTTGTATAGAAGAAATAACCAATGCAAAGCAGTACAAGAATAATCACGCCATATTTAATAGGAATATAGATATATGACATATCAACAGAGAAGTACTCAGCTGACGAGGAAGCAGAGTTTCTTGTGCCATGTGTCGACACTTGTTGACCAATCACTGAAACACCATAAGCATCTAACAAGCGATATGCTTGTAAAAGTCTTCTTGTTAAAATTTCATTCAGGATCAAAGCATAGGAATTACCTAATTCATATAACTTTACTAGCCAAAAACATATGACAGTACAAATTACGGTCAATGATGAACATAAATATTTAAACACCTTACTATTTAAGATTTTCGGGAAAATCTTTAATACTATTGCCAACAAAAAAACAATATAGAATGAATATAATGAGGATCTGCCAGCTGAAATTTGAGATATTATATAGCAACAAACCAGCATACCAACAACATCATACCACTTAAGTCTGTAAAATCTCAAATAAATCCATTCTATTAATGCTACAAATACCATTGCTGCAAGAACATTCGGATGTGAAAATCCTAGTGCTTGCTTGTATACCCCATTTATAACAGCCGAATAATTATCTATAACCCCCATCAAACTCAAAGATACTATGAACGCTATTAAAAAAATTCGTATTTTTAAATCAAACTTAACCAAATCATTTAAGTTTATGTTCGCCCCATTGAGAATAAAGCAAAGAAGAACCAGCAGATATGCATCCCTCAAATAAAAAATAGAAAGCAAAAGCAAACAGCCAACACAAACATATACAGCAAACTGTTTTAAAGAATATTTGCCTTGATATAATAAGAGAAAAGCCAGTCCTAAAAATACAAGATAACATATACCTTGGTAAATATCATTAAGATCATACATATATGTAAACTCAGTTTGCTTAGTCAGGCAAAAGGTACTACTATATACAGCCCATAAAAATAAGTAGAGCCTATTAAATAAATTGTCTTTTTTTATTCGCAAAACCATTTTGAAATACCTCGCATTTTCTTATTATCGGAAAGCATTCATGTCAGACTCTACCAATTTATGTTTCAGCTCCTGCCTGATCTACGGAGATTATTATTTCTTAGTCTCCGGATGGTCTTCAACAGTCCCATTTTCGATGCTAACCATCTGGAATATGACTTTACACTTTTCTCTATATTATAAATTTCCCTATACTCATTGGAAGCTTCCATTCCAAGTTCAGTTTTGTAAAACCCAACACGATCCAACAGTTTAACATGAAATCGCGGATATCTATCAAACAAGTTCTCATACTTATCCAAGAACATTAGATTAGCGTCTAAAAGTTTTCCATAATCGGATGTAGTTATCGAATCATCCTGAAGATAAACATCTACCATCGCTTCTTTTGCAAAAACAACAACATTTTCTTCAGCAGCTCTGATGATCCAATCGTAGTCCTGCATTCTCTTTACTTTTGTATCAAATTTAAACATTTCAG
>JAJBUQ010000001.1 GCA_020860245.1 Rikenellaceae bacterium
GTTATATTAATAACAGGCACTCCGCTTAATAATTATAATCGAATTTTTATATTTTTGTAAATTGAAAGTTATGGAAAAATTATTTCTCCGTTTCCGAAACTTATCAGAATAATTTTTATATATTTGGAAACAATCTACATCCCTCACAAAATGGGAATGAATCTCTTTATCTTGGCTACGTTCCTATTATCCATATTGATAGGATGGATGGTTATTCCCCAAATTGTTCTGATTTCTAAAAAAAAGAGGCTGTTCGATGCTTTGTCGGACAGGAAGTCCCATTCCGGTCACATTCCGAGGCTGGGAGGTGTATCGTTCTTCCCTACCTTCCTTCTGTCGCTGACCTTCTTTTTGGGACTGAGATGCAGCTTCGGGTATGTCTTCGAACCTGACGTTCAGATCGATTCGTTTACCGATCTTCTGTTCCTTATATCCGGAATCGTTCTATTATTTTTTATCGGATTGGCGGACGACCTGTCGGGAATGTCTTATAAAATAAAATTCTTCGCACAGATAATTTCCGCATGCCTTATAATATTTACCGGCAACTATATAACCAATCTCGGAGGTTTGTTCGGCATATACGATATAAACGAATATGTCGGTATTGTACTGACGATACTATTCGTCGTATTTATAACGAACGCATTCAATTTGATCGACGGTATCGACGGTCTGTGTTCCGGATTAGCCATGCTATCGTTGATAGTCTTCATATGGTGGTTCACTTGGACGGAAATGTATATATATGCCATGATGGCTGCTGCGATGCTGGGAGTGGTAGTGCCGTTCTTTTATTTCAATGTCGGAAATAAGAATCTGAAAATTTTTATGGGAGATACGGGATCGCTGATTCTCGGTTATATAATCGCTATACTCGGATTGAAATTCTATAATATGAATGTAGGGAGCGATATCTACGGATTTGAATCTGCCCCGGTGATATTGCTCGGACTTCTGTTCATACCTGCGTTCGATACCATAAGAGTCTTCTTCGAAAGAATATCGCTTAAGCTGTCGCCGTTCCATTCGGACAGAAGGCATATTCATCATAAAGTGTTGAAGTTAGGATTTAAACACATTCATTCTACCATCTTAATTCTTGTCTTACAGATAGCTTTTATAGCCCTTAATCTGTTGTTAAAGGATATAAATATCAATATTCTCTTCTGCCTCAATCTTATACTGGGGGTTATTATGGTTAAAACCATTGATTACCTTGGTAAAAAAAAGGATGTTAAGATTACTGCCGGGAAGGCGGTTAAAGTCAAAGAATAAATATAAGATCGCCGTATGGCGATTTTTTTTGTAGACAAAAAAGATTAGAAATGTTTTTAAATTATAATTATTCTAATTATATTTGCGGTATAAAAAGGGGAAAAATGAAAGCTCTCGCTGAAATAATTTCGATATTTACTGATAATAAACTCAAGGTCACGCCTCAGAGGGTTGCTGTATACCAGGTTTTATCCGAACTCAAGCATGCCTCCGCTGACGAAATAATAAAAAAAATGTCAGTGACTTCACCTACGGTTACAGTCGCTACGGTTTATAACGTATTGGACTGCCTCTCGGAGAACGGCATAATATCAAAAATAAGCACTGCGGACAACCGGATGTACTTCGATATAAATACTCACGACCACGGACATCTCTACTGTAAAAAAACGCATTACATGGAAGACTACGAAGATAAGGAGCTCATCGCCATGATCGAAAATTATATTAAAAACAAAAATTTAGATAACTTTAGGGTAGAAAACATAAAACTTTTTATTGAAGGTACATTTGAAAAAATATAAATTATTAACCGAAAAAACTTTAAAAAATGAAAAAGAGCGTAAAAGGAACCATGCCTGAAAAGAATCTGTTGAAATCCTTTGCAGGGGAATCGCAGGCTCGCAGCCGCTACACTTTTTTTTTCAAGTGTGGCCAAAAAAGAGGGCTATGAACAGATAGCCGGAGTATTTATGGAGACCGCCGAACAGGAGAAGGAGCATGCTAAAAGATTCTTCAAATTTCTCGAAGGAGGTCCGGTAGAGATTACTGCAACCTATCCTGCGGGAAAGATAGGTAATACGATCGAAAATCTTCGTGCTGCTGCCGAAGGGGAGAACGAAGAGTGGGCTGAACTTTATCCGGAATTTGCCAAAATCGCCTATGAAGAGGGATTCCCGGAAATAGCGGTGGTATTCAGAAATATAGCTAAAGTCGAAGCGGAACATGAGAGGCGTTACAGGATTCTGCTTTCCCGTGTAGAAGAGGGTAAATTTTTTAACCGCGAAGAGGTTATCGAATGGCAGTGCCGCAACTGCGGATATGTTCACGAAGGTACGGAGGCTTCGGAATTGTGTCCGGCATGCGCCCATCCGCAGGCATACTTTGAAGAGAAAAAAAATAACTATTAATTATAAAGGCATCGCAAGATGCCTTTGTTATTTAAAACCGGAAGTAAATGAACGGAACTATGTCGCTTGTTCGTACCTGAGCTATCGTCCATATCAATATTACCAGCAGCAGCGCCCTCCCTACATAATGTGTCCGGATGATCCACCCGCAGCATGTCTCCGTTACACTGTCCGGAATAAAATGCGAAATATACCCCGCTGTAATCAGAATAATTACGGTGGAATAAGCCGACAGCATTTGCGGTAATATCTCAGGACGAAAGTCGGTGAAAATCTGATTTAATACTGAAAATCCTGTTGCCGTAGAATCCGCCCTGAAGAATATCTAGCACAAGCATACTATATGGAAGGTTATTATGATGCCGAAGATTCTGCGAATGCCTGAGGGTATGGCGTTCATTACTCTGTTATCGGAAATATTCAACGACCGGGAAAATTTATGAAACACGAGCGCTACGCCGTGAATGGTTCCCCACAAAAGGAATCTCAGCGACGCCCCGTGCCACAGTCCGCCCAGCGACATGGTAGCCAAAAGATTGATATAAGTTCGTATTTTTCCTTTGCGGCTCTCTCCCAAAGGGATGTACAGATAGTCCCTAAGCCACGAAGAGAGCGATATATGCCATCTTCTCCAGAACTCGGAAATGTTTGCTGATTTGTATGGAGAATCGAAATTACGGTTGAATTTAAAACCGAGAAGCAAAGCCAGCCCTATTGCCATATCGGAATATCCGGAAAAATCACAATATATTTGAATCGCATAACCGTACACCCCTATGAGATTCTCTAAACCCGAATATAAGGACGGATTGTCGAAGATCCTGTCCACGAAATTTATACTTATGTAGTCCGATATTACCGCCTTCTTTATCAATCCCGTGGCTATAAGGAAAATTCCCGTTCCGAACATTGCCTGCGATACGAACGGTTTTTGTTTTATTTGCGGTATAAAATCCCGCGCCCGCACAATAGGTCCGGCAACGAGCTGAGGGAAGAATGACAGATAGAAATTGTAGTCGAACCAGCTGTCGAGCGGAGTGATTTTGCCTCTGTAAATATCGACTACGTAACTTATCGACTGGAAGATGAAAAAAGATATTCCGACAGGAAGTATGATGTCGAAGGGATCGAAGGGTTTGTTGAGGATATTATGGAAAGTCTCCGCCAGCAGATTGGTATATTTGAAGTATAGCAGTAAACCGAGATCGACCGCCAGGGTAACCCCTACGAGGAATTTTTTACGTCTTGTTTTTTCTTCCCTGTATATCTGCTTGCCTATGTAAAAGTCTGTTATGAAGACTAACAGAAGTATCAGGAAAAAATTTCCGCTCGACTTGTAGTAAAAGTAATAGGAGAACAAAGTCACGAATAGGATCCGTCCGAAATTTTTGTTATATAACAAACCGTATACCGCCATAAATCCGGTAAATAAAATCAGGAACAATCCGCTGTTGAACAGCATAGGTTCCGCAGAGTTAAACCGGACTATCGACAGTAGGTTGTTCCACAACTCAGAATTCATTATGCGGATCGTATTGTTTTACAGCCTCTATGAGAGACGTCGCGAGTTTTTCGCCGAGTACCTTGCCGCCGGAGTAATTTATGTGGGTATAGTCGGTACTCGCGAGTTTATTACGTACGAATTCAACCATGCTCCCGTCCCCTCCCATAGCGTCGAAGGTGCTCCAGAATGTTATTCCTGTCTCTGTTGCTATTGAACGCTGTTCTTTAACCATATTCTTAACCCCCGGCATAGTTCTCAGCTCCCCGTTTTTACCCCGAAAACTCCTGTCGCTCACGCTCATAACCAGAAAATCTGTGTTCGGCATCGCATTCTTGAGTTTATTTATCACGACAGTCATTTTTTCCCTGTACTGTGGATATGCCTTGCGATCCGGTTCCGCGACGTTAAGTCCGTATTGAAGAATTACCAGATCGTATTTGACAAGCGAATCCAGTTCGGAGAGAAGGTCGTAATTTATCAGTTCGAGGTTCGGACCGGAAGAGCTCCGGAGAGAAAAATTATCCACGTAGATGCCGTTGTGGTCGTTAAGGTAAATGCCGTGTATGGTGATTCCTTCGGACTTCTTTAAAACGGCTTCTACCGAATTGGCTGCCGGATGCGGTATGGATTTGATCTTTATGCCGCTGCCAGACTTCAGTAATTCTTTTTTCTCTGTCTGGGAATCTGTCCTGAAGTCTAAAGTTACAGAATCTTCGGATGAATAAACAATATCGGTGAATCCCCAGCCAGAAATATTTACCAGGCGGCCTGTGGTTCTAACCGAGAATCTGGCATTGTCTTCAGGTATAAAATACTGACCGTTCAGTGTAAATTTACTACGGTCCGACCCCGAAGGACGGACTATGGTCCGGGAAGTCCAGTTCCGGTATTCCAGTATGGCGTTATTCCGGTGTTTTACCGGAGTGACGATAGGAACATATCCTATTCCCCTGCCTCCGAACGCATTCTGAAGGGAGTCCCTCAGATGGCTTGTCAGAATATCTCCCTCAGTAAAAGAGTCTCCGAGAAACGCTATTCTCACGGGACGTTGGTTATGACTGCCGTCGGTGAGCGCGCGGCAGAAATTTTCAAGCCCGTAACTATCTGAGGAAAAATCCTCGATAGGGGTGCCTGAAAAAAACGTCTCCTGTTTTATATATTTGTGTACAGATGTGCCTGCGGTGTCGTATATTGCCGGTACCGACGCATCGGCCAGAAGATTGCTCATATCCGAAAATTCTTCGGTCTTAAAGAGGTCGGATAATATATCTACTCTCTTAAAATTGAAAAGGCCCTCCTCCGGAAATAATGACAAGAAAATAACGATGGTTGTCGTTACTGCTAAAAGTCTTGAAATGTGGTGTATATGTTTTTTTTCTTTGTCTATTCCGTCAAGCGTAACACTGCGGACAGTACGGTCCGCAGGGGAACTATGACGGTTTCAACAATTATGCCTGTCCGTTGCCAAATGTGATCGGGAATCCGTTCTCGGAATCCACCCTCTGAGGAATCGCAATCTTGCCGAATATTTTTTCGTACTTATTAATATTGTCCTGAAGCGATAAAAGAAGACGTTTGGCGTGCTCCGGAGTGAGTATAACCCTGCTCTTAACCGGAGCCTTCGGTACACCCGGCATTATGCGGATGAAGTCCATGATGAACTCCGAAGACGAATGTGAAATGATCGCCATGTTAGAATACACCCCCTCCGCAACTGCCTGCGATAGTTCTATCTCTATGTTTTTTCCCTGTTTTTTATTTTCATCCATGGTAAAATCGTGTTTGTATTACAAATTTAATACTTTTTCTAAGGTTTTATTTATTACACGATGTTTTTTTGAAATTTTGATTTTTTAACATTAACTTTGAGAAAAAGAAAAAGGCCGGATGCTGAGAAAATTTTTTACGGCTCCTTTGTCGTGGTTATATGGTTTAACGATAGCGATTCGTCATAAACTTTTTGATTGGGGAATTTTAAAAGTCGAAGAGTTCGATATACCTGTCGTGTGCGTCGGAAACCTTGCCGTAGGGGGCACCGGTAAAACCCCTCATGCCGAATATATCATAAACGTACTGAAAAATCATTATAACGTTGCACTTCTTTCACGCGGATACAAACGCCGTACGCGCGGATTTATCCTTGCGGATACGACTACCTCATACCTAAAGATAGGCGATGAACCGCGTCAGATAAAGATGAAATTCCCTGATGTTCCCGTTGCGGTGTGTGAAAATCGTGTTAAAGGTATCAAAGAACTGCGTAAACTTCATCCGGAGATCGATCTTATCGTTCTGGACGATGCATTCCAGCACAGGTATGTAGATGCCTGGGTGAATGTTCTTCTTATGGATTACAATAATCCTGCATACAGAGATAAATTTCTGCCGTTGGGAGGATTGAGGGATTCGGTCAAACAGATATCGCGGGCACATCTTATAATTATGACCAAATGTCCCGATTACCTTAAACCGATAGATATACGTGTGGCGATAAATAATTTGGACCTATATCCGTATCAGACACCGTATTTTTCAAAATTCAGACAGGGAGAACCTATTCCTGTATTTCCGGAGCACAACAGTCCTATTCCCGGCCATGGTGCGAATGTGGTCGTTATGTCCGGAATAGCAAATAATGATAATTTTTTCGATTCTCTGAAGAACCGTTATAAAATTTTGAGCAAAATCGGATATGCGGACCATCATTCATACAAGGTACGCGACATTCATAAACTGAAAAAGATACTCTCGTCCCTACCGCAAGATACTGCCGTTCTGGTAACGGAGAAGGACGCCGTGAAACTTACCAGTCGTAAGAAGATACCTCTGGAGGTGCAGCGCAGACTCTTCTTCGTGCCTGTGGAAGTTGCGTTTCTCGACGGAGGGGAGATTGGATTTAAAAGACAACTGGAACAATATGTTAAAACGAATCACAAATATAGAATCCTTCATCCGGAGTAAAATGCCGTTTGTCCCCGAAGTGGGGATAATTCTCGGTACCGGATTAGGTGGATTTACCGATGTTATTGAAGATAAAACGGTTATAGATTATTGTGATATTCCGGAATTCCCCGTATCTACCGTGGAAGGGCATGACGGCAAACTGATTTTCGGAACCGTATCCGGAAAAAAAGTGATGGCCATGAAGGGAAGGTTTCATTACTACGAAGGATACTCCGCTCAAGAGGTCACGCTTCCGGTAAGGGTTATGTCACGCCTCGGCATCGAATATTTATTCGTGTCCAATGCGGCAGGAGGAATAAATCCGGAATTTTTTATTGGCGATCTTATGGTCATCACTGACCATATAAACCTAATCCCGAATCCGCTTATCGGAAAAAATCTCGACCAGTTCGGAGTACGGTTCCCTCCGATGAATAATGCCTATGACAAGGAATTGATCCTGAAGGCTGAACGAATAGGTGAAGAATTAAACCTTCGACTCCGATATGGATGCTACGTCGGGACAACAGGTCCGTCGTTGGAGACACCGAAGGAGTACCGGTATTTTAATATAATCGGAGGTGATGCCGTGGGAATGTCCACCACACCGGAGGTTATAGTAGCTAACCATTGCGGAATGAAAGTATTCGGAACTTCGGTCATAACCAATTCAGGGTTGACGGATGCGGCTTCCACGCATGAAGAAATTCAGGCGGAAGGTGCTAAGGCTCAGGAAAAAATGGTAATGTTATTCGCAAAATTATTAAAATCGTTGTAATGGTAATTGGGGAAAAAGTTTTAAATATTTTAATTATGTCATTCTGTTCAAAATTAAAAATTTGAAAACTATAGACATTGACATCGATACAAGGTATGTGACGGCAGAGTTTATAGTTGAAGTTAATCCTATATAAAATTATCTGCCCTTGTTAATGGACACCAAAATTAGTCTAAAATGTATATTGATAAAAAAAGAGAGCGGATCCGCTCTCTTTTTTCGTTATTGCAGCACTTAGTCTGTGTTATATTTTTTACATCATGCCGCCCATTCCGCCGCCCATCGGAGGCATCGGAACCGGATTTTCTTCTTTTTTCTCAGCGAGAACACATTCTGTCGTAAGGAACATAGATGCAATAGAGGCTGCGTTCTCAAGTGCTACGCGTGCCACTTTGGTAGGATCGATGATGCCAGCCTTCATAAGGTCCTCATAGCTATCCATACGAGCGTTATATCCGTAAGCGCCTTTGCCTTCCTTCACCTTCTGAACTACTACCGAGCCTTCTCCACCCGCATTGGCAACGATTTGACGGAGAGGTTCTTCGATGGCGCGTTTAACTATCGCGATACCTGTCGTTTCATCTTCGTTCTCCCCCTTCATATTTTCGATAGCCGATATTGCACGGATATAAGCTACTCCGCCTCCCGGGATGATTCCTTCTTCCACTGCGGCCCGTGTAGCAGCGAGTGCGTCGTCCACGCGGTCTTTTTTCTCTTTCATTTCAACTTCCGTTGCAGCACCAACGTAAAGGACAGCTACACCGCCTGCAAGTTTAGCTAAGCGTTCGGCTAATTTTTCTTTATCGTAGTCCGAAGTCGAGATCTCCATTTGTTTACGGATCTGGCCGACTCTGTCCTTGATGGCCTTAGAATCGCCTTCGCCGTTTACGATAGTCGTATTTTCTTTATTTATTGAAACTTTGTCCGCGCTGCCGAGCATCTCCGGAGTTGCCTGATCCAATTTAAGACCTTTCTCTTCGGAAATTACCGTTCCGCCTGTCAAAATTGCTATATCTTCGAGCATTTCTTTGCGTCTGTCGCCGAATCCTGGAGCCTTAACCGCTGCGATTTTAAGCGTTCCGCGGAGCTTGTTTACAACGAGAGCCGCGAGAGCTTCACCGTCGATATCTTCTGCAATAATAAGAAGGGCGCGTCCGCTCTGAGCAATAGACTCGAGAACCGGCATGAGTTCCTTCATCGTAGAAATTTTCTTGTCTGTAATAAGAATTGCAGGCTTCTCCAGAACAGCTTCCATTTTTTCAGAGTCTGTCATGAAATAGGGAGAAATGTAACCTCTGTCAAACTGCATACCTTCTACGACTTCGACATGAGTCTCTGTGCCCTTGGCTTCTTCGACGGTAATAACACCTTCTTTTTTCACTTTGCTCATCGCTTCCGCGATAAGCTTACCGATGTAATTGTCGTTGTTAGCGGAGATTGTCGCTACTTGTTCGACTTTATTTATGTCGTCACCAACCTCTTCGCTCTGTGCTTTGAGATTCGCCACTACTGCTGTGACAGCCTTGTCGATACCTCTTTTGAGGTCCATCGGATTTGCGCCTGCCGTTACATTCTTTAATCCGACTCCTACGATAGACTGTGCAAGAATGGTTGCGGTGGTCGTTCCGTCGCCGGCGTCGTCAGCCGTTTTGGAAGCAACTTCCTTAATTATCTGCGCGCCCATGTTTGCGAACGGATCTTCGAGTTCTACCTCTTTAGCTACCGTAACTCCGTCCTTAGTGATGTAGGGAGATCCGAATTTTTTATCTATAACCACGTTGCGTCCCTTAGGGCCGAGTGTGACTTTAACTGCGTTTGCCAAAGCATCCACACCTACTTTGAGCAGGTCGCGGGCCTCGATATCGTATTTGATTTCTTTTGCCATTTTTATTTTAATTTTTATAGTTTGGAATTATAAAATTGCGAGAATATCGCCTTGTTTCATAATGAGATAATCGTTGCCGTCGAAGTTGATTTCAGTACCTGCGTATTTGCAGTAAAGAACTTTGTCGCCGACCTTAACTTCCATGGTTACATCTTTGGTGCCCGGTCCTGCTGCAATGACTACTCCTTCGAGCGGTTTCTCTTTTGCAGTGTCCGGAATATACAGTCCCCCTGCGGTTTTTTCTTCCGCTTCCTTCGGTTCAACAAGAACTCTGTCTGCTAATGGTTTAATGTTCATGGTTAATAATTTTAAGTTTATAATATTTAATTCATTGTTTCCGGTATACGGGTTCACACATAATATGCCAAATGGAATTTGTCATAAAAATCTGAAAAAACAGTGTCAAAATATCTTAGATCCATGACAAATTGTCAATCTGTAATCGGTTATCCGCCGAGTCGGACAAATAAAAAAGGGTCCTGTAAGGGACCCTGCAAAGTAGGAATTATTTTTTATTTTATGCGAACCAAGGTGTAATTATGCTCGCTTTGTATCAATCTTCGATCCTGATCGAGGAATTTCAGACTGTCGCCTCGGAGAAGCAGTTCCATAGGGCGGTCGTCGGAGTTCGGAATAAGCCTGTAAATAATCACCCTGTCTCCATCCGTGAGGTGATGGACGGTCCTCCATTCTCCTTTGGAACTGAACGTTTTATCTTCTCCGTTCTCTGCTTCCAGATAAGTCATATCGAGATTATAAACACTGTCTATGCCGTCGAGCTCCTTCCACAGCTGGAGGTTGTATCTTATTCCCGGACCGTCTGCGGCAGGAAGAACCCCTTCGTATATGACTTCTCTTCGCGGATTGTCTGCAACCGGATCCAACAATGCGGAATTGGTCGATGCTTCGATTTGTAATAATTCATCGCTGGTAGAAGTATTGTTATTATGATTCCGGTTTCTGCACGCAAATACCGATAATACGGCTAATGCGATCACGATTTTTTTCATAGTTTTGATTTTAATATTTAATGATATCTGTGGTTATCCAAAAACCAAACCACAGTAAAATTTTTTCCGTGTTTTGCAGTTGTGCAGAAGTATGGTAGTATAATTACATACACCATATATTAATTTCTGCCGGATAGTTTATCGGCAAGGCGGTCTATTTTTTCTCCGAGTTCTTCGACCTTTGCGTTCAGTTGGTCGTTGTTGTCGCTTACCATTGCATCCACGAATATGGAGTTTATTATGGACATTCCCAAAATCCCTCCGGTAAATAAAAGGACGACAAAATACAATTTAGTAAAAAATGCGTTCAGTATAGAGGAACGTTCGGCGATCATATCCGGTATCTCGTACCAACCCTCTATGGAAAAGACGCGGAAGATGTTATACATCGAATTGAAAGGGGTATCGAAATATTCCGGTGCGATGTTCTTGAATATGGAGCACGTCAGTACCGAAAAAATAAAAAGAAAAATAAAGAATGCAATTATCACCACATAAGATGCCTTGATAGCCCGTTGAACACCGGATATGATCTCTTGTACATTCGGTACGAACCTTATCAGCCTGAATGACTTGAACACCCTTAGAACTCTTAAGGTGAGTAGGAAATTCAGCGGAAGATATTCGCTTCCGGATGCCAGTTGGACAAGCGAGGCCAGGGAGATTCCCACAAGAATAAAATCCATTCGGTTCCAGTTGTTATTCCAGTAGTTGCGGAATCCGAAGGTGGTTATTTTAACCGTTAGCTCGATTATAAAAATTACGGTGAATATATTATCGGCGTATCCTACCCATCGAGGCACTCCGTCGAATTCCTGGAGAAATATGATAAAAGCGTTGATTACTATCAGTACGAGAATGAAATGATCATTCAAAAAAATATTCTTTATTGTTTTCATAAAAATAAAAACGGATTTTTAAATGTGGATAAAAGTATAAAAAATACCGTTTAATTTCAGGAAGAGGTAAATAATCCTCATTTATTGCAGGTTCGTAATGCTGATTGGTGCAGATTTTGGATTACCGATAAATAAAAAAGATATGGAAAAAGTAAAGAATGTTTTAATCGTAATAGGTATAATCGCCCTTATACTGATTATTACGTTGGTTGTGGTTGGTATTAAAGTCGCGTGGTCGATATTAATATGGGTACTCGGAGGACTGATTGTACTATTTGTAATAGGATACATAATTTACTTCTGGGCACGAGTAAAAAGAAAGGGGAATAATAACGGCGAATAGAGATATCTCTTGACAAGTCGCAGGCATGCAAATTGCAAGAATAAAATTATTACTGATTCCGTTATTTTTTTATCAGAACTTTATTTACGGGTAAAATAGTAATGAGGGGGTGCTTTCACGCATCCCTTCTCTATTTAGGGAATTAAAATGTCCATTCGCTCGAAGGGGACGCAGATGCTGCCGGGGAAGAAGCGGTG
The DNA here is from genome assembly GCA_020860245.1 of Rikenellaceae bacterium. Lineage (GTDB taxonomy): Bacteria > Bacteroidota > Bacteroidia > Bacteroidales > Rikenellaceae > JAJBUQ01. The sequence goes on from JAJBUQ010000001.1 coordinate 11,968, forward strand.
CCCGAAGAACTTCCCGAACCGGAACCGCCGGTTAAAGGAGAATTCGAAGGACGTGCATAACCGTCTTTGGCGGCCCGTTCAGCCATTCTTCTCGCCCGCTCACCCGAATCCGGATGTGTCGAAAATAATTTCTGGAGCGAAGATGCTGATCCGGAGGTGTTTTCGAGCTGTTGTAATTTCTCGAATGCCATTACCATTGCCCATGGATTTATACCGTGGCTGACAAGAAATTCGTAACCGTAATCGTCTGCCTCGCTCTCCTGTTTTCGTGAGAATCTGGAATTGGAATAAGATTCCCCGATTGCGCCTATCTGTGAAGACGATAGGGTACCGATTACTCCGCTGGTAGATGATAACCCTTCCCTTACGGCCGAAGATACGAGTGCGTTCTTGAACGCATCCCTTGTGTCGTGATTCATATAATGGCCAATCTCGTGCCCTATAATTCCTAATAATTCTTCGTCCGTCATGATATCCATTAAACCCGAATAAACCCTTACACTGCCGTCTGCCGTGGCGAATGCGTTTGCTTCGGGAGTTAGGTATACTTTGATATTTATGCCGTTTTGGTTGTTGAACGGACGGGTAAGCCTATCCAGGCGTATAGCGTACGGATTGTCCGCCGGAGCTATCTGGCTTTGAGCATCGAGTTGTTTCACATACTCTGAAGACATCTCTTGTACGTAACTGTCCGATATGGTTGCAGCCTGAAGAAGTTTAACTCCGGCCGAAGTCGCTGTTACGGCAGTAACCGCCGTACACCCGTAAAACCCGCCGACAAATAATATTAATAGTAACGGTATAAAATTTTTTTTCATGAAAGTCATTTTAATATTTTGAATAACTGATAGTTAATTACCCAAAAATTATACCGGCAACATAATTTATTTTTATTGCACCGTTATATCCGCACTTAATTTCGCAAATTTTTTAATTCTCCGAAATATAAAGATTAATCCGTAACTACCATTGGATGTGGAGCGCGATAAATTTACTTTGAAACGCATAATTTACTAATAATTATTTGGTTATGTATTGATTTTTATGTGAAAAGTATCGCATAATTTTTATTTTTGATATACAAAGCCCTCAAGATAATGTCCGCATTCATCACGGGCGGTTGTGATTTGCCGTTCAGGCATCTCGGTAGAGACAAAAAACCAAAACCCCGTAAATATGAAAAAAGTTAATTTCACCATCCGTACCTCAAAGGAGCTCGATCGTATTGTTGAGAGTATACGTTCCTATTGCAGTCCGGCTATGGTTGTACTCTTCGGAGAATATGTGGACGGAACACTCCGAAATGCACGAAAAGGTTACGAACTGCTCATTCTGACCGATAAGGAATGTGCCCCGGAAGATATTTTCGCACATCTTGCCGTCGAGGTCCGCAGCCGTAACAGATATGAAAAAAAACTGACCCTGTATGTTTACAGAAGTTCGGAATTTATGATCGAATACATCGGGAATTATTTCTTTCACACCATATTGACAGAGGGTGTTCTGCTTTATTCGGACGGAAGCCTTCCTGTGGAAAATATTCCTCCTTTAAAGATACGGAAATTTATGAAAAAAATATTAACTAATACCGAACGATTCCTCTCGGACGGTAGCGATTATTTGTCAGTTGCGGAAGAACATCTTAAGAAATTTTCTGTCAGGGTGGCTGCCGCGAATCTTTATTTTGCTGTCGAGCAGTTTCTTTTTGCGATGGAATTTTCGTACTTCGGATTTTGTGCCAATCATAAAAGGCTGAACGAGGCATTCATGTGGACGAAAATTACCTCCAAATTATTGACGGAATGGAACGGGAAGCATCAAACGTCCATAGGTCGCAAATTATCCATTGTGGAAAGAATGGCAGGGGATGCGCGTTGTAATCAGGTATTCAGCTATTCCCCCGAAACAATTCTCAATCTACTTGTTATAACGCGGGAAATAAAATTTATTGCTGAAAAACAATGCAGTGAAAATTTAAATTATTACAGTGGTTTGTTGAATTGATGCTTATCCGTTTATCGGTAGTTCTATCATATTCTACGGTATATAAGTATCAAACACAGAAGTAATGTATAATATCGAGAGGAGAAACTCTCGATATATAAGCCGTTAAATTATGCCTGAGGAGCTATAAAACGGTTGTTGTCGTTTATAATTTATCGGAATATTTGACATATTGTACAACAAACGCAACCACCGAAAATCAGTTGATTGCGTTTATTGTGCCCGGGACAAGAGTCGAACTTGCACGTCGTAACCGACACTACCTTCTGAGAGTAGCGTGTCTCCCAATTTCACCACCCGGGCGTTATTTTGTGCGGTGAATTGAAAAGAGGCTTGCGCCCCAAGCCTCCGTGGGTGGATGATCGGGATCGAACCGACGACTTTCAGAACCACAATCTGATGCTCTAACCGACTGAGCTACACCCACCGTGTAAATTATATTCGTGGTGCAAAAGTAATGTAATTTTTAATATCTCCAAAAAACAATGTATTTTTTTTGAATCCCGCGAAGTTTTTGAAGGTTCATACCGGACAAACACTACATAAAATAACTGATAGCTTTGTTTTTATATGACAAATTACTACCTTTGTGGGCTGTTTAACAATTAAAATTTTTATAGAATGCCTAAAATTAAAACAAATTCCGGAGCGAAGAAGCGTTTTACCTTCACCGGATCAGGAAAAATCAAAAGAAAGCACGCTTTCAAGAGACACATTTTGACTAAAAAAACAACCAAACAAAAACGCAACCTCACTTACTCAGGGCTTGTTTCTCCTGCTGACGAGGCGAACGTAAAATTGTTGTTGGTCAAATAATTTTTATTTTATTATTAACAGAGTGAATTAGCCCCTAAGAGTTTGAAAGAACAGACCGCTAACCGCTCGTAAAACTTTTAAATTATGCCAAGGTCGGTAAATGCAGTAGCATCAAGAGCCAGAAGAAGAAAAGTTTTAAAGCTTGCCAAAGGCAACTTCGGGTCAAGAAGCAATGTGTGGACAGTCGCAAAAAATACTGTCGAAAAAGGTCTTACCTATGCTTATAGGGACCGTAAAAACAAAAAACGTACATTCCGCAGCCTGTGGATCCAGCATATCAACGCAGCCGCACGCAGCCATGGAATGACTTATTCACAATTCATGGGTAAAGTGAATGCGAATGGTATATCCCTAAACCGTAAGGTTCTTGCGGATCTCGCAATGAACAACCCGCAGGCATTCGCTAAAATCGTTGAAACTGTAAAATAGTATTAACCGATTGTTAAACGGTAATAAAAACTCCGCCCTTAAGGCGGAGTTTTTATTTTACTATCCTCTTATTTTCTGTTATTTAGAAGAGTTTCGAGGACTTCCTGTGACACGGGAAATGCCGTTCCGTGGCGCGTTCCTTTCGGAAACGTGATTGTCTCGGATACGTCTTCCCACTCTATACCGTCTTTGGAGCGTACAGCACCGTATCTGCCTTCCCTGTATATGTCGAAATAAATATAGATATAATCGCCGACCTGAAGCGGGGCAGGACCCTCTACCCAGTAATCGCCGGTAATTGGTGCCGATACTTCAGTAGGGAAGCCCTCTTCGAGATCGTCTGTAAAAGTGACTCTGAGATTCTTCTCAGGAGGATTCGGATTTTCGTTTTTTACCACGAACATATATTTGTCCCCTACTTTAATGATCGCTCCGTCGATTACACTGAAGTCCGGATTGAAAAACATCTCTGTCCGTGCAAATTTTTTAAAATCTTTTGTGGTCGTGTAATACTGCCTGTGATTCAACCCTTTTTCTGTCTCCGATTCAGCAACATAGCTGTGTCTGTCCGGAATGGTCGATGCCCATATAATGTAAAACAGTTCTGATTTGTCGTCATAGAAGAGTTCCGGGGCCCATGTATTCTTTACCGTTGGTTCTTCCGCCATGACCGGTAGCAGAACCTGTTCCGACCAGTTTATAAGATCCTTAGAGTTCGCATATCCGATAAACGGATCTGTCCAACCGGTGGTCCACACCATGTGGAATGTACCATCGGAATCTTGAATTACGCTTGGATCGCGCATAAGTTTGTTCGGTCCGACCTCCGGTTTTAAGTAGCTTTGTCCGTCGTTAAGCGCTGTCCATGTCAGTCCGTCGTAGCTATATGCCAATTTAAGACCGTCCTCGCTTCTACCTGTGAAATAAGAAAAAAGGTAAGGTTGTGCGGATGTACCTAATGCCGCCGCTAAAAATAAAAAGGTAAGTATTTTCTTCATCTGTGCGTAATTTAAAAAAGGGTGACGGGGAACCCGGCACCCTTAATATCGATTAAGTCAAAATTTATTCCGAAAGATCGGCAATCGCGCTTTTAGCCTGATTTACATAACTGCCTGAAGTGACTTTTTTGTAGGCTTCGATAGCTTTAGCGGTATTCTCAGTGTTTTGGTAAGCCACTCCGAGAAGGAAGTAAGCGTTGGATTTTTTATCAGCGTCCTGTATGGCATCGATGGTCGAAGCCCTGTTGATTACAGCTGGATATCTCTTCGCATTGTTGGCTACCTGAATGGGCAGAAGCACCGCGTCACCGTTCTCTGCGTCGAAGCTGAGTATCTCGTCTGCATATTGTGTCGCCAGATCCAAATTATTTTCCTGTGCGGCAGCAGAAGCTTTTTTGAGTAAACTTTTGCTGTATTCTTCTTTTGCTTTAACTACTGCTTCCGCATGACGGTCATGCGTTAAATACATAATATTTTTATAAATCTCCGCCGCCTCGTCGAAATTTCCGAGTTGATCGTAGCTGTCTGCTAAGAAAAGTGCAAGTTGAGTATTATTTGGAGCCGCTGCATATCCTTTGGCAAATACTTCCACAGCCTTAGCGTAATCTTTGCTGTTGTAAGCATCGCTGCCTAATAAGAGATATACCGAAGCTAAAGCTGAACCTGCGGAGTTTTTATTTGAAATATCTCCGTACTCTGTTGCTATATCCTGTGCCCTTTCAAGGATTTCAATAGCTTTGTCGTAATTTTTAGCAGCAGCATTCTGTCTTCCGTAAGCCACGTATACGGCAGGAAGGTATTTTTTTGCGTTATCGACATAAGTGATACCGCCTTCGCCGACAGCGCTTCCCATCGTAATAACTTCCTCAAAGCCTTGTATAGCTTCATCATACTTTTTTTCCTGCATCGCTTGCCCTGCAGCGTTGAATTTTTCGTTTAAGTTCTGAACTGTCTGTGCGAACAAACCGACGGTAAGCGCAGACATCAGTACAAATGACAGTGTTAATTTCAGCCTTTTCATTTTTATTGTAGTTTTTAGTTGTTAATTATCAACGGAATAATTTTTTGTTATGCAAAATTAAGAGTTTTTAATATACCACAAAACGTTTTTTTAATTTTTTCTTAATTCCATAAAGAATTCTTTTAAAAGCCCTTCGCATTTTTCATTTAAAATACCGTGCCGTAATTTTGTTTTAGGGTGTAAAAGTACGCGCCCGCAGCGCATAAATCCTCTTTTAGGGTCTTCCGCCCCGTAAATTATTTCCCCGATCTGCGCCCAGTAGCATGCCGCCGCGCACATAGGACATGGTTCCAGTGTAACGTACATCGTACAGTCGCGCAGATATTTGCTCCCCAAATAGTTAGTTGCGGAAGTTATTGCCTGCATTTCCGCATGGGCTGTGGGATCATGGAGAGTCTCCACCAGATTATGGGCTCTCGCTATTATGGTTCCGTGGCTGACGATGACTGCACCTACGGGGACTTCTCCAATATTAAACGATCTTCGTGCCTCTTCTATTGCAGTCTGCATAAAAAAAACATCCCTGTTTTGCTGGTTATCCATTAAAATTATACCTTTGAAACTTGTAAAAACGACACAATATACCAAGAATTATAAATTTAATGAAATGTACAGGACACATACTTGCGGCGAGTTAAGATTGCAGAATACCGGAGAAACCGTAATCCTGTCCGGATGGGTGCAGAAGGTGCGCAATCTTGGAGCGATGACATTTATCGACATACGCGACAGATACGGTATTACACAGCTTGTCGTAGACGAGCATTCTGCCTCCGAAGTTCGGGAAAAAGCCTTGTCGCTCGGACGTGAATATGTGATACAGGCTGTCGGGAAAGTGATAGAGAGGAGTTCTAAAAACTCTAATATACCTACCGGAGATATTGAAATTGCAGTAAGTGATCTCAACATATTGAATGCCGCAGAGACTCCTCCGTTTACTATCGAGGACAACAGCGACGGAGGAGAGGAGCTGCGCATGAAATACCGCTATCTGGATCTTCGACGCAATCCGTTGAAAAGAGCTCTGGAACTTCGCCACCGTATGGCGCAGATAGTGCGGAACTATCTCGACGGCAAGGGATTCATGGAGATAGAGACTCCTTATTTAATAGGTTCCACACCGGAGGGTGCGAGAGATTTTATCGTTCCCTCACGTATGAACCCCGGTGAATTTTACGCATTACCTCAGTCGCCTCAGACCTTCAAACAACTGTTGATGGTCGCAGGATACGACCGCTACTTCCAGATAGTGCGCTGTTTCAGGGATGAGGACCTTCGTGCCGACCGCCAGCCGGAATTCACGCAGATCGACTGCGAGATGGCATTCGTTGATAGGGAAGACATTCTTCAGATGTTCGAAGGGATGGCCAAGGAGTTGTTCAGACAGGTATTGGGTGTGGTTTTTGAAGAGAAGTTTCCGAGAATTACTTATGACGAGGCTATGGAAAAATACGGTTCGGATAAACCGGACACCCGCTTCGGAATGACCATAACAGACATCACTAATGAAGTTAAAGGCCGTAACTTTGTAGTTTTCGATTCTGTGGAATATATAGGCGCAATCTGTGCGGAAGGCTGCGCAGGTTATACACGCAAGCAGATCGACGCGCTTACGGAATTCGTGAAGCGTCCGCAGGTAGGTGCCAAAGGATTGGTATACATACGCTGCGAAGAAGGTGGACAACTTAAATCGAGCGTCGATAAATTTTATACACAAGAGGATCTTAAGGTAATTGCGGGCAAAGCGGAGGCAAAAGAAGGAGATCTTATATTGATACTTGCAGGGGGTAAAAAGAAAACTCTATCCGCTCTATGCGATCTTAGATTGGAGATGGGAAGTCAGCTCGGACTCAGAGACAATGGTAAATTCTCTCCGTTATGGGTTGTGGATTTCCCGTTATTGGAATGGGACGAAGAGACACAGAGATTTTACGCAATGCACCATCCGTTTACTGCGCCTAAGGCAGAAGATATAGAATTGTTCGATAAAGATCCTGCAAGTGTAAGGGCGAATGCTTACGATTTTGTCGTCAATGGTACCGAGATAGGTGGTGGATCGATCCGTATATTCGATTCCGTGCTTCAGAACAAAATGTTCGAATTGCTCGGATTTACACAGGAAGAGGCACAGCGTCAATTCGGATTCCTGATGAACGCATTCAAATACGGGGCTCCCCCGCATGGCGGTATAGCATTCGGATTCGACAGATTCTGCTCTCTATTCGGAGGATCGGAGTCCATAAGGGATTATATAGCGTTCCCAAAGAACAATTCAGGAAGAGACGTGATGAGCGATTCACCTTCTCCTGTCTCTAAAGAACAGCTCGAGGAACTTAATCTTAAAATCGATATAAAAGAATAAAAATTATCCCGGATGGATTTTATCGATATAAAAATACTGGATATCATCGACATCATCGTTGTTGCAGTGTTGTTATATCAATTGTTCAGGCTGATACGTCGTACCAACGCCATAAGTATATTTGCGGGGATTATAACACTTTATCTCACGTGGCTGATCGTTCGCTTGTTGGGGATGGAGCTCTTGAGTTTTATTCTCGGACAAATACTCGGAGTAGGGGTTATCGCGCTTATAATTGTATTCCAGCCGGAGATAAGGAAATTCCTTTTTCTTATAGGCGACCGCTATTCACGCCGGAAAGGGCCATTCTTGAGCCGGATACTTTTCGGGAAAAGATACTCGGCATCAGGTGGTTGGATCGAAGAAGTCGTGAGTGCCTGCGTAGATATGTCGCTTACGAAAACCGGAGCGCTTATCGTTATCACGCGCAATAACGAGCTTAACGAATACACCGAACAGGGGGAACAAATCGATGCAGTAGTAAAAAAATCGCTTCTGGAGAGTATATTCTTCAAAAACTCTCCTCTGCACGATGGTGCCGTTATAATTGAAAACGGAAGGATAAAGGCTGCGAGATGTATTTTACCCATGTCTCAAGAGACAGATATTCCCGTACACTTCGGCACCAGACACCGTGCAGCAGTAGGACTAACCGAGGTATCCGACGCGTTCGTAATTATCGTGTCGGAGGAAAGGGGGCAAATATCCATTGCGGATAACGGAGTAATAGTAAGCAATCTTAATGGAGACCAGTTGAAAAACAGGTTAGAGAATGCCATGTCGCATTGATTAAGGGTTAAACTGTATTCCCGTTTTTGTCGATATGGAGAATCCTGCCGTTTTTTTCTACTTTCGATAACCCGTTGCTTCCGAATGGAGAGACATTATCGTATATCGCAGGTATTACTATTTTGCAGTCGCGGTCGATGAATCCGTACTTTTTTGTCTTGTACACGATCGTCCTGTCATTGTGAAAATCACCTACATAATCGAAAACATACCGTGTAGCATTTTTTCCGGAACGGTCGAGCAATCTCCATTTTTGGTTGCTCAATACGTAAATCAATCTATTGTCTGCCGACCAGCAAATATCTTCATAAATCACAGGTACTACTTCTCTGCCCGACTTATCCACGATACCATACGATTCCGCTATTTTTACTACGGCTAATCCCTCTTCAAAATCGGATACCCAGTCGTAAATAAAGGGTACTATTTCTTGTCCGCTGCCTGATATGAAACCATAGAGACCGTTGCGCTTAGCAATAGCTAATCCTTCCTTGAATTCACCGCAGCATAGGATTTTATTATTCTCGTTATGCTTCTGCGAGTTTCTCTGGTAACCGGAGAAGGGCTCCGAGACAATATTATGTGAAGAGATGCCGCCGTATACTGTTTTTTTCTGTTGTGATGAAATATATTTTTTTATATGGGACATATCGTTGATGAAATCGGAGAACTGTTCCACGGACAATCTGTTATCCGCAATCATACGTAAGAAATCCGTTATGGTCTGAATGTCATATAAATCCGATGAATTTCTGTTTTCTGCGCAGGCATACGAGTAATCGTCGAGTACCGCTTGTTTACTGCCGGTTATAAGTATTTTCGACGGTTTGATATTATTGTGCCGGAAATCACATGATGCCAAACCGCGGTGAAGTTCTTCAAGAGAGGAAATAATCGAATACAAACCTTCAATGTCATTTTTAACTGACAATTTTAATATAACCCTGTCCAGAGTTTCTGCATCCGTTCTCTCCATAATTACAATATCGTAATAATCCGATTGTCCGTTTGCGGTAAATACAAGTATTTCTTCGGGAAGAACTTTGTAATCAAGCAGAAACGGGAATTTATGATCTCCTATATATTTGGCGGTTGTTATGTTTCGGATATTGTTCAGAGGCTCTCCCTTAAGTTTGCATCGTAAAGTACACATACCTGTTCCCTCGATTGTTACCGGAAAATCGACGACGTCGTTATAATTTATGGCAACCGGATATTCGAAAGACCTTCTCTCCGGTATTATCCCGGATAAAGTCCTGAATCTACCGACAGGAGAAAGGAGCGATTCTATGTAGTTATTTACCGATGGGAATATCATATGATTATTTTATCATGTTTACATTTATCGTCCCTATGTTCAGCATGTTGACAAGATTCTCCAGCGAGGCGTTATAACAGACTCCCCTGCACATCCGTTCTTTGCCGGAATTATTCTCGGATACGAAAATTTCAGGCAGTATGCTGGAAGTCTCGTACATTAATTGAGCATACGGTGTGGACGGAAGTTCATCTTCAGACGAAGGAAGAAATACGCTTCTGGCTTCAGTGTCCGACGACAAGTATAAATTGAATATAAGTATATTTCCGTCTTTTGTGCAAAGACTTTTGATCTTATCCGTAATGTTTATCAGATCATGAGGTTCCGCGTCGGTGGCTTCTCCGTCGGTAATATTTATCACTATCGGAGGGAAACAATGCTTATTCTTGTGATTGACTAACCATTGTTTCAGTAAATCGTAAGTATATAGAAAACATTTAAACATGGGGGTCTTACCTTGTGCTACGGATTTGATCCATACCCTTTTTTCGAGGGAAACTACTGTTTGACTGCCGTCCGGCATTAATCTCGGTTTGGATACGGTGGTCTTCGAAGTCCTCATTCGTGCAAGTTCGGAAGTCGTTCGGAAAAATTCGTCGTCTGCACTTCCCGGAAGTAAGGAGATTACTTTATCGCCGCCGTAACCGAGAATAGCCAGATCTATGTAGTCTCTGTAACCATCCTCCCTCTTACATCTTGCGACAATCTCCGCGATAAAATCGTTTATCGCTTGTGTTACCGCTTCTTGTTTGCGCATATTCCTTCCGTCGAAGAACACCATGTCGTCCATAGAGCCGGAGATGTCTAACATGATTACAAATGCTGACGGATTCTCTCTTGTTATTCTTGCGCTGTATCGTTCTCTGGTCATTTTTTGTGAATAATGATCTTTATAATTTCACCGTTATTTTCTGCCGTTGCAATTCCGTTCTTAACAGAAGACGCGAAGTCGAATGTAGGACTAAATATCTTGTTTCCGTCTATTCCCAAATATCCGAATTTACCATTAATCCCATATACCGCGACCCCTTCGTGAAAATCGAATACCATATCGTAGTCTGGCGGTATGATCCATTGCCCCGACTTATTTATAAAACCGTATTTCCCCTGAAATTTTACTCCTGCTAATTCTTCGTGGAAATTCCTTGCATTGTCGTAGTCCAAATTTACCACAATTTCTCCGGATTTATCGATAAATCCGAATTTATTTTTCTGCTTCAGGAGTGCGAGCCCTTCCGAGAATCCTCCTATCTCCTGCACCCATCCTATTTTGCAGACTACCTTTCCGGATTCGTTTATCAAGAACCAGTCGTTCATTATACGTACGGAGGCCGTACCGTGATAAAATGGATTCGCATGATCGTATACGGGGGCGATGGATGCTCCGGTTCTATCGTTTGTGTAGCCGTAGAAACCGTTCTTTACGAAGATTGAAAATCCTGTACTATCATCCGTCATTTTATTTTTGCTGTACGGAACAGTAGTGAGTTCGTAAAAATATATCACAGATCCGTTAATCTCCGGAGAACAATTCCGCATAACGTTTATAAGTCCGAATAGAGCGGTATTGCCGATATCCAGACATTTATATTTGAAATCATTAAGAATCGCGGAATCTCCTTGAATTACATCTTGAGGGATCAGCACAAAAACATCCTCTTCGAATGAGTTTTGACATAATTGCGGTTCATGAACTGTCAAATGTAATACTATACTCAGGAGGCATAGGGAAAAATCATCCGTATGCCTGTTGAAAAAATCATAATCTCTTAAAGGGTGATTAAAGTTACGGGTCCCCAGCTCAAGAGATTTTAATCCGCCTAATTCCGGAATATACATTCCGTCATAGTCTATAAGGGTAAGAGAACCGTCAGCCGCTACGATAATATTCTCAGGTTTCAGATCTCCGTGAGCGAAATCGTTCTGTAATATCCATAACGCCATTTTGTTGAATTCCTCGGCAATTTTTTGGAGTGACCCGGTATCCTCGAGTGCGCTCTTCTCTTTAACGTAGCGTCCTAACGTTATGCCTTCTGCGTATTCGTATATTAAGACAGGAAAAAATTTTCCCCGTCCGGAAATATCGTAAACGTATAGTTCATCCTCAAAGAATTCAGCTCTTTTGAAATATCCGGAGTGTAACGAATTTATAAAAGAAGTAATCTTATTCAGCCGGTCGGTTTTTTCCTCCGTTAGATTAGTGAATAATTTAAGCGCATACGACTTATCGTCGATATGCGCTTTGAAAATTACCGAATTACTTCCGGTTATGTAATAAGGTTCGCCATTAAGATCCTTAACGAATTCTATATTTTTCAGCGTTCTGAATAATCCGTCCGGATTCCTGACGCTCTCGATATAGTTTATTACGTTAGGACATGACATGAAAATTTATTTCTTGTTCATGATTTTATTCTGACGGTTGATGCTCTCTATATGTATAGCTTCGAGAATTGTGGACATGAACTCTCTGCTGAGTTTAAGTGAATCTGCCTGTGAAACAATTCTCTCGACTATATCAGCCCATCGTCCGCTTTGAAGAATTGTGACGTTGTTGTCGCGTTTGACCTCCCCGATTCTCTCTGCGATATTCATCCTCTTGCTCAATAATTCGAAGAGTTCGTTATCGAGTTGGTCGATTTGTACGCGGAACTGATCCAGCGCCTGAAGAAATTCCGGTTTGTCCACTATCTCGTTACGCCACTTAATCGATTTAAGAATCGTCTCGAGGTCCGTCGGAGTAACTTGTTGTGAAGCGTCGCTCCATGCCTTGTCAGGGCAAATATGGCTCTCGATAATAAGACCGTCGTAGTTGAGGTCCGCGCTCTTCTGGCATACCTCGAGCAGAGTATCTCTTCTCCCGCATATATGCGACGGATCGCAGATTAGCGGTAATCCCGGCATACGTCTTCTCATCTCGATAGCGAGATGCCACATGGGGTTGTTGCGGTATTTGCCGCCGATAGCTGAGAATCCTCTGTGAATCAATCCTATTTTTTCCACGCCCACAGCGCGGAAGCGCTCTACCGCACCGATCCATAGATCCACGTCCGGATTCATCGGATTCTTGATAAGAATGGTCACATCCTGTCCCCTTACCGCGTCGCATATCTCCTGCACGCTGAACGGATTGACTGTGGAGCGTGCTCCTACCCACAAAATATCCACGCCGAATTCCAACGCTTCATGTACGTGTTTACCTGTCGCTACCTCGATAGCGATCGGAAGCCCTGTTATCTCCTTTGCTTTGGCCATCCACGGAAGACCTTTGATGCCTACCCCTTCAAAATTTCCGGGTTTTGTGCGCGGTTTCCATATTCCTGCGCGAAGAACATCTACCATACCCGAAGCAGCGAGCTGTTTACAGGTCTCGAGTGTCTGTTCCTCCGTCTCCGCACTGCACGGACCGGATATTATCAAAGGTTTTTTCGATTTTATATCGAATGCTGTCATTTTTTATTCTCCTATAAATACTAATACCTTACAGTATTATTTTATTATTTTTTTGATCTGGTTTGCCTTCTCCATCAAACTTTTAATGCCGTTCGTATCGTCCTTCTCCAACATTCTGCGGAATATCTGAAGCTGGTGTATATGTTCTCTCAATACATCCAGAACATTGTATTTATTCTGCATGAAGATTGGAAGCCATGTCTCCGGCGAACTCTTCGCAAGTCTGACTGTACTCTCGAACCCGCCGCCCGCAAGGTCGAATATATGCGATTCCTCCCGTTCCTTCTCCAGTACGGTAAGGGCCAGTGCAAACGAAGTAATATGCGATATATGACTGATATATGCCGTATGCGTGTCGTGCTCCTCAGCGCTCATATAGTTGATCGGTGAAGAGCCGACCGTACGGTAAATATTTTCGATCTTCTGAACCGCATCCTCATCACTCAATTCCGTATCGCATAAAACCACCGTTTTGTCCTTGAACGCTCCCTTGACCGCAGCCTCAGGTCCGCTGTATTCCGTACCCCACATAGGGTGCGTAGCTACAAATCTGCCGCGGTTAGGGTGCTGCGAGATAAGTTCGCACAATTCCTGTTTGGTTGAACCCATGTCGATCACGATCTGGTTGTCACGAACTTTATTAAGTAGTTTGACTGCCAGTGTGGGAATCACGCTTACAGGAACGGCAAGGACGATCAGGTCCGCTTGCTCTACCGCTTGCTCCAGCGTTACGATCCGTTCGACGAGTCCGAGTTCGACCGCCTTCGAGGCGTTGCCGGGATCGTTCTCGACACCTATAACCGTATCGTAGAGACCGTTGTCTTTTAGTGCAAGTGCGAATGATCCACCTATCAAACCTATACCGACAATAGCAGCGGTCATTATTTTATGCCTTTGAATTCTTTAATCTTAGCGAGAGCCTTCTCTAATTTTTCAACCGGAGCGCACAGGCTTATACGAAGGAAGTCGTTACCCTGAGAGCCGAAGATTCCGCCCGGTGTAATAAATACTCCGCATCCGTATAGAATTTTATCGCTCTCTGTGAAACAATCTTCCGAGCCCTTCGGCATGCGTCCCCATACGAATAGGCCCGCCTGTTCTTTTGAGTAAGAGCATCCGAGCGCGTCCATAATTTTATATCCGACTTCCTGACGCTCATAGTAAATTTCGTTAAGGCTGTCGTACCATTCGTCCGCAAGCTCGAGAGCTGTTACCGAGGCCATCTGCATTGGGTTAAACGAACCGGAGTCCATGTTGGATTTAAAGCAGAGAATATCGTCGATACGCTCCTTAGCGCCAACCACGACGCCGATACGCCATCCTGCCATATTGTGGCTCTTACTCAGGGAGTTGAACTCTACGACATGGGATTTTGCACCTGGAATCGAAAGCATGCTGAGGCGTACTTTGTTTCTTGTGAAGCTGTAAGGGTTGTCGTGTATGATAAGAATGTTGTGTTTTTTACCGAATTCCACTATCTTTTCGAATACGTCCCTTCTCGGAAGGGTTCCGGTAGGCATGTTAGGATAGTTGCAGACCATCATCTTAACCCCTTCGACACCTGCCTTCTCGATCTCTTCGAAGTTAGGAAGCCATCCTTCTTCCTCCTTGAGGAGGTATTCGATACAATCCGCGCCCGATAGATTCGCCGCCGCACGGTAAGTAGGGTATCCCGGATTAGGGATAAGTACCTTGTCACCCTTATCGAGGTAGGTCATGAAAATCTGCATAAGCCCCTCTTTGGAACCGACTAACTGGAGAACTTCGGTCGCAGGATCGAGCTCCACATTATATTTTTCTTTATACCATTTTGCGAAGGCGTTCCTTAGCGGAGCGATACCCTTGCTTGGCTGGTACGAGTGAGTATTGTCCATCTGAGCGTATTTACAGAGAGTCTCGATAACATCCTTGTGAGGAGGAAGATCCGGACCGCCGATACCGAGGCTGATAACTTCCTTGCCCTTAGCGACGAGCGCGTCGATCTCCTTTTGTTTTTTCGAGAAAAAATATTCGCTGACGCTTGCCATTCTCTCAGCTGTCTTGATGTCTAATACTTGGTTTTCCATAATTAAAGTTATTTTAAATTTAAATTATTAATTTCCTTTCTGATACACTCCGTAAACGTGAAGTTCCGCCGCTTCGTTTCTCATTGCTTCGAGCGTATGCACGAATACCTCCACGTTGCCGAACTCGAGGTCGATATGGAACATATAATGCCACGGTTCGCTGGGAATTGGATAGGATTGCAGTTTAGTCATATTTATGTCGCTGTTCTCCATAGCTTTCAGAACCTTTAAAAGAGAGCCGTGCTCGTGGTCGGTCTTGATGAAAAGCGATGCTTTGTTGGCATTATGAGCAACTACATTACTGTTCTTAGGTGCAAGGATCAGGAAGCGCGTGTGATTGTTCTTTATGGTGTAGATCTCGCTTTACACAATATCAATAAAAAACAATTCCGCAACCAATTCTCCCGCTACCGCCGCGGTATTTTTACTGCCCGAATCTGCTACGTTTTTGGCGCTCAGGGCGGTATCTTCCGTCTCTATCAGCTTCCAGTGATACCGGTCGAGATAATCCACACATTGAAGCAATGCGATGGGGTGGGATTGAACTTCTTCGATGTCTTCCGGTTTAACTCCTTTGTTTGCCATCAGATGCTGTTGAATCAGCAGATAAGTCTCTCCGATTATTTTAAGAGAGGAATTTTGCAGTATGCTGTAATTCTGAAGAATGCTGCCGGCAATAGAATTTTCGATAGCCATTACCCCGAAATCAGCCGTTCCATCTTCGATGCTCTGCGCCACCTTCCTGAAGGTAGCGCAAGGAACTATCTCCATCTCTCTGCCTAAGGCTTGCTGTGCCGCTATCTGATGGAAACAGCCCTCGAACCCCTGAATGGCAACTCTGGGTCTTCTTTCGCCGCACCGGGCGGCTATCTGTCGGGACAGGTCTTCGTTCATAAGTCTTTTAAAATAAAATAATCCCGGTTCTTTGCAGACCGGGATTCTATTGTGATTTCAATTTTTCAGTTCAATCTTAGCAATGAGAGCCCGGTCTGCTTTTGGTAAAGTAGAAAAAATAGTTTTTATAACCAAAAAACGACTTATTCGCTGTCATTGTTCTCTTTTTATTCTGTGCAAATTTAGGATAAAAAAATCATACCGCAATACAATTTGATGAAAAAAATACGCACGCGGTTAAATTTTCACACATTTTTAGCGATAGATTTATTTTTAACAACCGTACGAAGAGTGTAATTTATTGTTAGACAATTCCTAAATAATTTTTAAATGTAACGGGGAGATGTTTGCCGTTTTGGAAACTATATTTAAATTTGCAAATGATTATGACTACGTATATATAATCACTGAATAATAATATAAAATTAGAAACATGGGACAAATTGTTAGTGTTCACGCACGTGAAATTCTGGATTCGAGAGGCAATCCTACTTTGGAAGTTGAAGTTTTAACAGCAAGCGGTGCATTCGGACGCGCAGCAGTTCCGTCAGGAGCTTCCACCGGTGAGAACGAGGCGCTCGAACTTCGCGACGGAAACAAAGGAAGATATCTCGGTAAAGGTGTTTTAAACGCAGTTCAGAATGTTAACGACGCGATTGCTAAAGAAATATTGGGCATGATGGTTACCGATCAGGTAGGTATCGACAAAACGATGATTGCTCTCGACGGTACTCCGACTAAGTCGAAACTCGGTGCTAACGCTATCTTAGGGGTATCTCTTGCTGTCGCTAAGGCGGCGGCTAACTATCTCGGTCTGCCTCTCTACCGTTATATCGGTGGAACAAACACAAAAACACTTCCGGTTCCGATGATGAATATCATTAACGGAGGTTCACACTCTGATTCTCCGATCGCGTTCCAGGAATTCATGATCCGTCCGGTAGAAGCGTCTTCATTCCGCGAAGGTCTCCGTATGGGTGCGGAAGTGTTCCACTCGCTTAAAAAAGTGCTTCACGACCGCGGGCTCAGCACCGCAGTAGGCGACGAGGGGGGATTCGCTCCGGTACTTAAAGGTACTGAAGACGCGCTTGAGTCAATTATCGAAGCTATCAAAAAGGCGGGCTACAAACCAGGTCGCAAATGTGAAGGCGGCGATGTATCTATTGCTCTCGACTGCGCTTCTTCAGAATTCTACAAAGACGGGGTTTACGATTATTCTAAATTCGAAGGTGCAACGGGTGCTAAGCGCAGTTCTGCCGAACAGGCTGCTTATCTCGAAGAGCTCATAAATAAATATCCTATCGATTCTATCGAAGACGGTATGGATGAAAACGACTGGGACGGATGGAAGGTTCTTACCGACAAAATCGGCGATAGATGCCAGCTTGTCGGAGACGACTTGTTCGTAACCAACGTGGAATTCCTTAAAAAAGGTATCGAGCTCGGCTGCGGAAATTCAATTCTTATCAAAGTAAACCAGATCGGTTCTCTTACTGAAACTCTCGAAGCTATCGAGATGGCTCACAGAGCAGGATACACCAGCGTGACTTCACACCGTTCCGGTGAAACAGAAGACGCTACTATCGCGGACATCGCAGTGGCTACGAACTCTGGTCAAATTAAAACGGGATCGCTCAGCCGTTCAGACCGTATGGCTAAATATAACCAGCTTCTCCGCATAGAAGAAGAACTTGGCGACGAAGCTATCTACGGATACGAAAAAATCTACAAGAAATAATCCGCATCGACGGTACTATGAAGGCTTGAAAGTGTAAACTTTCAAGCCTTCTTCTTTGTTACGCCCCTTATTAATTATGATATTCACGTGTGAAACCTGTCCCTTCGGTTCCTGTTCCGAAGAGTTTAAGAAGAGTTCGACTGGATATAATAATCGTCATCTATGCCGAGTTCTTTATAGGTCTCTCTCAGTTCATGTTCGTTGTCCGATATCACTAAAAGCTTGTCGTTCACGTGCAGCTGCGTCTTGCCGCGAGGGACGAAATATTTACTGTCTCGTTTGACCATCACCACGAGTGTATTGTCAGGCAGGGTGATATCCATCAGATGGGTACCGTGCCGAAGCATTCCCGGAATAACCGTGATCTCCGACATAGACGATTTTATCTCTTCCGGGAGTTCGAATCCGAACTCGTTCTCCTTGGGTTCTTTTTCCGAAAGTCCGAGCAGCTCCGCCATATAGCCTACAGTGGTTCCTTGAATTAAAAGAGATACGATCGTTATAAAAAATACTACGTTAAATATCAGCGACGCGTTCTCCAGTCCCGCTGTAAGAGGGTATATTGCGAATATTATCGGTACAGCTCCGCGCAATCCGACCCATGATATATAGGTCCTGGCTCTTAACGTGAGTTTACGGAATGGGAGAAGGCATAAAAATACGGTTAAAGGGCGGGCGAAAATTATCATGAATAAACCGACTAACAGACCGATTCCTATCACAGGAACAAGATCTGTCGGATTCACGAGAAGACCCAGCGTAAGGAACATCACGATTTGAAACAGCCATGCGAAACCGTCGAAGAAGGTCATAACGCTTTTTTTATGCGATACTTTTTTATTACCGACCACAAGGCCCGCCATATACACGGCCAGATAACCGTTGCCGTTTATCAGGTCGGTAAATGAAAATATAAAGAATATAAACGACAATAACAGCACCGGATACAGGGAATTGTTTTTTAAGTTTATTTTATTCATCATGAATACCGCAGCCCGTCCGAGCAGATATCCCGCTACTGCGCCGACGCTCATCTGCGTAATGAATAGAATGGCGGAATTCCATACGTCCATCTCGCCCGAGGTAATTACCTGTATTAATAATATGGTCAGCATGTATGCCATAGGATCATTACTCCCGCTCTCTAATTCGAGAATTGGGCGGAGATTCTCTTTCAATCCTTTTTTCTTTGCCCTCAATATAGAAAATACCGAAGCGGAATCGGTGGAAGACATAACTGCAGCCATAAGCAGCGATTCCGTTACAGACAAAGAGGGAATACCGCTTAAAAGTCCGTATATATAATATATGAAGAATCCGGTCACAACCATAGTAACAGCAACTCCTACCGTCGCCAATACTATACCTTCGCCGAGAACAGGCCGTATATCGGAAAATTTTGTATCCATACCTCCGGAGAAGAGAATGATGCTGAGCGCCATTGTTCCGATGAACTGTGCGGTATTGAGATTGTTAAACTGTATTCCTACGCCGTCGCTGCCGAATATCATTCCCACTGCAAGAAATATGAGGAGGGCGGGAACGCCGAATTTAAAACTTGCCTTACCGGCCAAGATGCTGAAAAAAAGCAAAATAGAGCCTATTAAGAGAATGTTTCCCGCGTTGAGTACCAGCATGCTGACGAAACTTTAAGAGGATTTTACCATTATATATCCTACAAATTTAACATTTTTTAATGTTTTTAATATGTACAGGTAGTTAAAGTTCCGGTTATTTTTAAATTTATTTCGATACCCCCAGCCGTCCCGTCCGTTATTTTTTTTATTTCTTAATTATTATTGATAAAAAATATTCCGGAAATTTTTAAATTTGTTTACTATGGTTTATATTTGAAAATAATTAGTCGTTAGTATCTTATG
>JAJBUQ010000034.1 GCA_020860245.1 Rikenellaceae bacterium
GACAGCTTATTAAGGTACGTCAATTTTGGGCTGTCCTCTACTTTCTTTCACAGTACATTTCCTCTTTTGTCATATAGATATTATATTAAAGACTTTACTGCCATTGCTAAGCTACTTTATCAAAACATAAATGTTTCATTCAAGTCTCTCCACTTCTGTTCTTTCTCACTCAGATTCGACCCAATTCCATCCTTCATCCGATATCCATCGGCAGATGGATGCATTTCCCCTATATTCACCGACAACATCTGGCCAGATTATCCCAATCTCAGGGTCATTCGTAAGCACTCTATCATGCGTACTTTTCAATCTATCTAAATTCATGGGATAATCTCTTAATTACATTCGTAGCAGTCGCGCAATTCGCGCGATCTGGCCGATTATTTTAAGGAGGTTCCCATGAGTGCTAAACAAAAACTGCATCAGGCTAAGCTTGCCGCTTGGAAAGTCTGCTTTCAGGAACAGGCCGACAGCGGCCTTACCGTCAGGGACTGGTGTGAACAGAACAATCTTTCCATCCACACTTACAACTACTGGAAGCATCTTCTCAAGACCGAGTACATCGATTCCATGCTGCCGGATATCGTCCCGGTAGTGCTTCCCCAGGCTGAAGAATCGCAGCCGGTTTCTGTCTGTGATCCTTTCGTCCCTGCAGAATCGTGCATTTCGCGCGAATCGCGCGATTCGTGTACTGTCCCACATCCACTGCACATCAGCACACCCGATATTGATATCGCAGTCAATTCCTCCGCTTCTGACGAGTTGCTCCTGAGGGTGATAAAGGCGGTGCGTTATGCTTAGGGATGCCAACCCGTCAGACTTCGCCGCGATCTATGTCGTGTGTGGTTTTACAGATCTCAGGCTTGGTATCGACAGCCTTGCCGCGATCATCGAGACCCGCTACCACCTGCCGCTCTTTGTACCCAATACACTGTTCCTTTTCTGCGGCAGGCGTGCCAACCGCATCAAGGGGCTCGTCTGGGAAGGAGACGGTTTCCTGCTGCTTTCCAAGCGTGTCGAGGACGGCCGCTTCTGTTGGCCGCGCAACTCCACCGAGGCCATGGCCATCAGGCCCCACCAGTTCGCCTGGCTGATGCAGGGCTTCGCTGTAGAGCCGGTGATCAAGGAGGTCCGGCCGCTTAAATCTGCCTGATCCTTTGTGCAATTCGGAGAAATTTTTCGCCCTGTTTTCAGTCCCTTCATGTGCGTCCATATGGCTCCCAGCGGCTCTCATGCGCCCCCAGCGTATGGGCGCTTCTCTTTTTTCTTTCATATGCCGGATCCGGCGCCCCCCATTTCTTTCAATAATCCACTCCTGGCAATAGTCATTTTTACCATGCCCCATCTTCTTCAAAAGTGCCGCAAAATGGCTTTTTTACTGCATTTGTGGTAAAATAACTTCATAGAAAAACGAGGTGCCCTATGAAAGATTTTACCCAGCTTTCAGTTGATGAACTGAATAAGATGGACAAGCATGTGCTCATCACCATCATCGTTGCATTGCAGAAACAGCTCAATACGATCAGTAAACAGCTTGAATTCCTCACGGAGCAGATCGCCCTGATGAACCAGCGTGCTTTCGGCCGCAAGACCGAGCAGCTCAGTCAGATCGACGGCCAGCTGAGTTTCGGCGATGTCTTCAACGAGATCGAATTCCGCGCTGATGCAGCCCCGGAGCCAGAGGTCACCGAGATTGTTGTATCCTCACATAAACGCAGAAAGAAATCTGCCCGCGACGAAAATCTCGACGGGCTTCCTGCCCGCATCTTTGAGCACACACTCAGCGATGAGGAACTGGCAGAGCAGTTCCCCAACGGGTATAAGGAACTCCCTGTGGAATCTTACAGGCGGCTTTCCATCATCCCGCAGACTTTCCTCGTGGACGAACACCACATACATGTCTACGCTTCCAAAGACAATGACGGCACCATTGTCCGGGCTGAACGTCCCGCGGACCTGTTCCGCAACAGCATCGCCACGCCTTCCCTGGTCGCTGCCATCATCAACGGGAAATACCCGAACCACCTCCCGCTTGACCGCCAGTCCAGGTGCTACAAGGATAACGGTGTAAAGCTTGAGCCCAACACCATGGCGAACTGGATGATGAATGCGGCAGACCTTTACCTGTCCACCATTTTTGATGAGCTTCATAAACATCTTTACAGCTTCCCGGTCATCCATGCGGATGAAACATCCTGCCGGGTGATCCGTGACGGACGGCCTGCAGGTTCCGAAAGCTGGATGTGGGTATACCGCAGCGGTACATATGACAACGGCCATCCGGTCATCATCTATGACTTCCAGAAGACCAGGCGGACCGACCATCCGGAGGAATTCCTCAAAGATTACTCCGGCACGCTGGTCACAGACGGCTACCAGGTCTACCATTCGCTGGAGAAAAAGCGGGACGGCCTGCAGGTCGCCGGATGCTGGGTACACGCCAAGCGGAAGTTCGCCGAAATGGTAAAAGCCGGCGGGAACAACGGGACCATCGCCGCGGAAGCGACGAAACGGATCTCCGAACTGTTCCATCTGGGCAGCCAGCTGCAGGACCTCAGCAGGGAAGAACGTAAGAGACAACGCTCCCTCGTCATAAAGCCAAAGGTTGACGGGTTCTTTGTGTGGGCAAAAAATGCCGCTGCAAAGCTTTCGCCGGAATCTGCCACCTGCAAAGGGCTGCAGTACTGTATCAACCAGGAACAGTTCCTGCGTGTCTTTCTTTCCAACGGCGATGTCCCGATGGACAATAACGCTGCCTTATCCGAACATTCGCATAAGCCGCAGAACGTGCGATCCGTCCATTTACTGTGGGCAGGAAAAACTGGGGCAACATCGACACTATCCGTGGAGCGGAAACGAGTGCGGTTATCTACAGCCTCGTGGAGACCGCGAAAGCAAACAATCTCCGCGTCTATGACTACATGGAGCTCCTGCTGACTGAACTGCCCAAACATGCGGACGATACAAACCGCGATTTTGTCCAGGATCTTCTTCCATGGTCCGAAAACGTCCAGAAGAAGTGTCGCAGTCTCAAAAAATCCTGATGCAGTTTTCAATGTGCTTATCTATGGGAATCCGCCATTTTGGCGGGTTCTTTCATTACGTGGTACTTATGTTTGATTGCTTACGTATCGTGCGTCCGGACTGGCGGTCCAGAAAGGGCCGGAATACTCACCATGTCTATAAGTGTTCTCCCTTTTCAGGCGATACTTTCAGCTCGCTGATCCTTGTATGGCCACCAATAAAAAACTTTCAGTCTTCCATACCTGTTTCCAATAAACTCATGGAGATAGATCTGATTAGGTCTTTCCTTAGCTCTCATTTTGTACCATTATAACTATACAGAAACACGGATTCTTACATTGTGTAAGTCTCCAAATCGCTAAAGAACACAGGATATTTTGAAGACAAAACATCATAAATCATTAAAGCGACTTCACGCATCTGAGGATGGGCAGCATTACTTGTTCTTAATTTTATAAAATGTCTCCATTCTCTTAAATTCATAGTCATCATTATCTCAGTTTTTAATGAATTCGGCAGGACAGAACGCGCTTCCTGGGGTTTTGCCCCAGCCTCAATTAATGTATTATAAGTGCGTTCAATATTCAGCATTTCATTTTCCCAAATATGATACTCTGATGAATCTACAGACCAAAAACAAGGTTTAATGAAGGTTAGTTCCCTTGAAAACTTGTCTGAAAAATAATTACAGTATCTCGTACTTTCCTGACTATAGCTTGCTATACGATGGCGCACGATTTCATGACTGACTCCTCTGTCACAAATGACACGAAAACTCAGGCAAACGTGCTCAATTACAGACTCATGGCCACTATTAAGAATTCTTTTAATAAAACTTTCGGCTGAATTTTCCGTGATTTTTCCTTCACTTTTATAGCAGATTCTCCCGGCTTTCTCTACAAATTTCAAAATCTCATCTTCCGAAAAATTACTTTCTAAAATAACGCTTGGTTCAATTACTCTCATTTTCATTCTCCTCCGAATATAAAATATGAATACTATCCAATTTTTCCCGGCATATAATGCATTCATCCACATTCTTATATGGACAGGTTATTATAGCAATCTGATATGCTCCATAAAAGCAAACATTAATGCCACTCATTTTTCGTGGCTTTATAATGTTCTCATCTGTATAAAACAATGTACATATATTAACTGTCTTTAACGAATCATACTTCTTCTTTAAATGATTTACAATCCACTTAACAATATTATCTGTATATACAAGGTCTATTACAACAGTAATCACTTCATATATCCCATCCGGCAAATCTTTTTCATAGTCAGAATATTCCCTACCGATGGCAGGATAATAACAGTATTCCCAATTCTTTTCAGATGCTATCAAACTGGCAATAACACTGCCTTGCATAGCATAACCGTCCAAAAGTTGAGTCGCGATTTCGAGACGATCTATCAATCTTAAATAACAATTCTTCACTTTCTCAAGGCATTCATAATTTTCAAATAGAAAGTTTGTCTTTAAAAATGAATGTGAACGTCCGTTTTTGCTCCAGTGAAAGTGTCCTGAAATATACAAATCTTTTTTTCTTATCGTATCAAAAAGAAACTTTTTTATTCCAGAATCCAAGTCATCTTCCTCGGTTTCTGAAAAGCATGGTTTCGAATCATCTGCACTGAAACCTATCCCCTCTTCTTTATCCGAAGAAGCAATTCCAGCAACGATACTTTCTACAGCCTCTTCCCCTTTCGTCTCTTTTATGGTTACAAAATTAACTGTATCTTTCTTATCCGACAGTTGTTGCCAAAATCCTGATTCATTAGGTTCATGCTCCCATTTATAATAGATCGGATAAAATCCTTCATTCCCCCTCTCATCAATGCCTTCCTCTAAGAGCAGATATGTATTAGATATTCCAGCAGAATCTAAACCAATACTACCTGTAATTAAATAAGACATACTTTGTTTGTTTTCTATATTAAAAGAATTACTTGTATGAACATGTCCAGACAAAAATCTGGTTATACCATACTCTTTTAATATAGTCTGAGCATCTTCCCAGTTATCTACATCACCCGGCTCATCTCCAAAAGAAACTGGCGTATGGTGTAAAATTACAAAGACAACTCTATTCTTTAGAGAATCACCATGATCTGCCAAATCAGATCTTAACCTGCTAATGTCTATATGCCCTGAATGATCTTGTCTTTGGAAAGATTCATTAAACATAGTATTAATTCCAAGAAAAGCTATATTTTTCTCTTTCACCTGTATTAGGTCTGTTACCACACTATCCGGGTTAAATGTTTTTATCCCTCCATAAAATGAATCATAAAAATTTTTGAATTCAAGGAGTTTGCTATTCATAAATTTTTTATAATCCTCTGGATTATATGTCTTCTTTCCCTCAACAAAGTATGGTTCTTTTCTAATACGTTCCTTAAATCCCTCCCAATACAAATCGTGATTTCCAGGAACAATCAATACATTATTCTTATCAAGTCCCAGTTTGGTGCATAATTGATTTAAGATACTTTCTGCAAATTTATATTCACTCTCATTTCCTGTCTGAGTAATATCTCCACTCACCATCAAATATTGTATATCTCTATTATTTTTAGTATCCGTAAGGCTTCCTATAAGGTTATCCAAATACACTTCATTTTTTTGAAAATTCGATATCTGGTCATCATTTGCAAAAGGGACATCAGCGATATGCAAGTCTGATATATGTAAAATAGTAAGTTTCTTATCCATATTCATTATCCCCTTCACAAATCAGTCGAAATCTTATATCCAACTGGATTATTATCCTTATCAATCTCGTAAATCGAAGTTATCTCTGAATTTCTCATTCCTACTGTAACAATATTTACCACCGTAATGCATCCCTCATACTGAACTCCAAATACATCCAGTATTGTTTTAGCGTTGCTTAACTCTGTTCCCATGCACACGACATCACAGACTACTAGATATTTCTTTTTATAATCTATTGTTTTTCCCAAATCATCCATATATAACTTATTATATGGTCCAAGGTGGTCCACCAGCAAAATATCCATGCAAAACAGTTGTGAAAGAATGCTTCCAATCACTGCTCCATTCATCGTATGAAGGAAAAATGTTTTGTCCTTGTTTTTTCCTGGATCTTTTATGTCCAACACACCATTCTCAAGCTTTAATGCAAGATTATATATACAGTAACAAAAAAACGGATAGTCTCTCATCATTTTCTTTACATTTATATATATATTCAATTTTACCCGGCTCGATATACTTTGCTTTTCGTGTTTTTCACTGCATTTCTTTATTTCGTCGTTCAGTTTTTCTTCAAAAAGCAATTCCCCCATTTTATTTATATCCAGCAAACTATTTTCATTAAACTTTGTTGCAGGCAGTGTTATACAAAATACCTGATCACCAATATCATATTTTTCCTTCATATCCATGTTAAATGGTTTCAAAGCTTCAAATACCCAGCCAGATACATTCATCAAATGTAAAACATTATCATTATTAAGCAATGTTTTAAGCAGTTGGCTGAACTGAGCCATCTCATTATCTTTAACCTTAGAAATATATTTCATATCAAGAATTATATTGCAAGATTTTGCACTCTTCAAATTATTCCTTATATTTTCAATCGTGCACTGTGTAAGTGTTCGCTGATAAATGCCTTTTTCACGATAGAATTCACTGCTATCAGATTCTCTGACAGCATAGATAGAGGAATCTAAGAAAAGCGAGCTGAACACTTGATTAAAATGCATATTCAAATACACCCATTTATCTTTCGTTAATATCTGAAACACAGCAATTACCCCCGGGAAAAACTGATTTCTATGTGAACTCCTTCTATTTTAGCATTATATATTCGTAAAGGAGACACCCTATAATTGGTTGAAAAATTTTTTAACAAGCATCTCCTGCATTCTGCCACACCATTAACCTTGCAATTATAACACCGTCTATAAGAAAAAATCATCTGGATTCGATTCGTATGAATTCTCATAACACCGCGATTATTTGTAATAATTTCTTTCAACTTCCATAAATTAACCCGCCCGGTTTCCTCTGCATGATAAATCGCTGTAAAGAAAGCAAAATAGTCATCAAATATCTCTGATTCTAATACATGTCTTGATAATCGTATATCAGAATCTACCATTTTATAAATCTTTATCCCCTTTTTTAGCAAAGATTTCTCAAATCCGATTCCAATGTCGCATATGGAAATATCAACCTTATCCTTCAATGCTTGTACACATACATATGAATCCGATTCGCTATACAACATAGAATTGCATACGATCTCTGCAACAGATTGAATGCATCTGTCATATTCTTCGCCGATTGTGTTTACTATTTTTGAAAATACACCCCCAAAAATTCTTTTTATATCAAATCGTTCTAATTGATCCAGCAATCTATATTTTAAAGTTTCTCTATCAGGCTCTGCCAAATCATAAAACCCAGAAATTCCCTGGAATTTTTCTATTTTATATTGTCTATTATATTCTTTTACATATATACCGAATCCTCCAATCAATTCCTCGTTAAATTTATATATATTCAGTTTTTCTCTTCCAACCCAATAAAAAAAATCTGCGGTATCTAGATACTGCAGCAATGACGGTTTATAAACCATATCCAATTCGGTCGGTTCTTTGTAGTAACGTTTCAAAAGAACTCCAATTACTATCATGCACGGCAGTACATTCGAATCTATCCAATTAGCTTCCGTTATATCGATAATTGGTGTAGCTTCACTATTTTTATTTGTATATTCATAGACATCCTGCATGAATGAATTATAAAAATAGTAGGTCGTGACATTTCCACACAATTTAATTTTTCTTCTCTCAGTGCTGTTTTGTGTTTTGACCTTTCCCATATATAGCCTCCAGATTATGACACATGCCTGTTTTCAAAGCATAGTAGATAAAGTACTATTTTGAATAGAGTTCTACAGTGAAATTCCAGTTCTGACATTGTCAGTTGATAATAATTATTATAAACCAAACACACAAATTATGGAATCATTTCAATTTCCATGCTTTCTTCTCTCGCACAATAATTTTCTGAGCCTCGCCATCATATTCAGCCTGAGAAAATTTAAAGTCCGCTAATTCTTCCATATGTATACGCAGTTTTTCCATGATTCGTTTCTTATCATATTCAGACGTGCTAATTCCAAAAATTACACCTCGAAGTATTTTAGGATCATACTTCAAATTTCTGCCTTCCAGCTCAGAATACTCATAAAAAGTATCTGTCAAAGCTACGCGATATTCTTCCTCATGCTTCCAGGCCTTGAGTTTCCGATACGTCTTTGCGGCATATACATTCCAGTATCGTTCTCTCCATTCATCATCAGGTGAATATGCATCATAAACACTGCTGATTCCCTCCGTGCCTGTAAGCCAAGACACAATCTGTTTTCGTGGCAAACACCCCAATGTCTCAAAGAAATTACATTCTATCAATTCACCCTCGTACTTAATTGGTCTTACTGACATCGGTATACGATGACGGCCTCTTAAAACCATCTTATTACTATCTTCTGTCTTGTAAATTAAACACACACCGCGATGATGATCCGCATAGTTACCCCACATAGCAGAATCGTCATTTTTTCTGGAAAAACAGACAACATAACTCGCCGGATAAATAATCTCTTTCAATTCGTTCACATATATTCTTGGAAAATCAGCTGCAACTGCCATCCAATTTCTACGCAAACGGGCTTCTGTGTCTGCATCTTTCCGGTCTCCACGCCTTCCATACAAAAAGCCCTCATCCCTGAACCCAATCTGAATATAATAGAGTTCCACCGAATCCTCAATTACAGTCTCTAAGTTTTTTGCAATCTGGGATCTTTGCGCTTCATCCTGAAGCTCTGCCTCCATCTTTTCAAAAGGAAATGGAAATTCCTTTGAAAACACTTTTTGCAGAACGTTTCCCATTTCTTCCGATATCCCGCCACGTTCCAGCTTCTTTTGGATGCACAGGGCAAAAGCTTTATTATGTATAGAGTGAAAAATCAGGCGTAATTCCTCTTCCCATGCTTTCAGATGATTATCCCCATAGAAAGAAGCCAACTTTTGAATCCCCCCATCCATCAGAAAGTGATCTCCTATATCCTCTAGAATTTCACCCAACGGAACATTATCGAAGCGATGAATATCTGTTATCAGACTCTTATGGTGCAGAATATCCTCATTACCATGAAGAAGCCATAAATCAATCGCCTGACTCAGGCTGCAAACATAATTCCGAAATAAGCCCTCCCATGCGGCCTTATCGCCTTTCCAGAAAAGCCTGACATATCCTTCTATTGGATCGTTAAGTTCATCAAGAGCAGCAAAATGGAAAGTGCAATTTTCTATTTCAGTTAATGCGCTCTCTATTGATCTGTAGTGGTAAAGAATCATTTCTAGCCACCCTTCTTCTAAAGTTCCTTTTCTCTCAAAGTCACCATGAGCGGATATTGTGTAATAAACGCAATCTTAGCAGGTAAAATACTATTATGTATTATGATTGGATCATAAAATAAGTTTTCATAACAGGCTCTGTCAGTTGATATTGATTATTATAAACCCAACACGCTAATTATATGAATCATCTTCCACCATATAACAAAAGTTTGCAAACCATTATACTGCCTTTCCTTATTTGCGCAATTTCGATCTTTCGAATTTATTTTCGAAATGTCGAATTCCATGCCTCATAAACAGTAATTCACTTAAACAGTCTGACTTTTGTGTTTCTCATCTGTCAGCTTTACGAAATATAGAAAATATTTTTTATCTTCCTCGGATAGTTTTTCATATACATTTTGATTTCCATTTTTACTCATATGTCATACAAGGATAGTTTTTCTTTATATAAATCCATCAGTTCCATTACAAACCGCAGCTGCTTCTTCTGGGAAGCATCGAAACTTCTGTAAATAAAAATAAGATCCTGTTCTTCAACCGAAAGAACAGGACTCTTATCTCCACTTCTACTGTCAATCAATTCTGCAAACGAAACTTCCAGAGCATTGCATAACTTAAATAAGGTATAGACATTTGGCCTGGTCTTCCCATTCATAAGTTCGCTAAGCGAGCTGGGCGAAATTTCCGCTTTCTTTGCCAGTATGGATTGGGAAAGATTCTTGTCGGAACATAAAGTTTTAATCGCATCTACTATTTTATCACACTCTTTTTCCGGATTATACATATATTTATTTCCTCAGTCATAGATAGAGCAATAATACTGGAACAAAAGAATTTTAAATATATCTTAGCACTTACTTACTGTCTAAATACTAATTTGTTGTCTAAATACCTTATGGTACGCAGTTAGATCCTGGCGGAATTAACGCTAACTGATATTTCTATATAAATAAGAGTCCGTGTAGGTATCCTCTTCACATACATCCCGCAAATACACAAAAATATTTTTCCTAAGATCAGTATCTGACTGTTCTATCAGGGAAAGCTTCCTGTATTGAAAAGGAAAGCTTGACGATGGTGTGTCATAATCATTCATCGTCTCATAATAAAATTGTTTATTCGCGTACTTGCAGCTTCTTGACAGATACATGGACAGGTTTAATTTTTCCCCGGACAGCACAGCCTCTGCCAGAAGATCATGTTTTTTCTCAAATATGTGCAAAAAAAGCATATCGGAAACATTCTTTGCAGAACTGTACAGGAACGTTGAAAATGATTTTACAAAATAATTGTAAAACATATCACGCGGATGATTACTAAAAAACGGCAGGACTGCTTCTTTGAGCCAGTCTGAAATTGATTTTTCTTTTATCTTTCCTCCTTTAACCGAATCAGCGTTCTTGTAATAAAAGACAATTTTGCATCTCCAATTACTGTAGTCAAGTCCTATCAGCGTCTGTTTCAATTCAATAATGGAATTACAGGAATCCGGCATATGGAGCAAATGAAGAATATCCCCGATATTTCTTACAGCAGTATGCTTTATAATCTGCCATACGTTAAAAACCATTATTTTTGAATCATCCGTATTAATTAATGCATGTTCTTTTCTGTTTGTCATTTGCAGTATTAAAAATTCTTTTTCATTATAACATTCTTTCCGTATAATGTTCTCTGCCATATAGTCGGAGGAGTCAATCGCGCTCACATCGGAAACATAGATATATGCTGCCTTTGCTTCACCGGATTTACTTATCTGTCTTTCTATTTCTTTCAGCAAAGTATTATTTATTTTTTTGTAAAAAACACCTGGCTTTCCAAAACTCTGATACGTATATGCGGTGAGGTACTCCCTCAACAGCGCAAACTCCATCTTCTCTGAATAAAGCGACATCCCTCTGCTTTGAGGCCCCATTACAGAATATTCGCGATGGTTTACCATCTGCTGCAGAAGATTATTATCATCAATGGTCCGTACGGAAAGATTCCTATAAAGATCGAGGGAATCAAGTACAAAAAGCATGTCACTTTCATTGACAAGACACACAAGATCATCATACCGCATTAGATGTCCGTTGTATTGGATGAAGCGGTAATAAACTTTCACGCCATCCGAAATCCCATCCGAAGCTGACTGGTTCACAGGCTGTTCTTCTTTCATTTCCGGTTCATTATAGGTATACAGCCGAAGATGAATCTCTGCAAAATTCTCCGGAAGCTCTGACAGCACATGAATATTCTTGCGAAGCGAAGTTGCTATGAGATTGCATAATGTTTCAACGGGCTTCTTATCAATATCCCCTACGAGGGAAACACGAAGCTCTCTCCCAAGGTCCCCATTCGCGGCGCGTTTCTCAATCTCATAAAGGATCTTGTCAAACAGGCGCAGTTCCCCAATGCCTTCGTAGCTATTGTACTCTTCCAATTTTCTGGTCGGAATGTCGAGTGTCCGGGCATTAGCGGAACATGCT
This sequence comes from Rikenellaceae bacterium, assembly GCA_020860245.1. Classification (GTDB taxonomy): domain Bacteria; phylum Bacteroidota; class Bacteroidia; order Bacteroidales; family Rikenellaceae; genus JAJBUQ01. The sequence goes on from JAJBUQ010000034.1 coordinate 11,904, forward strand.
TCTTTCTTCCATTCATCCTTTAGCGCTGGCGGAATGGCTGCATGCATCAGCTCGCCATTCCGAACAACTATCCATCGAAATTTTCTCAGAAGCTTCGTTATCACAACTTCACAATAATTTGATCTAAGGATGGCACCCTCTGTATGTTCCGTATGAACCCAGTATTCCTCTACACACTCATACAAATACAGCAGCCCATCCAGTGCGGGCGGTGAATAAAGAGACGCATAAGAAGCCTCCGCATCCAGATTCAGAATTTTTTCAACAAAAAAAACGCCATTTCGGTCGAAGTCTTCCAAATAATCCGAGAGATACAGCAATTCTTTCAACAGCCTGTAGTACACAGCCAGATAGGCCGTAATGGCTTCCCGGTTCGGAAACGGCCTGAACGGCGCAATACCATCCAGCATCTCCCGATGCTTATCCTCAAGCTGCGTAAGCAGATCTGCATATTTCTTTTTTTCAGCATCAGGAAGTATAAACGAGTTTATCTCTTTTTCAGCTTCGCAGATCGTATCATAATAGCTCTGTTGTCCTGTCTCTGAATCGTATTTATCACAATACCGCCCAATTCCATCCAGATAGACTCTATTAAATGACTCTGAAATCTCGCTTTCTCTTTCGTTCTTCGGCATCTCACACACCTTGCGTGTGATTCGGCAAAGCAGATGCTCTTCTGCATGAAAAATCCTATTCGCCATCTTTTACTCCAATTCTAAGATCTCTTTCCTTAGTCCAGACTTAATCCGGACAAACCGGAGCCAAAATTGTGCTATTTTGCACAAAAAATGCCCGCAAGATCCTGCCCCATCTAAGGCAAAATCAACACTTTATCATTTTGCACAAAAGATACCGCTCTTAAGTCCCAGCCCCACTCATTCATTTGCGCATTACAATTATATGCAATTACAACTTTTAGGATGCTTTTTGAATTGATAACGTTAGTTTATAATATATCAAAGATAACTGCATACTTGTGTTCGCTTTTCCAAATATCTGTTCGTTTTTCCAGACATCTGGTCTGTTTCGTTTATCTGCACTACCGGGGGCGATGCCGCCTACGGCAATCGCCGGAAGCTATTAAGGACGGCAGTTCTGGAGATAGAAGGTTCCAAATATCTTGCGCCATCTCGTGAAAGCGTCCTCAATGTACAAAAGCTTCGCTTCTTCCAAAGCGGTATTTGCGGTAGTATATGCATAAAAAACAGCGTCCCTCAATCCGGCTGGCGGCTGCAATACTGTCTTCCCATCTATCGAAATAAATCCGCTGTCCTTGCAGTTCTTTAATAAAAAGCGAAAAAAATCCGTCAGCATTTCATCGTAAGCATCCACAGAATAACACTTTCCTCCGCTCATGGAAAAGAAATGATAGGCAAACGTATCCAGAAGAATATTTTCAATATCCAGATCTTTATAATTTTTCCAGACTTTCAGCATTCTGCAAAGATCCAGGAGATTATTGTGCGTCTTCCGGTTTACCTCGTCAAACCGTTTCCTTTCATTACCGAGGTTCAGCACTTTCCATTCATTCCTGCTAAGGTAAATGTAGGTTTCATTATCATAAGCAAACCCCGGTATGATATTGAATCCCAGGCTGTCATCTATATGTATCTCCAGCCCCGTATTCACATCCGAAAAATCTGAGGAGCGGAATTTCGTTCTTAATACAGTGTTTATCTGGCGCAGCAGCTGAATGTTATCCAGAGAAATACTTGTATAAATATACAGGGGGATTGCTATAAGCAGTCTTATATTTTCGGTATATACTGCGGTATTTCTTCCATAAGCTCCCATGAACTGGCTTGAAACCTTTGCATTAGGGAATGAGTAATATTCCGACACCAGGTCTGTGATTTCATCCCTGTTTTTCGAGATTTTCTTTACAATACAGCCGTCAATCTCCATTCCGGAGCAAAACTCCTGAAAAACTCCTTTTAACACATTTACACCCCCTCATAAATTTTCATCAGTGTCTCCCTGTCCAGCTTTTTGGTCTTGTGGTAAAGCTCGTCCTTAATCTTCTCAATCTGATTCACCTGCATGATATAGGACGGCAGCTCGATCGTATAGCGTTCATCCTCAACAGGAATTACAAACACAAGGTTTGTGTCAGTAATCACATAAGAAACATTGTTCGGTTTCTCCGAGTAGCGGATGTTGAGGATATTCGCCTTTCCCTGTTCCTCATACATGCGATACAGTTCCAGGATATTTTCCTTAGCTGCCTGCAGATTATAGCTTCCGGCATTGTTCCTTATTTCCTCCAGCGTCTCATTCATACAGAAAACATGGAGAAACTCGATGTCGTCTCTCATCCCCCTCAGCCATTTCATCAATTCCGCCATAAAGGCGTTTTCATATACGCTGCTACGCGCTCCAAGAAGAAGAATCGAAGTATTCTGGTAAATTATAATCTGCCTCCTGGCGACTTTCATCAGCTGCTTGTTCGCTATGTAGGCCAGATCTGTCCCTTTCTGAAGTATGGGATACGTCTCCAGTTTCTTCTGTATATACTTTCGCAGCCTCTCCCTCACCTGGCTGTGCAACTGTTCACATGTATCAAAAAACGAACAGCATTTGTCATATGTCACTTCAGAGAGTTCTTTCATGTTCTTTTTTGTACTTTCCGAGATTTTTCTGTTCACAGATTTGATAAACACAAACATCGGAAGGCAATTACTTTTTGCGGTGGCAAACTCTGCATTCACCATATCCGAGCTGACCTCGCCAACGATCAATATAAATACGGGATTTTCATTCTCCATCGCATATTCAAAATCCTCCTGGGTCATCCCATCGTCTTCCGGATTACGGATCACACGGAAACCGAACTCCTGTGCGGCAATGCATGCCACATATCGATAATCACTAAACCCTGCCTCCTTGTTGCTCGTTACTGAGCTGATGCACAATGTTCCCTGCGGATAGAATTTCTCACTCATTTGCCCCTTTCCTTTCTGCGTCATATTCACGCATCATTGTATGGTACCGCTTGTCGCATACCTGTTCCATCCCCACACCGAGCCTGTTCAGAAAACAGCGCAATTCCTCTCTGGCGCTTTCTCTTTCCTCATCAAGTGCCACTACTTTTTCCAGTTCCATAAAGCTCCCCAGCTCTTCCACCTTATCCATGCACACCGTAATGCCGTCAGCCATGCCTGTTTTTCGCGTCTTTATAACGGTTACATAGTCCTCAAATCCCAGCAAATAGAGCATATTTTCGACATCCTGTCTGTTTTCTACCGCGGATTCATATTCTATCACCTCCGTATTATCCAATATCTGTTTTAAGGTAAGAATGTGCTTATCATTCTCGCTTCTGATTCTAAAAAACAGCGTTTGTTCTTCCTTCTTTTCCATCCTTCCGGGGCGGTAATAAATCTTATCTGCCTGTCTGCAGGTTTTTTCCCAGACGCAGCCAATGCGGCTTAATGCGTCCTCCATACTGTCATAATCATCTATTTTAACTTTTAATTCTACCTCGTAAGACATCCTGCGCACCTACCTGTTCTCAAGTCCTTTTTGCCTTGCATCCGCTGTCTTCTCGTCCATTAACCGAAACAGGTACAGGTCCGTAAATGCGTCTATATATTTATTGTCTTTGTCTTCACGAATCTTCTCATATTGATTATCATAACTATATTTGTCAAAAATCTTCGGCCTGAAGGTTCCGTCCAGGTAACGAGATACCACTGTCTCATAATACTCGTCAGACCCACCGGCAGTCTCTGAACTTCCGCAGCCTGGGAAAATATCATCCAGGCCTGAATTATCGAACTGTTTATAGTACCGCTCGGGGAAGTAATCGTACTCCATAATGTTCTCATACATTCTTGTAAATTGCAGAAAACAGTCGAGAATCAGTCTGTGCAGTTCCGTAAATTCCGAATATGAATCCGCAAAAGCTTTTTCTTCACTAAATAAGAATTCCTCAAACTTCTTATTTTCCTTCACCAGCCTTTTCTTGTTGATCCTCTGATAAACGCAAAGAGCTATGTAGAAGTCCATGCATATTTCCTGATAGCAAAATAAGGATTCCCGGTTTACCTTATCGAAAGTCAGCCTACTGCCTCTTTTCACCTCCTCCCGGTACTGATCCAGAATATCATTTGCCAAAATTTTGAAATTATCAAAACACTTTTTAAATGCATCTTTGAGTTCACTTTCCTTGCCGGAATCCCAGTCGGCACAGGCCACTTTGCACCAGTCTTCCAGCACGTCAAAGCATCCTGTTTGCCGCTGTTTCTCCTGTATTTCCAGAAACGCATCCAGGATCTGAATCTTGATCAGAATGGGGTTTGATGATACAAAATAATCCAGGTAAATGGACGGAATTCCCGTCTGACACTCAAAGAAAGGCTTCATGGCATTCAGCTCACTGATGCGGTATTTCATGAATTCCTGGCCAAGATAAGCCACATGAAGCAGTTTGTAAGGGGAATAATGCAAGGATACCAGCAGTTTCCTCTTGTCTTCGTTTTCTGTTATCGTCAGGCTGTCACATGTACAGACATTATAAATTCTCCTGACCAGAAAACCCGCCCTTTTATCGAACGCTCTTGAAATGGTTCCGGATCCAGCTTTGTCAAAGGCCGCATTATATGCGGTATTGCAATAACAGGAGCGGCGGGTGCCGCCCGTCATTTCCCTCTCGTCGTCCAGGATCGGCGTCTTGCACCGCTCACAAAACCAAAGAGCAGTCTTTTTAGAAATCACAAAATAGACGCGGTCCCATTCCTGCAGGTCATCACAGATACGCAGCATGTAAGAGATTGGGTTCAGAGAAAAGCTGGGACGATAATAGGTGTAATCTGTCCCGCCTGTCACGCAGCCATACCGGTTTGTGTGATTGTAGATCGCAAGGGCTGCCAGTTCTACAGCCGTCTTTTTATACGGAGCCAGTGTGTGGATTGCACCATTCTCATAAAAATGCAGCAAAAAGATCACTGCCGAAAGTGCGCCATGCTCCGGCCCCTGGTCCGCTGGACCCGCATAACTGATCCTTTTCTCTATTTCAGAGAAGGGAACCACCCGGAACAGAAGGGAGTTCTGCAGGAGCGAGTAAAGCCTGTTCACATCTTCCACGCTTGCATTCAGTTCGCGCAGCCCCGCTATGTAATCCCTAATATGGCGGCCAGTGGTCAGATAGTATTCTTCCGGATATCCGATATCATGAAAAAGCGCAGCCATAAAGCAGGACATATAGCAGACATTTCGAATGTAGAAATCATCATCGCCCTCATGGAGCTTTAACACTTTCGGATCCTCTGTAAATCGCTGTCTGGCCAGATTCTTGCTCACAAAGCGGGACACCTTACTCTCGCCGTCATTCTCGAGGACTTCCTTGACGTACCGATAGAAATCATATTTTTCCATAAACACGTACATCATATACGCATCCCGAATCTGGTGGACAAAATGATCCCTGTAGTACTTCATATTATGTTTTCTGTAATCGGCACTCAGGTGCATTTCCCATTCAAACTCAATATAGGTCTCGCTAAAAAGTCTCTCCATCCCGTCAATATTAATATACTGGCAGATCACCTTATCCAGAATTAATTCTATGATCTGAAGGTATCTCTGGTTCCTGTCATCCTCCTCATCATAGATCAGGCGCAGATTCGCGTAATCGCCGGCATAATCCCTTTTCGTCAGCATTTCAAACTGCCCGGACTGCTCAAAATCAATAATATCCGCATATCTCTTTCGAAGCCTGGCAGCCTCATCAGGATCCATTTCATTCTGCATTGGCAACTGGTACTTCAGCTGTATGGGATCAAAATCAATAAAGGCTTTCAGCATTGTCTCTTCTGATATTTCTGCCATTCGTACTAACTCCGTTTCCTCGTCTTTTCTTTCATAAACGCTAATAACTGTTCTGTTGTTTCTCCCAGTTTCAACTCCACTGTCTCGTCCATACACGCCAGATATTCCACAGGATTTTTAAAGTCAGGATCTATTTCTTTTTGGCTGATCGCATCTGATAATGTGCATAATTGATAATAGTTTTCGTAAAATCGTATCCCTACGAAAAAAATCTTTTTTAAATCAGACTCACTAAAACTGCCATTCCTTAAGGATGTCCTCATCCATGCGACAATATCTGAATAAATGGCTTTCCTCTTGGAGTCATTCTGAAACTGGCCGATATTGCAGCATACAAAAAAGATATGGTCCGCCTTAATCAGGTTTTCCTGTGAAATCGCGGCAAGAAAATGATCCATTGTGGCGATGCGCTGGCTTTTATCAAGTGTCTGTACAAAAAAGAGATTACATATATCCTCCTCTTTTTTGACAGTATAGGTATTGTTAAGCATAATATCAAAAACAGCATCCGAATACCCATCCGAATTCGGCGGCATATCGAATATGATATGGCGATATGTATATTGTGTCTTCCCGTTGATGTCAGCAATCATATTTTTCAGGCCTTCACGGAACGTACTGTATCGTATCTCCGGTGTATAATTCTGATTCGATGCCGCCCGAAACCCACTCTTTGCTTTCTGGCGCGGATCACACAAAATCAGGCCAAACCTGTTAGCAGGATTGGCTGCATCCTGATTCTTCCACTCGCAGCTCGTAATATAGCTTTTTTTCTCATCTTTTCTGGATTTTATAGCTTCGTTCACATACATGAAATCTCTGTCTTCCCACTTTTCCCCCATCAGCAGATACTTCAAGGCGGTACCCTGTATATCAACATCAACTAGGCAAACCTCCGATGGGATATCCGGCTTCTTTTTTCGTTTCATGTCATCCAAAGCCAGGGCAAGCATGATCGAGAATGTTGTCTTTCCACAACCTCCCTTTACCGAATCCACAACATTATAAATCATTTTATTATCCTTTTTATTATCCATCTCATTCCTCCCGTCCTATAAGATTTTTAAAATAATTCCGGCAGGCTGCATCAAATAGCCTTAATCCGATTCGTCCATCAATGAAAGATACAAATTTTCCCCTTTGATTTTATTAGCATTTCTCTTGTTAGTGGAAACAATCTGATCCGAAAGAATTATTTTCGCTCGTTTTGCCATCTTAACAGACGTGCTCGTTCTTTTCGTTCCGGTTATTCCTTTCACATATGCTCTTACTTTTTTTGAATCCGCAGGAGCAACAACATCTTCATTCACCCAACGATCTAAAACATAAGAAGCTTCCAGCATTTCATCGAGAGTCATCGATTTTGCTAATTTATTTCTTTTAAGCAATGCAGCATTAATCGAAGACTTTTTTGCAGGTTTAGCAGAAATATGCACCTTTACCATTTTGGCGTTCGTTTTATTTGCAGGTAACATCTGTTTTCTATTCCCGATATTTTTTCTTTTTGGTTTCACAACCACAGCCATATTATTCACCTGCTTTCTTATCTGCTATTTCCATAACTCCAACAAGGCAGTCTTTAAGAGGAATTACAATATATTCATCTGCTCTCAGATCTTCTATTTTATATTCTACCGCATTATCACTGGCACGTTTACTTCTGTCTACCTCAACACACCTGCTCTTAACTTTATTGCTATTAACTATATATATCACCGGCATAAAAGCCTCATATCCAGCAGCAGCGACAATATCCCTGATTTCATCTCTTGAAGCTAAGGTTATTGTTCCACGATTCATATGCTCATTAGCACCTCTCAAAATTCCGTCCTGATTAGCGGCTATTTCATGGGTATGCCTGTCTCCGGTTGATATTTGTTCTAATAATCTTTTGCATATAGTAGCGGGATTTGAAGTAGGAGGTTGTTTTTTTGAATTGAATTCGGTAGTACACCAAACATAGTGAACATCTCCATAATATTTTTTATTAATTCTATAAGCCAATTGCGTTCCGATCGAAAATAAATATGGAAACTTTCTCGTATTTAAAGCCATAGTACATTTCCTCTTTTGTTATATATAGGTGCTATAATTGGTTAATCTATCGGTATTTCACTATGTCAACCACAAAATTTCAGTGATTGAACCTTGTTTCTTACAACTTGGCGGGCAAAAACTCCCACTACTTCATCAACTGCCGAAACTGTTCTGAATTGAAATAATCATCGACATTTCCTTCGAGATCATATCGATATCTCCTCGCTTGTATTTCCTCCTGAAAAATAATCATCAATCAGAGCAATAACCTTCTGTCAGACTTTACTGCCATTGATAAGTTACGCTATCAAAACACAAATTCCATTTTATCCATTCTTTCTCTTTTCTTTCATCATCACATATCCTTCAAACAAATCCAAATCCTCTTTTTGTGTAATCTTGATGTTTGTCTGACAGTCCTTGGAAAAATATATTTTTCCCCATCTTATACATCAAAGTAGTTGTATGAGGTTCAACCTCGTGAATAACCCCCGTTTCAACCGCCTCTCGATATAAATCATCAATACGCATAAATTTGCCTGTCCTGCACAACTGCCGACTTTCTACTATGGAATATAAAAAGGAGGCTTCCGATTTCTCTGGTATTTCATAGGAATTTTCTCAAATTCCTTGGTGCTATACCCATGTGGATATGTTGTATATTACCTTATTCAATCTTTCCATATATTGCTTCATATTTAGGCATACACCATGCTGCCAGTTTCTTCGCCTGTTTGAAAAAGAACAGCATCCAGTCACGACTACTTTCATTTATACTTTCCTTGTACAGTGCCCAACCTACATAGTACCAATTGTGGATTGCCGAATATGCCATCCAGTGAAGATGCTCTTTCTCAGTTGCAGGACGTCCGAAGTAAGCCTCCAAAATATCCAGAATTTTCGGCTCATCCACATCATAATCAAGCCCGGCTATGACACGTCCGAAGTCATATCCAGGGTCATTATATCCCGCAAACTCCCAGTCAATAATGTCGAGGGTTGTATCCGTCTGAATGACATTATCAATATTAATATCGTTGTGGCACATTGTATGCTTGACTCCATCCATATCCGCATACTTCTGAAGTTTCCGCATGATTGCCCATTCTTTCTCGAAAATCATAAACAAATTTCCCTTTACCTTGGAAGCCTCCCTGAAAAGTCTCTCGCACTGCCAAATCGGATCATAGTTATACTCTTCCCAATCAGGCATATCATAGCCAACCTCATGGAAAGCCCGGATTTTCCGAGCCACCTGCTTCATCAATTCTACATCTTCGTAGTACACGCCGTGCAGGTCATGGCAATTCTCACGAAACCTGGAAATCTTGATGCCGGATTCATCTATATAAACATAAGTATCATCCGCATGAGCCTTTGCAGCTAACCTCTGTGCTATGCACTCATTCTTCCTATAGATGAAAAATTGGCTGCTGTCACCCGGATAACGGAAGATATATTTTACACCTCTTACGATGAATGTGAACAGGATGTTCGTAAGGCCCTTTTCAAGGATTTCAATATGGTCAATTTCATCTTCTGTGCAGTCTAACACTTCACAGATTTTCGTATTGATTCGACCGCTTACATTGCCAAGGAAAAGACCCTCGATGTTCTGAATACCTTGAATCTGATCAAATTCATACAGAAAATCAGCGTCATACTCACGCACATACATATCCAGATCTTCCGCATGGCGGCTAACGAATTCCTCCCAGAACAAAGCAGATACACGGAAATCATCAATCTCTTTTTCCATGTACTCCAGTAATCTGTGGGAGAAGGCCTTATCGACATACGCATGCCCATAGATGCATTCCCCACTCTTTGCGCCGCTGTAAACTTCCAGAATCCTACCGGAAGAATTTTTGCGGACAACAAGTTCGTTGTGAGCATCTTCCTTATAAACTGTTGCATGGAACGCATTGTACTCATACTGCGAGAAGGGATTCTCCTCAAAATAATTATCGCAATTGCAGAGGTAAGTGCTTCCGATATGAGCTTTTGCTGTATACAGTGAGAAGATGTTATTCTTCTTCAAATCGGGGTTAATCTCGAGATTGACACCCCACTTATCCTGCAGAAAGAAATACAGTTCCTGCTTGTATGCTATAACAACAGTGATGTCATCAATTCCTGCCTCTCTCAGTTGCCGAATTTGTCGCTCAATAAGAGTCTCACCATTCTTCATAAACAAACCTTTGGGAACTGAATATACCGACTTAGCTGAAACATCTGACCCGCCAGCAGCAAGAATTACGCCATTATCAACCTTGAGAGGAGCAATCTCGTCTAGTGCTTCTTGCGTGACTTCTCCGTTGGAAAGATAGCCTTTCTGTTCCAAAGACTCAATCAATCTTGCAACCTCTTCTTCTGACTTAAACACATAATAATGCCGCTTACTTTCATAAATGGATTTTGCAGAACGTTGCCCCCCCTTGCTCTTAAGCATCGACCGAATTACTTCAAACTCCTTGTAAGTAATCATATATTGACCTCCATAAAGCACTCGTATGCGCTATATTTGTTACTTATTCACTTTTCATCATTTCGTTTACTATATCTTTTTCTGTAGCTTCTTTTCTTCTCTTTTCCTTTAAAAGAAGATGTCCTTCGAAAATATCCAAATCTTCTGGGGTGGTTATTTTAATATTGGTTGACGCTGATTTAGAAAACCACAACCTTTTCCCGAGTGCCAGATAAAGCGAAGTAGTGTGTGGCTCCAAGTCATCCAGCATCTCTTTCTCTACAGCTGTTTCATATGCCTCGCACAATTCTCCGAACTTAAAAGCCCACGGATTACTAAATCCTTTAATATTCTCTCTAATCAGATTTTGTGTTGTACTATACTCATCATCTTTAATACATGTGCAAAGAACTATATCTTCCGATGCAATTGCATTTCCATGCTCCTCGCACACCCGTATACTGTCATCAATGATATCTGCTGTTGTCATAGGAGAAACACCAAAACTAATAATTGCAATATCGTCAGCAGCTATTTTCCCTTTAAGATTAAAGATACCATTCATTGTAGATTCTTGAAATGTTATCCCACCTATGGTCAGCCAGCGTAATTTGCTAATTCCATAGGTAACGGTAATTCTCTTCACCTCATCTACCCAGTCTCTATGGCACACGACTTCTATAGCATCAATTCTTTCATCATTCTGAAAAATTTCAAGCGTATAAGCGAGAATTGGTTTTCCTTGTATCTCTATAAATTGTTTAGGGATATTGGCACCAATCCTGGTGCCCGTACCTCCAGCTAAAATAATTCCAACATTCATGTTGTAATCTCCATTCTTTATGCCCCGACCGCAAAATATAAAATCGACTATTGGCTTTGCATTCAATTAACCGCCTGTTGCAGATTTAACTCTTTTTTTCTACGTTTCATCAAAACGTACCCTTCAAACAAATCCAAATCTTCTTTTGTGGTAATCTTAATATTAGTCTGATCTCCATAAGCTAATTGAAGTTCATCACCCAACGCATACATCAGTGAAGTCGTATGCGGTTCTATCTTTTCTAAGAGTCCTTGAACTGTTGCTCTTTCATATACATCCAATAAATAACCAAATTTAAATCCATAAGGACAGGCTATCTGAATATACTTATCTCTATCAATCCAGGTCTTACTCACTCCGTTTCCATCGTTGCTTCCCATGAGTTGATAACACGGAGTTCCCGAAACAGAAGATCCATTTCTTTTCATGACTTGGATTACGTCAGAAATAATCTTATCCGATGTGAATGGTGCTGCACCATATTGAATTAAGACATAATCATTCTCTTGCATCTTACCCTTCAAGTTGTTAATCCCGTTCATCACAGAATCCTGAAACGTCTCTCCTCCAGGCGTAATCCACTTTACTTTGGTAAGCCCATACACACACACCATGTTTTCGCAATAATCAATCCAGCTGGAATGACAAACTACTTCTATAGCATCAATTTCCGAATAATTCTGAAAATTCTCAATTGTATAGGCAAGGATGGGCTTATTCAATACCTCAACAAACTGCTTTGGTATGTCAGCACCTACTCTGGAGCCAACTCCTCCGGCAAGGACAATAACTGTAATCATTCCGACGCCTCATAACTTTCTAATGCTGTATCGATAAACCTCACAAGATTTCTATATGCTGGCAGGAAGAAAAAGCTGTCATCATCACCAACACTTCCTTTGTACAATCCCCAGCAGAACCAATAGAATGCTGAGATAGGAATAAACGCCATATAATACCTGTGTTCATCTTTCGTTAGCTCACGTCCAACATAGAATCTCAAGTATCTCTCAATCTGCTCATCTGTCCAGTCATAACGGCACAGAATACAGGCAATGTCGTTCGCTGCATAATTCAGTCCGGCATACTCCCAGTCTATCAGATATATCTCCCCACTATCATCATAAAGATAATTCGGCTCATATGTATCATTATGACAAGGAACCAGATCATACCCCAATCGTGTAGCATCCGCTTTCACAAGTGGATAAAGCCGATCAACCTTCTCTATTAAATCTGCAAACTCATGTGCGAGGTTGCCCTTCGTTGCTGATGCGATAGCCATCAACCTCTTTCCCTCGGATACATCATCGAATACCTTGATCGTATCATCAGGCTTAACTGCATGAAGCATATGAAGGTATTTCATTCCGATTTTCAACTGTTCATCATATTTCTCAAAGTCACAGTTTTTAGCATTATGCACATAGTACGATAGTTTCCATCCGGAAAGATCCATAGTGATTACCGATTTATCAATCCCATTTTTCTTTGCAGTCATTTGCATAAACAGTTCAGCTTGTCTATCTATAAGATTACCTGCCGTGCCTCCTGGATGTCGATACACATACTTCGAGCCACAGCATTCAAACGAAAACGACACGTTCGTCAGCCCTGCATTTATTACAGCAATGTTTATTACATCGTTAGGAACACAATGAAGTGTGCTACAAATATTTGTAATAATATCAGAGTCAACATTCATCAAAAATTCCGAATCAAACTCTCTTAAATCCTCTATGCTATTGAATTCCAAAATATCTCCCGGCTTAAAATTCTTCATATAAAGAGTAATCTGCCCGATATGTTTCGCATAAAATTCTTCCCAGAACATGGAGGACACACCAAAGTCATTGATTTCCTTCTCCATGAGTCCGCGAAAAACAGAACTACATCGCTCATTCATATAAGCATGCCCAACCATCGCAAGTGAATCCGCTCCATCAATCTTGATGCTCGTAATTACGTGCGCGTCAGAGTATTCTACAGAAAAACCCCTGAATTTTCCTGTCTGATAAGCACAGGCTCTATATGAACAATTGTCCACATTTTCATACAAGAATGGATTATTTATAAAATAGTGGTCAGCACAACAGATAAACGTGTCTGAAAGATGCTCCCTGGCAACATAAAGCGAATACAGATTTCCCTTCTTGCCAAATTCATTATTGACAATGAGCTTTACCCCGTACTTCTGCTCCAGATAAAAAAACTTCTCTTTCATATAGCCAACAACGATATATATATCTTGAATTCCGGCTTCGGTGAGTTGTTCTATCTGACGTTCTATTAAAATTTCACCTTTTACTCGGAACAATCCTTTTGGGCGTTCATATGTAAATGGTGCAAATCTGTTTGATTTCCCTGCTGCAAGAATAATGGCATTCATGCTTTATTTCTCCTCCTCTAACATTCATAGAGCCATTTTTCTACTACCAAAAGATATGCCATTTTCCCAGTAAATATTTATTTATAGATAGGATTCATCAGAAAAAAAGAGACTTGAGCAAACAGTTCTCACTGGAAAAAAGACAGTTTCGAGTCCTGAAACATGGGCAAGATACTCCACTGCCTGGTCTACCCGAAAGAAATTTCATTTAAAACCTAAATATCACTTTCCTTTTTTATCTTGAAGTTTTCTATACTCATTCCAATCTACTTGAATCGAAATAAACCTATCCTTCTCTTCATTTGCATTTTGAGCAACTAACATTTTATCTCGAAGCATTTCAGCAATTAATTCACGCTCCGGGTTTTTCGTCCGAATATAATCATTATACAGATCAAGGTATTCACCGATCACCTTGATAATACATGTATTTGCTCTCTCTTTGTCCGTACCACTCATATTTCTGATGTGGCATAGTCTATATTTATCTAAATAAAAGATATGAGAAAAAATAAACCGCTCTGTATGCAATTGCGGATTCCCACTTGCAGTTCGTGGATGGATACTGCATTTTATATATTTGTCATAGCTATCTATAGACTTTATATTCATATATTTTTGGCTAAAGAGAGTCATGTTCTTGCAGCAACATTTAACTGCGTTTACAACATTCTCCGCCATTACTTCTATTTCTGCCGGATTTGTTGTCATATACAAAGATTGTTTATTGCCTGCTCGCACTGCAAAACATTCAAAATCCGGAATCATCAGGTTTATGTATGCCTCACCACACTCACATAAGGAAAACTCGGTATATAGATTATCAGGTATATCCTTTCCATTTGAAATATAAGCATCCCACTGATTAGTCAGACTAACTGCTGTATCTTTATCTGACGGAATAGCTTTATGGCTATAATAAATCGGCCTCCTCCACGTGCCGGTACTGTCTCTCGTAAGCATATTATTTAAACATGCGCATATTTCATCACCGGAATACAAACCATTAAACTCATCGAACAGTTCCTTTAGTGAAACTGTTTCCTGCTCTCCACTCACTTCAGTTTTATTATATATATAGGTTAGAATCAATCTGGACAAAGATGTAAGTTCCGAACATTTCGGCTCAGGTACTGATGGTACTTCCCTTAATGGAACCAGATTGAGATGCTCTCTTCCCCATAATTTCTTTTTCTGAAAGAGCCTACATACAACATAAAGGAAAACAGCACTGGCTCCATAATAGGATGAAGATTCTTCATCAAACCCATCCGTCTTATTCCTTTGTAAGGCAATACAAATATCGATATCTCTTTCATAATAAGTAAAAATATCATTCAAAATATTGCTACATACGCGGTAATTGTTATTCCAGAGTCCCGCATATTTAACTTTGACAAAATGAAGCTTTGACAAAACTGCCACCTTGTCAAATTGTCTTCTAATCTTATCTCCTCCAATATGGCGTGAATTCAAGAGTGGATCAAAAAATTTTCTTCTATTTTCAACAATGTCTTGATAATTATAAAGGTTCGATCCCTCAATATACTGAATGAACTCATGTTCATCCGAGATATCTCCACAGCGTTCTGACAGGTTTGCAAGTTCAACTCTTGCAGCAGTAATTTTTCGATAGGTTGAAAATAAAACAATACGAGGAGTCGACAAATTGCTGTAATTTTTTTCCGTCTTATTAATATAAGTATCAACGTTTCGTCTGGAAGATATCAGCATATTGATAAAATCATATAATTCCTGTATATCCTCAATAGCATCCAAATTATCATAACAAATGTAAATAACGGGGTTCTCTCCATTTTCAATATAATTCGCAAGCCTTAAAACAAAATCAAGTGCCAATATGTGTTCACATCCCATTTTTTCCAGTTGGGTATTTACAGCAACACGGAACATTTCTGCCTTATGATCGGCTTTCAGGCGTTTTTCTGCTTCAGCAAACACTTTGGAATTAACAAAGTTATTCGATATTTTTAGCGATTTATCGATATATTTTATTTCTTCCTGAGAAACCAGTTCCTTAAATTTTCTCACAACATTTGGATTATCAATTACACAAGTTGTCAGGTGACTAATAAATCCCTGCACAAGAGATGGCAAAATATGGTGTTCCTCTACATTTCCTCTAGGATATGCAGCAATATCATAATTATAATAGTTATATTCATATCCATCTATTCCGAGTTGTTGCTTTAAAAAATGCTGTACAAATACAGATTTCCCACATCCAGCGTAGTCTTATATATCTTTTTATGGTCCGTTCGTTTACTCCAGTTGCTATGTAAAATATTTTTCTCATATTTATTGGCTGTCAGAACAACCACACTTACATGGGCTAATATACGATTTAACTCCTTCTTTTCAATGTTCTCATATAATTGGTCAATGTCTGGTGCCTCAGCCATATTATATTGCTCTGCGCAGGATTCCCTATGCTCCTGATAAAATTGGTTCTTCCGTTTTTCGTGGTGATTCTTCCGCTTTCCATGGTGTTTCACCATGT
>JAJBUQ010000030.1 GCA_020860245.1 Rikenellaceae bacterium
CTGTTGGACTTATATCGGATGCCGGACATAATCTAAGCGATGTGGCTTCCCTTGCGCTTGCAATGCTTGCATTCAGGTTGTCCAAAATCGATTCTAATAAAAAATATACTTACGGATATAAAAAGAGTACAGTTATCGTTTCGCTGCTCAATGCGTTCATTCTTCTCATTGCCGTAGGGTTCATACTTAAAGAGAGTATAGAGAAGATATTGGAACCCAGGCATGTGGAAGGAGGTACGGTTGCATGGGTGGCAGGTATCGGGGTTTTGATAAATGCCTTTACAGCGTTTATGTTCATAAAATATAAAGAGACCGATCTGAATATTAAAGGCACTTATCTGCATATGGCGGCGGATGCTCTTGTTTCGGTAGGCGTGGTAATCTCTGGTATTATCATAGTTTATACCGGATGGTACATTATGGACCCTATTATTGGTATAATTATAGCGGTAATAATTGTTTATTCTACATGGGGATTGCTCCGGGACAGTATAAGATTATCTCTTGATGGTGTTCCGGCAGGTATCGATTCCGATATAATTGAAGAGAAAATTTTGTCGGTTGATGGTGTAAAAGACATTCATCACCTGCATATATGGGCGCTCAGTACTACGGACAATGCTCTGACGGTTCATATAACAGTTGATGATTTCTCCACTATCGATAAAGTTAAATCAGCCGCGAGAAAAATATTAGAAGAGAATAGGATAGGACATTCTACCCTTGAATTCGAAAAAGAGCACTATGATTGCAATTGTCGTAAATGCTGAATGAGATGATTTGATAAGTATTTAAAAAAGTTTACATTTGCGGTGATACTAACCAAATTAACTTTAATTTATGAAGGCATACGTTTTTCCCGGACAAGGGGCCCAGTTTGTAGGAATGGGTAAAGATTTATATGACAATGTTCCCGAAGCAAAAGAGTTATTTGAACAAGCCAATAATATTTTAGGATTCCGTATTACGGGCATAATGTTTAGCGGTACGGACGAGGAACTTAAACAGACTCAAGTTACGCAACCCGCTATATTTCTCCATTCAGTAATTCTGGCCAAATCCCTCGGGAATGATTTTAAACCGGAGATGACCGCTGGTCACTCTTTAGGGGAATTCAGTGCATTGGTGGCTGCCGGAGCGTTAAGTTTTGAAGACGGTCTGATTCTGGTCTCTAAGCGTGCTCAAGCTATGCAGAAGGCTTGTGAAATGAATCCTTCGTCGATGGCTGCTATAATCGGACTGGATGATAAAGTTGTAGAGGATATATGTAACGATACTAATGGAATCGTTATTGCAGCCAATTATAATTGTCCTGGACAGTTGGTCATCTCGGGAACTAACGACGCAGTAGAGGAAGCTTGCCGTAAAGCGACAGAAGCCGGAGCTAAACGGGCCATGAAACTCAATGTGGGCGGAGCATTCCATTCACCGTTAATGAAGCCTGCACGTGTGGAATTGGAGGAGGCAATAAATTCCGCACCTTTTATGGAACCGATATGTCCAATTTATCAGAATGTCGATGCTAAACCTTATACTGATCCTGCGAAAATAAAAGAGAATCTCATAGCACAACTGACTGCACCGGTACGATGGACGCAAATTGTACAAAATATGCTTGCTGACGGAGCTGATTCGTTTACGGAACTGGGGCCTGGAAGCATGCTTACAGGTCTCATAAAAAAAGTAGACCGCAAAACCGAGACCGAATCCAAACAATCGTTATAAATATTATAGAGGGCCTTAAGCCCTCTTTCTTTTTATTGCCGATTAACTTATCCGGTCGTTATGTAACGGTTTACGATCTCTTTTAAATCTTTAAAATTCATGAATCCGGAATTCCTCCAGATTATTTCGTTATTGATTTTCAATATTAATGTAGGAACGGATCGTATTCCATATTCGGTTACCATACGTGCATTTTTAGGATTATCGATGTCGATCTTCAGTATATGCATCGATTCTCCGAAATGAGACTTAAGATCCTTTAAAACAGGAGCTGTCATTTTGCACGGTCCGCACCATTCTGCATAAAAATCCAATAGCACGGGCTTATCCGAATTCATAAATTCTTTTAAATCTCTCATAATTTGGAACGTTTTTTCGTTATATTATAAGTCAATTATCACACCATTATAAATTTTATTATATTTGTTAATATCTAAAATAAATAATTATGGGTTACAAATTAAAGGTAATAATAGCGGTAGTACTGTGTTCGACCCTGTTTTCGTGCAAAGAAAGAACTGGTTATTTACCTGAGCCCACAGGGAAATACTATGATGTCATAGCTGTGGCTTCGGAAAAAATATGGGACGGTCCGGCAGGGAATACCCTGCGGTCGATTATGCGTGAAGAGATTCCTATGTTGAATCAAAGAGAGCCGTTGTACGATCTTTATAATACGGTTCCGCGCGATTTTAAAGGATTACTGTTAAGACACAGGAATCTTATCAGATTCAATATATCGCCACAAATATCCGAACCTTCGATGACTGCGGAATATGACGTGTATGCACAGCCACAGTTAATTGTTGATATAAACGGTCCGAGCGAGGCGCAGGTCGCTTCGTATATGGATGAGCATAGAAAAGAATTACAGCGTATATTCGATATAGCGGAGAGAGACAGGATCGTCGATTGGGCTGCCAAATACGGTGAGGAGCGTATCAGTAACGAGATCGAAAATAAATTCGGATTTACTATGAGTATTCTGCGTGGAGCTAAAATACGTAATAATAATATTCCCGATTTTACATGGATCTCTTTGGAGCACCCTCTGGCAAGTCAGGGAATCGTAATATATACATATCCGATGGAAGAAAAGGAAATATATCTTCCGTCCCTGGTATACCATAGGAATGAATTCGTGAAAAATATTCCAGGACCTTCAGACGGTTCTTATATGACCACCAGTTCTTATATATCACCGATTTTATCTGCTTTCGATATCTCCGGCCGCAGATGGTATGAGATGAGAGGATTTTGGGATGTAGAGAACGATTACATGGGAGGACCGTTCGTAAATTATTCCACAATAGACAAAGAGAATAACAGGATTATTTCGATCGATTTTTATGTTTATTCTCCGAAGCATAACAAACGTAATTATATACGGCAATTGGAGAACTTGATCTTTACTGTCGAGATATAAAACTCAAAGAGACATCGATCGATGTCTCTTTGAGTTTACAAGTATATCATCATGGCACCGTATCCGTATTCTTTGAACGATGCATCTTGATATCTGATCTTCGGATATTTTTGTTTTAGCAGTTTCTGCATTTCATACTTTAATTTTCCGCTTCCTACTCCATGAATAAATACCATTTTCCCTCCGCGGTTATTCCTGACTGCAAGATCAAGCGCAATCTCAAATCTGGATATCTGAGCGTGGATTATTTCTCCCGGAGTTAAACTCTCGGTACTGTCGAGAACTTCTTCCGCATGCAGGTCTATTATTTCGGGTTCTTCTTGATTCTTTTTAGATTTATTCACCACAGGAGCATCTTCTTTTTTTATTTGTGGAACAATAGGCAAGACGGGTTTATCCACATGTTTCTCTTGACTCGAAGCAAGTGTGTAAACTAATACTTTTTCATCGAAAAAACAGGTTTCTACATAATTTCCCTGTCTTGTGAATTTCAGCGCACTAATGTCCAGATCGAAATCTTCTACCGGCTGCGGTATGAAATCAGCAGGCTTGAACAGGCAGATATTTACAAGAAGTTTGATTCCGTCATTCACCTGATTTCGTGACAGAGCAGTTATAGATTCCTTCGAATCATTCTCCAGCATTCCGTGTCCAAGATGGCTTACATATTCATTTTTATGCCACTGTGACAAAGAGTAAATAATCCGATATGAACTGTCATTGACAATATAAACTTCCCATTTATCCGACTGATGAGGAGCGTTGGTGTTATCAGGAACGAAGCATAATTTTACATCGTAATCCATAAGTTCGACCGGCGAGGGTTCCGGTTTACTACTCGCATCGTGATTATTCTTTTTTTCGACCGCTCTTTGATAGTTCTGTCGAAGGGATTGAATGTCTATAGGATCTTCATCCTCGTAATCGTTGGTCAGAGAGATCTTACCGTATCTGGATGTAAAGGATTCGGTTTTTTTTACCTTTTTTTCTTTTACTTGCTGTCCTTTTGGAGTTTTGGATATAGGTTTGCCGTCTCCGATGCCCATTTTTTTTATTGCTTCGCTTTCTTCCGCTGGATCTACTGCTACAATATCCGATAGTAACGCCGGAATTTCAAAACCGTCCTCTATTTTCACTTTTGCGATATTACCGTCGATAGATGAAACAACTCCTATTGTAGTATCGCTAATAAATTTAACTCTATCACCTTTTTTTATCATATTATAAATAATTTATATTGAAACAAATTTAGTCTAATTTTTGGAATAATTATCTAAATTTGTCTTATAGTAAAACCGTTATGAAAATTGTAATTGCTGGTGCCGGAGAGGTTGGCACGCATTTAGGCAAAATGTTGAATAATGAACATCACGATATTATAATAATCGACGATGATCCGCGACGTCTCGAAGAGATTTCGAATATTTCCGATATAATCACGGTTGAGGGAGACTGTACTACATTCTCGGTGCTTAATAAAGCTATGGTAAGGAAGGCTGATCTCTTTATCGCTGTTTGTGATGATGAGAATGCAAATATTTTGGCCTCTATAATTGCAAAGCAGTTAGGTGCAAAAAAATCAATTGCCCGTATAGATCATATAGAGTACATGTATTCCAGTAATAAGGAAGTATTTATTAATACGGGTATCGATTACCTGTTTTATCCGGAACAAATTGCAGCAATGGAAGTTGTGAGTCTTTTAGGGCATACGCGTACTTCCGAGTATTTCGATTTTTCCGGTGGAAAATTAACTCTTGTGGTATTTAAATTATCAGCCTCTTCTGTATTGATAGATAAATCGCTTTTACAGATGACTCCTAACAGAGAGATTCTCGATTATCGAACTGTGGCTATATCCAGGGACGGAGAAACCATAATCCCGCATGGCAACGATATTTTTAAAGAGGGCGATACGATTTATGTTATTACCAATAATAACTCCCTGGAAAAAGTTATGGAATTCTCTGGTGAATCAGAAGTTGATATTAATAATATAATGATTCTCGGAGGTAGTCGTATTGGTATTGGAATAGCAAAAACTCTTCAGAAAAACGTCAATGTAAAACTCGTGGATTATAATCAGGAAAAGGCATATAAATTAGCTGAACTTCTCGACGAGACTCTTATAATACACGAGGATGGACGTAATACCGATGCTATGCTCGAGGAAGGACTTGCGAATATGGATGCGTTTGTTGCGGTAACAGGGCGTTCCGAAACCAATATTCTTACAGCTATGTTAGCTAAAAGGCTCGGTGTTAAGAAGGTAATTGCGGAGGTTGAAAATTTCAATTATATAGATCTTGCCGAGAGTATAGGTATAGATACTATTATCAATAAAAAGATTATTACCGCCAGCAGTATTTTCCGGTTTACGATGAATACGGATGTTCAGGCGATTAAATGCCTTACAGGTTCTGATGCGGAGGTTATGGAATTTATAGCAAAACCCAATTCCCTGTCGACCAAACATAGGATACGGGATCTCGACTTCCCTGAAGGTGCACTCATAGGAGGTATTGTAAGGGGAGAAAACTCTTTTATCGCGACTGGGAATTTTGAGATAAAATCATACGACAGGGTAGTTGTATTTGCACTTCCTTCGGCCATTTCTAAAGTAGGGAAATTCTTTAATTAAATTTTATTTATTCTTCCATGCATTTATAATTTCATAAATATACATCTTATGGATACCTCCGTCGATGTACCACTTTTCGAGAGGACTTCTATCATGAAATTTATCAGGATTGAAGAAATCGGAATATATTTTTTTGCATTCCATTATTAAATCGGCTTCCTTGAAAGTTATATTACCTAATGTTGTGGCTATCGGTGAAAGTCCGGCTTCCTTTATTTTATCCGTGTTTTTTCCCGATAAAGTGCCGCATATCTTAAGAGCTTCTCTATGGGAATCATCGAAAAAAGATAGTGTTAAAAAACTTTCTTTCTCTGAAAATTCATAAGTATATCTTTCGGGACGTATAAGCACAAAAGCCACCGGTTTACTCCATATATATCCTAATCCACCCCAGTTCGCTGTCATGGTATTAAATCGATCTCTATTTCCGGCTGTTACCAGCATCCACCTATCGCCAATAAGTTTAACGACATTTTCTTCTATTTCTCTGACAGCTATTTTTTCCATTACGATCGTTTTTATTGAGGATCAACATCTATTGAAATAACCGATCCCCCCATGTTCTTGTTTGTCTTGATTTTATCTATTAAGTTTATTATTAATTTTTTCGCTTCCTGAAAAGATTTTTCTTTTTCTATTTTTAATATGAACCCGGATACATATTCGTTTCTTATTTTAGCGCTGATTTTTATATCTGGTCCCAGTAATCTCCTTCCAAAAACGTGCCTTAATTCATTTCCGAATATTTCGATTCCCAGATCGAGTCTGTTTTTGTCTTTGTTTTTTAAGGTGAATGCGATCAATCTGCAAAATGGTGGATATAAAAACCGATGCCTTTCGCTCAATTGATTTCTAAACATGCTATGATAGTCGTTTTGGGTTACTTGCCTTATTACCGGATTGTCAGGCTGGGAGGTTTGTATTACCGTTGTTCCTTCTTCTTCTCTTCTTCCTGCACGCCCTGAAACCTGTACAAGCATCTGAAAGCTTCTCTCCTGCGCCCGGAAGTCTGGTATATTCAATATATTGTCAGCATTTAATACTCCGGATAAAGTGACTCCGTTAAAATCGAAACCTTTAGTTACCATTTGGGTTCCGACAAGAATATCGGTTTTTCCCGATTCGAAGTCTGAAATGATTCTTTTGAACCTTCCGGAATTCGAGGCGGTATCCATATCGAGTCGTGAAACTGAGGCCTCAGGGAATATTTTTAATATATCTTCTTCGATTTTTTCGGTACCGAACCCCATTGTCTTAATATCCGTCGAACCGCAGGAACTGCATTTTTTAGGGGTATTAATATTTTTTCCACAATAGTGGCATATTAATAAATCCTTGGCTTTGTGGTACGTCATGCTAATATTGCAGTCGGGACAGAAGAACGTATGTCCACATTCCTGACATTCGATATAGGGAGAGTATCCGCGTCTATTCTGGAATAAAATAATCTGTTTATTCTTTGTTAATGTTTTATCGATCTCTTTTAAAAGGATATGGGTAAAGTGCGAAATTTTTTCACCTCTTTTGGCAGATCTTATAGTATCTGCAACTATAAATTTTGTATTCTCATTTTTATGGTACTTCTCATTCAATTCAACCAGACCGTATTTTTTATTCACTGCATTATAGTAGGATTCTATGGAAGGAGTTGCGCTTCCTAAAATTACATCTGCATGGAATATTCGTGCAAGAATTATCGCACAATCGCGTGCATGGTATCGGGGAGCCGGATCCTGTTGTTTATAACTTGAATCGTGTTCTTCATCTACTATGACAAAACCAAGATTTCGAAACGGTAAAAATATGGAAGATCTTACACCGATAATCAACATAGGAGGACGATCGCGGTCTAAGAGTTTAAGGTACACTTCCGTTCTTATATTATCGTTAATCCTCGAATGATATACCAGTAATTGTTCACCGAAAAATTTTTTCAATCTGGTAATTAACTGTGAAGAAACAGCAATTTCAGGTAAAAGGTATAGAACGTCCTCTCCTTTTTCGAGACGATCCTTAAGCAGATTTATATATATTTCGGTTTTTCCACTTCCCGTTACTCCGTGCAGCAGAACGGTTTTGTTCTCCGTGAAAATATTATTTATAGAAGACAAGGCTTCACTTTGATACTTGCTAAGAGAGGGGAGAGGTTGTTGGACAATATCATTTTTTGCAGTCCTCTCGACAATTACTTCTTTGTAATTGACAATTCCTTTTTTTTGGAGCGATTTTAATGCACCGTAATGTTCAATTTTAAAATCCGTGCTATGTATATTTTTTTTATCTGCCAGCAGTGTCAGAACTTCGTGCTGTCTTTTGTGTTTTTTTGTTTTACCGATAAGCACTTTTAGTTCCGAATCTTCCAATGCAGGATCTAAAAAATATTCGCGGACTTTCTTATAGCGGAATTTTTCCGGAAGAAATTCACTGTTACCGGATAATTTTAATTTGGCCGGAACAGCTGCGTTGTAAATTTCCCCAAGTTTACAGATATAGTATTCCGATATCCATTCCCACAATCTGAACTGTTCTGTGGTAACGCAGATTCCCGAATCTGACGGGATAATATCCTTAACTTTATATTCTGGTTTTCTGCCGTGTATTTTATAAATAATTCCAGTATAATATTTATTACGTCCCAAAGGGACGGTTACTCTCATCCCTTCGGATACGGTATACCCTTCCGGAACTCGATAAGTGTAAGTGCTTTTTATTGCCAGAGGTAATATAACATCTGCAAAAATTTCAGGTTCGTACATTTTTAAAATAATGTCGATTGAGTTGTACTGGAGACTATTATTTCATCGCTGTCATCGCAATTCGATTGATTGTTTATCATGCGCATAAATTCTTCGAGCGATATGATTTTAGTACCTAATTTTTTTGCCTTGGACAGCTTTGTTTCGCCAGTTTTGTAACCGGCAATCAGATAATCGGTTTTAGCGGATACTGCGCTGAGATACTTCCCTCCGTTTATTTCTACGATGCCCTTTAATTCATCACGCGAATAATTATCGAAAGAACCGGATATAACGAAGCTCAGTCCTTGGAGTTTGTCGGACAATAAATTTTCCTCTTCAACCTCAAACCGCAACCCTATTTTTTTTAATCTCGATATAAAATTAAGATTATTGTCGTCCTTAAAGAACGCAATAAGGCTGTCGGCAATTTTTTCACCGACTTCCTCCGCTTCGATTAACTCTTCGTGAGAGGCTGACATTATTTTGTCCATTGATTTGAAGTACAGTGCGATATTTTTTGCCGTAGTTTCTCCTATAAATTTAATTCCCAATGCGAAAAGGACTCTTTGGAACGGAACCTCTTTGGAGCGTTCTATACTTTTAATAATATTATCTGCCGACTTATCCCCCAATCTCGGCAAAACGGACAGTTGTTCATGTTTAAGAGCATAGAGATCCGCAGGATCCGCAATAAGTCCGTTCTCGAAAAGGAGCTGAACCGTCTCTTCTCCTAAACCATCGATATTCATTGCCCGTCTCCCTATAAAGTGTATTATTCTCCCCACGATCTGTGGTGGACAATGAGCTACGTTAGGACAGTAATGTCGTGCTTCGCCGTCGATTTTAACCAATACAGTACCGCATTCGGGGCAATGGGTGATAAATTTTACATATGCGCTCCCTGCTTCTCTCATAGAGGTATTGACTCCTACGATTTTGGGTATTATCTCACCACTCTTTTCTACATAAACCATATCGTTATAATGTATATCGAGAAGAGCTATCTGGTCTGCATTGTGCAGTGATGCTCTTTTAACAGTTGTTCCGGCAAGGTGTACTGGTTCAAGATTAGCAACCGGAGTTATTGCTCCGGTACGTCCGACTTGAAAATCTATCGAATCGATTTTAGTTAGAGCCTGTTCTGCTTTAAATTTATAGGCTACAGCCCAACGCGGAGATTTTGACGTTAATCCGAGCTGTCTCCTCAATGAATATCGGTTTACTTTTATTACAACTCCGTCCGTGTCGTAAGATAATTTATAACGCTCCTTATCCCAATAGTTTATATATTCGAATATTTCTTCTAAAGAACCGCATTTTTTTATATGGTCCGAAATCTTGAATCCCCATTTTTTTGCAGCCATAAGGTTGTCGTAATGGTTGTCGTAAGGTAAATTATCACTGTAAATATCATACATGAAGCTGTCTAATTTTCTTTGTGCGACAACTGAAGAATTTTGCAGTTTCAGCGTTCCTGCCGCAGCATTACGGGGATTTGCAAACGCTGGCTCTCCGGCATCTTCGCGTTCTTCATTTAATTTTTCAAAAGAAGAGTGGGGAAGATAAATTTCTCCCCGTATCTCAAAATATTCAGGGTAACCCCCATCTTGAAGTCCGAGAGGTATGGATCTTATTGTTCTTACATTATTCGTTACAATATCTCCGCGCGTACCGTCTCCTCGTGTTACCGCCCTTAGAAGTCCACCATTCTCATAGGCTATGCTGATCGCCGTACCATCGAATTTTAATTCACAGACATATTCCGGTTCTTCTCCGGTTTCTTTAATAATTCGGTTATCAAAATCGATTATATCATCTTGTGAATAAGTGTTGGCCAGAGACAGCATGGGATAGCGGTGTGGATATTGTTCGAAGGAGTTAGAAATATCGCTGCCTACTCGTGTGGTGGGAGAGTTGGCGCTCTTAAATTCCGGGTATTTATTTTCGAGTTCTTCGAGCTCTTTGAGCAAAAGATCATATTCGTAATCGGATATTTCCGGAGCGTTAAGAACGTAGTATCTATAATTATGATAATTCAAAAGATTTATTAATTCCTCTATCTTATTTTTCATGATTTTATTTTTCAACGTAAAATTATAAAAAAGGATTGTTATTTCCATTACTGTCTGAAGACATGCTCTTTTTTACAGTCTTTATAACTAAAATGGCAGGAAAAATGTTTATCACGGTTTAAAAAGTATATTTATTTTTTACCTCCTATATTTTCGATTTGCAAATTTTATGTATTATTGCAAAAAATTAGAATTAAAGATGGAATCAAATAGTAGGCCAAAGAAAAGAGTAGTAATTAGTTATAAGAATCTCTCTCCGGAACTTCAGGCGGAAGTCAAGAAAAAATATCCATACGGATACACCGATAATATGATCCGTATCGATAAAAGTCCTACTGATTTTTTTTATGCCATTATGCTTGAAACAGAAGACTCGAGCTATCTGATAAAAGTGGATGTAAAGGTAGATACTGGTGATGTGGAAGAAGAAAAAGATTTTTTTGAAGACGATATAACCGTGACGGAGGAAATAGCTGATGCCTCGGAAGAGTCTGAAGATGAATAGTTAATTTTACCTCTATTTACGGGGAAAGCCTTTAAAATTTAATATTAGCGTATATTTCTATTGTTTGGAGTGAGATTTGCTTGTTAATATTAAGTTTTAAAGGCTTTTTATTAATTGTTCATTAGAGGATTTATGAGTTCACCGCTATATCAATGTTCGAATGAGGAAATAATTATATTTTGGGATCAAAGTAAATGTGTAAATTCCGGAATGTGTCATTATAATTTACGCAGTGTATTCGATCCTACGACCAGACCGTGGATAAAAATAAACGGAGCTTCCAAAGAAGAGATAATCGCTGCCATAGAAAAATGTCCGACAGGAGCTTTAGCGTACAAAATTAAAATTACTGAAGAGGCTTTTTATAACGAATTTACCTTTGGATAAATGGTTAATTTAATGTAGGTTTGTAATACTTATCTTGAAAACTAATGGACTATTCAAACATCATCGAGCGTCTGTTCAAGACGGTAAATAAAGAAGAAATTGATATTAAGCTGGAAAATATAAAAGCTGAAAGTGTTTCTGATCGGAACAAAGACGTTTACGAGAAATGTTTTGCCTGCCTCGATCTTACTTCATTGAATCCTACTGATAATTCTGACCGGATAAAGGAATTTGCAGAAAAGGCATCCCAATTCACAAGAAATTTTTCTCATTTGCCAAATGTGGCATCTTTGTGTGTCTTCCCTGCATTCGTGGATATTGCAGGATTAGTTCTTGATGATAGTGAGATCGCTATTACTTCCGTTGGAGCCGGATTTCCATGTTCACAAACTTTTTTGGAGGTTAAGATGTTGGAATGTGCTATGGCAGAGGAAAATGGAGCTGATGAGATCGATATTGTAATGAATGTCGGACAGTTTGTCGAAGGTAACTATGAGGTGGTGGCTAACGAGATCGAGATAATCCGGCAGGAATTGAGCACGGAAACTATACTTAAAGTAATTATCGAGTCGGGCTCTCTTTCGTCACTAACCGCAATTAGAAATGCTACTGTATTAGCAATGGCTGCCGGTGCGGATTTTGTAAAGACCTCTACCGGGAAAAACGATTCGGAAGCTACTCCTGCTGCCGTTCTTACTATTTGTGAGGCTATAAAGGATTACTTCGAAGAATCCGGTGAAAAGATTGGAATTAAGGTTGCCGGAGGCGTAAGAACTGTCGATGATGCCGTGATCTATTATTCGATAGTAAAAAATATTCTTGGTGAAGACTGGCTGTATCCCGAATTATTCCGTATAGGAGCTTCAAATTTAGCTAATGAGCTATTAAGTTCCATTGAAGGCCGAACTGTTGATTATTTTTAATTAACGATATTTTTGATTCCCGTCTTCGATAAGTTTTAAGTAACTTATAAATCTCTCTTCCGCGATCTTTCCGTTCTCAAGTGCCTCTTTTACAGAGCATCCGGGTTCGTGCGTATGGGTACAGTTATAATATTGACAGTCCTGTGCGTATCTGAATATTTCGGGAAAATATCTCCCTATCTCGTTTTTTTCTAAATCTACAAGGCCGAAACTTTTTATTCCCGGAGTATCTATTATATAACCGCCCTCCTTTAACCGGTACATTTCTGAAAAAGTTGTTGTATGCTTGCCTTTATTGTGATATAGAGAGATTTCTCCTGTCTTTGGATCGAGTGATTCGTCTATTGCTTTTATAAGCGTGGATTTGCCGACTCCGGAATTCCCCGAGAAAAGATTTATCTTATCTTTTACAAGACTTTGCAGAACATGGATATTCTCTTTCTGAGTTGCAGACACCTCGATTACCGGATATCCTGCAAGCTCATAAATCTGTCGGAAACTCTCGATTATAGCGCGATATTCTTCTTGTGTATATAAATCGCATTTATTTAGTATTATAGTCGCCGGAATATTGTAGGCTTCGGAGGTGACTAAAAATCTGTCTATAAACTCGGTAGATGTAGTCGGAAAATTTAGTGTTGCAATAATGTAGGCTGCATCGATGTTTGCGGCGATTATATGAGATTCTTTAGAGAGATTCGAGGATTTTCTGATTATGTAATTTTTTCTATCCCGGATTTCTTTTATGATGTGACTTCCCGCATCGTCAGTTTCATAATAAACTACGTCGCCTACCGCAACGGGATTGGTAGTGCGGATATCCTTGAGCCGGAGTTTACCTTTTAAGTTACATTCGATGATCTCGCAAGAATCATTATCTTCAACATAATACCAGCTTCCGGTATTTTTAACCACGATCCCGTATTTCATCTGAGACTGTTATTAAATGTTTCTTTTATCGTATCGATGGACGGAATGATTTTATCGGAGGTAGCCCTCAGTTTTAGGTATATAACAGAGTTATCGAAGTATTTATTTTCTACGAGGTCCGTTTTCGAATTTATATTATCGAAAATAATTATAGCAATGCAAAGTAAAAATACGGTTTTAACAAATCCTATTATTGCCCCACCCATTTTATTTATCAATCCGAGCCCTACGAAATTAAAAATTTTATTAAAAATCCATCCAACAATTCCAATAATCCCAATAGAAGCTAATATAATAATTATAAAACTCAGTTCGGTAGAAAATGAAAAATCAGGGAAGATTCGTGTTCCGAGTTCACGGCTATAACTTATGGCCAGTATAATTCCTATGGCAATCCCGATAAGCCCTCCCAGCTGGAGTATGATTCCCTCCTTGAATCCGTGAATTATGGAATATATTAGTAGTATTGCAAGAATAATATCCGTAATATTCATTGAATTTTAAAATTTGCACTAAAGTATCACTTTTAGAGGATAATAAAAAATCCCGTTCGGAGAACGGGATTTTATAGTTTTAGAAAGTCTTTTTCATCGGTGTGAGAGTAACCTCCCCTAACAGTCCCGATTCGGACACAGGATAATCTACGAGCGCCCTATCGGAAACCATATTGATATTGGTATTCTTAAAGATACGCCAAACTATGCCCTTACGGTCGTAATCTGCAATTCTGTTTGCCGGTAAATTAGTAACCTCGATTTCAAGGGTGTTTTTACCGGGTTTTAAATATTCGCCTACCCTTGCCGAGTAAGGTACAGCGTAGAGTTTTGCGACAAATTCTCCGTTAATCTTTATAGATGCGCTTTCACGTACGTCTCCTAAATCGAGGACCCAGTCGTCAGCTTCGGCAGAAGGAAGTTCGAATTCAACCTTATAAACTGCCGTTCCCATATTTATATCTGCATTTTCGATACCGAGAGCTGTCCACGAACCGAGAACATCGATATCGAATGTTCCTGTAATTTCCGGCTGGCTGTCTACGAATTCGAGTGACCAGCCACTGTTTATAGAAGTTATGTTATTTTCCGCTGTAAGATATATCCATTCTTCTGCATCTACATCCTCGTTTTCAAACGTTTTGACAAAAAGCGATTCCCCTGGTTTCAGTTGCAGATAAACTTGCGTCTGTCCATCTACTGTTCTTACCTGAGCTTTGCCTTTGTTACCGCTCATTGCATCGAATATCATTGCGGATTGCGCATTAGAACCGATGTTTACCCAGCCGTCCACAGTATTATTGGTAAGCATCGTGAAGAAATAAATCTTGCCTTTCTCATAGCTTCTTCTTATGAACTGCCCTCCGTGCTCCTTCGCAAAGGATTCCCGTTTAACTCCTGTTTTAACAAGGAGATCTTCGATATTGCTTCCTGTGATGATCTCTCCTTTACCGAATTTGGTAATTGTGGTATTATTGAAAGATTCGATTTTTGGAAGTTTATCGATTGATTTTTGGATTTTTTCTCTCCGTTTTTCGAGATCGCTGAGTCCCGGAACATCTTCAGGGAATCTGTCTGCAAATATTACTTTTGCGCCGGAATTTGTCAGTGCAATTATTTTTTCAAGAGTCTCTTCCGGCATCATTTTGCTGGATGGCAGCACTAAGGCTTTGTAGGATGTACCACCGGAGGTAATCAATTCACCATTTTTAACCTTTAGGGATTGAATGAAGGCATCGGATATATAATCGACATTATATCCGCAGTTCAAGATATCCATTACAACCTTGTTAAACTCAGGAATCATTTCGGTAAGGCCGTGGATCGCAAATGTCAGGAACGGGCCCGATTTGTGATAATCGTTCCATATATCGTATAGAGGGAAATAAAGAAGAAAATCGTTATCCGAAGTTCCGTGCTGGAGGAATGACTGGCATCGTGCTATGTAAGCAAAGAACGCGTCCGCGTCTCTCCAGATAGTATTTGTCGGAGACATATTTATCGAAGCATAGAACTTCCAGCCCGGCCATTCTGCGTCTTTAGGGGAGTAGGGGGTTCCGTGGAAGAATACATGGTTCACGCCGGATGCGAACATCTGGTCTATTTCAGGCTTGCACTGAGAGAGCGAAGTCCTGAAATGCTCGGTGAGCCATGTGAATGTTTCCGCGGAGGTCAAGGTTCTGCCCGTAATATTAGCTCCGGAAGAAGCAAATTTCAATACCATAGGATTCGAGTCGTTGGTCTTCATTCCCGGATCCATTCTTAAACCCGGAATGTCGAATGCCGTACGGCCAAAGGTCTCGCATTCAGGTATATCGACCGATGCGTAAATATCTACGAGATTCCCTGGAGAACCGTGCGACTGGTTGCGGATTAACGATCCGTGTCCGTGCGCCCAGTCTTCCCATGGAGTCATGAAATTGTCCATAAGCATTTCAAATACAGTAAGTCTATAATCAGAAATTACTCTTCGTGACATCTCTGTTTCTCCTCTGTCTTGAAAATCGGGTATATAATTCTGGAGTTTATATCCGCGTCTTTTTTCAAATTCATCGAGGAACTCATATGTCCAGTCTGCATTGTAAACTTCGTAAGAGTCGTTGAAGAATGCGCGCGGGTAGGGGGCATTACTGCTTGCGAACGCCTCGTCGAATTGTTTCAGGTATTTTTGTATAGGCTCTTTAGCAAGATGATCGAGAACCCAGCCTTCTCCTCCCGGGGCAGCCCGTTTAACTTCTTGCCTGGTTTTGCCATTAAACAGAGCATAAAGAGTCCATTCCGAACCCTCCGGTGCCGTCCATATAAGTGAACTGTCGTCCTGTAATCTATCGGAAATATCCAATATATCTCCGTTAGAAGAGTAAGCCATTAGTCTGTCCAGAGTGGTCTCTTCCAAAGGTCTCCTTCGTCTGGCGTCGTAAGGTGCTATCTTGTCCGATAATTCTCCGCCTCCGTTTACTGTATATTTTTGTATCACGAGCATTGTTGCAGCATCATGTGCGGATACATTGGGACCTCCGAACGGCCAACCGGTACCATTATTCATGTCTACCAGCATACCGAGTCTCTCTGCTTCCGCCACAGTATGCTTATAAACTTCCATCCATTCCGGAGTGAGATAGTCGATATCATTCTCTTCATTACCCATGACTCCGTAGATAGGAGTGATCTCGACGCCTCCCATACCTGCTTTACTGTAAAGTTCAAGGTTATAAGTCAGATTTTCTTTGTCTACGGCGCTTCCGAGCCACCACCATCTCGTAAACGGTTTGTGTACGGTCTGGATCTCGTACCAATCGGTTTCATTAACATCCGATTTATTCTGTTTATCACATGAACACAGAATAGAAGCAGCTGTCAAAGTTAAAGTAATAAGTTTCTTCATTTTCAGTTAATTATTTGTTTAGTTCTATACATCCCATAATAAACGGACCGGTTGCCTTGCCATCATTCTCCCTGATGGTTTCATTAATGTAATATTCATAAGAGCCGTCGCGATAAGGATTTCCGCCCAATCCTGCGACAGCGCAGCATTGCGTTAAAGTCAAGTTACCGTTTTCTTCCTCTTTCATTAATATATTTGTGAGCCCTTCAAATGCCTGAAGTGCATATTCTTTATATTCTTCGGGAAGGTAACCTTTATTTACTGCCTTGGCGTAAGAGTACATGAACATGGAAGAAACGGATGCTTCCTGATAATTTCCTTCCCGTTCACCCTGATCGATCACCTGAAACCATAAACCGTCTTTCTGGTACTTAGGCAGCGAGTCGGCAAGTTCGTTAATTATGGATATAAAAAATTCTCTCGAATTATGGTCTTCCGGAATAAAATCGAGTACATCGACCAGAGCCATGAACCACCAGCCTATACTGCGTCCCCAGAAAATATGTGATGTTCCGGTCTCCTTATCAGCCCATAATTGCTCCTTTTTTTCATCCCACGCGTGATAGTACAATCCGGTTTCAGGGTTGTACATATTTTCTCTTACAAGTTTGAATTGGTTTATCACATCTTCAAGAAGCTCCGGTTTATCGAACGTAACTGCGTATTGTGCGAGGAATGGTGAGGCCATGTAGAGTCCGTCGAGCCACATCTGCCACGGATAAATCTCTTTGTGCCAAAATCCTCCTTTAGAGTTGCGCGGATGCTTCATCATCGTCTCATATAGAATATCCAACGCCTTGCGGTATTTTTCTTCTCCAGTGGTTTCGTACATGGTAAACAGTATCTTTCCTGCATTGATCATATCCACATTATACGGTTTGTTGGCATGGTCGTAATTCAATATTACGCCGTTATCGAGAACCATCGTATCCGCATACGCATGAGCATAATCATAATATTTCCGGTCTCCTGTCGCTTCCCATACCTTTAACATAGCAAGACTTCCGAGTCCTTGAGTGTATCCGAAGTATACTCTTTTGCCGTGATCAAACTGCCACGCTTTCGGGAATCTTTCAATTTCCGAGTCGGCAAATTTTTTGTAAAATTTTTCTTCAGCAAACAAATTTAATGAAATAGCTGAGATTAATATCAGATAAACGATTTTTCTAATTTTCATTTAATTGTATTTAGGTTAGTGGACGGATTTATTATGGCATTTTATGGAGTCCTTCCCATTTTACGTCCCATTCTCCGTTCTGGGGGAATCCCGGACAATCCTGACCACAGCCGTCCCAACCTGCGCACATCATTGCTACTGCAGTAAGCAGACCTCCATTGCCCGGGAGATATATTCTCAGCCTGTTGTCTTGAAAATTATGCCCGTTAGGAAGATAAGTGTTGGTTCTTTTATCCATAAGAAGCGCATCTACGGCTTTGTCCGGCATCCCTAATCGTGCGGCACACATGGCGGTCATAGGATAATCCCAGCCCCATGTTTTACCCCAGTTCCAGTTATCCCATATCCAGTCGAATGTATTTTTCATAATTTCGCTGGTAAACTGCGGTGTCTTAGGTAACATTCCGTACGATCCCAAAACTATCATGTGGTCGGATGTAAATCGAATGTCCGTATAGGTGTCCAATGCGTCTTCCGCAGCAAGATACTTACCGTCTTTTGCAGCAAGATAGGAGAGTTTGTCGATCATAATGTCCCATTGGAGATCGCGTCCCATTCCGAGACGTTCTCTCCATAGTTGCGCGGTAGACAAACCCCAATGCCAGTAGGAGAGTTCGAACGGTG
Source organism: Rikenellaceae bacterium (assembly GCA_020860245.1). Classification (GTDB taxonomy): domain Bacteria; phylum Bacteroidota; class Bacteroidia; order Bacteroidales; family Rikenellaceae; genus JAJBUQ01. Next base: position 18,527 of record JAJBUQ010000030.1, read on the forward strand.
AATTTATTGTTTCCGACGCCCGAAGAGTCTCTTGCGCAGGTATGTAGCCCCTGAGGATATAACGATCTTCTATTCCGTCATATTCCATAAACGACGCCATAAAACGCGCTGTCTCCAAAACTCCCTCCTTATATTTTTCGAGTAATTCCGGGGAATTGTTATCCCTGTAAAGCAATTCTGCAAAATAAATAAAATGTGGCTGCTGCCATATTAGAAAGGATCCGACATTGGATGGGGCTTCATTCGCCCAATTATCGGTCATTTTCATCCATCGTACACCGTCGAAATGCTGTCTGGAAGCTATTTCTTTTGCGGGAACCATTGCTGTTTCGATATACCAGGGCATGCTGCGTTCCAATATATCGGCTCGATCCCATAACGCAAAATGAACTCCATGCCACCAATGCATCTCGAGATGAGGGCGTCCGAACCAACTGTTGTAGGTGAGCCCGGTCTCAGCCGGAGGCACATCGCCTGCGTTTTGAATGGCTGTCAGATATTGAGACAGTACCACTCGACGTTCCAGTTCTTGGGCGCGCGGATCTTTGCACAAAGAAAAATCTACCGCAGCCCCGTTGACCCAGAATTTTTTCCATGCATCTGCAGATTCTTTTTCGATTCGGGCGAATGATCCGGTAACGTTATCCTCTTGGTTTGGAGAGAATAATACGGTAAATTCCAATTCACTGTCGTTAGTGTTTATCACAAAGTAATGTTCTTCTTTTTTCGTGATCTCGATATCTCCCTGCCAGAATAAGAATACGTAATAGGAGGCATCGTCAAGAACTCTTTTTATTACAGCCTGGTTATCTGTCAGTTCGATTATTTCGGATAAGTGCTTTTGAGAGGCGTCCCAGTTCGAGGCATCGTCCGAATGGGCTCCGGTAGGATAGGGGAAGCGTAGGTTTATGCCTAGCGTCCCTTCTTGCAGCTTATCGGATTTTATATATGTGGTTATTAAATCGTAATAAGGGGAACAAACGGTATTTGTTTCTACCAATTTACCGTCAATATAAAAATGGCTAGATAACTTTCCTGTCCACATATCTAGATATTGGTAAACCGAATCTATTGTTTCCGGAGTCGTGATTTTTACGGAATTATCATCCATTTCAAGTCCTACGTATCCGAGATGTAGTCTGTGTGGATTTATTCTATACCATTCAGAAGCTCGTTCTGACCGGGAATTATCTTTATACTGTACGGAATACGGTTCTTCTCTGCCTCTGAAATCGTAATTCCTGAGTGTTTCATCGTGGCGGAGATTTTCAGGATTAGGAAATGAATGCCATCCCCACTGAGACATAGTACCTAACGGTATTCCGTTCTTATAGTATTCCGGGAAACTCTGCAGTCCGGTTGCGTCTACGGTAAATGTAAATTTACCGTTCCCTATCGACAGAGATGAGAGGGTGTCGAACTGCGTTACAGTTACATTATTTCTTTTGACAAGAGCTGGTCTGTCTATGATGTAGTCTTCGTTATTTTTATTACAGCTGAACAATATCGCAGCAGTCGGTAATAGCACAAGGGGAATTAATCTCATTTATCATTGTTTTAGGGAGACGTTTTCGACATTCTCTAATAAAACTTTTTCTCCATTAGTAGTATTAAAAACAACATCGTCTATCGTCCAGTTTTGGGCATACCGGATCGACTCGGGATTTTCGGCATCTATATTAATATTTTTAAGATTTACATTCGTGACGGGACTTTTTTCCGTAGCATTTACGTTAATGGCGACGGATGCTCCTACCGCGCTTATATTTGTGAGATTGATATTCCGGAGTGTCGGTAATCCTTTTTCTTCGCTGACTTTTTCCAACATCGTTTTCCATAATCGCGGAATGCTGTCGTAATCGAACTCTGCCGGAAGTTCCGAATAGCTGTAGGACGGATTCCAGTTTAAGTTTATTTGTATCGGTTCCCCTACATTTACCATTTCTACATCGTTTATGTATATATTTTCAACTGTTCCGCCACGTGTGAGCGCACTTTTAAACCTTATTCCCGTATTAGTATCGATAGCCTTCATGTTGTATACGACAATATCCTTTATCCCCCCTGATGTCTCGCTTCCGCATGTAAACATACCGCCTCCGTCGCGTGCAATACAGTCTCGTATTACGACTCTCTCCGTAGGACGGTTCACTCTTAGGCCATCGGCATCCCGTCCTGCTTTGATGCAGAAATTATCGTCGTTGCAGCTTATATCGCAATTCTGTACCAGAATATCGCTCGACGAATCGATATCTATTCCGTCTGTACTCGGACCCTTATCTTCAATGTTATTTACAACGGTTATTCCTTCTGCCGTAATAAACTGTGAATAGAGAATATGAATCGCCCAGAACGCAGTGCGGTATATTACAAAATCTTGAAGAGTTACATTTTTGCTGTTTTGCACTAATATTCCGCGAGGTCTCTGTACTTCGTAATCAACTATCCATCTTAAACCTTTTTGAGTATAATCGACAGCTGTCTCCCTGTATAATGTCCAGAATGATTTGCCGTTGCCGTCGATAGTTCTCGGACCGCTCACTGATACATTGTTTTGGTCTATAACATTGATAATTGCGGATGGCCAGGGTGTCTCCACTCCTGCAACGCGTGTATTTATTACGGGATAATCTTCTATTTCATGACTTCCGAGAAGTACCACGCCCTTGTCGATATGAAGATTCACTCCGGATTTTAAATATAAGGAACCGGTAAGATAAATGCCCGGAATAAATTTAACTGTGCCTCCACCGCCGACAGCACATTCGTCGATGGTCTGTTGAATATACTCGGTGTTAAGTGTAATGCCGTCCCCTGTTGCTCCAAATTTATCCACGTAGTACACATTACTGCCGATAGGATGTATCTGTGCTCCTACATTTTTTTCCCATCCAAAATGTTTTACAGCAGCGCCCTCTCTCTGGCAGGAGTTGAAGAGCAATATTATGGATACTATAACTAATAAAAAATATACTTTTTTCATAATTATTTTTATACAGGCACATTAATACAAATATAATGAATTATAAAATAATACAAAGGACCACTTATAAATGGTCCTTCTTATTATTCCGATGGTTAGTTTTAGTGTAGCAGGGTAACCAGTGTTATTATATATCCTAACAAAAATCCGGCTAAAATTTGCCAGATTTTATGTTTGCCTAAATATAGACGGGAAGTTGCCAGAGCACCTGCACTGAGGATCGAAAGATATATAATTCCCGGAGTGTGTCCGTAGTTGTGCATGTTAATATAAATAATAAAAGCAACCATGCCGCCCATTGCTGTCATGTGGAGACTTATCTTCCAGAAAAAATTTACTATCAGGCATGCCAGTATTGATATCAGGGCAGCCCATACCAACTGCGTCAATACATGCAGCACCATATTGTCAGATAGATAATAAGAGCACAGCATGTAACCGATAGCTACCACTAACAGGGGTATTACTCTGTCGCTCCGACTCTTCAATGAGAGATTTTTTATGACTTTCAGTCTGTAAAGAAGGAATATGGAGAGCCCCGGAAGTATCAACGTACATATAGTAGCGAGGATAAGCAGATTAATTTTTATTTTTAAATAAATCAGACTTAAAAATGTATTGCCGAACATAAGTATCATAATTCCGTATATCGGCAAGAGAAACGGATGAAATATAAATGAAACGGTTTTCGCAAGTGTTGAGATATACCTATCGTACCGCGCCTCGTATTCAGACAATTCTACAATATTATTTTCCGATTTCACTCTTTATATTTGTTTTCTGAGTCTTGCTACCGGTATACCTAACATTTCACGGTATTTCGCGACCGTACGTCTTGCAATATGGTAGCCTTTGTCATTAAGAATTTCCATTAAAGTCTCATCCGTTAAGGGTTTCATTTTATTCTCGTTATCAATGCAGTCCTGTAATATTTTTTTTATTTCGTACGAAGAAACTTCTTCGCCGGATTCGGTTTGCATAGCTTCGGAGAACAAAGTCTTTAAGGAAAATATTCCGAAATGCGTTTGTATATATTTACTATTTACAACGCGTGAAATTGTAGAAACATCGAGATTCGTTATATCGGCTATATCCTTTAATATCATAGGCCTGAGTTTAGTCTGGTCCCCGTCTACAAAATATTCTTTTTGATATTCGAGAATTGCTTTCATTGTTTGAAGCAAAGTGTTGTGCCGTTGTTTAATAGCGGATATAAACCATTTTGCGGAATCTATTTTGTGTTTGACGAACTGAACGGCCTCCTTGTCACTTTCAGAAGCCTTATCACCTTTGGCAGCCATTTCGCGGATAAGATTGACATACTTGTTATTTATCTTTACTTCCGGAACATTGGAATGATTTAATATCAGATCAAATTCTCCGTTTTGGTAATCGAGCAAGAAATCGGGTGTAATATGTGGATTTATACTTGTGATATCGCCGGTATAGAGATTACCCGGGCGTGGAGATAGTCTCACGATTTCCTCTATGGCATCCCTGAAATCGTCGATAGAAACACTCAGTTTAGAAATAAGTTTTTCATAATGCTTTTTTGTAAATTCATCGAAATAATTGGTAATTATCTCTTTGGCGAGCATCAACGGCCGGGTAATAACTGTTCTGGCGTTTAATTGCAGAAGCAGACATTCACGTAGCGTACGGGCTCCTATACCGGCAGGCTCCAAATCTTGAATGATTCTAAGTGTATTTTCTATCTCTTCTCTGTCGGTCTCTATACCTGTACTGAATGCGATATCGTCTATAAGAAATTCAATATCCCTTCGTAAATAACCATCGTCATCTAAGCTTCCGATAACATATTCTGCGATAGATCTTTCTTTTTCGTTCAGTAATCTATAACCTAACTGTTCCTTAAGATATTCATGAAAGGACAGACCGTTAGACATGTAAATATGGGTTTTGGACTCATCCTTCGAATAATTGTTTGCGTAGTATTTGTAGTTAGGAATCTCTTCTTCTTTTATATATTCGTCTACGGAGACATTCTTCGGTTCTTCTTCCTCTTCCTGTTTAATCTCCACATTTTCATCAAGGACAGGATTTTCTTCAATTTCCTGCTTTATACGCTGTTCAAGTTGTAATGCCGGAAGTTCCAATAACTTTATCATCTGAATCTGTTGCGGAGACAACTTCTGCATTAACTTTTGAATGCTGCGCTGATTTAATGTTGACATTTTATATAATTTAAGTTAGACTTTCCTGTTAAAATTCCGCATTTTTAGGAGTTCGCGGGAAAGGGATAACGTCTCTTATATTTGCCATTCCGGTAACAAAAAGCAATAGTCTTTCAAAGCCAAGCCCGAATCCGCTGTGAGGAGCGGTACCGAAACGGCGGGTATCGAGATACCACCATACGTCTTTTTCAGCCATATTCAGTTCATGAATTCTGGAGACCAGTTTATCGTAATTCTCTTCACGTTGAGAACCGCCGATAATTTCACCGATTTTCGGAAATAAAACATCCATGGCGCGGACTGTCTTCCCGTCATTGTTTTGTTTCATGTAAAAGGCTTTTATTTCCTTCGGATAGTTTGTCAGAATTACCGGTTTTTTAAAGTGTTTTTCTACCAAATATCTTTCGTGCTCGCTTTGGAGATCGAGACCCCAATGTACCGGAAATTCAAATTTCACACCAGAATTTTTGAGAATTTCGATTCCTTCGGTATAATCGAGTCTTATAAAGTCGCATTCGATAACAGATTTCAACCTTTCGATCAGGGAGTCGTCGTACATTTTCTGCAAAAATTCAAGGTCGTCTGCACAGTTCTCGAGGGCGTACCTTACCAGATATTTAATAAAATCTTCTGCCAGATCCATATTTTCGTCGATCTCGTAGAATGCCATTTCAGGTTCGATCATCCAAAATTCGGCCAGATGTCTCGGCGTATTTGAGTTTTCCGCCCTGAAGGTGGGACCGAAGGTATATATTTCAGATAAAGCCAAGGCTCCGAGTTCTCCCTCGAGTTGTCCGGAAACAGTAAGATTGCACTGTTTGCCGAAAAAATCTTCGGAATAATTTACACTTTTGTCGTTTCTTCTCGGAGGATTGTTAATATCAAGGGTCGTAACTACGAACATTTCTCCTGCTCCTTCACAATCGGAACCTGTAATTATAGGAGTATGTAAATACACGAACCCGTTTTCGTTGAAGTATTTGTGAATAGCGAACGCCATCGCATTCCTGATTCTGAGTACGGCACCGAATGTATTCGTGCGTGGACGCAGATGTGCAATTTCACGCAGGAATTCAAGGGAATGCCCTTTTTTCTGAAGAGGATATTTTTCCGGATCGGCGACTCCGTATATTTCTAAATCTGCGACTTGGATTTCAACGGGTTGTCCGGATCCCTGAGATTTTACCAATTTACCGTCCGCTCTAATACAAGCTCCGGTATTTATGGACTTGAGTAACTCCTCGTCGAAATTCGAAACATCAATTACCAGTTGTATATTATGTATGGTGGAACCGTCATTAAGCGCAATAAACTGGATACTTTTATTTCCTCTTTTAGTTCTCACCCATCCCTTGACCGTGACTTGGGTATCAATTTTTGGGGTTTTTAGCAGGTCTAAAATTTTAGTTCTTCCTCCTCTTGCCATTATATATTAAATTTATTCGACTATTTCGGAATATTCGATTCCGTCTTTTATTAAAGTTATTTTATATTGCGGCAGGCATGTTAAAGTATTTCCCATGTCGTACAATAGGGTATCCTGTCCAATCATGTTATAATCATCCATTCTTATAAGCATTTCCGATCCGCCTGCCTTTGTTAAATGCGGACATTTAGATGAATATAATACCGGCGACGTAATGTAGTAACGGAATACCATATTGTATACATTCTTGCCTCCCGATATGAAATTTTCGTCGGTCTGCATTTGAAACTCGACTCCTAATGCTAATGATTCGTAGGTTAAATTTCCTGATGTTTGAGTTATATTAAGTCTTAGATCCCATTCGGAGAAAAGGTCCTCATCAATAAATCTTAAATAAATCCGGTTTGCTTCTATATTCCACGATTTATCTCCGGTGTTGGTTATGGTAAATCTACCGTTGGTTATTTTTTGCTCGACCCAGCCATAAGATTCTTTTTGTACAATATATGGATAATCATCGTCAGTGGTAATAACCCATACTGCGCCTTCGGAATTGAAATCTTCACCGTTGGTCTCAATCGTAACCTGCCCATATCGTTGAAGGTCATACTCTTTATTAACTAAAGAAAAGTCTAATATGTATTTTGTTCCTTCAGTGGTAATTTTCATACCGTCGAGAAGAGAATTTTGCAGGTTCGGATCTGTCTCGTTAAGATAAATGTTCAATCTGTAAGCTATATTGAATGGGTCCAGAACCATATCATTTTGGAGAGTGACAAGCTTGTACCATTCCTGATAATAAAAGAAACTGTCCTGTTCCGTGTTTTTATTATCCATACATGAAAATAAGAGTAATCCTGATACAATGATAGGGATGATAATTTTTTTCATAATAATGTCTACATTTTTAAAGTCCAAAGGTATTCTTTTTTGTTATCATTACAATGGGATTTTCCGTAATTTATTGTGTCTATATATGAAAATACCTGCTTATAAAGCAGGTGGATTTTTATAATTTGATATGTTCAATTTCATTCTGGAGAGTTCCCTGTTGATGGAGCATGATGGAAACTGACATAGCGGCAAATGGAATTTACTTGGACTTATTGATATTTTACAGTGACTGTGAAAAATATGTGTATAATACCTTTATCAACAGCAATTTACGAGACTGAAAATTCTCTTTGATTTGGGATAATAAAAAAAAGAAGTATAAAATACTTCTTTTTTAAAGCGCTTAGAAAATTTGTATATTTTATTATACCTAAATTATCCTAAAATCGTTACGTTTACAGCTTGCTCTCCCTTTTTGCCCTCGTCTACATCAAACTGTACTTCTTGTCCTTCTTCAAGACCGCGGAAGCCTTTTTTTGCAATTCCTGTGTAATGGACAAAAATGTCGCTTCCTGTTTCGGTTGTGATAAAGCCATAACCTTTAGCTGTATCAAACCATTTTACTGTTCCTTTCATAAAAATAAATTAAATAATAAATACATAGCAAAGTAACGAAAAGAATCTCAATAATTATTACTTTTTTAGTTATTTTTCAGATATTTTTTAAAAAAAGTTTAAAAACGCCTGTTTGACGTACTGATATGGCCTATATCTTATAAATTTTGTAAAAATTTAATAAGGTCAACTCCATCTGGATAATCCCACAATTCCGGTTCTTGGCTCTTACCGATCGCGATAGCCTTTGGATGAATGTGAATTTTCGATACGATGCATTGTATTTGTTTTTCATTTTCTGAGATAAAATGCTCTACCTCCTTAATATTTTTTTATGGTATATATGATATTTCAGTTAAGGAGCAAAAGACTCAATTATTCAGCTTCTTCATAAAAAAATCTCAGCAATCAATATACTCTCTTTTA
>JAJBUQ010000026.1 GCA_020860245.1 Rikenellaceae bacterium
AAAGATTTTGTTATTTTGATTTTTTCCATTTTATTGTAAATTATATTACCTTCAATAAAACTTCCGCACAGTAAACTTAAAATTATTATCATTGTATTCATTTTGTTGATTTTTATTTTTGTTCTTTACAACAATACGTCCCCCATTTTCCTAATATCTTTCCATCTTTACGGAATATTTTATCTATCCCTGGGTTAATAATATATTTTATCATATGGTTTTGAATGTTGGTTATACCTATGACACGATTCCCATCTAGGCCTAATTTAGATTCAAAAGGAGGTAATTGTTTTGGAATTCCTAATGGAATTGTACGTCCCACGCAATGAACTTCAATACCAATTTGCTCTGCTTCATGATAAAAGTATGCTAAGCAAATGATTTCTCTTTCACATTCTTGGCATTGAGTCTCATTTTGTGTACTGTTTTTCTCCATTCGAGTACAATCTCCAATAAGAATTTCTCGAATAACATCAAGAAATGTGTTTAAATCTAAATTTTTAGGTATCTTCTCTGGATCTGGAGATAATGGTTTTGTCGTTCCACACGCATTTTCAATATAATTACCCTCTGTTTCTGTGTTTGGAATGATTATACCGCTGCCATCATTAGATGATAACCCTAGATTATCAATATTCAAACTGTTACCGAGGAACGCATAAAGATTCCATCCTCCCTGTTCAGAGATGGGATCGCGATTGATCCACCTGCCGTCTTTGGGGTTGTAATAGCGGTAGTTGTAATAGACCAGGGCGAGTTCTTCGTCGTGCATCTCGCCGGACCACTGGACGGGCTGGACGAGTCTTCCGGTGCGGGTGGCTGTTCCATAGGGGGAGTAATCGTAAGCCGCCGCGATCGTTCCCTGTGCGTCGAAGACCTCCGTCACATTCTTGTTGAAGTCCACGCCGTAGCAGTACAGGGAAGCGTCCTGCACGAGGGCCAGGGGGCGGGTGGCCACCGGTTCCAGAGGATCCCACAACAGTGTCCGGAGCACGTTCCGGTTGTCCAGCATGTCCAGGGCGGCTATCTGCAAATAGCCGCGGTACAGGTACCGTTCGTGGCCGGCGACCGTGCCGTTTTGGGTCACTTTCTTCATGTAGCGCCGTCCCTGGTAATCGTAGCCGCACTCAATAATCGTGTTTCCATTCCGGCTGGTGAAGCTCACCGCGCGGTTGGCCGCGTTGTACACGGCCGTCCAGATGTCCTGAAAGGCTTAATTAACGTCTGAGTTGAGAGCAGAATGGGTAATACTGGTGTATACTGATTAAGTTTACTGATCATCTAAATATCTTTCCTTTACATTTATAGCCCTTTGTTTTCTATATACTCTGTCATTTTTTTCTTATTCTCCATATTCGAGTAGCCGTATTCAAAATGCAGAATAAACATTAAAGTGAAAAATATAATATTATTATTTCAGAATCCAATTAGAAGAGAAAAAATCGGAACAAATTAATATATGGCTATGGCAGTTCATGCAAACCTTGTTTTTAAGAGTACCTATATTTTTCCATAGAATAGCTATCCAGTAGCATAGATTTAAAAATGTACAAATTGCATATGACGTATGTTTTTTTAATATAAATTACATATCTAATATTAAATAAATAAGCGAATACATAAAACCTGAAAAAGCCATTCCTAAAAGAAAAAATTGTACTTGTTTTAATCGTCTGAAAGACATATTTCCTCGGATAGCAATTACAAGATAAAGTTCATCTGGATTCCAATGCTCATTTATCTTACAAAGAACGTATACAACTATAGCCACACAGGACATCAATAATAATGTGTACACAGAACTCAGGAATATAGCGATCACAACGCATCCGCCAGACTGGTACAGAGCTAACAGAATGAGTGCACATAAAACAATGAGAAATAAAGATCCTATAATTTCAGCACTGATTTTGTATTTTCTAACTATATTCTGAATTTGTCTCCTTTTATAGAACTTTTCTTCTTGCTTTGTCTTTGATGTTAACAAACACATCAAAAAGGACGAAATGAGAACCCACAGTATAGAAGACATAAATCTACATTTTTAGTTCAAGACAGGCCATGGTCTAAGATGCCCTTGAGGCAGTGATGAGTGTCTGGTTGCCCGAGGAGTTGTATTGAGGAGCAAAGGAGGGGTCCGTTTTCTTCTTCGATGGCGGTGTGCTGGTTGAATTCGTTGGTCACATAGGAGAGTTCTTCGGCCGGTTCCCGTGCCGTCTTGCGGTTGCCGATGTTTGTCGTAACTGTAACCGTAGGGGGCGTCGCCCAGGGTGGTAGCGGTGAGTTCGTTTCTGCCGTTGTAGCTAAAGTTGTTGCTGTGAACAGACTCCGTTCCCTAGTGCGGCCCGGCGTCTAAAAAATCATAGTTTATGAGTAGATCATGCTCTCATGAAGTCAATCTAGAGTTGACATTTGTAGGTACAATTTATTGACATATTTTGCTTGCTCATCAAGTATATTTATTAAATAATGAATATCTGATCTTTCTGATTTTATCTGATCTTTCATATTTAACGCTTTAGCTGCGTCTCTTTGATCTTCTATCCAAGTATCTATTTTTTCTTTTCTTTGTGGATCGTCTTTCTTGAGGTATAAATTTATAATTTCTAGTTTTTGAAATTTTATAATATCATTTGGAGTGACATCAAATTTAGAAAAAATATATTTTCCTGGTGCAAGGTTTCTTAAAGAACATGCTTGATTTACAAACCATTCTGTATAAATGAGAGCTAAATTTGTATTAATATTTGATTCATTGTTTTCTTTTCTGTTAATGTTTTTCTGCTCAATGTTGGAGCAATTTGTGTATAATAACATGAACACTAAATATAATATTTTATTCATTTTTTAATTTTTGGGAGGTGTTGTGAGAACCCATGATTTCGGGTTTTGAGGATTATCGACTTTATATAATATTATATTGCTTTTCTTTATTACGCTGTGGCATTTCCATTTTCCCCTATTACAGGAACACCATTTATAAGCCTGAACACTTACCCCTAATGCGCTCTGAGATCTGCCTTCTCCTCTCAAAGGTCGGATTTTTCTGTTGAAAGTATCGCCTGTTTGACTATAACATGTTTTGTTATAACAATCAAACCAAGTATAAACTACATAACAACAATTTTCTTTACATATATTATTATGATCACATTCAGATGTGAAATTAGGACTTTTAACCGATGCTTTAACATTAATTCCTTTTGTTCCTGCATCCTGAATGATCGGACGTTCCTGTGATCTTTTGCATTCTTTGCAACATTTTGAACATGGATCCCCTGTTTTTATAAACCCCTTTTTTAACCCCAAAGCATCAAACTTATTTTGAGGGTTGTTCCCGAGGAACGCATAAAGATTCCACCCGCCCTGTTCAGCGATGGGATCCCTGTTGATCCACCTGCCGTCTTTGGGGTTGTAAAAGCGGTAATTATAATAGGCCAGGGCGGGTTCTTCGTCGTGCATCTCGCCGGACCACTGGACGGGCTGGACGAGTCTTCCGGTGCGGGTGGCTGTTCCATAGGGGGAGTAATCGTAAGCCGCCGCGATCGTTCCCTGTGCGTCGAAGACCTCCGACACATTCTTGTTGAAGTCCACGCCGTAGCAGTACAGGGAAGCGCCCTGCACGAGGGCCAGGGGGCGGGTGGCCACCGGTTCCAGAGGATCCCACAACAGTGTCCGGAGCACGTTCCGGTTGTCCAGCATGTCCAGGGCGGCTATCTGCAAATAGCCGCGGTACAGGTACCGTTCGTGGCCGGCGACCGTGCCGTTTTGGGTCACTTTCTTCATGTAGCGCCGTCCCTGGTAATCG
>JAJBUQ010000040.1 GCA_020860245.1 Rikenellaceae bacterium
GAGTTAAATATCTTAAATATCAACAACTTACATTAATTCAGCAAACACTATTTAACTTTAAAGTGAACCCATACTTACCGTGGCAATGATAAAGTTTTTGAGGGTGGGAGCGACTTTTTGGCGTGTGAGGTGTTATATTAGTATAAAAACAAAAAGAACGTTTAAAACACACAACTATGGAATCAAATGACGACAAAATCCTGGGCATGCGATACACCGTCTACAATGGTATATGGTTGGTATTGTTTATCGCGGTGTGCGTGCTGTTGCTTTGCAACGTGCTCACCTATGCCCTGTGTATCATTTTCTTTGGCGCGCTCTTCCTGCTCGCCCTCCTCTCGGTGCTCTGCAGCCGCAAGTCGCCCTACAAAGGCTGGAACAATGCAGCCTGGGCTGCTGCCCTCTGCTCCTTCCTCTGCCTCATCCTGGCAATCTTCTGCCGCACATGATGAGATGAACCCCATACCGGGCCTCCCGGCCCCGTCACCATTGAGGCCCCCAAGGACAATCCCTGAGGGCCTCATTGATTATTTCTCCTTGCACATATCACTCTAACATTAAAATTCACATTGCGAATTTACAACTTTTATTCCACACCACCAAATCCTTCCATCTGGAAGATTCTTTACCCCAATCTTTTGACTTTGATACCAAGATTAGGGGCAATGTATTGCTCCACAAAATGATGGAAATAGGAGATGGTGTCTCCATTCTGGCTAGTCCATTGGTTGGTAACATACACAGAAAGACCATCTTTTAATTTCCCTACCTCAGTGTTACGTAGAGTCGTCTTACCGTCTTTTTTAATAGTGAATTTCGGTTGCCGAGAAAGGAAAGTACCAGAACACCCCATTGATTCCTTTGGGAATCGCATATTCAACTCCTCAAAAGAAATATTCGGATGAACGTCAAGATAAAGTTTGATTATTTTAGCCACATATTCTCCCATATTATAGATATGGGATTGGCCATCCCTTTTTATCTCAAATTTAGCCGGGGGCAATTTGGCTTTCTTTTTTGTAGGGGCAGGATTGTTAGGAAAGACTATCGGAATGTCAACCTGAGTTTCCTGAATAGTGGGATTTGCCTCTACCAATTCAACTTTGTTCTCCCCCTTGCGTTCAATTGTAATTTCTTTGAGAATTGCTGATATAGCCTCTCTATCCAGGCCTTTCTTTGATAGGTAGGGAGTAAGTAGATTTTTTACTTGCGCCACACCTTCATTAGAGGTCAAATATACAATCTCCTTCTCTATTATCTTCTCTCGATGTTGGTGGGCTATAAGTTCTAGGCAGAAACGTTCGATATCCTGTGCTGAATATGAGGACTTCTCCAACAGGCCACAAAGTTCTGACCCAGTTTTAGAATCGGGATGGAATTTTAAGGTTGTTACCCATTGTGGCAATCCATCATTACTGGGATTGTCATAGTATAGGCTTATTTCCCTCCCCCACAAAATCCCAACCTTGACTTTATGTTTCAACAAGCGCATGTATGAAAACAGTTGAGGGGTATCATTATCACCGATTGAACGACTAGGGCGTTTCAACTCAATTGCCACTGCTTCCTGGCCATTATGATAGAGCACTATATCGGCTTTCTTTATCTCATGACCAACCTGTACGGGCACTTGGCGTTGGAAATCCCCTCGAGACTCCAACCAACCCAAAATGCGTAGAGTTTCTATGGCCTTGTTCTCGTAGTCCTTCTCCAGCATGCTCGATTTGAGAGTGGGTTGGAGTATATGACATATTTCTCTCCAAGTGTCTTGTTTATCTAACATTTCTACTTTTGTTTTTTTAGGAGCTTTTTGCCTTTGGCTGTGGTTACGTATTTCTGTTTGGAGCTTCTAGGAATAATTTCCGTAGAAACTAGAAGGCCACGCTCTATTAACGGTTTGATTTTTCTATTAAAGGAATTAGTTTGATTTTTTATCCTTATCTTTTCAAAGATTTCTTTTCTAGATTTTGGGAGAAGACAAAAATCTAACACAATTTTTACTATTTCCCAGTCAGTAACTAAGTCGGCCTCGTGAGTAACTAAGTCAGTAACTAAGTCGGCCTCGTGAGTAACTAAGTCAGTAACTAAGTCGGCCTCGTCAGTAACTAAGTCGGTAACTAAGTCGCCGCCGTTTTGGGCTAATTTAGTGATGGCTTTAGGATGGCATGGGATATCCATCAGAAAATAGCTTCTGGTATCATCAGTTTCAATTGTGGCAGCGGCATTTCCATTCCTTTTCAATTCCTCCTGAATTGTAGGGATGCCAGAACTGCGAGCTTCAGCCAATCCCAGCTCTTTAAGAAAATCCCCTAATCTACGGTTGCGATATCTACGTGCGCGTAGCACTTTAGCTTCTTGTAGGCTGCGAGATGTAATAGAACGGTCTGGTCCCCCAATATTGAAAAAGGTAACGCGATGTGGTTCAATCGAGATTTCTACAGGCTCATACTCTTGGTAGTTTCTGTGGTAAATGCAGTTTACAACGGCTTCTTCTAAAGCCTGATATGGATAATTGAAATATCGATCCGACTCGGCTCTATCCTTTGGTTTGGATATATGCTCAATGACAAGATGGGTTTTCAGGTAATCCAAAACCTTCATACATAGAATATGTACTGGTCCTTTGAAAATTACTTCTTTGAAATTACTGGGGTCAGCTTCTCTCCCACCAGGGTACGTAACAACGTCAATCTGAGTGTAAGGAAAGAATTTCTCGGGTTCATCACAGAACATCATAGCGGCCACATTCTTTAGATAGCGCATCTCTGTGGGACCAGTGTAGAGATTCATGCTGTCAAGAATTTCTTCGAGGTTTGTTGTGGTTATGGCGTAGGCCAACGAACTACCCACTCGTCGCAAGAAATCTTGTACAAGCAATGGGTTTATATCTTTCAAGGTAAGGGATGAATTTCCTCTTTCATCAAAAGGCACGCGATTAGCCATATCTCTCAACTCATCGAGAGTGTCTCCATTGGCCTCAACTGTAGTTGAGCCGTTGCGAATATACCATTTTGGGAAAGAATGGCGAGAGGTGACATTTTCTGGCACACAATAAGGGCGGCTGTTACCGGATGGTGCCCAAAGTACAAGCACATTCCTGTCATCAACCTGTTCTACTGAAATACGAACTAAATAATGAGGTTCTATCTTATTTATATACTCATGAATTTCCTTTTGGATTTTATCAAGGTGATTATCTGGAATACCGAGAACTGGCCGTTTAGCTACGCCGTGCTCTTCCTCAACTCCAATCAATACATATCCACCACCAATATTATGAAAGTCGTTAGCGAAGGCTGCTATGGTACGAAATATTTTGTCAGGATTCCAACCTTTTTTGAACTCTATCCGGTCAGATTCCACTCTGCGCTTACGCAGCAGGTCTTCAATATTTATTGGGAGCGCCATAATCCTTTATTCTTTGAGTTGCAAAATTAACATAAAATATTGATATCTCAAAATCTTAATGAGAAAATTTGTCTAAGAGAGTGTCTGAGGGTCTAAGAGAGTGTCTGAGGGTCTAAGTGAGGGTCTAAGTGAGTGACTGAGTGAGTGACTGAGTGAATGTCTAAGTGAGTGTGACGAAGTGACTGAGTATGACTAAGTTTGTGCCTAAGTGGGTGTCTAAGTGTGACTAAGTGAGTGTCTAAGTGTGACTAAGTGAGTGTCTTTTCCTGAAAAAAGTTGACTCATAAAGAAGTCAACAATGAAAGG
The DNA here is from genome assembly GCA_020860245.1 of Rikenellaceae bacterium. Taxonomy (GTDB): domain Bacteria; phylum Bacteroidota; class Bacteroidia; order Bacteroidales; family Rikenellaceae; genus JAJBUQ01. The sequence continues at coordinate 3,715 of JAJBUQ010000040.1, forward strand.
AA
>JAJBUQ010000007.1:0-63916 GCA_020860245.1 Rikenellaceae bacterium
CTTTTTATTCCTTACTTATTTATTTTTCTATAGAGCAACTAAAAACAACTTAGATTTTACTTTACCGATAATATTTTTTTTCTATTATATTTTTTTACGAATTTTTATTTCGAATGATATTTCAGTTCCACAAAAAATAATTGGATTTGTTGTGCCGATAATTTTGTGCGGTCATTACATACTTGCTGTTTTACAGTATTTCGCTTTAATTCCAAATTTCCATAGTTATTTTCCCGTAGGAAGCACCTTTGGTAATCCGGACATGTTAGGTGCATATATATCCGTGCTATTGCCATTTTGCTTTGCGAGATCAAAAATGAAAATATTACATTTTTTATTATTATCCTTTGGCATAATATTGCTCTTAATAATACAAGCCAGAACAGCTTTATTGTCGACAGGTATTACTTTTATAATTTACATATTTATAGAGAAAAAAATTAGCCTTAAACAATTCCTTTTATCGTCCATAGGAAGTTTCATGGGTCTAATCCTTCTCATTCTATGGAATCCGACATCTGTTTCAGGGAGATTTTTTATATGGATAGTATCCGGTAAAATGTTAATTGAAAAGCCTCAAGGGTGGGGACTCTACGCTTTTCAAAAAGATTATATGATTTCGCAAATCGAATTTATCGAGAATTTTCCTCTGTTAGCTTCTCGTTTTAACATTGATATAGTTTATTCCCCTTTCAATGAATTTCTGAATGTCGGTGGTAGGTTAGGAATAATCGGACTTATTTTATATATTTTATTTATAGGTAGTATTCTTATAATTGGTTACAAAGAAAAAAGTATTTTTATTTACCCTTTGATAGCATTTATCATTATATCCTTATTTTATTTTTCTTTTAAAATTACTCCCTTAATAGTTATGATATTACTTTTTTCTGTTCTTGCAATAAATAAAAGTCAATATTCGACTGTGGCTATTATAAAGAAAAATAATAAAGCAATAGGAATTTTATTCATTATGCTTTTTATGGCAATATTAATGGCTTTAAATTATAATTCTTATGATACATGGAAAAAAGCCATTATCACTCGAAAGGATATAAATCTATCTGATTCTCTATTTTTAAAATCGTATAAAACTTTGAGTGGAAATGGAATGTTCCTGTATTCATATTCGGATTTTTATACAGTAAAGGAGATATTTCTAATAGTATAAAAATAGCTGAAGAAGCAAGTAAATATTATACAAATATAGGTTTACTCAATTTAACTGCCTTAATTTACGAGGATCTACAAGATATAGAGAAAGCGGAAAGTAACTTAATAAAAACGATGGAAATTTCTAATAATCAATTTAATTCATCTTATAATTATATTCTATTTTTAATTCGTAACGGATTTGAAGATAAAGCTTACTATTTGGCAAAAGAATTATTTAATCGATCTGATAATACAGAATATTATTCGGATATTAAAATAATCAAAAAACGTTTGGAAATATTTATTGATAATTATGAAACCGAAAAACAGTAACTATTTCAATTTTTCTGCGGAATTTTCATCAATAATGAACTGTTTAATAGTGAATTTATAGCAATACTATAGTTTACTACTTCATCTTTATAACCAAGTTCTGAATATCGAGAAGGGATTCTCCCGTTCGATTGATTCCAAGCCTTGTAATGATTCATTATTAAGTTATACTTGAAATACTTTACAGGTTCTTCCTTGGTATTAAATGCTTAAATTAATTCATTATTTATTACATTATATATATTATTTTTACCTAACAAAATGTAATTCCACATGATTTTTTTTGTCAAGAGCGAAGGAATAAACTATACTGTATGAAAACAGCTATTTACTTTATTATTTTTACATATCTTACAAGTTGGATATTAGCTACAGCAGCATTTTTATTAGGGTTACGTGAAGCATCTGGACCAGCTTATACACTTTTCGGAATGATATATATGTGGATACCTGCCATTTGTGCATATATTCTTAATAAAAGATCAAAAGAAAAACCATTAAGAAGGGTCATAATATCATTCCGTTTTAATCGATGGTTTTATATAGCAGGAGCATTTCCTATTATTTTTACTTTTCTTACTTTAGGAATAAATATTTTCTTTCCAGATGTTTCATTTTCAATAAGTAAATTACTTTTGTCAGATAAAACAAGCCAACAAGAAGTATTTGTAATAGGTTATATATTAAAAATACTTCTTAAAGCTATTTTTGCTGGTTACACGATTAATGCTTTTTTTGCATTAGGCGAAGAACTTGGTTGGAGAGGTTATCTTCTTGAAGCATTAAAAGGTGGTAAATTTTTACCTGTTTCTTTGTTTATAGGAATAGTTTGGGGTTTGTGGCATTGGCCATTAATCGCAATGGGACATAATTATCCCCAACATCCCATTTTAGGTATAGGGATGATGGTAATATGGTGTATTTTGCTATCTCCTGTAATTACTTATATTGTAATAAAATCAAAAACGGTAATCACTGCTGCCATCTTCCATGGGACATTAAATGCAGTGGCAGGAATTGCCTCATTGTTTGTAATTGGAGGTACTGATATTACAAATAAAGTAACCGGAATAGCAGGGTTTTTAGCGTTATTTATCCTTAATATTATGGTATTTTTCTATGACAGATTCATAACAAAGGAGAATATTTTTATAAACAAGGTTGCTCTGTTCAATTCAGACGAAATGTTGCTAAAGGGGAAAATAGGTCGTAAATTTAAACTTTAATATTTGGATGCCGTTTTACCAAACAACTTATCCAAAGATGGATTTTTAAGTCACTTATAAACTGTATCAATATTCCTTCTCATATTTTGTTATTCCCATTTATTCTATGCTAAAAATCTGATATTCTACACTTTATTGACTCGCGTGTCTCGAAAGTGTTTCATATACTTGTCCTGAAGCTATGACAAAACTTATTGAATATGAAAGCACGAATAGATTACGCATTGGACAACCGGAGGATGCCCAAGGATAACACTTATCCGGTTAAACACATCCTCTATAACAACCGAGTAAACAAAAAAGAGTTACGATTTTAATCGTAACTCTTTTTTGTTTAGGCTCCTCAACAAGGACTTGAACCTTGGACCCCCTGATTAACAGTCATGTTTTTTGAGTTTTGTTTATTTTTGTTCTTCTCCGAAATACTTTTGTAAGTATCAATAAATCAATATTATAGAAGCGTGTTTCGGCTTTCTTCGTTTGGTTATTTTGGCAACTTTTTATATGTTTGTGGGGCAAATTTTGGGGCAAATTTAAATTTGCCCCACGAGAAAAAACCGAACGATTATGGAGACAGCCACGGTAAGAGTCGAACTCGATAAACGGAGTACCCGGAAGAACGGAACCCAGTCCGTTAAACTTGTCGTTTACTTTGGAGGGGTTAAAAATCGCTACTCTTTAAAATATCATTTGACACCCGAACAATGGGATAAAATGAACGGGGATCGGTTGAGAGATGAGGATCTCAAAGAGGTCCGGAAACAGATCAATCTTCAGAAAGGTAAGGCTGAAAAAATTGTCGAAGCCCTTGGGTCGGATTTCGATTTTGCTGACTTTGAATCCCGGTTCCTTGGCAAGCTCCCGAAAGAGGTGAAGGACTTTACGGATGTCTATAAAATCTTCGAGTCCTATATCTCGGACTTGCGAACCGCCCAACGGATCGGAAATGCGAACGCCTATGAAACGGCGATGAAATCATTCAAAGCGTTTGCTCCGTCATTGAAATGCAAAAGGATCACTCCGGTATTTTTGGAGGGCTATGAAAAGTACATGCTCGACAAAGGGCGGACAACCACAACCGTAGGAATGTATATGCGTGCTTTGCGAACCATCCTGAACATCGCGAAAGATAAAGAGATAATTACCGCAAAAGAATATCCGTTCGGTTCAAAGCCTAAGAAGAAATACGAAATCCCGGAGGGCAGGAACATCAAAAAGGCTTTGAAAAGAGAGGAATTACAGCAGATCAGAGATGATGCCGACATGTCCGATGAGGCACGATACGCCAGGGATATTTGGCTATTTAGTTTCTACTGTAACGGAATGAACATGGCGGATATTTGCCAGTTGAGGTATCGGGATGTTCAAGACGGATTTATCCATTTTCTCCGATCAAAAACAAAACGCACGCAGAAGGACAAAACCCCTATCGAGGTATATTTATCCGAACCCGCCAGGAAGATCATTGAGGAATGGGGGAGTAAGCCGGAAGATCCGAACAAATATATCTTTCCGGCGATTAATGACGCTATGACCGCCGAAGAAAAACATACAGCGAACAAGAATTTCACCCGGAGCGTGAACCAATACATGGAAACCCTATCGAACAAACTCGAACTTCCGGTAAAAGTTACTACTTACATGGCCCGCCACACATACGCCACCTTGCTCAAACACATGGGTACATCCATCGAAGAAATCTCCGAAAGCCTCGGCCATAGCAACATCAAAACCACGAAAAACTACCTCGCATCCTTCCCCCAGGAAAAGAAAAGGGAGACGGCGGAGAAGTTGGTGGCATTGTTGTAATTGTTGCCAAAGCAATGTTAAATATCTGTTAATATTGATTTGGCGAAGTTTGCTACAAGAGACTACAATTCATCCACAATCTCCCAATACCCGCTTCGGGTCGAACCCCGATGGATAATGACCCTTTCCTTTGTCATTTTTTGCAGATGATACTTTATGCCGTCAGAACTCACGCCTACTATGCCCGCTAAATCATTCCGGGTGATTTTCGGATTATTACGGATTTGAATTAAAATCTTATCTCGTGTAGATAAAGGATAGGCATTTTGCCCGGCCATGGTTTCATCTATTACCCCCAAAATAAACTCGATAAAAGGTGTACAGCCACTTTCACCTCCACTTATCGCAATAGCGTGATAATACTCCTTGCGGTATTTGTAAACAATGTTTTCGATAGGCAGGTTCTTGAATATTGAACGCCATTTACTAAGGATCAACGTTTGCCAAAGTCTGCCGGTTCTTCCATTACCGTCAGAAAAAGGATGTATAAATTCAAATTCGTAGTGAAATACACTGCTCTTTATAAGTGGATGTTCATCCGTTTCGCCCAGCCACTCGAACAAATCTTTTATTAGATGAGGTACACGATCGGCAGGGGGAGCATAATGGATAATATCTTCACCGGATGCTACCCCGACACCCTGTGCCCGTAAACGTCCGGCATCGTCGATTAGGCCTGTTTCCATGATCATATTTGCATTTAACAGGTCGTCTATACTATACGGATTGAATTCGTCGATCAATCCATAAGCTTTAATCGCATTGCGCGCTTCCTGAACTTCATTGATCGGAGCGATAACCGGCTTACCGTCAAGAATGGCAGTGATCTGATCGGTGCTTAATGTATTGCCCTCGATAGCGAGCGAACCTTGGATGGTCTTTATCCTGTTTATCCGGTGCAGGCGCAGGTCTTCCTGTCCGTAAAAACTCCCTACGGCCTCGCTTATTCTCGACACTAAGTCAATGATGTTAGTTGTAATCTTATATGGAGGTTTATATTACATAACTACAATTAGTGAAAGCAATAAGATCCAATCGGCACATTAAATTTTACAAATATAGGTTTTATATTTTTAATTAGGGTAGTTTATTGGGTAAAACCTTAAAGGCATGACTACCCCAAACTCGGAGATTACACTGCTCCAGGACAATCTTAAAATTCATGAGAACCTCCATCGAAGAAATCTCCGAAAGCCTCGGCCACAGCAACATCAAAACCACGAAAAACTACCTCGCTTCCTTCCCGCAGGAAAAGAAAAGGGAAAACGGCAGAGAAATTGATTTCAATTCTATAATTATATCTTGCATAAGATTTGTAGATTTTGCTATATTTGCTAAAAGCCTAAATTTGAATACTATGGGGAAAAAGCAAAGAAACGTAGAGGTGTTAAACTTTACTTTAGAATTTCAAGATGTTAATGATCCAATGAATCCAACTGTTGAAGAAGAGCTAGTTAAACTCGACAATTCTTCTTCTACATATTATGGTAAATTATTCGAACTTCGATTATTTGAATCAAATATTGAGAATTGTTTAATTGGAATGATGATAACAACCCAAAATAAAGAGATTCCACCTAAACATAAACCAAGTGAGAAAAGAATAACTCCCATAGAAATTGAGCCAGACGAAGGATTGGTTTTTGCAAATATTTTTTTATTTAATAAAGTGACCGGTTTGTTTTTGTATGAAGTTAATCGTAACGGTTGCTTTATTAATCAATTTAAGAATTTTATATATCGAAATTGGAATGCCGATTATTCGTCAAGATTCTCGATAAAAATAATACCTGTTTTAAGAGAGTCCGCCTATAAACGGTTTGAGAGAATGAATTACTTTAAGAACTTTAAAATTGAAGTTTATAACCCATCGGCCTTATTAAGTCGATTGGACAGTGAAGATCGAGGAGTCAATAGTACTATCAAAGCCCAGTTAATTGCTGCTAAAGAAAGCCATAGTTCATGTTTGACGATTGAGCAATCTTCTTTAACTAAAAAATTAAACCCTCAAGGTTTAAATGGGAAATACATCCGTCAAACGGTAGATTTCCTTCTGGGGTTAAGATTCTCCGGATGTCGTGAAAACATTGAAACGATAAAGGTTGAAGGTTACTCTGAAGATGAAGAAGACTCGAGGAAATTGAAGCCTATAGATTTTATAGGAGATTCATTCAAGGTAAACTTCTCAATCGAGGACATTCGTATTCATCGTGATTTACAAGAAAGAGAAAGAATTGCAGGAATTATAGATGTCTATAATAAACTTCAACCAGAATTACAGCAAATATTCCAATGAGTAGCAATAGGAACAAACGATTAAGTTGGTGGAATGAAAAAATAGGGGGAATTCTATTAGGTCTAATAGTGTTCTTCGTATCTTATTATTTCTTTACGCCAACCCTCGTCTTTTTTCAACAATTTATAAAGGAATTTCCCGCTATGGGATTATGTATTTTTGGTTTTCTTTTAACTGTACTAGCCATTATAATTCAAAGTGATACTAATACAATTTCTTGGTTGAAATCAGATAAAAAACTTTATCAAAGATTTATAGCTTTCAATAAAAAAACTGTAATTTTATCTTTTCTTTTATCTTTTTATTCATTTGTAATCGGGAGTATTGATATCGGAATTTTTAATGATAGTGAGACCCATTTATTCCCTGCATTTGATAAGATTCTGTGTTCATTTTGGCTTGGTGTTTTATTTTGGTTAATCAGAGACTCACTATATTTTATGCATACTTTTTATTTATTGGTTAAAGAGTCTTAACAAGATGATTTCCTTTCAGGATAGTAAAATAGAAAATATTATTATTCACCGAGTGAATAATAAATTAACAGATGGTCAACTTATTTTATCGAAAGATCCTCTTAATCTAGATAGTGAAGTTTTGTCATTATTACTTCACTTTTTCACGACTCCTTTTTTGAAAATAAACGAGGTATATAATTTTTATCATCAATCTGATTTAAGTTTCAATGAAGTTTTTAATTACTCCTCAAATATATTTGAGGATAAGAATTTATTTTTCAAAGAGTCTTTAAATCTTGCGAAACACTTGTTTGAAAACTCTACTCATCAGAATATCAAGGATGGGGATTTTTACGTAGTTTTATTTGATAAGTGTGAAATTAATGGGCAGACAGCACAAGCTATAGGTCTCTTTAAGTCTGAGAATACTGAAACATTTCTGAAAGTCTATCAATCAGGTAATGCTTATACTGTTGAAGGGGAAAATGGTATTAATATTAATAAACTTGATAAAGGAGCTATAATTGTAAATTTAGAAAAAGATAACGGTTATTTAGTTTCTATTATTGACAAAAATAAAGGAGATACTCAGTATTGGTTGGATGGTTTCCTGCACATTAAACAGTGTGAAAATAATTATTTCCAAACAGACAAGGCATTGGCCGTCTTTAAGGATTTCATAACAAAAGAATTACCTAAAAATTTTGAAATTGATAAAGCAGATCAAGCTGAATTTTTAAATAAATCTGTTTCTTATTTTAAAGAAAAAGAGGAATTTAATTCCCAGGATTTTAAAGAAACGGTCTTTCAACAACCCGAAATAATAGAAGATTATTCTCGGTTTAAAGCAAAATATGAAAACGAAAATAACATTGAGATCTCGGATTCTTTTGAGATTTCAAACCAAGCACTTAAAAAACAGGAGCGCAGGTTTAAAAGTGTAATTAAGTTGGATAGAAATTTTCACATTTATATTCATGGAGATAGACAGAGAATCAAGAAAGGATTTGATGAAAATATGGATATGAGTTTTTACCAAATTTATTTTAAAGAAGAATCATAATCGATACCTTATAAATATGTATTCATAGAGAAATCAAAACAATTTAGGTTACGGCCTAATACGGCCCACAACGGCCTCCTAGTATCAATCCCGGAATTTTATGCTTATCTTTGTATTATACTAATTTATAATATTGTATTTGCATGGATAATCCATTTGAAACGATCAACGGCAGACTGGAACGGCTGGAAAGCATGATGCAGTCATTAACGAACAATCTTTCGACGCTGACCCAGCGTAATTGAACAACACCCACATCCGATCTGGTCAAAATCGACCGGGCGTGCGAGATCACAGGCTATAAAAAAGGCTACATCTACGAACTCGTACATCACAACAAAATTCCCTATATTAAGAAAGGCCATTCCTTAAGGTTCAATACCGAGGAGTTGGAGAAATGAATGCTGTCAAAGTAAACACCTAATATATTTTACTATGACACGAATAATTGTTATTGCGGAGGATGAACTCCGTTCGCTCTTGCGTGGTGTAATCCGGGAATTTGTAACGGAACTTAAATCCGAAAAGAAGCCTGAACCCGATACCATGAATTTCGATTCACTATTATCTTTCCTCTCCGAACAAGGGTATGATATCTCCAAATCGAAGTTCTATAAATTGAGTTCTAAAAACGAGATACCGCACCGTAAGCTCGGACGAAAGTTGATTTTCTCCCGCAAAGAAATTATGAATTGGATGGAACTCAATTTAGATGATCCGACAGATCGTCGTTCTGAGCAGGCAAGAATTTTGGCTGAAAGCGCAAGGAGAAAAATGCGTTACCGGAAGTGAGCGGTCGTCGCTGTCCACTCCGAGATTTTTATGGATCTCCGAGTGGACAGCGACCCGAATCCTCGTCGAGAGTGTGAGAATGAAAGACATCAAGACTGCAAGACGGAGATAATGCAAGACGTCAGACTGCAAGACTTCAAGACTGCTGACTGCAAGATTGCGTGACGGCTGACTTCAAGACCGCAGACTTCAAGACTGCGAGAGTACAAGAGTGCTGACTGCAGGACTGCGAGACTTCAGACTTCAAGATTGCAAGACGTCAGGGTAAGCGGTCGGCGGACCACCCCGAACCCACCGTATGCGATCAATCTGCCCGAACCTCGCCACGGGGCCGTTTCCAAAACGCCCTAGTTTATTAGGGCATTTTCTTTCCCGCATCACTTCGTGACGCTGAAAATGCCCCAATAAGCCAAAGGGGAAACCCCTTTGGAAACCCCGGTCCGTCCGATGGACGGACGCACCGCCGGAAACTTCGTAACCGGACGGTGCGACCAAACCGACTCCACAAACCGAAAAAACTACGATCATGGGATACGTTGTATTGCACCTCGAAAAAGCCAAAGGAAACGATAGCGGGATGACCGCCCACATCGAACGAAAAATAAACCCGAAAAATGCGGATCCGGAACGCACCCACCTGAACCGGGAACTGATCCAGCTCCCGCCTGGTGTGACTGACCGGACGCAGGCCATTCAACACCGCATCGCATCGGCAGGCATTAAACGTAAGATTACACACGATCAAGTCCGAGCCATCCGGCTCATGTTGTCCGGTACGCATGAGGATATGAAGTGAATCGAGCAAGCCGGAAAACTCGACGAATGGTGTGCTGATAACCTTCAATGATTAAACGAAACCTACGGAAAGGAGAATGTCGTTTCCGCCGTCTTGCATATGGACGAGAAAACACCGCACTTCCATGCGACCGTCGTACCGATAGTGACCGGTGAAAGAAGAAAAACCAGTCAGGCAAAAGAGCGGGATAGGCCGGCCAAGAAGTACCGGAAGAAAAACCCGAACCGCCCAAGGCTTTGCGCCGACGATGTGATGAACCGCACCAAACTGAAAGAGTATCAAGATACCTACGCTTTGATGATGGCGAAGTACGGACTTCAACGGGGCGTCGACGGCTCTAAGGCTCGACATATTTCTACCCGGGAACACTACCGACAGTTAGGAAAAGAACGGGATTCGCTTAAATCTGAAGTCGAAGATTGGTATAAACAGCGGGATGACGCCCGGGACAAATTCTTCCATATGGACGGTTGTCTGAAGGATAAAGAGAAAAGACTGGCCGCCACCGAACAGAAAATCTTACAACTCGATAAAACGGTATGGAAAAAAGAGCTAAAGGCGAAAACCGCCAACACGTTGATGAAGGCGGCGGATAGAGTGGGAACGCTTTTCAACGATACCAAAGGACCGGAGTATCAACGACAGATCGGGGAGCTTCAAAAGGAGATCGCTGAAAAGGACGCTGTGATCCGGGCAAAAGATGCCGCAATGGGGGCAATGGAAGCCCGCCATGAAAAAGAGGTAAAGGATAAAGACCGGATCATTGCGGAGAGGGATTCGGAGTTGGACCATCTGCATAGACTGTTTCCATACCTCCGGAACTTATTGAAATTAGAGAACTTCTTACGGGTGATAGGTTTTGCGAAAGACCAGGTCAAAAAACTTTTCCGTTTTGAAACCGTCGAGGTGAGGGGGGAACTTTATTCCAACGAGTTTAACCGGTCTTTCAACGCCGACGGCTCGACGGCAAAACTAAGCGTGGATGAGAAGAATGAAGCCCGGGTTCTGCTCCACATCGACGGGAAAGACCACGTTCATTGGTTCCGGGAAAAACGAAGGGAAAATATACCGGAATGGGAAAAGAGCTTAGAGCCAAAGGATAAACATAGAAAATGCTTTAGGATATAACTAATCCCGTGCGGATTCATTTTTGAAAAGTTCGATCATATCTATTCCCAACCCATTGGCTACCTTAACCAAAGTGGCTATTGTGAGATTGGTTCTGCCCTTTTCTATTCTTATAAGATTGTTGTATTCCATATCTATCTTATAAGCAAAATCTTTAATGGAAATATTTTGTCTCTTTCGTAATTCCCTGATTCGCAAACCCAATTCTTTCCGTACTTCTATTTTGTCAAGCATAATTTCTGTCATTTATGATTGACTTCAAAGAAATACGTTTATATTTGCAACTATACAATCATATATGATTGTTTTAGTGGTTGTAGAAACAATTAAATAAAATTAAAAGTATGCTATCTTTGTGGAAACATTTGATATTGCTCTGACCGCAGGGGCAAAAAGATATAAAGGTTAAACGACCTTTATGCCGTACTGTAAACTTGCTCCTGCGCTTTTTTATAAAGCGTTGGGATATTATTTATTCAATTTCTCAAATCCCAAACCCACATCCCATGCACCCAAATTTTATCCAACCGTCAAAAACGGTGGCCTTTACCGGCTACCGCCCGTATAAAATCACACAATCCGATCCCGATAATTCCCTGTTATTCGCCGAAGTACAAGCCCGTCTTCTCACCACCATTCACAGCCTTGCAAATAGGGGATTCACCATATTTCTGACGGGTATGGCCGAGGGATTCGACTTGATGGCCGCCCGTGCCGTACTGTTGGCGCAAAATACATTCTCCCATCTCTAACTCATTGCCGTGATGCCATTCCTGGAACAGCCCCAGCGGTTCGATCCGTACTGGAAGGCCGAACACCGAAACGTTTTGAAGATGGCCGACAGCCACCTAACCGTTTCCTCCCGGTACTATTCCGGTGTATTCCATCGGCGCAACGAAGTGCTGATCGACCATTGTTCCGTGGTGGTATGTTATTACGACGGCCAACCAGGAGGAACCCATTACACTGTTAAACTTGCCCAAAGGCAAGGTCGTGAGATAATTAACCTATGTGAAACCCAGAAAGGCAGAAGCCTTATAAATCACGGATAATCATGGAAAAATCTTTCACTACCGATTGGCTACGGCTCCAAATGGTGATCCGCTCGGCCGGAATGACCGTGAACAGTTTCGCCCATCATATCGGGTTGAAACGGTTGGAAAATCTCTATCAGATCAAAAAGGGAAATCACGGGATCAGCAAAACATTGGCAAGGCAGATCCATGCTCATTATCCCCGGTTTCCGGTGACATGGTTGGTGATGGGAGTGGAATTACCGGATGAGGAGGAAATAGTAGCGGACGACGAAAAGATTATCAGCATCCCTCTATTTAAGGTTTTTCCGCCATTCTGCGGCCTTGATAATAATCCGGACGACCATGTCATCCACTTGGGGGAAAGCATCGCACAAAGGGCGGAATTAGCGACCGTCAACACCGATGAATCCTTATCACCAAAGATCCCGGTCGGGGCGATAGTTTTGCTCCGACCATTTGACGGGAAGATCATCTTCGGTAAATTCTATCTGATCGTAACCGAAAGCTACTCCCTCATCCGCAAAGTCCGTTCGACCTACAATCCGGACGAATACCGGCTTACCACTCTCGACCCGGAGAACTTCGACGATATAATCCTTCCGAGTGAAAGAATTAAGAAAATTTATATCGTGGAGAGGGTGATTGTGGATGTTTAAATAATATGAAATTTTAACGGTCCGGTTGTGGGGCAAATTCGTGGGGCAAAAACAAAAAAGAGTCACAACTTTCGTTGTAACTCTTTCATTTTCAGGCTCCTCAACAAGGACTTGAACCTTGGACCCCCTGATTAACAGTCAGGTGCTCTAACCAACTGAGCTATTGAGGAATGCTTTGCGGTACTGTTATTTCCCGTTTGCGAGTGCAAATATAAAACGTCTTTTTTGTTTATGCAAATAAATTCGGAAAATTTTATCGTTATTCCGGTATTTCCGGTGCTGTAAAAGCCTTTTTGCCGTTTAATCTGAAACTTACGTATGTAATCGGAATTCCCAGCTTCAGATAATATTCCTCATAAGTTGTTTTAACCGACAGTATTTCATCTGCAAATCCTGTTCCGTATATATCGGTATTCTCTTCTATTATTTCGAGTTCATTCGTTTCTATCACCTGTTTTGTGTAATCGTGAAGCGGCAGGCAGTCGGTTTTAAGATGAATAATACCTTCCGGTTTTAGAAATTTCGAATACATCTCTAAAAAAGCAGCGGAGGTTAGACGTTTTTTTTCGCGTCCCTTCTTTAGCTGCGGATCAGGAAAAGTGATCCATATTTCATCGACTTCTTTTTCATCGAAAAATGAATTTATAAACTCGATCCTTGTCCGCAGAAATTCCACGTTCGGCATCTTGTTCTCGGTCGCTGTCTTAGCGCCCCGCCACATACGCGCGCCTTTGATGTCTACACCTATGTAATTGATTCCGGGGTTACGTTCTCCCAAACCGACGGTATATTCTCCCCGTCCGCATCCTAATTCGAGGCATAAAGGATTTTGGTTTTTAAAGAAATCCTGCCGCCAATTCCCCTTGATCCGATGATCTTTGTTGAATATTTCACCGAATTCCGGTTGTAGAAGACACTGGAAGGTCTCGTTTTCCCTGAATCTTTTAAATTTATTTTTCCCCATTTTCTATTATCCTGATTCCTATGCCGGATATACCTTGAATCATTTCATCCGGCATAGTATGAGTGAATTTCATTCTATACTCCCCGTTCCTGAGGAATTTTACTTTGGACATGTATAGCGATTCCGTATCGCCGGATATAGGAATACTTCCGACTTGGGTTATCGGTATCGTAACAGTATCGACCAGACAGAGATATCCCGGATCCATTGTCTCGATAATGAGAGTTAATTTATCATATTTGAAAAGTTCCGTAGTTCTTAAAAGAATGAAAATGTCGCAGAATGCTGTGGTATCCGTATTGTTAAAATAAACATAAGCCGGCTGGCCGCTGCTCCAGCCGGTATTTGTTATCCCTGTAAAATGTATGTTATTCTCGTTCTTACAGGACGCAAAGAAAAGTAATACCGGTACAATCGATACCAAAAATCTCATGTTATTGCTGTTGGGTATTTTTAGGTTTTTTGTTTCGGTATTTATTATTTTTTTTAGCAGGCTGACGCTTAGGCGGATCGTTATCTTTAGAGGCAGTACCCTGAATAGGTGCAGGCCGTTCTCCTTTCCGGTTATTATCGTTATTGCCGTTGCTCTGATTTTTTCTGTTCCTGTTCTTACGCGGTTTTTTTCCTGAGTCGAAGCGGGTGATGCTGTCTTCGCCTACCGCATTCCTGTAATCCGGCTCGACTTCTTTTTTAGCGGTATTGCTGTAATCGACAAGATTATCGACTTTTTTACCTTTGCGGTTCATGCGGATAATTTCGTTTACCCTCTCGATAGATACGGGAATCGAGGCTACGGCCGAATGCGGATCGCTGCTGAAGTACATCGTGCGATTGAATATGTCTGTCTTAACCAGGTGATAGTTAGCATCCATAGCCTCGAGAGGAGCGTGTATTCTCGGAAATTCCTTGCGCGCGTCGATATAAGTGTCGAGTTCGTATATCAGGCAGCACTTGAGCTTGCCGCACTGTCCTGCCAGCTTCTGCGGATTGAGCGATATCTCCTGTACCCTTGCCGAATTAGTAGTTACCGAGACAAAATTCGATATCCACGAAGCACAACACAGTTCGCGTCCGCATGAACCGATTCCTCCGATGCGTCCCGCCTCCTGACGCGCTCCTATCTGCCTCATCTCGATGCGTATACGGAATCTCTCCGCGAATATTTTAATGAGTTCGCGGAAATCCACCCTCTCGTCCGCAATGTAATAGAATATAGCCTTGAGTTTGCCTCCCTGATATTCGACGTCTCCAATCTTCATGTTGAGGTTCAGGTCCGCGGCGATTTGTCTCGATTGGATCATCGTAGGATGTTCGAGCGCTATTGCTTCCTGCCATTTTTCGATATCCGCAGGTTTTGCCTTACGGTATATTTTCTTGAATTCTGCATTAGCGGTATTGAATCCGGTCTTCTTCATCTGTTTATAAACGATGTCTCCTGAAAGTGAGACTATACCTACATCATAGCCTGGATTCGATTCCACGGCAACGATATCGCCTTTTCTCAGAGGCAGATCATTTACATTCCTGTAATAACCCTTGCGGGTATTCTTGAATTGTATCTCGAATATATCGTCAGGTTTGTTATTAGGGTAATCTTCCAGCCAATCGTACGCATTCAGTTTACTTCCCCCTGCACATACGGATACTTTAGTGTCCTCTCCGTCGGAGATAAAACAGCACCCGCGTCCTATATTTAATTTACAGTTATTTTTCTTACAGTTGTCACAACTCATATATTGAAAATTTAGCTACAAAGTTACTTTTATTTTATATATTTTCCTATAACGGTTTTGGTACCGGAGACAGATATATCGAATCCGAAAATTTTTTGGCGGCTAATGAATTAAAGTCTGTAAAGCCCGTATAAACCACTGTATATATTTGTTTTAAATTATAATCTTCCAAAATGCATAGTAATTAATTCCAAGAAAATACAATAAAAACGATGTAGTAACGATATAAAAATTACACCGTAACATTATTATTTAACGCGTATGTAAATATTTTATTCATGTGTTAATTTAATGTTAATTTTTGAAAAATTAGGAAACTTTTTTTACTTATTTAGTTTTCTTTAATACATTCGCAGAAAATTATAAAAAAAATGGAAATAAGGGATAAGATAATCAATTCTGCCATGGACCTGTTCTTGAAATACGGATTGAAGAACGTGACCATGGACGAAGTGGCTGCCAGTATCGGAATCTCTAAAAGGACGATTTATGAGAATTTTTCTAATAAAAAGGAACTGCTTGCCGCCAGTGTGGACCGGATGATACAGACTCATATAGAATATGAGGAAGAGATGAAGAGTAAAACCTCCAATATAATCGAGGAGATCTTCATAACTATGATGAATATGGATGAGCATTTTCAGAGCCGGATCAAAGTTGGAATGGATATGAAAAAATATTATCCTGATATTTTTGAAGCTAAAATAGGAACACAGTATGAACGAGCCTATGAAAAGATGAAAGTAGCTCTCGAAAGGGGAGTGGAACAGGGGATAATAAGTCCTGATACTAATTTCGATTTTGCAGTATTCCTGATAATGGAAACGATTTATAATATTTTGTCGCGTCCGGAGATACTGATAATCAAAAAAATATCTGTAATTGAAGCGTTCAGATATATTATCATCTACTTCTTCCGCGGTATATCGACCGATAAAGGTATCGCGATAATGGATGAGAAAATAGCTGAAATGAAAAACCGAAAATAAATATGATAAGAAGAATTTTGTTGCTGATGTCCGTGTCCACGGTGCTGGTTCTCACTCAGACCACGGCACAACAGAGGGTAGAGATTACCCTCGATGAAGCGATTAAGATCGCTCTGAACGATAACCCTACCATTCAGATAGCTGAATTAGAGATCGAGAGGCAGGAGTATGTGAGAAAAGAAACCATGGGGAATCTTCTGCCCAATATTACAGGCGGAGGTACGTACAATTACAACCTCCAAAACTCGGTAATGTTCATGCCGGAAGGTATATTCGGCGCGGGAACCGGAGGAGCGATGCGTATGGGATTCGACCACAGCTACACCGGAACGGTATCGTTGGCTCTTCCACTATATCTTCCTACCGTATACAAAACCTTACAGCTCAATGAGGAGCAGATGGTGGCAGCCGTAGAAGCGGCGCGCGCCTCTAAAATAACGTTGGTCAACCAAGTAAAAAAGAGCTACTTATCGATCCTCCTTGCCGAGAGTTCGCTTGAAGTGATAGAGAAAAATATCGAATATGCCGAAGTTGTGGTGAACGATACCCGCAACTCCTACAATCAGGGATTATCTTCCGAGTACGACCTCATTACTGCGGAGGTCCAGTTGAACAATCTTAAACCGACACTTATCCAGACTCAGAATAGCATCCGTGTTACCAGACTGATGCTTAACATGCTCTTGTCGCTTCCGATCGACACGCATCTGGTGCTTCGGGAAGACCTGTACGAATTCAGGGACTACGTCGGCGATGCTTGGGAATTTTATGTCGATTTATCCGGTAATACCGATCTCCGCCAACTCGACATTCAACGTGAGATACTTCAGAAACAATTCGAGATACAGAGAGCTCAGAGATACCCGAATATCAGCGCCGTGGCGCAGTATAGCGTGCTGTCGCAGAGCAACGATTTAAAGATCGGACATTACGATTGGAGAGGTACTTCACTCGTCGGATTACAACTCAATATTCCTATATTCTCAGGATTTACCAACATAAATAGAGAGAGGCAGATCAAAAATAATATCCGTCAGCTCGAGGCCCAGAGGAAGTATCTCGAAGAGAGCGTAAACGTTCAGGCCCAAACTTCGATAAGCAATCTTATTGAGGCTAAAGAACAAATGGCCGCAAACGAATCCACACGGACACAGGCGCAGAAGGGGTACAGTATTGCCAAAACAAGATACGATGTAGGAGCCGGAACCATCGTGGAACTAAATGCCGCGCAAATGGCGCTGCTTCAGGCGGACCTCAACTTCTCACAGTCCATATACGACTATATGAGCGCGCTTGCCGATTACGAAGAGATCATTGGGAGGACAGAATAAATGTTAAACGTAAAATATATTAAAATGAGAACGAGCATTATTGTAAAAAATGCAGGTTTGTTGGCAGTATTGGCATTGATGACCAGCTGTGGAGGCGGAAATACCACCGTAGTGGAAGAGGTTAAACTTCCGGTTGTAAAGACTACTACTGCCGTGACCGGAACTGTCGAGAATAAGGAAGAATTTACCGGTACGATTCAACCGTATAAAAATAATAAAATAAGTCCCAATGTGGCAGGCCGTATAGAAAAAATCCATGTCGAAGTCGGTGACAGAGTCCGCAAAGGGCAGCTTCTCGTGGAGATGGATAAGAGCCAGCTTCTTCAGTCGAGAGTACAGTTGGATAACCTTACCGCAGATCTCGACCGTTACAGAAATCTATACAACGAAGGCGGTATATCCAAACAGCAGCTCGACCAGATGGAGACGCAGGTAAACGTGGCACAGCACGCTATCGATAATCTCGAAGAGAATACCAGCCTACTCTCTCCGGTGGACGGTATAGTGACAGAGAGAGTTTACGATCCGGGCGATGTTTACTCTGCCTCTGAAGAACGTATTCTTACCGTTATGCAGATGGACCGGGTTAAGGTTCAGGTAAACATATCCGAAACCTACTTCCCTCAGGTTTATGTGGGAATGCCTGTGGAAGTAACGCTCGACGTCTATCCCGGAGAGATATTCACAGGCAGTGTCTCGCTTATTTATCCTGCGATAGACGCCGCTACCAGGACATTCGTGACCGAAATTACTATCCCTAACGGCGATATGAAAATTCGTCCCGGTATGTTCGCAAGGGTTGCGCTTAACTTCGGAGATATGGAAAAGGTCCTCGTGCCGGATGTTGCCGTGCAAAAACAGATGGGATCGAACGAACGTTATGTATTTGTAGTTGAGAATGGTGCCGCACGCCGCAGAGTAGTGAACGCAGGCAGGATAATCGGATCGAATATCGAAATCAATTCCGGTATAAGTGCAGGCGAACAAGTCGTTATTGCGGGAATGCAGAAACTTCTCGACGGAACCGAAGTGGAAATATCCAAATAGAGACCGAAGCCGGATGCTCCGGCAAAGTCCGTTTTGAAACTTAAAAAAGAAGAAAAACATGAAAATATATGAAACGTCCGTTAGGAAACCTATATCAACCATACTTATATTTATCGGTGTTATAGTGTTCGGTCTGTTTTCGCTCAGGAACCTGTCGATAGATATGTATCCCGATATGGATATCCCTACCATTACGGTACTGACTACCTATCAGGGAGCGAATGCAGCCGATATAGAGACCAATGTCTCCCGTATCCTTGAGGATAACCTCAATACAGTCGAGAATCTTAAGAAGATCACATCGAAATCACAGGACAATATCTCTCTTGTGCAGCTGGAATTCGAATGGGGATCCGATCTCAACGAGGGCGCCAACGATATCCGCGACGTTATAGGGCGTGTTCAGACAGATCTGCCCGACGAAGTGGAGACGCCTATGGTATTCAAGTTCAGCTCCAGTATGATCCCTGTTATTATCCTGTATGCTACTGCGGAAGAGAGTTATCCCGCCCTTGATAAGATACTCGACGAAAAACTCGTCAATGTCCTCAACAGGATCAGCGGTGTGGGTGCCGTGAGTTTGATGGGTAGCCCGGTGAGGGAAATTCAGGTAAACGTCGATCCGAAAAAAATCGAGGCTTACAATCTCTCGATCGAGCAAATAGGACAGTTGATCGCTTCTGAAAATGTCGATACTCCCGGAGGCAATCTCGATATCGGACAGCAGACCCTGAGTATCCGCTCTATGGGAGAATTCGATTCCAGCGACCAATTAAAAAGGATTGTCATAACAACCATCGACGGTAAACAAATTTATTTGTCCGATGTAGCGGAAGTCAAAGATACACTTGAGAAAACGACGCTGGACGAACGAATCAACGGTAAACTCGGTGTGCGTATTATCGTGCAGAAACAATCCGGTGCCAATACCGTTAATATCGCGCGCGACGTTACGAATGCCATCGAAGATATCCAGAAGACGCTCCCTTCCGACGTGGAGATAGGGGTCATCATCGATACGTCCGATTCTATAAAAAACAGTATCAACAGTTTGAGTGAAACGGTAATGTACGCCTTCATATTCGTTATGATAGTAGTGTTGTTCTTCCTGGAAAGGTGGAGGGCTACGTTTATTGTCGTACTTACCATTCCCGTCTCCCTTATAGTATCGTTTATATACCTGTATGTTACGGGACGTACGCTTAATATCATATCTCTGAGTTCGCTCTCGATTGCGATTGGTATGGTGGTGGACGACGCTATCGTAGTGCTTGAAAACATTACCAAGCATATAGAACGGGGAAGTTCGCCGCGTGAAGCCTCGATATACGCTACTAACGAGGTGTGGCTCGCGGTCATCGCTACAACACTCGTCGTGGTCGCCGTATTCATGCCGCTTACCATGCTCTCCGGTATGGCAGGTATTATGTTCCGTGAACTCGGATGGATTGTATCGCTGGTAACGGTGGTATCCACCATCGCCGCTATAACTCTTACCCCCATGCTCACTTCCCTGATGCTCAGGGCTCAAAATACGCATACATACAAAGGGCTTGAAATCCTCTTTAAACCAATCGATAAATTCCTCGATTGGCTCGACGACTTCTATTCACGTCTTCTTACATGGTCGGTAAGGCACAGAACGTTCATAGTTCTACTTGCGGTTCTCATATTTGTATCGAGTATATTCCTGCTGCAGAGAGTCCCGTCGGAGTTCTATCCAAAGTCGGATGACGGACGCATCAGCGCTACCGTTAAGCTGGAACAAGGGGTGAGTGTGGAATACACTATGAATGTGGCAAGACACATCGACTCCTTGTTCAAGGTGGAATATCCGGAGATATGGGCAATCTCGACCAGTGCCGGTACGGCAAGTTCGGATAACGCGTTCGCTGCGATGCAGGAGACAGGTTCCCATATTATCAATTATACGATTAAACTTACCGATACCAAAGATCGCGACCGCAGTATCTTCGAGATCGCCGACCTTATGAGGGAGGACTTCGGCAATATTGCGGAAATAAACGAATACAGCGTTACAGCCGGCGGAAGCGTTGGCGGTACCGAAGCGGATATCAGTGTCAAAATATTCGGATATGACTTCGATATCACAGATGCGCTTGCCCGCGACCTTCAGAAAAAATTTGCCGAAGTTCCCGGTGCTGCCGACATACAGGTAAGTCGTGAAGAGATGAGGCCTGAATTACGTATAATTTACGACCGCGAGAAATTATCTTACTACGGATTAACTACCGGAACCGTATCCTCCTATGTAAGAAACCGTATAAACGGACTCACTGCTTCTCAATATCGCGAAGACGGAGATGAATACGACATTGTGGTACGCTATGCGGAAGAGTTCAGGACCAGCGTGGACGACATAGAGAACATAATTATTTATAATTCCCTGGGCAATCCTATAAAACTCAAGGATGTCGGCAAGGTAGTAGAAGAGTTAGCTCCGCCTACTATCGAGCGTGAAGACCGTCAGCGCGTAGTATCCGTGGATATAACTCTTTCAGGTGCAGCTATGAGTCAGGTTGTTGCGGGAATTCAGGAGATTCTCAGTCAGGAAGAGATACCGGAAGGGGTCTTTATCGAACTCGGAGGTAGTTACGAGGATCAACAGGATTCGTTTGCCGACCTGTTCACACTCCTTATACTTATTATAGTTCTCGTATATATCGTGATGGCTACGCAGTTCGAATCGTTCAGGATGCCGTTCATTATCATGTTATCCCTGCCGTTTGCGTTCACAGGGGTATTCCTGGCATTGTATTTTACAGGTACTCCCTTGAGTATAATTGCACTTATCGGAGCGATAATGCTTGTGGGTATCGTGGTGAAGAACGGTATTGTGATGGTGGACTTCATGAATCTTCTTCGGGACAGAGGGATGTCGATCAACATGGCCGTAATAAACGCTGGTAAATCCCGTCTGCGTCCGGTACTGATGACCACCATGACGACTATCCTCGGTATGGTCCCTCTTGCAGTCGGAGCCGGAGAAGGTTCTGAAATATGGAGACCTATGGGTATTGCCGTAATTGGAGGTCTTACCTTCTCAACCGTGCTTACGCTTATCGTAATTCCTGTGGTCTATTCCGTATTCGGTACCGGAAGGTTAAAACGCGACCGTAAAAAAGAATTGAAACTTATTGAGGAAATAAATTAAAAACGAAAATCGAAATGAAATCAGTTTTCATAAGCTATAATCAGGCATTGACCGATCCGGTTAATCTGATCTTGGACAGATTGCACATACGGGGTTACACGAAGGTGGAAACAGTCCACGGCCGCGGAAGTTTCACCGGAGAACCTCACATGGGCAACCATACATGGCCTGCGATGAACTCTGCCATAATAACAATAGTGCAAGACGATAAAGTAGCGCCATTGCTGGATGCGTTGAGAAACCTGGATTCCCGTACGGAAATGCAGGGGCTTAGGGCTTTCGTCTGGAACATCGAAGACCAGCTTTAGATATTCTATAAATTCTGCAAAAAATAACGGAACCACAGGGTTCCGTTATTTTTGTTATGTATAGATACAACTGCCTTATTTCGAACACCTCGACAATAGCGGATAAAGTTCAGTTCATGAAATATTATTGCTTCGCAAAATGTTCTGTTTGGCTTATTTGTTGTAACAATTCCTTTATAGCTTCCATCCTTGGAATTTTATGTTTTACTAATAAAGGAATAATATGAGAAATATATTACACGGCATAACAGCATGTGCATTAGCGCTCCTGTTCTCCTGTACGAATGAGAGAGGGATGGATGCGTCCATTCCCGAAATCGTCGGAGACGGAGACACGCAGGCAGTGAATTTTTCGATTCAGCTTCCGACACCCGCAGCCGGACAGATTGGGATAGAGGGAACCGAACAGGAGAACGAAATCAAAAATATAATGGTACTTGCATTCATGGTGGATGAGACAGACCCTAACAATGTAAAAGAGTACTATATATATAAGGCCCAGGGAAATTCCATACAGGATGTTTCGACTTCAAGCCATAAAAGATTTAACGTTAATATTTTTAAGAAAGATTTTAAACAGAGATTCGTGCTTATAGCTAACGCTTATGGTGCTGTATCTAATATAGGATCGCAGGATTCTCTCAGACTTAAAGAAGATCTTCTGGACGATCTGATGTTCGAAAATAATTTTGCGTGGTATGCTACGTCCGATACGGAGTTCACCTATATTCCTATGTGGGGAGAGAGCGAAGCTGTTGTTATCGACGATTCCGATATAAATATAAATCCGATTAAGATGCTCAGAGCCGTATCGAGAATCGACGTGTGGCTTACGACCGATGAAGCCAAGGATGATTTTATGCTCGACGAGATTTACATATATAACCATCTGAACGAAGGGAAGGTCGCTCCCTACTTTGCGGACAGCGATGTATGGGATAGCGATAATTATATCGTTAATAAGGTGTCGCTTCCGAGTTCATATACAAAATACTGCGATCCCTTTAATGTTAAAGCAAAGACTGAGTCCGGAGAAAATTATATTCCGGCAGCATATGTCTTCGAAGCTCCCTCGGTGGAATCAGGTAAGTCTTCCGACGCTACCTGTCTCGTTATCGGAGGGCGCTATCAAGGAGAATCTTCCACGACCTATTACAGGGTCGATTTTTTCGAAAGAAATTCAGAAAACGACATAGTAGGATTCCTTCCTATGTTGAGAAATCATATATATAGAGTCAATATCGTATCGGTGAAGGGGAGCGGATATCCCGATCCCGACGAAGCGTTCGATTCCAAATCCCAAAACATGGATGTAGAGATTCTTTATTGAAACGAAGGAGATATTACCGACGTAGTATTTGACAGCCAGTATATGCTTGGAGTAAGTCAGGGAGAGTATTATGTACCGAAGAAGGATGCTAATTACAGTATAATCGTTACTACCGATTATCCCGGAGGATGGGTCGAAGGGTTCGATCTCACCGCATACCCCTGGCTTCAATTTGTCTCAGGTTCGTTTGGCGGAATAAACAGTAAGGACGAAGTTATATTCCATGTCGATGAAAATCCGAATGACACAGAAAGGATAGGATATTTTACATTCACTGCCGGAAGGCTTGTCTATACCGTTAAAGTAACCCAGGGAATCGAAAACGGATTGTCTCTGGAGCTTGTCGATAACGACGGTAAAGAGGTATCGGAATTAGTATTCCTCAGCGGGATTGGAGGACTTGTAGCGGCTCCGCAAATTTACTACGCTAAATGGACGCCTGAAGAATCCCCTGTTATGATAAGTTCGGTATCTACCTCGAATATAAGTTTTAATCACGAAAGTGGTTATGACGATCCTGTAAACTTCACTCAGGCCGCAGGGGGCTCGCAGCTGCATAATATTCTTCCGACAAAAATGAGCGACTCGGAAGTACACGAGGAAACGGGAGATCCGTTCCTTGAAAAATCGACTCGTTACAATTACGTTGTTACGGACGGCAGTGATGTCGCGGCTAAAACTATTCTTCTACGTCAAATTCATTATAACCTTATTGCAATTCCGGAAGATAAATATGAACTCAATGGAAGTACCTATACACTATATGTACGTTCGAACGCCGAATGGACAGCCGTGTTGACTAAAGATAATGATAAGGCGATAGCTTCTCCTTCGTCATGGTCAGGTGGAATCGATACGGATCAAGGTACACCCATTCAGTTCACTGTGATAAATACTACTGATATCGCGTCGACTACTGCTGAAATTACTTTTACTTATAAAGGAGAGTATGGACAGGAACAAACTAAGGTCGTAGTTCTTAACCTGTACTCGGTGCCGGATATTATTATGGATCCTGTTGGACATGCCAATTCATATATGTTGAGGCCCGGAGGCAATGGTGTGGAATTCCCTGTCGCCCAGGCAAACAAAGACAATGTAACCCGTATCGGAGCTAACGACGATATTGAATTGAGATTGTTGTGGACCGATACACCCGCATATTTGGGTTCCGACGCTGCCGTACAGAGCTTTAGTTTGAACGGAACTGGTGCGTCAGCGACAATAAGCGTGGCGCCGGGCAGCAAGGAAGGTAATGCTGTTATCGCTGCAGTAGTGGATAATAAAATAAGATGGAGCTGGCATATATGGGTTGTCGATTACGATCCCGATGTGGACGGATCTCATCCCCATACTGCAGCAACTAATACAGTATACGACTTCATGTTGTATAATTTAGGAGCCATAGATAATACGCCGGGAATGTCAGGGACTCTGGGATTACTATACCAATGGGGTAGGAAGGACCCGTTCCCCGGCCTTGCAGGGATAAGTAGCGCAGACCCGACTACTATATACGGAGCACCGAATACTGTGACCACTACCCCGAGTGTAGTAGTGCCGTACAGTAATAACTTCGAAAATTCCATCGAGAATCCAATGGACTTCTTCTATGGTGCGTCAGGCAATAACCATGACTGGTATGGCGCAGCATCCGGTACTGTAAATTCATCGTTGTGGGACGATGGTACCAATATAAAAACAACTTATGATCCATGTCCCTATGGTTGGAGAGTTCCTCATGATAAAAATGGAACAATACCGTGGGCCAATGAATGGACTGCATCGTGGAATAATACTACGAAAAGCATCACTTATGCCAATTTAGGTGTATGGCAGGCCGCAGGGATAAGAAATGGATCAAACGGAAATTATTCTCTTCTGATTGACACCGGAAACGGTATAGCAGGTTATTATTGGGGAGCGACTAACAACGGTTCAACTCAATCGAGAAACTTCGAGTTTTATTCTAACGGGAATACAAGTTATTATCAAACTAAAGCGCGCGGTTACGGGTTCAGCGTAAGATGTGTGAGAGACGAAAATCCTCAGTAAAAACAATATATATAGAAAAAGAAAGGCGCCTATACGGCGCCTTCTTTTATGAATTTCACTACTGCTTCTGTAAACTCTTCTTTGAGGGGCAGCGAGGGATTGGTGTAAGCCTCCTGCTGTGTATGCCTCTCTATCGAAAGAGAATGTTTTAGAGTATGGTTCATCTCCGGAATTATTACCAGAGTAGTGTTGGGATTACTGTCCGCAAGAATTTGTGCGTCATCGATCGTCCCCTGAAAATCTGTATCCCCTTGTACGACAAGTATAGGTATAGTCAGTTTCGATATCTCCTCAGCAGGAGAATTGCTGAACATAGAAATCATGTACGGCTGCACCGACTTCCTGAATAAACCTGCGAGTTCCGGAGGGAAATTTTCCACATACTTTCCGTTCCTCAAGGAATCTATAACCCGCAAAGATTCCTCCAGCATAGCTTCAGGAAGAGAGCTTTGCAGCTGTCTCGCCAAAACGTCCGCCATATTCTCACCCGCTCCCGCAACGGATATCATTTTAGAAACATTGTCGTTGTCTCGTGCTGCCAGGACCCCTATTCGCGCCCCCTCGCTATGACCGAGCAGTATGATCTCTGAAAATCTGCCTTCTTCAGAGAGTTTATGGACCCACCCTCTGACGTCGTCCGCATACGTATCTATCGTAAGATCCTCTTCTTTAGAGATCGCACCCCTGCTGATTCCTATTCCCCTCTTGTCGAATCTCAATGAGGCTATTCCGTTCTCCCTTAAATGATATGCGATCAATCTGTACGTGTTGGTGATTAAACCTCCTGAAGGATTGTTGCCGTCTTGGTCTGTTGGTCCGGAGCCTGCGATTATTATTACTACGGGAACTTGTCTGTCTGTCGCCGGAACGGTGAGTGTCCCGTAAATTTTGCCGGTTCCGGTATCCAAAGTAATATCTTCTTCTTTAGCCGAAAGGTTTAGAACAAAAAATAACAGTAAAATTAAGAGCACGGATTTTTTCATATGGTAATATTTAAAGAATTAATTATAAATATAGGTAAACGGCATGTATTTTGAAAATTTTCATTTAAAAATATTATGGGACTTAATATTCCGGATAACGGGAAAAAACGGATAGTGGTAATCGGAGGAGGCTTCGGGGGCATGACCCTTGTAAAAAAACTTGCCGGTACGGATTATCAGGTGGTGTTGATCGATAAAAATAATTACCACCGGTTCCAGCCTTTGCTATATCAGGTGGCGAGCGCCGAACTCAGTGCGGAGGAAATATCATTTCCGTTCCGCAAAATTTACAGGAAGTATAATAACGTGATCTTCCGTATGGCCGAATTCCTAAGTGTCGATCCTTCCTCGAAAAAAATATCTACCGACAAAGGCGATTTATACTACGATTATCTCGTCTTCGCGCTCGGATCGGTGCCTAATTTTTTTGGAATGAAGAATGTCGAAAAGTATGCCCTTCCGATGAAGTCTTCCGCGGATGCTCTCGACATACGTAATCATATTCTGGAAAATTTCGAAAAGGCTTCATTGGCTGCGGATCCGGAAGTCAAAAGGTCGCTGCTGAACGTTATTATCGTGGGCGGAGGCGCTACCGGAGTGGAGCTCGCAGGTGCTATGGCGGAAATGAAAGCCAATATAAAGAAGGGCGATTATCACGACATGCTCTCGGAAATAGAATTATATCTTATTGAAGGTTCCGGTGCTCTTCTGGGGAATATGGGGGATAAAGTCGCTAACAAAACTGCTAAACTCCTACGGCGTAAGGGGGTCAATGTGCTCCTTAATTCCACCGTGTCGGATTACGTCGATGGGGCGGTAGTCCTTAAAACCGGAAAAAAAATAGAGTCCTCCAATCTTATATGGACGAGCGGTGTAAAAGTCGCAGAAATAGTAGGGATACCTCAGGAACTTGTCGTCAAAGGAGGGCGTATTACCGTCGATGAATTCTCCGCTGTTAAAGGAATGGATAATGTATTTGTCATAGGGGATGCCGCGATGCAGACCGATGTGAAAAATCCTAAAGGATATCCTCAGCTTGCTCGCGTCTCGATTGAGCAGGGGCAGCATCTCGCGTCGAATCTCAAACGTGTGGCGGAAGGTAAGGAATTTAAGCCGTTCAAATACAGGGAATATCCTGTACTTGCGGTGGTAGGTAGGAATAATGCCTTTTTCGAGTACAAAAATAAATATATGTTATCCGGATTTATCGGATGGCTGGCATGGGTGGGCGTACATATATTCCTTGTCCTCGGAGTCAATAATAAATGGAATATTCTATCCGGATGGGCCTGGAACTATTTCACTAACGACCACCCTGCGCGTATAATAGTCACTACTACCCAAAAATCTGATACTTAAAATAAGAATATGGAAAATAATAAATTTATAGTCAAAACAAGGGAGTTTCTTTTCTCGGACACGGGTAAAAGTTCCGCATTGCTGTTCCTGAGAATATTTACGGGAATAATGATCCTGACGCACGGTATACCGAAAATCACTAATTTCCCGGAACTTTCGAGAACATTCGCCGATCCGATAGGGCTGGGATCGACCCTCTCTGTTCTGCTGATGATCTTTGCCGAAGTCATCTGCGCGTGTCTGATAATGGTCGGACTAATGACGCGCCTTGCAGCAATTCCGCTGGTTATAGGGTTGTTCGTAGCCGCGTTCCTAACAGGGCCGGAATTCGATTTTACCAAATCCGAGTCGGCGATTCTTTATCTGGGCATATTCCTTTCTATTATGATCTCGGGAGGTGGACGATACTCGGTGGATCACATTCTCGACCTCTATTACAGACGGAAAGACGGCGATATTTGATTTTTAAAGGATATAATTTTAAGGGAGTTATACATTACGATGTGTAACTTTTTTGTTCGATAATGTCTAATCAATCGGACTAATGAGGATAATATGAAAAAAATCTATTTGTTTGGCTATGGGTGGTTTATTACCGGGTAACCTTGTCAGCCGGACAATCAAGATAGAAGGGCTTATGGATAATCCCGTTTCAGCAGTTATTTTTTTACGCCTTGCCAAAGGACTGAGAGGAAAGGACTTGAAAGATAAAATGGAAGAATTATTCCATTGATGTGGCAGCATAGGGTTGCGTCGCTTATCAGAGTTTACATTAAGAGGGTTTAGAATAGAATCAGGTTTAATTATAATTGAAATTATCCGGAAAATTAATAAATTTGTTTCGTCTGATAAATCAAACGGAAACAATTATGAAAAAACTCTGGATATTTATAATCCCCTTATTCTTATGCTCGTGCAGTTACAAGTACACTATCGACGGTCAATTACCTAATTACCGTTTCCGGGGGGAGTATGTGTATCTTCTTGATTTTTACGATAATGTGGTAATAGACAGCGCCCGTGTAGAAGATAATAGATTTCTTTTTACCGGTCAGGCAGACGATAAATCACTTGCCTTGTTACGTGTAGGGGATTACAGATCCATAGTAGTTCGTGAAAGGGGTAATATTAAAGTCGATATGTCCGCTATGGGACTTGTCGGTGGAACTCCCCTTAACGATTCGTTCAATAAATTTTATACGGAATTCACATCCCTCCAAAACGATTACGGGGATAAAGCCGGAGAATTATTTCCTTCAGATACGGATCCACAGGGAGAAAAGGATATGCCGGACGACGCTCTGGAATACAATAAAACGAAATTATCTTCCTTATGTTTCAGTACGCTTGATGAGAATAACAATAATGTAGTCGGAATATTGGCCATGCTGTTCGGACGGAATGTGTTAACTCCGAGCGAGTATGTCGCCGCTTATGAAAGTGCCGGGAATTTCATTCAGGACAATAAACTTGTTAAGGCAGCTTATGATATGAATGTGGTTAAAACATTCAAGGATGCGGGTACCTTATTTAAAGATTTTACGGTTCCGGATGGAAGAACTGACAGTGCTTCCGTTTCATTATCGGACTATGTCGGTAGGGGGAAATATATACTCGTAGACTTCTGGGCTTCATGGTGTGAACCGTGTCGTCAATCTATACCTCAATTAAAGGAAATATATCAAAATTTCCGGGGAGAAAAGTTCGAAATTCTCGGTGTAGCGGTAAATGACGAGAGAGAAAATACTATGGATGCCGTTGTTAAAGAGGCTGTCCCATGGCCCAATATTTATAATGCCGGAACTATTCCAACCGAACTCTATGAAATATCCGGTATCCCTTTGTATATCTTATTTGATCCCGATGGAAAAATTATCCTTAGAATGAACGAATTAAACAAGAGGGCTATTGAGAAAGAACTTCAAAAACATATATAAATCTTATCTCAAGATAGTAACCGATGATGTCGTTTAGGTATAATATCCGTCTTATCGCTCTTGCGCTGACAGTAGGGTTAAGCCTCTTCCGCAACGATAAAACCTATGGATCCGGTATCGAAGGATATGTGGAGCCGACGCCCGGTGTATTCCAGCATAAAGTTGAGGAAAAATTCATAACGAGAATAACTTACGAATTCAGGCCCGGATACGTTGCCCGCACCGATAGTTTTCTGAAAGGAAATAATTATGCCCGGCAGCCGTTCGGATTTGCCGAGTCGCATCATTTGAAACTCAGCTTCCAGGCAGCTCCCGGAACATTGTTCAGTAAACTCTACGCCTCTTCATATCAGGGTATAGGGATCTCTTACAACGATCTCGGACATCACCATGAGATAGGGATGCCGTGGGGAATATACGTATTTCAGGGTGCACGTATTGTCAATCTATTTCCGGTATTTTCGCTATTTTATGAATGGAATTTCGGAATCTCCTCCGGATGGTTGTATAGTCATAAACAACTAAATCCGTATAATACCAGTATCAGCAGCCGTACGAACGCTTATCTGAATGTCAATCTTATTTTCTTGTGGAGCATCTCGCGCACCTTCGATCTGTCTGCCGGATTTTCATTGACCCACTTTTCGAACGGTAATACCCGACAGCCTAATAGCGGTGTTAATATTATCAGTGGAAATGTAGGACTTACCTATAATTTTGGGCGGGATATAGAATTTCACGACTCCAATTCGGGAAGAGGGAATTTAATTTTCAGTAAAAATATGGTATATGAAATAGTCGCGTTCGGATCGTGGAAGAGGAGGGGGATTCTGAAAATAGGCCAATATACTTCCGAGGTTGTGAACAGCAAGCCGTTCGGTATTGCCGGAATTTCATTTGCCGCAATGTACAATATGAATCATAGACTACGATTGGGAGCAGCGCTCGATCTGGTTTACGATGCCAGTGCGAATGTTACTTATGATAAATACCAATATGCTCCGAAATTGGAGTATCATATCC
Source organism: Rikenellaceae bacterium (assembly GCA_020860245.1). Classification (GTDB taxonomy): domain Bacteria; phylum Bacteroidota; class Bacteroidia; order Bacteroidales; family Rikenellaceae; genus JAJBUQ01. The sequence continues at coordinate 30,984 of JAJBUQ010000007.1, forward strand.
CTCCCTTCGGCAAAAGAGTCTCAGCCGGAATCGCGGCAAAATTCGATTATGTCATGCCTTATTTTACGGTATCTTTGGGTTTGGGAATTGAAACCTTGCGCGTAAGTGAAGATTACAGCAGATTTTACCAGTCTCTCACCCTCAAAACGGATCTGACGGAGCGGCTGTTTCTCAATTTAGGATACAGGATCAGGGACTTCAGCCTTCCGAGCTTCCTTATGCTTGGTGTCGGATATAGATTCGGGAAGGCTTACAGATAATTTTTTATTTATTTTTAATAGAAATATTTTGCCGGATTAATTTTTTCTTTTAGTTTTGTGCCCGTAATAACGCGGAAGTAGCTCAGTTGGTAGAGCATTAGCCTTCCAAGCTAAGGGTCGCGAGTTCGAACCTCGTCTTCCGCTCAATCTTAAAACAATCCTGTCTAAAGCAGGATTGTTTTGTTATATAACCATAAAAAAGCTCCGGTACAATAAAAAAATAAAAAAAATTAATAAATTTGCCGGTCACGATCTCCTCGATGGACGGTCTTATAATATATTTTACCGATATGACACAGGAAGAACTATTTAAAAAGCTGATAGCCCATAGTAAAGAGTACGGATTCATATTCCCGTCCAGCGAAATTTACGACGGTCTGAGCGCTGTTTACGACTACGGACAAATGGGCGTGGAGCTCAAGAACAATATAAAACGTTACTGGTGGGATGCCATGGTTAAGCTCAATGAAAACATCGTAGGCATAGATTCTGCGATATTTATGCACTCCCGTATTTGGGAAGCCTCTGGTCATGTCGGCGCCTTCAACGACCCGTTGATAGATAATAAAGACTCCAAAAAAAGATACCGTGCCGACGTCCTTATTGAGGAATGGCTTGCGAAACAGGACGAAAAGATCGAAAAAGAAATTGCCAAAGCTAAAAAACGGTTCGGTGATTCTTTCGACGAAGCAATGTTTATCGAAACCAATCCGAGAATAAAGGACATCCGACATAAAAAAGAAACTGTAACCTCACGCATGGTACAGTCGCTGAACGACGGCGATCTGGAAGAGGTTCGCAATATAATTCTCGACTGTGAGATAGCATGCCCAATATCCGGTACGCGCAACTGGACAGAAGTACGTCAATTCAACCTTATGTTCGAAACCAAAATAGGCTCCGTCGCCGAAGGTGCGAATACCATATATCTCCGTCCGGAGACTGCGCAGGGGATATTCGTGAACTTCCTGAACGTACAGAAAACAGGACGTATGAAAATCCCGTTCGGCATCGCTCAGATAGGTAAGGCATTCCGCAACGAAATTGTAGCGCGCCAATTTATATTCCGCATGAGGGAGTTCGAACAGATGGAGATGCAGTTCTTCGTAAGGCCCGGCGAGGAGATGAAATGGTATGAATACTGGAAGAAATTCCGTATGAGCTGGCACAAAGCTCTCGGATTCGGTGATGAAAACTACCGATTCCACGATCATGATAAATTGGCGCATTATGCGAACGCCGCAGCGGACGTCGAATATAAATTCCCGTTCGGATTTAAGGAAGTAGAGGGAATCCACTCCCGTACCGACTTCGATCTCGGAAACCATCAGAAATTCTCCGGCAGAAAAATACAGTATTACGATCCGGAAACTGGCGAGAGTTATGTACCCTATGTTGTCGAAACGTCTATCGGAGTGGATCGTATGGTTCTTCAGGTACTGTCAGCTTCTTATGCTGAAGAAAAAATTACAAAAGAAGACGGATCGACAGACGAACGCGTGGTGATGAAATTCCCTGCCGCGATAGCTCCGATAAAGGCAGCCGTACTTCCGCTCGTGAAAAAAGACGGACTTCCCGAATTGGCGAGAAAGATTATCGACGATCTCAAGTACGACCACGTATGCCAGTATGACGAAAAGGACAGCATCGGTAAGAGATACCGTCGTCAGGATGCTATCGGTACTCCGTTCTGTATTACCGTGGACCATCAATCGCTGGAAGACGGAATGGTAACCGTCCGTCATAGAGATACGATGGCTCAAGAGAGAATTCCGGTAGCGGATCTGCCTAAAATGATCGCGGACCAAGTCGGATTCCGTCCGTTGTTCGAGAAGATCGAGAAATAAAATACATAATTATGGAGTTTGAGAGGATTATTCCCGGAAGTGAAATAATCGAGAGACTGTTCTCGTTGTTCCCATTAATCGATGAGAAAGGCAAAGGGCTCATACGGAACGGTACAACGGTCGTTCCGGTTGCCAAGGGGTGCTACATCTACGATGAGAACGATAGTCCGATGGGATTCCTCTGTCTTATGGAAGGCAACGCCAAAGTTGTCAAAACGGGAATTAACGGGCGTGGGAGCATCGTACGCCTCGTTAAGCCGATGGGATTGTTGGGATACCGTGCTCTATTTGCCGAAGAGAATTACCGTTCCGCAGCCATCGCTTTGGACGACAGTTTGATCGCAATTGTAAATAAAGAAGCCTTCTTCGAGGTCATGCGCTCCAATGCGGATTTTTCGCTTCATATACTCAAACTCATCGCGGGCGAACTTGGAGAATCGCATCTGAGGATGGTTACCCTTACACAGAAATACCTTCGGGGACGTCTTGCCGATGCTATTCTATCTCTGGCAGACATATACGGATTTGCCGAAGACGGCAAAACCATACCCGTCACTCTCTCCCGTTCGGATCTTGCGCAGTTGTCTTCGATGACGACCTCCAATGCTATACGTACGTTCTCCTCGTTTATTTCGGAAGGATTCGTGGCAAATGTAAATAAAAGAATAGCAGTCCTCGATTTAGAAGGACTGCATAAGGTCAGCGAACTGGGATAATCCCGTTATTTTACGAATGTAATTTTCTGGTAAATGTATTCTCCATCCTCTTCGAGAACCATTCGTGAACTGGTAAGTTCCAGCACCTTATACTCGTAAACCTCATAATTCTGCTCATTATGCACGAATCTGAGCGTTAATTTTTCATTGTAGTACGAGTAGCTCCCGTTTCCTTCCCGTTGAGCGCTTTGTCCGTCTTCGTTAATAACATATTCTCTATACGTTCCGGTACTGTAAAATATAAAATACCATTCTCCACGATAATATGTGTCCGTAAAATCCACATGATCGTCTCCGTCGATCTCATACCCTTCTACATTTGATACATTCCATGTTCCGAGAAGATAGGATGCAACTACGTCATTATCATCGTCATTATCATCGTCATCGTTGCAAGCAGTTAAACATAAAGCACAGCACAAGAGGCTTGCCGTAAGAAAAAAATACCTGAATTTATTCATAGCTTAAATTTTTTTTCCCGTTCTTACCCTCCGGAACGAGACTGTTCGTTATTCATACGCAGGGGCGTTGCGCACATCGATTATTAACAAATATTGTGCAGATATTACCGAATCTCCCGAATTTAAAAAATACGTCTCTCAGCGCAGGAATATTGAAGTTCCGCGATTCTCCTGTACCCCGTCTCACTCAAATGCAGACCGTCGGTAGTGAATAATTTTTCATTGTATTCCATATCTGCCTGCCAATTGGCGTTACCCCGTATATCACATACCGGAGTGTGGAAAAATTCCGCCGTTTTTTTTATTACAGATACGTAATCGTCCATCGTACAGCCGCGGTCATTCATCTCAGAGTCCACATGGTCCGAGTAAAATCCCGGAGGGGGAGTGCATACCATCAGATTCGTTTTGCCGTGTAGTCTGTTATTCAGATAATTGAGAATATACCGCAGCCCTCCTGCCGTAGTATATTCGATGGTATTCCCTGCTGCCGCAATCCCCGGTATCGTATTGTGCCAGTAATCGTTGGTTCCCCCGAAGATCACTGCCAGATAAGGTTCTTCAGCTACAATTTTATCCAGAAGTTCGTCCTGCGTAAGGGATTCCCCCTGCGTACCTGTTCCGCTAATTTCATACCCCGGATAACCGTGTAATAATATATTCTCCGACTCGAATTTTTCGATAAGGATATTTTTATAGGTATTGTATTCAACACCGAATTCCGCGGTTATCGAATCGCCGTATATTAATATTTTCTTGTCCGCAAACCGACTCCTCGCCTTCGGTATATGGATTACCCGTTTTGTTATTCCTGCGTAATTATCGGCAGGAACGAGTACTTCCATATCTTCATCGTACGCAGGTACGTCAATTGCCGGAATATTATCCAGCATCAATCTGTCACCGCCGCCGGTATATATTATTTTCGACAACCCCGTGCCGTCCGGTTCATAATATCCTATCGAGCGGAACAATATATATTCCTCCGAATCCGGACTCCCGACGTCCACCGTAGCTAACAGAGTATAAGCGTTCCCGTCGAAGCTGTGGTAAATGTCTATTTTAGAAGAGGATACGTCGTAATTAAATACCTTTATAAAAGGGGCCTCCGTTCCGGTAGAAGAGATCGGACTGCCGTAGTCTGTCGCTTTGGAATCGTTGTAAAGAATAAATCTCTTCCCTGTGCGGACTTCAAAATAAGTCATGCGTGCAAGTGTGAATCCGAGAAGAATATGCGTGCAGTCTTTATATATGACCTCTCCGAATACCTCGCTTGGAGAGGTAATCGACTTGCATCCCTCCGGCAGAGTATACATTCCCGTTATCTTATCGTAATTATCAGCCGGATCGAGCGAATAAGGATAATAATTCAATTCGGGCAGGGAAGAAGAGAAGGTAATAGGAGCGCTGATTTTGCGGTATCCGCTCATATCCAACTTCAATTCCTGTGATTCCCACCACGTCCGGTTCGGCGTGCGGAATAATATGGTAATTGTATTCGGATCGGAGATCGTTATCGCATCGCCGTTGCGGTTCGTAAAATTCTCGTAAGTACCGGATCCGGTGGTGATATAAGTCTGTATCTCTTCCGAGGCCGCAGGTTCGGTAGCAGTATCCGCGAGACCGCATAGATGGGTTCTGCCGATCGCTCTTCCTGCGTTTATGATCCGTCCGTCCGAGAGCTGCATGCGCAGATCGCCGGATGTGGTTATCTCAGCGTTCTCTACCGATGCACCGTCGAGTCCGAGCCGGTCCGCAACCGTAATGTCCACGACGATGGAATCTCCTGTATGAGATTGTATGGTGTTCTCATCGTATATAGATTTATTTGCCATTATTTAATGAGTTTGCGATTATACATATTTTAGTTTTTGAAATTACTTGGGTCATGGTAGCTTTGTGCAGCAGAGTCAGTTCCATATAGCAATCTCCCGGTTCGAGCCGGGCCGTGTTATCCGGAGAAAGATTTATTGATATAGTATAATCGTCAACGGTCGTTATATGGTCCGATTCTGTCGCGGATATTTTTTCCGATAATAATTTTGTATAGATAACTGCCGATGCGGTGTACTCCGACAATTTTAATGGGGAACCCGACGATTCGCTGTGAGCTCTCACAACAACTGATAAGGAACTTCCCTGATAATATGTGCGATATTTTATTTTTATTGAATTTCAGGCAAATTTACCGATGGGACGCACGGAAGTTTTATACAATCCCCGCATCATAATTATTCATTATATCCGTTATACTATATATTTACATCGACGGCTCATTAGGTTAAAAAATATACAATTACCTTGAATATATAACAATTAGATTTAACTTTGCATCGGTAAAAATTTCAGATATGGACTTGAGGCGGTTAGGCGAAAAGATATTAACGTTTTTCGCCGTTCTTATGTTATACGGTATCGGTAATGCCTGGGCTCAGGAGATCGGAAGTATTATCGAATTTACAGACCTTATCCACGACTTCGGACAGATAAACGAAGCGGACGGTCCCGTAACACACGTTTTCGAATTCGAGAATAAGGGTAAGGTGCCCTATGTCATCGATTTTGTTTCGGTTTCATGCGGATGCACTACTCCGGAGTACGATAAGGCTCCGGTAATGCCCGGAAAAAAGGGGAGTATCACCATAACCTTCGATCCGGCAGGACGTCCTGGAACCTTCAATAAACCGATAGTAATCACAGGCAACGACCGGAAGGATAAGGTAACAGTCAGCATTATTGGAGATGTCCTGGGCAGACCTAAAACCGTAGAGGAATTATATCCTATCCCGCTTGCTGCAGGCCTCCGCACCGACCGGAACTCCTTCCTCTTCGGATATATGGGACGAGGTGAAACCAGAAGCCGGAGCATCGAGGTTCATAACTCCGGAAATACTCCGGTCGTCGTGTCTGTTGTAACAGAGGGCAATCTCCCGGAGTCCGCGTATTCTCTCAAAGTGATTCCGGAAACGATCGCTCCCGGAGATTCAGGAGAAATAATGTTCACTTACGACTTCAGTTCGGACGATGTATGGGGATTGGTATCCACAAATGTATATCTTACGGTGAACGGTAAGAAGGCCGATATGAGTCTATCTGCTTACGCAACAGTTACGGAGGATTTTACCAAATGGACGCAGAGCCAGAAAGAAAATGCACCCTCCGCCGAATTCTCGGCTCAGTTCCATCATTTTAACGAATTGCCTAAGGGAGTTACCGTCGAGCAGAAATTCATAGTGGTTAACAAAGGCAAAGACCCTCTTATACTGCAAAGCATAAAACCGAACAGCAGTAACATAACCTGTACTGTAAACCGTAGGGAGATAAAAAAAGGCGAATCTGCGGAAATAACCGTTAAGCTCAATACTTCAGGACTGGAAGGGCGTGTAAGCGAAAGTGTTACCGTTATTATGAACGATCCGTCGCGCCCCATGAGGGAGCTCCGCCTTGCCGCTACGGTTAAATAATTCGAAAACCTAAAATTTATATAAATGTTTGAAATTTTAAAGAAGCAGGAGCTTGCTCAGAACATCATTCTGATGAATGTAAAGGCTCCGAGAGTGGCTAAAAGCGCTAAACCCGGACAATTCGTTATCGTCAAGGTAGGAGACAAAGGTGAGCGCATACCTCTTACTATCAGCGATTATAATGCCGAAGAGGGGTGGGTGACTATTGTTACCCAGATCGTAGGCTCCTCTACCGAAAAAATCTGTGCTCTTAACGAAGGAGACAGTTTCTCCGCATTCGTAGGCCCTCTCGGACACCCTTCGGAATTCGTTTACGACAATATCGAAGAGCTTCGCTCTAAAAATATTCTTTTTATTGCCGGAGGCGTGGGTACCGCTCCCGTGTATCCGCAGGTTAAATGGCTCCACGAGCAGGGTGCTCACGCGGATGTTATTATAGGTGCTAAATCGAAAGATCTCCTTATCCTTACCGATGAAATGAAAGCCGTCGCAGAGAACCTTTATATAGCTACCGACGACGGAAGCGTAGGGTTCAAAGGTCTGGTTACAAATCTCATGAAGGATCTTATCGATAATCAGGGGAAAAAATACGATGTGGTCGTAGCGATAGGCCCGATGATAATGATGAAATTTGTGGCTCTCGCTACCAAAGAATACGGTATTAAAACCATTGTTAGCCTTAACAGCCTTATGGTAGACGGAACAGGAATGTGCGGTGCGTGTCGTGTGAGCGTAGGCGGAAAGACATACTTCACATGTGTGGATGGTCCGGAATTCGATGCCCACGAGGTGGACTTCGACGAGGCGATGCGCAGACAGGGTATGTATAAAACCATCGAGAGCCGTAAAGAAAAAATGGAGCAAGAGAAGGCCGCAGGCCATGCCTGTAAAATTGGATTAGATAAATAAGCACCCAAAGAAAACAACTTAAATAAAATGGCAAATAAAATACCGCGCGTACCTGTGCGCGAACAGGATCCCGTAGCAAGAGCTTCCAATTTTGAAGAGGTATGCTACGGATACAATGTAGAAGAAGCTAAACTCGAAGCGTCACGCTGTATAAATTGCAAGAAACCGCGCTGTGTGGAGCAGTGCCCTGTAAACGTAAAAATCCCTGACTTTATAATGGAAGTGGCTAACGGCAACTTCGAAGCGGCATCCCGCATAATTGCAGAAGACAGCCTGTTACCGTCTGTCTGCGGTAGGGTATGTCCTCAGGAATCGCAGTGTGAAGGTTCGTGTATTCTCGGAATCAAGGGCGAACCGGTAGCTATCGGTAAACTCGAAAGATTCGTAGGCGATTGGGGGCGCGAAAATAATGTCGATCTCTCGGAAGTCGCTCCTTCCAACGGACATAAAGTTGCCGTTATAGGCAGTGGTCCCGCCGGACTCGCTTGTGCCGCCGACCTCGCTAAAATGGGTTACGAAGTGAAAATATTCGAAGCTCTCCACAAACCCGGAGGAGTGTTGGAATACGGTATTCCGGAGTTCCGCCTCCCTAAGAACGACGTGGTAGCTAAGGAGATAGACAATGTCCGTAAACTCGGAGTAGAAATAGAGACCGACGTTGTGGTAGGGCGTACAGTAACTGTGGATGACCTTCTCGACAACGAAGGCTACGACGCGGTGTTTATCGGTTCCGGAGCCGGTCTGCCGAGATTCATGGGTATTCCGGGGGAGAACCTGAACGGCGTCGTGTCAGCGAACGAGTTCCTTACACGCGCCAATCTTATGAAGGCGTTCGATCAGGAGTACGACACACCTATATACGTAGGTAAAAGCGTTGCCGTTGTCGGAGGAGGCAATGTGGCTATGGATGCTGTGCGTACGGCCAAGAGGCTCGGAGCGGAATCTTTCATAATTTACAGGCGCTCGGAGAAGGAACTCCCTGCGAGAGTGGAAGAGGTGCATCATGCAAAAGAAGAAGGAATCATCTTTAAAATGCTTACCAATCCTACCGAAGTCCTCGGCGATGAGAACGGCTGGGTCAAAGGACTCAGGTGCGTTCAAATGGAGCTCGGCGAACCGGATGCGTCCGGCAGGCGTTCCCCGCAGGTAATTCCCGGATCCGAATTCGACATCGAATGCGACGTAGTTATTATGGCGCTCGGAACTTCACCTAATCCGCTTATCTCGTCTACTACTGAAGGTCTCGATACGAACCGTTGGGGATGCCTCGTTGCCGAGGATGCCACCGGAGCGACAACCCGTGAAGGAATATTTGCCGGAGGCGACGCTGTGACAGGCGCGGCTACCGTTATTCTCGCGATGGGTGCCGGACGCGCTTCTGCCAAGGCCATCGACGAGTATGTAAAGAGTAGGAAATAATTCGAATCCTATATACAATAAAACCGCCCATGTATGGGCGGTTTTATTGTATATTGCCTGGTAATATTTAAAATCACGGATAATTCCATACTGTTTAATCTTCTGGAAATTGAAGTTCCTTTGATAATTCTGCATCTGACTGAAGATCCCGATAGGAATCAATCACGAATTTAGCCTCTGTAAAAATATCTAATTTATAAGTTTCCTAAAATTACCGGAAATTTCTGTTTCCTTTGTAAAACGATGGTTGTTCTGATTATTTATGATCCTTAACCCCTGTCAAACGCTTGATATCGTGCAATATGTTCAGAGCCTCCAAAGGTGTGAGATTGTCGATATCCAGCCCTTCGATCTGATCCCGGATATTCGCCAGCACCGGATCGTCCAGTTGGAATATGCTCATCTGCATATCGCTTGCCTTAGGAAGGTTTGATTTTATATCGCCGATTCCATTGCGGTGTCTATCCTCTAAATCTTTGAGTATCTTATTTGCACGCATTATTATACTTCTCGGCATTCCGGCCATCTTCGCCACATGGATACCGAACGAGTGCTCCGTACCTCCGCGTATGAGTTTGCGAAGGAATACTACGCTGTTATCGACCTCCTTAACCGACACGTTATAATTCTTAACCCTTTCATACTGTGTCTCCATCTCGTTAAGTTCATGGTAGTGGGTAGCGAATAAGGTCTTCGCTTTGGCTCTCGGATGCTCGTGAAGATATTCGACCATCGCCCATGCAATCGAGATACCGTCATAGGTGCTTGTACCGCGCCCTATCTCATCGAGTAGAATAAGACTTCTGTCGGATATGTTGTTGAGGATGCTTGCCGATTCGAGCATCTCGACCATGAACGTCGATTCCCCCTGAGACAGGTTGTCCGATGCCCCCACGCGCGTAAATATTTTGTCGACAATGCCGATCTCCGCACTCTGAGCCGGAACGTAGCATCCGATCTGCGCCATCAACACTATCAAAGCAGTCTGCCTGAGCAATGCGGATTTACCCGACATATTGGGGCCTGTAATCATAATTATCTGCTGCTGTTCGTCGTCCAGATAAACGTCGTTCGGAATGTACTCCTCACCGATAGGCAGTACCGATTCAATTACCGGATGCCTGCCGTTTCTTATATTGAGAATCTTGCCCTCATTCACGTAAGGCTTACAGTATTTCCGCTCCAGAGATATCTTGGCGAACGACAGAAGACAGTCCAATTTGGCGACGATCATTGCGTCCGTCTGGATATTGTGGATATGTTTCAGGGTCTCGGATACAAGATCATTGAATATCTGTTGTTCTATGATAAGGATCTTCTCCTCTGCTCCTAGAATCTTGCTCTCGTAATTTTTAAGTTCTTCGGTAATGTATCTCTCCGCGTTGACGAGCGTCTGCTTCCGTATCCATTCGGGCGGAACCTTCTCCTTATGGGCGTTGCGAACCTCTATATAGTAACCGAATACATTGTTGAAACTTATCTTCAAAGAAGAGATTCCGGTGTGTTCGCTCTCTCGTTCCTGAATCTCGTTAAGAATGTCTTTGCCGTGCCTGGCTACCTTCCTCAACTCGTCCAGCTCTATACTCACTCCGTCTGCGATTACCCCTCCCTTCTGTATCTGGTTCGCAGGATCTGGATAAATATGAGTCTCGATTAGGTTCCGGACCTCAAGGCATTCCTTTAATTTTTCACCGTAAGCCGTAAGAAATTTATTCCCGGAGTTAAGGCACACAGCCTTCACCTTCTCCACTGCATACAGCGCGTTCTTTAGCTGGACCACCTCCCTCGGAGAGACTCGCAGTACGGATATTTTCGAGATTATACGCTCCATATCCCCTACCTGATCGAGCAGTTCGGTAAGTTTATCCCTGAGTTCGTCGTCGTCCATGAATTTGCCTGTGATATCGAGGCGTTCGTTTATCTCCGATATATCCTTCAGCGGAAGCGATACCCACCGTTTTAGCATCCGCGATCCCATAGGAGATACCGTCTTGTCGATTACTCCGGTGAAACTGATATTCTGTTCCGTGTTGGAAGTGAACAGTTCGAGATTGCGGATGGAGAATTTATCGATCCATACGTATTTATCCTCATCGATCCTCGATATCGACGATATGTGTCCGGTATTCTTATGTTCTGTGAAGTCGAGATAATAAAGTATGGCTCCAGCCGCCGTCACGGCATTGTCGAGAGAACCGAGTCCGAATCCCCGGAGGGATTTGACCTGAAGCTGAGCCATCAACTTCTCCCTGTTACGGTCGGGGGTAAATATCCAGTCGTCGAGCTTGTACGAATAATAGGAGTTTCCGAATAAGCTCCGGAAATCACCTTCGCAGCTCTTCTGGTAAATTATCTCCTTCGGTGAGAAGTTCGAAACGAGTTTGTCTATATATTGCTTATGGCCTTCCGCCGTGTAAAACTCCCCTGTGGATATATCGAGGAATGCCACGCCTATGGAATTTTCTCCGAAGTATACACTCGCAAGGAATGTATTTTCCTTATGCTCCAAAATATTGTCATGGAATGAGATTCCCGGAGTGATCAGTTTCGTGACCCCTCTCTTGACAATCTTCTTCGTCATTTTAGGATCTTCCAACTGTTCGCATATCGCAACCCTCTGCCCCGCACGTACCAGCTTGGGAAGGTATGTGTCTACCGCATGATACGGGAATCCCGCGAGTTCTACCGACGAAGCCTGTCCGTTGGCCCGTTTGGTAAGCGTTATTCCGAGTATTTTACTTGCTTTAATGGCGTCTTCTCCGAATGTCTCGTAAAAATCACCCACACGGAACAACAGTATCGCATCAGGATGTACCGCCTTCACCTCGTAATATTGTTTCATCAACGGGGTCTCGACGTATTTCTTCTCTTTATTCAAGTTACAAGTAGTTTATTTTTGAAATTCGTATCAAATTTAAATAAAATAATGATTATTTCTCTCGAAATAGTTAAATTTGTAAATTATTTCGCGAACCGCTATGAATGTCAAAGATCTCTTCAGGAGTAACATAAAGAACCTGTCGCCTTACTCGACTGCAAGGGACGAGTATACCGGAGATATAGGTATATATCTGGATGCCAATGAGAACCCTTATGATAACGGGTATAACCGTTATCCGGACCCGCATCAAAAATCCTTGAAGGGGAAAATATCCGGAATCAAGAACATTCCTGCCGACAGAATATTCATAGGCAACGGAAGCGATGAGCCTATCGACCTCGTTTACAGGATTTTCTGTGAGCCGCGTATCCATAACGCGGTCTCCATCGCACCGACTTACGGAATGTATAAAGTTGCTGCGCAGACCAACGATGTGGAATTCCGCGAAGTTATGCTTGACGGTGATTATCGTCTGAATTCCCAAAAACTTCTCGATGCCTCCGACGAGAACACGCGCCTGGTATTCCTCTGCTCGCCGAACAATCCTTCGGGGAATCTGCTCGAAAAGAGCGAGGTTATTAATTTGTTGAATAATTTTAACGGTATAGTAGTTCTTGACGAAGCTTATATCGACTTCGCCGGAGCGGAGAGCTTCTCTCTGCTGATCGACGAGTACCCTAATCTTATTGTTTTGCAGACCCTCTCCAAAGCGTGGGGCCTTGCTGGTCTAAGGCTTGGTCTGGCGTTTGTACAACCGGAGATTACCGCTGTCATGGGACGAGTGAAATATCCTTACAACATCAATGTCGTTACTCAGAAAATTATAAGCGACGAATTGGATGCACCGCGCCACAGCCAGATAGAGGAAATTATCCGCCAGCGCCGTATGTTGGAAGAAGCACTGCCGGGAGTGGCGGTTATTGAAAAGGTATATCCGAGCGACGCGAACTTCATACTTGTAAAAGTCGACGATCCGCGTGGAATATATAATATCCTTATAAATGAGGGAGTTATCGTACGTGACAGATCGAAAATACGAGGCTGCGAAGGATGTCTGAGGCTTACGGTGGGAACTCCCGAAGAGAACCGCAGATTGATTGAAATATTAAACGGATTATAATATGGCTCGTAAAAGAGTATTATTCATAGACAGGGACGGAACTCTTATCATAGAGCCTCCCGTAGATTTTCAGGTGGACAGCTTCGAGAAGCTCGATTATTATCCAGGCGTATTCACAGGCATGAGCCGTATCAAAGATCTCGATTACGATCTCGTGATGGTTACGAATCAGGATGGACTGGGAACCAAATCATTCCCTGAGAACGATTTCTGGCCGGTACAGAACCGCATCATCAAAACGTTCGAGGGAGAGGGGGTTCATTTTAACGCGGTGCTTATCGACCGGTCGTTTCCGGACGAAAATAAACCTACAAGGAAGCCCGGAACAGGTATGCTGACTTCCTACATGGACGGAAGCTACGATCTCGAAAACTCTTACGTAATAGGGGACAGGGTAACCGATATTATCCTTGCCAGCAATCTCGGTGCTAAGGGGATACTCGTACAGCCTCAGGATTGCGGTAGAGATATGATGGAAGAGACTGGGTTGGAAGATACATGCGTTCTTATAACGGACGACTGGACCGAGATATATTCATTCCTCAGGTTCGGCGACAGGGTAGCGACTATCGAGCGCAAAACACGAGAAACCGATATAAAACTCACCCTGGACCTCGACGGAAGAAGCGGAAACCATGTCTCCACCGGACTGCACTTCTTCGATCACATGCTCGAACAGATAATCCACCATGCCGGAGTGTCGATAAACCTCGAAGTCAAAGGCGATCTACATGTAGATGAACACCACACGATCGAAGATGTCGCGATAGTTCTGGGGCAGGCGATATACGAATCACTGGGAAGCAAGCTCGGCATCGAACGTTATGGTTACTGCCTGCCTATGGATGAATGCGACGCGACTGTCCTGCTGGACTTTGGAGGCAGGATAGATTTTATGTGGAACGTGGAGTTTAAGCGCGAAAAAATCGGAGACGTACCGACAGAGATGTTCTGCCACTTCTTCAAGAGCCTGTGCGAGGCTGCCAAATGCAACCTGCATATCAGCGCAGACGGAGAAAACGAACACCATAAGATCGAAGGAATCTTCAAAGCATTCGCCCGCGCCATTAAAATGGCGATAGCGAGAAATCCTATGAGTTATTCAATACCGAGCAGCAAAGGAGCATTATGATAACTATTATAGACTACGGAACAGGGAACCTCGAGTCGGTAAAGAATGCTTTAAACAGGCTGGACGCTGAATATATTCTCACTTCCGACCATGAAGCGATACGCGGCAGCGATCGTGTTCTCCTTCCCGGAGTAGGCGAGGCTTGTATGGCTATGGAGAAGCTGCGCGAGCGCGGACTCGTCGAAGTGATTAGGAACCTTGCCCAACCCGTTCTCGGAATATGTATCGGTCTGCAACTGCTTTGCAGTCACAGCGAGGAGAGTAATACGGAATGTATTGGAATCTTCGAAAACAAAGTGAAAAAATTCATGTCCGATACCCTGAAAATCCCTCACATGGGCTGGAACGACATATACGAATTACGAACCCCGTTGTTCAAAGGCGTGGACGAGCATTCGTATGTATATTACGTACACTCTTACGCTGCCGAAAAAAATGAAAATACCATTGCTGTTACCGATTACGGGATCGAATACAGCGGAGCATTGCATAAAAATAATTTTTACGGAGTGCAGTTCCATCCCGAGAAGAGCAGTGTAATAGGTGAAAAAATACTGAAAAATTTTTTAGAATTATGATAACGGTTATTCCGGCAATCGATATAATAGGAGGAGAGTGTGTACGTCTCACACAGGGGGATTACGATAAGAAGACAACATACTACAAGGATCCCCTCGATGCGGCGAAAATGTACGAGGACTTAGGTGTAAAAAGATTACACCTCGTAGACCTCGACGGAGCGAAAAAATCATATCCGTCTAATCTTGCAACGCTGGAAAAAATAGCCGGAAAAACGAATCTGTCGGTTCAATACGGAGGAGGAATCAAAAGTGGCGATGCTCTGAAGGATGTCTTTAACAGCGGTGCCTCGCGAGCAATCTGTGGTAGCATTACGGTAAGCAAACCGGAATTATTCTCGGAATGGCTGGAAGTATTCGGACCGGAAAAACTTATTTTAGGAGCCGATGTGAAGGATGGTAAAATCGCCGTGAACGGATGGCTTGACTATGCGGATATGGGAGTAGGGGAATTGATCGGAAAATTTTTACCTTACAGGATCTCGCAGGTTATCTGCACCGATATATCGAGGGATGGAATGCTGTCAGGGCCTAATTTCGACCTGTATGGCGGTTTGCAGGCAGAATTTCCTTCGGTGGAGATTACTGTGAGCGGAGGTATCGGTAAAATAGACGATATTTACCAGCTCGACGAGATGGGATTGAGAAGCGTGATAACCGGTAAGGCAATATATGAAAATAAGATTACTCTCAACGAATTGGAAAAAGTTATAAATAATTAATCTCCGGCGGAGAAGGAACATGGCCTATGTTAGCTAAAAGAATAATCCCGTGTCTCGATATTAAGGATGGACAAACGGTTAAAGGCATAAATTTTCTCGAACTCCAGAACGTAGGCGATCCTGTGGAGATGGGTAAACGCTACGCGGAGGAGGGCGCGGACGAACTGGTCTATCTCGACATTAGTGCGACTCTCGAAGGACGTAAGACATTTGCCGAACTTGTCAAACGGATTGCCGAGAATATAAATATACCTTTCACTGTGGGAGGCGGAATATCCACTGTGGAGGATGCCGGTAGATTGCTGCTCGCGGGAGCCGACAAAGTTACAGTGAACAGCGCCGCGGTGAGAAATCCTCAGTTGATAAGCGACATTGCCACGCGTTACGGCAGTCAATTTGTTGTTGTGGCGATAGATGCGAAGAAAATCGACGGTAAGTGGACGGTGACGACCCATGGAGGCAAGCGTCCTACCGAACGCGAACTCTTCACATGGGCACAGGAGGCGCAGGATCGAGGCGCAGGAGAGATATTGTTTACTTCTATGGATCACGACGGTACTAAGAACGGTTATCCGTGCGATACGTTCGCTGAATTATCTCAGATGCTGTCGATCCCCGTCGTGGCGTCAGGAGGTGCGGGAAATATCGACCATATCGCGGAGGTGTTGACCGACGGCAAAGCCGACGCGGCCCTGGCCGCAAGTATCTTTCATTATGGGGAGATTAGAATAAACGATTTGAAACAGGCCCTTGCCGACCAGAATATAAGCGTGAGGTTATAATTAAAAGAAAAATGATAAAATTCAGCGAACTCGACTCCGCGAAGAACGCGGACGGATTGATTCCTGCGGTAATTCAGGACGACAATACTCTTCAGATCCTTATGTTGGGATATATGAACGAAGAGGCATATAATAAAACTGTTGCCGAAGGTAAAGTAACATTCTTCAGCCGCACCAAAGACAGACTGTGGACCAAAGGGGAAACCAGCGGGAACTTCCTCAACGTAATAAGCATCCACAAAGATTGCGATAACGATACCCTTCTTATCAGGGTTATCCCCCAGGGACCGGTGTGCCATACCGGTAGTCTGAATTGCTTCAATACCCGTGAAAGTGAAGGTTTTATCGGTGAATTGCAGAATGTGATACAGGGACGTAAAGAGGCCATGCCGGAGGGGTCATATACTACGAAACTGTTCGATAAAGGGACATGCAAAATCGCTCAAAAAGTTGGCGAGGAAGCGGTTGAAACAGTTATAGAAGCAGTCGATAACAACGACGAGCGCATGTTGTATGAAGCAGCCGACCTCATGTACCACTATCTCGTTCTCCTTATTCACAAAGGATACAGTCTGAAGGATATCGAAGAAGAACTTATAAAAAGACATAAATAGCCTGTGAGCGACATCAGGAACATAGATTCCGATCCGGATTATGAAACCACTATCCGTCCTCAGGAATTCGATACATTCTGCGGACAGAATAAGATCGTCGATAATCTTACCGTTTTTATCAAGGCTGCACTGATGAGAGGCGAGGCTCTCGACCACGTACTCCTTCACGGTCCTCCCGGATTGGGTAAGACTACTCTTGCAAATATCATAAGCCGTGAGTTGGGAGTAGGTATGAAGGTCACTTCCGGACCTGTACTCGATAAGCCCGGAGACCTTGCCGGACTGCTTACCAATTTGGATAAGGGCGATGTTCTGTTTATCGACGAGATACACCGTCTGAGTCCGATAGTCGAAGAATACCTCTATTCCGCTATGGAGGATTATAAAATAGATATCCTGCTCGATAAGGGGCCGAGTGCACGTTCGATACAGATCGAAATTATGCCGTTTACCCTTATAGGGGCAACTACGCGGAGCGGACTTCTGACAAGTCCGTTAAGGGCGCGGTTCGGTATCCAGTGCCATCTGGAATACTACGATTCGGAGATTCTGAAACGCATTATAAAACGCTCTGCCGGAATACTGTGTATAGATATAGACGAGGATGCAGCCGTAGAGATCTCTCTGCGAAGCCGTGGTACTCCGCGTATAGCCAATGCGCTGTTAAGGCGTGTAAGGGATTTTGCTATGGTAAAAGGCAAAGGGTTCATCGATCTTGCCGTGACGCGTATGTCTCTCGATGCTCTTAATATCGACACAAGAGGATTGGATATCATGGACAATAAGATATTATCTACCATAATTAATAAATTTTCCGGAGGTCCCGTAGGACTTAACACAATCGCCACAGCGGTAGGGGAGGATCCCGGAACTATCGAGGAAGTGTATGAGCCGTTTCTGATTAAAGAGGGTTTTATTAAACGGACGCCAAGAGGAAGGGAAGTTACAGAGCTTGCGTATTCTCACATGGGAATAGAAAAAGATATCGATTTACAATCCTTGTTCTGATAAATTATTCTCTTCTGTTAATTCTGTCAATGGAGTTTCCGTATTTATATCTCTCTCGAAAACCGTATCCAGTATCATAAAAGTTTCAGTGTAGGAAATTCCATCTATTTTTAATATTTTATTAAAAAGCATGTGCATGAAGTGGTCGTTGTCCGCGCAGAATACTTTGATGAAAAGATTGTATTTACCTGTGATAAAATATGCGGCAACGACTTCGGGAATCTCTTTCATAGCTTCTTTTACCAAATTCTGTTTCGACGGATCAGAAATTTTGACACCGAGGAAAGCACAAACATTGTAACCCAGCAGCTTCTGGTTGATATTGATCCTGGAGCCCGTAATTACTTTCGCATCCTCCAGTTTTTTAATTCTTTGATGTATTGCCGCGCCGGAAATACCGAACTCTCTCGCTATTTCCAGATAAGATTTACGCGCATTGGACATAAGAAAAGTCAATATCTTATAATCGGTTTTGTCTATGAGGTTTTTGGCCATTGAGATTTATGTTTTAATTTGTTATTTGACAAATATAAAAAAATGTAAGATATAAATCAATCTGAGTCCTTTAAAATGTTGTAATATTAAATTTTCATTGTAAATCCGGTTAAACCCAAATTATTGTTTTTATCCTTTAAAATTAATAACTTTGGAAGTCATTTAATGATTAAACCCGTAATTCTCTAACAATAAAATAATTGATATTATGCAATCTATTGACACCTATGATTTTAAAGGCAAAAAAGCGATTATCCGCGTGGATTTTAACGTGCCTTTGAATGAAAATTTCGAAGTTACGGACGATACCCGTATAAGGGCAGCCGTTCCCACCATCAAAAAGGTTCTCGAAGGGGGCGGATCTGCTATTCTGATGTCCCATCTCGGACGTCCGAAAAAAAATCCCGATCCGAAATTTTCATTAAAACACATTATTCCGACAGTTGAAAAGGATCTTGGGATGGCAATAGAATTTGCAAACGACTGCATGGGCGACGAAGCTAAAGAAAAAGCTGAGAATCTTAAGCCTGGACAAGTTCTTCTGCTTGAAAACCTTCGTTTTTATGCTGAAGAAGAGGGTAAACCCCGCGGTCTTGCAGAGGATGCGAACGACGACGAAAAAGCCGCTGCTAAAAAACTTATAAAAGAAAGCCAGAAAGAGTTCACTAAAAGATTGGCTTCTTACGCAGACTGTTATATTAACGATGCCTTCGGAACTGCCCACAGGGCGCATGCTTCTACAGCTCTTATCGCCGAATACTTCCCGAACGATAAAATGTTCGGTTATATTATGGAGGGCGAGATCAAAGCCATCGACAAAGTGCTGGAATCCCCTTCACGTCCATTCACTGCGATCATCGGAGGTTCTAAGGTGTCTTCAAAAATCACCATTATCGAAAACCTACTTAACCGCGTTGACAACCTCATTATCGGAGGTGGTATGACATATACTTTTGTTGCGGCGAATGGTGGTAAAATAGGCAGTTCCCTGTGCGAACCGGATCAGTTCGATATTGCTCATACTATCGTTAAAAAAGCTGAGGAATTAGGCGTTAAAATATATCTTGCACAGGATTCCGTTTGTGCCGATGCCTTCAGCGAGACTGCCAACACGCAGGTCTGCTCCTCGAATCAGATACCGGACGGATGGATGGGGCTCGATGCAGGACCGGAGACAGTCAAATCATTCGTCGAAGTTATAGAAAATTCCAAAACTATTTTATGGAATGGTCCTGTAGGTGTATTCGAGATGGATAAATTTGCAACAGGTTCCAAAGCCGTTGCAGAGGCTATTGCCAAAGCTACTGCTAACGGAGCATTCTCTCTGGTAGGCGGAGGAGATTCAGTGGCTTGTATTAATAAATTCGGACTTAGCAAGCAGGTCAGCTATGTATCGACAGGCGGAGGCGCTCTTCTCGAATATATGGAAGGCAAAGTTCTTCCAGGAGTTGCCGCTATAAGAAAATAATGTTTTAAAACATAAATTATAAATAAGCGTTCTCACAAGGGAACGCTTATTTTATTGCAATAATACCACTATGGCACTGTGTAAAAATCTGTTATAGAATTTGTATATTCACACCAGTTAAGCCTTATGTTGTTCTGGAACCTTTTAGGTTACGGAGCGCCGAGAGGTACCAGCATCAGATTGATCTTGCCATTTACCGAGCGTAGTTCATTCCTTTCGACACCCTCACTGTGATCGAACCGAACATCGAAGTAATATAAATACGGATAAATCCATGCAGTATAAAATTCTATATTCAGATCTTCTTTCGATGTAAACAGGTCTAATTTTTCACCGTCCGTTACCGCTTGCTGAATCTCTACTGCGTTAAGTGGTATACCATATTTCAATACAATGGCATCGAACTGGGGATTCACCATAATCCATTTTTGAAGATCGTTCAAATAAACTTCTAATAGAGCGTGTCCTGCACCTGAAGCCCGTGTCTCTACGTCTTTGGTCTTCAGGGCGAGCGTGCGTGCCGTCATGCCGAGTGATTTCAGACAGGCTGCCGTCACTACTCCGTATTCCACGCAACGGAATTCCGCCCCTTGCTCCACTCTTCGAGTATAGATAATGCGTCGCTCTTCTTTGGTTCATTCCATCCGTTATGCTTCCACAGGCTATGGACCCATGATGAAATCGTAAGGACCTTCTCGAAATCTGTGTTCGCATCCGCACATTTTTTTTCGAGATCGTACTTCTCCCGGAGCGTCTTCAGGTAAGGACTGTCACGATCCGTATCATAAAATATTGTATGTTCGGAATTCTTTGGCGCTTGCGCGAATTCGATTTTTTCCAATTCCAGATAATTCGAAATAGTGAGAAAATATGGTTCCAGCTCTCCGACAATTATTTCAAGATCGAGTTTATCCATTCGCGGAATTATAGTGCTAAGAGTATCGAGGTCGGAGCGAACCTCTACATAAAGAGTATCGGAATGAAATTGGAAATCGAACTTCTTATCTTCTGTTTCCCTTAAAAAAGAGAAATCTCCGTCAAAATCCGTATCATTTATCTTAATGACAATGGCTTCGTCGGATGACGAAGTAAATTTTTGTAAGGTTTGTCCGCTTGCCATTATGGTAAATACCATAAATACGGCAGTTAAAAAATTTTTTTCATATTTTAACGAGGTTGGTTAATATTCAAATATAATAAAAAACACACCTGATAAGTGTGTTTTTTATTATATTCTGATTAACTATTATTTAACCGTAACCTTCAGCGGATTATTAATAATTGCAGACTGCCTGTTTATCGCACGTTCCCAATCGTCATCCGTGTTTATTACCAGTTCCTTGGTCGTCGCAGCCCCCATATAGTAAATGAATGGTTCTTGTGGAGCTATTTCTTTGACAGCTAATATGTTATTCATATCGCTGTCTTTCCTGAATCCTTCTGTCAATACAGCAATAAAAATATCACCGTCGTTGCCCATGTGGGAGTCAGACGCCGGTTCTGCTATTGCAACATAATCCGGTCCCGAAAATATTCTGCACCCTTCGTGAAGGGCTATTCCCGCAGCGACAGGGAGCTTGCCGAACTCTCCGGAATATATGTCGGTCATTTTGTTGAATCTCGTATTGGCATCCAGAGAAATTATTTTAACGAACGATACCGTGTCTTCCCCTGCGGCAAATGGTTTGTATGTGAGTTTTACAGTTGTACGGATAGGTCCGTTATCAAGCGTCTCCCATGATGCAAAGTTACGACTCATCCACAGGGAATCGCCGATATAAGGGGCCGAAGCTCCGCTGCCGAGCGTTAAGCCAACTTTATAGCAGTCGCAACCTTCCCCTGTATCGTTATGATAATCGTCCTCAGCATACCATTTGTCTATTATCAGTTCCGAGGTGCTCTTGCTCCAGTAATCTATACCGTTCGTAACCAGCTCGGATTCCAGTGCAGGTCCATAGATGCGGAAGGCAACTAAATTATTCTCCCAAGCATAATCGTCCATTCTCTCCGGAACGAACCGTCCGTAAGCCTGTTGCTTATAATCGGATGGGCTACCGGTTTTTATTCTGTATTCCGCTTTGGATTTAGGATTGACATCTGTCTGAAATATAAGGAGCCGGGGCTCGCTATCCCCGTGAAATATCACTTGCGACGGAATCTCTTCCCCTTGGGAAGTCAATACGATAACGTTATTCGGAGCAATATCCGGATATGTGCTTACTATATCTTCCCATGGTATCTCGACTGTCTCCTTTATTCTCTCGATCGTACTCTCGTTAGTAATCGTGATTTTTACGGAACTGTCGTTTTTGCCATTCCTGCATGAAACAACTAAGAGTGCTACTGAGCATAGTATGATTATAAACTTAAAGTTTCTCATGGTTTTATTTTTTTGAGTCTTTAATTACGGTCGATGGTTTATGGTATATTACCGAATTAGGCGGTACGGATTCTGTGATCCATACATTACCGCCCACAATAGTGTCGTGTCCGATAACGGTGTCTCCACCGAGAATGGTGGCCTCTGCGTAAATGATGACGTTATCTTCTATCGTTGGATGCCTCTTGGTGCCGGACAGAGTTTTATCTACGAACTGTGCACCGAGTGTAACACCCTGATAGACTTTAACGTTTCTACCGATCACAGTAGTCTCGCCGATTACGATGCCCGTACCGTGGTCGATATAAAAATTCTGTCCGATAGTCGCGCCCGGATGTATCTCTATTCCTGTCTGGCTGTGTGCATATTCGCTGATAACACGCGGAAGAATAGGGACTTTGAGCCTGTAAAGAATATTCGCGAACCTGTAAACCATTACCGCATAAAATCCCGGATAACAAAGAATTATCTCCTCTTTGCAGTATGATGCGGGGTCGCACTCGTCATACATATCCGCATCTTTAAGCAGTTGGGTATAGACAATGGGTATCTCCATGAAGAATTTGTCCACGACTTCCCCGCATCCGAAATCTTCGCAGTCCGCAAGAGGCTGGATAATATCGCGAAGTTTTATCTGCAACCCTTCCCATTTTGCTTCGAGCTGTTTTAACGTGATATTATTATCGTCCCTCATAAGGAACAATGTGTTTACAAGCTCGTCTATGAAGGTGCGAGTCTTGACTTGTGACGGAACTTTTTTACAAAGCACCTCCGTCATCTTCATCAGTCTTGCAGGGAAATTATCTATTATTTCGCTCATTTTGTCTGTCTTTTCAGGAGGAATTCCTTAAAATCGGAGAAGTCCGACGACATACCGATGCTTTGTTTTTTCCCCTGCATAAATTTCTCCAGTTTATCAGGTATCTTTATATCTGCGCCGATTATATCTTCAACTGTGTCGAGAAATTTCGCCGGGTGGGCAGTCTCCAGAAATACGCCTGTCTCATCCTGTTTCAAACCCTCTTCGAGTGCACGGTATCCGCATGCTCCGTGAGGATCGAGCAGGTAACCGGTATTCTGGAATACAGATTTAACGGTCTCTCTGATTTGTTCGTCCGTATAGCTGGATCCGCTTATATCAGCGGTTATCGCTTCGTGCGAATTGCCGTACAGCTCGAGTATTCTTACAAAGTTGCTCGGATCTCCCACATCCATTGCGTTCGCGATGGTTGCGACGGATGGTCTCGGTTCGTATCTGCCTGTTTGTAGGTATTTTAAAAATATATCGTTGCGGTTATTAGCCGCCATGAACCGTTTAATCGGAAGTCCCATGCGTTTGGCGAACAGTCCTGCGGTTATGTTCCCGAAGTTGCCGCTCGGTACGCTCATAATGATATCTTCGGTTATTCCCTGCTTCCTTTTGAGTTGTGCGTACGCATTAAAATAATAGAACGCCTGCGGAAGAAAACGGGCCACATTTATCGAATTCGCGGACGACAAATCCATTTTATCGTTCAGTTCTTTATCCATAAACGCGCTCTTAACCAATCTCTGACAATCGTCGAACGTACCGTTTATCTCTATGGCAGTAATATTCTGTCCAAGCGTAGTGAATTGCTTCTCCTGTATCTCGCTGACTTTGCCTTTAGGGTACAGGACTACCACATTGATTCCCTCCACTCCGAGAAATCCGTTAGCGACTGCGCTGCCGGTATCGCCGGAGGTCGCTACGAGCACGGTAACAGTCTCGTTTCCAGTTTTCTGCGAGATACAATATCCTAACATTCTCGCCATAAAACGTGCGCCTACGTCTTTGAACGCGAGGGTAGGTCCGTGGAATAGTTCAAGTGAATATATATTGTCCGTAACCCTTATAACAGGAGTATCGAAAGACAACGTATCGTAGACGATCTCTTTGAGTTTCTCTTCCGGAATATCGCCGCTAAAAAACGCCTTAGCCACTTCGAACGATATCTCCTGGAAGTCGAGTTTATCTATATTATCGAAAAAATTCTCAGGAAGTTTGGATATTCGTTCAGGCATGTACAGCCCCTTATCCGGAGCGAGCCCTTTTATTACCGCATCGGACAGGTAAGCAGGCTCAGCCGCTCCGTTTGTACTGTAATACTTCATTTATTTAGTTTTAAACAGTTCTTTAATAAATTCATCACCTTTAAGCGTGCCGTAAGAGCCTTCAGTGGCGCTTACCTCGTCATATTTATCCACGCTGTCCGCCTCATTCCCCGGTTTGTAGATAATGAACGGTACCGGAGACTTTGTATGGGTCTTCCGACTGCAAGGAGTCGGATGATCCGGAAGGATTGCTATCGCAACAGGTTCTGTCCAGTTCTTAATTTCCTCGTATATAGGCTTGACTATGCGCGAATCGAGATATTCGATGGTCCTGACCTTCAATTCGTAGTCCCCCTCGTGTCCGGCTTCGTCGCTCGCTTCGATGTGCAGATAGACAAAGTCGTTGTTCCTCAGCGCCTCTATCGCCGCCTCCGCCTTGCCTTCGTAATTGGTATCGTACAGTCCTGTCGCGCCTTCCACATCGATAGGCTTTAATCCTGCGTAAACTCCGATGCCTTTGATAAGATCCACTGCGGAGATAACTGCTCCGGACCCGATGCCGTAGACATTCTGCATTTTATCCATAGCAGGCTTGTAGCCCGGAGACCATGCCCATATACTGTTAGCAGGGGATTTGCCTTCTTCAATTCTTTTAATGTTTACCGGATGGCCGGCAAGCAGCGCCTGCGATTTTATAGTCAATTCGTTGATAAGTCGTGCGGTGCGTTCTCCTTCCGGTGAAGTCGCCGTGACCATAACCTCCCTGAACGGAGTGCCCGGAACATCGTGAGGAGGAGTGCATTTAAGATTTTTATTCCCGCTTTTTATTTTTATAAGGTGTCGGTAAGATACTCCCGGATAGAAACTTACGGTGTCGTCTCCTAATTTTTCCTGAAGAAAATTTATGAGTTCCGTAGCCTCCTCTGTGGTTATATGGCCTGCAGAATGATTTTTTATCTTGTCGTTTTCTATCGTGAGAAGATTGCAGCGCATGACCATCTCTCCATCTTCTATCTCAACACCCATGCTTGCCGCTTCGAGAGAACCGCGTCCTTCGAACACCTTATTAAGGTCGTAGCCGAGAACGGATAGATTTGCGATCTCGCTTCCCGGATGGAACCCTTCAGGTATAGTATCCAGGAGCCCGTTCCTTCCAAGTTTTGCGATACTGTCGATGTATGGCTTGTCGGCAGCCTGAAGAGGTGTCATTCCTCCGAGGGCATCGATAGGCTCGTCCGCCATACCGTCGCCTAATATTATTATACTTTTCATTTTACCGAAAATTTACAGCGCTATCTACCTTATGTTAGCTATGCTGATTATATCTGCGAATACTCCGGCAGCGGTAACGCTTGCGCCTGCACCGTAGCCTTTGATCTGGAGAGGATACTCGTTATAGCGTTCAGTTGTAAGAAGTACGATATTGTTGCTTCCCTCCAGATGATAGAACGGATGGGAACTCTCTATCTCACGGAGTCCGATCTCAGTCTTGCCGTCCTCAAGTTTAGCTACAAATCTCCATTTTTTGTTGTCCGCTGCAAGTTTTGTGCGTTTTTCTTCGAATTCGCGATCCAAAGCCGTTATATTGTTCCAGAAATCTTCCAACGATCCGTCGAAATATTTGGCCGGTACGAACAGATTCTTGACGACATCGCTCTGTTCGATGCGGTATCCCGCCTCCCTCGACAAGATAACCAGCTTACGGATAACGTCCGATCCGCTAAGGTCGATCCTCGGATCGGGTTCCGCATATCCCGCTTCCATAGCCATTTTGATTGCCTTGCTCATAGGGGTCTTCTCGTCCATAACGTTGAATATGTAGTTCAATGTTCCGGATACCACAGCTTCAATCTTGATGATCTTATCTCCGCTGTTGATAAGATCGCCGATAGTGTTTATTATCGGAAGCCCTGCGCCGACATTGGTTTCGAAGAGGAATTTTATCCCCCTCTTGCGCGATATTTTTTTCAGTTCCTGATAGCTCTCGTAATCCGACGATGCCGCGATCTTGTTTGCCGTTACCACGGATACGCTGTGTTGAAGCAGGTCCTTGTATATCGCCGCCACATCTGCACTCGCAGTACAATCCACGAATACAGAGTTGAAAATGTTCATGTTAAGAATCTCCTCCTTAAACTTCTCCGGAGTCGCTCTGTTTTCCGATTTTTCCAACTCTTCTTTGTATGTGTTCAGGTCGATGCCTTCCCGGTTGAGTATATATTTGCGTGAATTCGTTATACCTACGATATTTATTTTCAGCGCGTAATCTCTCTTCAGTTTCTCCTGCTGCATATTGATCTGCTCCAGAAGATTGCTTCCCACGAGCCCTGTGCCCGCAATAAATACGTTAAGGACCTGATATTCCGACAGGAAGAAAGAGTCGTGTATGACGTTCATGGCCTTCCTGAGGCTCTCTATATTTATTACGAACGATATATTCGTCTCCGAAGCCCCCTGAGCACATGCTATGACGTTTACGCCGTTTACGCCCAGAGTTCCGAACAGTTTGCCCGCGATTCCCGGAGTGTGTTTCATATTATCTCCGACGATAGCGACAGTCGCGAGATTGGGCTCTTTTTTCAGTTTGTTTATCTCTCCGAGCTCGATCTCCTGCACGAACTCATCGGACAGTACCTTGATTGCAATATCCGCGTCGCCGTTCTTGACTCCTATGGAGATCGTATTCTCCGACGATGCCTGCGAAACAAAGAATACGCTTATTCCGGCTTTGGCCAATGCCTTGAATATGCGGTAATTAACCCCGATAATTCCTACCATGCCCATGCCCTGCACGGTTATAAGACAAGTGTCGTTTATGGAGGATATCCCTTTGATAGCTTTGGACTGGTCGTGCGTGCGGTCTCTCGAAATAAATGTTCCCTTAGCCTCAGGGTTAAAGGTATTCTTGATAACTATCGGAATATTTGCGTGATAGGCCGGGAATATGGTCGGAGGGTAAATTACCTTCGCGCCGAAATTACATAACTCCATAGCCTCGACGTAACTGAGATTGTCGATAACGTAGGCATTGTTTATCACCCTCGAATCCGCGGTCATAAACCCGTCTACGTCCGTCCATATCTCTAATTGACGCGCACCCAGCCTCGATGCGAGGATAGCTGCAGTATAATCCGAACCACCGCGTCCGAGATTGGTTATCTCGTCTGTGTCCTTGTCCGTGGATATAAATCCCTGTACCACCGCGACCTGAGGCAGTTCATTAAAGGCCTCCCCTATAAGTTTGTTGGTAAGATCGAAGTCGACGATGTGCTTATTGAAGTGTGTGGATGTCTTGATAAATTTTCTTGCATCGTACCATACGCTGTCTTTGATAACTCCGCTGATTATTACAGAAGACAGCCGCTCTCCGTAACTTACTATGGCGTCGTTGGTCCTCTCGGATAAGTCCTTGATAAGGAATAACCCTTTGAGAATATTCTCAAGTTCGTCAAACAAATGTACGATCTTCTTTTTGACCTCATCCTTGTTCTTATCGGGAACTACCTTATTTATCGTATCGAAATGGCGTTGATATATCTCTTTAAACTCATCCGCGTACGTGCAGTCCCCTTCCGACGCAGCCTTCGCCGTCTGAAGCAGCAGGTCGGTTATTCCGCCCATTGCGGATACTACGACGATGATGTTCTCATTCTCCGATTCAACGATTTTTTTTACGTTCAGGATCGCTTCCGCGGTACCTACGGATGTACCGCCAAATTTCAATACTTTCATTTGATATATAAGTATAAAGAGTGTGCAATTTTTTAAACTACAATATTACTGAATTTTTGTCAAATATCATTGCTGTTTGTAAAATCACCGCTCCTTTTTGGATATTCGACCGGAAAAAATTGGTATTTAGTTTTTATGTCCTATTTTTGTGCCGGATAATTTTTAAGCAAATTGATTTATGGATCTTAAGGATATTTTAGCAATTTCCGGTCAGCCGGGACTATACAAATTCATAGCACAGAGTACGAACGGTGTTATTGTAGAATCGCTTGCCGATGGCAGACGTTCGAATGTAAGCGCATCTGCAAGGGTGAGTTCGATGGGAGAAATATCGATCTATACGGATGGCGAAGACATGCCTATCGAAAAAGTATTCCAGAACATATACCGGGACACGGATGGAAAAGAGACAATCAGCCATAAATCATCTGCGGATGAACTGAAAAATTATTTTGGAAAAATACTTCCCGAATACGACAAGGATCAAGTGCATGTGTCGGATATTAAAAAAGTAATATCATGGTATAACATGCTTCTTGCAAAGGGGTTGATTGACCTGGAGGAGAAAAAGGAAGATGAGGAAGCAGAAAAATAATTTTTAACGTTTATTAAAATAAAAAAAATGGGAACCCGAAAGGTTCCCATTTTTTTCATCAGATATTTATTTAGGGTTTTTAACGTCCTTATATTCGAGCTCTTGCTCCATCTCTACGAGATTTTTATTATAGACGCTCATTGCTCTGCGGCTCATTCCCATGCTCGAAAATCCTCCGTCGTGGAATAGATTCTGCATTGTTACCTTCCTCGTCAGATCCGAGAACAACGTAAGGACGTAATCTGCGCAGTCGAGAGCCGTAGCGTTGCCGAGCGGTGACATCCTGTCGGAGAAGTCCATAAGCCCGTCCAGACCCATTACGCCGCTTCCCGCCGTCGTAGGGGTGGGAGACTGGGATACGGTATTGATCCTTACTTTTTTCTCGCGTCCGTAAATATATCCGAAGCTCCTTGCGATAGACTCGAGAAGTGCTTTGGCGTCCGCCATATCGTTGTAACCGTATAATGTTCTTTGAGCAGCTATATACGATAACGCTACGATCGATCCCCAGTCGTTGATAGCGTCTTTTTTTCTTGCCACCTGAATAACTTTGTGGAATGAAAGAGCAGATATATCGAGGGTCTTGGCAAGGTAATTATAGTCGAGATCATCGTAAGTACGCCCCTTCCTTACGTTAGGAGACATTCCGATAGAATGTAGAATGAAATCGAATTTACCTCCGTGGAATTCCATAGCCTTATCGAAGAGGTTTTCGAGGTCTTCGATGCTGGTAGCATCCGCTGGAATCACGATAGAATTGGTTTTTTCGGCGAGTTGATCGATCGTTCCCATTCTCATCGACACGGAAGTGTTCGAAAGAACGATCGACGCCCCTTCTTCGTGAGCGCGTTCAGCTACCTTCCATGCTATGGAATTCTCGTTCAAAGCTCCGAATATGAGCCCTTTTTTGCCTTTTAAAAGATTATATGACATAATTAATGTTCTTGTTTACAGATAATTGCCTTTTTTAAGATTTAATTTTATCTGTATGTTTCCGTCGCAAAGATATAATCTTTTGTTAAAAGGGCTTATATTTGACTTCGGAATACCAAAATTTTAATGAATATAACCAAAATTCAAAAGTATGTGGACAAAGTTATTAAAAGCCAGTTTGTTATTATCAGGCATTGCCGTCTCTATCGTTTCGTTCGGAGCGGTTAGAGATACTGTAATCGTTACTGACGGCAATCCGTTATTTACACATAAATATACCGCCGATCCAGCCGTACTCGTTCACGATGGCGTGTTCTATTTGTATGCAGGACACGACCAGTGCCCTCCGGATAGAGAGAGATACCAGATTCACGAATGGCTTGTCTTCTCGACAACGGATATGAAAACGTGGACCGAGCATCCGGTTCCGTTGAAAGCGAGGGACTTCGAGTGGGCTTCCGGAGATGCTTGGGCGGCGCAGGTTATCGAAAGGGACGGTAAATTCTACTGGTATGTGACTGTATCCCATGCTGATATTCACGGTAAGGCGATAGGGGTCGCGGTATCTGATTCTCCGACGGGGCCGTTCGTGGATGCGCGCGGCAGTGCGCTAATTACCAACGATATGACCACCGAATATACCAAAATAAGCTGGGATGATATCGACCCTACCGTGTGGATCGACGATGACGGCCAGGCGTATCTGATCTGGGGGAACACTCAATGTTATTACGCTAAACTAAAGGATAATATGATCGAGCTCGACAGTGAGATAATGACGTTCGACCTGCCGCGTTTCACCGAGGCTCCGTGGATTCACAAGAAAGACGATTGGTACTATCTCTCTTATGCGTCGGAATTCCCTGAAAAAATCTGTTACGCTATGAGTAAAAATATTGAAGGTCCTTGGGAGTATAAAGGAATTCTTAACGAGATTGCTGGAAATTCGAACACCAATCATCAGGCTATCGTCGAGTATAAAGGTAAATGGTACTTTGTTTATCACAATGGAGCGGTGAATACCAGAGGGGGTAGTTACAGACGTTCGGTGTGTATCGATTATCTTTATTATAACGAGGACGGTACTATGAAGAGGGTTGTAATGACCTCCGAAGGGGTCAATCCGATCGAAAATTAATATTTACTCAATTGAGTAAATTGAGGGATTTTGCTTCAAGTCTTTGCATGGCCCATGAGACAATGCGTTGGAAATATGTAAATTACTCCGGCTTATTATTTACGCAATTAAGAATGTTTGTCGTTTGAATTTTTGTAAGGCCGTATCGATTAGAGATTAGGTAAGCATAATTAATCTCGTTTTAAGTAATTTATGTCCAAACAGTAAACAGTCAAAATCTTTAATTACGAGGTTATAGCCCGGAAGAGTTGTTTTCGGTTCGATGTTTACTCAATTGAAATACTCCATATCGGATATTTGGTAGGACGACAGAGAAAA
The DNA here is from genome assembly GCA_020860245.1 of Rikenellaceae bacterium. GTDB lineage: Bacteria > Bacteroidota > Bacteroidia > Bacteroidales > Rikenellaceae > JAJBUQ01. The sequence continues at coordinate 62,029 of JAJBUQ010000007.1, forward strand.
AAGTAGAAAATATTATAACGAATAAAAATAAAAAGACCGGTTTATAACGGTCTTTTTATTTATGTTTTTTAATTAATATTAAAGGCTGAACTGCTCCACGCTTCCGAGCATTTTTTCGGATACTTTGAGAACTTCCGGAGTACCTTTGTAATATATCACCGCGCTGCTTCCGCTCGTGGCGTCGAGTTTGTCTGTTCCCCACACGAATATCTCCGCTCCGAACCGCGATCTTACCGTTGCCGATTTTGCTTCGAGATTGCGGGCGTCGATCTTACTCTTAGAGTTGGCGTCGATGTTCAGATATTCGGTATCACCCTCGATTATGGCGTTAGAATTGCCTTCCGCCACGATAGTAAGGTCCTTCGTGTCGACTTCCATAGAAAGATTCGCACCGGACGAAAGATTCACTTTAAAGATACCGTTGTCTACGAACTCTTCGAATGTAGCCCGTGCTTTGACAAGATTCAGTTCGTTTATATTCTTATAATATATCGTTACCTCCGCGCGGCTCTCCTTCTGGGAGTTGGATTTAAGCCTTATCGACAGATTGCCGTTCTTCACATTCCAGTCCACCTTATTTATTTCTGTGTTTACAAGTGTCATCTCCAGAGCGTTCCTGTCCGACTGAACAAGAGTGGCATTAATGGTTCCCGATAGGGTGATCTGGTTGAAATCCTGGAGGTTATCCGATTTTATCTCCTGTGCGGACAGGGCGAGTACGCTGACGAGAAGCACTGCCACAAAAATTAATTTTTTCATATCTCTTACAATTTCTTATTTACGCTCAAAAACTTAGATGCAAAGGTAAAAAAAATGGCAACTACCGCAACTGTAAGAAAAAGTAAATTCAGTTTTCGAGCGTTTTCTTCATGGTTATCGAGATTGCCGCAAGGAGTTTTATAACACAATAGGAAAAAACGGATATGAAAATTATTCCCCAGAATGAAGCGAGGGCTTTGAAGAGGAGATCCTTACGGTCCTGACCCGCGAGGTTCGCCGCTATCAAGATGAAAATTATCAGCGACGCGGTGAATGTGGTGTAAAAAATAAAACGGGATATTCGTTTACATTTAATCTCAGTGCGGATGTCGATTCGGGGCGTTGCGTTGCGTATATGCCGGATACCGTCCTCCGCCGCAGCCTGACGGATCTCCTCCGCCTCCGTGTGGTTAGGTGCGGTCTTATCGGTGTGGCTGCTTGTTCCGGCATCTGCCGGGGAGGCGGGGTCGTCCATTATTTCGTGGTTCGTAAATGGGTGGGGTTCGTTGCTACCCGTTCGGTCATCCGTCCCGAAGTGATGAAATTCATTCCGCACGGAGGCGTGGAGAGTGGGCATGATATTATCTTTCACTGTCGATTTGTCGGCTGGTAGATGGCGTTTGTCGTTCATTTCTAATAAATTAAATTTTAACGATTCCGCGCTGTTTTTGAAAACCGTATAAAAATGCGCAGGTGCAATACCTTCCGGTAGGTAGTTTAAAGGACCCCTTTCGGGTATTGCCCCGCGCTTAAAATCTGCCGTATCTTCCTGTTATCGGTTTAAAGTATTGATTTATATACATTAAACAAAGAGCGCAGAAACAACACCCTATTCGTTGGTCGTGGAAACCTTAACATGGTGTGCTGTCCTGCGCCCAAGCCTGTCCTCTCATTTCCTGCAATATGAATATAGGGCGCATTTTTATACATTAAACAAAGAGCGCAGAGACAACACCCTCTTCATCGGCTTCGCGAGCCTAACATGGTGTGCTGTCCTGCGCCCAAGCCTGTCCTTTAATTTCCTGCAATATGAATATAGGGCGCATTTTTATACATTAAACAAAGAGCGCAGAGACAACACCCTATTCGTTGGTCGTGGAAACCTTAACATGGTGTGTTGCTCTGCGCC
>JAJBUQ010000007.1:64016-92069 GCA_020860245.1 Rikenellaceae bacterium
ACAACACCCTATTCGTTGGTCGTGGAAACCTTAACATGGTGTGTTGCTCTGCGCCCAAGCCTGTCCTACCCATTGGTAAAAGTAGGACAAAACTTGGGTTTGAACAACTTGTTACGCCATGTTATAAACCTATTATCTTCCGAAAATAGTTCCACGTTTACGAATAGGCATAAAGAGTCGTTTACCCTTTATATATTGCAACGCACGCAGGCGTTTTTATTTCTGTAATGCAAAGATAAGTGATTAAAATATAAAGTGCAACTTACTGATTCAAAATTAGTTGAATCCATTGCGGGTAGCAAATTATCGTGTGCGGATAGTATCCCTCTCTTACTTTTTTAAAATCAAAAAAATAAGAAAAAGGCTTTGAAAATTAAAGGTTTAAGGTAATTGTAAAGAGTTACTGCGAGTACCGTAAATTTTTGGTACAAAAAATGGGAATTACATTCCCGTAATCCCCATTTATGATTAATTTCCTTGTGAACTATACGCAGCCCTGAGCAAGCATCGCGTTGGCAACTTTAAGGAATCCGGCGATGTTAGCGCCTTTGACGTAATTTACGTATCCGTCTGCTTCCGTACCGTATTTGATACATGCAGCGTGGATATCCTTCATAATAGAGTTTAATTTAGCATCCACTTCATCCGGAGTCCATGACAATCTGATAGAGTTCTGAGTCATTTCGAGTCCTGAAGTAGCTACACCGCCTGCGTTAGACGCCTTACCCGGAGCGTAAAGAATTTTCGCGTTCTGGAATACAGCGATAGCTTCCGGAGTCGAAGGCATGTTGGCACCCTCTGCTACGCAAATACAACCGTTCGCAACCAGCGTCTTAGCTTCCTCTTCGTTCAATTCGTTCTGTGTCGCGCAGGGAAGAGCGATGTCGCATTTAACATCCCATGGACGTTCGCCAGGGAAGTATTTAGCGTTAGGGTAACGGTCAGCGTACTCCTTAATGCGCCCGCGAAGGACATTCTTCAATTCGAACACGTAAGCGAGTTTGTCAGCGTCGATTCCGTCCGGATCGTAGATGTAGCCCGCAGAATCCGATAGTGTAACCACTTTAGCGCCCAGCTGGGTAGCCTTCTCGGTAGCGTACTGAGCGACGTTGCCCGAACCTGAAATTGTTACGACTTTGCCTGCGAACGAATCGCCTTTGGTAGCGAGCATCTCCTGAGCGAAGTAGCAGGTGCCGTAGCCTGTCGCTTCAGGGCGAAGAGGGCTTCCTCCCCATCCGAGCCCCTTGCCTGTAAGGGTTCCGGTGAACTCGTTCCGCAATCTTTTGTATTGTCCGTACATGAAACCTATTTCACGTCCGCCAACACCTATATCTCCTGCCGGTACGTCCGTATCCTGTCCTATATGCCTTTGGAACTCTGTCATGAACGACTGGCAGAATCTCATCACTTCGTTATCCGATTTGCCTTTGGGGTTGAAGTCCGAACCCCCTTTGCCGCCTCCCATAGGAAGTGTCGTGAGGCTGTTTTTGAATACCTGCTCGAACGCGAGGAATTTAAGGATGCTTAAATTCACGGAAGAGTGGAAGCGAAGTCCTCCCTTGTACGGGCCTATCGCGCTGTTCATCTGTACGCGGTATCCTTTGTTTATCTGTATCTCACCCTTGTCGTCTACCCAAGGCACCCTGAACATGATTACTCTTTCAGGTTCTGCGATTCTTTCGAGAACTTTCATTTTCATAAGCGCAGAATTCTCAACGATGTACGGAGCGAGACTCTCTACAACTTCGTAAACTGCCTGATGGAATTCTTTTTCATTAGGGTTCTTGGCGATGATATTATCCATGAACTCCTTAATGTACTGTTCAGCTTGTTTGTTTGCCATTTTGCGTGTTGGTTTTTATATATGAATTAGTTGTTTTCGGATGAGGTGACGCAAATATACACTAATAAGTTATTTTTTCAATGGGGTTGCTTTAAATTTGTTTAAAAAAAGTCTTTTGTGTAATAAATTTAACATTTTGGTAGATAAAAAACAGGGGTTAGCCCCTGTTTGTCTTTTCGAAGTTTCGCTTGATAACCTCTGCGACCGGTATACCTTTTATTTTACTCTCCAGCCATGAAGTTATATCCAGATAAAAGAACGATCTTCTTTCGTACGGATGGGAGGTGTATGGCAGCAGTCTGTCATAGAGATTCTTGAGCTCCTGCTTAAAATCGGAACTATAAATCGTATTCAGACGTTTTAAGAACGATATCATCTCCTTCTGCACTTCGTGCATGTCGTTCATTTTGACGAGGAAGCTGTACACCGATTTTATCTGGTAGTCGATGTTGTGGTCGATCCCCGCTTCGTAAGATGCTATCAGCGAGAGGATTCTCGCGTAGCACTGCAGATCGCGCCTTACCTGGGGGTCCCGTGTCGAAGTAATTATTTTCTGGAGATACTGCAGGCATTCCCTATATTGCTCATTACCGAAGTACATACAGGCTATCTTGTAATAAAACAGCATCTTATAATGTGTACTCAGATATTTTTCGTATCTCTTCAGATAAGATTCTATTTCATCGACCAACTCCACGCCCTTATCGAAATCGCCTTGCATGAAGTACTCGTTCATCCTGCCATAATAATAAACCACTCCGAAGAGCATTCCCGCATTCTCATTTATCGAGCATATACTGTTCTTCTCCGTTTCGAGTTTTTTCAGCACCTCCGCATGGCGTTTGTGGCTTCGCAGCAGGAACAGGCCGTCCAGCATCCTAAGACATCCCCGAAGATAATTATCATACATGACGATTTTCATGTAGTCGTGTTTATCGAAGAGATTGACCCATTTGAGCGCATATTTGTAGCATGTGAGAAAGTCGTGCATTATGTAGCTGTACCATACTACCGACTGAAAATAATAAACGTTCTCGGTGAACGACAGATTCCCGCTCCGGTATTTATCCAATTTTGGTTTAAAATACTGCGTTACCAGTTTGATATCCTTCTCCGACCTTACATATCCGAGTTTAAGATACAGGCCGTACAGCATTGTGGAGATCACCGACAGTTCGTTGGTATTTATTACTTTGTTGCATATATCTATGGCTTCCTTACTGTTTATCTCGGTATTGTCCACCATCGAACGGTTGCTCTGTATGGAATCTACGGTCTTCTGGAATTCGATGATCTGGATAGCGATAGTGTGAAGCTCGTTGCTCAACGCAAGCTCTTTAGCCTTCTCCAGAAGTTTGTGGCTTTGACGGTAGTGTCCTTTATTAAACAAAATACGGGCAAAATCCATATTTTCCCGTATCTGCATATCGATGTTCTTCTGTACGTCGAGTAGCCTTATGCTCGTAAGAAGCTGTTTGTACAGGTGCGCCTTCATGTTGGGAAGCTGTTCCTTCTTTACAGGGCATTTTTTCAGAACCTTCGCTTCGTCGTACTCTTCGAGCGAATCGAACGCATCGAACAGCATCAGAAATTTTGCGTCCTGATTTCCGGAGAGACGTGTGGCGTATAGTTTGAAATTCCTTTTTTCCGCTTTAGTCATCGATTTGACCAGCTCGAAGACGGGTTTGTTCTTGTAGGTAATCTGCATGTTATACTTAATAGTATTGTGGGTAACAAAGTTAGTTTTTTTTTCTAACTTTGCGAAGCCAATTTTAATCTAAAATAATTTAAAATGTCCGATTCATCACGTTATTCGCAAAGAGGGGCATCTTACGCCAAGGAAGACGTACACAACGCAATAAGAAATATCGACAAGGGCTTATTCCCCAGATCGTTCTGTAAGGTAATTCCCGATCTTTTATCTAACGATCCTCAGGCGTGTCTTATTATGCACGCCGACGGCGCCGGGACCAAATCTTCGCTTGCCTACGCTTACTGGAAAGAAACAGGAGATATGTCGGTATGGAAGGGAATAGCGCAGGATGCCATCGTTATGAATACGGACGACCTTTTATGCGTAGGTGCTGCGGATAACTTCCTGACGTCTTCTACTATCGGACGCAATATGAGTAAGATCCCCGGAGAGGTCATTTCAGCCCTTATCAACGGTGGAGAAGAATTTATGCAGACCATGCGCGACATGGGGGTAAATATTTATTCCACCGGAGGCGAGACTGCCGACGTGGGCGACCTCGTGAGAACGGTTATTGTGGACAGCACCGTTACCGCAAGAATGAAAAGATCGGAAGTAATAACCAACGAGGATATAAAAGAAGGGTGCGTTGTTGTAGGTTTAAGTTCGTTCGGTAAGGCTGTCTACGAGTCTGAATATAATTCGGGAATGGGAAGCAATGGTCTGACCTCCGCAAGACACGATATTTTTAACCGTTCGGTAGGGGCCAAATACCCCGAAACTTACGACCCTGCAATTCCGGACGATCTCGCTTATACAGGTAAATTCAATCTTACCGATTATGTGGAAGAGATCGGAATGACTGTGGGTAAAATGGTGCTATCGCCTACGCGCACCTATGCCCCTGTCGTGAAAAAAATATTCGAAACCTGCAAAGATGCGGTGAAGGGAATGATCCACTGTACCGGAGGCGGACAGACAAAAGTGCTTAATTTTATCGGTAACGTACGTGTGGTTAAGGATAATATATTCGAAACTCCGATTTTATTCCGAATGATTCAGGAGCAGCTCGGAACCGACTGGACGGAGATGTTCAGCGTATTCAACATGGGGCACAGATTGGAAATTTACACGGATCCGTCATCTGCGCAAGAGATAATTTCGATAGCAGGTGAATTCGGTGTCGAGGCCAAAATTATCGGATACGTCGAGAATGCCGACAGACCGTCGGTAACTGTGGTTAAGGACGGAACTGAATACGAATACGCTAAGCAGCATTAAATTAATATAAAGGGTTATTGTATTATTGTAAAAATAATATAACTTTGTCGCTGTTTCATACAAAAATACCTAATTAACAAATTATGAGTTATTTAAATTCAGAAAAAAAGCAGGAGCTTTTTAGTACTTACGGAAAGTCTAATACGGACACCGGTTCGCCAGAGAGCCAGATCGCCCTATTTTCCTACCGTATCAGCAATCTTACCGAACCCCTTAAAAAAAACAAGCACGACTACAACACGCAGCGCGCCTTGTATAAACTGATCGGTAAGAGGAGAAGCCTTTTGGATTATCTTAAGAGAGTTGATATAGAAAGGTACAGGGCGGTAATTAAAGCGCTGAACCTTAGGAAATAAGATTTCCGCAATAAAATAAAGGCAATTGAAAGATTGCCTTTATTTTAATTTATAAGCAAATTTATCTGCAAAGATCCATTTATCAAATACGGAAGCGCATGGGGCGCAGCCGAAAATAGAAACAAAGAGGAAACGGGAAGAAAAGAGAAAACAATTTAAGAAAAAAATATGAACGTTACAAAGAAAGTAATTGAACTGAGCGGTGGTCGCCAGATCGAGATCGAAACAGGGAAGTTAGCCAAACAGGCAGACGGTTCGGTCGTTTTAAAACAGGGAGATACCATGCTTCTCGCAACGGTAGTAGCTGCGAAAGAGGCACGTGAAGATTGTGATTTTATGCCTTTGCAGGTAGAGTATAAAGAAAAATTTTCATCGTTAGGGCGCTTCCCGGGAGGGTTTATGAAGCGTGAAGGTCGTGCTTCGGATAACGAAGTTCTCGTCGCAAGGCTTATCGACCGCGCGTTGAGACCCTTGTTCCCGGAGGACTACCACGCAGAAGTCTTTGTAACGGTAAACCTTATATCCGCGGATAAGGACATTATGCCTGATGCTCTCGCCGGTCTCGCAGCATCCGCTGCTCTCGCTGTGTCCGATGTTCCGTTCAACGGACCCATATCGGAGGTGAGAGTCGCGAGGATAGACGGAGAGTTTGTTATCAATCCGACATTCACGGAAATTAAAAATGCCGATATAGATATTATGGTCGCTACGACGATGGACAACATCATGATGGTCGAGGGTGAAATGAAAGAGGTATCGGAAACGGATATGCTCGAAGCTATCAAGGTTGCTCACGAAGAGATCAAAAAGCAATGTCAGGCTCAGATCGAATTGATGGAAGAGGTGGGCAAAACAGTGAAACGTGAGTACTGCCACGAGGCTAACGACGAAGAACTCCGTCAGCTCGTTATCAGAGAAACGTACGACAAAGCGTATGCGGTTGCTAAGAGCATGACCTCCAAACACGAAAGATCGGAGATGTTCGAAGCTGTGAAAGCGGAATTCTGTACACGGTTCTCCGAAGAAGAACTCGCCGAAAAACTTCCGCTTATCAAAAAATATTACCATGACGACGTCATGAAGAAGGCAATGAGGAATATGATCCTCGACGAAGGCGTACGCCTCGACGGACGTAAGACGGATCAGATCCGTCCGATCTGGTGCGAAGTGGGTTATCTTCCTGCTACACATGGTTCAGCCGTATTTACAAGAGGTGAAACTCAATCTCTGACAACCGTGACTCTCGGAACGAAACTCGACGAGAAGATGATAGACGAGGTTCTTTATAAGGGTTCCGAACAATTTGTCCTTCACTATAACTTTCCTCCGTTTTCCACCGGCGAAGCAAGGCCTCAAAGGGGGGTATCGAGAAGGGAGATAGGGCACGGCAACCTTGCGTATCGAGCGTTGAAGAATATGGTGCCGATAGGAGAAGAAAATCCTTATGCGGTACGAGTGGTATCGGATATTCTCGAATCAAACGGTTCTTCCTCTATGGCTACTGTCTGTGCAGGAACCCTTGCGCTTATGGACGCAGGTGTAAAAATTAAAAAACCTGTTTCAGGTATAGCTATGGGGCTGATCGCCGATGGGGATAAATGGGCCGTACTGTCCGATATACTCGGCGACGAAGACCACTTAGGCGATATGGACTTTAAAGTCACCGGTACTAAAGACGGTATTACAGCCACTCAGATGGACATAAAAGTGGACGGTCTATCATACGAAGTTCTTGAAAAAGCTCTTGAACAGGCTAAGCAGGGGCGTCTGCACATTCTCGGTAAAATGCTCGAAACAATGCCTGAACCCCGCGAAGATTATAAACCGTTCGTTCCGAGGATTGTACAGATCACTATCCCGAGCGACTTCATAGGCGCGGTGATCGGACCCGGAGGAAAAGTTATTCAGGAGATACAGAAAACCACCGGAACCACAATTACCATTACGGAGGTGGATAACAAAGGTATCGTAGATATATTCGGAGATAATAAGGAAGCGCTCGATACAGCTCTTGCACGCATAAAAGGCATCGTCGCGGTTCCGGAAGTGGGAGATACATATAACGGTAAAGTAAAATCCATTGTAACGTTCGGTGCATTCGTAGAGATTCTTCCGGGCAAGAACGGTCTTCTTCATATATCGGAAATAGGCAATCAGCGATATGCCTCCATGGAAGATACGGGGCTCAAGGAGGGCGATTCTATCGAGGTAAAGCTGATAGACATAGATTCCAAAACAGGTAAACTTAAACTATCTCGAAAAGCATTACTTCCTAAAGAGGACAAAAAAAAGGAAGTAAAGGATGAAAAGAAAAATTAAGACTGTAACATAACAGTAATTAAGCATAAAAATGCGATAAAACCTTCAAAATACGATACCAAGTACCAAATTATTTTTATATTTGTATCTTAAAATGGAGTTAAGTTTAGTCTTAATTCTTAAATTATAATTTAATAAAGTTCTGATTATGAAAAGATTCTTGAAAACAGGCCTTTTATTGGCAGTTATAGCCTTGGCTTTCTCAAGCTGTAATTGTTACAATAAAATGAAGAAGAAGGTGGCTGCCGTACAGACTACGAGCACTCCCGCCGTTCTTTCTTTACAGGGAAAAGATGTCAATGCGACATACACCGTCGAATTCCCTGCGAAATATTTTAAACCTAAGGCTATCCTGCGTATAACTCCGGTTATCGTTTATGACGGCGGCGAACTTGCAGGAACTCCTGTTTATGTTCAGGGTACGAAAGTCAAAGACAATTATACGGTTATCGATAAAAACTCAGGTGGTAAAATCTCTCAGTCGGTATCGTTCCCATACAATCCTCAAATGAGGCAGTCGGTTCTCGAACTCAGGGTAGATTCGAAATGCGCTAACAAAGGTACTTACGTTCCGTTTGCAGTTATTCCAGTTGCCGACGGTGTCAGCACCGTGCAGGAACTTGCGGACTTGTCCGGACGACCAGCTTATGCACCGGATAATTTCCAGAGAAACACTGTTATTTCTCAGGAAGCGCGCATTATGTTCCTTATCAATAAGGCAGACGTACGTCCTGTACAGTTGAATAGCGAAGAGATCAAAACTCTCGAAGATTTTATTGTAGAGAACTCCGGCGACGCTAAAAAATCTGTAGGCAATATTTATATAAAAGCTTACGCTTCTCCTGACGGACCTACCGATTTCAACAGTAAACTGTCTCAGGATCGTGCACGCAACACCGAAACAGCTCTTAACAGAAAATATGCGAAAGATAAACTTCCTGGAGACCTTGATTTCGACGTAGAGGCTCTCGGTGAAGACTGGGAAGGATTCAAAGAACTCGTAGAGGCTTCGGATATTCCTGATAAAAACCTCATTCTTCAGGTACTCCAGATGTACAATAATCCTGAACAACGTGAAAGAGAGATCAAAAATATGTCTTCTGCGTTCAATGTTCTTAAGGAAAAAATTCTTCCTGAACTCCGTCGCTCGAAACTTCGCGTAGACGTAGATGTTGAGGGGCTGTCCGATGCGGAAATCAGAGCTGCCGTAGCATCTAATATTGCGAATCTAAACTTAGAGGAGATGTTGTTTGCTGCTACATTGTATGATGATCTCGATCAGAAAGCTAATATTTATAAAGCTGCAGCCGATAAATATAACGATTACAGGGCTTGGAACAATTACGGTGCGGTACTTCTCCAACAAGGTAAAGTTTCAGAGGCAGGGGCTGCTATACAAAGAGCTTCCCAGCTTAACAATTCCTCTAACGAAGTTATTAATAACTTAGGTTTGGTTGCTCTCGGATCAGGAAATAACGCGGAAGCACGCAGATATCTTACATCTATCAATACAGAACATTCTGCTTATAATACAGGTCTTCTTCACTTGGCAGACGGTAATTACAGCGAGGCTGTGAAAACTCTCGAAGGGCATAACCTTGCAGTCGCGGAAGTTCTTAACGGCAATCCATCCAGAGCTAAATCCATTATCGCTTCTGAAACATGCGGTTATTCGGATTACCTCAAGGCGGTTATTGCTGCGAAAGAAGGGGACTCTGCGGGTGTGACTTCTAACCTTAGGAGCGCGGTTGAGAAAAATCCAGAACTTAAAGAGAGAGCACAAACAGATATCGAATTCGCTAAATGGTTCGGAACTTCCGATTTCAATAATATCGTTCGATAATTAACTATTTTCTCTAAATATAAAGAGGCGCCATAAGGCGCCTCTTTATATTTAGAGAAATACAAGTAACTTTTAATTGCCGAGTTCGTTATATACATAAATTTAACCTGCTGACCTGATAAATGACTACCGAAGAATACAATAAATGTGTGGATACATATTCCGATAGTGTTTACAGATTTGCACTGAAGACACTCAGGGACGAAGAAGCAGCAAAGGATGTAGTACAGGAAAGCTATTTAAGACTGTGGGAAAATCGCAAAAATGTAATTAAAAGCAAAGAAAAATCTTATTTATTCACTATCGCTTACAGACTAACCATTGATAAAATAAGATATAGTAAAAAATTTACAGACGACAAACTTCTTCAGAATATACGGAATAATTCCGGAGCAGAATATGACAATACGGGTGAGATATTACTCTCTGCACTCAACGAACTATCTCCACAACAGAGAAATCTTATATTATTAAGAGACTATGAAGGTTATAGTTACAAGGAAATAAAGGAAATAACAGGGTTGTCCGAGTCGCAGGTAAAAGTTTATATTTTTAGAACGAGATTGTTACTTAAGAAAAAATTGGATAATTTAGTAAGATAATGGAAAAAGTGAACATAAATAATTATGAAGAATTCGCTCTGGACTACCTCGAAGGCAACTTGTCGCGGGAACGGTCGGAAATGTTCGAGAAATTCCTTATCGAGCATCCTGACATAGCGGTCGACATAGACGGACTCTCTAAAGAATTACCCGTTTTATCCGCTTCGGAGGATTTTTTTTCAGATAAAAGTAGACTGTACAGAACTGCCGGATACACGAAAATATTGTTGTGGGCCGGTTCTGCCGCCGCCGTGCTTATTTTCGGAGTTATCCTTACCGCGCTTTGGAATATTGACCGTTCACATTCCGGTGAGAATATTTCCGCTCCGCCCGATATCGTCAGTAATTACCCAGCCACGGAGATTACTGCCACGGAGCATTCAGGTTCTATCCTATCCCCTCAAGGTCCGCTATCGGTATTTAATGAAGAAATGGTTGCTAATAAGGAAGATTTTGCTGATTCGTATGTTCCGCAAAAAGGCGTACATGAAAAAAATATGGCATTCTCTGCACAACGTAAAGTTTATCATAGAGTTTCAGCAGACATTAAGCCATTGGATATCGACTATCTTTTAACGAGTATTCCGACGCAGGAGCTCTCGAGCATGGAAATATTTATACCGGAATTCGACGGAAATATTTTTTTGCACACCATAATATATAAGGGAGCATTGCAGGAAATATCGAATGACCTTCTTACTTTTGTAAAAGGAATTAATCCGTTTAATTCTGTTCTTAGTCGGAATACTGAAGACAGCATATCGATACCGTCGGTTGCCGCGGTCAAAAAAAGAAATAATAAAGAATAATTGAATGAAAAGAAAATTTTATACCCTGTCTCTGTGTTTTACTTTATTTTCGGTTTGTATCGCAAGCACCCACGACCGACAGAAAGATATAGAAGACAATTACGACCATTATTCTACCAATCTCCGCACGAAAAATTATTCTATGAAAAATGAGAAGTGGTATCGAACCCATACCATCAGTTTCGGCGGATTCGGTGTAGGATACAGCGGATTAGTCGAAAACCTTGGAAATCTTTCTGTTCCGGACGATGCGCAGTTTCTCAGGCAGGAAGGTAAATCGATAAATTTTAAATTCTATCTAATTGATTATACTTATAATTTTCACCCTAACTGGGGTGTTGCGACAGGTTTGGAACTGGAATATAATAACTTTCGTTTCGAGGAGAATATGACGATAATCCGCGATCCGCAATCGGGATATATAATCCCTGATTACTCTTATACCGAACGCGGGATTATACTGAAAAAAAGTAAACTGGTAACCGGATATCTGAATATCCCGTTGTTGCTGAAGCTGCGATGGGGAAATGATAATAAATGGTATCTTCAGGGAGGATTTGTCGGAGGTTGGAGAATCCATGCGCATACAAAAATAAAAGCTTCGGATAAACAGCTTAACGGTAAATTCAAGAACCACAAAAATCTAAACTTGCGGAATTTTCATTACGGTTATAATCTGGGGTTTGGGTACAAGTATTACGGTATTTACGCCTCTTACTATCCGCAATCCATCTTTAAAACGGACTTCGGACCTTCCGTTCAACAAGTCAATATAGGGCTGTCCTTGAAATTTGGAAAATAGTTTGTTTCTTTCGTATGTGAAGCTGTCTTAAATGGGGACAGCTTTTCTTTTTCTTGTTTTTTACGTAGCTTTGTCGGAAATGTGAACAATGGACTTTAAATTATTTTTAAGAGAGATATTTCTTCTTTTTGCCGGACTCTTCGTTTGTTCGTGCAATAATACTACGGCAACTTCTAACAGTAATGTTTCGAATGATGAAAATATGGGACTGTCCTTATCTCCTGTCCGTTCGGATATCTTTAAACAGGGCGATAGTATTGCCGTTAATTTTATTTTTAACGGAGAAGTGGAGCCTGACTCAGTTGTTTTGTGGGTAGACAGAACTTATATCGGCAAGATTGATAATGGCTACCTTTATACGGTTTCACATTCCCATAGAGTAGGGTATATTCCATATAAAGTCGAGGTGTATGCCGATACTTTAAAAACTACCAGTGTAAGCGAATTTTTTATTAAACCTTCTATGGCTCCTGTAAATTATACTTACAGGGTAAAAAATACGTTCCCTCATGATGGGCATGCCTATACGCAGGGACTGTTTTGGGATGATGGTTATCTGTATGAAGGGACCGGACTGGAAGGGCAGTCCACTCTCCGCAAAGTCAGTCTTTTTGACGGTAATGTTATAAAATATATTGAACTTTCTCCGGAATATTTCGGTGAAGGGATAACGATGATCGGAAATAAAATATACCAGCTCACATGGAGACACGGTAAGGGGTTTGTTTACAACATGGACACGTTTGAAAAAATTCATGAATTCGGATATTCCGGACAAGGCTGGGGTCTTGCCGCTGACGGAGAATTATTATATATGAGTAATGGCAGCAACCGTATTAATATTATAGATCCCGAGACCTTTAGAATACTAAGATATATAGACGTATTTACGGATAAGGAACCTGTCGTTATGCTTAATGAATTGGAATGGATTAACGGCGAGATATGGGCTAATGTTTATCAGACAGATAATATTGTAAGGATCGATCCGGCAACCGGAGTCGTTACGGGAATTATCGATATGAGTAAATTGTTGCCGATTTCAGATAGAACGACCGATACCGATGTACTTAACGGGATAGCTTATGACGAAGATGGTGAGAGGATATTCGTAACAGGAAAAAACTGGAAAAAATTATTTGAAATTGAGGTCCTTGAAAAATAAGATGAAACGCGATATAAGGGCAGAACTCGCAAAAAGAATACTTGTTCTCGACGGTGCGATGGGCACCCTTATCCAAGGATACGGATTGTCCGAAGAGGATTACCACAGCGATTGTCCATGCTGCGGAGGAGCCGAGCTGAAGGGGTGCAACGATGTGCTGGTTCAGACCCGTCCGGACATTATCGCTGCCATACATGAGAAATATCTCGAAGCCGGAGCCGATATTATCGAGACCAACACGTTTAATGCCAACGCCATATCTCTTGCCGAATACGGACTTGAGAAAAAAGTGTATGAGATTAACCTCGATGCTGCGAAATTATCCAGAAGTGTTGCCGACAGATATGAAACAGCCGGAAGACCACGTTTTGTCGCAGGATCGATAGGGCCTACTAACCGTACAGCATCGATGTCGCCCGACGTGAACGACCCCGGATTCCGTGCGGTAACGTTCGACGATCTTATGGACTCTTATACGGATCAGATCAGGGGGCTGTATGACGGTGGTGCGGACTTATTGTTGATAGAGACGGTATTCGATACCCTTAACGCAAAGGCAGCATTGTTCGCAGCCTCGACAGTTGCGGAAGAGAAAGGATATTCTCTTCCGGTAATGGTATCCGGGACAATTACCGACTCCAGTGGAAGAATATTGTCAGGGCAGAATATAGAGGCGTTTTATATCTCGGTAGCCCATGCCGACCTGCTGTCGATAGGACTCAACTGTGCCTTCGGAGCAGATAAACTGAAACCGTACATTAAAAGATTGACGGAGATCGCTCCCTGTAATGTATCCGCACACCCGAATGCAGGGCTGCCTAATGTTATGAGGGAATACGACGAGAGCCCTGAAATGATGGCCTCGACGATCGAAGAATATCTCAGGGAAGGATTGCTTAATATTGTAGGAGGATGCTGTGGAACTACGCCTGAACATATTCGCGCGATAGCGGAAAAAACAGAGTTGTATGCTCCCCGCAAAGTCATAAAACATGAACCGGTGACTATGCTCAGCGGTCTGGAGGAGTTAAGGATAACCCCGGAGACAAACTTTGTGAACATAGGTGAACGTGCTAACGTTGCCGGTTCGGCAAAGTTTGCGAGACTCATCCGCGAGAAGAATTACGAAGAAGCGTTATCTATTGTCCTTAAGCAAGTCGAGGACGGAGCCCAGATCATAGATGTTTGTATGGACGACGGTCTTATAGAGGGCGTCTCTGCCATGACGGAATTCCTTAATCTCATGGCCTCGGACCCCGATATATCGCGCGTACCCCTGATGATCGACTCTTCCAAATGGGAGGTGCTCGTCGCAGGGATGAAGTGTTCTCAGGGTAAGCCTGTCGTTAATTCCATATCTATCAAGGAGGGGGAAAAGATATTCCTCGAACGTGCAGCAGCCATAAAAAAATACGGCGCTGCAGCTGTCGTGATGCTGTTCGACGAGAAGGGACAGGCGGATAGTTACGAACGGAAAATAGAGGTCGCGGGGAGAGCCTACCGTCTGTTGGTGGCCAACGGATTCCCTCCTGAGGATATTATTTTCGACCCTAATGTACTATCGGTGGGGACCGGTATAGAAGAACATAACAATTACGGTGTCGATTTTATCGAGGCCTGCCGGTGGATAAAAGAGAATTGTCCGTACGCTAAAGTAAGCGGAGGGGTAAGCAATTTATCCTTCTCGTTTCGTGGTAACAATACGGTAAGGGAGGCCATGCACTCCGTATTCCTGTATCATGCCATAGCCGCGGGAATGGACATGGGTATCGTGAACCCCTCGATGCTTCAGGTATATAGTGATATCCCTGCGGATTTACTCGAACTCTCGGAAGATATTGTTCTCAACAGACGTCCGGACGCGACCGAACGCATGGCGGAATACGCGGAAAAAGTAAAAGGACAGAAGTCAGCTTCCACCGATACGAAAAATCTCGACTGGCGGACCAAACCCGTAGAGGATAGGCTCGCATACAGTCTGGTGAAAGGCATTACCGAATTTATCGATACGGATACCGCGGAAGCGTTTGAAAAACTGGGCTCTCCGCTGGAAGTTATAGAGGGCCCTTTGATGAACGGTATGAATACCGTAGGAGAACTGTTCGGAGAGGGTAAAATGTTCCTTCCGCAAGTGGTTAAGAGTGCCCGCGTTATGAAGAAAAGCGTGGCGTATCTTACACCGTATATCGAACGGGATCGTGCTTCGGGGAAGACCGCATCTGCAGGTAAAGTTCTTCTGGCCACAGTAAAAGGAGATGTTCACGATATAGGGAAAAATATCGTCTCGGTAGTATTGGGATGCAATGGTTACGAGATAATAGATATAGGGGTAATGGTGCCTGCCGAGACAATTGTGGATGAGGCTGTTAAGCACGGCGTGGACGTAATAGGGCTCAGCGGACTTATCACACCGTCTCTCGACGAAATGATAAAGGTAGTGGCGGAACTTGAGAGGAGAAATCTCGATATCCCGGTAATGATCGGTGGTGCGACTACTTCCGCGATGCACACCGCGGTTAAAATAGCTCCTAATTTCTCCGGTGTGGTAATACATGCGAAGGATGCGTCTGACGATGTGAAAATTTTATCGGAGCTATTCTCCGATAGACGTGACAGATACATACATTCCATCAAGATATGTCAGGTAAAACTCAGGGATAAGTTTAATAACTCCGATAACGGAGAGGAACGACTCTCGCTCGATGAAGCGCGCAGGAACCGGTTTATTCCCCGAATCAGTACGATTTATGTTCCGAACATGACCGGTAGAGTGTTGTTCGAAGATTATTCGCTCGGTAAAATAGCCGAATTTATCAACTGGAGCTTCCTGTTCTACGCATGGAATCTTAAAGGGAAGTATCCGGCAATCTTTGAAAACGAGATATACGGCGAAGAGGCTCGTAAATTGTATGACGACGCATCCGCAATGCTTGCCGATATAATTGAAAATAAACTCTTGACTGCCAAGGGGGCAGTGGGAATATATCCTGCGAGCAGCGAAGGGGACGATATCATCGTTTATATGGACGATAAAGAAATTAAGCTTCCGCAGCTTAGAAATCAAGAGGCCGGTAAAGAAAATAAATCCCTTGCCGATTTTATACAGCCTATCACCTCCGGACAGAAGGATTATATCGGAGTATTTGCAGTATCTATACATGGCGCGGACGAACTGGAAAAGAGATACAAGGAAGCAGGGGACGACTATTCCGCGATATTGGTTCGATTGCTTGCGGACAGGCTTGTAGAGGCATTTGCTGAGGAAATTCATACGCTCGTGCGTAAGGAGTTATGGGGATTCTCGCCCGACGAATCGCTGGAGAAGGAACAGATATTCCGTGGAGAATATCAGGGATTCCGCCCTGCAGCCGGTTATCCGTCCATACCTGACCATTCCCTGAAAAAGGAGATTCTCGCTATTGCAGACCATGACGGTGCCGTAGGTGTGGAACTTACCGACTCTTATATGATGCTGCCCGTATCGTCTGTCTCAGGGTTGATCCTCTCTAATCCGGAGTGCGGTATATTCGGGGTAGGGAAAATCGACGGAGAACAGCTTGCGGACTATTCGCGGCGCCGGAATACGAGCGTGGAAGAGATATCCAAACTCATATCTCAACATTTAAAATAAATCCATTTATACCGGAAATTAAGTTACACTGTCTTCGCAGGAAGGGTCGGAACATCTGTGGTTATTGACGGTCTGTTATTTTCGTTTTCGTTCGGTGCGTCCGGCTATATTTATACTGAGTTCGTAGAGGAGATACATAGGTATTCCTATCAGTATCTGGCTGAAGATGTCGGGAGGCGTTATCAACGCGGCAAAAATTAAGATAAAAATAGCTGCGTGTTTGCGGTATTTTTTCAGGAAACCGGACGAAACAACTCCCGTTTTAGAGAGAAAATATATCAGTATAGGAAGCTGGAATACCGCCCCGCAGGCAAGAGTGACGTTTAAGACCGTTGCGAGATACGAGGATATGTCGAAGAGGTTGGTTATAGATTCGCTTACCGTGTATGTTTGGAAAAAACTGATTGTAATAGGTGCGATAATATAATATCCGAAAAGTATTCCCGCAAAAAAACACAGCGATACATAACCGACAAGACGTCTGCTCCCTCTGCGTTCATTCGGACTGAGAGCCGGTTTCACGAATTGCCAGAGTTCGTGAATAATATACGGAACAGCAATTATTAATCCGCTTGCGACAGATACTGTAAGATGAAGCATAAATTGTCCGGACAGCTTAGTATTTATAAGGTTATATTCTACACCATTGAGACATAAAGCATCGCTGTTCACGAGTCCGGCCAGTTGGCAGAGAATCCGGTTCGTGATAAATTCAGGGGACTGCGGACCGAAAAGTATCTTGTCTATAATAAGATCCTTGCAGAAAAAAGCCGCGACGGTTAATATAAAAAAGCTGGCCAAACTGCGTAGCAGATGTGGCCGGAGCGCATCCAGGTGTTCGAAAAAAGTCATCTCTTCAGGTGAATCTCCGTTGCTGGGCCTTGTGTTAACCATTGACTGCCGGTGGGAGTTTAATCTTTTTTATCCTCTTCCTTCTTTTTTTCTTCCTCTTCGGGATAATCCTTGTTTATGGCATCCTTAAATTCCTTCACTCCGCGTCCTGCCCCGCGCATTAATTCCGGAATTTTTTTTGCGCCGAAAAGAAGAACGACAAGTAATGCTATGAGTATTATTTCCTGTGTTCCGAAAAATCCGAGCGGAACCGTTATTAAAGCCTGCATGATTATTGGTTTTAATTCAATATTATATGTTCTTGCTGCGTTGTAAACAAAGGTATCATTTTAATTACGGATTACAAAAAATGTAACTTTTTTACAGTTAAATCGATATATTTGTATAATGGGTTTTCATAAAGATACAGTTACCTTTATTCTATTTACTCTGGCCGTACTCTTGTGCAGCCGGGTTCGAGCGCAGGATACTGTAACGTATATGTACACACCCGATACTATCGTAAAAAAAAGCGC
Source organism: Rikenellaceae bacterium (assembly GCA_020860245.1). Lineage (GTDB taxonomy): Bacteria > Bacteroidota > Bacteroidia > Bacteroidales > Rikenellaceae > JAJBUQ01. Next base: position 81,728 of record JAJBUQ010000007.1, read on the forward strand.
CATAGACCGTTACAACAGATTTTACGAGACTCTGGAAGAGAAGAGCAGCAAGTCGAAATTCATGAATATGATTTATAAGGCGGCAGTTACGGATACCCGCCGCACAGAGGAACTTCCTGAGAATCCCATCCTCGTAAAGGAGATCGGTTACTTCGAGAATTTTACCGGTAAAACCATAAGAAACATCAGTATTTTTCGGAATAATGTCTTCGACGATATAAATTCCGATAAGAATATTTATGATTTTCTTAACAGAGTCCACGTTGTTACTAACGAGAACCGTATCCGAAGAGCTTTGTTCTTTAATGAAGGGGATTATCTCGATCCTACCGTTATGGTTCAGAATCAGCAGTTTTTACGTAGTCAGAATTTTTTCTCTCAAGCGTACATTCTTGTAGTAAGCGATCCGGAAGATGAAAATCTTGTGGATGTTTATGTGGTTACACGCGATAAATGGACCATAAACGTTGCGTACAGTTCCGCGTTCGAATCAAAGCGTTATTACCTCAGTATCTACGACGATAACTTCCTCGGTTCCGGGAACCGTTTGGGGATCAGAACTTATAACAGTTATGAAAAACCTGTTTACGGTGGAAATATGGTCGAATTCACCATGAACAATATGTTCGGATCGTTTTTCGATCTCGAGGTTATCGCCGGGAAGGGCTATAAGGAACGCGATTATGCCGTAAGCGTCTCTAAACCGTTCCTGTTATCTACGGACTACATGGCAGGAGGGAGTGCGGAGCACAGGAGGTATTTCGAGTATCAGGTGCTGATAGATACTGCAAAGATCATAAAAAAAAATAACTTTGAGGTCTGGGGCGGTAAGTCGTGGTATCTTCCTTCCATCAAGCATAGTTTTTTTATCTCTTCCGGATACCGGAACGTGAAATTCCTGGAGAGACCTGAAGTTACGGCGGATTCCAATTCGTACTACCATTCCGGCCAATATCTGATGTTCAGCACCGGATTTTACAGGGAATCTTATTACAAGGGTAACATGATATACGGATTCGGTACGACAGAGGATATCCCTTACGGATATAAATTCCAGTTTACAGGAGGACGATACTGGGGGGAGTTCGCGGACAAATGGTACGGATTTATAACCTTCGCCGCAGGTCGTCAGACGAATCTGGGATATATACGCGGAGAGATACACGGGAACGGTTTTGTGAATAGCTCAGGAGTGCTGAGGCAAACCTCGATAGGACTCAACTTCGGATATTTTACAAATATATTCGATACGGGTAGATCATTCCTGCGTCAATTTGTCGATATGCGATACACTAAAGGCTTCGCGCGGGACAAAGGGGAAGGAGAGATGCTGACATTCTACGATCTCGATTCTCCGCATGGCTTCACCGGAGACCGGATGCTCGGGAACAACCGTATGATGATAAATACGGAGACGGTCGTATTCAGTCCGCTCTATTTTTTAGGCTTCCGGTTTGCATTCTTCGGATTTATAGACATGGCATGGATAGGGGATAAGAACTTTGTCTATGCGAATGATTTTTACACTGCGGTAGGCGCCGGAGTGAGAATAAAGAATGAAAGATTGGTATTCAACACTATACAGATAAGGGTCGGATTCGCTCTCAATAAAAATGGATTCGCGGATTACAGGCATTACAGGTATACTCATGCTACACGGTTCCAAGAGTATAGTTATAAACCGGAGAATCCGAGAGTAACCGATTACAGATAAATTTTTTAACATCATCATTAAATAATTTAAATTATGTCAGTATTAGTAGGTAAACAGGCGCCGTCGTTCAGCGCAGCGGCAGTAGTAAACGGATGCGAGATAGTCGATAGCTTCTCGCTCGAACAGTTTTTAGGTCAAAAATATGTGGTATTCTTCTTCTATCCTGCCGACTTTACATTCGTATGTCCGTCGGAGCTCCTCGCGTTTCAGGATTATATGGAGGAATTTAAGTCGCGTGGGGTGGAAGTAGTAGGATGTTCGGTGGATTCACACTTCTCCCACTGGAAGTGGCTCCAAACAGAAGTAAACCAGGGGGGGATAAAAGGAGTAAAGTATCCTCTGGTAGCGGACCAAACCATGACAATCGCGCACAACTACGATGTCCTTGCCGGAGATTTTATGTATAACGAGCTTGGAGAGATGGCGTTCGAGGGTAATCCCACAGCTTACCGTGGTTTATTCCTTATAGATAAGGAAGGTATTGTCCGACACCAGCTTGTAAATGATATGCCTTTGGGAAGAAGCGTCGAAGAGGTAATAAGAGTTATCGATGCATTGCAGTTTACCGAAGAGCATGGAGAAGTATGCCCTGCGAACTGGAAAAAGGGTGAAAAAGGAATGAAGCCTTCGCAGGAAGGCGTATCCGAATATCTCGCTCAGCGGAAATAATCGATTCGTAACACTATTGGAACTAAGGCTGCAAGGCTGCCTTAGTTTTTATATTTATGCTGTAATATTTTAATATATTTTTACAACAGGATCGCATAACGAACGGTATATTATTTCAATTATTCCCATTACATAAACTCGAAGACAGGGACACACGATATTATAGAAACTGAAACTAAAAGAGCGGTCGTCAAACCGCTCTTTTAGTTATAAGATCTTTAGTTTACCCTCTCGTTTATATCAATCTCTACGATTCGTAGCTGTCCATTCACATTCGCCGCATTAGGGTCGCGGAACAGGTCGAGTTCAACGTTAGGATCGAGTTCAACGATGCTGCCGAATGCTTCTTCTTCGGTGTTCTCTCCGACCAGTCTGATAGTTACCGTTTTGCCTCTTACCGGTTCGAACGCAAGGGTGACGTAGCCAAGACTTCTCGGCGTGTCGCCACTCCAGACTTCGGTATTGTCCACGTAAACTTTGATAGGATAGCTTCTCATTCGCCAACCTGTGAATTTTACGTCAACCTCCGAGATATTAGCTTCACGTTCGAGTTCGTATCTGATCCATGCGGTCGAGAGTCGTCCGTCGTTGGTCCATTCGGAAAGCTCGTTGTCGTCATAACTGTTTATAGCCTTGTCCTGATTAGCCCCTGCGACAGCAGATGCTATACCGATCGTCTCCCTGCTCACGGTGAATGAAGGGCTCTTTGGCGTAGGTCCTTTGGCCATGTATGACGGAAGATCATTCTTCTGGAATGTTGTAGCCAATCCGTCTACGACTTTGACAGGCTTGGTCTCGATTGTTACCGTTGCCGGTTCGAGAATACCTGATTTAGCTGTTACGGTAATTTTACCGGCCTTTGTGGTAGAACGAACAAACGCACGGTTTATACCGCATTCCACAGGAAGTACCTTAGAAAGAATAAAATTGTCTGGACCCTGCGCGATACCTCCGCGCCATTCAGCGGGACCGCTTATCTCGAACTGAATATAATCGTTGGCAAGGGGACATCTTCGTCCTTCCGCATCCACGACTTCGAACTCTATCAATGCCAGATCCGTTCCGTCCGCAAGCATGCCGTTAGGTGAAATTATCGCCTTCATCCTTATTCCGACAGGCTGTCCGGCCGTTTCAATAACATAAGAACTCAGTTCAGTGCCGTTCTCGTCGTAGCTTACAGCCTTGAGTGTTCCCGGTTCGAATCTTACGTCCTTAAATGTGTTGAGGAAGTTATATTGCTTAACAGCTTCGCCTGCGGATTTGCCGTTGACGAAGAGTTCCACTTTGGGCGCAGCGGAAACGACATAAATATCTTTTTGAGTAAATATATTCCTGCTGTCCGAATCGTAAGCCGCGTAGGGATAATTCCAGTGTCCGATAATGTACGTATTGCAATTATCGAGATCAACCCATCCGTCCCACATCACTTTGTGTGCAAAGAATCCATCCTTAGGAATGCGCATAGGGTCCACTACACCGCTCCTGCGATAGTTCTCTTCGCCGCGGAAGTGTGTATTAGAGTCGGAGAATATAATCTTTGCGCCTCCCGAACTTACGCGTCTGCCCGTACCCGGACGGAATACGTAGTAGTCGTTCCAGCGGCGGATAAGTTCGACAGCGAACATATCCTGATTATGATTGTAGTCGCTCGCATCCGCATTCCTGTACAGAGGACCCGCGCCCTCCTTGTGGTAAGGATATGAGTAGTGATCCCAATATTTGCGGAGCCCTTCGTCGCGGCTGTATTCCATCGCCCACATAGGATGCTTGCCGCTCTTGTTGATATACAACATCTCACCGCCGTACTCTGCGATATCTATGTCGAGCATCTCTCTCGAGCCTATCGCCCTGCCGCCGTGTGGATCGTACTGATCTCTGATCCCGATCATCTCGGCCATGTGCTCGAACGATATGGACTCGTTGCCACACTCATAGAACAATATGCTCGGATTATTGCGGTTATAAATGATGGCATCACGCATCAGCTCTTTGCGTTGTTCCCACTGCCTGCCCTCGACGTCCTTCTCCGCGTCCCCCGCAGGCATAGCATGGATCAATCCTACACGGTCAGCCGATTCGATGTCCTGCTTCCACGGTGTTACGTGCATCCACCTTACCATGTTGCCGTTGCCTTCGATAATGAGGCTGTTGGAATAGTCGCTAACCCAAGCCGGAACGCTCATTCCTACTGCCGGCCATTCGTTGCTGGTGCGCTGTGCATAACCCTTCATCTGGATAACCCTGTCGTTAAGCCATATCATCCCTTCTCCGAATTGAGTTTTGCGGAATCCGGTGCGTGTAACCACTTCATCTACAGGTTTACCATTCTCGGTAAGGGTCGTAGCTACATTATAAAGATACCCGTATCCCCAGCTCCAGAAGTTTAATCCTTCCACCATTTGGTTCGCCTTAACAATCTTAGTCTCACCCGGAGCGATCGTGAATTGAACGCCGTCAAACCGTGCGACTTTCTTGCCGTCCATGTCTGTCAGGGTTACGTTATATGACATCGTCTTAGTCTCTACGGATTCGTTCTTTATTTCCGATTCTGCGTTAATTACTGCCCTGGCATTCTCTATATCGATATCCGATGCATAGATATATACTCCTGTTGTCTTGAGATTATTGTATAACGGAAGCGTCTGGTACACCCTCGGAGTTACGTGTAGAACCACATTCTTGGGAATCCCTCCGTAATTTGCGTTAAAATTCTTGTTATTCCACTGATATTTAGTGTCGGTCCCGGTCTCCTTATAGTCCCAGTCGTTATCTGTCCTTACTGCGACCACATTGTCTTCTTTGCCGAACTTAACCGCGTCCGTAATATCTATGCCGAACGCCATGACGCCGTTCTCGTGGAGAATCATCTTCTGTCCGTTCACGTACACCGTACCTCCCTGCCGGACCCCTTCGAATTCGAGAAAGACTTTTTTACCTTTATCAGAGGCCGGAAGTCGGAATGTCTTCCGATACCACGCTATACTTGTAGGGAGTTCGTCAATCGCAACCCGGAATGCGTCATCTTCATTCCATGCGTAAGGGAGGGTAACGGACTTCCAGTTTTTATCGTAAAAAGACGGATCTTCCGCTCCGGCATTCTCTCCGACGGCAACCTTCCAGTCAAGGTTGAAATTGTATTTACTTCTCTCCGAAGCTGCGTCTGCGCATAAAACAACCGCAATAAAAGAGAGCGTAATCAGAAATTTTTTCATATAATTAAGTTTTAATAAATCAATATTACCAAAAATAATAACTTTATTTTATATAATTTTAAAAAACGTGCTAATATCGATCAATATTAATTAATTTCTAATTATGCCGGGAGATATAAAATTGTATTAATTTTGCTTGAAGTTAGAATAACTTATGAAAAAAACGATATCCCTTATGATAACAACCGGATTACTGACAGGTTCTGTGGCTGAAGTATATAATAAAAATAGCGATCCCTTTAAATGGCAGGTGGATCGTTTCGACGATGTGAAGGTACTACGGTACCAGGTGCCGGATTTCGATTCGTTAAAAACAGAGCAGAAGATATTAATATACTATCTCTCGCAGGCAGCGCTTTGTGGACGTGATATCCTCTACGATCAGAATTTTAAATACAATCTTCCGATTCGGAGGACTTTCGAGGCGGTATATAAATATTACGACGGAGACCGTTCCAACGACGAATTTAAGGTAGTTGAGAAATATCTCAAAAAAATATGGTTTGCAAACGGTATCCACCACCATTATTCGATGGATAAGTTTGTACCGGAATTCTCTGAAGAATATTTCGAATTGCTGGTAAATTCTATTCCAAAAGATAAATTGCCGTTGGATTTCGGGAAAAAAGATGAATTGCTTGCCGCCATCAAACCTGCGATCTTCGATCCGGAACTTTATAGTAAAAGGGTCTGCCTCGATCCGGATAAAGATATGATAGTCAATTCCGCGATGAATTATTATGAAGAAGGGATAACCCAGAAGGAAGTCGAGGAATTTTATTGCGATATGGTTAAACCTGACGATCATACCCCTGTATCTTACGGTCTCAACAGCAGGCTTGTCAAAGAAGATGGGGAGTTGAAGGAGAGAGTATGGAAGCTCTGCGGATTGTATTCGCAGGCGATCGACAAAATCTTGTTCTGGTTGAACAAGGCACTGCCTTATGCAGAAAACGATATGCAAAAGGCTGCTCTTCAGGAACTTATATCCTATTACAAGAGCGGAGACCTTAAAACCTTCGATGATTACAGCGTCACATGGGTGAAGGATACTCTCTCTCAGGTCGATTTTGTCAACGGATTTATCGAGACATACGGCGACCCGCTCGGATATAAGGCGTCGTGGGAGTCGATTGTGAATTTTAAAAATATCGAAGCGACGAAGCGTACCGAGATCATAAGCGAATGGGCGCAGTGGTTCGAAGACAACTCTCCGATAGACGATAAATTCAAAAAGAAAGAAGTCCGGGGGGTCTCGGCGAAGGTAATTACCGTTGCGACGCTCGGAGGCGATTGTTTCCCTCCTACGCCCATAGGGATAAATCTTCCCAATTCCGACTGGATCAGGCGCGACCATGGTTCCAAGTCGGTAACAATCGAAAATATTACCCACGCTTACAGTGAGGCAGCCAAAGGGGACGGATTTGCAGAAGAATTTGTTCTTCGGGCGGAGGATAGGGAACGGATGGAAAAATACGGTTCCCTTGCGGATAATCTACATACCGATCTTCACGAATGCCTCGGACATGGTTCGGGAATTCTGGGGCCGGGAGTTAAGGGCGATGAATTGAAGAACTATGGCTCTACTCTTGAAGAGGCGAGGGCGGACTTGTTCGCGCTCTACTATCTTGCCGATCCTAAAATGGTCGAGATCGGGCTAATACCGAATCTTGATGTTGCCAAGGCGGAGTATGCCAAATATATGATGAACGGACTAATGACTCAGCTTACCCGTATTCAGCCGGGCATAAATGTCGAGGAATCCCACATGCGCAACCGCAAACTGATCGCCGAATGGTGCTACGAGAGAGGACATGCGGAGAATGTCGTGGAAAAAATTGTTCAGGACGGTAAAACGTATGTAGTTGTCAATGACTTCGATAAACTCAGAATCTTGTTCGGAGAACTTCTGCGTGAGGTTCAAAGGATTAAATCCGAAGGGGACTTCGGGGCGGGTAAGTCGCTTGTGGAGAATTACGGAGTTAAGGTAGATCCTGTTCTTCATAACGAAGTATTGGAGAGGTATGCCAGACTCGATTTGGCTCCTTACTCCGGATTTATAAATCCGATACTCCATCCTGTTTACGGAGACGACGGTAAATTAATCGATGTCGAAATAGAATATCCTGATAATTTTACAAAACAGATGCTCTGGTATTCCGAAGATTACTCTTATCTTCCTTCGAAGAATTAGAAGCAGAGGTAGCTGGGCAGAGATATAATAATACAGCGGCCCACGAGCCGCTGTTATTATAATTATACCTGTTCCAACAGACGAATTTTGTATCTGAATCTGCGCAGGAACAGCACGCATGCGATTAATAATCCAATAGACAATCCTAAAACGATCCCCACAGCCCCAAGATTAAAGACGAATCCGAGGACATAACTCACGAGAAGAGTTATAAATATATATGCTATAAGGGCGTATACCATAGGTTTATTAACATCTACCAACCCCCTCAGCGCACCAAGCGCAGTTATCTGAAGTCCGTCTATAACTTCGAAAAACGCACAGAACAAGAATAATTTCCCTGCAAGATCTATTACTTCCATGTCGTCAGGGGTGAATATCATTGCGATGTACCGTCCGAAGAGGGCGAATAGTATCCCTGCGACGGTCATAAAGGCTACCGACATGTGGAATGATGCCCGCGCATAATGTTTAATGTCAAAATAATTTTTTCTTCCGAGCGATTGGCTTACGAGAATAGTCGATGCTCCGGCAATACCGTTGGAGATCATGAACGCGAATGAAATTATCGACATAACAATCTGATTTGCAGCGAGAGCTACCGCCCCCAACCATCCCATCATGATAGTTATTAAACTAAGGCACAAACATTAGAGAACCATCTGTCCTGCGATAGGCGATCCTATTTTCAAAAGATATATCTGCAGTCTTAACGATAGATTTTCTTTTTTGAAGAATGCGAAGAACCGGTTGAAGGGGTGGGTATTATACATATAAACAAAGAATGCGATGGGCATTATCAGCCTTGCAATAAGTGTCGCTATCGCGGCTCCGGCCACACCCAGCGCAAGGGCCCCGAACTTCCCGTATATCAGTATATAATTCAGCAAAACATTTACCACATTGCATGAAATAGTTATCACCATCGCTGCTTTGGTATTGCCGATCCCTTCCATGAACTGCTTGAACGACAGAAATATTAGCAGCGGTATCAGCGATACCGTCGTTATAATATAGTAACTTTCCACGTGAACTATCACCTCTTCAGGCTGCCCCATATATTTAAGGAATGGGAACAACAGCAGTAGAATTCCTGTCAGGATTGCCCCGGTATAGGAATTGAGCATGAGAGAGTTTTGGAAAAATCCCGCCGCCTTTTTGAATGCGCCGGTTGCGAATGCCTGCCCGGTTAGTGGCGTAAGGCTTATGGAGATGCCTATTCCCACCACCATCACATTGATAATTATGGCACTTGCGAATGCCACCGCGCCGAGTTCGTCCTTCCCTAAATGCCCTACCATTATCGTATCGAGCATCTGCACGACAGACTGTCCTGCAAACGAGAGGACAATAGGGAGAGCGATCTTTAAATTTTCGGAATAATACCTTTTTTTACTTAGCATGATAAATTTTCAAGTTCACAAATGTAGTATTACTTATATGCAATACCAATAAAAAAGAAAAAAGGCGGTCGATAAACCGCCTTTTATAAATTTGAAAGTGTGTTTATCAGTTTAATTCTATATCGACGGTAAATGTGTATTTATCGTATACGGGATGCCCTGAAAGATTGAAACTTGCCGTTGCTGCCGTCGTAGTTTCACCGATATATTCGTTGTTACCGTATAAAGAAATCTTCGTTGAGCTCCAATTCGTATATTCAAAATTGTAATAGAGCGTCAATATGTTTATATCGTATGTATAAACATTATATATACTCTTCACCTGTGTCTGGAAAATTTCTCCGGGTAAAAGTGACTCTTCGAATGATCCGACTAAATTACCTGTATCCGAATTGCCGTCAGTCCCATAATTATTTAAAGAAATATTATAAATGGCAAAATCCTGCACTTCGGACGAGGATATATTCCTGACATTGAGCTTAAACTCAACTTCCGGTCGGTAATGAAAACGCGGAATAGCTTCTATGTCGTATCGGATATGGTATGAATTCGTAGTCACATTTTCAAGTGGTATATAGAACACGTTTGCTTCCGGATATTCTCCCTGTCCCCACTCTACAAGAGCTTCATTATAATTCCTTACTGCAATTCCGAGAACCCTTCCTGCATCGTCCGCCACAGTTATGGTGACCTTAAAACCTATGGATTTGTTATCTGTTTCCTGTAATTCGTTTATGCCGACCCTTAAATATGCCGGATTATCAGTTAAGGTAAACTCTTTGTCGTCGATCAGGGAAAAATTTAAAATACCGTTATTATCGACACGGTAATAAAATCCCGACTCCCCGGATATCGATTCCGTGATAGTATAATTCCGGTCGAGGAACTCCGCAAACCGTATAATGAAACTGTATTCCCTGTTAAAAATTTCGTCAGAGAATAATGTCCCATCTGAGGAAATATTGACGGTAGTTACCAGGAGGGATGCGGACTCTTCGGATATCGTTCCGCTATCCGTATTGTCCTTACCGCAGGAAAAAATTATTCCGGCGAGAAAACTGAGGAGAAAAATTTTCTTCATGATTTACTTTTTAGGATTTAACAGTATAAAATTATAAAAAATATTGAATTATAGATAAAAATATAATAC
>JAJBUQ010000036.1 GCA_020860245.1 Rikenellaceae bacterium
GAAATTGACGCAGGGAAGATCAAAAGAATGTATTTGAATCCAATGAAAGATGAGGCTATGGAAATGCATTTTCATGATGAGGAAACTCGTCATCGTCCTGATGGGCCATATCAGAGAGACTACGCAAGGATTATGTACTCTTCTTCCTTTAGACGACTTCAGGGTAAAATGCAGCTTCTTGGGATAAAAAATGATCAGTTTTTTAGAAACAGGTTAACCCATAGTCTGGAAGTTACTCAAATTGCCCGGTCAATCGCCGCAGCGATACAGTATGATGCAACGGAAAGCTACGTTGTTGAGGCAGGTGCTTTAGCGCATGATTTGGGTAATCCGCCATTTGGTCATGCTGGAGAACGATTCTTAAATGATATTTTTATTAACATAGGAGGTTTTGAAGGGAATGCACAGACACTCAGAATTTTGACCAATGTAGAAAAGAAAAGACCGAATTTCAGGGGCTTGAATTTGACATACAGAACTTTGTTAAGTGTGGTAAAGTATTTTAAAAAATTTGATAAACAAAAATTTAATGCGGATAAAATAAACCAAAAGTTTATATATGATGATGATTACGAAAAACTTAAGTCTGTAATAGATCAGTATTCTATCAAAATAAGGACTATTGATGTACAGATCGTTGATATCGCTGATGAAATTGCATATGCGGCGCACGATCTAGAAGATGGATTAAGAGTGAAGGCGTATACTATTGATGAGATATTACATGATTATCAGGCGCAATTCGGGAATAAAGAGTGCTATGAAATATTTAATAAGACGGTAGCTGAAGCCAGAGAAAAGGCGGGATATGGAAAGAATAAAATAGATTCTACTCAGTATTCCAAGCTGTTTAGACAAGAACTGTCATCAAGGTTGATAAATCTGGCTTTAAATGATATAGATTTGGTTCCGGTTACAGATAAAATGAAAGATACAACAGGGACACAATGTACAGAAGAACTTGGATTTTTGCATTATAATGAACTGATTCATGGACTCAAGACAATAGTTTTCAGATGCATCAATCATAATGATGAAGTATATCATTATGAAGAAGAGGGAGAAAAAGTGATTCGATATCTGGCTGATTTATATCGGAATAATGAGATGTATCTTCCACCGGAATATCGTGCCGATGAATTAATGAAACAGTATGATGATTTAAAAGATGCAGATAAAGATGTATTGAAAGAACGATTGATTTGCGACTACATATCAGGCATGATGGATTCATACGCTATTTCTACATATGAAAAATATTCCGGAAGAAAAATTATGGGCTGACGATAGGAGACTTGAATGAATAAATTAATGGGATTTTTTGAATTAAATGAAATGAACCTGCCATCTATACCATGGAAGGAATATACCGGAAAAGAAGTTTTGGCATCGGATGTTTTGTGGACGATACGAAGTGCCGTATATCAGGGGAATGATTTAAATTTACCTCGTCTGGTTGGAGTGAAATCTAAAGAAGCTACAGAATTTGGCGATGATTTGTTAAAGAAACTCAAGAATAAAGGGATAGTTATATATTATCCATTTTTCTTTGCAAGGAAAAGCGGAAATCTAGAAGTAAGAAGTGACAGGATTATTATTGAAGCTGTAAAAGGGGATCTTTGGAATATGGTAACATATTCGTCTCGTGATGTCACAATACAATATACACCAGATGAAACATTAGTAAACGGTAATCAAGACTTCCTTACAGAAAAAGAACAGGCATTGATTCTAAAATACGTGAAGGAAGTCAGAAATAAATTCAGAGATGATCTGCTGGAAGGAAAGAGTGTACTGCTTGAATGGAGTCTTGCCAATATGTGCAATATTGATAAAACCCCTGTTGGAGAGGAGTATCTTGTTTTTTATGAGGTGCGGACCGTATAAAATAGGACTCTGGAATAACAATTATCGCGTTTGTGGCAATATTTTTAAAGAAAGATTTAAGCATCTCCGAATTCAGTTTTAAAAAGGGCAAGTTGATAATCCGAAAAGTCTGGAATGCGCAATAGAAATGGCTGTTTGTGCGAAAATTTATAGAAAAGTTGATTTTTTATATCAACGAGAGGGGTGAATATGATTGAGGATGTAACTAAGGCAGATCAACAGCCGCTGATCAGTGTTATTGTTCCCATATACGGCATTGAACGCTATATCGGACTATGTATTGAGAGTATTATCAATCAGACATACAAAAATCTGGAGATTATTCTCGTTGATGATGGCTCACCCGACCGTTGTCCTGAAATTTGTGATTTATACGCACAAAAAGATCCTCGAATCAAGGTTGTGCATAAGAAGAATGGTGGCTTAGTATCGGCCAGAAAATCGGGGCTTCTGGTTTCACATGGCGAGTATGTGGGATATGTGGATGGCGATGACTGGCTTGGTGCTGGTTTTTACAGTTCCTTGTATACGGCAATCCTCTCTTCGAATGCCGATATGGTCTGCGCCGGATATTGTCGGGAATTATTTAACAAATGCGTACGCTTCACAAATTATATTCCAGGCGGAATATACGAAGGAGAACGGCTGGTAGAACTTAAAAAATCCATGGCCTCTTATGGAGAGTTTTACAGGCCGGGTATTACAACTTATGTCTGGAACAAGCTTTTTAAACGCTCTATCCTTTATAATCACCAGATGGCAGTGGACGAGAAGATCACAATAGGCGAAGATGCAGCAGTCACATATCCGACATTGATGGATTGCGAAAGAGTATGTGTGACAGACTGCAGCGCGTATCATTACCGGCAGAGAGAAGATTCCATGCTAAAAAAATGTGCTCCCTTTAGCAGTGAGGCAGAAAACCTTCGCTATCTGCATGAGTATTTAGTCAAATGTGCGAAAGAACTTGATCCGAGTGCGAGCTATAATCTGCGAAAACAGTTTGATGATTTTGTTTTAGGAAATTGCATCATGCGATCAGGAGGTAGACTCCCGAATAATTCGGATATTGTGTATTCCACGTTTGACAGAGATTACAATGGTAAAAGAGTTATCTTATATAATGCGGGAACCTTTGGTCAACAGTTAAAAAACCGAATTGAGGAAAGTGGATACTGCACAGTAGTCGGATGGGTGGACGACGATTACTGGGAATATAGAAGATGCTGCATCAATGTTGACTCAGTGGAAAGCCTGGCGAGTATTGATTTTGATTATGTTTTGATAGCAACAGTGGACAATGAAATCGCAGAAAGGGAAACAGAAAGACTGTTGGATTGTGGCATACCTGCGCAGAAGATACTAACTGTAAAATGTCCCGAAGGAATCAGAGGACAATTACTGCTGCGGTATTTATACAAAAAACAGAAAAAAGGAAGAAAATGGGAATGATATCTGAAGAATTAGATACTGATCAGAAAGATTATACTCAGAGACTTAAACGCATTGTTTATGAATTTTATGGCTCTACCGTAAAACATGGTGATTTTTAAGAGAAAATGGCTTAACTACA
>JAJBUQ010000024.1 GCA_020860245.1 Rikenellaceae bacterium
CCCTTATTTTTTAATCTACAATTAATTTTTAGACTTTTTTCAATATTTATTGTCTTTATATAGAAAAAATATCATACTTTTGAGTGTAAAAAAAACTTTTTTGATATTGGGCATACACTATTATAGTGTTTGTTGATACTAAAAGAACTATTTTCTGTCACTTTATTAGTGACAGAAAGAGTTTTTATGTCCACATTTGACTTAGCGACTGAAGCGAAGTTAAATATTATAAAGTAAAATTAACACAATAATATTTCCGAATGCGATCCCTTCGCGTCCGTGTACATCGTCTTTAAAAAAGTATTTTTACAAAACGAATCCCATTTCCAATTTAACTCACCATATTCCGTGCTTTTAATACAATAAAATCTCTTATTTTTCTGATAAGCAGGAAGCCATATCCTAATTTAATCGTTTTATAAAATAATAGGGGTTATTAAATATCATAACCGAGTCATTTATAGCCTTGCAAATACACGACTGTTTAACTCAAATTAACTCCGTTTACCAGTACGGCATCAGCTACAAAATTAGGCAGAGGCATTGCTATATCAATGGCAGGAACGGAGTCGTAAATCTGATCGACTGAATTACACTGGGAATTGGAAGCGATAAGAGTACAAAGTTCCAGACCACCCCTTAGCTTATTGCGGATATTCACAAGATTGGCGAAAGGAGATGATCGGGCAAAGCGGGACTAACGGTAAGAGAATTACTTAGACAACACAGATACGAGAACAAACACCGGATACCGCACATGAGCGAAGATTAGTTATACAGAATAAACACAGCACATAATAATACTGCGTACGACACCGGACGGGAAAAAATTTTATCTGTGAAACGACAATATATGACTGAGTTCCAAAGAACATAAAGAACCAATTCGTCAGAACACAGATATGAATTTAGGAGAGTAGAATGAGTAACATATAAACCGCATCCCTATTTGCTGCAACGGGATCCCCACGGGGAATTGGTAAGGTTTTTGAGTGTAAATTTAATGTTTAACAATAACTTACGAATATATTAATCAAAACTAAAACCATTAAAAATTATACGTATGTCAAGTATCAGAACAGTTAATCCTGCGACTAACCAGGTCGTGAAAGAGTATCCTGAGATGACGCAGGATCAGATAGAACGAATAATTTCGGAAGCAGATCAAGCATTTAAAACGTGGCGCAAGACCTCTTTCGAAGACAGAGCCGAATTGCTTCATAAGGTTGCGAACATTATGCGCGAACGCAAGGAGGAACTTGCCAAACTGTGTACTCTTGAGATAGGTAAACTCGTACCGGAAGGAATCGTGGAAGTGGAAGTCTGCGCAGCGATTTTCGATTATTACGCAAACAACGGAGCAGCTATTCTCGCTGACAAGAAGATCCAAACGGAATCAGGACTAGCATTCCTGATGTTCGAGCCGATTGGGGTCATACTGAGTATACAACCTTGGAATTTTCCGTTTTATCAAATAACCCGTTCCGCTTCCGCAGCCATAATGGGCGGCAATACCATGGTTCTCAAGCACGCATCCAATGTTCCGCAGGCAGCGGAGACTATGGAAAAAATATTCACCGAAGCCGGAGCGCCCAAAGGAGTGTATACAAATCTATTCATTCCGGGCTCCAAAGTATCGGAACTCGCGGCAGATCCGAGAATCAAAGCTGTATCGTTGACCGGCAGCGAACCTGCGGGATCGAGCATCGCGTCGGAAGCAGGCAAATATATTAAAAAATCGACCCTCGAATTGGGCGGCAGCGATGCGTTTATAGTAATGCCTGACGCAGACCTCGAGAGCGCTGTAAAAACAGCGACGGCAGGGAGGCTATGGAATGCCGGACAGGTTTGCATATCACCAAAACGTATTATCGTTCAGGATGATATGGCAGAACCGTTTATAGAGAAGGCGAAAAAGATATTCGAATCCGTGAAGGTAGGAGATCCGTTCGACTCTCAGACTCAACTCGGACCGCTATGTACAGAGAAGGCTCTCGAAGGTGTTTTAAAACAGGTAGAGACCGCGATACAGCAGGGAGCTAAACTTATAACAGGGGGCAAACGACTGCAAGGTTCAGGGGCATTCATGGAACCTACGATACTTACAGGCGTCAAGAAGGGGATGGACGCATATTCCGAAGAGATATTCGGATCTGTGCTCGTGATATATTCGGTAAAAGACATGGACGAAGCGGTTAAACTTGCGAACGACAGCGACTTCGGACTCGGAGGAACCGTATTTGGCAAGGACACAGACAAGGCTGTGGAGATTGCCAGAAAAATCGACACCGGAATGGTATATATAAACCACGTTACGAGCATCGCTCCGGAATTCCCGTTCGGGGGAACGAAGCACTCCGGATACGGACGCGAGCAGGGAGAATACGGTATTCTGGAATTTATAAATCCTAAACTTATACGCGTCACGACGCCTGAATCAGCGAACTAACATATTTATATATATAGCGGTTTGGAGTAGGGAATCCAAACCGCTATATATATAAATTATATTGTTTTATTCCTAAATAAATTATTGCTGCTTCTCCAACAGGATACGCAGACGCCTTATTTCAGATTCAAGATCATCTATTTTTTTCTTGGTTGCAATAACCTCGTTCGCAAGTCCGCTGTTAGTTGATACAAGCATATTATTCGAAGTAGTAAGATCCCTTACAGTCTCAAGAAGAGATTTATTATCAGCCTTCAGTTCCGATATATTTTTAGAATCGTAATCCGAACGGGAATCGGCAGCATAATTGACGTTATTCAACCCATACCATTTAGATCCGTTGGATGCAGCCGGTCTTTTGAACATATTCCCTGTACCTGTCAGCAGCCATGAGGGTTGGATACAGAATTTATTTCCCCACACTTCTGCGGCAGCATCATCGAATGCACGCCCATTAAAATATTCTTCGACTTCGGCGATGTCACATTTAAGTTCATCCGCAACTCTCTCGACCGAATAGTCCATTTCGGTAAAAAAATTCATTAATTCCCTGCCTACATCGGTTTTACTTTCGAAATATCTACAATTCCCCGTTATAAGCCAATTAGCATCGACATCGGGGAAGGCTGTAATTATTTTGTATATAATTTCAAAACTCGGTTTGCTCATCCTCTTTCCGACATAATTTTCTATCACCGACGGTTGAACTCCGATCTTTTTCGCAAATGAGCTTTTTACTCCATCCGACTTTATATTTATAAGCTCTAATAATCTATTTTTAAACTTTTCCATAGCGCTTAATACTCAATTGCGAAATTTTAATCCTAAAAATTTGTATTTTTACTCAATTGCGCATAATTTTGCATAGTAATAACTATTTATTGCGTAGCAAATATAACAATTGCGTAAAACAACTACAAATTATATTTAAAATAAAAAACGTATGGAAAAAAAAACCTTCCGAGAGTATTACGATTCCCTATCCACAGAATCTCCTAAAGGATTGTTTATAAAGAGAATCGCAAAAGCCACGTTCCGTTCGGAATCGACCGTGCGGATGTGGCTGAGCGGAAGACAGCGCCCGGATGAACTCGCACGTAAAATGATAGAATTGGAGCTTGGAATACCGTCGAATATTCTTTTCCCCGAAAAATGAAATTATGGATACAATCCACAAACCGGAATTACTGGAAATTACCACCGGAACAGTAGTTAAAATTACTGAGAACGGCAATTCGTGGTATGGAGTTTACTGCGGAATCACAGAGGATCTAAGAATAATTGTCATCAATAAAAAAGGTCGGTATTATCTGAACGCCAATAAAATCTCCATAGTCCCTGCGATTAAAAATAAATGGGAATCTCAGATCGGGATCCGTATCACCGAGACAGCGACCAATAAACGTTCCGATATTTATTTAGATATGAATACGGTAGTGACAGATTATTTCCTCAAACACGATTCGGTCTCCGAGAACCTGAACGAATACCTGGATTTCCTCTTAAAGAGTCTGTCGAGAGCAGATCCGGGGAAGTACAGAATTAGTATACTCCCAAATGTAGAGCGGCTTTGACACGACCCTTAAACATAATAAAAAGACAAAATGACAAGACAAAGTAAATGAGAGGGTTTGATTAGTATTACTTACAGGCTAATGTCAGTTTTTTTACTACCTCAGCCTACCGCATGGTATCTTTTTTGCAAAAATTACGGTAAAATAATAAAATGAAAGAAAAGAGAATCTTAAATATGCTGCACTCTGTTACCGACTGTATATTTTACGGTAATGCATGCATAAGTTCAAAAGAAATAAACGAGAGTACGGAACTGTCAGCAGAAGAGATCAGGGAGTGTTCTATCGTATCGGCAAAGGTACTGGATTCTGTATATCCGAAAAAATCGGCTACGTCTGTGGAGATTGTTAAACAATGTCTCGAATCTTATATGAAATGTGTAAAAAAATTAAAAACCACGGACAGTAATTATACGGACGAGTACCGTGACGCGCTGTTACAGTCTATAAATTTATTCGCCAAATATATAAACGGTCCGTCCTCCGGAAATTCGGGTACAAAAACCGAGAGCGAAGAGGACATGGCTTGCGCAATAGACGGAGGGTGCGGAGAAGATAGATATATGTATTAATTTACCGGACATGGATAACATCGGGGATTTAGTCAATAGCGAATCAACAGATTTCTTAATAAGTCTATTGGTATTTATCGGCGCTGTAGCGGTTGTAATTCTTATATACAGATATGTGATTAAGAAACTCAAGAAGAGAGCGGCCCACACCTCCAGTCAGATAGATAATTTCATTTACGACATGCTGAAGATGCCGTTTCTTTTTCTTCTGTTGTGGATCATGCTGAAGATATACACCAAGACCTCCTTCTTCGACACTAAATATCAGAATCTCATCGATCACTCTATGGAGATACTTCTGATCGTAACCATAGAGTGGATTGTTATAAACGGGATCAAAATACTTTTTTTCTATCTTGAGAAAAAAGTTGGGGCTAAAAGCCATAATAGTTTTGAGGTTCAAGGTAATATGACAAGATTCTCTATCTTCGAACGAATAATCATAAGTCTTATCGTAGTTGTCACTGTCGCTATATGTTTACTTACATTCGATAAAATACGTACAGTCGGCATAAGCATACTTACTTCGGCGGGAATCCTGACGGCGGTTGCCGGACTTGCGGCTCAGAAGAGTCTTTCTTCCATAATGGCAGGTTTACAGATCGCCATAACCCAGCCTATTAAACTTAACGACGTTGTGGTTATAGAGGGACAAAACGGACGGGTAGAAGAGATAAACACGACCTACGTAGTGGTTAAGATATGGGACAAAAGAAGATTGATATTACCGATAAATTATTTTCTCGACAATCCGATCGAAAATTGGACGAGGAATTCGTCCGACCTTCTTGCAGCTGTATATTTGTATGTAGATTTCAATATGCCAATCGAACCTCTTCGCGACCATCTGAAGAAAATAATCGAGAATAATCCGTTGTGGGATAAGACGTTGGCAAATATAAACGTGAACAATATGAAAGATTACGGAATGGAGCTGCGTATTTTATTCAGCAGTCCTGACTCCGGTAAAAGTTCCGATCTTCAATTTTATATCAGGGAGGAGATGATAAAATTCATCCAGCAAAATTATCCGTAATATTTTATCCAGAAGAAGGTTCTCGAATCTCACACGAACGAACCTGAGGATAAAACCAAGAATCCCGGGATTCCGAAAAATTCAGACAAAGCACAGGATCTTCCACCGCAAAATGTATAAAGTGGATATAACTTACGGAGTTTTATCGCGGAGCTGTAAACGAAATCAATTTAAGATAAACTATCTCTATATTGCATTCAAGCCTGTTACAAAAGACAATGTACTCTGTCTTTCTAATTACTTTCTAAAAATTTTCTAATACCTAATCGGATATTAGGAAATAAGTTTTACTACCTTTACATTAAGAATGACTTATTCTCCTCTGATACTACCTATACGGATAGTACTACTTATATCTTTTGAAAAAAGCAGGAAATGAAAAACGAATTGTTATATGATAATTTTATCGAAGAGGTTCGGTGCAGGGTTCCGGAAAATGAAAAAATATCGAATGTATTAGCAGATATTCTTCTCATAGAAAAGGAGGCCGTGTACAGAAGATTGCGGCGCGAGGTTCCATTCACTTTTTCCGAGATAGCAGCGATCTGCTCTGCAATGAGAATCTCGTTGGACCACATTATCGACACTAAGCCCAGCTATTCGCGGCCGGCACAAATCGTAATAAACGAATTTCTTTATCCGGATGAGACGAATTATCGGATGTTAGAGAATTTTGTCCAGATTTTCGACATGGCAGACCACTGCACACACAATGAAGTAGGAATGTGCTGCAATATAATTCCTCAGGCCTTGTATCTTGCCTATGAAAAAATAACTAAATTTTATTATTTTAAATGGAGAGCTCTTTACAGCGGTTCGAACGATATAAAACCTTATTCCCACATAACATTCACAGACAGACTCCGTGATCTTCAAAGGAAACACCTGGAAGGTTACAAAAAATTAAACGACCTAATCATTATCTGGGATAATATGGTTATAAACTATATAGTTAACGACATAACTTATTTTTCCAGCATCCGTCTTATTACTCCGGAGGAAAAAAAGGAATTAAAAGAAGAACTACTCCTGTTTTTGGACGATATGGAGCTTCTGGCAGAGAAGGGAGGCTTCGAATCAGGGACAAAAATCCATTTTTATATTTCCAACATCGAGTTCGACACCAGTTATATATATGCTGAAAACAACAACTACAATCTCGGAATGATAAAATCCTTTATCCTGAATGCGGTCTGCACAGTGGATAAAGTTGCGGTAGAAAGAATTAAGAGCAGCGTATTATCGTTCAAACGTGTATCCACCCTCATATCCGAATGTAACGAGAGACAGAGAATTCATTTTTTCGATAAACAGAGAGAGTTGATCGGCAGTTTATAAATTATCAGTAAAGAATAATAAAATCATCCGCATCGAGTAGAAAAAAATATTTGCGTCGGAAATGTTTCAAAGATTCGAAATCAGGTTCAAAAGTTGTCACATTCTCGTGGTTTTCACCACAGTCTCGTAATACCTTACCCTTATAATCGAACACTTTGCTTTGTCCGGGGTAAGTCCCGTAAGGATCCACTCCCACCCTATTCACTCCAATTACATAGGACAGATTCTCTACCGCACGCGCAGGAAGCAGGGTATTCCACGCTTCCATCCGGCTAGCAGGCCAATTAGCAACGTAAATAATTAAATCGTAGTCGTCTCTGTTTCGCGAAAATACCGGAAACCGGAGATCATAGCATATTTGCAGAAGAATGCGCATTCCTCCATATTCAACGATGACGCGCCCCGTGCCCCTTGTCATCAATTTATCCTCTCCGGAATAAGAGAACAAATGTCTTTTATCATAATAAGTAGTGTCGCCGTCAGGTTTTACAAAATAAAATCGATTGTAAAAATCTCCCCTCTCTTTTACGAACACACTTCCGGCTATGGCTGCATTTTTCTCCGCGGCAAGATCCTTCATCCACTCTAATTCGACGCCGGAAGATGCATTGGCATACTCCCGATCGGTGATAAATCCGGTAGAGAACATCTCCGGAAGGACGAAAAGATCGGACGGTTCGGCTTGACGTATCAGTCTTGTAACTCTATCCAGATTATATCCGGGGTCGGCGTATTTAATATCGGTTTGAAGCACTGAAATTTTCATGGCACCTTTTATGAATCTGAAAAATAATCAAAAAGATAATAAACTCCATATCCAAAACCGTTATTTATTGCAATATCTTAATCGACTAATTTTAGTAACTTTGCCGCAACCATGACAGAGAATCGCACAGAGAGGATCAAGAACACCCTCGCCGTCCTTCCGGAACTTCCGGGTGTGTACCGTTTTATCAACAAAGACGGTAAAGTTATTTATGTAGGTAAGGCAAAGAATCTGAAAAAACGCGTAAGCTCATATTTTGCGGATTCCCGGCATCGTGAGAATAAAAAACTGGGAGTTCTGGTTAAAAATATCGACAATATAGAGTTCACGGTCGTAGAATCGGAGCGTGACGCTCTGTTCCTCGAAAATAATCTTATTAAAACGCTCAAACCGAGATATAATATCCTCCTGAAGGACGACAAAACTTACCCATGGATCTGCATCAAAAATGAACCGTTCCCACGGGTATTTATGACACGTAAATTCGAACGGGACGGATCGCGCTACTTCGGCCCCTACTCTTCAGTATATATCCAGAAGCAGATTCTCGAACTTGTCAGGAACGTCCACACGATCCGCACATGCTCGTTGAACCTACATCCGGACAAAATTAAGAGCGGCAAGTACAGTGTATGTCTGGAGTATCATTTAGGTAACTGCAAGGGTCCTTGCGTGGGTAATCAAACGGAAGAGGAATATGGAATACATCTTGCCGTCGCTACTAATATTCTCAAGGGTAACATGAAGGAAGTAATTGATTACCTTACAAGCGAGATGGCCAATGCGGCCTCCGACATGAATTTCGAACTTGCGGAAAAAATAAAAAAACGTATCGAGCAGGTGCAGAATTACCGTAGCAAAACGGTAATCGTCAGCAATATGCAGATTAATCTCGACGTAATATCGGTATTAGTAGACGACGGAAGCGCATATTGCAGTTTTTTGAGAATAAAGAACGGAGCGGTTATCAATTCATTCTCTATCGAGCTAAAACTCGGAATGGAGGAGACCAAAGAAGATATCCTTTCGTTCGCAATTTCCGAATTCGAACAGAAGCTCGAAGGCGGAACGCAGAGGGAGATAATTGTTCCGTTTACCCCTAACACGGAGATGTTTCCGGATAAGATATTTTCGGTTCCTGTCAAGGGGGATAGGTTAAAACTCCTCGAACTTGCAGATAAAAATTCTCGTCTGTACAGGATCGATAAATTAAAATATATAGAAAAAACCGATCCCCAACGCCACACCGAACGGATTATGTCCCAGATGCAGAAGGATCTCTATCTCGACGTTCCACCATACCATATCGAATGCTTCGACAATTCGAATATACAAGGGACTAATCCGGGTGCGGCTTGTGTGGTATTCCGTAACGGCAAACCGTCGAAAAAAGAGTACCGGCACTTCAATATAAAGACCGTGGTAGGTCCGAACGACTTCGCTTCTATGGAAGAGGTTATTTTCAGACGATACAAAAGATTATTGGAAGAGGGCGGCGACCTTCCACAACTGATAGTAGTAGACGGCGGCAAAGGGCAGTTAAGCATCGCTTACAACACCATCAAGCGTCTTGGATTGGAGAACAGGATCGCAATAATAGGACTTGCGAAGAGACTGGAAGAGGTTTTCTATCCACATGACAGCGTTCCTCATTATCTCGACAAGAACTCAGAGACGCTAAGAGTATTGATGCAATTAAGAGACGAGGCTCACAGGTTCGGAATTACATTCCACAGACAAAAGCGTTCGCTTAATTTTATAAAATCTGAACTCGAATCTATACCCGGACTCGGTCCGAAGTCGATAGAGAAGCTGTTGAAGAAATACAAAACGATTTCACGTATTAAATCGCTGTCCATAGATGAGCTCGCTGCGATTGTAGGCAATTCCAGGGCTGAAGCTGTTCGAAAACATTTTGCTGAATAAAGTAAAAATCGTTAAATTCGGCAGAATATTAGAGGAGAGATAAGTGATGAGGATAAATATTTTACTGTGCGATACATTTCCGGGCCTTCTTCCGGATTCGATTCCTTCTTATGAATCGATGTTCTGCAATCTTTTCGACAGTGTAAGGTCTGGAATCGAATACTCCGTGTACAGTATCTTCGAAAATGAATTCCCTCAGACGCTAAACAAGGAAGATCTGTATTTAATTACCGGAAGTAATTCCAGTGCGTACGACAAAGTCGATTGGATACAAAATCTACTTGAATTTATACGGGATTGTCATCGGAAACGAATATTTCTCGTAGGGGTGTGCTTCGGACATCAGGTTATTGCCCAGGCTTTAGGAGGCAGGGTAGTCCGGAGCGGCAAGGGCTGGGGAACCGGGATACGCAGGTCGGGTCTTCTTTATACATGGGCTTCGGGATTTTTCCCTAACGGAATCATGAGACTTCACTACAATCATCACGATCAGGTAGTTAAGACACCGGAAGATGCAGTCGTGTTCGCATCGAGTAAATTCTGCCCTATCGAAGGATTTATAATTGAAGACAGAATCATTACATTTCAAGGACATCCGGAATATACAGACGAATACAATCTACATCTATTGATAAATCATTCCGATAACGAATCTGTTCAAATACGCAGGGAGGCCATCGAGAGCATACTACATGAAGACCATGACGGAGCGAGAGTTGCCGAATGGATATTATCCCTCCACGCATCAACGGATAGAATAAAATAAGAACAGACATCCTTCGCGGTGCCTGTTCTTTATTTAATCCTGATGAGATAATCTATTTAGCGTAACTGATCGACCTGGTCTCGCGTATAACGGTTATTTTAACCTGTCCCGGATAAGTCATTTCGTCCTGAATCTTCTTGGCTATATCATGCGATAACTGTTCCGCCTCCTGATCCGTTATCTTTTCGCTTCCGACGATAACCCTCAGTTCACGGCCGGCCTGTATAGCATAAGTTTTCATAACGCCCGGATAGGCCATTGCTGTATCCTCCATCTCTTTGAGACGTTTGATATACGACTCCACAACCTCGCGCCTTGCTCCCGGTCTTGCACCAGATATAGCGTCGCAAACCTGTACGATAGGAGCTATCAGTGAGGTCATCTCGGTTTCATCATGATGGGCACCGATAGCATTGACAACCTCCGGTTTTTCCTTATATTTCTCGGCAAGCTTCATACCTATAATAGCGTGCGGCAATTCAGGTTCGTCATCCGGCACCTTACCGATATCGTGAAGAAGTCCTGCCCTGCGCGCGATCTTAGGGTTAAGTCCGAGTTCGGCAGCCATGATACCACAGAGATTCGCCGTCTCGCGCGAATGCTGCAACAGATTTTGTCCGTAAGACGAACGATATTTCATTTTACCTATAAGCCTGATAAGCTCCGGATGAAGTCCGTGTATTCCGAGGTCGATAGCGGTGCGTTTACCCACTTCGACAATCTCTTCCTCGATCTGTTTCTGCACCTTTACGACAACCTCTTCAATACGTGCCGGATGAATGCGTCCGTCCGTAACCAGCTGATGTAGTGCAAGTCTTGCGATTTCCCTTCTTACGGGATCGAATCCTGAAAGAATAATTGCCTCCGGAGTATCGTCCACGATGATCTCGATTCCGGTTGCAGCCTCCAGAGTACGGATATTACGACCCTCGCGACCGATTATACGTCCTTTGACTTCGTCGCTGTCGATATTGAAAACGGTCACCGAATTCTCTATTGCGGCTTCGGTAGCAACCCTCTGAATAGTCTGTACGACGATTCTTTTCGCTTCCTTATTCGCAGTCATTTTAGCATCTTCGACAACCTCGTTGATATAGGTCATCGCATCGGATTTAGCTTCAGCCTTCATGGATTCCATCAAAGAATTTTTGGCATCTTCCGAACTCATTCCGCTGATCTGTTCGAGCATCGAGACCTGCTCTCTGAATTTCTTCTCGAGCTCCTCCTTCTTCGCCTCTAAGCCCTGCATCTGAGCATCTAATTTTTCCTTCTGCGATGCCAGTTCTTTGCCTTTACGATTCATTTCATCCTGCTGCTGCGAGAGACTCCGTTCCTTCTCTTTCAGTTTGACCTCTACCTGAACTATTTTGGAATTTCTTTCATTAACCGATTTATCATGCTCGGCCTTCAGTTGAATAAAACGTTCCTTAGCTTGGAGTATTTTCTCCTTTTTGATCATTTCCGCTTCCACTTCCGCCTCCTTCACCATATTATTACGGCGTTTTTCAGTAGTTTTCATTACTGCAAAATATGTAGCGAAACCGGCAGCTGCCGAAACGACAATAGCGATTATTACAATCATTACTACGTCCATAATTTAACTCATTATATATATTATTGGTTAGTTCACGTTTAAAAATAAAAATCCCGCATTGAATTTCCTTTTACGGTTTGACGAAAATCTCTATATCGTCATAGCTGGAGACTCCGATAGATCGCAAACGTCCAACGTCTCCGGTAGGAGAACCTTATTTCTAAGGTTAAGGCCTGTTTTTGATCGAACGAGTTATCCCCAATTTTTTAATTGTTAGTTTTCGCAAAGCAAAAAGGAATCAACGCGGGAATGTCTTGATTACTTGTATTTTATTTAAAGAACCTGTTTTTTGTTTATTAAATCTTCCAACTCTTGTTCCAACTCTTTCAATTCTTCCGTAACGGGCGACATCTCGCCGCTACCTTCGTATTTTATATTCGCCAGGGCAAGCTGGAGCGAAGTCATTGCCAGATAATTTTCGAAGTCCGCACTGTAACTTTTGCTATACAGCGTCACCAGTTCATTCACATTCTTAGCAGCCTTACGGTATTTTTCCTCGTCCTTTCTTTCAACGGTCAAAGGATATTCCCTTCCGGCTATTTTCAACACTATTCTTATCTTATCTGTCATTGGTATTAATATTTGTTCATCAGATCCAGACATTTATCAACTTCCCGCAATAATTTATTGACTCTGTCTCTTGCAGGCCTCATTCCACCTGAGACCGAATTGAATCCTACACTCAATTCCAGTACTCTAATCCTCTTCTCCAATCCGGATATCACCTCTTCCAGTTCCTTCTTGTCGGCTGCCAGTTTTTCCTTGTCGCGCTTAAGTTTCTCCACGGTTACCGCAAGTCTGTTTCTGTCGTCCACGACTTCATATATCCGTTTTTTAAGCCTTTCTATTATCCGTTTAGCCTCCTCCATCCTTTAATATCCTGATTACCGGCAATTAAGCCTGCTCTGCATCCAAATAAACAATTCCACTAAATACGGTTTCTTTGTCAAAGATAGAAAAATTTCAATAACTATCCAAAGGGGTTACGATATAACCTCACCGTAAAGGTCGTAATCCTCTGCGGAAGTTATACGTACATTATAAAAATATCCTGTTTCCAGTTTTTTATCTGCCCTGACCAATACTTCCTGATCCACTTCCGGAGAGTCATACTGCGTTCGCGCGATATAAAATTCACCTTCCGACCTGTCGATTATCACCTTCTCGACTTTTCCTGTCATATTAACGTTCTTTTCGAGGGATATGTTATTCTGCAATGACATTATTTTATCAACCCTCTCGTTCTTCACGCCATCCGGAATATTATCTTCCAGATTGGAGGCGGAGTAAGTTCCCTCTTCTTCCGAATACGGGAACACTCCGAGCCTTTCGAACTTTACCGTTTCCACGAACTTCAGAAGTTCTTGAAAATCCGCTTCTGTCTCTCCGGGATAACCGGTAAGAAGCGTGGTCCTGATAGCGATGTCGGGAATTCTCTGACGCAGTTTCGAGATAAGGCTGTAAGTTTCCGCCTTCGTAGTTCCCCTGCGCATGGATTTAAGCTGCGAATCGCTTATATGTTGGAACGGGATATCAAGATATTTACATATTTTAGGCTCCTGAGCCATAACTTCGATCACGTCGTCGGGGAATCCGGCAGGATAAGCATAGTGCAGCCTTATCCATCCTATTCCGTCTATCCGGCATAATCGCTGCAGAAGTCCGGCAAGGGTACGGCGTCCGTAAAGATCAATACCGTAGTACGTTGTGTCCTGAGCGATCACGATCAATTCCCGAACTCCTTTGCCGGCCAATAGTTCTGCCTCCTTAACGAGCTGCTCAATCGGTGTAGAGATATGTCCACCCCTTATAAGGGGGATAGCGCAAAATCCGCACTTGCGGTCGCATCCTTCGGATATTTTAAGGTATGCGTAATGAGAAGGGGTGGAGAGTATTCGTTCTCCTGCTTCTTGGTATTTTCCACCCAATTTTTCTACTATATCGTTTATGTTACGTACTCCGAAGAACTCATCCACTTCCGGAATCTCTGCGGCCAATTCATCCCTGTAACGCTCGGAGAGACATCCCATAACGAAAAGATTTTCAATCTCTCCGGCAGTTCTCAAATCCGCAAACTGTAAGATCGTATTTATCGACTCTTCCTTCGCATCGCCGATGAATCCACAGGTATTTACGATGACCGTATCCGATATCTCCGGAGAGTCGTGTACAATTTCGAATCCGTTCCTGTCGAGATGCGACATAAGGTATTCGGAATCGACGATATTTTTCGAACATCCGAGAGTAACGATGTTTATTTTATGTTTCTTCATTTATTTTATACAACAAGGGCTGACCCCTCGAAGGACAGCCCTGAAAATTTATATTTTTACGATTAGTTTATTCCCAATTCCGCTCTTACAAGAGGGAGAATATCTATCATCGTGCTTTCATCTATGTATAACAACACTCCGACCCCGGCATCTATTATCGTAGTGAAACCGTTATTTCTCGCAACTTTCTGAATGGCTTCCTGCACTTTCTCAAACACTGGCGCCATCAGCTGTCTTTGAGCCAGATCGAGATCTTTCTGCGCATCCTGCTGAAACTGCTGAAGACGTACGCTCAAATCCTGTAGTTCCTTTTCTTTCTGGGCTCTTACCGATTGCGTCATTTCAGCGGCATCTCTTGTATAAGCCTGATACTTATTATTGAATTCGACATTTATTTCGTCTAACTGCTGTCCGAGTTCATTCGACAAATTTTCAAGAACTATTCTGGCAGAATCGGTCTCCGGCATAATAGCTAACAACTCGTTCGAATTGATGTAACCGAGTTTTATTTGTTGTCCCTTCAGCGATGTTCCGCCAAACAAAAATATAGCTCCAACTATAACAAGTTTGATAGCGGACAATTTAATTAAGTTTCTCATTAACATTGTTTATAATTTTAAAGTTTTTGCAAAAATAACATTATTTTACCGAATGCCTAACGATTTTAGCACTTCATTGCTGATATCCAGCGACTGATTGTAGTAAATTATAGAGGAATTATTGGCGATATCGATAACCATATCATATCCGTTCTGCTGTGCAATATTGTCGATTGCTGTAAAAACACGGTCCTGAATAGGTTTTATCGTTTCAATTCGTTTAGTCATTACCTCTCCTCTCGGACCGAAATATTTTTCCTGAGTCTGCTCCAATTCCTGTTCGAGACCGATTATGTTATCCTCCACCTGCTTCCGCGCACTTTCCGACAAATTGTTTTTCTGGAATTGATAGCGGTCGTACATTTCAGCAATTTTATCGTATTGAGCATCGATCTGATCTCTGTACGCCTGCGCGAATTTCTCCAACTCTTCGAGCGTAGTATTATATTCGGGAATAGCCCGGAATATAGTTTCAGTATTTAAAAACGCATATTTTTGTGCGAAGACGCCTTCCGTAAAAAGACAGGCAAGTGTCAATAAAATTATTCTTTTCATAATAAAGGGCATTTTATTATATAGATAAAAATTAATTTCGATATCTTAAAACTGCTGTCCGATTATAAAGTGAATTTCTCCTCTTTTCCCTGTTCCGTCCTGCGCTCGGTCAAATCCGTACCCCCAATCCACACCGATCAAACCGACGATAGGAAGGTATATTCTCAAACCGACACCCAGAGACCGTTTCAACAGGAACGGATCTATATTTCTGACCTCGTCGAAAGCATTACCACCTTCGGCAAATATTAAGCCATATATAGTGGAAGATGGCTGTAAAACAAATGGATACCGCAGTTCTATAGTATATTTGTTATATGCCTTCGCGTAGCTGTTATTAGGGGTAAGGGCGGCGTTTCCGTAACCGCGCAGACCTATAACATCCACACCGTATAAATTATACCCTGACAATCCGTCTCCCCCTACTTCGTATCCTTCGAACGGGGATGGCTTATATTTGTTATAGCTCCCTATAAAACCTAATTCAGCTTTAGCGCGAATGACAAATTTGCCCATTCTGTCGAGCGGGAAGTACCAGTCTGCAAGGAAGTGCCACTTATGATACTCGATCCATCGGTAACGCTTCTGCTCCGACAGTTCCGAACTTTTGTAATCCTTACCGTCGAAAAGTGAATACGGAGGGGTCAGTGACAGGGATACGGACAACTCGGAGCCGCTCCTCGGATATATCGGCTGTCCGAGTGTGTTTCTCGAAAATACAGTCGTCAACGCGATAATATTGGACGATCCGTTCGATATTATAAAACTGTCCCAATCTTTAAGATTGTACGATTGGTATAAGAGTTCATGATAGAGGGTAAAATTCCTGTCCGGCCAGCTCAGCCTGCGGCCTAATCCCACAGAACCACCGATTGTCCGGAAATACTGCGAACTTGACTGCCATGCATAATAAGCATCCGTATAATTCGAGAAATAGAAACCGACGGTGAAGGAGTAAGGTTTTTTACCTCCGAGCCATGGTTCGGTGAAGGTCAGGGAGGTAGCGGTATAGTATGTTCCGTTAGACTGGGCCCTTAGAGCAAGCTGCTGTCCGTCTCCTTTAGGGTAAGGCCTCCATTCCCCCTTCTTAAACATATTCTGGATAGAAAAGTTATTCAATACTACACCCACAGAACCTACGAACGTACTCGCTCCCCAACCTCCGGATATTTCCAGTTGGTCGCTGGGCTGTTCTTCGAGATCGAAGGTGACATCCACGAGTTCATTAGATACGGGCGAAAAATCAGGTACGACATTTTCAGGGTTGAAATGCCCCATCATAGCCAAACGCCTTGCACTGCTTATTATCAAAGCCCTGCTGTAAAGTTCTCCGGGCAAGACATCGATCTCACGCCTGATAACCTGATCGTTGATTGTTTCATTTCCATTAATGATAACCCTGTTTATAGTCGCCTGACGCCCCTCTACCATTTTAATCTCGATATCGATAGAGTCGGCAGCCACCACAGTTTCCTGAGGATCGATTTGAAAGAAGAGATAACCGTCGTCCTGATATATAGAAACAACGGAATAATCGTCGGGATCCTGATCCTTACCGATACCCAGCCGCTTATTCATGGTTTTGTTATCATAAGTATCCCCTTTATCGATACTCAGCATGGCATCCAACTGCTCGGTAGTAAGTTTGCTGTTGCCCAACCATGTGATATTACGGTAATAGAATTTATTACCCTCGTCGAGATCGATATGTATTCCTATACGTTTAGGGCTGATATCATATATCGAATCTGATAAAATTATTGCGTTCCGGTAACCTTTTGAATTATAAAAGTCTATAAGATTTTCTTTATCTTCCTCATAAAGCTTCTCTTTAAACTTCGAACTTACCAATATATTTAAATTCTTTTTTTTGGTTTTTTTCAAAGTCTTTCTAAGCGTCTTTTCCCTGAAAGTTTCATTACCGCTGAAAGTTACGTCCCCGATTTTCACCTTAGGCCCCTTATCGACCTTAAATGTTACATTTACTCCGTTCACTATATTCGGATCGTTTTCCTGTATCACCTCTACAGTGGAGTTCATATAACTTTTTTCACGAAGATATTTACGAATGGTTTCAATAGCGAAATTTATACGATACTCGGATAGTTCGGTTCCGTGTCCAAGATTCAGCTTCGTCGTAAGCTCGGTAACGTCTGATTTTTTAAGACCTTCAAATTCCCATTTATAGACCCTCGGCCTCTCTTTAAGATAAAAAATAAGATCCGCATATTCTCCGTCCTCTTCCACCACAACTTTCACATCTGAAAACATCCTCTGGCTCCAGAGTTTACGCGTCGCCCCTGTAATATAATCGCCCGGAATGAATATGGTATCGCCCACGCTCATTCCGCTTGAAACAATAAGCACCTCGGGATTAAGGCTTTCGATACCTTCCATTTTTATATCGCGTATTATGAATCTTTTCGGAGTGTCATAGTTCATTAACGGATAACTTATCGATTCTTCCTGCGCTCCGGAAAAATTTATGCAGAATACGGCGAAAAATACTGAAAGGAATAACTTTAAGGTTCTATAATTCATGTGGTGCTATTTATTGTTTATCAACCCGAATTTACGGGTTCGTTTTTTATAGTTTTCTATTGCTTTTTCAAATTCTTCTCTTCCGAAGTCCGGCCACAGCACATCCGTAAAATATAATTCGCTATAAGCTGCCTGCCATAACAGGAAATTGCTCAGCCGCGACTCACCGCTGGTACGGATTATAAGATCCGGATCGGGAATGTCCGCAGTATAAAGCAGATCGGCAATCGTGTCGGTTGTTATATTTTCAGTGGAGAGATCCCCATTAATTACTTTTTCAGTTATTTTTTTCACAGCCTCCTTTATTTCATTTCGGGCTCCGTAATTAACTGCAAGAATAAGTTGAAGTTTGTCGTTTTCCCCGGTCTCTACATGACAGGCATGTATCGATTCCCTGACTTTATCGTCCAGCTTATCGAGATCTCCGATAAATCTCAGCCTAACCCCCTGTTTTTTCAATTGAGGGGTTTCATTTACGGTACATTGGCATAAAAGCTCCATAAGACTGTGTACTTCCTCGTCGGGACGGCCCCAGTTTTCCGTAGAAAATGCGTATAGGGTAAGATACCTGACTCCATTCTCTATACATAGTTCCACGGTGGACCGAATACTTTCCACACCCTGAATATGGCCGTGGAAGCGGTCCAGCCCTCGAGCTTTAGCCCATCTTCCATTTCCATCCATTATCACGGCCAAGTGCACGGGCGGTAGAGATTCCATATTTCGAGTCGTAAATTTATGATTCTGAAAACGCAAATATAGTAATTATTTTGGAAATTTACGGGCATCCGTGCCCCACTTCATTTTCTCTCTTAACGTACGGTAAAAAGAATTATTTTCGAGTTTAGCTAAAAAAACTGTTTTTTCCGCTTTTTTTATCGTGAAAGAGGATCCGTTGCGGATCGTATAATCGCGGTTATCCATAGTAACGATCGAATTACCTGTACGCGAGTGTACCCGGAATTCCATTATGCTGTCGTCCGGAATAACCAGCGGACGCATAGTCAGATTATGCGACGATATCGGTGCGAGAACAAAACAGTTCGAATTCGGAGAAACAATAGGCCCCCCGACGCTGAGGGAATATGCGGTGGAACCTGAAGGAGTAGAGAGTATGACACCGTCGCCGAGATAGGAAGTTATGAGCTCCTTATTTATATAGACATCCACGGAGACCATTACCATACCGAACTTCTGTATGCTGAATTCATTAAAGGCGTAAGGATAATCGACTTCGGTTCCGAAGTCACCGCTTACTTCAAGAAGCATACGTTCTTCAGTGCGGAACTTGCCCGTGATTATATCTGCAAATATATCGTTCTCATGAGATTCGGGAATATCCGCAAGGAATCCTAACCGTCCGGAATTTATTCCCAGAACCGGCACCGTGCGGGTATCCAGAATGCGGACTCCGTCCAGGAAGGTTCCGTCTCCGCCGTAGCAGATAAAAATTCCGGCATTGTCGGGGAAGTCGTTCTGGTTTTGAAAGATACGGTTCTCCGCTATCGATATACCGAGCCCCTCTCGTATTATATCGGCGAATCCGCTGTTTACATAATAGTCGAATCCGAACGAGACTACCGCGTCGAATAATTTTCCGAGTTCGGATATTTTATATGTAAGGTCTGGCCTGCTATAAATTACTATCTTCATTTGATTAAAAATATTTACCTTTACAGCGCAAATTTAATCTTTCTTATGACAAAGTTGAGCGTTAATATAAATAAGATAGCTACCATTCGCAATTCTCGCGGGGGATGCTTACCGGATATTGTGGAGGCGGCAGTAAATTGCGAGCGTTTCGGAGCAGAAGGAATAACCGTGCATCCGCGTCCTGACGAACGCCATATCAGATACAGGGACGTTTACGATATAAAAAGAGTAGTTACTACTGAATACAATATAGAAGGCTACCCTTCCGAGAGATTCAATGAACTTGTCCTGAACGTAAAACCGACGCAGGTGACACTGGTTCCGGACGGTCCCAATGCCGTCACGTCCAATGCAGGATGGGATACTGTAAAATATAAAGAGTTTTTGAAGCGCGTAATTGCGGATTTCAAATCAGCAGGCATACGGGTATCGGTATTTGTAGATGCCTCGAAAGAAATGGTTATTCATGCGGCGGAGTGCGGTGCGGACAGGATAGAACTATATACGGAACCTTACGCTTCCGGATATATTGCGGACAGGGAATCATCGATCGCTCCGTTTGTCGTCGCCGCGCAAACGGCTGTGGACGTCGGTCTCGGAGTCAATGCAGGACACGATTT
Organism: Rikenellaceae bacterium; assembly: GCA_020860245.1. Classification (GTDB taxonomy): domain Bacteria; phylum Bacteroidota; class Bacteroidia; order Bacteroidales; family Rikenellaceae; genus JAJBUQ01. The sequence goes on from JAJBUQ010000024.1 coordinate 20,263, forward strand.
AAGTCTGGAAAATCTCGGATATTTTCATAAAAACATTCCGAATCTGCTGGAGGTCTCCATCGGACACGCGCTGATAAGCGACGCTCTGTATTACGGGCTTGAAAATACCATTCAACTCTACAAAAGGGAATTGAAATAGATCGGAATGCGATATCAAGAAGCTGTCAAAGACCCTGTTTTCAGAAAGATAGGTGAAGTCGCAGACAAAAATAACGTCCGGGTTTTCGTCATCGGAGGCTATGTGCGTGATTTTTTCCTGAATCGTCCTTGCAAGGACATCGACATAGTCGTGGACGGAGACGGCATCGGACTTGCGAACTCGGTTGGCCGGGAGTTCGGTACGAAAGTAACTGTTTTCAAGACCTTCGGTACGGCCATGCTCAGATACAAAGGGCTGGAATTAGAATTCGTAGGGGCGAGAAAAGAATCTTACAATTTTTTATCGCGGAAGCCCGTAGTCGAAAAGGGAAGCATCGAAGACGATCAGCATCGCAGAGATTTTACGATAAACGCGCTGGCCCTCTCTTTGAACAAAGAAACATTCGGGGAATTGTCGGATCCATTCGACGGAATTGCCGATCTCGAGAGATTGATTATTCGGACACCGGGGGATCCGGACATTACATATTCGGACGATCCGCTGCGTATGATACGGGCGATACGATTCGCAACCCAGTTAGGCTTCGATATAGAATCCGGCTCCTTCCAGGCCATAGAACGCAACAAAGAGAGACTAAAAATCATTTCACAGGAGAGGATTATTACGGAGATCAACAAGATTATATGCTCCGAAGTTCCATCTATAGGATTCGATTTGTTGGATAAGACCGGTCTGCTTAAAATTATATTTCCCGAAATGTCTAAACTGAAAGGGGTTGAAATCAATAACGGAAGGGGACACAAGGATAATTTCATCCATACTCTCAAAGTTGTTGATAATATTTCCAAAGTTTCGGACAATCTGTGGCTGCGGTGGGCGGCACTTCTGCATGATATAGGTAAGCCCAAAACTAAGGTCTACGACGCAGTGCATGGATGGACGTTCCACGGACACGAAGTAGCAGGTTCTAAAATGGTCCCGGGAATTTTCAGGCATCTGCGGCTGCCCATGAACGAGAAGATGAAGTATGTCCAGAAGCTGGTATTTCTCCATATGAGACCGATAATACTGGCAGAGGAGACCGTAACCGATTCGGCTGTACGCAGATTGCTGTTCGATGCCGGAGACGACATAGAGGATCTCATGATTTTATGCGAGGCGGATATAACCTCTGGTATAGAAGCTAAAGTAAAACGCTACCTGAAGAATTTCGCGTTGGTAAGGAAGAAACTCCGAGAGATCGAAGAGAAGGACAAAATACGAAATTTTCAACCACCTGTAACGGGAGAGATGATAATGGAGAGATACGGAATAGGCCCTTCGCGAGAGGTCGGAATAATAAAAGACCGTATCAAAAACGCGATACTCGACGGAGAGATATCGAATGATTACGCACAGGCGGTAGAACTTATGGAAAAAATCGCTTCCGAGATCCTGCACGGTAAAAAATAATGGACGTACGTCACAGCATACGCCCATTAATAAACCGGAATCGTTTTACTTATTAATGATTGACCTTTTTAATTACTTATATATGTGATTTTTCTTCTATAATTTTACTAATAAATATACCTATTTTATATAATATAAATTCAAAAGCAAAACGAGTCCGGCTTGATTTTAAAACTATACGCTGTCGGATAAGGCAAACACCGTGCCTGCATCCGGATTAGGATATATTTCCGATCTGGGATTGAGGCGCCGATTCGACTTTATTCTGCCTGTTTCTGTGGCGGTAAGCCACCGGAGTCATTCCGAACTCCTTCTTAAACAGTTTGATAAAGTGTGATGTATTAGGAAAATTGCATTCTATTCCTATTTCGGACACCGATTTATTAGTTGAAATTAATAGAAGGCGCGAATGCATCAGCCTCTGTTTGATGAACCATTTGTGAGGTGGTTCGAAGAAGTGCTTTTTGAACTCCTTTTTAAAGGAAGTCAGGCTTCGGTTGCATTTCTGCGCTAATTCTTCGATGGATATGTCGTTGAATATGTTATCTTGAATGGTCTGTTCGAAACTTGCCGTAAGAGTATCGATGTTATTCAATATTTTACTCTTTACACAGCAGTCGTTATTAGCTATTATGAGATAGATCAACTCGGTTATTTTAAGATATTCCGCAGTATTGTCTTTAGAGAACTGATCCTCCTTTATATATTGATTAATGGTAACGAAAAAATTCTTGAGGGTATTCCATGCAGGAAATATAACATCCTGTCTCTTTTCACAATTCGGACAACTATGGTCATTGTTGATAGATAAATGATAGGTAATACCCAGGCTATTCAATATTTTATTCAAACGAGATGAATCGTAATAAAAAACGATTTGTTCGAACGGCCGGTTATCTTCAGGCACATCCTCGATGTAATGATTGCCTAATCCGAGATGGAAAATATCCCCTCGGTTAATTTCTCTTCTTTCGTCTCCGTAATAGAGATACTTTTTACCTCGCAATACATATCCGATGGCATGACGATGAAGAGTTTGCGATTGAATACCATTGCGTTGTGGCTGCGTATACTTCGTAATAGTAGGCTGCCACGACAGTTGAGTCTGTTCTTTTAGCATAATTTTTTAAATTAATCCGTAATAGATTATATGAATAAATATAATATTGGTTATTTTAGTTATCTTATAAAGTGGAATATATATAATAATATTTTTATTTTTATTGGTACAAATATAGTTTTTATAAATAAAATTACAACGTTCTAAAATATTTCTCAGCAAAAAATAATTAATTCTTCCTATTTATACTATAATATACAGTATTAATAATGTAATAACTTAAGTAGAACTAATAATCCGACATATTCCTGCTACTCGATTTTAATGTAAATATAATTTTTTTTTAATTAAAATCAACATAAATGAGTCAATTTCTATTTTAAATAATCGATATATAC
>JAJBUQ010000012.1 GCA_020860245.1 Rikenellaceae bacterium
CCGGCTGGTGAAGCTCACCGCGCGGTTGGCCGCGTTGTACACGGCCGTCCAAATGTCCGTTGAAGTTTTTTGATCAAGGCCTGGTTGCCCAAGGCGTCATAAGCGGGAATAAAAGGTTGTGGAGGAGTGGAAAATTGAGAGTTGAATTGATAATGCTGGTGACTGGTTCAAGCTGTTAGTCGCGTAGGTGAGCTCTTCGATTATTTCCTGCGTCCTCTTGCGGTTGTTGATGTTGCCGTGTAGGTGCAGTCGTAGGACGCACGGCATGTAGGTTCTGTTCCCCGTTACTGAGGACAGTTGTGGTAACAACGCCCCAAACGTCGCGTAACTTTAAATCTATATTCAGAGGGGGAGGCAGGGAACAATGTTATAACAATTATTACTCTTTTTTCAAGACAGGAGATGCAATTCTTTCCAAAAATTTCTCTAACTCTAAATAGAGGGCGGCGGATTCAAATATCCTAATTTCCGGTTTTTCCGGATTATTATTTCCATCTATTTCCTGTATCCAAAATAATTTTTTTTGATATTCCTCTCTCTCAATCTTTTTTTCTGCGAAAATATGGTTTGTATTATTTATCATGCATAATAAATATGGCTTTTCATCTATAGCAACACGAAATATAGCCAAAGTTCCTATAAAAGGGAAGGTGTTTTCTGTTCTTCCTTCCAAGAATAAATCATATTTACTTAAAATATCTCTCAATTCCTTCCTTTGATTTAAAGATAACTTCGTGGCTCGAAATTTCTTCCCATTTTTAAAAAATGATGATTCTGTATATAGGTCAAAGTCTTTATATTCCTTATCTTCCATTTCACCAATTGCGATAACACAAAAAATAAAAAATAAAAATATAATATATGTTAATTTCATAGTAGAATAAACTTAAAACATCTCGACTTATTTAGAGGAAACCATTCCTCCTCTGGTTTTGCAATTTCTGGGTTTGGGCTTATCGCAGTCTATTATAACTGTATAGGGATTTATTCCAAAAGTAAATTTTACTTGCCAAGCTCCTTTACCATCCTTATCTCCTGAATCCGAAACGATAATGATAACCTTAGAGCAACATCTTTTATTTTCTTTGCTACACATATTTTTGGCTTCCTGTTTAGCTGCCTCCAACTCTGCCCGCAAATACCGTGCAGCTTCTCCTCCTCTGTTAATTATATCAGGATTTCTACCATCATTAGGATAAGATTGAGTAGTAGGAATCCATGTATTTGTTTCTGTAGAATAACAACTTACGATCCCAAGCCTATCAACTTTACAAAATTGATTAATCTTTTTTTCTAAATTTTCCTTATTATAATGTCCCATGAGAATTCTTATTTTGCAAGATTTAGAATTCACAATTTCACCATTTTCGCAACAAGATTTATTAGGTAATCTTTTCTTTCCACAACAACATTTTTCTTTAGCATTAGAAATCCCACGATAGTCGTTATGCCATATAGGGCTGTTCCCTACGAACGCATATAAATTCCATCCTCCCTGTTCAGCAATGGGATCGCGATTGATCCACCTTCCATCGGCGGGATGGTAATAACGGTAATTGTAATAGACCAAGGCCAATTCGTAGTCGTTCATCTCGCTGGACCACTGCACCGGCTGGACAAGACTACCTGTGCTGCCGACTGTTCCATAGGGGGAGTAATCGTAAGCCGCCGCGATCGTTCCCTGTGCGTCGAAGACTTCCGTCACATTCTTGATGAAGTCATGGCTGTAAAAGTAGATAGCATTATCTTGAACCAAAACCAATGACCTTGTTGCCACTGGTTTCAGAGGATTCCACAAATTTGTTTATTAATTAAAATAATAATGACGATATAATGAATAAAATGAAAAATAGAATAGATGATTTATAATTATTTAAGGATTTATATGCTCAATTACTTTACTCTTTATATTAGTCCATGGAATAGGGCCTACTACCCTGCTGTCCATGGCATTTCTGTCTAAACAGAGGATGTAGAATGTATTTTTCGGAATAATCATATTCATATATTTCTGCTTCATTTTATATCCTTCCAACACATTTGGTTCTGATTTCGTATAAACATATTGGAAAGGTCTAATATGAGCTATTTGATCATTAATCCATATATCACCATGTTTTAACTCTAGATGTTCATTGGGAAAACCAACTACTATTCCTAATGTACTTGTATTGCTAGGAATGGATGTGTAAGAAGGAAAATTCCAATGAACTATATCTCCCCGTTTTAATTCATCTATATTGTGAATGCGTTTCATGATAACGATTGATCCCGTTGGAACTAATGGTTCCATAACTGGCGACTTCATTACGTATACTCGTAAAAATATGGTCAATAACCAATATATTAAAGCAGCACATAAGACTGCGATTCCTGCGACAATATAGAATTTCTTTCTTTTGATTTTCATTGCTATGCTCTCCAATCTTCTGGGAAATTAGTACCACACAGACTACCTGTTCCTGACAATTTTACACACTCATAGGTTTTACTTTGAACTCTCCCTGTATATCGGGGTGCTTCATCGGAATTCCTTCCTCCGACTTCCTTCCACTTGCAAGATAAATCATAACCATCAAATGTTGCAATTTTTTCCCATCCATTACATAAAGTAGTTGTATTGCCAATACGATTAGGGTTGTTACCTAAATTAATTTTAAAAGGTTTATTCGTTCCTTTACACTTCAAACAAATTGCTATTATTCCAGAATTCTCTGCATCTTCTTCCCAATATCCTGGAATATAGGGTCCATTAAGATCAGTTATAAGAGATTTTTTTATTTTTCCTATCAATCTTTTAGTTATAAATCGCCCCAATGATAATAATCCCAAATAATCTGTTGTATATATTATATTTTTATTAAAACTATATAAATTCCATCCCCCTTCTTCAGCGATGGGATCGCGGTTGATCCACCTGCCGTCTTTGGGGTTGTAATAGCGGTAGTTGTAATAGACCAGGGCGAGTTCTTCGTCGTGCATCTCGCCGGACCACTGGACGGGCTGGACGAGGCTGCCCGTACTGGTTACGGCCCCATAGGGGGAGTAATCGTAAGCTGCCGCGATCGTTCCCTGTGCGTCGAAGACCTCTGTGACATTCTTGTTGAAGTCCA
>JAJBUQ010000028.1 GCA_020860245.1 Rikenellaceae bacterium
GCCCCATGCGGGTATGGGCCTAAGAGACCTAATTATTCAGTGAACACTAATTAAAAGATTTGATATGATTTCAGTAAGAGAGATAAGTGCTGTTCAGTTGTGTAAACATTTCTTGAAAACTGAGGCTCAGTTAGTTTTAGACCCTACATTATTGTTAAGTCCTAATGCGTATGAGGATTTATGTGTGAATATTCCATCAGAAAGAGGACTATTGTTTTATGTTTTAGATATATCAGACAATATATTAAATCAAATACAAACAATGGGGAGAGAATTAAATGTAAAAACATTTACTAGGAAACATTCCTATTCCTGGGCTCATAAAAAAGTCTATCCAGGAGTAGAGGAATGGATTGCAGGATTTAGGGATGCACATTTTGTGGTTACTGATTCTTTTCATGGGACTGTTTTCTCTATTATATTTAATAAACCTTTTCTAACTATTTACAATCCATTGCGAGGAAATGCTAGATTAGAATCACTCCTTAATCTGTTTGACTTGACTAGGAGATTAGTTGTTGTTGATCAATTAACTAAAGGAAGAATGGAAGACCCCATTGATTGGATATCTGTGAATAAGAAAATTAACCAACTTAAGAAGAAATCCTTGGATATGTTATTTCAGAATCTCCATTAAAAAATATGTATAAGAAGAGTAATTATCTAATTCATACCTTACCCCATTAAAATGGTTACTGTTTCTGTTATTATTCCAGTTTATAAAGTCGAGAAGTATATAGAAAGATGTGTCCTTTCTTTGATGGCTCAAACTTTGGAGGATATGGAATTTATTTTTGTGGAGGACTGCTCTCCGGATAATACTTTAATTATCCTCAAACGAATTGTATCACTATTTCCCAACAAGAAAATTAAAATAATATCCCAGCAGGTAAATTGTGGTCCTAGTGAAGCTAGAAATAAAGGATTAGAGATAGCCTCGGGGGAATATGTAGGATTTATGGATAGTGATGATTTCATAGATCCAGATATGTTTGAATCGTTATATACGGTAGCATTAAAAAACGGTGCCGATGTGGTTACGAGTGATTTTTTGATGTGCCATGAAAATCATAGTGATTTATGGAAAACTACGGATTGGAATGAGGATAAGATAAAGTGTTTATCACATCAAATCACCTCAGGTTTTGGTAGTGTATGTCATATGATAGCTAAACGGGAGTTGATAAGAGAGCATGCTCTTTCTTTTGACTCCACAATTGGTTTTTATGAAGATGGCCATTTCTTAATCCGTCTCCTTTACTTTGCTTCTACTATAGTACGAGTCCCTAAGGCTTTCTATCATTACGATTGCACTAATCAAGGGAGCATTTGTCACTCAGGTTTAAGACATATGGATGAAGGAAGATTAAAAGCTTTTTCACTTTTGTCTGAATTCTTTGAAAAGCAACAGGAAATAAAACCTTATGAAGAGGCTTTAGCGAGAATGTGTAATTTTTCACGTAGATTCCTTCTTCATGCCAGAGAGTATAAAAGATTTCGAAAAACATTACCCCAATACAATATATATCTTTTGGATACAAAATGGTATGGCAAGAAACGAACTATAAAGGCAGCTTTAGCTATATTTTATTTGGGTGGTATACTAAAATCATGTGAAAAGATTGTAGACGAAATAAAAGGAACTTTCAGATCAGAATGAAAAGGGTTGGAATTATAACTTATCATGCGGCCCATAATTATGGGGCAAACCTTCAAGCCTATGCCCTTCAGTACATTGTCAATTCTTTAGGTTTTGAATGTGAAATTATTGACTTTCGTCCTTTACGTCAAAAAGAAATCTATCAACCAGGTTATTCTAAGGGCCCTTTTATAGATCGTCTTAAGTTTATTATTAAACAAGCTCCTTATATTCTTGATATTATTTGTAAAAATAAATTATTTGAAAATTTTATAAATAATGACCTCAGACTTTCTAAAAAGGAATATAACATTGGAGAGGATTTGAAACTCAGTGATATTAAGTATGACTGCTATATTAGTGGATCGGATCAAATTTGGAATACTTTTCTGCCAGACTTTGACCCTTCTTATATGTTATCTTTTGTAAAGTCTGGGAAAAAGATTGCGTATGCTCCCAGTCTTGGTTGGGCCACAATAAAAGAGTTGAGTCCATATAAAAATTTAATTATGGACTATGATAATCTTAGTGTCAGAGAAAAAGAAGGTGCTCAACAAATTGGTCTTTTAATACAAAAAGATGTACCAGTAACGTTAGACCCTACTTTATTAGTGGATCCAGTTCATTGGAATAATATGGCTGGAGACAAAGCTTTAATACGTGAAGATTATGTTTTTGGGTATTGTCCAAGATGGTCTGAAGAAACTTTTAGTTATACTGAAAACATAGCAAAAAGACTTTCGTTTGTACCCTTAAGTACAATGCCTTTTAAAAAACGCTCCCAACATCACATTTGGCCCCAGACAAAAGTATTCCTCCCAGTAGGGCCAAAGGAATTCCTTAATCTTGTCAAATTCTCAAAATTTATGGTTTGCCATTCTTTTCATGCTGTTGTTTTTTCGTTGATTTTTGAAAAGCCATTTATTTGTATAGGAGCTGGAAAGGATGATCGGATTAAAGACTTATTAGAAATATGTCAGATGCAATACCGTAACATTCAATTTGATCAAAAAATTAATTTGGAGGAATTGAATAGGCCAATTCCTGGAACTTTTGAAATGCTTAAAGATTTACGTCGACAAAGTCTTGAATGGTTGTCAGATGCACTTCAATCCTAAAATAAGGTTTCAATGGATGGTATACCTGAAATATCTGTGATAGTGCCAGCCTATAATGTAGAAGGTTGGATATCAGAATGCATTCAAAGTGTATTGGACCAGACTTTTAGTGGCTTTGAGTTATTAGTAATTGATGATGGGAGTACGGATAAGACAGGAGAGATTTGTGAAGAATTCGCCGAAAAAGACAACCGAGTTAAAGTTTTCCACTTCCCTAATAGTGGTGCCAGTGCTTCCCGGAATAGAGGGTTAGAAAGAGCCAAAGGTAGATATATTGTGTTTGTAGATGGGGATGACTATTATTTAGAAAAGGAGAGTTTAGAGAAACTTTATAATACTGCCGAGAGATATAATCTCGATATCGTAAGAGGAGATTATCTTGCTGTAACCGGTGATGGCTCTCCGGACCCTTATCAATCATGTAAGCCAAAGGAAGAAAGATATCATGAATTGATTCTTAATAAGGAGGATTTTTTGGAGAAAATAGTACAAGAAGAATTCTTTATTTGGCTTCTTCTTATTCGTAGGTCAAGCATCAAAAACGTTAGATTCCCAGAGAATCAAAAGTTCTTGGAGGATATGGCCTTCCTTATGCTTCTTTGTCAACAAGAGTTGAAATGTATGTATCTTCCTTTAAGATTTTATGCTTATAGGAAGCTTAAGTCGAGCGCTTCAAATGTACATGATGTTAGAAATGCTCTGGATGCTTTTGGTATGTGTGACTTTTTCAATAATATTGAAAAAGATTCTTCCAGTAAAAGATTCAGGGACTTTTGTAGATATCAAAGTGTGATGATGTTTTACTGGACTCTTAGCTCCTTACCATATAACTACAATGATATAGAGATAAATCAGATATGTGTTAGGAGTGAGTTGAAATCTCTTCTGAAAAGGACACGTAGACGGGTTTTAATATGGAGGGTTTTTAATAAATCCGTTTTATTGATTTTCCCCCCATTATACATGTCAATGAAATTGTTAAGATGGAGAAAAAACTTAGGCTGATTCAGAGGGTGAGTTCTCTTTAGCATGTATCTTTTCTATAACAAAGTATGGTAAAGCCTTTTATAGTAGTGGTTCTATATAAACCAACCATAGAACAGGTAAAGGACAAATTGAGATTATCTTTTGAGGGTACGGTTATATTCATTGATAATACTTCACATCCTAATAAAGATATAGAAAGTTTAATTTGTTCTACTCCTAACTGTTCTTATTTCCCTCTTTATCGGAATGAGGGGATTGCCAAAGCCCAAAATATTGGAATTAAAGTAGCTTTAGAGAATGGTGCCACACATATCATTTTCTTTGATCAGGATAGTGTTGTAGGTGATGGGTATGGGGAGCAACTAACAAAAAAATATGAGGAATTGAGATTAAACCAAATACCAATAGGAATACTTGGCCCAAAGATAAAAAGTGTCTATAATCAAGATTCAACCACTCCAAAATCCATCGATGGTGAAACGTTTAAATCTTATCCAGAGATAATTAGTTCAGGATGTTGTGTTGACAAAAGATTCATCAATGAAGTTGGTGGTTTGGATAATTCTTTGTTTATAGACTCTGTGGATTTTGAGTGGTGTTGGAGAGCTAAACAAAATGGATATGTAGTGGGGCAGACGGAAAGTCTTTGTTTACTACATAGATGTGGTGAATCAGAATTAGCTAGCGGTGATAACCGCTGGGTGGTTTCTTCTCCTTTTAGATATTTTTATCAGGGAAGGAATTATATATGGTTAAGTAGAAGAAATTATGTGCCCAGAAGTTTTAAGAGAGGACAGCTTCTCAATTTCTTAAAACAATCATTCATTTATCCTTTTAGATTAAAAAATGGGTTGAAAATCACCTATAATCTTTGGAAGGGAATATTATATGGATTAACTCATAAAAATACTCCAGATTTTTCTATTTGATATGGGTTCTCAAGTATATCCACTGGTTTCTATTGTCATACCGGTATATAAAGGCGAGAAATATATTGCTCAAAGTGTTAAGTCTCTTTTAGATCAGACCATGGAGAGCCTGGAAATAATATTAGTAGATGATTGTTCCCCTGATAAAAGCGTAGAGATAGTACAAGACATCATAAAGGAGTATTCAGATTCTAAGAAAAAGGTAAGAATTATTCGGCAAGCCGTAAATGGAGGTGTGGCAAAAGCTCGAGAAATAGGCGTCAAGGAAGCATCTGGCGAATTTATCATCTTGATAGATCGGGATGATTGGTATTTGCCAGAGGCATTAGAAGTCATGTACCAAGAGGCTAAACTTAGAGAAGCTGATGTTGTTGTATGTGACTATCAAGTGGTGAATGAAAAAGGGTTACCAATAAATGTGATGAGATGTTCAGAATGGACTGATGATGTTAGGACATCCCTTAAGAATTATATCCTTTCCTCCTTAGTGCATCATTGGTGTTTTTTAGTAAAGAGGGAGGTCTGGGAGAGATTAGAAAAAGATAAGCTTGGGGAACTCAATAGAACATCAAATTTGGGGTTAAGATTGGGCGAAGACCAGCACTTGATGTTAAGGCTGTTGTATTTCGCTAACAAGGTGGTGAATGTACACATACCTTTCTATCAATATCGCGAAAGTGAGGTACAGGTGACTAATAACTTAACTGAGCAACATGTCAAGGATAATATACGGGCCTTTCAAGACTTGATTTCTTTTTATGAAGAGAAAGAATCTGACTCGGAGTATAACAAGTTACTTATCTGGAGGTTACAAACATGGATGGCCAATCTTATTTATATCCACAAGGATGCTTGGCTTAGACTTTTTCCTAAAGAGTTCTACTCTTATCTATGGGAGAATCCGAAGTTGAAAAAGCGGTTTAAGATTATGCTTTCAGAATACCATTATTCTTTGCATTTTATGCGTCCTTGTGCATGGGGATATAATATGTTACGCAAGATAAGTAGAGGACAGTGAGGAAAGATCAAATTGGTATGACTCCCACAATAACCATAATAGTACCTGTGTACAATGCAGAGGCATTTCTAAACCAATGTATCAATACCATTTTGAATCAGTCCTTTTCTGATCTTGAATTGCTATTGATAGATGATGGGGGCACAGATAGGTCAGGCGTTGTTTGTGATGAGTGGGCAGCAAAAGATAGTAGAGTTAAGGTTTTCCACAAAGCGAATGGTGGTGCCTCATCGGCACGCAATCTTGGCATAGAGAATGCAAAAGGCGAATGGGTGACTTTTGTGGATGCAGATGATTGGTTAGGGGAGAATTATCTCTCGGAGTTAATAGGGGCCTTAGAGAAGACGCAATGCAATGATTCAATGATTTTGTGTGGCTTTACAAAAGTGGATTTTACCACTGGTGTGATTATAGAATCAGAAGCTCCTTATAGAAAAAGATATTATAATCTGGATAGAGAAAGAGATGCACTTAGACCCTATAAATTAGATATTCTAAAATTTAATTTCACAATCGGGAAACTGATAAGAAGGAGTGTGTTGTGGGATAATCATATTCGCTTTAAAGAGGATATAAATTATCTGGAGGATTTGATTTTTTGGTTGGAATGTTTGTCTTATATCCAAAATGTTACCACTGTAGATGGTAAAGATTATTTCTATCGGGTTAATAATCCTAATTCTGGTTCTTTTAGGAAACTAATCCCAGATAATGAATATAAAATCTTTAATCATCTAAAGAATAATCTATCCAGACTACAAGAATCACATCAATTAACTGGTGAAGATATAAGAGAGGTGAAGAATGCCGCTTATCAATACGTCTGGTCAACTTGCAGAGCAACCCTAAATAGGGAAATCATTTGTGCTGAAATAGAAAGGATAAGTTGGATTAGTTCTAAATTCTCTATCGATGATTTTAGATACAACCTGCACTATAGGAATGGCAGCAAGGTGGATCTTTTGTTTGGGAAGCTATGGGTAATGGGCTTACGTAAAGCAGCGTTGAAATTTTATGGCTGGTGGTGCGATAGGAAGAAATAAAAGCATGGAGTATACAGTAGTAATACGCACCCTCGGTAAGGCAGGAGATAAATATCAACAGGAATTGAATTCTATTTTGGCTCAAACTATCCAGCCTAAGGAAATCCTTGTTTATATTGCCGAGGGTTATTCTTTACCCAAAGAGACTTGTGGGTTGGAAAGATACATTTTTGTCAAGAAAGGAATGGTAGCTCAGCGTGCTATACAATATGATGAGGTAACAACAGAGTACATTTTATTTCTTGATGATGATGTGTATTTACCTCCTAATGGAGTTGAGACGCTGTATGAAGAATTGAAAAAGCACGATGCTCAGGTAATCTCACCTGATGTTTTTGACAATTCCAGTAGAGGGCTGAAGAGCGAGCTGCTGATGACCATCTCAGGTAGAATGCGGGCCCGGCGTGGGGATAAGAAATGGGCATATAAGGTGATGAATACTGGTGGGTATTCTTATAATAAGAATCCCCGACCAGGTAGCTGTCTGTCAATGACTAATGCTGGTCCGTGTTTCTTTTGCCGGAAGGAGGATTTCTTGAAAATACAATTTGAGGAGGAGCTTTGGATGGATTCTCAGGCTTATGCCATAGGGGATGATCAAGTGATGTTTTACAAGATGTATCTCTGTGGGTTGAAGCAATTGACCGTATTTGGATCGGGTATAGTGCATCTCGACGCTGGGAGTGCGAAGACAGGGAATTCAGAAGAAAGAGAAAAACGATTGCTCTATGCGGATTTAAGATACAAGGTGATATTCTGGCATAGATTCCTATGGACCCCAGAGAAAAACATTTTGAAAAGAATATGGTCGGCAAGTTGCTTAGGTTACATGCTGGCTTTTACGCATGGTATTTCTCTTATCAAAGGAGAATGGAGCATGTATAAATTAAAGAGAGGCGCTCTTAAGAGCGCCTTGGCTTTTATCAAAAGCAAGGAATATAAAAAAATTCCAAAAGTAAGGAAACAGAGAAAATGAACAAGATACCAAAAGTCATACATTATTGTTGGTTCGGTGGCAAGCCTTTGCCCAAATCCGCTAAGAAGTGCATTGCATCGTGGAGGAAGTATCTGCCCGACTATGAAATCAAGAGGTGGGACGAATCAAATTTTGATGTCAATCAGGTAAGATATACTCGTGAGGCCTATAAGGCAAAAAAGTATGCTTTCGTGAGTGACTATGCCAGATTCTTAATCCTCTTTAATGAGGGTGGTCTCTATTTTGATACCGATGTCGAGGTGATAAAACCAATTGATGATATAGTTGAGGCTGGCCCATTTATGGGATGCGAAAGGACGGCCGGTGACCCAGCTGGCATTGGTGTAGCACCAGGCTTAGGGATTGCCGCAACTCCAGGAATGTCTATCTATAAAGAGTTGCTGGACGAATACTCAACGAGGTCTTTTTATAAAGAAAATGGGAAACCGGATACTACAACAATAGTTGTGTCTACATCGAATCTTCTCTCAAAGTATGGGCTACAGGATGTGGATTCAATTCAGGAGGTTGCTGGACTGAAGATTTACCCAAAAGAGTATTTCTGTCCGATTCTCTATGCTACACGCGAAATGACAATTACTCCCAATACACGCTCGATTCATCATTATGATGAATCATGGCTTAGTTGGGATCATAAGATTAAGGATCGATTTTTTAAGACTAAACTTGGGGGGTGGGTCTATCGTAAATATTCAAAGGCTTCAGAGAAATAATGGCAAGATTCTTCGCTATACTTGGCTCTATACTGATTACAACGCTGTTTTATTTCCCCATTACAATTAAGGCCTTCCCGATGACCAATTCTAAGATGGTCTTAGGGCTGATTGGACTAATTATCTGGGTGCTTATATATTCGACAAGACGAGCGTTGTCAATAAATAAAAATATTGTTTGGATGGTCGTCTTGTCGGTTTTATTTTCTTTAGACTGCGGTTTATCTATCGCACTAAATGGGGTTAGTGATTATGCATACGTCTTTTATTTTGCCTCGATGTTTGTTTGGCTATTTGCAGGGTATGCAGTGTGCTTTACAATCCGAGCATTGAATGGTAAGATATCTTTTGAAATTCTTACCAACTATCTCATAGCAGTGTGCGTGATGCAGTGTGCTGTGGCTTTGCTCAATGATAATGTGATTGGATTTAGGACCTGGATGGATAGCTGGGTGGAACAAGGACAGAATTTCTTAAATAGCCCTAAGGTACACCGAATGTATGGTTTCGGTGCCAGCTTGGATACAGCCGGAACGCGTTTTTCGGCAGTTCTATGCCTTTTGGCCTTTCAACTCTGGAATATACAAGACGCTGAGAAAAAGAAGTGGCGCTTATTGTATATTTGTGCTTTCCTTTTTATAACTGTTGTGGGAAATATGATAGCACGAACTACGCTTGCTGGAGTAGTATTATCATTGGGATTGATAGGGGCATTGTTTGTCTTTGGAGATAAAAGAAAACGAGAAGGAGCGCAAAGCCTGTTTACTATGCTTTTTGCCATTTTGCTTGTCGGCCTTCCCATATATATCCTAGCTTACAATAATAACCTTGATTTAAGGAGGAAAACCCGATTTGCTTTTGAGGGCTTCTTCAGTCTTGTGGAGAAGGGGACATGGGATGTATCATCAAATGAGACCCTAAAGAATATGGTGGTTTGGCCAGACAACGCTAAGACTTGGATTATAGGGGATGGGTATTTTGATAACCCCTATGGGGCTGATCCATATTTCATAGGTAAATTTACTGGAGGATATTATATGGGTAGTGATGTGGGATACTGCCGATTTATTTTCTATTGCGGATTATTGGGCCTTCTGACATTTTCCTGCTTTATGATTCAGGTCTGTATCACTGCCGTAAGTCTCTATCCAGGGAAAGGTGCTGTCTTTTGGACACTGTTGGCTCTAAACTTCATTGTTTGGATGAAGGTGTCGACTGATATGTTTGTCATTTTCGCACCCTACATAATGCTGCCATTTGCCAAGAAATTGACCGACCCAGAGGATTCGGACGAAGAGTCTCCTACCAAAGTAATGCTAAGATGAGTATGAGAGTAGCAATAGTGATGACGGTGTTTAACCGCTTAGAGAAAACTCGGAAATGTCTGAGCTGCATTCGTGAATCTTTGTCTCAATACCCATGGCTTAAGGTCAAGATTTTCTTGACGGATGATGGGAGCTCGGATAACACGGCTGAGGTTGTCCCGGTGGAGTTCAAAGATTTGGATATCCAGATCCTAAAGGGAGATGGCAATCTGTTTTGGAATGCTGGCATGAACAACTCTTGGCGTGAGGCTATTCGAGAGGGTGGATATGATGGCTATCTATGGATGAACAATGATACCTATATCCACCCTAATCTTTGGGAAGAGATAAAAGCTGCTGAGGAATACAGCCAAGCCAACTTCGGGAAGAGCGGCATCTATGTCGGTTCGACCCAAGATGAGGTGACCAAGGAATTTACGTATGGCGGATTTGACTATGTGAATAAGTGGACGCTCCTCGATAGTTTCAAGATACCTAATGGCGAGTTTCAACTTTGCCAATGCGCCCATGGCAATGTCACTTATGTATCAGATCAGGTAGTGAAGAAAATGGGTGTGCTGTGTGAGAAGTATCTGCATGGCGGCGGCGACCATGATTACACTTATTTGGCGCATAAGGCTGGATTCCCATTGATAGTGCTCCGGGAGTATGTGGCATATTGTGAGAATGACCATGGCAAGGAGGCTAAGGATTTCAACAATATGAATATGAAACAGAGATTCAAATATCTGTATTCGCCTCGTGGATTGAACTTACATAATAGCCTATTGATGCAGCGAAGGTGTTTCCCGCATCGCTATCTCTTGGTACTGACCACTGGGTATTTGAGGGCATTGTTTCCCAATCTGTACAGCAAGGTGTATATGTATGCCAGAACTCGCAAAAACAAATAAGAGATGGAACGCAAAATGGTATTCATAGCTTATGGCGATGAGCGTTGCGCATACTCACTTAAGAGGATTGGCAAACAAGCCCAAAGGCTTAAAATATTTGATGATGTCATTCTTTATGGACCAGACGACTTGCCTGAGTATATCAAGCAATCAACGCTGATGAAATATACTTATGGGGGAGGGTATTGGTCGTGGAAACCGGTTATTATCAAGGAGACTCTGAATCGATATGATGAGGGGACCATCGTATGCTATGTCGATGCTGGTTGTACGTTACATCAGAGCATTGAGTGGACGGTTTGGCGACAGTTGATGGAGGATTATGATTTCATAGCCTTTAAGTACAGGGCTGAGTATCCAGAGTGGGAGAGGTTTGGCAGCTCATCTACAAAGATTAAGCATTGGGGTAAGAAAACGACCCTGGAGTTTCTGGATGAATATGTGGGCGATTCCGCGTGGCGCGAGCACAATAAGACAATGGGTGGGATACTCTTTGTCAAGGGTAAGAACAATCCCGTAATTGAGAATTGGCTCGATATAGCCATTAATCATCCCGATGTGATTCTTGACCCAACCAAAGAGGAACTGAAAGAACAATATCCATACTTTGCTCTGCATAAGCATGACCAAGTGGTGTTGACAGCGCTTATGTACAAATATAGGCCAGTGACATTGACATTGCCCGAGACATCCGAGACTTGCGGTGATAAGGCTGGGGTCGTGGCTTCGCGCATCAGGGCTGGTAATCTCAAGGAGTACTGCGAATTGATGGGGAAGCATTACCTACGGAAATTGGTAGGAGGAAAGATGATAGAACGACTCAAAGGTATTGGAAAGTAGGCGTAGATGGAAAGACTAAAGATTAGTATTGTGGCGAATTTCTACAATTCGCAAAGGTTCATTCCTAAGCTGTTAAGGTCAGTGGCAAATCAGACATACAAGGAATGGCATTTGATTTGCATTGATGATTGCAGCCCGAGGCAAGACATCAAGGCTCTGAAAAAATGGGTGAAGAAATTGGGAATTGAGGACAAGACCACGATCGTTAAGAATGAGCAGAATCTGGGGATTGCGCAGTCGAAGGGGAAGGGAATAAAGATATCATTGCAGCTTAATCCGAATGGATATACAACTTTTATCGACGGAGATGATTGGTTAGAACCGGATGCTCTGGAAACATTCTATAATGAAATCAAGGCAGACGGGGCTGAGGTAGTGGTTGCCAGCTACAATCATTATTATAAGGCTGGACCATTCACGCAGAAGAATGAGGACAAGAAGTGCTTGCCCATCGAGGTTCTTGGCAGAACCTATTATCAGCCGGAAGCGATTGAACGATTCCTTATTAATTTTATGGGGGTGTACCAATTCCACTATGCTTATTGGGCAAAGGCTTATCGGAATGAATTGTTGGCTAGACTGGAGTTTGATTTTCCAGCTAAGGAGGATTCGGCCAGGGAGGATTTCTTCTTCTCGTTGGCAGTGATGCTGCAATGCAATAGCATCAGGTTTACGGCTAAGCCTGTTTACAATTGGAGGTGGGGTGGAATTACGGCAGCAAAGGGTGACCCGAATTGGACAGCTGAGAAGATTGTGCGGCCATATTTCGATAGTTATCTCTATCGCAAATCTCTCATCGAGCAGTATCATTACGAAAAGGGGAGGATTCCACTGCTCAGGGACATGAAGGGGAACTGCATTGGACTTTGGAGTCAATTGGCTGTTGAGCCTATAGGCTCGGAGGGGGCAGCGAAGATTCAAGCCGTTATTGGTAGGATGCTCCAGCACAAATCGTTTGAGGATATAACACCTGAGGCAATTCCTCAGATTGCATTGAACGATTGGGAGCGGGATTTCCTTACCGCCGTGGTCAGTAAGGACGCAGCGCAAATCTACGCCTACTGCCACCAATTCCATCAGGCTGGTAAGCGCTTCTCCCCCCGCCGCGCCATCTTCTGGCTGCTAGGGAAGATGACCTAATTAATATATAATGGGTCCATTGCCGTCCATATCGGGTAAGCGTCCAAAAATGCGGTAGGGCCACCAACGGCGGAAATCCTTAACTTTGTGGCGTCAAAAAAACGCCATACGCAATGTACACAAACGAAGACTTGGAGCGGCACTACATCCGCTACAAGACCGAGTGGTTCCTCAGGGAGGAGCCGCTAGAGGTTGTTGCTTCCCTCACCACATGTCCTAATCCTTGTTCCCTTAGCCCCCTAATAACTCTATTTATCCCATGATTAGCGACACCCTGAATAGATGGCTCAACAGCCCAGAGTACAAAGCTGATCTATCCGAGGCTTTGACAAAGATAGTCAAAGGCGTAAGCTACTCAGATAATGAGAGTGATGTGGCACAGCATTTCACTTTGGGCATTTATGAATTGCTTAAGAAAAAGGCAGATTAATAATGGTTGATTACAAATTTATTCTTGCTGAGGCATCGGCTACCTTGTCTACATTGAGAGGGCAGACTATTGATGCGGTGAGTATCAATAAGCCGGAAACATTGGAATCGGCAGTGCAGCTCTCAAAGATTATCTCTAAGTTGTCGCCCTTTGTGGCGAATATACTTGAGTATCGAGTTGTCGATTTCTTGAATAGTAAAAATGATGGGCAACAAGGAGTGTGGAAGCGACAGGACCCAGGTTTCCCAGATGTCATTTATGATAGTTCTAAAATCACTCCTAATCCTGGAATTGAAATTAAGACTTGGTTCCCATTGGCTACGGAGATAACTGGGAGATTTAAAGAGAGCATCACAATCTTTAGCCCAGACCACATTAATATTGCGATAATAGCTTGGATACCAGAGTTCGTGATTTTTGGAAAGCCTTTGATTTTGGACACACTGGTCATCAGCGGCAAGAGCGTGGCTGAAGCCAGGGATAGCCATTATCACAAACCACCAGAATACATTGTGTTGGAGCCAGAAGATACCTCAAAGAGGACATCAAACTTAAGGCAGACTAATACCACGGGGTATGTCTTCCAAAAGGATCGTTCTTCTTATGAGGAAGCGCAGATGTGGGTGGATAGGTGGCCTGAGGAATGGCTAACTTATAGTCCGGATGTGGATTATCAGAAAATCCTGAAGGATTTGAAATCCAGATTTGAATACAAAACGGATACTAATTATGGTAAGATGGACCGCATTCAACATCAGGCGTTGGAGGAGTTTAAGCAACGCATCTTAGATACTGAGTATATGGGATGTACGATTCAACAATGGCGGATATTACTCAAACGAGGCGGAGAGGGGTTGAGAGGTAAACTGGAGCCGATTTTGGAGTGTGTAAGAGAGGATTCGCTTTAGGCCTTCTTGATAGACTTCGGGGGTGATCTCTGCAGTAAAGCAGGTTCGATCTGACAATATTGAGGCCACGGCGGTAGTAAACACCCCCCCAAATGGATCCCATACCACATCGTTGGGGTCGGAAGATATCTCAATGATGCGTTGAATCAAGGTAAGAGGTTTTTGGTTGAGGTGGAAAGCTTTAAAGCCATTTTTCAGTCGCTCTCTGCTTCGGAGCTGTACTGTGTTCCAGACGTTGGTGACTCCCATCGGGCAGTGGAATTTGGGCCGATAGGTTTGCCATTCTTCTTCGGTCAACGGTGTATGTCCATCTACAGAAAAGTATGGTCTGCCTGATGGCTTACCATAGATATTAGCGTAACGCACTATGCGGCCGAACATCTCGGATGGAGGCATATACCACAGATGACATTTCGTAAAATATTTTCGGGTAGCGGCATCGACAACTCCGCAAGCAACATTGGTGCGGGAAAAGGGGAGGCCAGTGCGCGCCCATTCATAACGGAGCCATTCTTTCATAGTCATGGTCTCACCGTTTACATGAAACATGGGCTTCATGACATATTGAGCGCATACTTCGGTCACTACGGGAAGATGGGAAATGGTCTTGGTGTTGGTGTTGCCAGCAACATGACTCATGCCTTTGTCCCAGATGTTACAGGTTTTGAATTCCCAACCGTATTTCTCGAGCATGGGATGCACGACGGCCCAACCGATTTCTGTGTTCCAGAACCATAGGGTGGTCATAGGTGTGGCTTTCTTGGTCCATTCGGCTATGTGGCTTTCGTACCATTGGGCAAGGCCATGGTATGAAGACAAGTCACCCTTGTAGCCGCTGATTCCATAGGGGCCATCGCTAATGATTACAACGGGGCTATCCCACTCGTGGTAAACTGCGGCGACATCCTCGTTGTAAAGATGAATATTACCAATGTGTTCCATACTTTGCTCATATTTTTATAATGCAAAGTTAATGATTTATTTCATAAATTCCAAAGAAATAAGCCCTCAACCACAGCCCCACAGCGGGGGAAGGCTACCGCCTGCTGGGGAGTCCTATCAGAAACCCGAAGTGAAGGGCTGCGTTAGCGTGGTGGGCCCAGGCGCCCTCGCGGGCCCGGTCAGGCGATGGTAATTTTAGGCTCGCGGATTCAGCGGATTTACACAGATCTGTTTAATCTGTTTAATCTGCGAGGAAAAATAATCCATGCGGATTCAGCGGATTAAAACTAATCTGTTAGTAGGAAACCACGAAGGTCTCGAAGGATTTCACGAAGAGCACGAAGATTTACTCGTCTCCTAAGTTCTTGCGCGAGGATTGGGCCGCAAGGCCACGAAGTCGCTGTCGCTCGAAAAGGTCACGAAGACCTGCTCCACAACCCTGTTAGAAACCTCAATTTGAGATATTGGGGCTGTAAATATTGAATTGGTTTTGTGCTTTCGGATTTTTATCGTAACTTTGTTGGTGATTAAACAATGACGATATGAAAGAGGTAGCTACTGTCTTTGGCGATGACATGACTCGTGTGATACATGGGGATTCATTGGCGGTTTTGGAGCAGATGATTCCTGATGCTTCGGTCGACTTGATCTTCTGTGACCCTCCGTACAATATCGGCAAGGTATTCGGAGGTAAAGTGGAGAAATGGGACCGCGACGAGGACTATATCCAATGGTGCCAAAGGTGGCTTAGCCTGTGTGTGAGTAAGCTTAAGCCAAATGGAAGCTTATATGTAATGACTTCGACTCAGTTCATGCCATATTTTGATGTCTACCTCAGAGACAAGATTGACATCTTGTCAAGGATTGTTTGGTCGTATGACAGTTCGGGGGTACAGGCCAAGAATTTCTATGGCTCGATGTATGAGCCGATACTGTTTGGTGTCAAAAACAAGGCTCAGTACACTTTCAACTCTGACGACATCTTGGTTGAGGCTCGTACTGGGGCGGAGCGAAAGCTGATTGATTACCGCAAAAATCCTCCGCAGCCCTACAAGAGCGAGAAAGTGCCGGGTAATGTCTGGTATTTCCCCCGTGTAAGGTATCGTATGCCTGAATATGAGAACCATCCCACGCAAAAGCCAGTGGCTCTGTTGGAACGCATAATTAAGGCCAGCAGCAACGAGGGGGATTTGGTGTTGGACCCGTTTTCGGGTACTTTTACAACCTCTTACGTAGCCCAATCTCTTGGGCGACGTTCGATAGGAATTGAATTGGAGGAGGAATACGTAAAAATCGGCTTGCGCCGATTGGGATTGGCCACCTCGTACAATGGCGAGCCATTACTGGCCATAGAGAAAAGCACTAAGAGAAAACAACATATTCCAGTATCAAACAATAGTCCGCGTTTATTTGATATAGTATGAACAACTCGACATTCTCTGATGTCATAAGAGATATCTTGCTCAAAAATTTGGGGCAAGATGGCTTGGATATATTCACTAAGAGTAATATTATCCAATATTTAGTAAAGAAGACAGCTTCGGCTAATAAAGGCGCAAAATCCCGTGGTAGCTTCGCTAATCTATATGCCATATATGTCATTGTAGAAGATTATATAAAGAAGGGTTATTTGGAGCATGGTGACTATAGAAAATATGAAGGCGCCATTTACTCAGACTTAATCGGCCGGGTAAGGGAAACGCCTTTTGGAGAGAAGCTCCAAAATCATGCCCTCAACAATAGACTCAATGAGGAGTATCTGGGCGATTTCCCAGCTGATGAGATTGGACCCATAATTCGAGATACCACTACTAAACGATATTGGCTTAATGAAAATCTGATTAGATTTAGATTTCATAAGAATAGAATCAATCTCGCCCCATCAATTATTAAATAATTGATGCTTATGTAAAATGGAAACAGAATGATTTAAAGATCCTTATTGAGCAGTGCCGTAAGTTACAGCATCTGGATGGGGAACAGGAAGAAACGAAGGCTTTTATTGAGTCTTTGTTGAATCCCAATGTGGATGCAAGGATGTTTGAAATCGTTAGTTACGCTATCCTGAAATATTACTATAAGGACCAAAGTATTGTATGGGGATACGATTGGAACTCTTTGACCGAAGAATCGCTATCGCTCTATAAAACAGGAAGAACCAATGCTAATGATGGAGGAATTGACTTTGTAATGAAGCCATTGGGAAGATTCTTCCAGGTTACTGAAACTGTGGATTTTAAGAAGTATTTTCTCGACATTGAAAAAGTGGAGAAGTATCCCATAACATTCGTAATCAAGTCGACTATAGATGAGGATGAATTGAAACTGAAGATAAAAAATGATGCCGAGAAGAAGTTAGGAATTGTCAAGTTGGTGGAAAAGTTTATGGAATGTATTGAAGAGATTATCAACATTCCAAAGCTCTTGGCCTATTTCCAAAAGGCCATTACCGAAAATCAATTAAGCAATATTCTTCAAGAAATCGAGGAGCAAAGCAAGATAGAATTTCATCTCGATGAATGGAAGGATGATGAAGAAATGCTTTTGGATAACGTTTGATGATAGGACTAATAGAAAAATCTTTAGTCCCATTACTTCCGTAGAGTGAGGATTTAATTAAAGATTATGGCAATACCAATTCATTCATCTCCGGAATTGACTGGGCTCTCGGCACAGATGTTTGAGGAGGAGATGGAAAAGCATGTAGCTCGTGGGCCGCTGTCGGCAGAAGAAATTGAGATGCTGCGCAAGGTGGAGGAGAAGAGCCGAATAATGAGAGAAAAGTTGGCACAGCGGAGGGCATCGAAGCAGAACCCTACTTTTTAGGCTCGCGGATTAAACAGGTTTGCTTAAATCTGCTTAATCTGCGAGACAAAAACCACGAAGGTCACAAAGGATTTCACGAAGATCACGAAGGATGTTTCCCTTTTGCTCTTGCGTGGGGATTGGGCCGCAAGGCCACGAAGACGCTGTCGCTCGAAAAGGTCACGAAGGCCAGCTCCACAACCCTGACAGAAACCCGAGCCGGATGGCCTCCGTGACCACCGCTGCGATTCATCGCCTCCGTGGAAAAATGTAAATTCTCCGTGGCCCTCCGTTTCTCCGTGGTTAAAATTAACTCACTGTGAAACAACAATTTACCATGGTGTTTTTTCTTAAACCACGGAGAGACGGAGGAACACGGAGAGCCAAGTGGCTGAGGCACGGAGGCGCTGTCGCTTTTCGGAGGACACGGAGGCCATCCGGGTAATGAGCCATGCGCCTCACCGACTTCTGGTCTAAAGCCCTCGCAGATTAAACAGATTAAACAGATCTGCTTAAATCTGCTGAATCTGCGAGGAAAAAACCACGAAGGGGGAAGGCTATGAAAGTATTACCCTAAGGGCATGGAATACTCAATCCTTACTCCAAGTGCATTCATTATTCGATAGAATGTAGAGATGCGAGGTTCCGTTAGGCCTTTCTCCACATGAGATATGTAAGACCTATTTGAGCCAATGCGTCTTGCCAACTCTGCCTGAGTGATTTTAGCCTTTTTTCTGGCATCCTCGATTATTTGGCCTGTGTAGAAGGCATAAGCTTCTTCTTCAGCCTGTACTCGCTCAGGTGTACCGGGCTTACCAAATTTGGCATCAAGTACCAAATCGTAATCTCTTATTTGATGATCATTTGTGTGCATAATAATCCTTTTTTATTTGTATTGCTTTTTCTATTTCAGTATCCGGTGTCTTTTGTGTCTTCTTTTGAAATCCATTAAAGAGTACTACAATGTTACCATCGTCAAAGATGAAGAACACTCTATAGATGTTACTCTCATACTCGGTTCTTAACTCGAATAATCCATCTCTTATGTGTTTGACAAATTTGACAGGCAATCTATTTTGGGATTTCAATAAAAGTAACCCATAGTGTATCTTCTCCTGAACTTTTTCAGTAAGTCCACTCATGAAATCTTCAAAATAGCCACCATATGTTTTAATTTTTCGCTCCATGAGTGCAAAGTTACAAAATGTTGTCTAATTAAACAACGCCTTTTCTGCATTTTTGTTTAGGAATTGGATTTTGTTGGTCTTTTTATGGCTCTTTTGTTCTTGCAGGTGGATTAGGCCGCAAGGCAATGAAGACGCTGTCGCTCTGAAAAGGTACAAAGATCTGCTGCACAACCCTGACAGAAACCCGATTGGGGTTGGGAAGCATAGCAGTAGGCCGGAGCCACCACTTTAGTGGTGGAATAAATAGGGGCGTTGACGGGAAATAATACCATCCACCACTGAAGTGGTGGCTCCGGCCTGCCGGGTAGCTTCGGGTTGCTGGTAAAAGGCTTATCATGTGGGGTTGGAAGATTGAGGGAAAATCGCTAAATTTGCTGTGTGAATTAATCGATGTGTGATATGTGCAAGGAAAGATTTGTAAACCCATTTACTGACTTCGGATTCAAACGTCTGTTTGGCACCGAGGCTAACAAGGATATACTTATCAATTTCCTCAACGCTGTGATTGATGAAGAGGAGTAGATTATGGATATGCAAGAAAAAAGTCAGGAGCATTTCATGGATGATGAGAGGTGGCCCTTTGGGGAGAGGCAGAAGATTATGTGGGATTACGAAAACACTATCGCTACTGCCGAGCGACAAGCCCGGGTGAAGGCTCTGCGCCGATCAGCTCGGGCTATGCTGGCCGATGGCCTCGACGTCGACAAGATAATGCTCTATACCGGCCTGACGAAGGAGGAGATTGAGAAGCTGGGCGCAGCCCCTTAACCCCTACAGTGGTGGAGGCTACCGCCGGATGGCCTCCGTGACCTCAGCTGCGATTCATCGCCTCCGTGAAAAATGAAATTCTCCGTGGCCCTCCGTTTCTCCGTGGTTAAAATTAACTCACTGTGAAACAACAATTTACCATGGTGTTTTTTCTTAAACCACGGAGAGACGGAGGAACACGGAGAGCCAAGTGGCTGAGGCACGGAGGCGCTGTCGCTTTTCGGAGGACACGGAGGCCATCCGGGTAATGAGCCATGCGCCTCACCGACTTCTGGTCTAAAGCCCTCGCAGATTAAACAGATTAAACAGATCTGCTTAAATCTGCTGAATCTGCGAGGAAAATTAATCCATGCGGATTCAGCGGATTAAAACAAATCTGTTGGTAGGAAACCACGAAGGTCACAAAGGATTTCACGAAGACCACGAAGCAAATTCCCCTTAGCTCTTGCGTGGGGATTGGGCCGCAAGGCCACGAAGTCGCTGTCGCTCGAAAAGGTCACGAAGACCTGCTCCACAACCCTGACAGAAACCCGAGCCGGATGGCCTCCGTGACCTCAGCTGCGATTCATCGCCTCCGTGGAAAAATGTAAATTCTCCGTGGCCCTCCGTTTCTCCGTGGTTAAAATTAACTCACTGTGAAACAACAATTTACCATGGTGTTTTTTCTTAAACCACGGAGAGACGGAGGAACACGGAGAGCCAAGTGGCTGAGGCACGGAGGCGCTGTCGCTTTTCGGAGGACACGGAGGCCATCCGGGTAATGAGCCATGCGCCTCACCGACTTCTGGTCTAAAGCCCTCGCAGATTAAACAGATTAAACAGATCTGCTTAAATCTGCTGAATCTGCGAGGAAAA
>JAJBUQ010000039.1:0-14288 GCA_020860245.1 Rikenellaceae bacterium
CTACACGTATCTCAGATACGAAAATATCGCCACAAGACAGAACGGAGAATCTGATTCAAGCAGCGGCGGTGAAAATAGTGATCCGGGAGGGTCGGATGGTGGAAATAATAACGACAACAACACAGATCCTAACCCCGGGACAGACCCTAATCCTAACCCCGGAATAACCGACCCTGTACCGGGAACAACTACCGTTAAAACTGATGGTTATCAAGATAATAAATGGGGAGAATCATATAATGGAAATGCTACAAAGATTATTTCTGGAGTTACGGCCGATTCTACTTTTCCTTATCAAAATGTAGACGGGAATTACTGCGTTCCTTTGAGTGTTGCCAATACGATGAGTTTATATGGATCCAATTTAGGATGGAATGAAGTTTTAGGAATTTTTAATCATGTTTATGGAAATCTTGATATTTCTGGAGGTTTGGATATAAGAGGTATGACCGATATTATACCCTCATTTTTTTATACGACTAACTTTACAAGTTATGAAAACGCAATTAATAGTGGATATTCTGTATTTACAACTTATGGTATTGGCAAAGACGCCCATAGTGTGACAGTTGTAGGATATAATTCTACGTATTACACCTATTTAGATCCAGAATGTTCAAATCCAAGACAAGCACCAAAAAGCCATTTTAACAGCACAGAATATAATATAGTAGTTACAGGCTCTAAATACTAAAACCATGAAAAAAATAATTTTCGGATTTTTATTATGTCTATTATGTATAGATGCTTTTTCTCAATTCATCAGTAAAGAAACACTCGAAATATCAAGATGGGTACTACCATCTGCCACCATTGACGGTGAAGATATTGATAAAGGGACCATTCTTTCTTTTGATAACAACAAACAAATATTTACTTTAATGTCTAATGATGAAAAGATTATTAATAAAACAATTTCTCCCTATTATTTAAGTGATAGTGCTGATAAAATATTTGAACCGGAGAAAATGGGCAGATATGATAAAGGTAGATATATAATCTCGGTATCAAAGTCGAGTGATAGCAAAATAGAAAAACTCAATTCTTTATTAAGAGGAGAAAAAATTAATCCCGAAGAGGAAATAACACTTGAAGATTTACAGAAAAAGGGAGTTAATAACTTTGAAACCTATTGTTATGAAATAATAAGAATTACGGAGGATGCGCTTTATCTTCGATTAATTTATCCGGAACGAGGAGAACGAGTACGCAACCGTCCGGTAAAATATTTAAAGTATTTTGAAAACTAAATTTTAATTAATAGACACTAATGATAAAAAAGTAAGAATAGGATATATTTAATTATTAAGCAAGAAGGAACGACCGATGTCGTTCCTTTCTTCCCCAAAATACTGCGACGGAGAAATAATCGATTTCACTTCCAGGAATATCCCAACTTACGAGGAATTCTTCTCCACCTTTTACGGCTACGTGAAGAACTACACGTATCTCAGATACGAAAATATCGCCACAAGACAGGACGGAGAATCGGATTCAAGCAGCGGCGGCGGAAGCGAATCCGACGCAGGCGGAAGTTCAGGAGGTGGAAACTACAATGGCAGTGAACAAATCGGAGGAGGCGGAAGCACTGGGGGTAGTGAAAATCCCGGTGGCGGAAATACCGGAACAGGTTCCGGGAGTGGAAATAATACCGGCAGCGGCTCGAATAGTGGCGGAGGAATCGGTGGACTACTTGCAGACGTATATCTTAAAGATGCTGAGTTATTTGATAACAGATCGGGAATCTTATATAATCCAAATCTATTATTAATGAGCTTTGGAATATATGATCGAAACCAATGTTTACCAGCTAATATGTCTTATATCGACAATAATATGGGAGGAACAAGAAACGTAAGCTTCTTCAATAATTGGATTTTAGAGGTTCAACCGAATTTTATGAGAGATGGCGGTATTAAATCCGAATATATTCCTTCACTTGTTGGAACATATTTTACAACTCTCTCCAGCCTGCCGTCAGGAGGATTGTACGAAGCCATAAATAACGGTTATTATATCATGATGGATGTCGGAACAGGTAATTATATACAAGGCGTTCCTCAGACTCATACTATCACAATAGTTGCATACGATCCCAAAACCGGAAATTTTATTTACATGGATACAAATTATGGAAAACTGTACGAAATAAATTACGATGTAGTGAAAAATTCTTCTTTTATTTATATTATTAATGGTCGCAGATAAAACACTTAAAACTATGAAAACAAAACTCCTATTATTCGGATTACTGCTTATAATCCCTCAACATCTTCTAAAAGCACAAGAAAAGAAATCTACCATAGATTTATTAACTGCACATGTATGGGAGAGCAGTGAAAATGCGAATATACCCGAATATGACCGATATAGACAATTTACTAGAGAGAAAATGAAAACTACAGTAGTACTAGAAGACCGGACGGTAACCGCAGAATCATATTATTATTTAACAGATTCACGAGACGAAAGATTCGATATGGATAAAGTGGGGAAATGTGAAAATGGGAAATATATATATTTTTATAATCCCGATAGCGATATGGCCAACTTATTATTAATTTATGAACTTACCGACGAAAAATTAAATTACATCACCATACAGGAAGTTTTTTTCACCGAAAATAACGGTCATGACATTAGAGAGATTGCTTATAATGTATATTATCCTAAGAAAGAATAAAGAAATTAATATCAAAGAACGGCTTTGTGCCGTTCCTTTTATAATCCGATTTTATGAAAAAACTAACTTTAGGCACGATAATATTTTTATCCGCCGTTTTAACCATATCAGCACAAGAAAGAAAATCTACGATGGATTTACTTGAAGCTAACGTCTGGAGAATCGAATCGAAAGATGGTTACACCTACGTTAAATATGAAAATGATTCAATACAAATAGTACGATTTAATAATAACCAGATTCAACATCAATTTATTTTGCCATTTTATTTTTCCGATGAAATTGAAAACGTTTTTAATGATAGTAAATTTCGCCAAAAAAGAGACGGCAAATATTATATTTTGTAAAATAACTTCTCTTGAAAGTGATGATGCAACTAGCAATAGGATTACACAAATAGATGACAATTCTTTACATATTGTTTACGGCGAAAGTATTGTTAGAGGCCGCACATATTCAGGAACAAGAATTATGTTCGAAGCCTACAAAGAAAAATTACCTTTCGACAAATTTTAACAATAATAAAAGGAACGGCCGATGTCGTTCCTGCTTAAATATACTAAATAGCTGTCTCTTTTATAACATTAAAAACTTCCTCAGATCGAGATAAGTATGCCGTTCATGCTATTGCAATTCTCTGTCAATGCCGACAAAAACTGGTGGATACTTCGTGAGGCTCGTAATATTTTTATCAAAATCATCCGGTCCGCAAGAACCTTTGACAAGGTGCCATACTTCGAATATCCGCCACTTTCGTCATGGCTTCGTGTGTTCAAGTTTTTGTTCCGGGCATTGTCCACTGTCCGGTTCCTGAAATTCATTTATGCGATGGCGTTAAATAGCGCCCTTAAATTTCTACTTTAAATACAGTTATTCCCTTGATTTCGGTATCCGGAATCTCTATTTCAAGTCCTTCGTAAGTTTGCATAAATTTAATTTTACCGTTATATCCGAGCATAGAAACTTTTTTTACTTTGCCCAAATTCATGGTATTGAAAGATTTAATTATCAGCTTATTGCCATTATTACGAACAACGAATGCAAAAAATTCGGAATTGCCTTTTTGTGTAAATCGTACATCCGCTTCGGATTTATTGTTTTCGATACCGGGTCCTTCTCCATATAACATCCACGCCCGCGTACCATAGACTCCTTCTCCGTTAATTTTAAGCCATTGCCCGACTTCTCGTAATACCTGTTGTTGATCTTCAGGTAT
Source organism: Rikenellaceae bacterium (assembly GCA_020860245.1). Taxonomy (GTDB): domain Bacteria; phylum Bacteroidota; class Bacteroidia; order Bacteroidales; family Rikenellaceae; genus JAJBUQ01. Next base: position 3,900 of record JAJBUQ010000039.1, read on the forward strand.
AGTACCGTCAGCTTTGGGCGATATATTAAGACACAGATTGCCGTTCTTAGAAATATTTTCAACGAGTTTTCTTATGACAGATTCCGAATTTTGTAATTGCAGCCCTTCGATATAACCGAATTTATTTCCGATCGGTTCATCCACTTGCCAGTGATAACTTGTCATTTCTTTAGGAGCGCGCCCCTGACGTTCGTAATCTTTTACGGTCCCGTATAAATAAGCATCGTGCTTAGTGCTCAGGGAGACATCTTTGCCCCATTCCGCCGCTTTGTTGTAGTAATAGGCTGCAAGCCGGAGTTTTACAGGATCAAGTGAACGGCTGTTTATACCGTTATCGAACCATAACATATCAGGCTGATAATTATCGATTATTTCCTGACAGCGTGCGAGCCACTCTTCCAGGAATGCCTGGTCCTGAGGGGCTTCCTTCCCTTCCAGAACCTCTTCTTCGTTAGGTCCCATTGCAGACGCTTTGGATGGATCCGGTTTTTGCGGAGGCCCGTAAAAGTCTGCATATTCCGGATCAAACAGATCATGCTCCTTTGCCTGATGCGGATACATAAAATCCCAGTGTTCCATCCTGTGATTAGATACTCCGAATTTTAGTCCTTCTGCGCGCACAGCTTCTGCGAGATCGCCTATAAGATCCCGTTTAGGTCCCATTTCCGCAGCGTTCCAACGAGTAAGTTTACTCGCATACAAAGCAAATCCGTCGTGGTGTTCTGCGGTAGGTATTACGTAGGTAGCTCCAGCTTCTTTAAATAGGGTCGCCCATTCTTCCGGATCGAACTTTTCTGCCGTAAACAGAGGTATAAAGTCCTTATAACCGAATTCTTTGGGATCGCCCCAGTTCTCGGTATGATACTTAAGAAGCCCGTTGTACATATGCCTCGGATACCATTCGCTTCCTGCAGCAGGTACGGAATAAACACCCCAGTGCAGGAATATACCGAATTTCCCGTCTATGAACCACTGAGGGGTCTCATAATTACTTCTTATTGATTCTCACGAATCGGTGTACGGGCCGGGAGGAATTTCTGCTGCTCTGCCATTTGGCAGATCGACTGTGACGCGCGGTCGCGGATCTTCTTGTGCAAATGCTGCTAACGTAAAATATATTCCGATCAGGAAAATGACAAGCCTTCTCATAATTATTTATATTTATTTTTCCATACTTTTTCCCATTTTGATTCCCATTCTTCCTGATCTTTAGGATCGACGAAAGGCTGTTCTTTAGCGACGTAAACCATTCCGTCCGGTGAAAAATCAGCCCTGACGAATCCGACTTTTTCCCTGAAGTGCGACTGCGAATCGTTCCCGAAATAGCTGCACCACCAGTTCCCGTCTTTGTCCTGGAAAAAATTAGTTCCTCCTCCGCACGGTATGCCTTCATGCCGTTTTTTATATGGACCGTAGATATTATCCGACATAGCCAGACAGGTCGAGTAACGTCCTTCGTAGTCATCCGCAGCTCCGAGATAATAGATTCCGTTTCTTTTGAATATTACGGCACCTTCATGTCCGAGGTCGTTCATACCGCGAGGTTCGCATTTTGCTGCGTGGTGCTGTGGGTTATGATCGGGATCTTCCAGAACTATATTTCTGAATGGTTCGGCAAATCCGCTCATATCGTCTTTTAATAGAGCGATCCGTGTAGCGCTGCCGTAAGAGAAATAAACCTTGCCGTCCTCGTCTTCGAAAAGGGTAGGGTCGATACCTCCGTTAATTATCGGCTGGTCAGTATCGAACGCATTTACATACGGACCTTCCGGCTTGCCTGTGGAACTTTTTAGTATCCCCATTCCGTTGGGACACATACTGAAAACTATAAAATAATTCCCTTTCACGTAATGTATTTCCGGTGCCCATACGGCGCGGACAGTTCTGCGGGGGTGCCGCCGCCATTCTTTGACCCATTGGTCTGCTTCTTTATCGATATCCCAGACCAACCCGATATATTCCCATGTATGCAGGTCTGGAGATTTCCACAACTCTATACCTTCCGCCCATGCCCAAATGTTATCCCCGGTCGAACCTGTCATATAATAGTAACCGTCTCCCCCTAAAGTTACAACGGCATCTCTAATATGCAGTTCGATAGCCGGTTTAATCGGAGGAACCAAACCTGCCGCAACAGCAGAGCCGGTCGCCATTCCTTTGAAATCCAGATCATATTCCGGTTTTGGAGATATCCCGCTATACTTCACCCCGTCCACTCCGCTCCGTCAGCCTCCGTATCCATTGCCTGTTACGAGCATTCCCGGTCCGCTGATTCCGGCGAACTGTTTAGCCCATTTTATATCTTCCTCAGAAGGAAGATATTTTTCTTGTCCGTAAACGGTTAGTCCCACTATAAGTGTTAAAATCAATGTTGAAATAAAAGTTTTCATTGCGGTTTATTTTTTTCTGTATTTAAAATAATCGATATCTACATATCCGTCTTGTTGATTTTCGTTAAAGGTGAATAATCCTATCCGCGTTCCACGGTAATTACCCCAGGAGAATTGATAGGGTTTGCCGAATTCGGAATAATTCTTCCCGTCGGTGCTGTACGAGAAACGGCATAAACCGTCGAGCCCCCATGCGGACTGCAGCCAAAGTGTCTTAGGCCTACCTATATTCTTTGATATGACTTCTTCGTTCTCATTATAGATAACGGATATTCCGTTATCTGTATTACAAACTCCGATATATGCGTACGTGGCGGCATAATGACATAGTCCGGCTGTTTGTCCGTCTGCCATTCCGCTTAAATCTATTTTTACGGTAACTTCATTAATTTTTGTCCTGTATACCCGCTGGGTAATAATATTCGGAACTTTTTTAAGATTATTTTTCTGCAAAGGTTTCATAGCCCTGAGTCGCAGCCATCCCGGTTTTTCTGACAATGACCACATATCGTTGTTAGGATAATAATTCCACTCCCAATTAGGATCTAAGATTTTATCGTTAAAATCATCGAAAATTTTTTCCTCCTTATCAAAAGAATTCCTTAGTGGAATTTTACCTCTCCAAATCATATAGCCGAGCCCGTCTTCACGCACCTCTCCTATAATCGGCCACCCGTCTATCCAGTTTACAGGAAGCAGACTTACTGATCGTCCTTCCCAATCGCCTTTGCCGTGATGAGTCAAAAAATACCATTTACCATCCGGACCTTCCACGACACCTCCCTGATTCGGTTGGTTCGAATCGACATTAGGAGCCATGACCTGTTTCTCTTCGCTCCATACTCCGTTGATTTCTTTCGATCTTTTTGCTACGACATACCGCGCACCTGATCCGGTACGGCTGTAAATCAAATAATACCATTCCCCGACCTTAATGAGTTTGCTGGCTTCGCGGCCGTTACCTTCAAATACCAGTTTTGCGGAGTTGCGGTCGATGGAACTGCAATCCGGAGCCATATCGAAAATATAAGTTTTGTAGAGCCTGTCTCTGAATAGGGTTCCTATAAAATAGCCATTCCCTTCATCATCCCATATAGCCGAACAGTCATCCCAACCCGATTCGGGTAAAATGTTTATTAAAGGAGTCCACGGGCCTGCCGGATCTTCAGCCCATGTCGTGAAAAATCCCTCGTCGGGAGTTCCGAATAAAACGTAGAATCTTCCGTTATGATGGCGTATGGAACCTGCCCAGATTCCCCTGCCGTATCTGTCCATCTTATCCCAATTCATTTCTGTTCCGATCTGCCTTATATCATGCACCGCATGACCGATTATCGTCCAGTCCACGAGATTTTGGGAATTCAAGATGACCATTCCGGGTGAGTATTGAAACGTAGATGAAATAGCATAATATTCGTCTCCCACACGAATACAATCGGTATCGCTGAAATCCGCAGGAAGTACCGGATTATAGTATGTTCCGTCCGGCTGACTTCCCCATTCATCCCAGATACCCCATGAGTGATACTGAACCGGATTCTGTGCTAAACAATTGTTATATAATATTAATAATAATATGAGAACCGGTTTGTTTAAGTTAATTTTATCCATAATAAACTGCTGTCTACGGATTTATCTAAAAGCTGTAATCTCTGATTAAAAAAGTCGACAATATATTTTTACCTGAATATATGGTCATCAACATATCGTATTTAGTTTCCTCTTCCGGTAGCTTGACCGATAATGGTAGTTCGGTTTTTTCGTATGGCTTCAATGCCGGAACTGATATCGAAGCAATTTTAACCCGTTTACCGTTATGAGTTAATTCGATCTTCAGTACAGCCTGTCCGGAAGAGATTTGTCCAAAATTCCGGACTTCTATTTTACCCGTCCATAAATTGTTTTCTTTTGTAAAAACAGGCGCACGGGCAGAGAGAATAGGCTCTAAATAATCTACATACGGGAGACGGGCATATCCATAAAGCATTTTTCCATCGCTATATTTTCCTATTAATTTCGGTGCGAATTCATCTTCTGTAATACCGTTGCCTTTCCCGTCGAATGTAACGATTATATCTTTCCCGTCGTTTTCAACATTCACAACATGGCACCCCCGTCCGTAATTGACTTCTTCCGAAGCGCCGAATCGCAGTGATGCGATCTCGATATCGTTTTGAGGATCAAAACCCTCTTCCGCATGAATTTTAACACGAATTGATTTAGTTTTTGCAGTTATGGGTTTTTCATTCAATATGGTCGGTAAAATTCCCGGATTCAATGGAATACTAATATTTTTCGAACTGTGGTTATCAAACGGTTTATCCTGGGGCTTTAACGTATCGATAACTGCGAAGTTGGCTTGGATAGCACGTTCCAGATCATCCTGGAAAACTTTAAGCCGTTCAAATTTGAACCAATCCTCAATGAGTCCGTCTTCATGGACGGCAATTCCGGGAGTGTAAGCTTCGCCGGGGTCTACTACCCAGTTGACACCGTTTTTGGACCGCAGATAAAATGCGATACGTCCCAGCCAGTCGTTTACTATCATATGATATTGAATGTGGTCACGCCAAATTACTGGATCCTCGAAGCGTTCTTCTACGTTCGGATAAACTCTTTGGTCTGTAATCTGATTGTATTCGCTCAAACCGTCCTCGCTTATCCATATACCGCCTCCTCTGCATACCATAATATAAGAACCGTCTTCCCGTTGCGCGAACGACAAGTTAGACAAACCTTCGATTATACGTCTGTCACGTGCATTGAATTCAAACTTACCGTATTCCCACTTACCGTTCACATCATCGGTAATATACCGTCCGTTTATTACATAGAGAACATACCGCCCGTCTCGTAATTGATAAACCTCCGGATTGTGCCCTTTGCCAATCATATTGCGTAGTCTAAAAGGACCGGAAGGGTTGTCGCTTACGGTATTGAATACGTAAGAATTCGACCATTCCCCATGCCCTTTAGGGGAAGATTCCAGCCAGCCGCAGACAAATAAATGGTACTTGCCGTCTTCTCCCTTTTTGATGTTTCCACCCCAGTATGACCATATTCGATCTTCGATACCGTTATCGATGTATCGTGGTACTACCCCGTCCGCTCCCCAGGTATCCGAAGAGAGAACGTTTCCTTTCATCGGTAGAAATCTGTCGATGAATCGTGCCCCTGCAACCAAATTATCCCACTCTTTGGGACGTTCCCGTTCCGTCACCTGTGCAGATGCCGGATGGCAGATTCCTGAAAATATAATACTTAGTATTAATAATATAGCGTTTTTTTTCATTTAAAATTAATTTTATTCATATAAATTAAATATCCTGTCCATAAGCTTCCATTTTTTGGATGAGACGGTACATGATCCCGTATTTTGAAATACGGACATATACTCTTCCCATTCCGTCTGTCGCGGAAGTTTTGATAATGTCTTAAATGCTTTGTCCCATTCGAAATCATGCGGTGTTTCTACAATCATAAATAAAGTGGTTCCGTACAAATAAATCTCCATTTCGAGAATACCTACGGAACGTATTCCATCCCGGATCTCAGGCCAATGATGAAATTCGTCGTGCCGTTTAATATATTCACGAATAAGTTCAATATCATTTTTTAATTCCAGTGTTTGACAATACCGCTTTACCGGAACGCCAAATTTTTTTTGATTATATCCGTTTTCCTTTTTCATATTATCTCAGTTGATTACTTTATATCCCTTCCATCCGTAATATGCACAGAAAATGAAACATATAAACGGAACAATATAAGCTGTCTGGTAAATATTTTCGTTAATATCCATCAAATGTCCTGTCAGGGGCGGCAGGAAAACATTCCCTACAATTGCCATTACTAAAAATGCCGATCCGCTCTTTGTTTTACTTCCCAACCCTTCGAGTGCCAGAGAAAATTGGGTAGGATACATTATGGACATAAAGAATGAAACACCCAGCATTGCGTACAGTCCCGTCATACCTCCGAATATCATTATAATGGTGCAGAGAATCATATTTATTGCAGCGTACACGACCAGCATATTCTGAGGTTTAAATTTCACCATCAGTAAAGTCCCTATCCAACGTCCGAGAAGGAATGCAAGCATGTAAAATCCGAAGTATGTTGTTGCGGTACCCTCTGCCAAACCGACGTATTTACAGCAATATATCAGGAACATCGCGTTTATAGCAGTTTGTCCGCCGTTATAAAAGAATTGGGCTATGACTCCCCAACGCAGATGAGAACGTTTCAGAACGCTGAAATCGATAAGTTTTTCTCCTTTGACTATGCCTTCTTCCTGTCCCCCTTCATTTATTTTCGGGAGCCGTGAGAAAATAAAAATTACTGCGATAATAATAAGTATAAACGACAGTACGAGATATGGAAATTTCATAGCGTTAATTTCCTGTAACACAAAACCGTCCCATCCTCCCGGATAATCCGCTGGAATACTCTGTTGTGTGTAATCGTATCCGCTCAATACGATCTTGCTCAAAAACATTGCAGCGATAAACGCTCCCAGTCCGTTGAACGATTGTGCGAGATTCAGACGCCGAGGTGCTGTGGACGGATCGCCCAGAACAGTGACGTATGGATTCGCAGCGGTTTCCAGAAAACACATCCCTGTGGTTATGATAAAAAAAATAGCAAGATAGGCCCAGTATTGTTGAATCATCGCGGCCGGAAAGAATAAAATCCCGCCGAGAGCAGCAATCAATAGTCCTACGATAATTCCTGCCTTATAGCTGTATTTTTTCATAAACATGGCTATCGGAATAGGGAAAATAAAATATGCGATCCAATACGATGCTTCAGTAAGAGATGCCTCGAACGCGCTTAATTCGAATGTTTTCATGAGCTGCCGTATCATGGTCGGCAGTAGATTGCTGCTTATTGCCCATATAAAAAACAGACTGAATATCAGGGCGAGAGGCAAGGTATATTTGTTCGATCTCATGGCGTTAGTTTTAGTTATCAGGAATTCTCTTAATTTTCGTACATATTTTTTATATATGGAATATATTTCAAGTTATTAAAACCAAAGAAATTCCGTGCGTTTTTACCAAGAAACATTGATTTTTCCTTTTCTGTCAAAAGTTTCGATTTTACCACGAAATCGTACGACATTTTATAGGTTATAGCCACGATGGTCCGTGGGTAATCGGAGCCCCACATTAATTTTTCAATTCCGACCAGTTCGGTGGCTTTTTTAATTGCACGAACTGCGCCGGGGAAGGGATAGAATTCCTCATGAAATAACCATGTAATACCGCCCGATTCGATCATTACATTTTTATATCGTGCGAGTTTAATCTGCTCTTCCCAATCATTGCGGTTCGCCATCCCAAAATGTCCGATGGCAATTTTTAGTCCTGGATATTCTGTTATTACATCTTTCATTTCATCTACCTGCTGAGAACCTTCCGCCAAGTCTATCGATAAAATTATCTCTTTTTTTTCCATAAGACGGAATGTATCCATCATCTCGTCCGTAGTAAGTCTTATCCTACAGTTCTCGGTAATTAATCTCTGGGCAGGAATTTTAACAGCCCGGAAGCCTTGTTGTATCAATTCTTCCGCGTGCCGAAAATAACCGGGACGACGGGCATCAATTAATCCGCAGCAGATAAAACGATCAGGATATTGTTGCTGAACCCCGTGTAGATAATTATTCTGATTCCCGTCTATGTATTCCTGAGTAATTACGGCTGCCGATACCTGTGCGTAATCCATATTCGATACTAAAATCTCTGCCGTATTCCGTCCATCCGTGATAAATGGCGGAAGCATTTGACGTACTTCACCCATAAATTCGGATCTTCCGTTTGTAAGAGTCCTTATTTTTCTGCCTTCAACTACGGCATCCTGACGGAGCCATAAGTGGGCATGAGCATCTATAACGGGGAAGTACATACGCTAAAATTCTATTAATATTCTAAAGACTTTACCCGGAGATTCCGACCATTTTGCGAGCGCCGTATGTGTATTTTCAGGTGGATATATTGCGCTGATCAATTCGTCTACCGGACATATTCCACGTTTTAAGTATTCAATTACGGCCATAAAGTCGCACGGCATCGCATTCCGGGATCCGCGGATGTCCACCTCTTTTTTTACAAAATGCTGCGTATCGAACGGTATTTTTTCTTTTGCATACCCGATATAAACTACGCGTCCGGTGTACGCAACTTCTGAAATGGAATTTAAATATGTTTCCTGCCTGCCGACAGCTTCAATTATGACGTCAGCACCGTTGTTATCGGTTATCTCCCGGATTCGTTCGTGGAGGTTGTCTTTAGTCGAATTGACGGTATATTGTGCCCCGAGACGTTTGGCAAGTTTGAGTTTTTTTTCATCTACATCAACAGCTATAACTTTGGCTCCGCGAATCGAAGCACGGATAATTGCACCGATGCCGATCATACCGCACCCAATAACCACAACCGTGTCCGAATCCGTGACGTCGCCTCTATCGACAGCATGGAATCCGACACTCATAGGTTCTACCAGAGCAAAATCACGGACCGTAATATCCTTATCGGCGATTACTTTCTCCCATGGAACAAGTATATATTCAGACATCGCTCCGTCGCGCTGAACGCCTAAAGTCTGATTATATTCACAGGAATTCGGTCTGCCGTTTCTGCATGCAGGACAGTTATCGCAATTTGTATATGGGTTGACTGTTGCCGGAGTACCTGGTTGAAGGTGCAGGGGTACGTTTTCACCGACTTTTTCAATTATCGCTCCGATCTCATGGCCGGGAATAATAGGAAATTTTACCAAAGGATTTAACCCTCTGTATGTATTCAGATCGGAACCGCAAAAACCGACAAAACGGTTTTTTAGCAGTACATGACCTGGTTTTATTTCAGGAAGGGGCTTATCTATTACCCTGACTTTACCTATATCCGTTATCTGTACCGTTTTCATAATTTACTGTCTTTAACTGTTTACCCATGTATCGCAATATCCCGGTTCGAAAATTTTCTGTATTTTTTTTATCTGATCCCGATCCATTGGGCCATCTGCATACCGGATGGTTTTCAATACGTTGTCCGGATTGGTGGTGCTGAACAGGGTAGTGGCTATTCTTGGATTTGAGGTCGAAAATGCGACGGCAAGCTGTTCGATAGATATGCCTTCGGATTTGCAAAATTCCACGGCTTTTCTGGCCAGCCGTTTCAACGCTTCCGGTGCAGGATGCCAGGCTGGGGCTCCACGCTCCGTAAGCAGACCCATAGAATACGGAGAAGCGTTGATAACTCCTATATTTTTCGATTCGAAGTAATCGAGATAACCGGTTAACGAATCGTCGTTCAATGTATAATGGCAGAATGAAAGAATACTCTCTACCGTTCCCGCCGGTACATGATCGATTACGTATTTGAAATGCCTCAGGTTGAGGTTTGTAATTCCGATATGCTTAACAATTCCTTCATTACGGAGATCTACTAACGCCGGAAGAGTCTCGGTGCATATTTGTTCCAGATCGGAGAATTCGATATCGTGAATATTTGTTAAATCGATGTAATCGACATTGAGCCTCTCCATACTTTTAAATACGCTTATTCTGGCATTCTTTGCCGAATAGTCCCAGTAATTTATCCTGTTTTTACCGTAGCGGCCGATTTTGGTGGAAAGATAATATCGTTTGCGGTCTATATTCTTTAATGCCTTGCCCAGTACTGCTTCCGCCTTGAGGTGTCCGTAATATGGAGATACGTCGATAAAATTTATACCGTTTTCCACAGCCGTATAAACCGCTTCCATTCCGGTTTCTTCTTTTAGCGAATGAAATACACCCCCTAAAGAAGATGCTCCGAAGCTGAGGTGTGATACTTTCATTCCTGTTTTACCTATTTCTCTGTATTTCATGTTATTTAATTTTATTCAAAGCTACCTGTAGTTTTTATCATAATTTTGATTTCTATCGATTAATAATTTCATTTTATCGATATTTTTAATATTTCCTAAGACTGATTCATTTGTTAGCGGGAGA
>JAJBUQ010000039.1:14298-229659 GCA_020860245.1 Rikenellaceae bacterium
ATATTTTTAATATTTTTATATTAAAAAATCATTGAAAATGAATAAAGAAGCGTATAAGAGAAATTTCATTTTATTGAATGTCGGATATGCTTACCATAATGCGGACTGGAACTGGAAAAATGTTCACAGCCCTTTTAGCCGGATTCATTATGTCAAAAGAGGCAAAGCAAAAATTTTAAGGGAGGATGGAAACTTCGAACTTAAAGAAGATCACTTATACCTTACACCCTCTTATGTCAAACATTCCTATGAATGCAAAGAGGAACTTGAGCTTTATTACCTTCATATTTATGAAGATATCGGTAAGAACCCCAGTGTTTTCGATCTTATTAATTTCCCGATTGAAATAAAAGCCAATAAGTTGGATAAACAATTGGTCGAACGACTGATCGAAGTAAATCCGGAAAAGGAGTTACAGTACTACGAACCCAGTTCATATGATAATTCCGTTCATTTTGACCATCACGTCGACCTTCATCATAAAAGCCCTCTGGCGTTCGAAATGGAATCGGAAGGAATTGTCAAGCAGTTGTTCTCCCGATTCCTTACTAATGCCGTATATAGAAACGATAATATAGAGGAACGTATATTGAAAAGTTTACGTTATATTCATAGTAATATTGACAACAAGATAGATATAAATTATCTTGCGGAGCATTGTTTCTTGTCGAAAGACCACTTTATCAGATTATTTAAAAAAGAGATGAATTGCACCCCGGGTAAATATATAAACAGAAAGAAAATAGAAGCCGCTCAATTAAGACTGTTGATAGAAGATTGCAATGTTAAAGATATTGCTTACGGATTGGGATTCGATAATATATCATATTTCAACCGCATTTTCACAAAAATAACGGGAGAAAATCCCGGCAGATATAAAAAGCATTTTAATAGTGGTGGAAAAAATCCTAAGGGCTTGTAATTGTGATTTTTAGAAATGATATAATTGTGTTCCTCTTATCCCCGGAATTAAACAGCCGCGCTTCGAACTTCATAATAAACTGTCTGTCGATTCTCCTTGTAGTAATTCTCCGGTCTGCAAAAATCAACAGAAATGTACTTCATATTACAGGTTAAAGAATCGGCCGGTGGATTTATCTTTGCTCCGCTAAACAACGTCCCATAGTAGATCTATCCATAAATCCAACTCTTTTTATTTTTGTACAGACATTGGCATTAAGCATAAGGTTCTGTGACCCAAGTACCCATACCGATGCAGAAAACGGAACGCCATCAGACGTTCCGTTTCTATAATATATTAGCAGTTATAATTTATGCAATTTTATTCGTGAAAACGGAATATCCTTAGATTTATGCTGGAGGACACTAAATTCGGTATAAGATTCACCATTCTGTTCATAAAACGACAAGACCTCATAGATTAATTTATCTGCATAAATAGTAATTTCAATTTTTTTACCGGAAAATTTATAAGTCCCCATTCCTTCTCCGAAACTCCCAGCCCCCCTGTAATTCATCTGGTTAGTGAAAGTAGCGTAGGTAGCGCCGAAAGGATAGGCAGTGTAATTACCCGTCTCTTCGTCCTTGACATTTATAATCGTGTTCTCCGTTACGTCAATATAATTTCCTTCATATTCCGCTTCTATAATTCTCCATCTCCCGAATAAAAGATCCGCGTCGTAATCGAAAGAATTTTTATCGTCTTTAGAACATCCTGTAAATATGGATAGTAGAACTATAATCCCGGTTAATTGTAAGATTTTTTTCATATCGGTAAAAATTAAATGTCTGTTAAAGTAGATATTTCACTCTAAAGTAATAATTTTCATTTTAAACGACAAATCGAATAAAGAACCCTAAAAGATAGAAACATTGGTGCGATAAAAATGATTATGTTTTTTATTTTTAAAAAATATCATATCTTTGTACCGAATTAAATCGAAGGCGGGGTAGCTTAACAGGTTAAAGCGCATTTTGCCGAAAGGGTGATCGGTTGAATACTAAATATTATAATCTATCGTTAGATTATCGTAAAAAGTATTCATGATCATGAGGTCCCGGGTTCAAGTCCCGGTCTCGCTGCGAGAGTTCTGAGAGACGTGATGTCTGTGCAGTATTTCTTTTAGTTATTAGTTAATAGTTAGTTTTGGGGAAAAGGAGCGTTTGCTCCTTTTTTTGTTTCCCTTTGGATAGGTATAATTTTCAGTAGCCTCATTAATTATGCCGGAGAATGAATGAATTTTTTATTGAATGTATTATTTTTGCGCATTAATTTAATCATATAAAAATGAACAGGATTGTATTGAACGAAACTTCTTATTTCGGTGCGGGATGCCGCTCCGTAGTTGCCGAAGAGGCTAAAAGAAGGGGTTTTAAAAAATGTTTTTTTGTTACTGACAACGATCTGATAAGATTCGGGGTGGCAGAGAAGGTGACTTCCGTATTGAAGGACGCGGGAATACCGTTCGAAATTTACAGTGATGTTAAGGCAAATCCGACAATAAAAAATGTCCAGAACGGTGTCGATACGTTCAATAGATCAGGAGCCGATTTTATCGTGGCTCTCGGAGGCGGATCCGCTATCGATACGGCCAAAGGGATTGGCGTCGTTGCTAATAACCCTGAGTTCTACGATATTAAATCTCTTGAGGGAGTCGCGGAAACCAAACATCGCGCTGTCCCTACGTTTGCCCTTCCCACTACTGCCGGTACTGCGGCCGAGGTTACGATTAATTATGTGATTACCGACGAAGACGCAAAGAAAAAAATGGTTTGTGTGGACCCGAACGATATACCGACCGTCGCTATCGTCGATCCGGAATTGATGTACTCGATGCCGAAAGGTCTTACGGCCGCTACCGGTATGGACGCTTTGACGCATGCGGTCGAAAGTTATATAACTCCCGGAGCATGGGAAATGAGCGACATGTTTGAACTTAAAGCTATCGAACTGATAGCGAAACATCTTAAAAACGCTGTCGACGATGGTAGTAATGTCGAAGCCCGTGAAGGAATGGCTCTCGCTCAGTATGTTGCTGGAATGGGATTCTCCAATGTAGGACTTGGGATCGTCCACTCGATGGCGCACCCTCTCGGAGCCTTCTACGATACTCCACACGGTGTGGCGAACGCGCTGCTTCTTCCTTATGTTATGGAATACAATGCCGATTCTCCTGCTGCCGGTAAATATATCGATATTGCAATGGCTATGGGAGTGAACGTTGCCGGTATGGATGAAAAAGAAGGGGTTAAGGCTGCTATCGACGCTGTAAAAAAACTCTCTCTCAGTGTGAATATTCCTCAGAGACTTCGCGAGATAGGGGTGAAAAAAGAAGACTTCCCGCAACTTGCGGCAGCTGCGTTTAACGATGTTTGCACAGGAGGGAATCCGCGACAGACTTCGATCGAAGATATTGAAAAACTTTATAATACAGCTTATTAATCATTAGGACAGAGAATTCCGGAATAACTAGGAATAAAATTAAAATAGGGACCTTAATGGCCCCTATTTTATTGAGAAAAAATTCTATTGCGGGAATTAAACCTATTCTCTCTGCCGCGGTCTTTCACCTCTCTCACCTCTTTCACCGTCTCTTTGACCTCCAGGACCTTGTTGAGGAAAACTCTCCTCATATTTTTTATATCTCTCTTCACCTAAAACTTCGGTAAGTTGTTTTGCTTGTTCGTCACGAAGTTCCTGCATTTTAGCCCTGTTAGCTTCCCTGTCTTCAGACTGGAATAACTCTCTTGTTTTCTCGTCGGTGTTTTTGAAGATCTCGTTAACTTTCGCCTTCTCTTCGTCGGTAAGATTTACAGCTTTATCCATAGCTTCGATGCGTTCCTTACGTCTCTCTTCCTGTTGCTCTGCTGTCATTTGTCCTCTTTGCGGACCTTGTGCGCTAACTGTAACGACTGCAAGAAGTGCTGCGATCGTCATTAAGATTTTTGTTTTCATAATTGTAATTTAATTAATAAATCTTTTGGTCATTTTTTACAATAACAAAAATCATGTTTAAGAATTCTAAATGCAAAAAAAATAGACAACCGCCCGGAAAACGTCGATAAACTCAGGTATTAAGATTACATTAGATCAGGATTGAAATTGGATTAACGCCTCGCCGTGGAGCGTCGATATGGGTTCGTGGAGGATTATTTTCCTACTTCTTATATCCGCATTAGTTTGAACGGTGAGTCCGTCTGCGGAAATCTGCACCGGATAGATTCCTTCCGGAGGCAGTAATTTTTTATCGTGAGTAATAATAATTTCATATTCCGACACAGCGTCTCCCAAAGTAAAGTAATTCTGCCATAAGTATCGGTTCGCGGTCTCTATATCTCCTGACGATATTAAGTCCCGTATAGTAGTGGAACTTATCTTGAATTCCTCCGAACCGTACATGGGAACCTGATTTACAGTGAAATCATATTTATTTTGCAGAGTCTCCAACGTGCTTCCGCCGCCCTCTCTGTTGTGGCCGTAATGATGATTGTAACCCAGAATAATGTTCTTCGCGCCGATCATTTCAAGCAGGTATTTTTCTGCGAATTCCATATAATTCAGCTTGCTGAACTCACGGTTAAAATTGATTATCAGTACGTTTTCAATTCCTGCTTTATCGAGAAGGAGGATTTTTTCGTCGACTGTGTTTAGGAGGCGGATAGGATTCCCGTTCGTGTTGACTATCTCCCGCGGATGCGGATCGAATGTGACAACAAGACTCTCGCCGCTGCTCTTCCGTGCGGTATCTATTACCGTTCTTAGAATCTGGATGTGGCCGGAGTGTACTCCGTCGAACGATCCTACGGTAACAGAGGGAGATTGAATCTGCCCCGGTATATCATCGATGTTGTAGAAAATCCTCATTTTTTCTTTATGAGTTCGCACTCTTTGACAAAATATGCGACCTTTTCGAGAAGGGTGATTATGTCGTAATCTTCCACATATATACCCTCAGGAAAATTGAGCGGTTTGGAGGTGAAATTCAGAACCCCCTTGATTCCCGCATCTATCAAAGGTTCGATAAACGTGTCTGCAACATTGGTAGGAGGTGAAAGAAGCACAACTTTAATATTGTGCTCGCCCACTTTTTCTTTAAATTGATCGAAATGATAGCATGGGACGCCTGCCTGTTCCCTGCCGACTTTGGCCGGATCGATGTCGAAGGATGCGACGATCTTCAGTTTGGAACGCTTCCCTGTAAAGTATTGTGTGACAGCATGTCCGATGTTGCCCATTCCGACTACCGCGACATGTGTTACGCTGCGTGAGTCGATTATAGTACCTATGAAATCTATTAAAACCTTCACGTCGTATCCCCGCTTGGTGTCGCTGGAGAAACCTATCAGCATAAGATCCCGGCGAACCTGTACAGCGGTTATTCCGTGTATCTCGGCGAGAGTATGGGAATATAGGTGAGTGATCCCCTTCTCAAGGCAGTCCAGAAGGGTTCTCCGGTAACCGCTCAACCTCTCTATCGTTCGTTCAGATATGTTATTAGGTACAAAACTTACAGACATACGTTTATATTTCTATCCTAAAAGTTCGCTCATCTCCTGCTGAATCTCCTTTGCCTTCTCTCCTGCAACTTTGGCAAAATCCAACCCGTCGCTCGCGTAGATAATAGCTCTGGAAGAATTCACGATAAGACCGCATCTGTCGTTCAATCCGTATTTAGCGACCTCCCGAAGACTTCCGCCCTGTGCCCCCACGCCGGGGACAAGGAGAAAGTGGTTAGGAATGATCTTCCTTATATCTTCGAGCATCTCAGCCTTTGTAGCCCCTACGACATACATAAGATTGTCGATGGTGCCCCACTGTGCCGATTTTTCGATAATCTCTTCGAAAAGGTATCTGCCGTCTTCAAGCCTGAGCGTCTCGAAATCTTCCGACGATGTATTTGATGTAAGTGCGAGAAGTACAGCCCACTTGCCCTCGTAGTTAAGAAATGGTTCAACCGTGTCCCTCCCCATATAAGGGGATAGCGTGACAGCGTCCACTCCCATCATAGAGAAGAATGCCTTAGCATACATATCCGAAGTATTGCCAATGTCGCCCCGTTTGGCGTCGGCAATTATCATAATATCGGGATATTTATCCTTTATATATTTAACGGTCTTGGCAAGCGACTTCCAACCACGTGAAGACTCCGCTTCGTAGAATGCGAGGTTCGGTTTATAACATACCGTAAATTTTGCCGTAGCGTCGATTATCGCCCTGTTAAATTCGAAAACGGGGTCCTCGTAACTCAGCATGTGCTGCGGTATCTTTTCTATGTCCGTGTCGAGCCCGACGCAGAGGAAGCTGCGTTTTTTCAGGATACTGCCGTAAAGTTCTTCTGAAGTCATGGCCGGTTAATTTATATATTCGCAATTTGTGGAGAACCTCGTAGGAGCGAACTCGATTATTTCAAACGCGGCGACGTCGTGAATGTGAAACGGATCCTCGCACACGATTGCTTCCATCTCGTCCATAGACCCTGCATCTCCGATTATTATTCCTCCGGTTCGCGGAACTTTGCGTCCTGCGCACAGGAATACTCCGGAGTCGAAGTACCTGTCGAGATAATCTATATGTTGAGGTAGAATCTTCTCCACTTCCTCCATCGGTTTGATATATTGTAATGATATTATGAACATAAATTCTCTAATGTTAGTCCAGTTCGCTTGCCTTGAGGCGTTCGGAATTCTCCGCAACCTGAAGATGATCTATAAAATCCTGAATATCCCCGTCCATCACAGCCGGAAGATTATAAACGGTATAGTTGATTCTGTGGTCGGTGACCCTGCCCTGGGGATAATTGTATGTACGTATCTTTGCAGAACGGTCTCCCGTGGATACAAGAGTCTTCCTCATTTCCGCGATCTCGTCGAGGTACTTCTGGTACTCGATGTTGAATATACGTGTGCGAAGTTCTTCTAAAGCCTTGTCGAAATTTTTGAGCTGAGACTTCTGGTCCTGGCACTGAACCACAATTCCTGTTGGAATATGTGTAAGCCTGATCGCCGAATATGTGGTGTTTACCGACTGTCCCCCAGGACCCGACGCGCAGAAGGTATCCTTCCTTATATCTTCCATTCTCAAATCTATATCGAACTCTTCCGCTTCCGGGAGCACTGCGACCGAAGCTGCTGAAGTATGCACACGACCCTGTGTCTCGGTCTGAGGTACGCGCTGAACACGATGCACCCCGGATTCGTATTTAAGAACTCCGTAGGCACCGTCGGCAGTTACTTTAATTACAACCTCCTTGAAGCCTCCCGAACTGCCTTCGCTCATATTGTTTATCTCGTATCTCCACCCCTTCTTGTCGAGGAACTTTGTGTACATTCTGAACAAGTCGCCTGCG
Organism: Rikenellaceae bacterium; assembly: GCA_020860245.1. Classification (GTDB taxonomy): domain Bacteria; phylum Bacteroidota; class Bacteroidia; order Bacteroidales; family Rikenellaceae; genus JAJBUQ01. The sequence goes on from JAJBUQ010000039.1 coordinate 21,606, forward strand.
AATATCGCAGCCTCGTCTCCTCCGGTGCCGCCGCGTATCTCGAGAATAGCGTTCTTGCGGTCTTGAGGGTCGGCCGGGATCAGGAGAAGTTTAATCTCTTCCTCCAGTTTTTCGATCAAAGGTTCGAGTGCGTCTACCTCCATTTTGGCCATCTCCCTCATCTCCTCGTCCTTCTCGTTCTGAAGTAGTTCTTTAGCCTGCGCGAGATTATTTATCGCCGTGCGGTATTTTTCACTGGATTCCACGACCGGTTCCAGTTCTCTGTATTCTTTGTTAAGAGCTACGAATTTTTTCATATCCGAAATTACTTCCGGATCGGTCATCTGCTGCCCTATCTCTTCGAATTTGAGTTTTATCCCGTCTAAACGCGATAAAATTGAATTTTCTGACATATTAATATTAAGGTCTGTTCTTATTCGGTTTGCAAAGATAATGAATTAAACGATAAATATTTATCTCTTATTATAGAATTTGCGACCTTACGCTAAGAACGGCTGAGTATCTCTTTTACGGCTTCGGATATATCTTTGCCTTCCGCGCGCCCGGCGAGTTCCTTCGATGCTATGCCCATGACTCTGCCCATGTCTTTCATGGAGGCTGCGCCTGCGGATGCCGTAATTTTTTCCACTTCTGCGGTGAGCTCCTCTTTTGTGAGCTGTTGCGGAAGGAATTCCTTTAGAACCGCAACCTGTTGGATCTCGTACTCATAAAGATCCTGCCTGTTTTGGGTTTTATAGATTTCTGCTGAATCCGTGCCTTGCTTCGCGAGCTTGGTAATAATTTTTATCACGTCATTATCAGGAAGTTCCGAAAGATTGGCGCCGGAGGTTTTGGCTTCAATAATAAATTTTTTAACATTCCTGAGTGTCTCGAGCCGCACTTTGTCCTTAGCCTTCATCGCGTCCTTTATGCCTTCGTTTATTTGTTCTTCAAGTCTCATAATATTTAATTTTTACCGTAAATGTACGAATTTTAATTAAATCAGATAAATAGTGTTTATGCAGATCTTATATAAACTATCCTTGAGGGGCGGCATCAAGAGCTGATAATTATTATATTTGTCTTCTAAATAGTCCGTTTTATGAAAAAATTCTATCTCTTGTACTTCATCTTGTACGCGCTCTTCAGCACTGTTTTTATAGGATGTAATTTGTGGGAAAATAACGTATCGTACGAATTGTGGCATGCGATATCACATAGTGACTGCCTTCCTGTACCGTTCGTCCTCCTTATTCCTGCGTTTATATCCTTTACCGCAGGAGGACTCTCGATGTTAATCGTTCGTCCTAAGCTGAGAAGGTACAGCGAACAGGATGTTATTATAGATCTGAGCGTAATTATAATTACAGCCCTTGCCGGATGGGTGTCCCTGCGTTATGTGGGCTGGCTCGAACCGTTTCTGGAATTCCGTGTAGTGTATAATCTGCTGGCAGTCGGCAGTGGCGCGCTGTTGGGGTTGAATATTGCATTATTTCGAAGAGCTATATCTAAAATCCCGGAAAAAAAACCTCTGGCTGACGGAGGACTTGAATTTACATCCGGTACTCAGGAGAAGAAGCCTGTCGCGCTCGGATCCGCATTCTTCTCAGTAACTTTTGTTCTCAGTATGGTAGTACTCGCCATTGGGATCGCTGCGATACATGAAGGATGGAATTACGGTCCGGGAGAGACGGTGCTGCTACTGTGCGTATTGTTCGGACTTGCCGTAGTTATAGCTGTGGGCGCATATTATCTTACGGAACGACTCTGGAAGCGATCGGTGTTCGGAGGACTTGTATTGTTCGTTGTCTTCCTGTTGGGGTTCGGATTGTCCGGGACTGCGTTCGTGCATCAGTGCTTCTATTTCGCCTATACGAATATGAATGACTTCGGTATTCTCGGAGAGTATACCGGTGATATGGAAGATAATGAATATTATGACGATTATTATGACGATTATTACGAGGAAGATGACGACTATTACGAAGATGGCGGTGAATCGATTACGAGCGAATCTTTGGAAGGGATCTGTGATGAAGACGAGAATGAATATACGCTCTTCGATTCTGCATTGGAATACCTTAGCAACGAGGTCGAAACAGATAGATTTCCCCGATGGGTGCCGTGGCAGTTATACACTTTCAATGAAGGATTTTCGCATCTTCTCGATTACGGAGGCAATGCGTTCCGCCGTATAGCCTCGTATTTGTTCCACAATAGTCCGGAGGTAGTCATGCACATGTTGGTGGATAGATATTCGCATAATATAGAGAAAATGGTAAGCCGCGACGATTACGAAAAAAAATACAGGCGTATTGTCGATCTTTTGTTGGTTGCCTACGATGATCTGTTTGTGGAAGATGACGATACCGAATATTATGGCACTCAGCTCATGCTGTCCGTATATAGGACGATGCAGCGGGAATGTCCGGGCGGTTACGACGACTGGACTGAATTTTATTACGGGTTCATTGAGCGGAACCATGCTTTCCCCGATCTTCTTTATAAATTCCGTTTTGAGAGTGGGGAAGTAGACCACCGCATGGTAGTGTGGGTATATTCCTTCTGGGGAAGGCGTGCCAATGAATCTGTATTCAATCCGCAGGATATTTATCAGGCGCTCGTTAAAATAAGATCCATATATGAAGAAGACGAGGAGATGGAGTACGATATGAGTTCTACGTGGTCGATGTAATATTTAATTCATATTATATAATATAGAGGAAGGAAGGTGTTGGCCTTCCTTTTTTTGTAAATTTTTATCTGTGCCCGTAGTTTTATGGGGGTGTGAAAAAAAACAATCATGATTTATTTTCTTGCCATATTAAATAACGGAATTGTTTTTGTATTCATTTAAAAATAAGGGTTGGTTGTTTAAAAAAGATAAAAAAATCAAATTACACCCCTGTTTATAGGGGAATAAGGTTTGTAAAAAGGTAAAAAAAATGAAAAATACCCCTGAAAAAATTTGGAGCTTATGAAAATGTATGTATCTTTGCACTGTAAACAATGACGAAAATGAAACCTATTAAAAAAATCAGTTATTTCTCCTTAGCGCAAAATCCCCGATAGGGGAATTAAAAAGGAAATTTTACAAATTGGAAACGACTCTCGGAGACTCGGTCGTTAAACGAGTCGGAAATCATTTTAAACAATCAAACAGAAGTTTTATGAAAAGAGTAGTTACAACAGTTTTTGCATCGATGGCAGTTTTAATGGGGATTTCTGTCAGTGCGCAGGATAAAGTGGAGATCACGGCAGGTGCGGATGTTGTTAGTTCCTATGTTTGGAGAGGGGTTTATCAATCAGGATTCAGTGTTCAGCCGGAGTTGGGAATAGGATACAAGGGATTGTATTTCGGAGCTTGGGGTTCCACAGGTTTGAAAGATTTTAAAGAATTCGATCTTGCCGTAAGTTACGAAATCGCAGGATTCCTGTTCGGTGTTACAGATTACTGGTGGGAAGGACAGGGAATGAAATACGGGGATTATAAAGACTCGCATCATTTCGAAGGGACGATAGGATATACGTTCGGAGAAAAATTCCCGCTATCGATATCCTGGAGTACATTCTTTGCCGGAGGAGACAAGGACAAGGACGGCGACAGGGCTTATTCTACTTATATAGAGCTCTCTTATCCGTTTACCTTCAAAGGAGTGGACTTTGATGTGGCAGTGGGAATGGCGCCGTGGGAGTCCATAACCTATCTCCCTACCGACAACAAAGGATTTCAGGTGTGCAATATCGCACTTACAGCTTATAAAGACATCGTTATTTCAGACCGATACGCGCTTCCGGTATTCGTGGGCTTCTCCCTTAACCCTGCAATGAACGATGTGAACTTAGTGTTCGGGATATCTTTCTAATATAATCAAGTTAATCAGAGTATTGTAACCGTTTTATCCATGCTGGTTTGGCATGGACCGGGATAAATACTGTCAAATTTTAAGGAATTATGAAAAAGATAGAAGCAATTATACGTAAAACTAAATTCGAAGAGGTGAAAGAAGCCCTTCTTGCAGCCGACATCGAGTGGTTCTCGTATACGGAAGTAAGAGGCGTCGGCAAAGCTCGACAAGACAGAATCTACCGCGGTGTTCTTTATGGAACCGACGTGATAGAGAGGCTGATGCTCACGATCGTAGTCAGAAATCAAAATGCCGACAAGACCGTCAAGGCTATACTCTCCTCAGCGCGTACGGGGGAAGTGGGAGACGGACGGATCTTTGTCTCGGATGTGATCGATTCCTTCAGTATAAGGACGAGCGAGAGCGGGGAATCGACGCTGTTTGCTACGGACGGAAAAAAATAAATCGGTTAGTTTAAAGTTAAAAAGAAAGAAAAATGGAAGAAATTATATTGACAGCAAATGTGGCGGCCGCCGGTTCGATGGTGGACAGGGTAGCGGAGATTGCCGCGTCCTTAGATACGGTATGGGTCTTACTCGGAGCGATGCTCGTATTTCTTATGCAGCTTGGATTCTCCATGGTCGAATCCGGATTCGCGAGGACTAAAAATACGGCCAATATACTAATGAAGAACCTTGTCGACATCTCTTCCGGATCGGTACTGTTCTGGCTGGTAGGGTTTGGAATAATGTTCAGTCCTTCGATCGGAGGATTTATAGGAACACCTGATTTTATGGGGTATGACTGGTGGGAAGGAGATATTCCTCCGGCAGCGTTCCTCGTTTTCCAGACGATGTTCTGTGCAACGGCCGCTACGATAGTTTCCGGTGCGGTAGCAGAGAGGACTAAGTTTCATGCCTACTTAATCTACTGTATCTGTATCAGTACCGTAATCTATCCGATATCGGGTCACTGGACATGGGGTGATGGTTGGCTTGCCGAGTTAGGATTCCATGACTTTGCAGGTAGCGCCGTTGTACATTCCGTCGGAGGCTGGATCGCGTTGGCAGGTGCGGCTATAGTAGGTCCGCGTATAGGTAAATACCGCAACGGTAAGATCTACGCTATACCTGGACACAGCCTTACAATAGCTACCATGGGGGTATTCCTTCTCTGGTTAGGGTGGTTCGGATTTAACCCCGGAAGCCAGCTTGCGGCATCCACCGGAGAAGATGCACTTGCAATATCGACAGTGTTTCTTACAACCAACCTTGCAGCTGCGGCGGGCGGACTCTCGGCGTTCATTGTAGCATGGATAAAATATGGCAAACCGACCCTTAGTTTGAGTCTCAATGGTGTACTTGCAGGGCTCGTAGGTATTACGGCAGGTACCGACCTCGTGTCCCCTCTCGGAGCATTATGTATAGGTATAATAAGCGGTGTGGTTATGGTATTCGCAGTATCGTTCATAGATACGAAACTAAAAATAGACGATCCGGTCGGTGCGATAGCGGTTCACGGAGTCTGCGGTACTTTAGGTACGATTCTCGTCGGATTCTTTGCTTTGGAAGATGGATTGTTCTACGGTGCAGGAGCAGGATTCTTAGGGATTCAGTGTATCGGTGCGATAGTGACGGCGGTATGGGCACTGGTAATGGGCTACATAATGTTCAAGCTGATAGATAAGACTATTGGAATGCGTGTACCGAAACGTATCGAAGAAGAAGGTCTCGACATATACGAACACGGAGAGACAGCTTACAACTAAGAATATTTATAAATAAAAGAAGTTCAGTTAGTTTTAGTTAGTGATTAGTTTAGGTTTGACAACGGCGGACAGAAAAAAATGTCTGTCCGCCGCGGAAAAACGGGAAATTCAAAGTAAAACATTAAATTTAACCAATTAAATCATGAAATTATATATCCCAAAACAGTATCAGGCCAAGTTGAGTCCGGAGAAGATGGACCAGGCCATAAAATTATTAAAAGATTCGTTTCAGAAGTGCCTCTCTCAGACATTGCATCTAAGAAGAGTAACCGCGCCGTTGTTTGTCTTATCCGGGACCGGAATCAACGACGACTTGAACGGTGTGGAGAGGGCGGTAAGATTCCCGATCAAAGATATGGGTGACAAACAGGTAGAAATAGTCCATTCCCTCGCGAAGTGGAAAAGAATGAAACTCGGTGAGTATGGAATCGCGCCGGGATATGGACTCTACACTGATATGAACGCGATCCGCGCTGACGAGGAGCTTACGAATATCCACTCCGTGTATGTGGACCAGTGGGACTGGGAACGCACCATTACCGCAGACGACAGAAATATAGACTTCCTTAAAAGTATCGTAAAAGATATTTACAGCGTGATAAAATTTCAGGAACAGGAAGTTTATGAATGCTTCCCTCATATTACCCCGATACTTCCGGACGAGATAACGTTCGTTTATGCGGAAAACCTTGCGAAGGAGTATCCGGAACTGACCCCGTTGGAAAGAGAAACTGAAATGGCGAAAAAATACGGAGCGATATTCGTGATAGGCATCGGACACAAACTCTCGGACGGTAAGAAGCACGACGGAAGAGCTCCGGATTACGACGACTGGAGTACGGAACACGAAAAAGGATATTACGGACTCAACGGCGATATCGTTCTTTGGAACCCTGTCCTTCAGAGAGCATTCGAAGTGTCGAGCATGGGAATCCGGGTAGATAAAACGGCTCTGCTAAAACAGCTCGATCTCGAAGGCTGTCCGGAACGCAAAGATCTTACATTCCACAAAGCGTTGCTTGAAGATAAAATACCCCTCTCGATAGGTGGTGGAATCGGACAATCGAGGATATGTATGTTCCTGCTCAGATGCGCCCACATAGGGGAAGTTCAGGTAAGTATCTGGCCGGAGGAAATGGTTGAGGAGTGTGCGAAAAACGGTATTTACCTGAAATAAGCCCCACTGCTTTAAAGATTAACGATAAATAAAAATACTAAATTCACAAAACCATGTCAACCTTAAGATTCAAAGTAGTTGAAGAGGCGATCAAAAGAAAAGCCCTCGACGTAAAAGCTCCGAGCGAGCGTTCGTCGGAATACTTCGGTATGTATGTCTTTAATGACGAAACAATGAAGAAATACCTCTCTTCGAAGACATACAAAGCATTAACCGATACCATGAACAACGGAACGCCCCTTGCGCGTGAACTTGCGGACAGTATCGCAGCAGGCATGAAACAATGGGCTACCGATATGGGAGCCACACATTATACCCACTGGTTCCAGCCCCTGACAGGCGGAACAGCGGAGAAACACGATGCGTTTGTCGAGCATGACGGCAGAGGCGGAATGATAGAGGAATTTTCCGGCAAACTCCTGATACAGCAGGAGCCGGACGCATCGTCCTTCCCGAGCGGAGGCATCCGCAACACGTTCGAGGCGCGCGGTTACAGTGCGTGGGATCCGACTTCTCCCGCATTCATCGTGGACACGACGCTTTGTATACCTACTATATTTATCTCATATACAGGAGAGTCTCTCGACTACAAAGTCCCGTTGCTCAAATCTATCTCGGCGATAAGCAAAGCTGCGACAGATGTTTGCAAATACTTTGACGAAAACGTAACTAAAGTTATATCATATCTCGGCTGGGAACAGGAATACTTCCTTGTGGACGAGGGGTTGTGGGCTGCACGTCCCGACCTTATGCTGACCGGTCGTACGCTTATGGGACACGAGAGCGCGAAGAACCAGCAGTTGGAAGACCACTACTTCGGTGCGATACCTTCGAGAGTAATGTCGTTCATGAAAGACCTCGAATACGAATGTTATAAATTGGGAATTCCGGTTAAAACCCGTCATAACGAGGTTGCTCCTAATCAATTCGAGCTCGCTCCGATTTATGAGGAGTGTAATCTTGCGAACGACCATAACTTATTGCTGATGATAATTATCCGCAAGATTGCCCACAAACACTGCTTCCGTGCTCTTCTTCACGAAAAACCATTCAAAGGAGTCAACGGATCCGGTAAACACAACAACTGGTCCTTAGGAACGGATACAGGGGTAAACCTTCTTTCTCCAGGTAAAACTCCGGCAGGAAATTTACAGTTCGTGACATTCCTCGTGAATATCATGATGGCAGTCTACAAACGCAACGGATTATTAAAAGCGAGCATATCGAGCGCGACCAATGCACACCGCTTGGGAGCTAATGAAGCACCTCCTGCAATTATTTCTACCTTCCTGGGACAGCAATTAAGCGCTATACTCGATAAAATAGAGATAAGCGATGCGAGCGAGGCTATTAAAGTGAACGGTAAATCTGAATTCAGGCTGGATGGCATTGCGCACATTCCCGAACTGCTACTCGATAATACCGACAGGAACCGTACATCTCCGTTCGCGTTCACAGGCAATCGCTTCGAATTCCGCGCGGTAGGTTCTTCCGCTAACTGCGCGAGCGCGATGCTCACCCTTAATACTGCGGTGGCAGCACAGCTCAAAGAGTTTAAAGTGGAAGTTGATTCTTTGATAGAGAGTGGAAAATCCAAAGAGGAAGCTATCTTTGCAGTGATTAAAAAATATATTAATGAGTGTAAGGTTATCCACTTCGACGGTAACGGATACAGCGACGAATGGAAGGAAGAAGCCGCTAAACGCGGACTCGACTGCGAGACTTCAGTGCCATTGATCTTCGATGCCTTCCTGTCCAAAGAAACAGTCGATATGTTCGCTTCCACAGGAGTAATGACGGATGTCGAACTTCATGCCCGCGCGGAAGTAAACTGGGAGATGTACACTAAAAAGATACAGATCGAGGCGCGTGTACTGGGCGACCTTGCTTTGAACCATATCATTCCGGTGGCATCGCGTTACGAAAGTATGCTTCTGGATAAATTATATAAGCTCAACACCCTTATCGCGTACGATAAAATGAAAGATTACGCTCAGGAAGATATGGTCGTTATCGAGAAAATATCCAAACATATATCCGAGATACGCAGCAATGTAAAAGATATGATCGAGGCGAGAAAGGTCGCTAATAAGATTGAGGACGAAAGGGAAAAAGCTATCGCTTATCACGATAATGTAGCGTCTTACTTCGACAAAATACGTTACCATATCGATAAATTGGAACTTATAGTGGACGACGAAATGTGGGTTCTCCCAAAATACAGAGAGCTGTTGTTCATAAGATAGAAAAACATAATACGGATATAAAAGCGGATTGTCAGGTACGGCCGGGGATGTGTGTTGGTGGATGAGGTAGCCGTAACCAGCCGTACCGGATAAGCCGTGACAGAAAAACAAAGGCATAATAGAAATGGAGAAAACAGTATTACCTCAAGTTCAGGGATTGTACAGCCCTGAATACGAGCATGACGGTTGCGGTGTGGGTCTTGTCGTTAATATTAACGGAGACAAATACCACGACATTGTCGAAAACGGACTTCAGGTCCTCGAGCATATGGCGCACCGCGGAGCGGAAGGCGCCGACAGCAAGACCGGCGACGGAGCCGGAATTATGGTTCAGATACCCCACGAATTTATTCTTCTTCAGGGAATTCCGGTGCCTGAAAAAGGGAAATACGGAGTAGGAATGCTGTTCCTGCCCAAAGATATGGATGATGAAACTCTTTGCCTCGATATAGTCAATACGGAGATTGCCAAAGAGGGGCTATCCCTTCTACATGTAAGGAACGTACCTGTTAAAAGCGATATTCTCGGGAAAGATGCCCGCAGTGTGGAACCCGATGTAAAACAGATATTTATTACAGGATGTGAAGACAGGGAGCAGTTCGAGAGCAAATTATATATTCTCGGTAAAAAAATCGAGAAGGCGATCAATTCGTCCTCGGTCAAAGATAAAAAGGCATTCTACATCGTAAGTCTCTCAACACGTACGTTGATTTATAAGGGAATGCTCACCTCCCTTCAATTGAGGCATTACTACCCAGACCTCATGAATCCCTACTTCACCAGCGGTCTGGCTTTGGTTCATTCACGTTTCAGTACTAACACGTTCCCTACATGGGACTTGGCGCAGCCGTTCCGCATGGTTGGGCATAACGGTGAGATAAACACCATACGAGGAAACCGTTCGTGGATGCAGACAAGGGAGACTCTTCTGCATCCCTCCAATCTGGGTGGTAGCGTGGAGTCGATATCCCCTGTGGTGCAGGACGGAATGAGCGACAGCGCGTCGTTCGATAATGTGCTCGAATTCTTCGTTAAATCGGGACTCAGCCTGCCTCACGCATTGGCGATGATGGTTCCGGAGAGCTACAACGATAAAAATCCGATCTCGGAAGAGTTGCGGAGCTTCTATGAATATCACAGCATTTGGATGGAACCGTGGGACGGTCCCGCGACTATAATGTTCTCTGACGGTCGTTATGCCGGAGGGCTGCTCGACAGGAACGGATTACGCCCTGCCAGATACCTTATCACCAAGAACTATATGATGGTTGTGGCATCCGAGACCGGTGTTCTCGACTTCGATGCCTCGGAGATTAAAGAAAAAGGGCGTCTCCGTCCGGGGAAGATACTTATGATCGATACCGAAACCGGGGAAGTGAAATACGACGCGGAACTTAAAGAACAGCTGGCTAATGCCCATCCTTATAAAGAATGGCTCGAAAAGAACCGCGTAATCTTAAGTAATATAAAATCGGGACGCCAAGTTAAACACGAGGTCGAAAATTACGACAGGCTGCTGCGTGCGTTCGGTTACAATAAGGAAGATATAGACAAGATAATCAAACCGATGGGGGCCAATGGCATCGAACCTATCGCCTCTATGGGGAATGATACCCCGTTAGCGGTGTTGTCGGATAAACCTCAGAGATTCTTCAACTATTTCAGACAACAGTTCGCGCAGGTTACCAACCCTCCGATAGACCCTATCAGAGAGGAACTTGTCATGTCGCTCTCCAGTCATATCGGAGCAATTACGAGCAATATACTCGATCCTTCGCCGGAACTCTGCAAGGTAGTCAAACTTCCAAGCCCTATCATTACCAATACCGAACTCGATATACTTAAAAATCTGAGATATAAAGGGTTTAAAACCGCTACTATTCCAATGTTGTTCGATGCAGAAAAGGGAACTAAAGGTTTGGAATCCGCTCTCGCGGAACTCTGCGCCAAAGCAGAGGAGGCTGTGGATAAGGAAGAAAACTATGTTATCCTGAGCGACAGGGGTGTAAACGATAAATTGGCTCAAATCCCGTCGCTTATGGCGTTGTCCGCGGTACATCACCATCTTATCGCAAGGAAAAAACGTTCGCAGATCGCAATAATCGTCGAGAGCGGGGAAGTCAGCGAGGTTATGCACGTGGCTCTGCTTATCGGATTCGGTGCGAGCGCGGTGAATCCATATATGGCATTCGCGGTTCTGAACGAACTCGTTAAAAAAGATGAGCTCCAGCTCGATTATGAAACGGCTGAAAAACACTATATTAAGGCGATAAACAAAGGCATCCTGAAGGTGATGTCCAAAATGGGTATCTCCACTATCAGGAGCTATCGGGGAGCAAAACTGTTCGAACCGATCGGATTATCCAAAGAACTTCTCGACAAGTATATGGGGGGCGGAATCTCTAAGATAAACGGACTGGATTTAGACGATATAGCTAAAGATACGCTAAAATCCCATTCGAAAGGATTCGGTGAATTCTCAGTGGATACGAATCTTGAGAACTTCGGCAATTACGCTTACCGCAAGGACGGCGAGAAGCACGCATGGAACCCTGAGACTATCTCGAAGTTACAGCTTGCCACCCGCCTCGGAAGCTATAAAAAATTTAAAGAATATTCTTCAATTGTAGATAATAAACCACAGCCGATGTTCCTGCGCGATCTTATGGAATTCAGAAGCGACAGGAAGCCGATAGATATATCTAAAGTAGAACCTGCATCGGAGATCACAAAACGGTTCGTAACAGGAGCGATGTCGTTCGGTTCGATAAGTGCGGAGGCGCACACGGCTATGGCCATAGCGATGAATATTATCGGAGGTAAGAGTAATACCGGAGAAGGAGGAGAAGATCCTGAAAGATTCATACCCAAACCGGACGGAACCTCTGAGAGAAGCGCTATCAAACAGGTGGCTTCGGGAAGGTTCGGCGTCACTACGGAATACCTCGTTAATGCGGACGAGATTCAGATAAAGATTGCCCAGGGTGCTAAACCGGGCGAGGGAGGACAGCTTCCCGGATTCAAAGTGGATAAAATGATCGCCAAAATAAGACATTCTATTCCGGGAATCTCGCTTATATCTCCACCCCCGCATCACGATATTTACTCTATCGAAGACCTCGCGCAGTTGATCTTCGACCTAAAGAACGTGAATCCGAGGGCGAGGATCAGTGTGAAACTCGTTACCGAGAGCGGAGTGGGAACAATTGCGGCTGGTGTAGCTAAAGCCAAAGCCGATATGATACTTATCAGCGGAAGCGAAGGCGGTACCGGAGCAAGCCCGGCAAGCTCTATCAAACACGCCGGAATGCCTCCGGAGATAGGGTTGTCGGAGATACAGCAGACGTTGGTTATCAATAACCTTCGCGGTAAAGTGACGTTGCAGGTGGACGGACAGCTTAAAACGGGACGCGACATTGTAGTAGGCGCGTTGCTCGGAGCGGAAGAGTTCGGATTCGCTACGAGTGCATTGATAGTTCTCGGTTGTGTTATGATGCGCAAATGCCACCTTAACACTTGTCCTGTCGGTGTGGCTACTCAGGATGAAAAACTAAGAAAAAGATTTATCGGACGCTACGAGTATCTCGTCAATTTCTTCAACTTCCTTGCGGAGGAGGTGCGCGAATACCTTGCAGAGATGGGGTATGAGAAATTGGACGACATTGTGGGACGTGCAGACCTCCTCGGATCCAAAGCCGAACCGGAAGGAACTAAGGTTGCCAAGGTCGATTTATCCAAAGTATTATACGTTCCGGCTGAGGCGGAATCCAACGCTATTCGCAAGGTTACGGATCAGGATCATAAATTAGGGGAGATTCGGGATCAATCGTTGATAGAAGTCTCTGCCCCTGCCATAGAGTCTAAAATGGCGATTCATTTGAATATGCCGATCCATAATACGGACCGTTCGGTTGGTGCGATGCTCTCCGGAGAAATCACTAAAATATACGGAAGCGAAGGATTGCCTGAGGATACCATTCATGTCACGTTCAAAGGTTCCGCCGGACAGAGCTTCGGAGCATTCCTTTGCAACGGTATGACCTTCAGGCTCGAAGGAGATGCCAACGATTATCTCGGTAAGGGATTGTCAGGCGGTAAGATAATGGTAGTACCACCTAAGGGTTCCACATTTGCCGCAGAGGACAATATAATCGCGGGCAATACATTGCTCTACGGTGCGACTACCGGAGAGGTGTACATTAACGGTAGAGTGGGAGAGAGATTCTGCGTGAGGAACAGCGGTGCGACAGCGGTAGTAGAAGGTGTAGGCGATCACGGTTGTGAGTATATGACAGGCGGACGCACCGTCATTCTCGGACCTACGGGAAGAAACTTCGCTGCAGGTATGAGCGGAGGTATAGCTTACGTGTGGAATCCAAATGACAATTTCGACTTCTTCTGCAACATGGAAATGGTAGAACTCACTCTTCTCGAAGATACTGCGGACAGGAAGGAACTACTTGGCTACATTGAAAACCACTATCGTTACACCGGAAGCACTATTGCGGCCAAGATGTTGAAGAACTGGGACGTATATGCGGAACAATTCATCAAGGTTATGCCGATAGAGTATAAGAAGGTTCTGCATGACGAGCGCATGGAGGCTCTTAACCGCAAGATAGCGGAAGTCGAAAGGGATTATTGATTACTGTAAAATTAATTGACAATCTTGACGTTTTACTTAAATACACCGCAAAAATGGGAAATCCGAAAGCATTTTTAACAATAGATAGAAAAGAGGCAGGATATCGTCCTGTCAATGAAAGAATATACGATTACGGGGAGGTCGAGCAGACCTTGAATATAGAAGACCGTAAATTACAGGCATCCCGATGTATGGACTGCGGGGTTCCGTTCTGCCACTGGGCTTGTCCGCTCGGTAATAAACAACCGGAATGGCAGGATCTCGTTTTCAAAGGGAATTGGAAGGAAGCGTATAAGGTCCTTAACGAGACTTGCGACTTCCCGGAATTTACCGGACGCATTTGTCCCGCGCTCTGCGAAAAATCCTGCGTCCTAAAAATGTCCGGACAAGCGGTTACCTGCCGGGAGAACGAAGTTGCGATCGTCGAGAGAGCATTCGCGGAAGGGTATATAACTGCAAATCCGCCTGCCGTAAGAACAGGGAAAAAAGTTGCGGTGATAGGTTCCGGTCCTGCCGGACTCGCAGCTGCGAATCAACTAAATAAGAAGGGGCATACTGTTACGGTGTTCGAGAAGGACGAATATATCGGAGGGCTGTTGAGGCTCGGTATTCCTGATTTTAAATTGAATAAAAAAATTATAGACCGCAGGCTGAAGTTGTTGGAAGAGGAGGGTATCGAATTCAAAACCTCCGTGAACGTAGGTAAAGAGGTCAAAATGAAGGAACTCTTAAAAGAATACGATGCGGTCTGCATTACTATCGGAGCAGGAGTCCCAAGAGATGCCAACGTAGAAGGACGCGGTCTTAAAGGAATTTATTTCGCGCTTGATCTGCTTAAACAACAGAATCGTATCAATGCAGGACAGAAGATTCCTGCAGACGAACTTATATCCGCTAAAGGCAAACATGTCCTCGTGATCGGAGGAGGCGATACCGGATCGGATTGTGTGGGGACTTCTGTCAGACAGGGTGCCGAGAAGATTACGCAGATCGAGATTATGCCTAAGCCACCCGTGGAATATAACCCCGATACTCCATGGCCTCTGTATCCTAATGTACTCAAAACTTCATCATCGCATGAAGAAGGCTGTGACAGGTTTTGGAATTTGAATACAACTAAATTTATCGGGGAGGACGGTCGTGTTACCGGAGTGGAAGTTGAAGAGGTAGAGTGGGAAAAAAGCGAAGACGGAAGGATGAACCTTAAGAATACGGGCAATAAGCGAGTAATTAAAGCGGACCTTGTTCTTCTGGCGATGGGATTTGTTTATCCTGAACAGGAAGGAATCGTTGAAGAACTGAAACTCACGGTAGACGGACGCAAAAATATCGCTACGGACGATTGCCAGAAGTGTTCTCTGGATAAGGTGTTCGCCGCAGGCGATGCTGCATCCGGTGCTTCTCTCGTAGTCAGGGCGATGGCATCAGGCAGGAATGCCGCAAAAAGTATAGATAGATATCTAAATAAATAGTTTCTTACAAATGCCTTTGGAAACTGTCGGAAACCGCTTCTTAAAATTTAAGGGCGGTTTCTTTTCCCTTAAGGCGGTAATAACCCGGACACAATGAGCGAACAGATAAAACATGAATGTGGAATAGCCTTTCTCAGGCTTCGAAAACCGCTTAAATATTATATCGACAAATACGGGAGTGCATTCTACGGACTTAATAAGATGCACATTCTCATGGAGAAACAGCATAATCGCGGACAGGACGGAGCGGGAATAGCCTCAGTCAAACTCGATCCTTTACCGGGAAGTAAGTATATCGACCGTGTCAGGTCCAACTCGGGAACTTCTATAAAAAATATTTTCGACGAGATACATACAGGGATCGAGAGAACGGTTCCGGATGAATATCTTCTTACCGATGCAGAGTGGTTGAAATCCAATGTGCCGTTTTGCAGCGAAGTTTATCTGGGCCATCTGCGTTACGGTACGTTCGGACGGAACGACATCGCAAACGTGCATCCTGTTATGCGTAAGAGTAACTGGATGACAAAAAATCTCGTTATGGCCGGGAATTTCAACCTGACGAATATCGACGAACTGTTCAACCGTATGGTAAGCTTCGGACAGTATCCTTCGGCTACTACCGATACGGTCACGATCTTAGAACGCATAGGGCACTTCCTCGACTGTGAAAACGAGGGCAAATACAGGTATTTTCGTGATAAAGGATTCTCAAAGCAGGAAATTACGACCCTTATCCGCGATAACCTCGATCTCAGGGAAGTTTTGTCCCGCGCGTCTAAACGTTGGGACGGAGGATATGTTATGGCAGGACTCACAGGACATGGCGATGCGTTCGTTATGCGCGACCCAAACGGAATACGTCCGGCCTTTTATTATGCGGACGAAGAGATTATCGTAGCTGCGTCGGAGCGTGCCGTTATACAGACTACATTTAACGTACCTTATGAAACGGTTCTCGAACTTCCTCCCGCAAATTCATTGATCGTGAAGTACGACGGAGAATTCTCAGTGGCGCCGTTCAGCGAGGAGAAGGAATATAAACCGTGCTCGTTCGAGCGTATTTATTTTTCGAGAGGAAGCGACAGGGATATATACAGGGAGCGTAAACAATTGGGTAAAAATCTTATTCCGCAGCTTATGGAGAGCGTCGATGGCGACATCGAAAATACCGTATTTTCGTATATTCCCAATACTGCCGAGAGCGCGTTCTTCGGTATAATAGAAGGACTCGAAGAATATTGCGACACCATAAAGGCAGAAAAATTATCAAAACTGGACGGCAGCGCCGACCCCACTCGTATCAAAGAGATATTGAAAATTAAACCGAGAGTAGAGAAGGTTGCGATAAAGGATGTTAAAATGCGTACGTTTATTACGCAGGATAATCAGCGGGACGATCTCGTAGCTCACGTTTACGATATAACTTATGGAACAGTCCGACAGGGAGTGGATAATCTTATTGTAATAGACGATTCAATCGTGCGTGGAACTACCCTCAAACAGAGTATTATACGTATACTGGACAGGCTCGGCCCAAAGAAGATAGTCATTTGCTCCTCCGCTCCGCAGATCCGTTATCCGGATTGTTACGGCATAGATATGTCGAGATTGGGAGAGTTCGTTGCATTCAAAGCCGCTATAGAATTGCTTAAAGATTCCGGGAAGGAACACATAATCGAAGAGGTATACCGTAAGGCCAAAGAGAATATGCTTCTTCCGAGAAACCAAGCGGTTAATTGCGTGAAGGAGATATATGAAAATTTTACCGATAGGGAAATATCTGCTAAGATATCGGAGATCGTTACAGCACAGAATGTGAACGCAGAGGTAGAAATTGTTTATCAAACAGTCGAAGGGCTTCACGATGCTATACCTGTTCATAACGGTGACTGGTACTTCACAGGAGATTATCCGACCCCCGGAGGCAATGTCGTTGCCAACAAAGCGTTCATAAATTTCTACGAGAAAAATAATTCCAGATCCTACTGACCATACGTTAAAACATCATTAATAAATCCCGCCAAGTGCGGGATTTGTGGTTTATTGAGCTATATTTATAACTAAAATTCTAAATTATGAAAATAAATATAACAAAAATAAGAACACGGATTAAAGACGTGTTCTTCCGATCCCCAGTGGAGATATTGGTTGCGTTGTTTTACTTCCTGCTGTGGATATTGGAGCCCGATGCCGTCTCCGCCTCTGCGAATGCAATGATCCTGTATCCGGTAGTCTTGGCTCTGATCTATTCGGTAAATAAGTTGACCTACGGTACGAAGTTCCGGTTCATGTATTACTTATCTGTTTTATCTGTTATTCCTCCATTCTTCCTGTGGTGGCCGGAGGAGAGGGTGTTAGTGCTTTATATATCCGCCGTACTTCTGTTGTTTATCTCACACAGAACCGACAATAACCGGTCATTTGTCGAGAGAAACTTCCTGATGATAGGTAATCTTATGGTATCCGGTGCACTCGTGGCATTATTCGCCGTGATCTTCCACTCTATAATAAATTTTACTGCGTATATATTCAATCTGGAATATAGAAGTTGGGAAATCGTGGAATTTTTAAGTAAAATTTCGTCTGTGCTGCTATGGCCTGTAATGTTTCTCATTTTCGACAGGGACGACAGGCGTGTGAAAGCAGGAAGGTCGATAAAAGTACTTATCGATTATATTTTATCCCCTGCCGTCTTGATTTATGCCGTCTTATTATATGTATATTTTGCGAAGATACTCTTCGCATGGGAACTTCCCCAAGGGACTGTATCGAGCGTCTCGCTGATATTCTTATTTGCAGGTATCGTTATTTATTCCCTTCAATATCTGTTGGAAAAAAAATATTACCGGTGGTTGTACGATTATCTTCCGTTGTGGGTTCTTCCCGCAGTGATTATGGCATGGATTGCCGTAATATACCGCATAAACGAATATGGATTTACTACTGCGAGGGTATATCTTCTGTATACTACGTCGATCGCAACTGTGTTTTATATCGCATTCATCGTCAAAAGGAATACCTACAGGTTGAGGTGGCTATGCCTCTTTGCACTCGCGGTGCTGTTATCTACTTTTATTCCGGGGATCACTCCACACAATATCGAACAGCGGTCACAGAAGTATATAGAAAACGATATTTTTGATGATTTCGATTATACGCCCGTGTACTTTGAGGAAGATAATAATTCGGTTTATTTATCATCTTATAATTCCAATATGGAAATTGATATCAGGGGTTACTCCCGTTTTTATGAGGTCGATAAGTACTATGACAGACGTGACGACAACAGTCTGAGATGTGAGAACAGAGACGACGTTCTTTTGATAATAAAAGGTGAATCCGATACGTTATATTCGATAGGGTACGAAGAGCTTACCAGTCGTATTTTTGGAAATGCAGGGATAAGTAGATACGTAAGTGAGACACCGGAATCGCTGATACGAGACAACAAGGAGAAATTTCTCGAATACACTGACGATCCGGTAAAATTAATATTCTTGGATGTTGGCTACCTCGGTAAATGCGGGGATAACGAAAAGTATCTTATAGATCATCCGATAGTAAAATATTTCCTGACAAAATAGGTCTGAACTTTGCCTGTAAAAGACGCGATCATGGTATTTTAAATAAGATATTATACCAGAATCCTCTTAATTTGATATTTTCCACACGATAAACTTTAATTGATGAATAAAAATTTCATAAAGCTGTCGCCGGATAAGATTAAAAATAAGTTCCGGGAGGAGTTGCCGTGGCTGTCCGGAATTGCTGCGGAAACGTCATCTCCGGAAGCATTCGTCGTATATTTGAAGAAATTTATCGAAAAAAAGCATACCTGTTCGTCCGCTCCTTCCGTTAAGGATGCCTGTCGTCAGATCCTTACGCTTGTCGATTACGAGGGTGAGACAGTGCATGAACTCTCTTACGGTAAAAATATTCGAATAGATACGCTCGCGTCGTTGTGGAGCTTCCTCAATGGAAATATATTAGGAGAAAATCCGGATATTTTCATAGATATGTATTTTCTTTTTATGCAGGCGGAGGGTAAATATTTTTCCGAGCCATATACGTCCCTGAGATCACACATGCGCAAATGAAAGAGCGGTCTCGATAAGGGCATTGCCGGTATACGTGAACGTAATAAAGAAAGGATAATAGCTCTCCTCGTGCATAAAATAGAACACCGCCGCAGTCTCCAGAATCCGTATAAATTTGAACCTGATATGTCGTACGACGAGAAGGTGCGGCAAGTGCGTCGGTGGTGGTCCGATTATAAGTTTCAATTATCCACGGCAATAAAAAGTCCCACGGAGCTCAATCTGTTCCTCGACTACAGCCTGCCTAAGGAGACTATGCTGCTTCTTATGGAGGCACGACGGAAGGGAATGCCGTTCTTCGTGACCCTCTATTACCTCTCGCTGCTCGATATCGAGGGCAATGGCTTCGACGACAGCACCATACGCAGTTATGTGATATATTCCGAGAATCTTATAAGAACTTACGGTAATATACGCGCATGGGAGAGGGAAGATACTGTTGTTCCCGGAGAGCCTAACGCGGCCGGATGGCTTCTTCCCAACCATAATAATATCCACAGGCGTTATCCCGAAGTGGCGATCATGATCCCCGATTCGATAGGATGTGCTTGCGGAGGATTGTGTGCGTCGTGCCAGAGAATGTACGACTTCCAAAGCAAGCGTCTGAATTTCGATTTTCAGTCCCTTCTTCCTAAGGAATCCTGGGATAAAAAGCTTGCCAAACTGATGAATTATTTTGAGACTGACACCCAGCTGCGCGATATTTTGATAACTGGAGGTGACGCGCTTATGAGTCAGAATAAGACTCTTAGAAAAATTCTCGACGCGGTTTACCGTATGGCAAACAGGAAGCGTAAAGCCAATCAGAAGAGGAAGAATGGAGAGAAGTATGCGGAGTTAAAGCGTGTGAGACTTGGGTCCAGGCTCCCCGCCTACCTTCCGATGCGCATAAATGACGAACTGATAGAGATACTGACCTATTTCAAAGAGAAGGCATCTTCCGTCGGAGTGGAACAGTTTATAATACAGACACACTTCCAGTCCCCTCTGGAGATGACTGTCGAGGCGCGCGAAGCGGTCGATAAGCTGCTCTCCGCAGGATGGATAATAACGAACCAACTGGTTTTCACGGTCAGCGCTTCCAGACGCGGCCATACGGCAAAATTAAGGAATGTCCTTAACAGCGCAGGGATTGTGTGTTACTATACCTTCTCTGTTAAAGGATTCGATGAGAATTACTCGCTGTTCACTCCGAACAGCCGCTCGCTCCAAGAGAGTGCCGAAGAGAAGAGCGCCGGAAGGCAGGAAGAGGAAAAAACTGAAGATTTGGTAAATTTACTGCGCCACAAGAACTTCAGCGCGAAGAAAATACAGCAATTCCTTTATAAAAATAAGGTTCCCTTTGTTGCTACCGACCGTAACGTACTGAATCTTCCAGGTATAGGTAAAAGTATGACCTTCACTATGGTAGGCCTGTCGCGCGAGGGGAAGAGGATACTAAAATTCGGTCACGACCACAGCCGCAGCCACAGTCCGATAATAGAAAAAATTCCCGAAGTATACATAATAGAGAATAAATCCGTGGCAGAATATCTGCGTCAGTTGGGGGATATGGGAGAGGATGTGAATGAATACGATTCTATATGGGGCTATCGCGAAGGCACGACAGAGCCGAAGTTCAAATTATATGAATATCCCGGATACGATTTTACCGTAACGTCAGGAATAACTAATTTGAAAATAGATTGAGGCGGAATCGAATTATTCCGTCAGGTGATAGGTCTTCATCAACTCTTTAAAATAAGCGATCATGTTCGCGAAGTTTTCGATGGAGATATACTCGTTCTCATTATGTATAGTCCCCTGCTCGAAGCTGTTTACCATTATAGGCATAAACCTGTAAATATGATCGCTTACTATCTGGTATTTAAAGGAATCGGTTCCTCCGATAGCCACGTAGCTCGTGACCAACGTTCCCGGATAAATTTTTTCTACGGTATTTTGGATGGCTCGGTAGGCTTTGGAGTCGACAGGGGATAATCCGGAAACTTCGCGCTGATTTACGATTTCGATCTCTGTTTCATATCCTTCGCATATCTTTTTCACATGTTCCAGAACGTCTTCGACCGTATCCCCCGGAAGCAGACGGAAGTTAACAGTTATCTCCGACACAGACGACAGAACATTCGCCGCGTCGCTACCTTTGGCGCGGGTTCCCGCAGTGGTTGTCCTGATGAGGGCGTTAGACGCAGAGGTCTTCGAGAGACTCCTTATCAATAACGGATTGAACAGCCATTTGTTTGCAATAGCCATCCGGGTAAAGAACCCCTGTTCGCCGCCGATATTGTCGAGGAAGTCCGATATGAGAGGTATTATTCTCGCGGGCATCTGATTATTATTGAGTTTTTCCATTATTTCCGCGGCCATTATTAAGGAGCCCTTCTTAGGAGGCATGGAGGAATGTCCGCCGATCCCGTAAACTTTTATAATTATTGTCAGGATTCCCTTCTCTCCAATCCCCACAAGAGCTATCGGACTACTGACTTTGTCAAGTCCGTTAGCGTCGATAATACCGCCCTCATCGTAAACAGCATCGAATGTAAGTCCCTGTCGTTTGAAATAATCCGCGATATATATGGCGCCGTGCAGTCCTCCCGTCTCCTCGTCGTGTCCAAATGCGAACCATATATCCTGCTCAGGAATAAATCCTTCTTCGATGAGGGCATCCGCAGCCTCTAACAAGGAGAATAACATGCCCTTCATGTCCAGAGTTCCGCGCCCGTATATTCTTCCGTTTACTACTGCGCCGGAGAAAGGAGGCTGATCCCAGTCTTCGCTGTACGCGTCGATCGGAAGCAGTGCGGGATCTTCAGGACGAAATTCGCCTAAGGATACACTATCTTCTGTCTGGTCGAATCCGAGTACCGGAACCACATCGTAATGGGACAGGAAGAGTATCGGTTTAAGATTCGGATAGCGTCCCTTCCAGCGGAAGACGAGTCCGTAATTGTTTATAACAATTGTGTCCATCACCTCGTAGACATTCGGATACGATTCCCGGAGATACTCTTTAAATCTGTCGAACGGAGGGAAGTAAGTCTCTTCGTAATCCGCATTGCTGACCGTAGGAATATTTATTCCCCCGGCAAACCGCCTGAGGCTGTGGTCCGAGATGCCGACAGGTTCGCCGATGCTTACGGAAGATGCGGTCTCGTGTTCTACGAACGAATATGTGTAAGTTTTTATAGCCACTATAACGAATATTACTGCTATGACCGCCAGAAGGGCGATCAGTATTTTGCCGATAGTTTTCATTTCAATTTATTTTATCTCTATAACAAATATAAAAAATAAATGTTATAGGCTGGAGAGTCCACTCTGTATTATCTGCGGCGTGTGAACAGAGCTACTATAAGTAAAAGTACTATCGCGCCGATTGTGGCAGTAATAAGACTCCCAAGCATGTTAGTCGTACTGAGTCCCATAAGACCGAACAGCCAGCCGCCGAGAACACTGCCGATTATACCGATGATAAGATTAACCAACAGTCCTGATCCTGTGCCTTTAACCACAAGGCTCCCGAAGTAGCCTGCTACAATACCTATAAGAATATACCATAACCAATACATAATAAAACTAATTAAGATTAATAATACTCCAATGGATTCAATTCTTATGCCGATAATATTTCCCGATATCTACTTTCAGGCATGGTCGTTGCAATAAATCCAGACGTATACACAACGATAACCGATTACATCTCGCCTGAGAGTTTTAACTCTTCGCCGGATGAACGGGCAAGGGATGCGACGAGCATCCCTTGCCCGTTTAAGTAATGGAGCGTTATTTAGAAAAAGCACGGAACGACGGTTACGATACTTCGGAATTGGTGTGGACAAAGCAGTAACACATAATAAAAACGGAGCCGTTATGGCTCCGCTCCCGTTTTGATTGTTACGAAATGAAAATTAATAAAGGAATATTTGTTTCAGTTTATCCGTATCGACGCCCAACTGGTTGACAATGTAGCTTTCTACATCTCCATATTCCGCTTCGATTGTTTCGAATGCTTTGTTGATATATTCTTCTTGTACGGAATCCATGTAGTAATATGCTTGTCCTGCGATTTTTCCAAGTTCTTCTCCCAATAAGGCAGACATCTCTGCAATACATTTTTCTACGCTAACTCCCTTCATAGCGTTGGTAAGGAGATAATCTTCCATAATTGTTTCTCTGTCTACGCCGAGTGCGCTAAGGAACATAGCCGCTGCAAATCCCGCGCGATCCTTACCTGCCGTACAATGGAACATAATCGGAAGATTGTCTTCGTTCATAAGTTCATTAAAATATGCGCGGTAGGTGTCCTGATACTCCAGAACGAGAAGTTCATTAATATCGATCATATATTGCTTGGTTCCGTCGATATTACCAGAGAGCATCAATCCGAAAATTTCCTCTTCGGACATGTTGCCCGGAGCGATAGGGTAGGATAGGTGCTTTATTACGCTCGTAGGAATAAGATCCGGAGCGGAGGCAACTTCACTCTCGCTTCTGAAGTCAATGATCGTTTTTAATGGTATTGTAGAAAGATATTCGAGATCGCTGTCCGTTAAAGAACCTACGTTGCCCGACCTGAATATCAACCCCCATTTGATAAATTTCCCTTCAGCGGTTTTATACCCACCGAGATCGCGGAAGTTTGACTGCCCCTCCATAGGAAGCTTCCTCGGCGCGATTACCGTTCTTGACCCGTCGTGTTCCAGGCAGTACTGCATGTAAGTATTGCCCGAAAGAGTGTAAGATCCAGCGTAGTATCCGGTAAGTGCCGGTTTCTCAAAATCAGGAGCCTTGGAGTTGTTCATGGCATATAGCTTCCACTCTCCGTTTTTGTAAATCTCTACCGATGACACCTTTGTTTCGAGATCGCTGCTCATACCCGCCACCGACGAAATGTCGCTGCCTTTGAATAAACTTTCGTCGATAACTTCCGGTTTGGTTTCCGGCGTATCGTCGTCGTCGGAACATGCCGCTAATAGAGTTACTGCCGCAACGCACAGCATTGCACGCGATAAAATAGTTGCTTTAGAAAATTTCATTTTTGATTTCATTTTGTTTCTTCTGTTTTACGATGCGAAAGTAGCTGCTGAATCTTATCTGAATATTAAGCGGTATTTAAAAAATCTTTATATGATTGGGGCGAATATTTAGAAGGCATGGATTTGCGCGGTAGAACTGCGGTAAGAAAACAAAATAAAATAACGGGACCCGAAATAGTCCCGTTATCTGCCAAAGAGATTGTTATGGAATAAATTAATAAAGGAATAAAATTACCGTTCTATCCCAACTTTAAGTAGGATGTTACAATATTACTGAAATTTAAAATAATTTAGAAATAATTTCCGAAAAAATATATTGAGTTAAGATTGTCCGCCAGCCTCCGCAGGAGTTTCACAAGTGCTGCAAAAACTGACGGACAAGAGGATTAATTTCTTTTAAGCAGGAAATGATAGAATTAATTAATCCTCTTTGTTTGCATTGTTCCGGAGTCTCCCTACCTTCGTAGTAAAAAGAAGGCATGGAAACTCCGATCCTGTGCTAAGGAGGAGTAGACGAAACCCTCGAATAAACAGGAACGGAGCCCATGCCGTATACAGTGTTGCCGACATGAACTCCTCCACCTGTCCTTTATCCTATTCTAACCATACAATCGTCTACTTTCCTTAGCGAACAGGACAAACAGTGGAAAAATCAAAATTTGATTATTCTACATTTTAATATACAAATATAATAGAACTTTCTGGCTTTACCAATCCGTTACGCCGCTTCGTGATATTATAATTATGGCTTCTTATACAAAAATTACGTTCTATGGTATTGAATTTGCCTTTATCTTTTATAAAGTATATTTATGGACAGACTGTATGAGCTTGAAACGGAACTGGATGAAGTACAGGCTAAACTGGAAGAATCATCCGGAGAGGAATATAAAAAATTACTAAAAGAAGTAGACCGCATAATGTGCGAACTTAATACATTCGAAGATAATTGGGTTCCTGAAACCAGCGATGTCGATACGAACGAGTTATAAATTCCCGTATCTAAAAACCGGTCTCAACGTGTCCGGCATACCTACTTATTCTCTTTTTTCTTTGAAGCAGGCTTCGAGGCATAGTCTTCGAGTTGCTTCTCCGACATTTCATTAGCCACATTTTTTACTTTGGAACTTACATTTTTTTCTTCACCCCTTTTATAGGATAACGCGGCTCCCATAAGGCGCCTTTGTTTTTCGCTTTTTGCCGGCATAATAGTGTTATTTAATTAAATATAATTTACTATTATGAGGTGCAAAAATTATACCCTGCAATTAACATCCACCTTAAAGAAGCGGGTTAAGGTTTGTGAGAATATCGAGAAATTCGTAAGACCGGTCGCAGTTGAACAGATATTTTTTATTCCGAGTTTTAACCAGTATCAGATTTTTTTTT
The DNA here is from genome assembly GCA_020860245.1 of Rikenellaceae bacterium. GTDB lineage: Bacteria > Bacteroidota > Bacteroidia > Bacteroidales > Rikenellaceae > JAJBUQ01. The sequence continues at coordinate 47,266 of JAJBUQ010000039.1, forward strand.
CTTGTGGCGTAAACTGTATAACGTCCTTCGGTAAAATTCTTGAATTTACCGGTATAACCTAAGAATCCTCCGCTTCCGAATATCTGAATAGATTTACTGTGAAACTGCGGTTCTACGCGTTCTACCGATAATATGCTCTCCACCGGAATTATTACATTACCCATTATCTTCCCGATTACAATACTTTGTTCGCGGACGGAGAGTTTTACAGGCATCTGTGTGAAGGCAGTTACGATTATGCAAAATATAATTCCGATTGGAAGAACTCGTAGTATTATAGGCATATTGGGTGTATAGATATAGATCATGGCACTGCACCATATCATAATACATAGCGCGAGCACGGTAATAATTTTTACTTCCATTCCCCATTTAAATTTTACGCTGAAATTTTTTCCTCTGCCCATTTTGTCGATACTAAGTATGCTATTAAAAATATTTATTCCGTCTAATGTTGTAAATATAGACATAAATTACCAATGAAAAAAGCTCGATGGAATGTGTTTGCTGTCTGTAAAAAGTTATTATAATATATATTTCCGTTAATTAGGGCACACAAATTAACGGAAATATATTTTTACTCCAGATATTATGTTACAATTGCTCCGTTGTTCTGTTGTTATTTCCGAGTCTCAGCGATTCAGCGAATTTATCGATTTGCTCCATTTGATCAGGAATCGGTATCCGCTGCGGACACTCCGGCTTACATATTCCGCATCCTATACAGTGGTTTGCCTGTCGTAATTTGGGTACGCTGCGGTCGTAGCCTATTAGGAACTGTCTGCGCGCTTTGCGGTACCCCGGATCGGTTTTGTCTTCCGGCATCCGTTGTTCGTTGATCACACGGTTATAGTGGGTGAAAATCCCCGGAATATCTATGCCGTATGGGCATGGCATGCAATACTGACATTCGGTACAGGGAATAAAGTCTGCCGCGAGCATCATTTCAGTCACTTTTTCGAGTGCGTCGTATTCCGGCTCTGTAAGTGGAACCAACGGAGAATAAGTCCGTATATTTTCCTGTAAATGCTCCATATAAACCATTCCGCTCAATACGGTTAAAACGTGTTCCGGAGTTCCTGCGTAGCGGAATGCCCATGATGCCGGGGTGTCGTCCGGGCGCAGTTGCCGCAGGGGAGCCTGAGTAAAAGAATTGAGTCTGCTCAAACGTCCACCGAGCAGAGGTTCCATAATAATTGCGGGAACATTCTTTTTTACCAGTTCGGCATACAGGTATTCGGCATTGACATTCCTTCCCGTGGCGTTTTTCCAGTCCTGGTAGTTGAGCTGGATCTGACAGAAGTCCCACTGTATATCGTTATAGGCCAAGACGTAATCGAAGCATTCTGCTATACCGTGGAATGACCAGCCCAAGTTGCGTATTCTCCCTTCGCTTCGCTCTTTTATCAGGAAATCCAGAAATCCGTTATCGACAAACCGCCTGTGGAATTCCTCAATGCTGTTTCCAACGGAATGCAGCAAATAGTAGTCTATATAGTCGACCTGAAGTTCGCTCATGGATTTATGATACATGGCAATGCAGCCTTGCAAATCGTAAGGTCCGCGAGGATTCGAGGCCTTTGTGGCTATGAAGAATTTCTCGCGTGGATGACGTGCCAGTGCAATTCCTGTGGCGGCTTCCGACCAACCTCGAACGTAAACTGGAGCGGTGTCGAAATAATTGACACCGTGAGCTATGGCATAATCCACAAGTTCGTTTACCGTATCCTGGTCGATCTCCTCATCGCCGTTAGAATTCTTGCGAAGAGGCCAGCGCATACATCCATATCCCAGAAGAGATACCTTATCTCCCGAATGCGGATTGGTGCGGTAGGTCATTTTGTCTGTCGGAACCTCTCCGGTAGCACTGTTTGTGTTTGTCTGACGTACTGGTTTGCATCCAGTCAATGCCGCCGCCGATATTACTGTACCCGTACCCAGAACTTTGAGAAAATCCCTGCGGCTGATATTTTTTTTATTTTTATTTTCCATAATTTCATCCGGTTTTAAATGATTCTTTGTCTTGTAATTCCTTCGACATAGATAGCGCTGAACGGACGCGAAGGGCATAAATTTTCACAGGCTCCGCAGCCTATGCACAGTTCATCGTCTACTACGGGAATTTTAAGAGATTTGTCATTATCCGGTTCGCGCGGAATCAGTGTTATCGCGCCGGTAGGACAGTGCCTCTCGCAGGCTGTACATATAACATTATCGCGATTCACAACGCAGTTCTCTTTTATCCACACCGCCCGTCCGATCTTTAGACCCGATTTTTCATCGACGGTTATGCGTTTTATCGCTCCTGTGGGGCAGACTTCCGAACATCTCGTACATTCCGGCCGGCAATAGCCCCGTTCGAACGATACCTCGGGCTGCATAAAAGTTCCGAGTTTGTCCGACGGACGGAGTATGTTGTTAGGGCACGCGGATACGCATAACTGACATCCCGTACAGTACTGCTTCATATTGCGTGCGCTCCCGGAACCTGGAGGATTGACCGGAGTCTCCCTTGCGGGAATCTTCTTATCTACGATCACGGCAAGTCCTCCGTCTACTTTATTTTGTGCCTTAATGACGTGCGAAGCGGCGAAAAGACTTACCACCCCTAAAAATCCACGTCTTGACATTCCGCTTGCACCACTGGATTTTACCTCCGCTTCATATTCAAGGTTTACCATTTTTTCCGGTCGTTTTGCCGAATAGTGCAGGGCATCGAATTTACATTTGCCGAGGCAATTCATACAGGCTACGCAGCGGCTGTAATCTATCGTATAATTTTTATAATCGATACAGGACGCTTTGCAGTTGCGGGCGCAGAGACTGCATTTGGTGCATTTATCCGGATCCATTACCGGTTTGAAGATAGAAAATCTGGAAATGAACCCTAACACTGTCCCGACAGGGCAGATAGTATTGCAGTAAGTCCGTCCGTTGCGCCATGCCAAATAACCGACTGCAAGAAACGTCAGGACTGCAATGCCGAATGTCACCCCGCTCTTTATCCGTACCTCTACGGAGTAGAACGCATAACTGTCGATACGCTCTGCAAAGTATGCTAAGAGGTTATTGCCAAGTCTGTACACCTGAGCGAACAGATTGGATGCGATTCGTCCGTAGGCACTGTATGGCTCCAGCAAAACGACAATTGAACTTACGCCTGCGATAAGAGCTATCACAAATAGCACCAATACGGCATATCGCAGCCATGAAATTGCCGGAGAATAAGAGAAGCGATTTTTCTTTTTAAATTTCCCTGACGTCCATGAAACAGCGTCCTGAAATACACCGAGTGGACAGATGACGGAACAGTATATACGCCCGAACAGTATTGTCACGATTATCAATACAGCTACCGCGGCAAAATTTAAGGCTAATATTGCCGGTATAAGCTGGAATTTTGCCATCCACCCGAAAAACCGATGGAACGTTCCCGTGAAATCAAGGAACAGCATGCTTATTAAAACGAAAAAAATTATACCCAGAATTATTCTCGATCTACGCAGCATAATGGTTTTATATTTATTTGCAATAGCGCAATTTAGGTATTTTTCCTGAAAAATTTACCGAAAAAATATACTGCAATTAAATTTTAATGTTAACATAACTCCGGAGTCATTTGAGCGCCTGGGTCAGGTACTGAATTTAAAATAGCCCTCTGTATTTTATTTCTCGACTTTTTTATTTTACTTTACCGCCGAATTGGTTTACTCTTCTTTATTCAAAGGAGGGTAATAAAAGGGAACCGGGTGAAAATCCCGGACAGTCCCGCTGCTGTGAAGCTCTGTAACGTACTGAAAATATTTCATTTACCACTGGTGAAAGCCGGGAAGGCATCGGTACGGGAGTCAGTCAGAAGACCTGCCAGTTCAGATACTGTTTTATTGCCTCGTGGGTTAGGCATAAAATACAAGTTAATTTTTTATCATATTTTACTGACTGAAAAATCTTTTCCGAGAAGACAATTCGGTATTTGGATTAAATACTATGGAAAAAGTATGTCCGCGCTGCGGGATGCAATTTATTTGCCTCCACGGTTCTGTTCGTGATCTAAGCGATGATTGCGACGAAAATCAGAAAAAATTAATCCAAGATATGACCATGATTGCTGCTCTCGTTAATTATTTGGTCGGACCGGAAGGTAACAACGGATGTTTGCCTTTAGCTGTTGCACCTTCCGGTTATTTTGATAAATGGATGTAATTCGGCGGAAGAAGAAATTTTTTGGGAATTTAATTGATTGTTATGGGATTACAGATTAACGGTCGGATAGCGGAAGTAGACCTTGTGGAACGGAAGGGGAGCGATGCAGGGTAAAATTGTTAAAATACCAGTTGCTGTAAAAGACGTGGTTAAAAACGGAGCTCCTACAATTCCGCTTGAAGATGTACCCGGATTTCTTCCCTGATGTGCACAGGAGCATAATGGTATTATCCGTCATGGAGCTAAAATTGTATATGCCTATGTAGAGGCTGCCGTACCGAAAATTACGCCCATCCTACGCAAGGCTTATGGATGGGTATATATTGTTGTGTCAAGCAAGCAGACAGTGTCGGATCTCGATCTTCTTTATCCAAGTGCGGAAATAGCTGTAATGGGAGCGCAGAGGACGGTCAATATTCTTTATCATAATTGTACAGAGGAAGAGAAGGCTGAGGCACTGCAAGAGTACAAGAATTTATTAATCCATCCTTACAGGGCAGGCGAACGAGGGTACATAGATTGAAATTATTATGCCAATGGAGACACGTTTTAAATTAATACAGGCTCTTGGACTGACACGGAATAAAATGCACGTCAATCCTCATAAAAACATGGCAATACGCCTCTATAAAAATGTTTATGGAAGAGATATCTGCGAATAAATTCGTAAAAACCATACTCGAGATAGGTTCGGTATTAATGGAATCGGGGGCGCATTGCGACCGTATCAATCGAAATTTGCAGCGTGTTGCGGATAAGGCAGGGTTCGATTTAGAAATTATGTTGTCATATACGGCAATATCTGTAACAGCAACCGATAAATATAATCCACTCCATGCCGCTACGGCATTAAGGCGTGTCAAGAATCATAGTGCGCATTTTGGGATAATTACAGAAATAAGCATACTGACTTGGCAATATGCTGAAGGGGCTATTAATTTTCACCGATTTGTAGAAAAAATCGAGTCGGTATCGTCTCCTCCGCGTCATCCGGCATGGATTATCAGATTATCGGTAGGATTGGCGTGCGCATGTTTGTGTCTGCTTGCAGGGGGAGATTTGATAGACGGTTCGTTTACATTTATTGCTTCCCTGACCGGATTGATAGTCAGACAGTTTTTAGTGAAACAGAATTTTAACCTAATGATTGCAATTCTTTGTTCTTCGTTTATTACGACCATTATATCCGGTCTCGATGCTTTGACCAGTATCGGAAGATCTCCTGAAACAGCTGTGGCTACTTCCGTACTTTTTCTTATTCCCGGCGTCCCGCTGATAAACTCTATAATAGATTTGGTTAAAGGATATTACCCCACTGCAATATCGAGGGGTGTATTCGGGGGTTTTATTCTGCTTTGCATAGCTTTGGGTATGTTTATAGGAATGACGCTAATCGGAATTGATAATTTTTAGATATGGTTATTGAAATTTTACGAGACGCTTTTTTAAGTTTTTTCGTTGCAGTGGGTTTTGCATTATTATTCGAGACTCCGCGCAGGGCGCTTCCTGTCGCCGGATTTCTCGGAGGAATGGGACATTGTCTGAGATACGCTCTGTTACAGTCGGGTTACGGACTTGTAAGTGCGACCCTTTGCGGAGCTGTTGCCATAGGGCTGGCCGGTATAGTTTTCGCTCACAGAATCAACCATCCCCCCGTAGTTTTCACCATCCCCGCCTGTATAACGATGATCCCGGGATTGTATGCTTATCGTACAATGCTTGCGAGCATAAAGGTATACAGTGCAGGATCAGGATCGGATACGTCTGCCGTTATTCAGGAAATGATATATAATTTTATTCTCACCTCTTCTCTTCTTTTATGTCTTGCAGTAGGAATATGTATAGCCGCCTTATTATTTCGTAAAAAAAGCGTAAAAGATATTAGAAAAATTAAGGATATTCTCAAATAACCGAATATGGTAAACTTAATATTTTATAATTTTATAGGTATACGGTTTGTGAAATGATTATCTTCTTAACCAAGACGTTCCCATAAATTTTCTTTATTATCTCCACCATTAAACTGGCTGTCGATGCCGTATGGATAAAATTGTGCGAGGAGTTTATTATCCCACGGGTGATACTCTGGAATAATACCTTGTAACTCTAACAATGTTCCCATACCAACCCTTTTCGATACATCAAAGGGCTTTGGCCGGTATGTTTTTTAAAAAATTTTCCGAAAGACGATTGGTCTGAGAAATGAAGCTTTTCCGCAATTTGCTGGATTGATAATTCCGGGTTCTGTAACAGTAATATGGATTCGGTGATCAGGACATCCGCAATAATATTGCTGGCAGGGCGCCCCAGTTTGGCTTTGGTGAGTTTATTGAGATACTGTGGTGTAATACAGAGTTTTTCGGCGTAGAACGAAACCTCGTGGTGCTTACGGCAATTTTCCATCAATAGCGGATAAAGTTGCCTGACCAGCCTATCTAATCTGGAGGCAGTATCGACGGGGTCGGAAGTTTTTTTCTTTTTAATTACGGAGGCTATTTCTAAAAGCAGCTCCAACCCCTTCAACAGAATAATCTCTTCCCTGAATTTGTGGCTTTGGTCGCTGAATTTATATTTCATCTCCTTTATTACTTGGGTAATTTCATTAACAGGCGCACTGTCGAGATCGATAGCCGGACTAAATTGGAATTCCTGCATATCGTCAGGATGGAACGGCCTTTTACCGCCCAGATTCTCGTCTAAAAATTTTTTGGTGACAACAAACATGTAACCCGAAAGGTCCTCGCTTCCTCTCGCCCTGTAAATTACATTAAATGGTACAGGATGAAGAAAATTATTCTTTTCTGCACTACACACAATAGTCCTCTTATCGATATTGATTTCCATAACGCCTGAAAGAATAATATAAAAAACTGCATTACCCGTGGTCAATGGAGCATCGGAGGTGATGTTATTCCATGACCGGTTTATCCTGCGGGGATTGAGTTCGGACAGCAGCAGTTGTCCTTCCAGATAATCGCCCCCGAAATATTTATAAAGTCTTTCCATTACAATTATGTATTCAAAAGAAAAACAGAATTTTTCTCGAAATATTGTGTTTCCAATTTAACCAATTCTTTACCGGTACAAACCACAATAAACCTTTTTGTGTTGATTTGAACCAAAATTGTACTGCTTAAACCCAAATAGTTTCCAGTGTGGTTTGCGAAATTCGTCCCGGAATCAAATAATACATACATATGAATGGAACCAGAGTACTGGAAAATACCGCGATCCTTTTTTCTAAATACGGGATTAAAACGGTAAGCATGGATCTTATCGCCGACCGTCTTAAAATGTCCAAGAAAACACTTTACGAAATGTTCGTGGACAAAGAGGATATTGTAAACAAATGCCTTTATCACGAAATCCGGCGATTCATGTCTTTTTCATCAAGGATGGAAAAATTTTCCGACACCCCGCTCGAGAAACTGATAATCCAGTCGGTGGCGGCTTGCGGCTATGTGTCGGGATTCTGCCCGGCGTTTTATAAAGATATCCAAAAATACGGCCCTGCCTGCGAAATCCTGGACCGCCACAGCAAAGAGTTGATCGAGGAACATAGAAAAATTCTTAATGACGGGAAGGAGCAGGGTTACCTCGACAGCGAAATGAATCCCGATATAATCATGCGGATTTTTCGCGACCAGATGAACCAGATAAAAAGGTCGTACGGGGAGGAAAGAATATCCGCCGCCGACTTCCTGTATTTGCTAACCACCGTACTGAAAGGAATCTGTACCGAAAAAGGAACTGCCGAACTGGCGAGGATCAGCACAAAGTGGACTTCTTCGGGGATGATGGAGAAATTAACAATAAGGGAAAATATATGAAAATGAAGAAATTTTTAATTGTGCTTACAACCTGTGCGGGATTTGTCTTACCGATAACTGCACAGGATATAATGCTGACATTAGACAAGGCGCTTGAGATAGCCCTGAGCGAAAATCTCACGGTACAAATAGCGGACGTGGAGATTGAAAAGGCAGGGTACGCGCAGAAGGGGACGTATGCTTCGCTTTTTCCACAGATCGATTTCAGTGCCTCTTATGACCGTAATGTCAAGAAGCAGATGATGTATATGGATACAGAACTGGGTGACGACAGCGATTCGGGGAGCGCCGAAGGCATCTCGGTCGGCCGGAACAATAACTGGTCCTTGGGATTCAACGTCTCGATGCCGATAGTTTCCCCGACCCTATGGAAAAGCCTTAAAATTTCGGCCCTCGACGTGGAGATGGCTGTGGAGCAAGCGCGGGGTTCGAGAATAGAGATGATCGAACAGGTAAAGACGGCCTTTTATACCGTCCTCCTGGCGAAAGAGTTGTACGAGGTATTCAAAGAGACGTACGACAATGCCGTTACCAATTACGAAAACATTAAAAAGAAATTTGAGGTTGGTCACGCTTCCGAATATGACTTACTGCGTTCGAACGTCGCGGTAAAAAACGCCGAACCAAATATGTACGATGCCGAAAATTCCATCGTCCTCTCTCTCTGGCAGTTTAAGGCCCTTATAGGGCTCGATCTCGACATCGGTATCGACTGCGCGGGAAGGCTGACGGATTTTGAACAAGAGATCGCCGAATATCATTCTGGATATATATCGCTGGAAGAAAACACCGACCTGCGTCAACTCGATATCCAACGGGAGCTTCTACAAAAAACCTGGGAATTGAAGAAAGCGGAATATTATCCGACACTCTCGCTCGGATTCAATTATCAGTGGACTTCGATGAACGACAATTTCAGGTTCAGCAGTTACAAATGGAATCCCTATTCGATAATCGGAGCTACGTTATCAATCCCGATTTTTTCTGGCGGCAAGCGGTACAGCGATGTCAGGCAGGCTAAGATAAATATCTTCCAGACCGATCTGCACAGGCTGAATATCGAGCGTAACCTCGAAGTATCGGTAATGCAGTATCTGAACAATATGCGTACGAACGTCCGGCAGTTCGCCGCCGCATATTCCAGTATCGACGAAGCCAGACGCGGTTATGAGATATCTGTTAAAATGTACGAGACCGGAAGCGGGAACCTTGTCGAGATAAACGATGCCCAGCTTGCCCTCACCCAATCACAATTGAACCTGAATCAGTCGATTTACGATTTCCTTATCAACAGGACGGCACTCGAGACAGTGACGGGGAAATATACCGGTAATTGAAGAAAAACATAAAAACGAATAATATGAAAAAAAGGGATTTTTTAAAGATACCGTTGCAGGCCTCGGTTGTGGCGATGGTTTACTCATGTGGTGGCTCTAACCAGCAGGAAGATATCGCGGAGGAAAAAACGATGGTAACGGTGGAAGCTGTTTACCGGCAGGATGTGGAACAGTCCCGCACATTCACCGGCACGGTGGAAGCGAACGTGAAGAACAATATCACCCCCCATACTTCGGTGCGTATCGACAAAATATTCGTTGAGGTAGGCGACCGCGTTCAGAGAGGGCAGAGGCTCGTCACGATGGATACTATTAGTCTTCAACAAGCTAAATTCCAGATGGAAAACGATTCTCTGGAATATATACGGACCAAAGAACTGCATGAATTCGGTGGAGCCTCCAGGTCGGAGCTGGACGCCAGAAAACTCGATTACGATATATCCTTGTCTGAATATCGTAACCTTACGACCAATACTGAATTGCTAAGCCCGGTATCCGGCGTGGTTACGGCCCGCAACTACGATAACGGCGATATGTATTCGGGTGGCGACCCGGTGCTGACGGTCGAGCAGATCAAGCCAGTCAAAATTCTCATTAATGTATCCGAGAGCCTCTATACGAAAGTGACCAAAGACATGGAAGTCTCGGTGCAGTTGGACGTTTATGGCGAGGAGGAATTTACCGGAAAGGTAAATCTAATATACCCGACGATAGACGCAAATACCCGGACTTTTCCTGTGGAAGTAATCATAGCCAACCCGGACGAACGCATCCGTCCGGGAATGTTCTCCCGGGTTACCCTTGCCTACGGCACGGAGAACCGCGTGGTTATTCCCGATCGGGCTGTAGTAAAGCAGACCGGTTCCGGTGACAGGTATGTTTATGTGGTCGAACCGGACAGTACGGTAACGTTCAAAAAGGTGGAATTAGGCCGCAGAATGGATGACTTATTCGAAATTGTTTCCGGAGTGGACGACGGTGACATAGTAATCGTAACCGGGCAAAGCAGGGTAACCAATGGGGCTGCCGTAGAAATTGTGAAACAGGAGGAAAGGCTATGAGTATCTATAAAACAGCGGTTAACAAGCCGGTAACGACGGCCCTCATTTTTGTGACCGTCGCTATCCTCGGTTTCTTCTCCATGAGCAGACTGCCCATCAATCTGTTCCCGGAAATCGACACGAACAATATAATGGTGATGACCACCTATTCAGGCGCCAGCGCGCAGGATATAGAAAACAACGTCACCAAGGTCCTGGAAAACACCCTGAACGGAGTCAGCGATTTAAAGCACATTACTTCGAGTTCAAAAGAGAATATGTCCATTATTAATCTCGAATTTGATTAAGGGATCGATATAGACGTAGCCACCAATGACGTGCGCGATAAACTTGATATGGTTAAGTCTTCCCTTCCCGATGAGGCTAACGATCCGGTGATATTCAAATTCGGAACCGACGATATCCCTATTCTTATCCTCTCGGTGAGCGCAAAGGAAAGCATGAACGGCCTTTATAAAATACTGGACGATATGGTCGCAACCCCGCTTGCCCGTATCACCGGAATAGGACAGGTATCCGTATCGGGGTTGGCGCAGAGGGAAGTACAGGTATACTGCGACCCGAACAAACTCGAAGCCTACGGGATGAGCATCGAAATCATAGGCTCGGTTATAGCCGCCGAGAACCGTAATATCCCCGCCGGAAATATCGACGTGAGTTCCAGTACCTATTCGGTCCGCGTTCAAAAGGAGTTTGATGACGCTTCGGAAATGCTCGATCTTGTTATCGGGCATTACAACGGTGCAACTGTATATCTGCGCGATGTGGCGACTATCGACGATACGTTGCAGGAACGGGCGCAGGAAACATATACGAACGGCAAACTCGGCGGCCGGATAGTGGTTCAGAAGCAATCCGGTGCCAACAGCGTTGAGATCGCCGAAATGGTTCGAAATAAACTTCCGGAAATACAGGCCTCCCTGCCGTCTGACGTGGAGATGGAGATAATAATAGACACCTCCGACAGTATTATCAACACCATCGACAGCCTCCAACAGACGATCATGATAACATTCGTTATCGTGATGCTGGTGGTGTTTGTATTCCTCGGACGGTGGAGAGCTACATTTATAATCATTCTTACCATTCCCGTGTCACTGCTGGCCGCCTTTATATATCTGCTTGCAACCGGAAATACACTCAATATTATTTCTCTCAGCTCACTATCCATCGCTATCGGTATGGTGGTGGATGACGCAATAGTGGTGTTAGAGAATATCACTACCCATATAGAACGGGGAAGCCGTCCCAAACAGGCTGCCATTTTCGCTACCAGCGAGGTTTCACTATCCGTTATAGCCTCCACCCTGACTATGCTCGCCGTCTTTTTACCCCTTACCATGATAACAGGTATGGCCGGAATCCTCTTTTCGCAGCTTGGGTGGATAGTAAGCATCGTAATGATCGTATCTACCACGGCAGCCCTTACCCTTACCCCGATGCTTTGTTCGAAACTGCTCCGCAAGGACGTTAAGCACGGCAAGGTATACGAAATGTTTTTTACTCCTATCAATAAGGGGCTCGATAAGTTATCATTGTGGTATTCGCGGTTGCTCGGTTGGTCCGTGCGCCACCGGACAGCGGTTATATTGATAGCCACCGGTATATTTATCGGTTCGGTCATGACGCTCGGACCCATTATGAAAACCGAATATTTTCCGACACAGGACAATGCACGTATAAGCATAAATGTCGAACTGCCGGTAGGAACGCGGCAAGAGATAACGCGGGATGTAGCATTGCGTATCAGCGATGAGTTTATGGAGAAATACCCGGAAATTAAATTTGTAAATTTTACGGAAGGTCAGGCCGATACCGACGATATTTTTGGTTCGCTGCAGGATAACGGCAACCATATCATTTCATATAATATAAGCCTTGTCAGCGTTACCGACAGGGAACGGAGTCTGTCGTTAATATGCGACCTTATGCGTGAGGATCTGAAAAAATATACCGAGATAAGGACATACGAAGTCATTGAGAGCGGTTCTTCCGGAGGAGTAGGCGGACAGGCCGGAGTAGATATCGACATCTACGGTTACGACTTCACGGACACTGATATGGTCGCAGCGGAAATTGCCGAACGACTGCTCTCGGTCGAAGGATGCACACAGGTGACTATAAGCCGTGACGAATATACTCCGGAATACGAAGTAGATCTCGATAGGGAAAAACTTGCTCTTAACGGGTTGAACGTTGCTACTACCGCGACGTATATCCGGAACCGCATAAACGGCTCGGTGGCATCTTATTATCGCGAAGATGGGGAGGAATACGATATCCGTGTCAGACTCGACCCCCGCTTCAGGCGCTCGGTCGAAGATATCGAAAATATTACCGTATATAACGATAGCGGAGAAGCTCTGAAGATACGCGATCTGGGTAAGGTCGTCGAAACGCAAACCCCGCCGACAATCGAAAGAAAGGACCGGGAGCGGGTAATTACCGTAACCGGTTCCCTGGGACACGGGATAGCGCTTAGTGATATTGTCGGTGAGGCCCAAACCATAATAAAATCCATAGATTATCCGGCCGGAATATCGGCACAAATTGCTGGTAGTTTTGAGGATCAGCAGGATACGTTCTCCGACCTGTTCACTTTGATGGCGTTGATAATCATACTTGTATTTATCGTAATGGCATCGCAGTTCGAGTCGCTGACCTATCCGTTCGTTATTATGTTCTCCGTGCCGTTTGCGTTTACGGGGGCGCTACTGGGACTTGTAGTTACCGGGACTCCGCTCGGCGTAATGGCACTTATAGGTGTTATAATGCTTATGGGTATTGTGGTTAAAAACGGTATCGTTCTTATCGACTACACCATACTCTGCCGTGAGAGGGGTATGACGGTTATAAACGCTGTGGTAACGGCTGGTAAATCCCGTCTGAGGCCGATCCTGATGACTACCCTGACTACCGTTCTCGGCATGGTTCCGCTTGCGGTAGACAGAGGAGAAGGATCCGAACTGTGGCGGTCGATGGGCATGACGGTTGTATGGGGGCTTTCGATATCGACCCTCGTTACCCTTGTTCTCATACCTGTTCTCTACTGCGTGTTTGCAGGTACGGGTATGAAACGCAAACGCAGAAGTAGTAAGAATGCCGTAGTATCGGAAGCGATTTAATAATCTTAAGGGACAGGGATTTTTTCCCGCTCCATTAAAAAGTAAAAATATGAAAGCAATATTTATATCCTGCAATCAGGCGTTATACGATGATGTGCTGGAAATCCTGGACCGCTGCGGTATCCGTGGATTCACAAGTTGGAAGATGTTATGGGCAGGGGAAACGATACCGGGGAACCGCATTACGGAACCCACGCTTGGCCTACGATGAACTCCTCGCTGCTTTGTTTTGTCGATGAAAAAGTATCTGATAAATTTCTCGGACGACTACAACATTTAAGCGACACGACGGAAGACCAGGGTTCCGAGCATTTTTCTGGGATATCGGTGGAACGGTGGGATGATTTTTGCAAAAAAAATCGTTTGCTTCCACACTATGGACAAACAAAAAAGAAATCTTCCCCGACATTTATCATAAATGTCGGGGAAGTTTTTAAAATGGACCCGGAGCCGATACACAACCTATCAAACAATATCCAATCAAAGGAATTTAAAGCATTAATTATTAGCGCTTAAACTTTTTTGAAAGAAGTCGTATCTTCCTTTATTATGACAGTTTTTCGTTACTTTTTACACCTTTTTTACACCCCGTTATTTCAAATATTTATTTATATTTATGCCGTATTATCAATGAATTACGAATGTTGTAAATCTTCTGGTTATGGCGAAATTGCAAACAAAAGCTAAATAAAATCCAAAGTTAATGCAAAAAACGCTTGCCGACGGCAGGCGTGGATTTTAGCAATCGGTTGTTGAAGTTCGAGCAGAACAAGACACGAGGAAAATCTCAAAAATCAATTGTCATTATCCCGTTAAGCGATACCCTAATAAAACTTATAGGTGAACGACCTGAAAAAGATTGTGCTATCTTTACATTGCCGAGCCATACTGGTTGTTTGAAAGCATTAAAGACATGGGTTAGTCGTGCCGGAATAGAAAAGAAAATTACATGGCACTGCGCCCGTCATAGCTTTGCGGTAAACCTGATGGGCGCACTGAAAACGGATGTTAAGACAGTGGCTTCCCTTCTCGGACACAGTGGCTTGAAACACATTGAAAAATACTCCCGTGCAGTCGATTCGCTGAAAGAAAAAGCAGTGAACGCATTGCCGGAACTGGAAATATAATAAGCATATTCCGGATAACATAAATTTATTTAAGGTTTTATTGACTATCTTGCTTTATTGATTGTAAATAAATGTAGAATCTTTTCATTCTCAATCGGTTATATTTTGCGCCATATTTAAGTTACACACTTATATACTTTAATGCACCAACAATAATAAAAGAAAACCGGCTTTAATCAAAGCCGGTTTCCCTTTGTATTAATTGTTCTTAATTTATCGGTACAATATCCAGTATCGTATTATCGTACTCTTCTACTTCTATCAACATTCCGTCAGTCATCACATCCATAGATAGCAATACCTTTTTACTGTCTACAAGCCTCAACGCATTTATTGAAAACCTGTTGCTTGACAAAATGTACTGAATACTTTGTATTGCATAATTAACATAATTCTGAGGATCGAACAATTCGTAAAAAACTTGGTCAGAGTCATAATCCATGATGTATATTCTGTTATCCTTATCGATTATTGCAAATTTTCTGACAGTTAAACGGTTCGCTTCAGCGAAAGAACTCCAATCAGGTTCCCAACTTACAACCCCATATTCTCCGGTATTGCCATCATACGTTGCTATACCGAATTCGTCCACGACATATACCACATCTTGTTCTGCTGAAAACAAGTATCTTGCATAACCATTAAAGGCACAGAAACTTTTTTCTTCCAACTGCCCATTAACAATTGTTGCTATCATAAGCATATCACCTTCCCGATTAGCATAATAGAATTTATCATTTTCATAGTTTACGCCGAGAATACCATTGGAATCAGAACTAATATTAAACGATTGTTCTGTATTCTTATTTCTTATTACACTCCCGCTCACAATATAATTATTCGTGAAATGAACAGGTTTAATTGCAAACTCTTCTATCTGAACATTCCCCGATTCTGGCAGATAAACTCTTATATTATAATAGGATTTTCCGTTTATATCACAAGATATAAGATAAAGATAATCTTCTTCAAGTCCGACCATTTCAGTATACTCAAAAGAATTAAATTCAAAAGCCTTTCCATCTGAAATTCTTACGAGATAAGACAGGGCGCTATTCTCTAATTTGAATAAAACATAATTAGAGGTCAAATAGTCTATTGATTCTACATAATATTCAATCGGCTCACCATCTTCCCCATAAGCACGTACTGGATACGTCTCACCCGCAGAATTTACTTTAAGTACAACAGGGCCATCGAACCAATCATAAGAGTTTCCATTTTCATCCTTTTCATACGTTCTTGTTGAACGCACCTTTGAAGCATCATAAATCATAAGTTGTTCAGCACCTTGAATATTAAGGGTGCTGATCTGCACATTCCCGTTCTCACCGTTTCCACCATTCGGTTCCTCATTGTCACTGTCGTTACAACCCATCAAAACAATGGCTAAAGCCACAAGGCTATACCTTGCAAATTTCCCATAACAAATACTTTTCATAAACATTTGATTTTATCTTCCCAGTCTCAAAGAAGATTTTTCAAACAGAGAGGCGCGAGACTGATAACTCACACCGCCGATAGGCTCTGGACAAGCCCGTGTCGAATATAAGAAAACAGCTCACGCCTTCGGCTGTATGGCATAAAAACTCCATAAACAAACCAAAGGAGAGCGCCTTCATTATCCCTTCGACACTTTTTGAACTGTCCAGATTCATCGGTCAGGAATAAGCTAAACGCTTCCCATTATGTACGTCTCCATTAGAGACGGTACAAAGATAAAGAATTATTTAACAAGGCACCTATACGTGAGCTGCTAACTTTCTATTCTTCTTCGTATTCCATCCACTGTTTTATCAGATAATAATACCCATAATCAGATATTAATTCAGCATATCTTAATCTTTTAAAAGTGGATATAATAAACATCATAAACCGTGTCAAATCCGGAATATTACGGGTATTGTACCTAAATGCAAATTCATCACAATACTTATCTAAATGTTTAGGACTAACAAGATGGTATATCCCAAATATTCCTCTTTTCAAATGTGACCAAAATCCCTCAATACTATTAGTATGATATCCGTCAGCATTTACATATTCATTTTCCTTATGAATAACTCTTTGATGCTCATACTCTCTGTGTAACCCATTGTAACCTTTCCAACCATCTGTAATTATAGTGGAACCTCGTCTTACTAATTTTCTTATTATCGGGCCAAGTATATCCGCTGAATTATCAGGAACAACCATTGCCAATACTTGACCTTTGGAAAGCAATCCTACAACTGACTTCTTTATTTTCTTACTTCTTCCCTGCGTATCTTTAAACCGTTTTTTATTTTTACCACCAACTAAAGTTTCGTCAATTTGAGTCTCATAGTCAAAATTCACGTTTATCTTGTTTCTCATATTATGCCTTATCCTGTGAAGCATAAACCAAGCGGTCTTTTGGGTAACATTTATATCTTTTGCCAACTGTACGCTACTTATTCCTTTTTTATGGGACAGGAAGATATAGATAGCATAAAACCATTTTTCCAGTGATACATTACTTCCCTCAAACATGGTTCCCACAGTTACCGTGAACCTTTTCCTACATTCCTTACATTTATAAAGTCCGTTAAATTCTCCCCGTGACTTCAACTTATAATGTTCTTCCGATTCTACTCCACAGTGCGGGCAGATCGGTTTACCATGCCATCTTTGTTCCTCTAAAAACTCCCTACACGCTCTTTTATCTTTTAATACACTTATTAACTCTATGAACGATTTAATTTGCATTTTCTTTATCTAATTGGTTATGTAACCAATTGTACCCAGTATCAAAAAATAATTTCATTATTTAATATTTAAATATAATCAATTTATTTAACTTATTAACTATCAATGAGTTAAAATTTAGAAATAGTTTTCATTTTAGAGCAGACAAAAAAAATGGCTACCGATTGGGTAGCCATCATCTATAAAAAGCAAACTTACATAAACCGGATATATAAAGATTGACTTATAATAGTTTTATCATTATTCAGGATGAAAAAATGTAATTCATGGTCTCCGCCATAAGCGGCATTTATCCAAAACTTATTTGACAATGATATCGGAATCGCTTTAATATTTGCAACCGTTTCAGAATAATAAACTATATCATTAACGTTTAAGTATCTATTATTAATTCCGGAAAAATAGAAAAATCCAGTATCACGAATTAAATAAGAAAAATCTATATAAAAGGTCGCACCTATACCCTCAGTATAATTATAATTAGTTAATATTAAATCTATCCCTAATATAAGTTCATAAATAGAATAGCTATAAGAATAATTATTATCGTAAATATTTATACGGGGGGGGGGTATTTTTAAGGCGGGATAAAATTGGATTAATCATAAGATAAGTATATTCCTATTTGGGGCATTAAAGTATATAAGTGTGTTAAGTTATTAATGTAAGACAAATATGGCGAGAATCGTAAAACCTAAATTAAAAACTCCTATCAGCTATTATGGCGGACAACAGAATATGCTCAAAGATATACTACCCCTTATTCCGCCACACCATCTGTACAATGAACCTTTTGCCGGAGGCGCGGCATTGTTATTTGCAAAAGAACCCGTTGAAATAAATATTATAAACGACCTGAACGGAGAGATCGTTAATTTCTACCGCACAGCTGTTTCAGATTTTACTACCCTTTCAAAAGAAATAAAGAAGACACTTCATAGTCGTGAACAGATGAATGTTGCAAAATTCATATACAATCATCCCGATTATTTTTCTAATATTCAGCGAGCTTGGGCGGTATGGGCGATGAGTAAACTTTGTTTTTCCAGTGATTTCACGGGTTCGTTTTCATTATGTCGTACAGGAAAAAGTCAGACGGCACGAAGACTCGAGAAAGGTAAGGCTAACTTTACAATCGAGTTGAAAAATCTTCTGGAAAAATGCACCATAGAACAGGACGATGCGATCAATGTGATTCGCCAATATGATACTCCGGAGTCTTTCCATTATCTCGCACCGCCTTATGTGAATTGTAATATGGGACATTACGAGAATATGTTTGGTGAAGAAAATCTGCGGGAACTTCTCGATACCATTTCGACGATAGAAGGCAAATTCATGCTTACTATGTATCCGAATGACTTGATAAGACAATATACCGAAAAGTATAACTGGACTATCCACAAGATTGACCGCACAGTTTCAGCGGCGAATGTCAAGCGTAGGAAACAGGAGGAATGGATGATAGTGAATTACTCACTGCCGGAATAATACTCAATATAAGAAATTAATCGGAACACAGACTTTTAAGAAAGTCTGTGTTTTTTGTTTTATTTTTGTGGCTTCAGAGATTAATATGATTATCAGTGCAAGTCGTCGGACAGATATACCGGCATTCCACAGCGAATGGTTCCTGAACCGCATAAATGATGGTTATGCGATAGTTACCCACAATACAAAAAGCGGGATATATTATCGTGTGCCACTAACTCCGGACGTGGTTGATTGTATAGTATTCCGCACAAAGAACCCTACTCCAATACTCTCACGACTTAATGAGCTACAGGATTATAAATACCTGTTCAACATTACGATGAACCCTTACGAAAGAGAAATGGAGGCTAATGTGCCAAGTTTACAGGACCGAGTTGAAAACTACAAGAAGTTGTCAGACATTATCGGCTCCCAGCGAATGATATGGCGTTATGATCCTGTAATGCTCTCACTGAAATACGATATGGATTTTCATAGAAGAGCCTTCGAATATTTATGCCGGGAACTATCGCCATATTCCTATAAGTGTATGATAGGATTCATAATACATCATGGCTTTGTTGCCAGACGTATTGATACACTTGCCGTGCAAAAGCGGAACATTGAAGATATGATGGCAATAGGTAATATGTTCGGACAAATTGCATCGCAGTATGGGCATGCAATTGAGACATGTGCTACCGAAGTCGATCTGGATGAATACGGGATAATGCACGGAGCCTGTGTCGAACGGAAGCAGATCGAAGAGATCGTCGGATATAGATTCGATAAAGTAAAGGAAAAATATCTTCGTCCGCATTGCAACTGTATGGAGTCGATAGACATAGGTCATTATTCTACCTGTGACAATGGCTGTTTGTACTGTTATGCTACTCCAGAAAAAGCGAATATGAACGTCAAGTTACTCTGTCCGTCACTCGAACCCGGTTTCGACATTTCAAAGATCCCTGCTGGGAAAATTATAGATATGGAATGTCGTTCATTCCGACCTTCTCAGATGTCGCTGTGGTAATGACAATAAGTTCTCAAAAATACTTTTAATATGTACGGTTCACGGTTCAATAACAAACAATTAAAGCATATTGTTTATCTTTTCAATGAGGAGAAGGTATTTCAGCCTGCGGTTGATGAAAAGGCGGTTGTTGAGTTGTTTGCCTGTAAACTTACACAGCCGTTAATGGTGCGGGATGGCCGCAAGCTCTGTTATATCTGTATCAGTTGAGCCAACGTGGTTTGATCACTCCAATGTGGCAGGCGGTATCTGCAAAATACAACTGTTTCATATCCTTACGTGGCAAACCGATCTCACGAAATACACTCTCCAGTGCTAAATACTGCGCCATAAACGGAGATAACGACTATGATCGTTATAATGAATATATAAATATTATCGCTCGGATGTAAGTGAGCGAAAGTGAGAGAACTTTTGTCTCTTATTTTATTTTGCATTTTTTTGCAGGGTAAATTTATAACTAATTGAATATGCCTATGCAAAATGAAATTCAAACAAGGCTCGATAACATCGAGAAATTACTTCGGGGACAGAAGACCGTCCTCACATTCGACGAAGCGTGTCAGTTTACAGGGTTGTCCAGATCCTATATGTATAAATTGACCTGCACCAACAGAATCCCGTTCTACAAACCTCACGGCAAGCACATCTATTTCAACCGTCCGGAACTCGAAAACTGACTTCTCCAAAACCGGCATAAGACCAGATCCGAGATCGAAGAAGAGTCGAGAAATTATCTGGTCAATGGCAAACACAAATCCAAATGGATAGCCTGTCATCTTTGGGCACTATCCGCCAGAGCCGGAAACCTAAAAAATGGATTTGACGCGAATCCCAATCCCACATTAAAGTATAAAAATATTAACCGCCGACCATTCGGGAAGTGGAATACTTACACCCTTGTTTTTAAGGTAGCAAGTTTATGTCGGTGTGTTACACAACCGACCAACTTGCTACCACCAAAGTGGTAGAGTTGCTCCCGATGGTCGCAAATAATCATATCATGAAAAAAACATTTTTTATATCCATACGGCTGAATAAAAAGTTACAACTCTTGCTCGATGCAATAGTCCGTAGGAATGGTAAGAGCCGAAGCGAAGTCATCCGTGAACTGATCTTAAACGGATATGTAAAGGAGAGGATCAACAAAGACCATATTCAAACCATACGGCAACTCGCCGGAGAAGCGACAAACCTTAACCAGCTCGCCAAAAAAGCAAATACATTCGGCTTTAAAGAGATCGCTTGAAAATGCGAACAGTCTGCGGATAAAATAAACGGTCTGATTAAAACGATCCGCAATGATGGCTAAGATAACGAAAGGTAAATCTTTCGGCGGTTGCGTCAGGTATGCCCTTAATGAAGAAAAGGCATATCTGATCGAGACTGGCGGAATACATGAATCCGATCCGGAGCAGATGATTCGTGATTTTAATTTGCAGACACTCCTGAATCCTAAAGTCAAAAACATTGTCGGTCATATTTCTTTGAATTTCCCTGTCGAGGACAAAGCAATGGCAACGGACGATGAACGACTGCGGTTGATCGCCCGTGACTATATGCGCAGAATGGGTATCCGCAATACTCAATTCCTGATAGCACGCCATACCGACAAAGACCATTC
Organism: Rikenellaceae bacterium; assembly: GCA_020860245.1. GTDB lineage: Bacteria > Bacteroidota > Bacteroidia > Bacteroidales > Rikenellaceae > JAJBUQ01. The sequence continues at coordinate 68,806 of JAJBUQ010000039.1, forward strand.
GCATTGTCATATAATTTTAACCGTGTAGATAACGACGGCAAAATCATCTCCGATAAGAATGACCGCTACCGTAACGAGAAAGTATGTAAGATGCTAACGGCTAAATACCATTTGCATTTTTCGGAAGGGAAAAAGAACGTCAAACCTGAACGGTTGCGGGGATCCGATGCGATCAAACATGAATTATTCGGTATTATCAGGCAAACCATTGACGAGAGCCAAACCCTGAAAGACTTCGAGGATAACTTATCTGATAAAGGAGTTGAGACAACCTATAAATTCAACGGCAGTACCAAAGAAATACAAGGTATAAAGTTCGAATACAAAGGGCAAACCTTCTCCGGATCAAAGATAGACCGCCAATTCAGTTATGGTAATTTAAACGGTCATTTTGCTATATCGGAGCATAACCTTAACGTCCGTCAAGAGAAGGTACAGAAAGAATATAACCACGAATTTGAAGATTATTCCTCTTTCGGGGATTGGTTTTCTCATGCCTTCGGATCGCACTACGATCAGAATGAAGACGAGGCAGAACAATTGCGAAAGAAAAAGAAAAAACAAATCATCATTAAACCAAAGAGATAAAAAATTATGGAAAATACAATTAACGATCCCACAACTAAATGGGACGAATTATTAGCAGACTTCAACTTGTTCCTGTGCGAGTATTTTGGCTACCGTGAAGCAGCTTATTACAACCGTATCTGCAACGGTAATATTATATGTGCGTGAACGAGAAAAGTCGATCTTTATATCCGTTTCTGGGAGACAAGCGGAGGTACACATGGATTGCCGGACAAAATAGGGATTATCGTAACCGCCAATTTTAAAAAGTTAAACCAGGATGCTTACTTTACCGTTCTGTTGCGCTTCCTGAAAGAATATGCACCTAAATACGGCTTTGAAAATATCTGGATAGAAGGAGACATTGACCGCTTCGATAAATCGAAGTACGGATTTGTTAAGTATGATATTTACAATTATATCCCCATTCGCATAGCGGATATGGTTATCCCGGAATAATCTCCCATTCCCTGTTGTGTGCAAATATAGTGACAGCCGAGAGGGAACTAAGCTTGCTTAAGTTTCCCGAGGCGAATTCTATATTCTTTAAATGTAATGTCGCAAAAGTTAAATACGAAAGGTCGGTGCCGTCCGTGACGGTTGCCAAGGCAAACCTTGCGTATTTACTTTTCCAACTTTGGCTGGTCGCTACCAACAAGAAATGGGTAGGAGTGGTTATAGTAAATAGTAAGGGTTTAAAGACCTTTGAAGAAGTCTTCCAATGTTGTTCCGTAGTATTCGCAAAGAATTGCAATTGTGGTAAGAGAAATATTCATGCTTCCTACCTCGATACGTTTCACATTGATATTTGTATCGAAATAGACCACTTCCTGAGTAATGCCCTTAGTGTGCCTGAGATCCTTAAGTTTCTCGGCAACCTTTTTCATTAACTCAGATCTGTTTCTTTTTGCAGTCATTAAACAAAGAACTAACTATTTCAATTTTCGTACGGTAACAATATTGTTACTCCGAATATTTATTTCTATATTTGTATGTACCAATAATTCTTTTTAGTATGAATAAATTATCTTTGTGTAGATATTTACATCCCACTTAAGTGAGGATTTGACATATAGATTAAGGAACAACCTATATTTCTAACAGCAAAAATTGGGGAATGCTGTAAAGCGAAATAGTCTGGAATAATGGTTGCCGGTCCTATCTATGCCTTTATCTAAGGTGTAGCATAGGCGCAGGGCAACTTTCCAGACTAGGGCTACCCCAATTGCTCGCTGTTTAGGGATTGTCCTGCGTTCTTTTTTTGCGGATATATCATCCGCACTCAATCCAAATAATTTAATTCAATAATTGATACCGGAAACGGTATAATATATCACTATCTAACCTTATATCGAATAAAACTATGGAGAAAGAAACCCCCGCCTGGCAACGGATTAAAATCGTTATCAAAGAATCCGGAATGACCGTAAATGCATTCGCTTATCATATCGGACTCAAAAGATCCGAAAATCTCTACCAGATCAAACGTGGCAATCACGGAGTGAGCCGTGAACTTGCCAACCTCATAAACCAACATTATCCGCAGTTCAGTATAGGCTGGCTATTGACCGGTGAAGGAGATAATGGCGTGAGTGAAGATCCCAACGAATTAAAAGTCCGCAACGAGGTCTTTAAAAATATCACCGTTTTCGAAAGAGTGCCCAGAGAATCCGATACAACCTCTCCCACAGTTATACAAAAATTATATCTGCCACTATCCATAGTCCGCAATTCCGAGTTCGCCTTAAACAACATAGACGAGGCTATGAATCCCAAGATACCGTTAGGTGCGATGATTCTGGTACACGAGCATGCCGGATCTATAGTTTACGGTAAAATGTATGTAATTCAAACCGTAGGCTACACAATAATCCGAACTATCCGTAAGACAAATAGACAAGGATACGTCCGTTTGACCAACTCCCAACCCAAACACTACGATGATATAATCATAGAAAAAGAAGAGATCACAAAACTATACTCTATAGACTACATACTTGCTGAAGTCGTATAGTCACTCACAATAAAACAGTTTATGAAAATTAACATCGTGGAGTTTTGAGGGAAACAAACATTTAGCAATCCACGCCATAACTTTTCTAAACCTCCGGCAGGCGCAGTTTTCATGGTTGAAGTTTATAGTTTCTTCAAAATGTTATTAAATAAAGGAAGGGTAATGCGCCTGTCTTTGTTTTTAAATAAACAGTTTTATCTCCGCTGCAATGGAATCAATGAGTTTATTTGTAACAGCCATACTCATCTGTCTGGTATGTACTAAGATTCTTTTGCGATCCTTACTATAATGCAGATTATAAAACTGCTGCTTCTCTCCTCTTGTCTCTTTATCCCACTCCACGTCGAATATTTCCTCTATACTCAATTCCAACATTTTTGGATAATGACCGCAGGCGAGTATTATTACAGGGAAATGCCTGAAAAATTCTAAAGAACTGAACATTTTAGCTCTTCGGGCAACACCCTCCGCACGTAATTCTTTATCCTGATGCCAACTGAACGCAGACGGGATTTGATTCAGTTCCGTTATAAATATATTTTCGTGGAAATTTATCACTTCACTTTTTCTTCCATCGTTAAAGACCGCATCGTTTATCCTTTGGTACTTTACCCACGTATCGCTTGTACCACCCGAATAAATATAGGAATTTGACGTGCTGTCGAATTTGATTCTGTCAGGTTTATTTAATTGCCTTTTGTAGGGATAGGTAACATCGAAATCTTTATTTCCCTCCTAAAAAGGATATAGGTAATTATCCCAACCTGCCAGATTTTCATCCACAAGTTCCGATTCCCATTTTTTAAGCAACTCGAGAGTTATACTTTCATTTTCGCCCGACTTGGCGCATTCCTTTCCAACGATCAGAATTTTGGCGTTCGGATTACCTGTGCCCAAATAAAGCCCGTTATCTTTACAATATTGGTACGCTGTGATAAGTGTTTTATTTTTCATTTGGTACGTGAGAATTTCGGTCAGTGAATATCGGTTTTTACATTTGCTAACAAAGAAAAGAAATATTAAACGTCAGCCAAAAATAATATACCTTTTATTATGAATAAATTAGATCATAAAAACGGAGAATGGGTATTATCATTACCGAATCTCGATTTTTTTATATTGCCCATGACCTTCTTCCTACTTCCTTATATCGGGAATTAGAACTAATAAATGAAGACTTATAGGACGCTGAGGATAAGAAACTATCGGACTTCCTTAAAATAGTTACTACGGAAATGAAAGAGAAGTTGAGAACCGATAAATATTGGAAAAAAAGAAAAATAACATATCCCGATCACGATCCGTTCGTTAATTATGAAACAGGTTGGGAAGAGTCCGAAACCTATTATGAAGATGATATAATAGAAGTAAGGAGTATTAAATAACTAATTTCACTCTCACGCATTCATACAGTTATTACATCTTCGGCAAAATTGAAGAACAACTCAAAATGCTGAATGATATGATAGAAAAAAATAGAGGGCACATACTTATATTAAAAGATAAGTCAGGTATCGAGGATTTGGTTTCATTGCTTAGAGAATCATGTGGCGGGGACGAGGGAGAAGAGCAGATAAAGGAGCGTTTTAATCTTTCTGCTTTACAAGCTAAATATATTATGAATACAACTCTAAGAGATTTAGCATCCGCTTATGAAGACACGCTAAACGAACAAATTATTTGAACTTTACACAAAAATTCAAGATTCTTTATAAAGACAATAGCCGGGAGTGATCCGGCTATTTATTATTAATACTTATTTATGATATTTTTACACCTTTTTTATACCCTGAAGAAAACAAAAAGCGTGATAATCAACTGATTATCACGCTTTTTACGTACCCGGAGCCGGGATCGAACCGGCACGGATCGCTCCACTGGTGTTTGAGACCAGCGCGTCTACCAATTCCGCCATCCGGGCGTTGCGACTGCAAATATATACTTTTTTATTTTAAATACAAATCGGAATTCTTTTGTAGCAAACTTCCGTTTATATTGCCGTTTCCGTCCATAGCATCGAGTCTTACGGATGCGATAGTGTTAATGAGACCTTTGGAATAAGGAACTTGCACTTTAAGATAATTCTCGGTATAGCCGAAAATAAATCCTCCTCTTCTGGTACTCTCGAACAAAACTTTGGCTTCCGAGCCGATAAATTTTTCGGAGAATTTTCTATAAAATTCATAGGACAGTTGAGTGAGGATACGTACCCGTTCAGCGATGATTTTAGGAGCTACTTTATCCGGAAATTCCGCCGCAGGAGTGTTAGGCCGTACAGAATAGGGGAATACATGCAGGAATGCAGGATTTACCGATCTGAGAAACTCAAATGTCGTATTAAAATCTTCACAGCCTTCTCCGGGGAATCCTGTAATAACGTCAATGCCTATGAACGCACTGGGGATGTGTCTGCGGATTTTTTCTATCCGGTCAGCAAATAACGCAGTAGTGTACCTACGCCGCATCAACCCTAATATTCTGTCGCAGCCTGATTGCAGCGGTATATGAAAATGAGGCTGAAATTTTGCAGAACTTCCGCAGAATTCAATTATTTGATCCGTTAAAAGATTCGGTTCGATGGAAGATATACGGTAGCGTTCGATGCCTTCCACATTATCCAGTCGGCTTATCAGTTCGTAGAGACTCTCTCCGGTAGTTTTGCCGAAATCTCCTGTGTTGATGCCTGTTACGACGATTTCTTTTTGACCCTTCGCCGCTATTTTTTCTGCCTCTGCGATTATTTCGGTGATAGGTTTGTTCCTGCTTCCTCCGCGTGCGAGAGGAATGGTGCAGTAGGAGCATTTATAATCGCATCCGTCCTGAATTTTAAGGAAGGTACGCGTTCTGTCTCCGCTTGAAAACGAAGAAAAGAATGACGTCAGATCTTCCGCATCGCATGTGTGGATAACTGTACCGCTCTTGCCGGACATTGATTTGACCATGTCCGCGATGCTGCCCTTCTCACTGTTGCCTATCACGAGATCGACTCCCTCTATCGAGGCTATCTCGTGTGCTTTGAGTTGAGCATAACAGCCGGTTACGACAACGATAGCCTTAGGATTCTCTCGAATGATCTTGCGGATTGTGTTACGGCATTTTTTATCGGAGTTCTCCGTTACGGAACAGGTATTGATTATGTAGATATCCGCCTGTTCCCCTTTGTCCGCGCGTATAATTCCGTGCTCTTCCAGCTGTCTTGCTATTGTCGACGTCTCCGAATAATTGAGTTTGCATCCCAGTGTATAGAACCCTGCTCTTCTATTATTTATGGATCTCATTAAGATAGTTTGGATTTGAAATCTTCGTATCCGAATTGCCGTATCATGCTAAAATTGCCGTCGCTCCGTATAATTCCGAAGGAAGGGTGTGTGACTCCGTTGAAGGTAGTTGTTTTGACCATGGTATAATGGATCATATCTTCGAATACGACCCGGTCGCCAACCCTTAATTCTTTGTCGAAAGACCACTCACCCACAAAATCTCCTGCAAGACAACTGTTGCCTCCCATGCGGTATGTAGGCTTGCCTTCAACAGGATCGGTTGCTCCGGTTATCTTAGGTTTATATGGCATCTCCAGACAGTCCGGCATGTGGCATGAGAAGGAAACGTCGAGAATAGCCGTTTTAATTCCGTGGTTCTCAACGATGTCCTCCACGGTCGAAACGAGAACTCCCGTCTGCCATGTAACCGCGCTGCCCGGTTCCATTATGATATGCAGATCCGGATATTTACCTTTAAAATCTTTAAGTAAATTTATAAGATGATTTATATCGTAATCACTCCTTGTAATCAGGTGCCCTCCGCCCATGTTGAGCCATTTTATCTGTGGGAGCAGCCGCCCGAACTTCTCCTCTACACGGATAAGTATCTTCTCCAGATCGTACGAATCCGATTCGCAGAGATTGTGAAAATGGAGTCCTTCGATTTCCTCCGGAAGAGCATCTCCGAGTTGATCCGATGTTATACCGAGCCTTGATCCTGCAGAGCTGGGATCATACAAACCAGTATCCACAACGGAGTATTCCGGATTGATCCTGAGTCCGCAGGAAATTTTCCTGTCGTACGACTGCATATCAAATTTATATTTCTCCCACTGTGTCAGAGAATTGAACGTTATATGGCTGCTGTACTTAAGAAAATCTCTGAACTCCTCCGGTTTATATACCGGAGCATAAGAGTGGGTAAGCGTTCCCATCTCTTCGAACGAAAGCCTCGCCTCGTTCACGGAACTGGCGGTTGTCAGGGGGATATACTCTTTTATAATAGGGAAGACGCCCCAGCCGGCGAAGGCTTTAAGCGCCATTATTATCTCCACACCGGCATCTAAACCGCATTTTTTTATTTTTTCGAGATTGCCGCGCAGAAGGTTCTCTTCGATGACATAGCACGGCGAAGGTATGTTGTCAAATTTCATTTATCGCGTTTGTCCGCCGGGATTAATTTCTTCTTGCGAATCCAAGGTAATAGATTAGTGTTGCGATAGCCGAGAGCGCCGCTACAACATAAGTTCTTGCAGCCCATGAAAGAGCCTCTTTAGCCTGCGAGTAAGATTCTCCAGTAAGTCCTTGTGAATCTCTGAGCCATGCGAGAGCCCTGCGTGACGCGTCCAGTTCGACCGGAAGAGTTACAAGACTGAACAATGCCGATGCAGCAATCAGTCCGATGCCTATCCAGAATAGAGTCAAATTGCCTGTTGAACTTGCCAGTATAATTCCGAGGATAACAAACCAGACCGCAAACCGCGAAGAAAAACTAACAAAGGGTACTATCGCCGTACGTAGTTTGACCGGAGCATAACCCCTCGCATGCTGTACAGCGTGTCCTGTCTCATGTGCCGCTACCGCCGCCGCAGCGATACTATTACTGTTATAAACAGATTCGCTGAGGCTTATCGTTTTATTCGTAGGGTTGAAATTGTCGGTAAGATTGCCGTTGGTAGGCTGTACCTTAACATCCGTAATACCGTTCTCCGCCAACATCCGTTCAGCGACTTCGCGTCCGGTAAGCCCTCTTGGAAATAAAACTTTAGAATACTTATTAAAAACTGATTGCAAACGGGCCTGTACTACCATTCCGATGATCCCTATAACAATTATCAGCAAAATTTCCCAACTCATGATCTTTTATTTTTTATAAATTAACTTTATTGACGTAAATTTATTTCATTAATCGTGCAAAATATACTATTTTTTGCAAACTTAATAAAAATAGACTTATGTTGGTGAGATCGTTGATAAAGATGTAAAATAAAAACATTTCATTTGGAGTTCTTCCATTTATTTATTCGCTGAGTTTTATAAGGTATTCACCCCCGTCGGAACATGGTATGTTTGTGGGTCTGTTTGCCGAGTATAATCCTGTTCTATAAACTCATAGGAATCTTAAAATTAATTCTTCGTGCTTATTTTTATTATACCATATAAATAATTTGAATTTGGTTGAAAGTAATTTAATACCATTAAGTATTGGGAAACGAGTATATTTGCACTTAAAATATAATAAAAAAATGGAAGATAAACAGTTGTTCGAAGCTCTCGATATTTTGAAGAAAGGCGGGATTATACTGTACCCGACGGATACTGTCTGGGGATTGGGGTGTGATGCCACAAATGCCTCAGCGGTAGAGAAAATATTCCGTATAAAGGAGCGTGCTGACAGTAAGAGCATGATAATCCTTCTCGACCATGCGGATAACGTATCGAGATATGTAAAGAAGGTCCCTTCGGTAGCGTGGGAGCTCTTAGAGGTCGCGGACAAACCTTTGACCCTTATACTGCCGGATGCCGTAGGGCTTGCTGAAAATCTGGTTGCTGAGGATGGTACGATTGCTGTAAGGCTTGTCGGTAACGCCTTCTGCCGTAAACTTATCCGCAAATTGAACAGGCCTCTGGTATCGACCTCCGCTAATATCTCCGGACAGCCTGCCCCTTTGGATTTCAAATCCATACCTGAAGAGATAATTAATGCGGTCGATTTGGTTGTCGATCCGAAATTCGAAGAAAATGCCACGGGCAGACCCTCTTCGATAATATCGGTAGGCATGGGAGGTGAAATAAAAATTATAAGAGAATAGAATGAAAGAGATAGAAACTCCGCTGCAGGTTCGTTTCTCGGATACCGATATGTACGGACATGTAAACAATATAAATATTCAGAGTTATTTCGACATGGGTAAATGCGACTATATAACCAAAGTCTTCGGCATTCCTATGATGACCTCCGTTAAAACGGGGCTGATACAAAAATGCAATTCGAATATCTTTGAAGCGCAGATACGGTTCGGAGAAAATCTATCGGTCATTACAGGAGTGGAAAAAATAGAAAATAAAAGCGTGACGTTTGTCCAGAGAATAATCAATAAAGATACAGGAGAGTTAAAGTCAACCAGCAGCGCGGTGTTGATAGCCTACGATTTCAGCCTTCAACAATCCATTACTGTACCGGAGGAGTGGCGGGAGGAGATATTATAGGTAATATAAAAATAAAAAAGCAGCTTACCTTCCCGGCAGACTGCTTTTTTACTACAAGCTTAAAATTAATTTTTTGCAGCTTCCACAGAAACTTTTCTAAACTCTTTAAGAAGTTTAGAAAGCTCCAAAGCAGCTTTACGCGCGCGTACTCCCGCAGCTTTATTGTTTTTAGTAGCTTGTGCTTCTGCGTTTTCTTTAAACGCATCAATCTGTTCATTGATCTGGTCTAATAAATTCTGCATAGTGTGTAGTAGGTTAAAATGATTAATTAATTTAACACGTCTACAAAGCTATATAAATTTTATCAATAAAAAACAAAGTTTTATTAATTTTTAAAGCATTTTAATATGCTTAAGATTAATTTTTTATGGTTCTAACCCCGTTTTAATGGGTTTTTATGTTATCTTATGGAATCACAACCAAATATTGATGCGGAAATTGTTTCGGCAGGTATCCCCAAAGGGTCTAAATCTCCTGCGTTCCGTATTCTTATCGCAAATTTGGATATCCATTGGTGCTGTTAAATTAAAATGCGGTGTGTAAATGTCGATAAACTTTTATAACTTTGTACGGTTTTGAAAATTATTTCAATGAATATATCTGAATTAAGTGAACAGGAGGTAATTAGGCGGAATTCTCTTGAACAATTGAGGAATCTCGGGATCGATCCGTATCCCGCGGAAAAATATGAAGTTAACGCGACTGCGCAGCAACTGAAAAATGAATTCGACCCTGAAAAGAACAATTTTCAGAATATATCGATCGCCGGAAGGATCATGACCAGAAGGATTATGGGCAATGCTTCGTTCTTCGAGCTCCAGGACCATACCGGAAGGATACAAATTTATGTCAAACGCGACGAGATTTATCCGGACGAAGATAAAACCATGTATAACACCGTATTTAAAAAACTTCTCGATATAGGGGATATTGTCGGTGTCCGGGGATACGCGTTTATAACGAATACAGGCGAACTCTCCGTCCACTGCACCGAAATTAAGATTCTGAGCAAATCCCTCAGACCCCTCCCGATAGTTAAAGAGAAGGACGGTCAGGTATTCGATGCGTTCAGCGATCCGGAACAGCGCTATCGGATGAGGTATGTGGACCTTATCGTTAATCCACAGGTGCGCGAGGTATTCCTGATGCGTTCCAAGATAATAAACACCATGCGTGAGTTCTTCAATTCGAAAAATTATGTCGAAGTGGAAACTCCGATCCTACAACCTATTCCCGGAGGCGCGACCGCGCGTCCGTTCATTACGCACCATAACGCGTTGGATATTCCGTTATATCTGCGTATAGCGAATGAGCTGTATCTCAAAAAACTTATCGTCGGAGGATTCGACGGTGTATACGAGTTCGCGAAGGACTTCCGCAATGAGGGGATGGACAGAACCCATAATCCGGAGTTTACGGTTATGGAGATATATGTGGCCTACAAAGATTATATCTGGATGATGGACTTTGTAGAGGAGATGATCGAACGTGTCGCGCTTGCTCTCCACGGTACCACCAAATTTACCGTCGGGGAACACGAGATAGACTTCAAACGTCCGTTCCGCAGAATTACGATGACCGAGGCGATAAAAGAGAGGACAGGATTCGATATCACAGGCAGAAGCGAAGACGAGATCCGCAAGGCTTGCCGCGACCTTAACGTAGAGATAGATGATACGATGGGTAAAGGCAAACTGATCGATGCTATCTTCGGACAGTACTGCGAAGACCACCTGATCCAGCCAACATTTGTAACGGACTATCCGATAGAAATGTCTCCTCTTTGTAAGAGGCACCGCGATAATCCGGAACTTACCGAGAGATTCGAACTCTTCGTAACTGGCAAAGAATTATGCAATGCTTACTCCGAGCTTAACGATCCGATCGATCAGCTCGACAGATTTCAGGAACAGCTGAAACTCACTGAGAAAGGCGACGACGAAGCTATGTTCATAGATATGGACTTCGTGCGTGCGCTTGAATACGGTATGCCGACATGTTCCGGAATGGGAATCGGAATTGACAGGCTGACAATGTTTATGACCAATCAATCGTCGATTCAGGATGTGCTGTTTTTCCCTCAGATGCGTCCGGAGAAAAAAGCTGTCGCCGATCCTGTGGAAAAATATATCGAAGCCGGGATACCGGCCGAATGGGCGGAGGTTCTCCAAAAAATGGGTTACATAACCGTCGAATCTGTAAGAAAACTCGCTCCGGGTAAGCTGTTCAACGATTTGTGCGGATTTAATAAGAAGAATAAGCTGGGATTAAAAAATCCGACTGCGGACGATGTTCGAAGATGGGTAGAATGAAAATAATATCGCTATCATTAAAAATAGGAACACTAATTTCAACTTTAACAGCGTGAATTCTTAACTTGATTTGCGGGTTGTACCATCCTGATGCGGCGAATGTAAATCCTAAAAATCCGCTTTGACAGCACTGATAGTCATTTTTGTGATAATCCCGATAGAGAGAATATAACATAAACGAAAATAAAACAACCGATTTTAAAAAAAATAAAATGAGGAAGAAAATTGTAGCAGGCAACTGGAAAATGAACACTACCCCTGCTGAAGGCGTAGAATTGATAAAAGCAGTAGCGGACCTTAAAAAAGACGTTTGTCCGGAAGTGGAACTGATCGTAGCTCCTCCTTATACCCATCTTTGCTGTATAACCGAAATAGCGGCGAAAGCAGGCATATCGGTAGGTTCGCAGAATTGCGCTGCCGAACCAGCCGGAGCATATACCGGAGAGGTATCTGCTAAAATGATATCTTCTTTGGGCGTAAAATACGTTATTCTCGGACACTCCGAGAGACGCGAATATTACGGGGAGACTTCTGAAACTCTTAACGCTAAACTTATTCAGGCTTACGCTAACGGACTTACTCCTATCTATTGCGTGGGAGAAAAACTCGACGAGAGAGAATCTGGCAAGTATTTTGATGTTATCCGTAAACAGATCGAAGAGGTTGTGTTTAATCTCTCTTCGGATCAGGTAAGTTCCTTGATAATCGCATACGAACCAGTATGGGCTATTGGTACCGGTAAAACCGCTACTTCGGATCAGGCGCAGGAGATTCACGAATTTATCCGCAGCGTACTGAACGAAAAATTCGGCGATCTGTCTCAGCAAGTTCCTATTCTCTACGGAGGAAGTTGTAATCCGTCGAATGCCGAAGAGATCTTCTCCAAAAAAGACGTAGACGGAGGATTGATCGGAGGCGCTGCATTGAAGGCTCCCGATTTTATTTCTATCGCTCAGAAATTTCCGAAATAAAGGAAATTCAAGATAAATCGAATGGGTTTACCGGAAAAAGCCGGCAGATCCATTTTTTATGCTCGGTGTATATCAGAGGGTGGTTTATTTAATGAAATAATAACTATAAAATATATGAAAAAATTAATTCAGATCATGTGCCTTGCATTAGTATTCGTGGCAGCTGTAAGCTGCGGAGGCAAGAAAGTCAGACTTACGGATGGCGAGTGGAGACTCGAATCCATGCACGCAGATGACGAAACGTTTGTATTGATGGATAAAAATCCTTCGATTACATTCTCCGATACGAGCAATATGGTTCATGGTTACGGAGGATGCAACAATTACTTCGGAAATTACGAAGTCCGGAACGGCAATAAAATTTCTATTTCTACCCTGGGAAGCACTCTTGCCATGTGTCCTCAGATCGATACAGAAGATCTGTTTCTTCATATTCTCTCGAATGCGACTTCTTACAAAATAAGCGGAAGCGAATTAATACTGTATGATACATTAGATAAAAAAATTGCTAATTTTACTTTAATAAGGAACAAATAATAAAGATGAAAATGAAAAAATTCTATTACTTGACATTGATAGCAGCCGGAATCGTAATATTCGGATCGTGCTGCGCGTGCCGTGCGACAAAATCTCCATCTCTTACCGATGATACATGGCAGCTCGTCGAACTCAACGGGGAGCCGATAACTATTCTTCCTGAAGGAAACAGGGAGAAATATACCATGACCTTCGGAACGGACGGACGGATCGCAGGATTGGCCGAATGCAACCGTTATTTCGGAAGTTACGAGTTGGGTGAAAACGACGCTCTTAAAATATCCGGAACAGGTTCGACCAGAATGGCTTGCCTTGACGATAATTTTGAAACAGAATTCTTACAGATATTGGATAAGGTTGCCAATTACAGAATAGACGGACGCTATCTTATTCTTACCGATGATATGGACTATGTACTGGGCATGTTCAAAAAAATCGAATAGCGAAGTTTATCGTTAATGAATAGTAAGCCGCTCATTATGGAGCGGCTTATTTTATGGAAAATTGTGCCGAATCATAAATTAAATTATATTCGCATATTAAATTTATCGAAATGAAAAGAATTGCGGTGTTCCCCGGATCGTTCGATCCGTTTACCCTCGGACATAAAATAATTGTGGATGAGGGGCTCGAGCTGTTCGATAAGGTAATTGTCGCCGTAGGGGTGAATAGCCAAAAGCCGGGATTCCTGACGATAGAGAAGCGTATGGATCTTGTTCGCGATATTTATTCCGACAATAAAAATGTCGATGTGGTATCATATTCCGGTTTGACCGTTGAATTCTGCCGTGAAATAGGTGCTAAGTTTATGCTGAGAGGAATGCGCAACACCGTCGACTTCGAATATGAACGTAACATGATGCAGATCAATCAGACCCTCTATCCGGAGATAATGACGGTCCTATTGTTCACCCCTCCCGAATATGTTGCCATATCATCGAGCATAATAAGGGAATTGTATACGTTAGGGAGCGATGTAAGCCGGTTTATGCCGGAAGGAACCGATATAGAAAAATATTTAAAATAGTATAGTAATGGAATTTACAGCGGAAATAATAGCCGGATTTCTCGGAGGTGAAATAATCGGTGACAGGAACGCCAAAGTTTGGACTGTATCCAAAATCGAAGAGGGAAAAAGCGGTTCTCTTGCATTCCTCGCCAATCCCAAATACGAGAGCTTCATATACGATACAGAGGCATCTATCGTAATTGTAAACAGTGGATTCATTCCTAAACAGGAGATAAAAACTACCCTTATAAAGGTCGATGACGCCTACGCTGCATTTGCCAGACTTCTGGAACTATACGCTGCTAATAAACCTAAAAAAAATGGAATCAGTGAAAAATCTTCTATCGACGATAGCGTCCAGAACGGTGAAAATCTGTATGTCGGAGATTTTACCGTTATAGAAGAGAGGGTGCAGATCGGCGATAATGTCAGCATTTACCCGCAGTGCTACATCGGAAGTAAGGTGAGAATAGGAAATAATGTGACGATTTACCCCGGAGTAAAAATCTACGAAGACTGTGTGATCGGTAATAATGTCGTAATTCAGGCAGGTGCGGTTATAGGAGCAGACGGATTCGGATTTGCTCCGCAGGAGGATGGAACCTACGGTAAAATTCCTCAGCTCGGCAACGTCGTTCTTGAAGACAATGTAGAGATAGGAGCTAACACTTGCATCGACAGGGCTACCATGGGCTCGACTATCATAAGCAAAGGAGTAAAACTCGACAACCTTATACAGGTTGGACATAACGTCCAGATAGGGGAGAATACCGTCGCTGCATCGCAGTTTGGTGTCGCAGGTTCTACAAAAATAGGTAAAAACTGTATGTTCGGAGGGCAGGTCGGTATTGCCGGACACCTTGTAATAGCGGACAACGTACGCGCCGGTTCACAGGCTGGAATTCCTAATAGTATAAAGAAGACTGGAGAGGCTGTGATGGGAACTCCCGCACTTCCCGTAGGGTCTCACCACCGCTCGTTCATACTGTTTAAACAGCTGCCTGATATTAAAGAGACGATCAACAGACTCGAAAAAGAAATAGAAAGATTGAAGGAGCTGAAAAATTAAGGTGTCTAAGGAGAAAAAAATAATTATGGGGATCGATCCCGGAACCAATTTTACGGGATTCGGGATCATATCCGTATTCGGTAAAAAACTGGACGTGATCGATTATGGTTTTATCGAATTGTCAAAAAAAAAGGACGCTTACGAGAAACTCAAAGAGATTTTTATCAAGGTGTCCAATCTGATCGATTATTATGATCCTCATGAAGTTGCATTCGAATCGCCGTTCTACGGAGAGAACGTGCAGAGTATGCTTAAATTAGGCCGCGCTCAGGGAGTCGCTATGGCTGCCGCACTGACAAAAGGGCGTGATGTATTCGAATACGCTCCCCGTAAAATAAAACTCTCGATCACAGGTCAGGGAGCAGCATCCAAAGAGCAGGTCGCCTCATTTTTAGGTAAAATGTTTAAGATCACCGACTTGCCGTCAAATCTCGATTCTACCGATGGCCTTGCGGTCGCAGTATGCCATTATTATCAATCTGTAACAGTGATAAAATCGTCAGGTAAGAATTCGTGGAGCGATTTTATCAAAAATAATCCGGACAGAGTCAAAAACGGTTAATCCGGATTAATAAATTGACCTTAACTACCTATTCCAGCCTCCTATGCGAATAGCTTCCATGCGTATTAAATGAAATTAGGGAATTTTATCCAATCTGAATTTGCTCATTATTTAATTTGCGGCAGTTAGGATTACTGTTTCTTTAACACTCTGCGCAGGAATTCTCCCGTATAGCTCTTCTTATTCTTCGCAACACGTTCAGGCGTACCTTGTGCAAGAAGCTGCCCCCCTGCATTACCGCCCTCAGGTCCTATGTCGATTACATGGTCCGCTACTTTGATGACATCGAGGTTATGTTCGATAACGATAACCGTATTACCCTTATCTACCAGTTTAGACAATACTCCTAACAGTACGTTCACATCCTCGAAGTGCAGACCGGTGGTCGGTTCGTCCAGAATATACAGAGTATTGCCGGTATCTTTTCGCGCGAGCTCGCTCGCGAGTTTTATCCTCTGGCTCTCTCCGCCGGATAGAGTCGTACATGGCTGTCCCAAAGTGAGATATCCGAGCCCTACGTCCTGTACCGCTTTGAGCTTAGTGTAGATCGCCGGTACCGATTCGAAAAATTCGACCGCCTGATTTATCGTCATCGCAAGAACCTGATAAATATTCTTACCTTTAAACCTTACTTCAAGCGTCTCTCTGTTGTAGCGTTTACCTCCGCACGTCTTGCATTTGACATAAACATCCGGAAGAAAATTCATTTCGATTGTTTGCACCCCTGCGCCCTTGCACTCTTCGCATCTTCCGCCCTTGACGTTGAACGAGAACCGCCCCGCGCCGAATCCGCGTATCTGGGCATCCGGAGTCTTCTCGAACAGTTTCCGAATATCCCCGAACACGTTGGTATATGTTGCCGGATTGCTCCTCGGAGTTCTGCCGATGGGGGATTGATCTATAACAATCAGTTTATCTATATTCTCGATCCCTTCGATCCGGTCGTGTGGAAGGGGCTGATCGTAAGACCTGTATAATTCTCTGCTGATACCGTAGCGGAGCGTCTCGTTTATCAGCGAAGATTTACCGCTTCCGCTGACGCCAGTCACACATATCATCTTGCCAAGGGGGAATTCTACCGTAATATTCTTAAGGTTGTTGCCCTTAGCGCCAACGACTTTAATAGTTTTGCTGTTGCCCTTCCTCCGCTCCTTCGGAACTTTTATCTTCCTGCGTCCGTTAAGATAATCCGCGGTAACGGAGCTGCTGTCGATAATATCTTCCATTGTCCCCGCCGCAACAATCTCTCCTCCACGGACTCCTGCGTGCGGGCCTACGTCTATAACCCAGTCCGCGTTGCGCATCATATCCTCGTCATGCTCGACTACGATAACCGAATTCCCAGCGTCCCGTAGATCCTTGAGACTGTTTATAAGTTTAATGTTGTCCTTCTGATGAAGCCCGATGCTCGGTTCGTCAAGAATATACAGAACATTTACCAGTTTGGAGCCTATCTGAGTTGCGAGTCTTATTCTTTGGCTCTCCCCTCCGGACAGCGACCGAGAACCGCGTGAGAGCGATAGATATCCGAGCCCTACGTCCAGAAGGAATCCCACGCGCTCGCGTATCTCCTTAAGTATCTCCGCTGCAATTTTTTTCTGCCTCCCGCTCATTCTGTCCTCAAGTCCTTCCAACCACTCCGCCAATTCCATAATGCTCATCGCAGAGACTTCCGCAATGTTCTTGTCGTCTATACGGAAATATTTTGTATCATTCTTCAACCTTGTACCTCCGCATAGGGTGCATTTATCTCGCCGGACGAATTGTTCCTTCCACTTACTGCCTTTGGCGCTCGTCGAATCTTCCTCATTCTTTTCTGTGTAGGCCGCGATCCCGTCCCATGAAATAAGATACCTTCCGGAGGTTGCGCCTACGCCCCTGAAGTCTATTTGCAAAGGTTCCGTATCTCCATATATAATTGCGTTCAATCCCTCCTCCGAGATTGATTTAACAGGGTCGTTCAATGTAAATCCGTACTTCTTCCCCATTGCTTCCAACTGCGCGAATAACAGGTTGTTGCGCTGTTTACCCAGAGGTTCGATCCCTCCTTGGGCGATGCTCTTCTTCCTGTCGGGAATTATTTTGTCAATATCGAATACCGCCTCCTCTCCGATACCGTTGCAGTGGGGGCACGCTCCGTGAGGAGAATTGAACGAGAAGGTATGCGGGGCAGGCTCGTTGAACGAGATTCCCGTCGTCGGACACATAAGATTGCGGCTGTAATACCGCGCCTTACTGTTGTCGTAATCATAAATGAGCATCGTGCCCTTGCCGTGACGCATAGCATCCTGCAGACTCTTACGGATACGGTCTGCCGATTCTTCCTTCACGATTATCCTGTCGATGACTAACTCTATCGTATGGGTCTTATAACGGTCCAGCTTCATTCCGGATACTATCTCGCGGATCTCCCCGTCTACCCGTACATGTATGTATCCCTTCTTCATCAAAGATTCGAAGAGTTCCCTGTAATGCCCCTTCCTTCCCTTGACGACAGGGGCGAGGAAGGCAAGCTTCCGTCCTGAAAATTCAGAAATTATAAGGTCTACAATCTGGCCGTCCGTGTAGCGGACCATCTGTTCCCCCGTCTCCGGAGAATATGCTACCGAGGCGCGCGCATAGAGCAACCGCAGGAAGTCGTTTATCTCGGTGACCGTCCCTACCGTCGAGCGCGGATTCTTGTTCGTCGTCTTCTGTTCGATGGATATTACCGGACTTAATCCCGTGATCTTATCCACCTCAGGACGCTCCATCGCACCTATGAACTGCCGTGCATAAGAGGAGAGAGTCTCCATGTAGCGCCTCTGCCCTTCGGCATAGATCGTGTCGAAGGCGAGGGATGATTTACCCGAACCGGACAGCCCCGTTATTACGGTGAGACGATTGCGAGGTATCTCTACGTCTATATTTTTTAGATTGTTAGCTTTAGCGCCGTAGACGCATATTTTATTTTCTTCCATTTATGTGCCTTATAATCTCCTGAATATTATAATAAAACGTATTACCATACTCAATTGTTATACCCTGAATAAATTTTGTACCGCGTCGCTTATCGAAATAGTTCCTGATAGATTGGTTATGGTCGATAGTATGAATCCTGCAAGAAACCATTTTAAAAATCCGACTATCAGCCCGGAAATTACAAGGATAGAGATAACTTCGAGATAAATATCCATGAATTTTTAATTAACCGACAAAAATAATCATTATTTCAATATCTTTGTTTAATTAGTATATTTGTTGAAACAGAGGATGCGGTTCGGACAAGTTAAAGTAAACTTTGCTCGCCTCTCATCTTTCACTATATTTGTATAAAAAGGAATTATGTTGAAGGCAGGAAATTATTACACTCTAAAGATCAGCCGTACCACGGCTAACGGACAGTATCTTATCGACGAGGAGGGCGAGGAAGTCCTCTTGCCAAATAGATATGTCGATGAGGAGAAGGAAGAAGGAGATATGATGGATGTATTCGTCTACAAGGATTCCGAAGACCGCATTGTCGCCACAACCGAGAAACCTTATGCGGTTGCAGGCGAGGCCGCTTATCTGGAGGTAGTCGATAAGACGATAAACGGTGTATTCCTCGATTGGGGATTGGCGAAGGATCTTTTTCTTCCGGCAAGGAATATGCCTTACAGGATGGACGTGGGAGAGAAATACGTCGTTTTTATTTATACCGATAATGTAAACGGAAGGGTAGTGGCCTCTGCGAGAATAAGCAGCTTCCTTAGCAACAGCGAGATAACGACAGAACCCGGACAGCAGGTGGAATTCCTTGTCGCTCAGAAGAATGATCTCGGATTCCGCGTTATAATAAATAATAAACATTGGGGAATGCTGTATCACAATCAGATATTTACTAAGGTCTCGATAGGGGATAAACTTACCGGATACGTCCGCAGAATTACTGAGGACAACCGTATCGACGTAAGTCTTCAACTTCAAGGTTATAAGGAAGTTAAGCGGTCTGTGGATGCGTTGATGGAACTCGTGGAGAATAACGGAGGCGAACTTCCCGTTGCGGATAACAGTTCGCCTGAGGAGATACATGAAATTACCGGAATGAGCAAGAAGGTCTTCAAGCGTACTGCGGGGATGCTCATGAAGGCCGGCAAAATCACGATGGAAGAGAACCGGATAATAAAAAAATAGAGATATGTTCAGTAAATACAGGAAGTTAAATCCGGACGAGATCCAGCAGCTGTCCGGTAATGGATGTGTATCCGGTGATTGGGACGATATCAACGTCCTCGACGGATTCTCCGCGGATAATATTAGAAATATCCGGTTCGGTAAAAATATTTATCTGGGCAGGGAATTGTTAATGGAATCGATTGGTTTCATCGAGAACTATCTTGTCGGTGATGGTGCCGAACTGCGGAACATCGACCGTCTTATAACGGAAGGTATTACATCGTTTGGTAACGGTGTTAAGGTTAATGTACTTAATGAAGCAGGGGGACGCATGGTCAGAATATTCGATAATATGTCTGCGCAGACCGCCTATATTTATGCCATGTACCGCCACCGTCCCAATTTTGTCGCAGCCATCGACGATCTAATAGATATACATGTCAATAAAGTAAATTCCGGAATCGGATTTATAGGAGCCCGGTCAGTAATCGAAAACTGCGGATTTATAAAGAATATTCGTATAGGAGACGGTGCGGTAATCTACGGAGCGTCCGAACTTAAGAACGGTACGGTAAATTCCACACGTAAGGCTCCGTCCCGAATTGGACGCAATGTTATTATGCGTGACTTTATCACTTCATCTTCCGCAAGGGTTACGGACGGTGCGATCGTGGAGAAGTGCTTCGTGGGACAGGGGTGCGAGATCACCAAAGGGTTCACCGCCGAACATTCGTTATTCTTCGCAAACTGCTATCTTGCCAACGGGGAGGCTGTCTCGGTATTCGCAGGCCCTTACACCGTGTCACACCATAAATTCTCACTGCTGGTCGGAGGTATGTTCTCGTTCTTCAATGCCGGAAGCGCTTCGAATCAGAGCAACCATTATTACCGTTTAGGACCTGTTCATCAGGGAATCCTCGAACGCGGTTGCAAAACCGCGAGCAGTTCATATATATTATTCCCTGCGCGGATAGGGGCATTCTCCATCATAAAAGGAAGGCACAGCGTTAACCTCGATACATCGCTTCTGCCGTTCTCCTACCTGATCGAATACAATGGAGAAACGATAATCGTTCCCGCGGCCAATCTCGGAAGTGTGGGGGCAGTCCGGGATTCGATGAAGTGGCCTCAAAGGGAGATGCGGAAGGGCGAATCGTTGAACGATAAAATCGTTTATAAAATGCTCAATCCCTACCTTATAAATAAAATGGTCAAAGCCGTCGATATATTGAAAGAACTCTCTCCTAAATTCCCCGGCAGGGAATACGTATCTTACAACGGAGTCAAAATAAGAACATCCTCCCTCAAGAAGGCGGTAAATCTGTATAATCTTGCAATCGATAAGTATATAGGAGGAATAATTGCAGCCAAACTCAACAATTCCGAATGGAAGAACGCGCAGGACATTGTCGGTCTTCTCGATGTCGGAAGCCGTTCAAATTACGGGGAATGGTGCGATGTTGCCGGACTTATCACTCCTGTGGGTGTGGTCGAACTGATTTTCAACAATGTCGAGAGAGGCACTATTTATTCGCTTGAAGAGCTCAATAATGCGTTCTCGCATGTCGAAAAAAATTACCATGAATTCGAATGGGTGTATGTAGTGAGACTGCTCTCGTGGCGATTGGGTAAACCTGTCGGAGAGATCACGGCCAAACACCTTATACCTGTTCTCGAAAGATGGAAGGAGAGCGTCGCGGTTATTGATACCATGCTGTGCGACGACGCCCGCAAAGAATTCTCTGCGAAAACAATGATAAGCTACGGCATCGACGGAGACGAAGCCGTTAAAAATGCCGATTTTCTCAATGTCCGGGGAAGTTACGACGATAACTCCTTTGTTAAAGGCACCCGTGACCATACGCACAGAAAAGCCGTATCAGCGGACAGACTCATTGATGCTTTGTGGAAAATGTAGTAACTTCGCGGAAATTCCCATATAAATAAATGATCGATCAATCAACTGTCGATAGAATATATGCCGCTGCGGATATTGTGGAGGTAGTAAATGATTTTGTGACCCTCCGTAAGAAGGGAGTCAATTATCAGGCTTGCTGTCCGTTCCACGATGAAAAAACCCCTTCGTTCGTCGTGTCCTCTACTAAGGGGGTATTCAAGTGCTTCGGATGCGGTAAGGGCGGTAATGCCGTCGGTTTCGTCATGGAGCACGAGGGGGTGACTTATGTGGAGGCGTTAAAATATCTTGCCCGCAAATACGGCATTGAAGTTCAGGAACGGGAACAAACGGACGAAGATAAGAAGCGTAACGACGACAGGGAAAGTATGATGGTTCTGTCTTCGTGGGCGTCCGATTATTTTGCCGATGTGCTTTTGAATACTGACGAGGGTGTGAACGTAGGTCTTAGTTACTTCCGTGAACGGGGATTCTCCGATCTTATAATCAAGAAGTTCGGATTAGGATATTGTCCCTCCGGAGGTTCCGAATTTACGGAGAAGGCGCTCGCTAACAGCTTCAACGAAGAGTATCTCGTGAGAACCGGATTAAGCATCAGGCGCGATAACGGAAGCTGGTACGACAGATTCTCCGGCAGAGTAATGTTCCCGATTCATAGCGTGAGCGGAAGGGTTATAGCATTCGGAGGGAGAACCATGCGAACCGATAAGAAGACTGCAAAGTATCTCAATTCCCCGGAGTCGGAGATATACCACAAAAGCAGCGTTCTATACGGTTTATTCTTTGCTAAGAAGGCTATCGCACACGAAGACTGCTGCATATTGGTGGAGGGATATACGGATGTACTGTCCCTCTATCAGAGCGGAGTGGAGAATGTCGTCGCATCGTCCGGAACGTCACTCACGACCGAGCAGATTAAGTTAATAGCCAGATTCACTAAAAATATAACCGTTATCTATGACGGCGACGCTGCCGGAATAAAGGCATCTTTGAGAGGTATCGACATGATCCTCAAAGAAGGATTGAACGTGCGGGTCGTAGCTCTTCCGGAGAACGAGGATCCAGATTCGTTTGCTCGCGAACGCAGTGCGACCGAACTTAAGGAATATATACGGAATAACGAAGAGGATTTTATATCCTTCAAAACCAAACTGTTGTCGAAGGACGCAGGGAACGATCCCATAAAACGCGCAGCAGTGATCTCCGATATGGTCGATTCCCTCGCGGTTATCCCCGATGCGATTCTAAGGAATGTCTTCATACGTGAATGCTGCCATATTCTGGATATCGATGAAACGCTTCTTGTCGGAGAAGTGTCCAAGCGCAGGAGAGATAAAATCCTCTCGAAGGAAGAGACGGAATTCCTGAAAAAACGGGAAAATATCTTACCGCCGCACAATGAATCCGCGCCTGCAAAAAATCGTGGCAATGTTACCGGAAGCGGTGTTAATGCTCTCGAGTACGAGCTTATTTCATATCTGTTGAGGTACGGAATGAAGACGATCGACTTTGGAACGGAAGAGGCTCCGAACCTCACTAAAGTCGCCGCCGCAATAATTAACGAGATGAAGGATGACGGAATAGAGTTCCAAAACCGTATTTATAGTGATATATTTACGGAATATGCGTCTGTATTCGACACAATGGGTCCATCCGAAGTGGAATTCCCGATAGGTAAACTGACAGGCCATTCTGATCCTGAGATATGCAATACGGTAGTGGATATAATGATGAGAACCGATCTTCTCAAACCGAGTGGAATGTGGGAGAAGAACGAAATAACCGTAGAAAATGAAGAAGACCGCCTTTATATTGCGGTTCCCCGCACGATAACGATCTATAAAATTAAAATAATAGAGAATATGATCTCCGCTCTCACCGTCCGACTCTCCGAACTGAACGAATTTAACAGTGAGGTCGAAGAGATTCTGAAGCAGATCGATATTCTTAATCAGACGCGCAGGCACATCTCAGAAAAATTTTCCCGGATACTACTTTGACAATTTGGGATCCCGATCTCGATTCCGGTCAAACTATATGATGTCACTCTCAGGAACCGGTATCTGTAAAAATTATTTGACGTTTTATTAATTCCCGTAGACCGGTTATTTTTCCGGATCGACAATTTTTCTTATCGGACTTGCCGGATAAAAAGGGTGCGGTACGCAGCGGTATAATTCGATTGTTCTCATGGCCGGAGAAATTACTTCCGTATTCCGTATAAATGTTCTCCAAAATATATAAATTAAATATAAATACCGGAATTCCAAAGGATTTATTATTTTATTTATCGAAATTATTAACTTACATTTGTAAATTAAACAGTAAGAGTCAAATGAGTATAGTAGCGATCGTCGGAAGACCGAATGTCGGTAAAAGCACATTGTTCAACCGTTTGGTTGGCATGAGGAAGGCTATTGTGGACCATACGGCCGGAACCACGCGGGACAGGCATTATGGTAAAACCGACTGGAACGGACGGGAATTCTCCGTTATAGATACCGGAGGATATGCCGTAAACTCCGACGATGTCTTTGAAGATGAGATACGTAGACAGGTGATGCTCGCTATCGAAGAAGCGGACGTCATTCTGTTTATGGTCGAGGTGTCCACCGGTATAACCGATCTCGATATGACAATGGCGGAGATTCTCCGCAAATCGTCTAAAAAAGTATTTGTCGTAGTAAATAAAGTGGATAATAATAATCTTCTGTATTCAACCCATGAATTTTATTCGCTCGGTTTGGGAGAAATATACTCTATCTCCGCTATGAGCGGAAGCGGGACAGGCGATATTATGGACGAGATAGTCAAGGCCCTCCCTCCCGAAAAAGAAGACGAGGAGATTAACGACCTTCCTAAAATTACGATCGTCGGACGCCCTAACGTAGGCAAATCGTCCCTTACCAATGCATTGCTCGGAGAGGAGCGCAACATCGTGACCCCCATCGCAGGCACGACGCGCGATTCCGTCCTTGCGAGATACAACAAATTCGGACTCGATTTTTTCCTCGTGGATACTGCCGGTCTTCGTAAAAAGGGCAAGGTTACCAAAGACCTCGAGTTTTATTCCGTCATGCGTTCGATAAGGTCGATAGAATCTTCGGATGTGTGTATTCTTATGCTGGACGCATCTCAGGGTGTCGAATCTCAGGATATGAATATATTTAATCTTATCATCAAAAATAAGAAAGGATGCGTTATCGTAGTCAATAAATGGGATACTATCGAAGGGAAGGGTAATAATACTATGCGCGATTTTACTGAGTCGATAAAGAGAAAACTGGCTCCGTTCAACGATGTACCGATTATTTTTACTTCGGTAATAAATAAACAGAGAATAATGGATGTGCTTCAGGCAGCGATACGCGTATACGAATCCCGCAAGAGAGTTATAAAAACTTCCGAACTGAACGAATTCCTCCTTCCGATTATCGAAGAAACGCCGCCGCCTGCCATCAAGGGGAAATATATAAAGATCAAATATATCACTCAATTGTCTTCGCCTACACCATCTTTTGCGTTCTTTGTCAATCTCCCGCAATATATCAGAGATCCATATAGAAGGTTCATCGAGAATAAAATAAGGGGACACTGGGATTTTTCAGGGGTTCCACTCCAGATATTTTTCAGACAGAAGTAAAATTATTCCGGTTATGAAAAAAACTCTCTCGACTTTATTCTTACTCGCGCCGCTGCTTGTTTTGGCGCAATGGAACGATCCCCGGATCGGTTCCGTTGGTAAAGAACATCCCCGCACACAGTTTAACAGCTATGAACGCAGAGATGATGCGGTAACTTATAATCCGGATAAATCTGACTATTATCTCTCGCTTAACGGAGATTGGGGATTCATGTTATCGAACTCCGGTGAGAAGTTCGACACGGCATTCCTCAACGGAGAGAGAGGGAATTACGACGTGTCGCCGATTCCTGGATTTTATGGAGTGGTGTCTGTTGAGTCTCTCAAAAATATTACCCCTCCGCAGCTCCCTCAGGATAACAAAGTCGGACTATACCGACAGTTCGCTGCTATTCCGGTAGGTTGGCTGGACAGGGATATTTTCATAAAAATTAAAGGCATAAGAACAGGAGTCGGACTGTATGTGAACGGTAATTATGTAGGGTATGCGGAGGATGGAGCTGTACCTGCCGAATTTAACATCTCTAAATTCGTGTCGGACGGTACCAATGTAATCGTACTTGCGGTTTACGAATGGACGACAGGCAGCTGGCTTGAAAATAACGCATTGGGGGGAGTGGGTATTGCTGCCGGTGTAAGTTTATATTCCCAACCGAGAGTACATATAGAGGACTTCTTTATAAGGACGACTATCGATTCTACGTTCACTAAAGGTATAGCAGCCCTCGATATTGTCCTCGTGAATAATAACAATTACGAGAACGCAGCCGAGGCGTGGTTCGATCTTATGGACCATACCGGTAAAGTTGTCAGATATAATTATAGGGAAGCTGTGATTCCGGGAATGGGTGGTAGGGATACGGTAAGTTTCACGTTCGAAATTCCTAATGCGAAATTTTGGAGTGCGTCGGATCCTTACCTGTACAGCCTGATGTTTAGGGTTAAACATAACGGAAGATTTACAGAATACATTCCATATAAAATCGGAATTAAAAAAGTAGAAGGAAGTTCGGAAGGATTTACCATAAACGGACGTTCGGAAGAGATAAAAACTGTTGAATATACTACGATAGAATTGGATCCAGATGTGATCAGAGCAGATATGAAGCTCCTCAAATCCCAGGGGGTAAATTCGATCATGTGCACTTACCATCCAGATAAAAATCTTCTATACCGTATTTGCGGAGAAGAAGGTATATATGTGTTCGAATATGCTGATATCGATTCGTCCATCACTGGAGACAATAAAGCCGAAGGGGGCTCTTTGGGAAATAATCCTCAATGGCTGAATTCGTATATGGGCAGAACGGAAGACTCATATTTCACCAACCGGAATCATACATCGGTGATTTACTTCGGGATTCCGGAAAATGCCGGTAAAGGATTTAATGTTTACCGTATAAATAAAAAATTAAAAGACCTAACTCAGGATTTTTATATCAATTAATAAATTTAACGTAATAAATATGTGCGGAATCGTCGGATACATAGGCACGCAAGAAGCCTACCCCATACTTATAAAAGGACTTAAAAGACTCGAATACAGGGGATATGATAGCGCGGGAGTTGCACTCTTGAATCACAGCAACGAACTGAATGTTTACAAGGCTAAAGGGAAGGTCGCCGATCTTGAATACAGTGTTGCGAGCAAGGATACATCAGGTACCATAGGCATAGCCCATACCAGGTGGGCTACTCATGGAGAACCCAACGACGCCAATGCCCACCCACATTATTCGCAGAGTTCGAATCTTGCATTGATCCATAATGGCATCATAGAGAACTATATGGTTATCAAACAGGAACTTCTGCGTAACGAATATGAGTTTAAAAGCAGTACTGACACCGAAGTTCTCGTACATTTTATAGAATATATCAAAGAGACTAACAATGTAGACCTCTGCCGTGCCGTACAAATTGCTATGGGAGAAGTTGTAGGAGCTTATGCAATTGCTATATTAGATAAAAATAATCCTGACCAGATTATCGCTGCAAGGAAGAGTAGTCCGTTGGTAATCGGTATAGGAGAGGACGAGTTCTTCCTGGCATCGGATGCCACGCCCATAATCGAGTATACGGATAAAGTGATTTATATCAAAGACGAAGAGATCGCCGTCATAAATAGGGGATGCCCTATAAAGATCCTTAATATGACCGATATAGAGCAGACTCCGGAGATTAAAACTCTTGAGATGAACCTCTCTCAATTGGAAAAAGGCGGATACCCCCACTTCATGATAAAAGAGATAAACGAACAGCCTCAGACAATTGTAGACTGTATCAGAGGACGTGTCAGTGTGGAGGCTATGGATGTTATCTTGTCAGGCGTTCTCGATCATAAGGATAAGTTTCTCAACGCAAAGAGAATAATAATCGTTGCATGCGGTACATCATGGCATGCCGCGCTTATAGGCGAACACCTTATCGAGGACCTCTGCCGTATCCCTGTCGAGGTGGAGTATGCTTCGGAATTCCGCTACCGTAATCCGGTGTTAAACAAAGAGGATATTGTCATCGCCATATCCCAATCGGGAGAGACTGCCGATACTCTTGCCGCCGTAGAGCTTGCCAAAGCCAGCGGAGCGTTCATTTACGGAATCTGCAACGTAGTAGGATCCTCTATCGCAAGGGCTACCGATGCAGGGTCATACATCCATGTAGGTCCGGAAATCGGAGTTGCATCGACAAAAGCATTTACAGGGCAGGTCACGGTTCTTTCGATGCTTGCGCTCACTATTGCCAAAGAACGCAAAACGATAGAAAAAGAGTTATATGTCTCCCTTATAAACGAACTCGCTGCTATTCCGGAAAAAATGAAAAAAGTTCTGGAGAAAAACGAGATTATCAAGGATCTGTCGAAAATATTCACGTACGCACATAACTTCATATATCTTGGACGCGGATATAATTACCCTGCCGCTCTCGAAGGAGCACTTAAATTGAAAGAGATATCTTATATTCATGCGGAAGGTTACCCTGCCGCAGAGATGAAACATGGTCCTATCGCTTTGATCGATACGGAGATGCCGGTTGTTGCGATTGCGACGACGGACAGGATATATGAGAAGACGATAAGCAACATACAAGAAATCAAAGCACGCAAAGGCCGTGTTATAGCACTTGTAACTGAAGGTGACGACGTTGTCTGCAATATAGCGGATTACTGCATAGAGGTGCCTAAAACACTCGAATATTTCGCTCCGCTTATTTCTGCGATCCCGTTACAGCTACTGGCGTATTATATAGCCGTAAATAAAGGCTGCAACGTAGATCAGCCAAGGAATCTTGCCAAAAGCGTAACGGTGGAATAGAAAATGAAACTTACTACTCTTTGTAAATAAAAATAGCCATCCGTCTCTGGACGGCTATTTTTTTACAATTGTCCTGACTCATATAGGAGAATCAGTTTTTCCAATATTTTATCCTCTCCATCTTTATCATAAGTATCCTTTAAATTAGCTCCGAAGAGTTTTGCAATTCCCTGATATAGAAAAGCGCTGAACCCACCCCGAAGCTCTTTGACAAGTTCGTACGATGTCTGTCCCGTCTCGCGGTCGATAAGTTTTATTAGGATTTTACCCTGA
Source organism: Rikenellaceae bacterium (assembly GCA_020860245.1). GTDB lineage: Bacteria > Bacteroidota > Bacteroidia > Bacteroidales > Rikenellaceae > JAJBUQ01. The sequence goes on from JAJBUQ010000039.1 coordinate 97,596, forward strand.
GAGAATGTCATATTTTTAAGGACCGGAGTAAATGCCTTCTTTAGTTCCTTCTCCATGTCTTTCACATACTTATCCTTCTCTTTTTGGGTCTCGAGGGTTTCAAGATGCGCCTCTATCTCTCTCAGCGTCTGGTTCGCATATTTGGCGATAGGATAGACGATCTTGAGATTTTTAATCATCCTCTCGTATCTGCGAAGATCCATTTTTTTCGGGAATACATAAATAGGTTTGAATCTTATCAACGGAATGGTATCCCCGTCGACAACAGTCGTTTCAGTAAGATAATACGATCTTACATTGTACTCAGGATTTTTATCCAGAGGAGGAGGTTCGATAAGAATCTGTGCCCCTGCCGTCATTCCCGTAATTGCGAGAATAAATGTCAATAATGATATATGGGAAAATTTCTTTTTCATAGCTATATTACCCCTTATACAAAGATATATTTTTTATTCATAACGAATTTTAACGGGAAGTTATTTTTGATTTAGAGTTATCTTAAACGGTTGGTATGTTAGTCTAAAAACAAAAATTTACAATAGTCCTCAATATAGGCTATACTGACGCCTCAGAAAATAGGTGTCGATCGATCCTTCGTTTAATGCCTATTTTACCGATGAGAACGGTATTATGCTCTCGATTGCAGAAGTCAGGGAATGTGCGATCGCCGGACAACCTCTGGTTCTAAACGAGGATGCAAACCGCAACAGTACGCCTTACACCAAAGAGAGGTATTTAGACGATTATATGGCTAAAAATCTTTATTGGTTCCAGGCATGCGACAAATACGGATTCAATAACGAATCGCCTTATCGCAGTACAGGAAGAAAATGGCTCGGACTTGCTCCGGAGGGTATGGAACCGGTATTCAGACATACCCGATATACATCCGATCCGGAGTACTTCTGGCAGAATCCGTAGCCCTACTGTAAACTATATTAAAAAATTTTAAAAAAATTGTGTAATGGTGTTATTTATTTAGTTCTTGAATAAATTATTGGTAAATTTGGCAGAATTTATTTTAATAGTTATCAGGATTAAATAACTAACACCATTATTATGGGCGGCATTGCAAATCAGGCTTCTATAATTAGGCGGGAACTGCTGACCCGTATGGCTCGTCTACTAATGAACCGGGAACTCGAAGCCAAAGTCGATCGGATACCACTCGAACTCCGCCCGCGCGGTTACGAAGGTTCTTCGCGTTGTTGTGTTTATAAGGACAGAGCTGTTCTCAAATATAAGATAATAGGGCTACTCGGTTATCATATTCAGGACGAGACGGACGAATTGATTCCGCTGTCGGAGTATACTCGCAAGGCATTCGAACGTAACAGCATCAGTCCGGAGCCGCTCACCGTGGTGGACGAAGCGTGCAGCGCATGCGTCAAGGTAAATTACGTGGTAACGAATATGTGCCGGGGATGCGTGGCGCGTCCGTGTATGGTGAACTGTCCCAAAGATGCGATAATCTTCGAGGGCGGACAAGCTAAAATCGACCACTCGAAGTGTGTGAACTGCGGATTGTGTCAGAAAAACTGCCCGTTCCACGCTATCATATATATTCCTGTACCATGCGAGGAATCGTGTCCGGTAGGGGCTATATCCAAGGATGCTAAGGGAATCGAACATATAGATTATAACAAATGTATCTACTGCGGTAAATGCGTTGCCGCATGTCCGTTCGGGGCCGTGACCGAAAAATCCCACTTTATAGAGCTCTTCAGGGCCCTCAGAGAGGGGAGAAAGGTTATTGGTCTGGTTGCTCCTGCAATTGCAGGTCAGTTTAAGGCTCCGCTGTCTAAAATCATAGGCGCCATAAAACAGCTTGGCTTCTACGATGTTATCGAGGTTGCCAAGGGTGCGGATATAACAACTGCTAACGAGGCAGCTGAATTTAAGGAAAAAATGTCCGAGGGGCAGCCGTTCATGACTACTTCCTGCAGTCCGAGTTTTGTGGCGTCTGTTTATAAACATATTCCCGAACTGGTACCGTTTGTATCTCACACCAAGACTCCGATGTATTATACAGCAAAACTTGCCCGGACAATGTATCCGGACGGAGTAAACGTATTTATAGGACCCTGTCTTGCAAAACGCCATGAGACATTCATGAACCCCGATACGGATTATATGTTAAGCTTCGAGGAATTGTATGCCCTCTTTGCTGCAGCCGGCATTGATGTTGCCGAAGCAGAAGATTGCGAACTGGATATGTCCATAGATTCGTCAGGTAGAGGCTATCCGGTGTCCGGCGGAGTATCCGGAGCGATAGTTAAACATCTAAACGGTAAAGTAGATATAAAAACCGTCTCTATCGACGGCATCAATAAGACCAGTCTGCGTGAAATGCGCTCGTTCGCAAAAAAATGTCCGGGGAATATGGTCGAGGTTATGGCCTGTGAGGGGGGATGCGTGAACGGATGCGGAGTAATAGCAAATTCACGAACGGCAGCGAAACAGATCACGGATCTCGTTAGAAAACAGGATGAAAAATTATAATATAAGAGAATATGTATAATGAAGTTAAAGTCACCGATAAAATATTTCATATCGGTGTGAACGACAGACGAAAGGAATTATTTGAGAATCTGTGGCCATTGCCGAATGGTGTAAGTTATAACTGCTACCTTGTAAACGACGAGAAGACCGCCCTGATAGATACCATAGAAATGGGAACAGGGGGAGATTTTGTAGGGCAGATTATGTCGCTTCTTAACGGTAAGACACTCGATTACCTTATAATAAATCACATGGAACCCGATCACACAGGTGAAATAGGCAACGTGGTTCGCAGTTTCCCGAATGTGAAAATAGTAGGTAATAACAAGACATTCAAGGTTTTGGAGGCTTACTTCGGAATTAAAGATAACTTGTTGGAGGTAAAAGACGGCGATTCGATAGAGTTAGGCGAACATAAACTCTCATTTACCATGACTCCGTGGGTTCACTGGCCGGAGACCATGATGACGCACGATACTGATAAAGGTATTCTCTTCTCAGGCGATGCGTTCGGATCGTTCGGCACTCTCGACGGAGGGGTATTCGACGATGAAGTGGATTTCAGTTTTTATGAAGACGATATGCTGAGATATTATTCTAATATTGTCGGTAAATACAGCAACATGGTTCAGAAGGCGTTCGCAAAGCTCGCAGGTCTGGATATTAAAATTATATGTCCGCTTCACGGTCCGGTGTGGAGAACGAATCCGTCCAAAGTGATCGGTCTATACGATAAATGGAGCAAACAGGAAGGAGAAGAGGGTGTGGTTATAATTTACGCTTCGATGTACGGCAATACCGCACGTATAGCGGATTATATCGCGCGTCAGGTAGCGGAAGAAGGGATACGAAATATCCGTGTCTATGACGTATCTAAGACCCATATCTCATATCTCATCCGTGACGTGTGGAAATATAAGGGTGTAATTCTCGGAAGCTGTGCGTACAATACCTGCATGTTCCCCCTGATGGAGCATCTTACTTCTGAATTCGAACATTATGGAATAAAAAATAAATTTCTCGGAATTTTCGGAGGATACAGCTGGAGCGGAGGAGGAGTACGGAATCTTATGGCCTTCGCCGAGCGTATAAAATGGGATCTTGTATCCGGTTCGTGCGACGTCGAGGGTAAACCGAATTCCGAGAAAACAATAAATACCAAGGCGATAGCAGTCAACATAGCCGCGAAAATAAAAGCATAAAACTATGGAAAATCTAAAACCCGGTCTTACATATACAGCGGAAACAGTTGTTTCCGAAGATAATTCAGCACTTAAATTAGGTTCTGGCCAGTTTGCCGTCTTCGCCACTCCAATGATGGTCGCGCTCATGGAGAACGCATCCCTGAATGTAGTCGCGCCGTATCTCGAAGCAGGTGCGGATACCGTCGGAACAGCGGTAAATATAGTTCATTCCAAAGCGACCCCTCTCGGAGATAAGGTCAAAGCTACGGCTGTACTTACAGGTGTAGAAGGGCGCAAACTTACGTTCGATGTCGTTGCGGAAGATTCTAACGGAGAAATCGGCAAAGGAACTCATGAGAGGTTCATCATTAACGTGGAGAAATTCATGAGTAAATTAAAATAGCATCATTCTCTTTGAGGTAAAAGAATAAAACCTTATTTTTGAAAGATAAATAAAAACCGTTCTTAAATGGTTTTAAAACAGAATATAAACCTAAAACATAATTTTAATATGAGCAAAACAAATTTCCCAGCCGGAGTTATCTCAGGTGATCAGGTACAGGAACTATTCGCATACGCAAAACAAAACGGTTTTGCAATCCCTGCTGTTAACGTAACAGGAACGGATACTGTAAACGCAGTCTTGGAAACGGCTATGAAAGTAAACGCTCCGGTAATAATACAGTTATCAAACGGAGGCGCTTCGTTCTATGCAGGTAAAGGATTATCTAACGACGGACAGAAATCTGCTATTCTTGGCGCTGTATCAGCGGCGAAACATGTTCATACAGTAGCTGCTGCTTACGGTATTCCTGTGATTCTTCACACCGATCACGCGGCTAAAAAACTTCTTCCTTGGATAGACGGTCTTCTGGACGAAGGGGAAAAATACTATAAAGAAACAGGCAAACCACTGTTTAGCTCGCATATGCTCGACCTCTCCGAGGAATCGCTCCAGGAAAATATCGAGATTTGTAAAAAATACCTTGCCCGCATGAGTAAAATAGATATGACTCTCGAGATCGAATTGGGTATCACAGGCGGTGAGGAAGATGGTGTTGATAATTCTCACGTAGACGCTTCTAAGTTATATTCTCAGCCTGAGGACGTTGCTTATGCTTACGAGGAGCTTAGTAAGATCAGCCCTAACTTCACTATCGCTGCATCCTTCGGGAATGTTCACGGTGTTTACAAACCGGGTAACGTGGTTCTCAGCCCTGAAATTCTTAAAAACTCGCAGGAATATATCCAGAAAAAATATGGTACTGCTGAAAAACCTGTTAATTTCGTATTCCACGGCGGATCTGGTTCCGAATCTGAAAAAATTCAGGAATCCCTTACATACGGTGTAATTAAGATGAATCTCGATACCGATATTCAGTGGGCATTCTGGGACGGTATCCGTAACTATTACAATGCAAATAAAGACTACTTACAGGGACAGTTAGGCAATCCGGAAGGAGAAGACAAGCCAAATAAAAAATATTACGATCCTCGTTCATGGTTGAGAAAAGGCGAAGAGTCTATTATCGAGCGTCTCAAAGTATCGTTCAAAGACCTTAACGCACTCGATGTACTATAATAAATAATTGAAATACTGAACTTACAAATGAAAGAAGCAGTTGCTATTCTTACAGGCGGCGGTCCGGCTCCGGGAATGAATACCGTAGTGGGAAGCGTGGCCAAAACATTTTTGAAAAAAGGATACCGCGTTATCGGACTTCACGAAGGTTATTCGGGACTGTTCTCCAAGAATCCCCGTCACGAGGACCTTACGTTTACCGTGGCGGACGATATATTCAACAGGGGAGGATCGTATCTCGTAATGAGCCGATTCAAACCGACCGACGATAATTTTAAGAACGATTTCAATCTTGATTTTTTCGTTAAAAATAATGTAAAGCTTCTCGTTACGGTAGGAGGCGATGATACTGCCTCGACAGCTAACCGCATCGCTAAGTTCCTCACGGAGAAAAATTATCCGATTGCGAATATACACGTTCCGAAGACTATCGACAACGATCTTCCGCTTCCGGTAGGCTCTCCGACGTTCGGTTATCAATCGGCTAAGGATCAAGGCTCAGTGATCGGACAAACACTCTATACCGATGCTAAGACCAGTGAAAACTGGTTTGTGGTCGCAGCTATGGGGCGTTCGGCTGGACACCTTGCGTTCGGTATCGGTACTGCGTGCCACTATCCGATGATAATCGTACCTGAAATGTTTAATAAAACTACCATTACTGTCGATAAAATAGTAAAACTTATGGTTTCTTCTGTTTTAAAACGTAAGATAATGGGAATAAATTACGGTGCGATTATCGTATCCGAAGGGGTATTCCATGATTTAAGCGCGGAAGAAATCGAAAAGACAGGCGTGCAGTTTACTTATGACGCTCACGGACATCCCGAACTCGGTAAAATTTCTAAAGCTCAGGTATTCAATACTATGCTTGAGAATGCTCTCGCCGAGATCAAAGTTAAAGTAAGAAGCCGTCCGGTCGAGATAGGGTACGAAGTCAGGTGTCAGACACCTATTGCTTACGATCTTGTTTACTGCTCGATGCTCGGTATGGGTGTTTATAAATTATTCTCGGAAGGTAAATCCGGATGTATGGTTTATGTCGATCCGGCGGGAGAGGTCTCTCCGTTGTTCCTCAAGGATCTTCAGGATCCGACAATCGGGAAAATTCCACCGCGCCTTGTGGATATCAATTCCAATAAAGTACAGTCGGTTATACATAACCTCCTGCATTTTATTACTCCGGAAGACTATGAAGCTGCAAAACAATACGTTGCAAATCCGGAAGACTACGATTTCTATAAAATACTTAACTGGTAACGGTTATATATCATTAATAAAAGGGAGCCTGATTGAAGGCTCCTTTTTTAGTTTATATGATCTTCGATAAACTAACACAAACAAAGAAATCCGCAGATTAAAAAATAATTACCGTAACTATTGCATGGTACAAGATATTCAACGAACTGATATGCACGAAGTACAATGTAATAAACTTTGGTTATATTTGCACAGTCCCCAAATGGGACATATATATTAGGAAGCGTTTAGTGCTTTTCTCAAGTGTGAATTTGGACGATTCAAGCAGTGTTGAGGAAATAGCGAAAACTCTCTCCTTTGGTTTGTATATGGTTTAATCCAGCATACAGCCAAGGCGTGAGCTGTTTTTCTTATTATTCAACACGGGTCGTCCAAAACCTACACTTGATATGAGTCTAACAGTCTTACGCCTTCTTTTTTTTAAAATTGCCGTTTGGAGACTGGCGGCAAACAACTCAAATTTTTATGAAAAAGATCTTATGTTTTATGGCACTTGCATGCTTAATGTGTTCATGCGGTATCCCAAAAGAAAGAGAAGTAACGGTATCGGATGTACCGATTACAGGATTTATTAAGGACTATGTTAAAGTGGTCGACGGCACTTATAAGTTCACACACAGTGAGCGTGAGGCCTTTATTTCCATAAAGCTGGAATTAACAGACCACCCTGAGGTACAGTATGGTACTAAAAACCATGCTAAGATTAAATTGAATCCTATTGGTAACAATGAAGAAGTCTTCGATATGGGATCTGATGGGTTTTTTGCCTCCGACTATGAGTTAAAAAAGGTTGAGGAATTACTGAATGGTGAAATCGGTGAAACTAAAACAATTTTGTTCAAATGGAAATATTTCGGTCTTAAAAGCAGTAAGAGTATTGCAAATCTTATTTTTGCAAAAGCTGTTTCTTTCGAACTTATCGATAACGGATTTATAGAAGGGGAATCTACCGGAAATTTATCTACAACTAGAGCCTCTTCTGGCTCGTCCGAGTGGGATAAGGTATTGGATGATTATGAAAAATATATCGATCAATATATTCGTTTGTATAAAAAAGCGGTAAATGGAGATGTTTCCGCAATGAGCGAATATGTATCCATGCTCGAAAAAGCAGAATCACTGGGGGATAAATTAGATAAAGCCAAAGGTAATATGACTACAGCCCAACTTAACAGATATACGCAAATATCTGCCAAACTGTTGAATTCATTGAAGAACTAAAAATTTAGTAAGCAGGAGAGGATACTCTCCTGCTTACTTATTATCACTATCCAGAAGTGAACGATGGTGTCATCTGACTATATCATTATCTCCTCGACATTGCCCGATTCGACATACCAAAGGTAGCCTGAGATATTTTCGTATCCCATTTGTTGCAGCAGATACATATAATTGCGTACCTGTTTAATGTACTTGTTGTCTTGTTTCTGCCCAAATTTAAAATCTACGACGACGACTTTGCCGTCTTTAATCATTACACGGTCTGGTATCTTAATTTTATAGGTTTCCGAAGGTATCAAAATCATATTCTCTATCCGTACTTTGTCCCAGCTTCCGTCGAACCACGAGCGGATAATATCGTTCGAGAGTGCCTTATCGATTTTTTCAACGACGGTGGTGACCTCATCTTCGGATATTTGTCCGTCAAATTTAAGCTTTTCGATTACCATGCCTACATCATCTTTTGTGATCATGGATTCGAATATACGGTGCATTATCCGTCCGTAATTCCTTCTACTCAGGGTGGTGCCTGTCTCATAGATCCTGTCCGTGTTTGTACGGAGGCACAGTTTGCCTTTGAAATCTTTTACCGGATATAAAATTTGTGCAGACGATCGGTCGCTATCTTTTTGTTGCTTGATTACAATCCCTTTGCGTCCGAATTCGAACGTCCTATACCCGTCCGATATGCTGACCGATCCCGGCATATCTCCGGCATAAACCTGATTGGTGCTTTGCTCACGCAGTACGTTGATGATGCTTCTGTTTATCGATGCTTGTTTAGAGTTCGGTGAACTCTCCATAATTATATAGAGTTCGTCCTCCGCGCGGGTTACAGCAACATAAAGCAGATTTATATTATCAATATGCGAATATACCATCTCTTTGAAATAATGATCCGCAAAATATGACGCTGAGAGTAATTTTTTGTATTTCAAAGGTAAATTCCCTAATGCGGACAGCGATTCGTCGGAAGAACTTCCCCATAGAGTGCTTCTGCTGCCGGGGTCCATCTTCCATGTTGCATAAGGTATTATAACCACGGGATATTGCAGCCCCTTAGATTTGTGAATGGTTATCACTGTTATCGCATTCTGTCCTTGAGGCAGATTGATGGATTCCGAACTTCCCGTTTCTTCCCACCACTTGAGGAACAGACTCATGTCGGAGATCTTCGAGGAAGAGTAGGAGAGGATCTGATCGTGAAGCGCCTGAATATATGCGGTGTTGTCCGGAACCTCCCCGAGCCTGTAATGAGATACGATCATCTCGAATGCCTCTTCTATCGATACAGATTTTGTAGATTTAATAAAATCGATCTCCTCGTCCGGAATCTCAGTGTGCATCTGATGTCCGAGAAATTTTTTATACACCGCCTCACTGATCTTGCGGTTTATATTCCCAGCTATCCTCATACAGGCGATTATAAATTGTATTACCGGCGAATTGCCGATAACAAGCGCTTGCTGTGTTACTACGTCGTAACAGAAATCCCCCTTCGTTTCTCTTTTGCGATTCAGCAATATATTGGCAATCTCGACAGCTTCGTAGTTGTACCGTACGATGACGGCGATGTCGCGTGCTTCGTAACCCCTTCTTTGAACATCTTCTATGTATGATATGAAGATGTCTTCGTTGAAATCTTTGTTTTCGTCTTTATCATGCTCCGTTATATTAATATAACCGTCGTTACTGCTCTCAGTACCGGTATGCTTCTGTTTGCAGTTATCGTATGCCTTTGCTGTGAGTCCTTCGAGTTCCTGTCTGGTTGCGGATGATATCCGACCTTGAGAATAAGCATCCTCGAGAATCGTATTAAGAGCGTAATTCTCCTCTTCTGCCAATCTGGATATCAGATTGTTGTTGAATTCGATTATATCCCTCTTACTTCGATAATTCGTGTCGAGATTGATAAGATCGGTTTGGCTGAACTGAGCCTCCACTCCGCTGCCGAGAATATCCCAGTTCCCTCCGCGCCAACGATATATGGATTGTTTTATGTCCCCCACGACAAATACGGGATAATTCTTGTCCTGGGATATGGCATTATTCAATAACGGGATGAAATTCTTCCATTGAGAATGCGAAGTGTCCTGAAATTCGTCTATCATGTAGTGACTAAAATGATTCCCTGCCTTCTCGAAAATGAACGGAGTGTCGTTGTTCTTAATAAGATCATTTATGATACCGGTTGTGTCCGATATTAACATCATATTATTCTCCGAAACGATGCTGCGCACTGTTTCCGACAGATCGTTAAGCAGAGCGAAGACGCGAAAATTTTCTTTTATTAGAAGCCGTGTATTCAGGTGTTGATGCTGACTGTCGTAAGTCCCGCAAAGATCCTCTAAAATCGGTCGGAGCGCAGGGATTACCGCAATTATTTCATTGCGTTTTTTACTGCTCTTGGTATACCATTTGTCATCGGATTCCAGGGCACCGACAATTCTGTTTTTATTCCTGTAATCTATGTTTATATTTCCGCTGGCAAGTTCATAGAAATAATTGGCGAAGCTATATTTGCCGTAAGCAAAATCTTCCGAAGATAGTCCGTTCATATCTATTATATCGACAGCCTCCTGCGCGCGTGCTTTTATTTTTTCCGTGTAATCAGCGATCCATTTATTTATATCCGAGAGCAGCTCTTTGAGTTCCCTCTTATCCTTCGGGGAATACAGACTCTTAAATTCGTCGGTGAATATCTCTTTGCCTAAATTTACCAGTTCGCTCTTAAAATCCCATTTTTTATTGTCGTCTATACGCTCGTCGATAAATTCAGTCAGCCAGTTGCGCAGTTCGGGATCCTTCGCCGAATTTTCGATGAGCTTATCTGCGGCACCTGATAGTATACCTTCCGTTTTAAGCTCCAGATTGACGTCGTTATCGATCCCTATCTCCCTTATGAACGCGTGAATGATCCTTTGAAAAAATTTATCTATGGTCATTATGGAGAAATTCGAATAATCATGAAGTATCTTCTTGCGTGCAGTCATAGCACGCACACGGATCTCCGATTCCGACAATCCGGTCTCTGTTTTAAGTTCGCTGAGGAATGCAGGTTCCCTGCCGTCGCTGTTGTGTCCGTTTGCAAGATCGTTTATCTCCTTTATAATTCGACGTTTCATCTCCTCCGTAGCCTTATTCGTAAACGTTACAGCAAGAATATTTCTGTAAGTATCGGTGTCGGCAATTACTTTGCTTACATATTCATAAGCGAGTCTGTACGTTTTGCCGGACCCTGCCGATGCCTTTAATATTTTTATTCTTCCCATTTTACTTCCAGCCGATTGATAATATCGAAATCGTATTCCGGAGTTCCCCCCCTCTGTGTGCATACGTAGGCGGATAAAACCGTTGCGTAGCGGTGTGCTTCGCGTACCGATTCTTTTTCAATAAGTTTGGAAATAAATCCAGCGGTAAAAGAATCGCCTGCACCTACGGTATCCGCGATCTTTATTTCAGGCGGAATGCACATTGAAAATTCGCTTCCGGCCATAACAAGACTGCCTCCGTTCCCGTAGGTTAGAATTATTATACCGATGCCGTATCTTCGAGATAGTTTTATGCAAAATTCGCGGTCGCTGCCTTCCAGTCTCTCGTAAATTTTAATTATATCCCGTTCTTTGTGGTTAATTTTCAGGATATTGCAGAGTTCCAGACTTCTTTTTATCGTCTCAGTATCATAGAAATGCTGCCGCAAATTTAAATCGCAGACTCTCAGGGATTCTTCCGAAGTTCCGCTGACAAACCTGCGGATCGTTTCACGGGAAGTTATATTGCGCTGAGGGAGGGTTCCAAAACAGACCGCAGCGCAGGATTCTTGGATACGATCCGTCTCCGGAGTATAGTCGATAAAATCCCAAGCCGTATCCTCCATGATATCGTACGTAGGTATCCCGTTGCTGCCGATATTTACCGTAACCCTGCCAGTGGGCTTGTCCGAAGTTCCCAACATTGAGGAGATATCTTTATTCCTAAGACTGTTATACAGTTCAATACCGTTCTCATCGCTGCCTATCGAGCTGATAAGAATTCCGTTGTGTCCGAGTTTATTAATGTGGTAGATGAAATTGGCCGGAGCTCCGCCGACGTGCCTGCTGTCTGGGAATATATCCCACAGCACCTCTCCGATACCTGCAATTATTTGTTTCATAAAAATTCCTACTTCTGAATCAAAAGTAGGAATTTTTTCTCTTTATAGTGATTCTCCTCCGTATTTAACCGTAAATCTCTTTTTTTGCGGCCTTTAAGGTATTCTTCATCAGCGATATAATAGTCATAGGGCCTACACCGCCCGGAACAGGAGTTATATAGCTGCACTTCGGAGCCACTTCGTCGAACTTAACGTCTCCGAGCAGCTTCCATCCCGATTTGGTTTTATCGCTGGGAATGCGTGTGATTCCCACGTCTATAACAACTGCTCCCTCTTTGACCATGTCCGCTGTTACAAATTGCGCAATGCCGAGCGCTGCGATAATTATGTCTGCCTGGGCAACCTCTTCTTTAAGATTTGCCGTGCGGCTGTGGCATATCGTAACGGTACAGTCCCACCCCTTCTGAAACAGTAGGTTGGCGATAGGTCGTCCTACGATATTGCTCCTGCCGATTACAACGCATTTTTTGCCTGCGGTAGCAATGTTGTAATATTTTAAGAGTTCGAGTATTCCATCCGGAGTAGCAGGAAGATAAGATGGAAGTCCGTTAATCATTCTTCCCGTATTAACAGGATGAAATCCGTCCACGTCCTTCTTGGGGTCGATAGCTTCGGTTACTTTTTGTTCGGAGATATGCTTCGGAAGGGGAAGCTGAACGATGAATCCGTCCACAGAATTATCGTTGTTCAGTTTTTCGATCTCTTGAAGTAACTCTTCTTCCGATATGTTTTCGTCGAATTTTAAGACCGAAGACCTGAATCCGCATTCGTTGCAGCATTTTTCCTTGTGTCCTACATAAGTGTGGCTCGCGCCGTCGTTGCCGACCAGGATAGCCACAAGATGAGGAGCGCGTTGTCCAGCATCGATAAGTTTGCGAACTTCCTTCGAGATATCCGCCTTCAGGCTGTCTGCGACTTCTTCGCCTTTAATCAGTTCCATATATTTATCTTCTTTTTTTCATTTTAGGCATTTTACCGAATGTTCCGCCTGCAACGGACTTCATCATTTTGCGCGTCTCCTCGAACTGTTTCAACAGCCTGTTTACTTCGACGAGCGACCTTCCGCTGCCCTTAGCTATCCGCTCCTTGCGTGTGCTGTTTATTATCGAAGGATTAGATCTTTCCGCAGGTGTCATGGAATAAATTATGGCTTCGGTGTATTTAAAGGCGTCGTCGCTGATCTCTACGTCCTTGAGCGCTTTGCCGACTCCCGGTATCATAGAGGCAATATCCTTTAGGTTTCCCATCTTTTTGATCTGCGCTATCTGTGCGAGGAAGTCGTTAAAATCGAACTGGTCTTTAACTAATTTTTTCTTTAGTCTGCGAGCCTCCTCCTCATCGTATTGTTCCTGAGCCCTCTCGACCAGCGAGACTATATCGCCCATGCCGAGTATTCTGTCTGCCATACGTTCCGGATGGAATACCTGAAGCGCATCCATCTTTTCGCCCGTGCTGACGAATTTTATAGGTTTATTAACTACCGAACGGATAGATATCGCAGCACCGCCCCGTGTGTCGCCATCCAACTTAGTTAGTACCACGCCGTCGAAATCGAGCCTGTCGTTGAATTCTTTGGCGGTATTTACAGCGTCTTGTCCCGTCATAGAGTCCACAACAAAGAGAATCTCTCCCGGATCGACAGCTCTTTTGATAGCCGTGATCTCATTCATCATCTCTTCGTCCACGGCAAGACGCCCCGCCGTATCGACAATAACGGTGTTTATATGGTTGTCTTTGGCGTAACGGATCGCGTTCTCCGCAATTTTAACAGGATCTTTAATATTTTCCGTATAAACTTCCACCCCTACTTGCTCTCCGAGAATTTTGAGCTGGTCGATAGCCGCAGGCCTGTAAACGTCCCCTGCAACGAGGAGCACCTTGCGTCCGTTTTTATTCTTTATAAAATTAGCGAGTTTACCTGAGAAGGTAGTTTTACCGGAACCCTGAAGACCCGCAATAAGTATTACGGCAGGATTGCCGGACAGGTTGATCTCCGACATAGTTCCGCCCATGAGTGAGGCAAGCTCGTCATGAACGATTTTGACCATCTGCTGACCCGGTTTGACCGAATTCAGTACATTCTGTCCCAATGCTTTTTCTTTAACGTCGTCGGTAAACGTTTTAGCAACTTTATAATTGACATCTGCGTCAATGAGAGCCCTTCTTACCTCTTTAAGCGTCTCGGCAATATTGATCTCCGTGATTTTGCCTTCGCCTTTGAGCAGTTTAAATGACCGTTCTAACTTATCGCTTAAATTTTCAAACATTACTTCTTGATTTTGAGATTACAAATGTAGCGATTTTATACAAAAAAATAAAATCCTGTCGTCTCCTTTATAAACGACAAAACGGTGCCCTGCGACACCGTTCCGAAATATTATCTGTTGTGTTCCGATCTTTATCCTAAGAAACCGAGAAGAATACCTGCAGAGACCGCGCTTCCGATCACCCCGGCGACGTTAGGTCCCATTGCGTGCATAAGAAGATAATTCGTCTTATCGTATTTGAGTCCCATATCGTGTGAAACGCGTGCCGCGGCAGGGACTGCCGAAACACCTGCGTTACCGATAAGCGGATTGATCTTGTTGTTCCCTTTGAGGAAGAGGTTCATTAGTTTTACGAACAGCACCCCTCCCATCGTTGCAATAAAGAACGAGCAAGCTCCCAAGGCAAATATGCCTAAAGAATCTTTGGTAAGGAATGTAGTAGCTTGAGTCGATGCGCCAACTGTCAATCCGATAAGGATGGTTACAATGTCGATCAGCGGTCCGCTCGCTGTCGTCGCGAGTCGTTTGGTTACTCCGCTCTCCCTGAGAAGATTACCGAGAAACAGCATTCCCAGCAAAGATATTGCCGTAGGTACCAGAAAAGTTGTCATAAGGAATCCGATGATAGGGAAGAATATCTTCTCGTTTTGTGACACCGGACGTGGAGGTTTCATTTTGATAAGGCGTTCCTTCTTAGTAGTAAGCATCTTCATCACTATGGGTTGAATGATAGGAACCATAGCCATATAGGAATATGCCGAAACGGCGACCGCACCAAGATATTCAGGTTTGAGCAATGATGTTATGAATATGGCCGTAGGACCGTCTGCACCGCCGATGATCGCTATGGAGCCTGCTTCCGCTCTTGAGAAACCAAGGGCCAAAGCACCCATGTATGCTATAAATATACCGACTTGAGCTGCTGCTCCGACCAGCATGAGTTTAGGGTTGGAGATGAGTGCTGAGAAGTCGGTCAAAGCTCCGATGCCGAGAAATATCAACGGAGGATACAGACCTCTTTTAACGCCGAAGTAGAGATAATTTAGTACTGATCCTTCCTCGTAGATTCCGATTTCCATTCCGGGAACGAACGGTATATTGCCTATAAGTATACCGAATCCGATCGGAACCAGAAGCATGGGTTCGAATTTATAGCGAATTGCCAGATAAATGAAAAACAGACCTACGATTATCATCGCGATATGCGGCCATGTTACATTGGCAAAGCCGGTTATCATCCAGAATTCTTTCAGATTTTCTCCTAGAAACGAGAGTAATCCTGTATTTGCTGCTTCCGTCATTTTATTCAAGAGTTATTAATACATCCCCTTCCAATACGGAGTCGCCTTTGTTCGCTTTAACGGATTTAACGATTCCGTCCCTGTCCGAGTCGATATTATTTTCCATTTTCATTGCCTCGAGAACGCATATTTTCTGTCCCGCCTTGATAGCATCTCCTTCTTTTACCAATATTTCGAGAATAACTCCCGGAAGCGGACTCTTGACCGCTCCTGCTGCATGCGAAGAAATTGGTTTCGGTTTTTCTCTGAGGTCCGGAGCTACTGCCGGTTTTTGGCTGATTTTCGGCGTTTTAGGGGTGGATTTAAGGCCTGCGACTTCCACTTCATATTCAGCACCGTTCACCACAACCTTCGCAATGCCGTTGTCTACATCGTTTACCGATACATTATATTCGTTACCGTGTATTTTGAATTTATATTCTTTCATTTAATTAAATTACTTTTTGTAAGGTAATGATCTCATATTATAGATTTTAGAGTTCCAAGGAGAATAAACCCTTGCCACTTTGTTGATAGTAAGAACCGTATATTCATTGTCGTGTATATCGTTCTGATACATCTGCAAAGCTATCGCGATGGCTGCAATTGTTTCTCCGTTAGAAAGATCTCCTTCGGGTTTATTCGAGGATCTCTGTTTCAGATGCGGTACCGCATCGGTTTTTTTCTTTTTGGCAGTAAGCCCCTTCATTATTTTACCTAATATGGAAAAGAAAATGAAAAGAGCGAAAAGTATCGATATCACCACTGTCATTGCTGTAATAGTCAATACAAGACCGGAAGGATCCCTTTCTACGAAAACGTCCGCCTTCGTGGGGAATCCTTCTGCCGCGGCAGCAGCATTCTCTGCCGTACCGTGAACTTCCGCAAGTACCGGAACGGCAAAAACGGTAAAAAGAACGCAGCAAATAAATAAAACCTTCTTCATCATTATAAAGGAATATTTGAGTGTTTCTTTGCCGGATTTGCCAATCTCTTAGTCGCGAGAGACTGCAATGCCCTGATTACCCGGAATCGAGTGTTCCTCGGTTCGATAACATCATCGATATATCCGTATTTCGCAGCTACATAAGGATTTGCGAATTTATTACGATACTCGTTCTCTTTTTCCTCTATGAGTTTAGCCTTAGCCTCCGGGTCTTCTACCGCTGCGATCTCTTTGGATGCGAGAATTTCGATAGCTCCGGATGGACCCATAACCGCAATTTCAGCCGTAGGCCATGCGTAATTGATGTCTCCTCTAAGGTGTTTGGAACTCATTACACAATAGGCTCCACCATAAGATTTGCGAAGTGTTACAGCCACCTTGGGAACGGTTGCCTCTCCGTAAGCGAATAGAAGTTTAGCCCCGTGAACAATTACTCCTCCGTATTCCTGTCCTGTTCCCGGAAGGAATCCCGGAACGTCGATAAGGGTAACGATAGGAATGTTGAATGCGTCGCAGAACCGTACGAAGCGTGCCGCCTTACGTGAAGCGTTAATATCCAGCACCCCTGCAAGGTATTTTGGCTGATTGGCAACGATACCAACGGATTGACCGTTAAATCTTGCAAAACATGTTATAATATTTGCGGCGAAATTTTTCTGCGATTCGAGATAGTCTCCGTTATCTACGATGGCCTCTATAACTTCGTACATATCATACGGTTTGTTTGGGCTGTCCGGTATTATGTCGTTAAGCGAATCTTCGAGTCTGCTGATGCTGTCCGTATTTACCGCTAACGGAGCATCTTCGAGATTGTTTTGAGGAATGAAGCTGAGGAGTTTGCGGATAAGCGCCGCACCCTCTTCCTCAGTGTCTACCACAAAATGCGCTACCCCCGATTTGGACGAATGTACGGATGCGCCTCCGAGCTGTTCTTGCGTAACGTCTTCGCCGGTAACTGTTTTTACAACCTTTGGGCCGGTAAGAAACATGTAGCTGGTCTCCTTCTTCATGATTATAAAATCTGTCAGGGCAGGAGAGTATACCGCTCCTCCCGCGCATGGACCGAATATTCCCGATATCTGAGGAATAACACCGGATGCGAGAATATTTCTCTGGAAGATCTCAGCATATCCTGCGAGGGCGTTGACCCCCTCCTGTATACGCGCGCCGCCCGAATCGTTGAGTCCGATTACAGGGGCTCCGGTCTTCATGGCCGTGTCCATAACTTTGCAGATTTTGGCCGCCATGCTCTCGGACAGCGATCCTCCGAACACCGTGAAGTCCTGTGCGTATATGTATACCAGACGTCCTTCTATGGTTCCGTATCCCGTAACCACACCGTCGCCGTAGTACGATTCCTTCTCTATGCCGAAGTTGTTGCATTTGTGGGTAATAAACATGTCGAATTCTTCGAAACTTCCCTCGTCGAGGAGAAGCTCTATTCTTTCACGTGCCGTAAGTTTACCTTTTGCGTGCTGCGACGCTATTCTTTTTTCTCCTCCTCCGTTCTTAGCCTTGATGCGGAGGTCGATTAATTCCTCTACTTTTTTCTGAATGCTGCTCATTATATATTATATTATTTATTTTTATCCTCGCAGAGTTCAGTCAAAACGCCCTGTGTGGATTTAGGGTGGAGAAATGCAATGCTCAATCCCTCCGCCCCTTTTCTTGGAGTTTGATCTATAAGTTTGATTCCCGCATCCGAACACTCCTGCAAAGCCCCTTCAAGATTATTGACAGCGAATGCTATGTGATGTACCCCTTCGCCCTTTTTTTCAATAAACTTTGCGACCGGGCTGTCCTCGCTGGTAGCCTCGAGCAGTTCGATTTTTGTCTCCCCGACTTTAAAGAAGGCTGTTTTTACCTTCTGATCCGCAACCTCTTCGATGTTGTAGCATTTGATTCCCAGCACATTTTCATAATACGGAAGCGCCTCTTCAAGGTTCTTAACGGCGATACCTATGTGCTCGATGTGAGATAAGTTCATTTTTATTTTTTTAATGTGATACTAATTAATTAGCAAAATCGACCTACAAAAATAGTGGTAAACAATGGATTTATGTTCATTTTTCGATAAATATTATCGAAAAACACATCATGTTGTACAGCATGATTATACTGTGTGGATTCCGGTAAAATAGCTGCTGTTAAAATATTTTCCTGTAAACCGAGTAGATGTCTTCCGCAACTTCTTTGTCCCGGAATTTCAGGGCGTAGTTTGAGCCTTTATCGGTCATATTGGCGACTAACTCGCGGTCTGAGAGAATTTTTTCTATCGCATCTGCCATCTGTTCAACGCTATGCGGATCGATGTATATGCAGGCGTCTCCTCCGGTCTCCGGAAATACTCCGCCTTGGGATGTAATTACCGGAATCCTGCTGTTCAACCCTTCGAGTATGGGGATGCCGAATCCTTCATAGAACGAGGCGTAAATAAGTCCCTGCGCCATCTGATAAATTGCAGGCAGGTCGGAGAATGTTACGTTATGAATAAAATGAAGCCGATTCTCGATATTGTTCTTGACCGCATACTCCGCTATTTTGTCCGCGTATGGAGTGTGTCTACCGCAGGCAACGATATCTATATCTATGTTATGCTCCGCCACTGCTTTGACCGCCGTCCACAGATTTTTACGCTCCTCTATCGTTCCTACACTGAGAAGGTAGCATTCAGGGAGAGAATATTTTACCCGGATTTTATTTTTAAATGTCTCGTCGGCAGTCTCGTAAAACATCGGATCGCATCCCTGATAAACGACATCGATTTTTTCCGGAGCAATATTCCATACATTCACGAGATCCCTGCGCGTCTGTTCGCTTATAGCTATTATTCTGTCCGCATTGTCGCAGCTTCTGCGGTATTTTTTTGTATAGAGGTATCTGTCGAGAGGTTTGTAAAGTTCGGGGAAGTGTATAAAAATAATATCGTGCATTGTGAGGACCGACCTTGCGCCGGATTTACGGATGTCTGCGGGGAGTTCGTTGCTGAGTCCGTGAAAGATATTTATTCCGTTCTTTTTTATATCGCCAGCCTGGCGGTAGCTTCTCCATAAGGACGGGAGTCTTTTATAGAACGTGTTATCCGGAAGAATAACGGAGGTGTTTGAATGTGGGATGAAATTTACCTTCACCTCTTGTCTGGGCGTAAATAAAAAATATTCGTTATCAGGATAATAGGTGCTTAACAGATTTACCGCTCCGCGACTGTAATTGCCCAGCCCGCTGTTATTGAAGAATACCCGTTTGGCATCGAATCCTATTTTCATTCCACTCTTCCCTTTATGGTTAAGGTCGCTGTTTTACCCTCTGCGTTGGTTTTTATAACTATATCTTTGAAAAATACTCCTAAGTCTTTAGCATTGAAAATGACTGTGATAGAATCTTTTTCTCCAGGCATAAGCGGTCTTTTGTTCCATTTTATTTTGGTGCACGTACATGGTCTTGCGACGGATTCTATTACGAGCGGTTTGTTTCCGGTGTTGGAGTACACGAAACTGTGTTCCGTTGAGGTGCCTTTTTTTAGTTTCCCGAAGTCATGTCCGGTCTCTCCGAATTCCATTAACGCTATATCTTTTGTTTGGGACGATACACTCTGTTCCGCAGAAATAAATAAATGCAGAACGGATATTAAGATCAGTAAAACAATTTTTTTTATCATGCAGCGCGTCCTTAAAAAACGTAAAATATTGGTTTTTATGTAAAATTTTATATTTTTATCGAAAAGTTACTCTTGACGATAAGCAAAAGTAAAAAAATAAATGATTATGTTAAAGAAAATTTGCATATCGATAATATCCTTAACAACGCTCTGTATTTCAGCCGAAGCACAGAGAGTTGTTATCGGAGAGAAGGCTCCGGATATCAAGGTGGCCGAGTGGGACAGGGATATAGCTCCGCGTTCCACGACTAAGGCGGTGCTTCTCGATTTTTTCCATTCGGCGAACGACCAATGCGTTAAAAATCTTCCATTACTCAATTCATTGCAGACAAAGTACGGAGACAACCTGAGTGTAATCGTGCTTACTCGTGAAACCGGAGATAAAATGGCCCCGCTGATAAATGGCAGGGGTTACAAATTCTTCGTTGGATATGACGGGGATGGTAGAACTTTTACTTCTTATGGCATAAGGTTCGTTCCGTTCTCCGTGCTTATAGATTCGAACGACCGGGTCGCGTGGACTGGGAATGTAAATTCACTCTCTGACGATGTTATTCAAAGGGCTATAAGATAACTCTAATGTTTAATAAAGTTAACTGGTCAGTTAACTTTATTTTCGATTATTATATTCAATATCTTCGCTGCGATTATCTGCTGTTCGGAACCTGCCATGTGGACGCCGTCCGGAGCATAATAATCGATAATTCCGAGTAGCGGATGGTAAACATCTATGAAAATGAAATTGTGCTTCCCCGCAATCGCTTGGAACTCAGGAATTAAATCTGCTATACGTTTGCTTCCGCCAGTATACTTATCGTCTATGTCTTGTTCCCTTATAGGTGACGGAGTGACATAGATCAAAATCGGCTTTGATTTCTTGATTAATTTATTGTTCCTGATACATGAAAGAAGGGAATTGAAATTTTTTATAACTTCATCCTGCATCTCTGCAAATTCTTTCTTTGTGTCGTTCGTTCCGAGACATAATACTATATAATCGAATTTTTTACCGTCGATTTTTTTATCCGCTTGGTCGATAAAGCTATCAATATTCTTGAGCGCATTGAGATTTGGATTACCGTTATTGTCGAAGCCTATTGTTCTCCCGCTCTGAGAGATATTTACAAATGTGGATTCCGGCATCATTTTTTTGAGTTGCGCTGTCCATCCGTCACGGGATAGCCCGTTCGAGTCTCCGATGGTAAGGATGTTATAATTTAAAGTCGAGGATTCCTCGTAAGGTATAAGTCCGAGAGCCTGCGGAATTTGCTCGTGTCCACCTTCGAAAATAATCAATTCCACTTCTTCGCATTTACGGCTCATGTGGACGTCATATCCGTATAATTGTGTATTATTACCGTATTCAGGATTAATACGCTTTGTTACGAGATTTATAATTTTATTTTCACTTACGAGCTCTTTATCCGCCGTACCGTATTTAAGTTCCCCTTTAATTCGGTTATACATGTTTATTGAGTGCGTTATAGGAACCGATCCGGTATAGCCGTCGTGAACTCCAGTATATATGTATAACTTTGCGTCTGTGCGTTTAATTGCAGGGTAATTTTGAAACAATGGCGAACGCCTTCGGGCTTCTGCGCTGTTTAACGTATCCTCTGTCGAAGTCGATTTTAATATGTCGATAGCATATTTTTGTTTTCTTCCTTCGGATTCCCAATACCATGCTTCTATATCCGATATAGGTGCCCATGCTGAGAATGATTTGACCGGATATTCAATATTCATATATGCCGCCAGCGTGGCAAATCCTCCTCCTGAAACTCCTATTATATGTACTTCTTCAGGGTTCGAGTTCGTGTGCTCCAGTGCATATAATATCGCATCTTGGATATCGGATATAACCAGGTTACTTCCCGTTGCTTCTGGTTTATTATTAGCGCCTCGGAAGTCAGGATGAATATAATTCCAGTCCCGTGCGAGTATTTCATCGGTTAAAGGGTCATTCTGTCTGTAATCACCACTCCATGTATGCAGGCTCACGATTAGTGGCTTTGGGGTAGCGCTTACGGAACCGTACATATAAGCCCTTTGTATTTTTCCATCCGCTGAGGAGGGTATATTCACCTCCACAAACTCCTTCGGCCACGAACTTTTAGCCGTGTCGTCCCATGCCGGATCGTTCTGTGCGGATATGAGACCGCATAATAAAATTGCTGAAACGAGAAAGATAAATTTCTTTATATACATACCGTGATTTATATTTAACTTAAACGGTCCGGAATAAATTTTTCTGCCCGGACCGTTAATTTAAAATTATTCCGTCATCTTAACAGGGGTAAGAGTTACAGGCCCTGCAAGTCCGGAATTCTTGGGATCCCAGTTTGCTGCCGAGAATTTACCGTCAGCACCCCGGTTCTCAGCTCTTCTTGCTGACATATTGATGTTGTAGAAATTTCTCCACTGAATTCCGCGTCTATCCATGTCGATTATTCTGTTGGCCATAAGATTCGACACCCTGACCGTCAGTCGGTCGTTGCCGTTAAACATATCTGCGGGAATCTCGATGGAGTATGGCTCGTTAAATAGCGTTCCTATATATTCGCCGTTCAGATATACCGATGCGCTCTCGTATACTCTTCCGAGATCGAGAATATACGCATCAGCATCAGCAGGAAGCTGATTAAGCGTAGTGGTATACTCAGCCGTTCCGGAGAATACTGCGTAGTCCCTGCCGTAATTCGTCCATGACTGAAGTTCCGCACCTTCGATTCGCTGAGGGAGAGTGGGGCCGCCTTTGATAAATTCGAGAGTCCAGTAGTCTTCCGACAGGGATATTTGATTCCCCGATTTTTCGTAAAACGGATAAACTTCTCCTGAATACTCCCCTTTAAAAGTCTCTATTACAAACGATTCATCAGGTCTCATTTGAAGGTAAATTTCAGTAGCTCCATTATGATTGCGTGTTCTCAGATACCCGGCTGTTCCGGTCATAAGGTTGTACACCGCAGCCGAAGTGTATTCCGCATTGAGGGAGATCCAACCGTCGAATTGTTTGCCGGAGGAGTTTTTTATAAAATAATAGAAGTTGCCGTCCTCCTTGATTCTGCGGATTGACTGAAGTCCGGATTTGTAAATACTCTCGGCTTCGAGGCCGGAATTACCTATTAATTCTTCTTGTGAAACCGATATAATTATTTTCCCTTTACCGTATTTTGCTTCCCTCCGGTCTCCATTCTCAACAAATGAGATTTTTTCTTTCAAGGAAGCCATTTTAGTTTTCGATTTTTCAAAATCCGCAAATCCAGGAACATCGGCAGGCAGACATTTATGAAACAGAACGGTAGCGCCCTGTTCTGCAAGCCGGAGGAGCTTCTCGAAGGTCTCTAACGGCATATAATGGGATTCAGGTACCATGATGACTTTGTAGCTGTTGCCTCTGGCAATAAGCTCTCCGTTCTTGTATGATACGCTGTTTAACTGTCTGTCCGTTATCGCATCCCATGAGTATCCGTTCTCGCTGAGGAACATTCCGTTCTCTTTCAGTGTAACTTCGTCGAAAAATTTGTTTGAGTGGAAATGTTGAAGCATATTCCTTCCCGGAGTAGACCAAAGGTCGGATATGTTAAAATACAGCAATACGTCGTTGGAAGGTCTTCCGGATTGGAGGAAGCTCTGCGCGCGCGCAACATACTGATTAAACGCTCCGAAATCTTCCCAAAAACTGTTAGATGGATGGAAGTGCACCGCCGCATAGAATAACCAGCCCGGCCATTCCGCGTCTTCCGGAGAGTAAGCAGTTCCGTGATACACTACATGGTTCACGCCTGCGAGGAAATATGTGTCTATGGCATCCTTCACATCACCGAGCGACGATTCGAAATGATCGTTGAGCCAGGTCGCAGACTCGCAGCCGACAATATTTTTTCCTGTCACATGGGCAGCTGATGCCGCGCTCTTAAGATTGACGAGTTCGCGTCCTTCGATCTCAGGTATGTCGCTCGCTGCGTAGAGGTCGAGAACATTTGCCGGAGCGCCGTGCGACTGGTTTCTTATCCCCTTGCCTTTGCCGGCAGCCCACTTCTGCCAGTGCCCGGTGAATCTTTCGAGAAGCAGGTCGCTGATGGTCGCGCGGTAGTCGTACAGCACTCTTATGTTTATCTCCTCCTTATCCAATCCGAGAAGCGCGGGTATATACTGTTTAAGGTCGTATCCGCGGAGCTTCTTGAACTCTTCGAAGAACATCGGAGTCCAGTTGGAATCCCCTTGGGCGTCGTCCACCTCGTAGGAGTCGTTAAAAAAGTGCCTTATGTGGCTGATGTCGTAACCTTCGAATGCTTCGTCGAATTTAGCTAAATATTTATCGAGCGCGTCCGTCGAGAAGTGATCGATGGCAAATCCTTCACCGCCCGGTCCCGCACGTTCCACCATTTTGCCGTGGTTGCCTTGAAACAGTGCGCAGACTATCCATTCACCGCCTTCCGGAGCCGTCCATTCGAGCCTGCCGTCTTTGACCTTATCTGTCAGGTCGATAACTTCCGTAGTACCATCGTTTCCGGCTCTGTTAGCAGTGATAAGGAATAAAGTAAGTTCTTCCGGATACCTTATCTGGTCGAAGGCGTGTTCCTGGAGATCCCCATTTGCGGTATAAGGCTTCTTCACCTGTTCTATCGTGAGTTTATTAGGACCTTCCATGCGCAGAACGGGCCGTTGGTCGTATTTAATCGTCTCGGATAGAGTGCTGCCTCCTTCGACCCTGAAGACCTGCGAAGCCATATATTTACTTACCGATTCCTCTTCGACCCATGGCCCTCCGAAGGGCCAGCCCGAAGCATTGGCAAGGTCTACACCCATATCGAGGCTCCTGGCTTTGTCGAGAGTATAAGCCAGTTTATCCATCCACTCCGGCGATAAATATTCGATGAACATATCTTCGGTTTCGCGGACCCCGTATATAGGTGTTATCTCCACACCGCCCAAACCTGCCTTATGGTATGTCTCCAGAGTATAATTCAAACCCTCTTCGGTAACCGCACTTCCATGCCACCACCATCTGGTCCACGGTTTGGTTTCATAAGTTACTTCAGGCCACTCGATTTTGCCTGTCTCAGCTTTAAATTTAGTTTTGGTCTCTCCGCATCCGGACAGTCCCGTTGCCAAAATCAGCGAAAGAACCGTTACGGTTACTGAACTGATAAATTTTTTAAGCATCCTTAGTAGTATTAGTTTCGTAATAATGACAAAGTTAAGTTTTGTATTTATAATAAAAAAAGATACTTTTAAATTTCGGATTATATATACATTAAAACCAACTGAACTGAATAATGAAGAAATTTTTAAAAGTGATGGGTGTGGCGGTAATCGCAGCACTCTGGATGGGAACCGGGAATTCCTATGCTGCTCCAGCAGGCGGATTCTACAATGTTAAGGATTACGGTGCTGTCGGAGACGGTAGCAATATCGATAGCGATGCCGTAAACAAGGCGATCGAGGAGGCATCTTCGGCCGGAGGAGGGACGGTTTATTTCCCCGCAGGAATATATTCCTGCTATTCGATAAGGCTCGATAACAATATCCGTTTATATCTGGATATGGGTGCTGTTATTAAGGCTGCGATAGCCACCGGGCAGCGCGGTTATGATCTGCCGGATGAGAATCCGCACAACGAATATCAGGACTTCGGACACAGCCACTGGAAGAACAGCCTTATATGGGGAATCGGGCTCCACGATATAGCGATCGAAGGGTACGGAACGATAGACGGAACCGAAGGTCTTGCGAGAGGCGAGCGCAGAATTCCAGGCATTAACGGTGCGAACAAGGCCATAGCTCTAAAGGAGTGCAGGGGAGTGGCTATACGTGATATATCGATGCTAATGTGCGGACACTTCGCACTGCTTGCGACCGGTGTGGACAATATGATACTCGATAACCTCACTGTGGATACAAATCGCGACGGATTCGACATAGATTGTTATTCGAATGTGTCGGTACTTAACTGCCGTGTTAATACGCTTAACGACGATGCTATCGTTCTCAAGAGTTCTTACGGACTCGGATATGCCAAAGCGACTGAGAATGTTACGATAACAAACTGCATAGTTTCCGGTTACGATCCGGGAACCATGATCGACGGTACATTCGGACGTACCGTAGAGCGTGCCCCGGACAGGGACGGACCTACCGGACGCATTAAGTTCGGAACAGAATCCAACGGAGGATTTAAAAATATAACGATAACAAACTGCGTATTCGACCGCTGCCGCGGACTTGCCATTGAAACTGTGGATGGAGGGATAATCGAGGATATTGTTGTGAACAACCTTGCGATGCGCGACATCTCGAACTCTCCTATATATATATACGTCATGGCAACCGCGCGCGCGGTCCGGAGGAATCAACTCCTGTCGCTAAGATAAGAAGAATAAATATCTCGAACGTGACCGTTAAGAATGCCGACTGCCGTTATGCTTCGATAATCGCAGGTATTCCGGGACATCCGGTCGAGGATGTGTTCCTTAGCAATATCCGCATCGAATATAAAGGAGTATTATCGATGGAAGATGCGGCGAATCAGCCCGAACATCTTATCAATAACTTCTTTACCCGTAACGAACCGAACGCTCCTCGCGATCCGTTCGATATTCCGGAGCGTGTGAAGGATTACCCTGAACCGAGTACGATGGGGATACTTCCAGCCTACGGATTCTTTGTCCGGCATGCGAAGGACGTGGAGACGCACAATGTCAATGTAACTTATATCGAGGAAGATAACCGCGTTCCTTACTTATTCATCGACGTGGACGGACTGACATTCAATAATGTTAAAGGTGAGGCTCCGGCGAGGAGCCATATATTCCATTTTATGGACGTTTTGAATTTTGTTCCGCTCACTCCGCTCGACCCCGAACGTTACGATTTCCCTAATATGGAGTAGGGTAAAAGGAGCGGTTTATACCGCTCCTTCTTTTAATTTTTCAGCCAGCAGGGGCAGACCCTCTGCCGAATTCATTTTTATTATTTCGATCTCGTTGCGGATACCGGATATGTCAGGAGTATTTGGATCGACGACATAGACCTTAATGTCCTCTCTTACATACCGTACCAGCGATGCCGCCGGATATACTGCCAGCGAGGTCCCTGCGACGACAAAAATATCCGCTCCGCTCACGATCTTAACCGCTGGTTCGAACATCGGAACACTCTCTCCGAAGAATACTACGAACGGTCGTAATAACGAACCCTTAACGCATCGTGCCTCGGGATCCTGTTCCCACCCTTCGATAGGGTAAACTAAATTCCCGTCCGCCGAACTGCGCAATTTTCTAAGTTCGCCATGAAGGTGGAGTATATTGGTGCTTCCCGCGCGTTCATGCAGATCGTCTATATTCTGAGTAATTATATGGACATCGAAATAATTTTCGAGTTCTTTTATCGCGTAATGCCCCGCGTTAGATTCTTTGCTTAACAATTCCCGTCTACGCATATTGTAAAACTCCAGAACCTGAGCGCGATTGAGTGCCAGGGCTTCCGGAGTACATACGTCCTCGATACGGTATTTGGCCCATAATCCGTCTTCGTCGCGGAATGTGCCTATCCCGCTGTCCGCGCTCACTCCAGCACCTGTGAATACCACCAATTTTTTCTTCCCGCTCATTCTCCGGATAAATATTTTTTCAATGCGTGTGCGAGTTGGTCCGGACATGAAGTACCCTTGCCTCCGCAGTCAATTCCTTCGAGGCGCTCAATGATTTTATTTATAGATAAACCGGAGGTAAGCGATGTAATTCCTTGAAGATTGCCGCTGCATCCGCCTGTAAACGATGCCTTCTCGACTATCCCTTCCGGGGTTATCGTTATATCAATTTTTTTCGAACATACTCCGCATGGGAAGTATTCTATATTTTTTGTCGTTTCCATAATTTTTTAATTTTACAATCCTGCACAGTTCAATACGTCTGCAATGGTAGGGTAAGTGTCTTCTTTGTATTGTTTAATTTCGTGTTGAGGAATCCATTTGACTTCTGTAATATTCTCTTCCAATTGTGGAATTAGTTGTTCCGATCCGTGATAATTCATCGAATACCATGCGGCGGGTTTGGCAATCCATTCGCCGTTTAATTCATAAAGATGGCATGTCTCCGTTATAAATTCACCGGCAATCACACCGTTAATACCGCACTCTTCTTCCACTTCGCGGACAGCGCACGATCTGCTATCCTCGTTATTTTCTTTTTTGCCTTTGGGAAGATCCCATCTGCCGAGCCTGCGGATCATAAGAATATCGCCGTTATTGTTTCTAACAACGCCGCCTGCTGCAGGAACTATCCGGAAAAGCGATAAAATTTTCTCCTTAATTTCGTCCGTGCCGCTGCATAATAATACCGTCCGTTTGGTATTTTGAAGTTTTTGTAACAACTTTGTCCTTCCGACTTGACTTACGGTAAAATTTTCGTCGATAATAATATTTTTGTCGTACTTCGCCGCATCATCGTCGATCACCAGTACATTATCGTTAAGATATATTTTATACATTTGAAATGAGTAATATTAGTAAAGAAATCGCTGATAGCCTTCTGCAAATTAAGGCAATAAAATTAAATCCGGCAAACCATTTTATATGGGCGTCGGGATGGTTCTCACCGATATACTGCGATAACCGTAAAATTCTGTCGTTCCCGGAGGTTCGGAGACAGGTTTATAAAAGTTTTGCAAAGATAATATCCGAAAAATATCCCGATACGGATGTGATTGCAGGCGTAGCTACCGGAGCGATCGCACATGGTGCCTTAGTTGCGGAAGAGATGGACATGCCGTTCATATATGTGCGTTCTTCCCCTAAATCTCACGGTCTTACGAATCAAGTCGAGGGAAGCTATAACAGGGGCGATAAGGTTGTAGTTATCGAAGATCTCGTCTCTACCGGAGGAAGCAGTCTGAATGCTGTCGAGGCGCTGCGCGACGCAGGATGCGAGGTGATGGGGATGGTTGCTATATTCACTTACGGATTCCCCGACGCGCAGGAAAATTTCGAGAAGGCAGGGGTTAAGCTCGACACACTGAGTAATTACGGAACCATGATCGAACTCGCGATTGAACAGGGATACGTTAAACCGGAAGAACTCGAAACCTTGCAGGAATGGAGGAAGAGCCCTCAAACCTGGAAAAAATAATAGCATGGAAAAATACGTAAGTAAGCAAGTTAAAATAAATAAACCGGCATCGCTGGTATATACGTTAATGTCCGACTTTAACAATTTTACTCCGATGGTTCAGGATAAAGTCGAAGACTGGCATGTAGAGGGGGATACCTGTTCGTTTAAAGTTAAAGGATTTACCGCGTGTTTGCGGATGCTGGATAAAACTCCGTACGAGTGCATCAAGATTACCGGAGACGAGGGATCTCCGTTCGAATTCTTTTTCTGGATACAACTTAAACAGATTGCAGATAACGATACCCGTATGAGGCTGACAATCCACATCAAGTTGAATATGATGATGAAAATGATGGTAGGGAAAAAACTGGAAAAGGGCATTGACGATATGGCAGAAAAAATCGCAGAGGCATTCAATAATATTCCCGGATAATCGGAAAAAATATGAAGAGAAGATATTTACTCCTATTTACAGTTGCCCTTCTGATTCTGGATCAGGTGGTCAAGATATGGGTTAAAACTCACATGACTCTGGACCAGAGTTTTATGATATTCGGAGAATGGTTCCAGATAAGGTTCATCGAGAATCCCGGAGCCGCTTACGGATTCCAGTTCGGAGGTGAGTACGGTAAGTTATTCCTGAGCCTGGTCCGTATAGCAGCAGTGGCATTCCTTGCATATTTTATCAATAGATTGGGCAAGCATAATGCTCCCAAAGGTGTGTTGATAGGGTTTACGTTGATATTCGCCGGAGCGATAGGCAATATAATCGACAGCGCGTTCTACGGAATTATATTCAGTGAATCGACATTTTCGACCGTCGCGACACTGTTTCCCGACGGAGGTGGTTACGGTACGTTCCTGCATGGGAAGGTTGTGGATATGCTGCACTTCCCTATAATTAACAGCACATATCCGTCATGGTTCCCATTCGTAGGAGGGGAGGACTTCACTTTTTTCAGTCCTATATTCAACATCGCTGATTCATATATTACCATAGGTGTGCTATATCTTCTGTTGTTCCAGTATAAATTCTTTAAGAAATAATGATTAGCTACGAATGCAAGATACGCGTGCGTTACGGAGAAACAGACCAAATGGGGTTCCTCTATCATGCCCGTTATATCGATTATTACGACGTAGCGCGTACCGAGATGCTGCGTATTACCGGAACTTCTAACCGTGAGCTGGAAGAGAGCGGAGTGATGCTTCCGGTTCTTAAGGTGGAATCTAATTACAGGAATCCAGCCTATTACGACGATCTCCTTACGGTTAAAGTGACGCTTAGTCAACTGCCGTCCGTTAAAATGAAATTTGATTATGAGATTTATCGTGAGAATGGAGAGTTGATTCATACCGCGAGCGTTACTCTTGCGTTTATGAACAGTGTTACAAAGAAGGCATGCCGCCCTCCGCAATGGTTCATGAATATTTTAAAACCATACTTTGATTAACAAAAAGAGAGGCGACCGCCTCTCTTTTTGTACCGTGAAATATGCCTACCTGCCGTAGATATATTTTATAGTCTGTTTAGTCTCCGGATGAAGACTTTGAGCCACCGGACAGCTCTTTGCGGCCGATTCCAGAATCTTCTTTGTCTTATCGTCGTAGTCGTGAGGGAATGTTATCTCGACTATAATCTCCGCGATTCTTCTCGGATTTGTACCCATGATCTTCGTGGCATCGACAGTGGTTCCGTCGATGTCGAATCCGTGAGTTTGTGCGGATATACCCATTATCGTTAGCATGCAGCTACCCAGAGCCGCAGCTACCATGTCGGTAGGTGAGAAGCTCTCGCCCTTGCCGTGGTTATCTACCGGAGCGTCAGTGATGATTTTAGTGCCGGACTGCAAATGTTCGATCTCCGTTCTGAGCTCTCCCTTATAGATTGTTTTTGTAGTTGCCATAATTTACGGATTAATTTTGTTCTTTTAATATTACATCGTGCGCTCCTCCTTCTACGATACTTGTAGAGGATACGAGCGTTATCTTTGCATTACACTGGAGCTGTTTAATGGTTATTGTTCCGCAGCTGCACATTGTAGATTTAATCTTGCCGAGTGTTATAGCAAGGTTATCTTTCATCTTACCTGCATACGGAACGTAGCTGTCCACTCCTTCTTCAAATTTAAGTGATTCCGAACCTCCCATGTCGTAACGCTGCCAGTTCTGAGCCCTGTTCGAACCCTCGCCCCAATATTCCTTAACATAGTTGTTCCCTATCCTGAGTCGTTTACTCGGAGATTCGTCGAAGCGTGCGAAGTAGCGCCCCATCATGAGGAAGTCTGCTCCCATAGCCAGAGCAAGCACCATGTGGTAATCGTGTACGAGTCCACCGTCGCTGCATATAGGTACATAGTATCCTGTTTTAGCCGCATATTCGTCGCGAGCCTTGGCCACGTCTATGATAGCGGTTGCCTGTCCGCGCCCGATCCCCTTCTGTTCGCGTGTGATACAAATAGAACCGCCCCCTATTCCTACTTTAATAAAATCCGCACCTGCCTCTACGAGATAATTGAATCCTTCTGCGTCTACGACGTTGCCGGCACCGACTTTAACTTTGTCTCCGTAATTCTCTTTGATCCAGCGCAGAGTGTCGCTCTGCCATTCCGAGTATCCGTCCGAGGAGTCGATACAAAGTACGTCGACCCCTGCGTCGATCAATGCCGGAACACGATCCTTGTAATCGCGCGAATTTATACCTGCACCGACGAGGAGTTTTTTATCTACGGGATCGGACAACTCGTATGGATTCTCATGGTGACTGTCATAATCCTTGCGGAATACGAAGTATTGCAGATTTTGATTCTTATCTATAATTGGAAGGGTATTCAGTTTGTGATCCCATATTATATTGTTGCACTCGGACAGGGTTATTCCCAACTGTCCGGTAACGAGTTTTGAGAACGGCGTCATAAACTCTTTTACAAGAGTATTATGGTCGTCCTTGCCTTCGCGGTAGTCGCGGCTTGTAACCATTCCGAGAAGTTTGCCGTTAGGGGTACCGTCTTCGGTTACTCCGATTGTGGAGTGTCCGGTGCGTTTAACGAGAGCAAGTACGTCTGCAAGGGTGTTGTCCGGTTTGAGATTGGAATCGCTCACCACAAATCCTGCTTTGAATTTTTTAACTTTTCTGACCATTTCAGCCTGAGTAGCAATAGGTTGCGAACCGAAAATGAAAGATAGCCCTCCGTTGCGCGCAAGTTCTATGGCAAGACCGTCGTCGGACACCGCCTGCATTATGGCAGAAACAAAGGGTATATTAAGCTCTATCTGTGATTTTTCGCCTGTTCGGTGCTTGACCAGAGGTGTTTGAAGAGAAACGTTCCCCGGCAGGCATTCTTTAGTCGTTAATCCCGGAATAAGAAGGTATTCGCCGAAGGTCCTCGATACGTCGTCTAAGTATACTGCCATAGTGCCTTGTTTTATGAATGGTTTATAAAATATAAATTTTGCAAAAGTAGCTATTTTTTTGCACAAACCGTCACATTTATAAGAAAACAAAATATTAAAATGGAATAAAAAATTCACAGCTGGTTTAAGATATAACATTACAAATATCCGGATTGGTAGCGTTTGTTGATCTACGTAAAAATAATTAAAGAATCCTGCGGTAAAATTAAAACAATAACTATCAGCCCAAATCAGGAATGATACATTAAAATTTTTACTAAAAATTTGCAAAAACGAATTATATTATATATTTTCACTTCGAATGTTTAACCCAAAAAAGAAAAATTATGAAAAAATTATTTTTGTCAGCTATGGCTGTTGTAATGTTATTTTCGTGCGGAAAGGATTCTACGGAAGTAACCGAAGTAAATTCGACCGATCTCAGTGCGTCTGTCTCAAGTGCCTGATTGACGACGATAAGTGGCAATGTTAAAATTAACGCGCTCAGTTATGCCGGCGGTTATTACGGCGCTTATATCGACGACATTGAATTTATCGGTGAAGACACGACTACTCCGATACCGTTTAGTGGATCCACGGATTATAGCTATACAGCTCCGGGTGGTGTGTACGAAAAATGGTTGCAGAGTATAAATGTTGATCTGCCGGAGGTGCCGCAGAAAATCAGATTCACCACAGGTGTTTATTCGATCGATAATCCTTATCTTTATTTTGATGTAACTGTCAACATTTTGAATGATTTAGGGAGAGTTATCGCAAGCCAAAGAGTCATGATCAAAGACGATAACCTTATAGAAATAGACTTATCGGATGCGGAGCCAGCGTCGTTTTATACGATTTCTCTGGATATAACTCCGGATTTGTCTTATGGTCATTACAGTCAATTAGTTTATTATTGCTCCGTAATAGATTTGGATTATACCGAGGTCAGCAGGGTAAATTTTACGGTCGACATAATCGAATTTAATGGAGGAGGCGATATCAATTCCGACTGGCCTGCATACGAATGGCTCTATGGAGAAACAAAATCTCAGGATGCTAATACATCCGCAGTTCAGATTTATATGTTCGACCAACAGGCTCCGATTTTATTCCCGACCTTAAAATCGATAACCTCGAAAGGGAGAATTACTACTGACATTCCTGTAAATTTTATTGATCTGGAAATAAGAATACATGGAACCAATCAGGTTTTATATTCTGAAAAGTTTGCCAATTTATCCTCTACTACAACATGGGAATATGCTTTTGACCTTGATTTGTCCGAATTACCGATTCAACAAAAATACGAAATTGCGATTTTAGCCGCAGTCCAATAACTACGGATCGGATTATTAATTAAAAAGGAGAGCGATATCGCTCTCCTTTTTAATTCTATGGTATATTAAACCTACTCCTCCTTCTTATGGATATGCTTAAGAACCTTGGCTTCTACGTAAAATACTATGTCCTCCGCGATGTTGCTGCATCTGTCGCCTATGCGTTCGATTCTCCTTATCGCCGCATTGAGATTTAAGGCATCCGGAAGCACGTCGGTATTCTCTTTGATATATTTTGAAAGAAGTTCGAGTGATTCCCAGTAAATTTCATCTACCTTATTGTCTTTGGCGAATACTTTGCTCGCTACCGTCGTATCTTCGTTCGCAAGAGCGTGCTTACATAACGATAACATATCCGACACCTCGCTCAGCATTTGTTCGAGGCGCAGTTCTTCCTTCATCTGAGGAGTTATTTTATTTAATTTGTCCTCTGCGACGAAGCGTGAAATTCCTTCGGCGAAGTCGCCGATACGTTCAAGGTTATTGTTGATTTTAACTACCGAGAGAATGAGCCTTAAATCTACTGCTACCGGAGTAAGAAGCGCGAAGAAATTCACGCATTCACGGTATATGATAAGCTCGTAGCAGATTACCAATTTTTCCCTGATTATTACATCGTTTGCGTAATCCTTATTGTTTTCGAGAAGGGCCTGACCCGCTTTGTCTATCTGGCCTTCAACGAGCACCCACATCTCGGCGAGCGCCTTCTTTATGTTTTTAATCGATTCTTCTGCGTGTTTCATTTTTTCTTAATTATAAATTACAGTATTTTATATCTTATTATATAACTATTAACCAAACCTACCCGTTACATAATTCTGGGTTGCTTCGTTAGACGGAGCAGTAAATATCTTATCGGTTTTATCGAATTCTATGAGTTCGCCCAGATAGAAGAAGGCAGTTTTATCGCTTACACGCGCAGCCTGCTGCATATTATGGGTTACTATCACGATAGTAAAATCCTTCTTGAGTTCATAAATAAGATCCTCGACTTTGGAGGTGGATATAGGGTCGAGTGCCGATGCCGGTTCGTCCATAAGTATGATCTGAGGCTGAACGGCCATTGTTCTCGCAATACATAACCTTTGCTGTTGGCCTCCGGAGAGTTCGAACGCCGATTTTTTCAGCTTATCCTTAACCTCATCCCAAAGAGCCGCCCCTTTGAGGGATTCCTCTACACGATGTTCGATGAATTTATTATCCCTTATGCCGTTAACGCGGAGTCCGTAGGCTACATTTTCGAAGATAGACTTTGGGAAGGGATTGGGCTTCTGGAACACCATACCCACCTTCTTACGCAATTCCACGACTTCGGTCTGTCTGCTGTATATATTTTCGTTGTCTATAACAATATCTCCGACGAGTTTTGTTCCGTCGATAAGATCGTTCATTCTGTTAAGCAGTCTTAGAAAGGTCGATTTACCGCACCCGGACGGACCGATAAATGCCGTAACCGAGTTTTTCTCGATATCGAGATTTATGTTTTTAAGCGCGTGGAAGTCTCCGTAGTAGAAGTCCACATTTTTTGCACTGATGTTTATCATTGTTATGATGTTTTAACTTTATTTCCGAAATAACGCCTCAAACCGTTGGCGATAAGGTTTATTATTAATACTATTCCTATTAGGACGAGAGCGGTTCCGTATGCCATCGGACGCGCTGCCTCGATATCCGTACCGCTCGTTGCGATTACATAGAGATGATACGGTAATACCATAACTTGGTCGAATATGCTCGTGGGCAGTCGGGGAAGGAAGTATGCCGCGCAGGTGAATAGGATAGGGGCTGTTTCGCCCGATACACGTCCGACAGAGAGTATAAGTCCTGTAATAATGTTCGGGAATGCCATCGGAAGAAGCACCTTCCAAATAGTCTGGAGCTTAGTGGCGCCGAGCGCGAGGCTTCCCACGCGGAATGAATCCGGTATGGACTTCATCGCCTCTTCCGTTGTCCTGATAACGATAGGAAGCACCAGTAAGGCGAGCGTAAACGAACCCGCGATTATTGAATCGCCGAATCCGAGCGTATTGACAAACAGCGCCATACCGAAGAGACCGAATACTATCGATGGCACACTGCTCAGGTTATTGGTCATGATGCGGATAACTTTTACTACCCAGTTGTTGCTCGCGTATTCACTGATATAAATTCCGGACATCACGCCGATAGGGAATGCAATTACCACACTGCCCAGCATAAGACAGAGCGTTCCGACTATCGCAGGGAAGATACCTCCTCCGGTCATGCCGTCCGTAGGAACTTTGGTGAGGAAGTCCCAGCTGATTACTTTGGCTCCGTTCACGAGGATAAATCCGAGTATCCAGAAAAGAATACCTACAACCGCTATGCTCAGTATCCTGAACGACCAGAACGCGATGTTCTGGGACATCTTCTTGTTTCTTGAGATTTTACTATTCTCGGTCATACCATTATATGTTATATTGATTGTTTATGTTTTTGTCTTGCGATGAATTCCACCGAGATGCTTATTATAAGCGTGAGCAGGAACAGGATGCAGCCGAGCATGAACAGCGCTTGATAATGCGCTCCCCCTGTAGGGGCTTCTCCGAGTTCCGCAGCGATGGTTGCAGGGATCGTGCGGATAGGTTCCACGAGCGATTTAGGCATAACTGCCGCGTTACCTGTTACCATAAGCACCGCCATCGTTTCACCGATTGCGCGTCCGATTCCGAGAACGACAGCCGCCATTATACCCGACACTGAATAGGGTAGTATTACTTTGCGTATGGTCTGCCAATGCGTCGCCCCTAATGCGAGACTCGATTCCTTCATTGCACGGGGTGTGGTGCGGATAGCGTCTTCCGCAACGGTTATAATGGTGGGTAATGCCATAATCGCCAATATTATAGCTCCTGCAAGCGCTGTCTCTCCCACAGGTAGTCCGAAGACCTTCTGTATAAGCGGTACGATAACTACGAGTCCGAAGAAACCGTATACCACCGATGGGATTCCTGCAAGGAGTTCTATTATAGGTTTCAGGATTCTTCTGATTCTGCTGTCAGCCAATTCCGCAAGGTATATAGCGACTGCGATTCCGAACGGTAGCGTAAGAAGGATCGCTGCAATACTTACCCACAGGGTTCCGAAGAACAGCGGAAGAAATCCGAATTGGGGAGATGGTTGTGCGGTAGGATACCATTTGGTCCCTCCGAAGAAACTTGCAGGGGTTATCCTGCCGTTGGCCATTATTCTACCCTTAAAATCCACAACAACGTAGTGCTCCGGGAAGTATGCAATTATGTTCGGATGCGCCGCAATTATATTGCTCAACACCTCCGGTATGTTCTCGAAATTTGATCCAAGTTCCTCTGCTGTGGCATACTTGGTTATATCGCTGAATCTAAATACTTCTATCTCCGCGTCGTTACCACCTACCTGGCTCCAGTTGGTGATCTCCGCGTCGAAGATGTCCATGATTTTTTCCGGATCTATCTTGTTTACCGGATTGTTGTTATTTAATGCGAGAACATATCCCTCTTCTATATTTGGTGCAGTAAATAATCCCGCACCTTCCCTGAATAGGAATATGACTATAAGGATGATCGTGAAGCTCGTGATGAAACCACTGAACATCAGGATCTTTTCCATTATTATTTCAAAAAATTTCTTTAAGTTTTTCACCTTGGAATTTTTTAATGGTAAATCCGGACCATACTGTTATCCGTATGGTCCGGACTGATCTCGTTGAATTATTTTACAGGAATGTAGCCTAATTCTTTGACAGTAGCCTGCCCTTCATTCGAAAGAATATAGTCGATGAACGGTTTAGCCACGCTGGCATTCGGTTGTGTATAGTACAGGTACAACGGACGAACGATAGGATAAGTCTTGTTCTTAGCGTTCTCGAAATTAGGTGCGACAAAGTTGCTGCCGTCGTAAGATACATGAACCGCTTTGACGCTCTCGTTAAGGTAGGCCAGACCTACGTATCCGATCGCTCCTTTGGTCTGGCTTACCGATTGTATTATGGCTCCTGTAGCCGGCATGCTGAGTATAGAAGCCATATAATTTTTATTCTGAAGTACGCTTTCTTTGAAGAATTCATAAGTATCCGAGCTTGTCTCGCGAGAATAAGCAACGATCTTGAGATCTTCTCCGCCTACTTCCTTCCAGTTAGTGATCTTGCCTGTGAAGATACCTTCAAGCTGTTCTCTTGTAAGATTGGTAACTTTATTGGATGGGTTGATTACCACCGCAAGCGCATCGTAAGCTATGATCTCTTCAACTACAGGTTTGCCCGCTTCCTGTAATTTAAGTTTCTCATCGAATTTAATTTCTCTGGATGCCATCGCGATATCGGTTGTCCCGTCGATAAGGGAAGAGATACCTACACCGCTGCCTCCTCCTGTTACAGTGACGTTAGCCGAGCTATTTTTTTTAGAGTAATTTTCTGATTCTTGTTGTATGAGTGGAAGCAATGTGTCGCTGCCTTTAAGTTTTTGCGCGGAAGCACCGCTCGCGATTGTCATAAGCGCCGTTAAAGCAATAAGTGTTTTTTTCATGATCCTTTGAATTTAGTTTTTGTTATAAAAATTTATTAGAATTTATATTGGAATCTGAGAGTGAATACGTCGTCTTTAAGATCCCTTTTAAATTTATCGGAAACTTCGTTATATCCGCCGGATCTCTCGTTTTTAACGATGTCGTAATAAGCCATTATCCTGATATTGTCGGTAGCACGGAACAACCATCCGAGGCCTAATGTAACATAACATACATCGCCGTCTGTCAGATTTTCCAATCTTTTGATTTTTCTGTTGGGGTCGTATCCGTCGATTTTAGCTACAAAGGTGTGCTTAGTTGTTGCGATGTCCTGAATGAAATATACGTAGTATCCACTGAAGTCGCGTATGTAGATATCCCCTGAAACCGCTCCGGTAGGGCTGTCGCTCTTAGCCTTAAAGCCAGGCTGCTGTCCCCAAAGATACTCAGCGCGAATTTGCGATCTACCGAGAACACTGGTTACTGCAAATTGCAGGTCGAATCCGTAATATTGTCTCTTAGCGTATTGACCGCTCTGGATGCTGTTATCCACAACGAATTTGTCGTTCTCTAATTTGTAAGCCTTCGCATCACCGTTAAGTCTTACACCACCCTGGTAAGTAGAGAAACCTGCACCGAAAGTAATGTTGCCGAAGGTATTAGAGTAACCTAAACGTCCGATGAAGTCTTTTTTAGAATCTGTTTCTTTAGCTGCTCCACCGTTACCTGTGAACAAACCTCCTTCAATACCGAATCCTTCGAGCGCCGTACCTTTAAGACCTTTAAAAGTAAGTTTTGCTCCGAGGTCGCGTTCTTTAGGGAAAAGTGTGAGGAATACCTTACTTCTCTCAGGTGATTCGCGCGTAGAGGATGAATATGAGATTTCATAACCGAACGGTCTGTCGAAGACTCCCGCTGTAAATGAAGCCCACTGTAATTTAGGAGTTTTTAATGTCAAGTATGCGTCCTTAATTGAAACACCGCCTTCGGTAACATCGATCTGCATAACTGCCTGACCGTAGTTGTTTGAGTATGCTGTTTTGATCCTGCCCCTTCTTACAGAGAAAGTATTCTGTGTCCCATCTGCCACTCCAGACTCGTTCCATTGCCATTGAGCCTGTACATATCCTGAAATTTTCAAGTTGCTGAGTGCAGAAACTTTTTTTTCCAGATCAGAAACCCTACCTTCGAGCTCTGGTAATTCTTGAGAGAACGCTGCTCCCGTACATACTAAAGCTAACGCTGTTGTTGCGAAAAATTTTCTCATAAAATTTAAATTTGGTTTATTGATTTTCACATCGCAAAGGTATCGGCAATCTGTTACCGGATATTTAAGCTACTTTTAAAAAATACTGTTGTTTGCGTTAAGGAATTGTTAATAGAAAATAGATAAAAATCCGCTGAAACTTTTGAGTTACAGCGGATTTAATATTTAATTAAATTTTATCACTTGTAAATTTTCCTGCATTTATTATAAGAATCAGGTGCTCATTTTTTATTATCGGTTGTTCTGATAAGGCATTATTTATAGTTGTATTTTACGCTGCCAGGGGGAAACATCTTTTTATTCTACCCCGTTGTGAAGTATAAAAAATACATTTTAGGTATTAATTATTGCAATAAAATACTATATTTGAAATATAACTCTTAAAAATAAAGCTATGAATTGGTATATCTTAATCCTTTTTAATTCTGTGATCTGAGAATATCAGAATATCTTTTTATTTTTAAATTTAAAAATCATTAAATGAAAAAATTTTTGCTGTACGTTGCCTCCGTGGCAATGCTGTTCGCTTGTTCGAGCGACAAGGAATCCGATTTTTCCACAGGGGAGACCGAAGCCGGTCTTCTCCGTGACGCTTACCGAAGAGTGAGCGCTGAAATTAATTTTATTCCCGGTTCCGGAGATATACAGCCCGGAACTATCTCATGGGATCTGATAGACATTTTTTTTAATGTTGAAGGGACGGATGTGTTGGTAATCGATTACGATGAAATGACGACTTATGGAGAGATCGCTGTAAATCCTCCGGAGGAGGTAGAGTTTCATACTCAGATCGCACGAAATTACTTTGCCTTATTCCCTGACGGTAGTGTAAGTGGAGTAAATTTAGAATTCGGGAGGCTCCAATCCTCTGTTGAATATACTTACCGTGTAATGACGGATGTGCTGTCCGGAAGCGGAGAAGTACTGGGAACCAACACCCTTATATTGGAAGGCAGTCTGATCAGCTCTTTCAATCCAATGGTCGATCTATCCGGAACAGTGACGCAGAGCGACTATAATATTGTCGTTACTGTGGAATACGGATATGTGTCGGATGAAATCAGCGACGATAAAATAATCTATTCCGAACTGTACTATGTAAACAGTTCAAATACACAGGCCAGATTACAGGTCGGCGATATCCGGATGCAGTTTATCGGAAGCACTTCTGCAACTATAAACGGATTGGGCGGAGGTATAACCCTTGCTGCCGGAAATGAATTCTCCGACAGGGTGTTCTGGGGTGAAAATATTACAGTCTCCGATCTTAATTCGATCCGTGTCGATTTGTACGATGTAGTAGTTAATATAGGTACCGCATTTTCATACGTGATAACTGTCGATGTCAAAGATATTGACGACAACATTCTCGGAAGTAGTTCTGTTACGGAGTATACTCCGACCGGTAATTATTATTTATCTGTAGATATGAATAACGCTCCCGCGTCCGAATATTATAAAATCGATTATACGCTCGAAGTAAAAAACAACGGAAGCATACCACCGACAAAGTTTATTACGGGTGTTATTGGTTCAAACTCTCAGCAGCATTATTGGATTTGGTCTATTAAATCCATAGAAATTTATGACGGAAATCAATACTACGAACTTCAGAATTACATTTCGTCCGGAAGTCTCGGATTGAACGGTACGACGTATTTATACGGAAGTCCTCAGGGGGGCGAGGAAATATTCTCGAGCCGTCCCAAAATAGAATGGGTAAGAATTACATTCGACGAACTTCGTGATTTAGATGGTAATAAACCCGAAATATTAAATGTATGGTGTTTCCTATACAGTACCTACGGCGGTCGCGACGAAACTGTCGGAGTTATGCATTATCCCGTACATGACAATATTTTGTCTCCCCAGTCCTTTACGTTCGATGTAAGTTCCTATGTGGGATATCTCGACAATCTAAGCATCGAAATAATGATTGAATCCCTATAATTCTTAAACTCCCGAATTTTTTTAATTCAGGAGTTTTTATTTAATCCTAATCATACTCATTCCGTCGCGGATATCGAGCATTACGTTCTCCACACGGTCGTCATTTTGTATTTTATCGTTGAATTCGATAATCTTCTGTGTCTGGGTATCCTTCTTTGCTACCTCCTGCACAACCTTCTCGTACCAGATGACGTTGTCCGCGATTATTACCGAACCGCTACGCACCAGTTCGTGTTCGAACAGCATATCGTAATACTCTACGTATTCACGCTTGTTTCCGTCGATAAACACAAGATCGAATACAATACCGAGCGTGGGCATAATATCGAGCGCAGAACCGATATGCTGAATTATTTTGTCGGACATTCCGCTCCTTTCGAAAAATTCCGAAGATATATCCTCCAGTTCGTCGTTAATTTCTATGGTATGCAGTTGCCCGTCTTCGCCCAACCCTTTAGCGAGGCATATTGCCGAATAACCAGTGAATGTTCCTATCTCCAATATTCGCTCCGGAGCGAGAATTTTGGAGATAAGTTCGAGGAATTTACCCTGCACGTGTCCGGAGATCATGCGCGCCTGAACCACCCGGAGATTGGTAGCCCTGTCGAGTTGGGACAGTACGGGATCTTCGGCAGATGTGTGTTCCGATATATATTTATCTATGTCAGATACGTTATACATATTGGTGAAAATACGAATTGCGAATGTAGCAAAAAAATCATTCGAAAAAGTTTTTAAAGCTCTTTTCTTTAGATTAACTTTGCGACTTAATATACATGACAGCCGATGATACTTTTTTTCAGAGACACTAACACTATCTATGCGGTGGATTACTCCTCGCGCCCTAATGCGGAAGAAATTAACAAGCTCGAATGGCTTTTCAGCGGAGCTAAACCGTTGGAAGATGAAAAACTCGAAGGATTCTTCATAGGTCCGAGGCGTGAAATGATAACTCCGTGGAGTACGAATGCCGTAGAGATTACCCAGAATATGGGGATCGAAGGTATAAAACGTATAGAGGAGTTCAAGGCGGTAGCGGACGATAAAGCTCCCTACGATAAGATGCTCCAGCGTAAATATGAAGTTCTCGACCAGAATATATTCACAATAGATAAAAAACCTGAACCTGTCGTATATATAGAGGATATCCATTCCTATAATAAACGGGAAGGCCTCGTTCTCAGCGAGGAAGA
This sequence comes from Rikenellaceae bacterium, assembly GCA_020860245.1. Classification (GTDB taxonomy): domain Bacteria; phylum Bacteroidota; class Bacteroidia; order Bacteroidales; family Rikenellaceae; genus JAJBUQ01. The sequence goes on from JAJBUQ010000039.1 coordinate 140,408, forward strand.
GGTTGAATATCTGGAGGAAGTAAGCAAAAAAATGGGGCGGAAACTTACGGATTCCGAAGTATTCGGATTCTCGCAGGTTAATTCCGAGCATTGCCGCCATAAAATATTCGGAGGCAAATTTATTGTCGATGGACAGGAGAAGGAAGATTCACTGTTCGAACTTATAAAAAAAACCACGAAAGCGAATCCAAACCGCGTAGTGTCTGCATACAAAGATAACTGCGCGTTCTTACAGGGACCTGTCGTTGAGCAGTTCGCTCCGGCATCGCATGACAAACCGGACTTCTACGAAACAAAGGACTTCGAATCGGTAATATCCATAAAAGCGGAGACGCATAACTTCCCTACAACGGTGGAACCGTTCAACGGAGCTGCTACGGGTACCGGTGGGGAAATCCGTGATCGTATCGCAGGAGGTAAAGGAGCATTCCCCGTTGCAGGGACAGCGATTTATATGACCGCTTATCCCAGACTGGACGGCGGACGTTCATGGGAGAAGGTAACCGAGGCGAGGCCGTGGCTGTACCAGACGCCGGAAGATATACTTATCAAAGCGTCTAACGGTGCGTCGGACTTCGGTAATAAATTCGGGCAACCGCTGATCTGCGGAAGTTTGCAGACGTTTGAACACTTCGAGAACGGTAAAAAATTCGGATTCGATAAAGTTATTATGCTTGCCGGGGGCATCGGTTACGGTAAGAAGCAGGATAGCCTTAAAGATGAACCTGCCAAGGGAGATAAGGTTGTTCTTTTAGGGGGCGACAACTACCGCATAGGTATGGGCGGAGGTGCCGTGTCTTCGGTTGCAACAGGGGAATATGATAATGCTATCGAGTTGAATGCCGTGCAGCGTTCCAATCCTGAGATGCAGAAGCGTGCATATAATGCTATCCGTGCTTTGTCGGAAGAGGACAGGAATCCCGTAATTTCGATCCACGACCACGGTGCAGGCGGACACTTAAACTGCCTGTCCGAGCTTGTCGAAACGACAGGCGGACGTATAGATATAGATCAACTACCTGTCGGAGACCCTACGCTGTCAGCTAAGGAGATCGTGGGCAACGAGTCTCAGGAGCGTATGGGACTTGTAATGAAGGAAGAAGATATCGAGCATCTTAGGAAGATAGCGGAGCGCGAGCGTGCCCCGATGTACGTTATCGGAGAGGCTACAGGCGATATGCAGTTTACATTCGTAAATAATAAGACAGGTGAGAAGCCCATCGACTGGAAGCTCGAATATATGTTCGGCAAGGCTCCGCGCACGGTTCTCGACGATAAAACGGTTGAAGAAAATTATAAAGTTCCGGAGTATTCCGAAGAAAAAATAAGCCAATATATAGAGGAGCTCCTCCAACTCGAAGGGGTGGCATGTAAGGATTGGCTCACCAACAAGGTAGACCGCTCCGTGACAGGACGCATCGCTATGCAGCAATGCACGGGAAGCATTCAGGTCCCTTTAAATAACTGTGGTATCGTCGCGCTTGATTATCAGGGTAAGCACGGTATTGCTACTGCTCTCGGACACGCACCCGCCGCGGCGATGGCTGATGCGGAGAAGGGTTCGGTACTTGCCATTACCGAATCTCTTACCAATATTATATTCGCACCTATTGCAGGAGGGCTTCCAAGCATCTCTTTGAGTGCCAACTGGATGTGGCCGTGTAAGAACGAAGGAGAAGACGCACGTTTATATAAGGCCGTACAGGTTGCCAGTGACTTCGCTATATCGTTGGGAATCAATATTCCTACCGGTAAGGATTCGCTCTCGATGACACAGAAATATAAAAACGGAGACCTTGTTTACGCTCCTGGAACAGTTATAATAACCTCCGCAGGCGAAGTGTCGGATATTAAAAAAGCGATATCTCCGGCCTTGAAAAATAAAAAGAGCCGAATCGTTTATGTGGATATGGCTAAGGACGGATTTAAACTTGGAGGCAGCAGTTTCGGGCAAATACTAAATACGGTCGGAGGAGAAGTCCCTACCGTTACCGACAGCGAATACTTTAAAAACGCGTTTGAAGCGGTTCAGTCGCTTATAAATGATGATAAAGTTCTTGCCGGCCACGATATATCCGGAGGTGGACTTATTACCGCGCTTCTCGAAATGACTTTCGCGGATAACCGTTCCGGAATCTCGGTGAATATCGACCCGCTCGGAGAAAGAGATGCCGTAAAGGTGCTATTCAGCGAGAAGCCTGCGCTTGTACTTCAGGTTGAAGATGCCGATGCGGTTATATCCGAACTTAAAAATTCTGGCGTCGATGCTTATATTATCGGAGACGTGAACCAGGAGAGAAAATTCTCCGTATCGTTCAGAGATAAAACACTGACGCTTGGCAGCAGTTCATTGAGGGATAAATGGTACCGGACTTCTTATCTTCTCGACCGCAGACAGAGCGGCGAACAGAAGGCTCTCGAAAGATATAACAACTATAAAAATCAAGAACTTAAATTCGACTTCCCGAAGAACTTCACCGGTAAATTGTCTCAGTACGGCATCGATCCGAATCGTAAGGGAAAATCCGGAATTAAAGCAGCTATTATTCGCGAACAGGGTAACAACAGCGAGCGGGAGATGGCGTGGTGCATGTACCTTGCCGGAATGGATGTCAAGGATGTTCACACTACCGACCTTACTTCCGGACGCGAGACTCTTGAGGATGTCAATCTTATCGTATTCGTGGGCGGATTTGCCAATTCGGACGTTTTGGGCTCCGCTAAGGGATGGGCAGGCGCACTGCTCTACAATCCTAAAGCCAAAGAGAGCCTCGACAGATTCTTTGCTCGTGAAGATACTTTGTCGCTGGGGATTTGTAACGGCTGCCAGCTTATGATAGAATACGGTATTATCAATGCAGAAGACGCAAAAATGCCTAAGATGCTCCATAACGACAGCCATAAGTACGAATCTAATTTTGTCGGTTTGAGGATAAAGGAGAGCAATTCGGTGATGCTGTCTTCATTGCAGAATTCGACATTGGGTATATGGGTGTCGCACGGAGAAGGTAAGTTCAGCCTGCCGATGGGTAAGGATAACTATAATATCCCTGCCGAATACTTATATGACGCATATCCTGCAAATCCTAACGGAAGCGACTTCAATGCTGCTGCGATATGTTCTGCGGACGGACGCCACCTTGCGATGATGCCGCACCCCGAACGCGCGCTGCGTCCGTGGAACTGGGCGTACTATCCGGAAGAGAGGAGTGACGACGAAGTATCGCCATGGATAGAGCTGTTTGTAAACGCACGCGAGTGGATAAAATCAAATGCGAAAAAATAATGCATAACCCTTCACCGATAGGGGTATTCGATTCAGGTCTCGGAGGATTATCGGTATTCTCCGAGATTGTCCGTTTATTACCCGATGAATCTATTGTTTATTACGGTGACGGCAAGAACTGCCCTTACGGCGAAAAACCAAAAGAACAGATCCTCCGCATATCGGATCAAATCGTTACGTTCCTTATCGACAAAGGATGCAAAATTATCGTTCTTGCCTGTAATACGGCAACAGCGGAAGCGATAGATTATTTGAGGGAAAAATATCCACATATCCCGTTTGTAGGGATGGAGCCTGCAGTGAAACCCGCAGTTCTCTCGACAAAGACCGGAGTGGTGGGTATCCTCGCGACAGCACCGACGCTCGAAGGAAGACTGTTCCGCGAGACAACCGCGAAATATTCGGATAAGGTAAAAATTATTCCTGTTGTAGGCGAAAAATTCGTGAATATAGTCGAGAAAAATATTATTGACGCACCCGAAACGGAAGCACAGGTGAGGCAGGTCGTAACTCCGCTTATCGAACAAAACGCCGACAGAATCGTACTGGGATGCACCCATTATCCATTTCTTTTAAATGTCATTAAAAATATAATCGGAGACAGAGAGATCGAAATAGTAAATCCTGCTCCTGCCGTCGCGCGGAGAGTGCGTGATATTTTGGCGGAAAAAAGTAACTTTGCACCTGCGTACAATCTTCCGGAATACCGTTATTTTACCTCTTCCGACGATAGATATATTTGTAAAATAAAGTCGATTGCGGATGGTCTTATAAACGGAAGCAAATAATGAATTTATGGCTCTGAAATCTAAAAAATATACTGCTACAACGAAAACCTCACGCCCCAAAGATGGAGCGGAGAAGGAAAAAAACACAAAATACAGGCAATGGATGCTTGGATTCGCACTCCTTTTTTTCGCGTTTTATATAGCTATATCCGTATTTTCGTATATGCTCTATTGGAAGAATGACCAGGCTGTTGGGAGGTTGCCGCTGTCCGAGACCGACGGGGATGGTATTTATAACTGGGGAGGGCGATTAGGTGTCAAAATAGGGGAGTTGTTAGTAACGGATTCGTTCGGATTATTCGGATTCCTTATTCCCGTAACTTTGATTATTCTTGCGCTCCGAGTGCTTAGTTACCGTCCAATGTTCCTGAATAAATCTGTTAGAATATGCCTTATCGGACTGATTCTCGGTTCGATAACGCTCGGTTATATCGGAAATTTTTTCCCTGGCGAAGGGGCGTTCGGTTCCGGTCTCGGAGGGGCCCACGGAGTCTATATCGCACAATGGATAGAGTCGTATCTCTCTTATGGAACAGGACTTCTGCTCCTTCTCCTTATTGCCTTCTTTGCTGTATATATAAACCGCAACACTATATCCCTTATAAACCGTTTTGGCAAAGGATTGGCCAATAAATCCAAAGATATCACTGTTACGGTGGCCTCAAGAGCGTCTGACTTGATGCAGGCAAAGGAGAATAAAATTACTTCGGAAGAGGCTGAAGAATCAGATTGTATCGAAGATATTCCTGTCAAGGAGGAAGTTACGGCTCTGAAGGAAGATCTCGATTACAGTTTTGAAGACGATAAGGTAGAGCCTATTAAACCGATCGTGGCCAAAGAGGGAAAAAAATCTTTCGATTCTACCGATTTTGAATTTACTGTACGTTCGGAGGACGGTGAAGAGTATCTGTACGAGAAAAAAAATCCTTTTGTCGATAAGGTCGAAGAAACAACCAGATTCGAAGAAGGATTCGTTATACGCGACGAGCATGGGAATGTTACGGAAACTATCGACCCGTTTGGGGAAGTTAACGATATATGTACCGACAATCCTAGCCCCCGTGGTGACATAGAGCTTCTCGCCAATAATGACGAGTCGTCTACTATCGTGGTGGATGATATGTTCACGGTGGATAAACATGTCGAGGAGACGATTCCTGACGAACTTATCGATACGAATTACGATCACACTCTCGATTTATCATATTATCAGAAGCCTCCGGTAGAACTTCTCGAAGACCACACTATCGAAGTAAACGTTACGGAGAATGAACTTATTGGGAATAAGAACCGTATTCTTGAAACGCTTGAGAACTTCGGTATTAAAATAGATAAAATCAAGGCGACTATCGGACCGACAGTCACGCTGTATGAGATTGTTCCTGCTCCGGGGGTCCGTATATCCAAGATAAAGAATCTGGAGGACGATATTGCCCTGAGTTTGTCTGCACTGGGGATTCGGATAATCGCTCCGATGCCGGGCAAAGGAACTATCGGTATAGAGGTTCCTAATAAGGATAAGGAGATCGTATCCATGTACTCCGTGATTAAATCGGTTAAATTTCAGGAATCGGATTACGAACTACCTTTGGTATTAGGTAAGACTATTCAGAACGAGACGTTCGTAATCGATCTCGCTAAAATGCCGCATGTCTTGGTTGCAGGAGCGACAGGGCAGGGTAAGTCAGTGGGACTTAACGCAATAATTACTTCCCTGTTATATAAGAAGCATCCCTCCGAACTCAAATTCGTGCTTGTAGATCCCAAAAAAGTGGAACTGACGCTGTATTCGAAATTGGAGAAGCACTTCCTTGCAAAACTGCCAGGCGAGGACGACGCGATTATAACCGATACGCAGAAGGTTATATATACCCTGAATTCTCTCTGTATAGAGATGGATGCGCGGTATGATCTTCTCCGTAAGGCCGAGGTGAGGAATATCAAAGAGTATAACGCTAAATTTACCAAACGCAGGTTGAATCCTGAGAAGGGACACCGCTATCTGCCTTATATAGTGGTTATAATCGATGAATTCGCGGATATGATAATGACCGCAGGGCGCGAAGTAGAATCTCCGATCGCCCGTATCGCTCAACTTGCCCGTGCTGTGGGTATACACCTCGTTATCGCTACCCAGAGGCCTACCACAAATATAATTACCGGACTTATAAAAGCGAACTTCCCTGCTCGTATTGCGTTCCGCGTAACTTCTATGATAGATTCCCGTACGATTATCGACCAGCCTGGAGCCAATCAGCTAATTGGGCGGGGGGATATGCTGATATCTAACGGAAGCGATATTACCCGTGTTCAATGCGCATTTCTCGACACTCCTGAGGTCGAGCGGATTATGGAATTTATTAGCAATCAGCAGGGATATCCGTGTGCGTACGAGCTACCGGAATACGTGCCTGAAGGAGAATCGGGAATGCCGGATGCAGACCTCACGCGTCGCGATTCAATGTTCGAGGAGGCTGCGAGACTTATCGTAGCGCATCAACAGGGCTCTACGTCCCTAATACAGCGTAAATTCTCCATAGGATACAATCGAGCAGGGAGAATTATGGATCAGCGCGAAGTCGCCGGAATCGTAGGCAAGAGCGAAGGGAGCAAACCGAGAGAGGTGAAAATTTCAGATATGGGTTCTCTGGAACTATTATTGAATAATATCGATAACTTCCACTAATAATAAGAGAATGAAAAAATATATTATCTTTATTTTATTAATTTTTACAGTAATATCTTCTGTATTTGCCGATGCGAAGTCCGACGCAATCTTATCCTCCATGAAAAATAAATTTGAATCGTACGCTACGTACAGGCTCAATTTTCTCGCTGATATTGAAGAAGGAGCGATGGGAATGGACGGTTTTGTGATCGTCCAGGGCAATAAGTTCCACATGGATATACGTAATACGGAGATATATTATGACGGCAAAATAAGATATACCCATTATAAAGATTATGAGGAAGTTATAATTGAAACGATATCCGACACAGAGGCCTCTGTATCTTCCAATCCCGCATATATTTTATCTTCGTTTTTTAAGGATTATGATTCCGAATATATCGAAAATATCACGGTTTCAGGTAGAAGCGTCCATCGTATATCGCTGGTTCCTAAGACGGATAACGGATTCTTCACGGAAGCCGAAATTGTGCTCGATGCAAATACTTTTATGCCGGTCTCAATAAGCCTCGAACTTCCGGGAATGGATCACGATATTGTATTCAGGATTACTGCCGTGGAGCCTAATGTCCGCACCTCAGGCGAAACATTTACATTTGATCCCAAAAAGTATCCGGGAATCGAAATAATAGACTTCAGAGATTAGACGTTATAGACAATATTTTCAAAATTTCTTAATTTAATAAAAAAGCGTTAAACTTGTCGAGTTTACGATGTGGGAAAGACCTAAAAATTAAACCATAATACTAACAAAAACTTATTCTATGCCATTAGACGACAAGATTCTCGAACTGGAAGAAAAAATGAAGAAACTGTTCCTTGGCGGAGGTGAAAAAGCTATCGCCAAACAGAAATCTTCAGGGAAGCTTACGGCTCGTGAAAGAATTGTGGCGATCCTCGATGAGGGTTCGTTCCACGAATACGATATTTTTGTCGAACACTCCTGCAATGACTTCGGTATGCAGGATAAAGAGTTCGCAGGCGACGGTGTCATTATAGGTACGGGTACCGTTCACGGCAAACCTATAGCGATATTCGCACAGGATTTTACCGTAGCAGGCGGTTCGTTAGGCTTCATGCACGCGAGTAAAATAACTAAAATTATGGATTATGCTCTGAATATGCAGATTCCACTTATCGGTATCAACGATTCCGGTGGGGCGCGTATTCAGGAAGGAGTGAATGCTCTTGCAGGGTATGGGGAGATTTTTTACCGCAATACCCTTGCCAGCGGTGTTATTCCTCAGATATCCGTTATACTCGGTCCATGTGCCGGAGGAGCTGTGTATTCACCCGCATTGACAGATTTTGTTTTCGTGGTGGATAATATCTCCAAAATGTTTATTACAGGGTCGGAGGTAATTAAAACCGTTCTCGGAGAGGAGATATCTATGGAAGAGCTCGGAGGTGCCAAAGTTCATAGTGAACTTACCGGCAACGCTCACTTCTTCGCCGAGAGCGAACAGCAATGCTTCGAACAGATTCGCGCCCTTATCGCTATGATTCCGCAGAATAACAGAGAGAAGGCTGAAGCTGTCGCTCCTGTGAAACCTGGTAAGAAATACAAAATATCCGAGGTAGTTCCGACTGATCCGACCGTACCTTACGATGTCCGTCAGGTAATCCACACTTTAGTGGATAAAGGCGAATTTATCGAGGTAATGGAGAAATTCGCAGGTAACATTGTTATCGGATTCGGACGTATAAATGGTGAAACCGTAGGATTTGTAGCTAACCAACCGTTGGTCCTTGCAGGAGTGCTCGACTGTGACTCATCCGATAAGGCCGCAAGATTCATCCGCTACTGCGATTCGTTTAATATCCCTATCGTTACTCTTGAAGACCTTCCGGGATATCTTCCGGGAATAGATCAGGAACACGCCGGGGTTATACGCCACGGAGCCAAGATGTTGTATGCTTACAGTGAAGCTACCGTGCCCAAAATTACCGTTATTCTCCGCAAGGCTTACGGTGGAGGCTATATAGCTATGAACTCCCGCCATTTGAGGGCGGACTTCGTGTTTGCTTGGCCTAACGCCGAAATTGCCGTCATGGGTCCTGAAGGAGCTGCAAATATCATCTTCCGTAAAGATATCTTGGAGGCTGAAGATCCTGCTAAAATGCGTGAGCAGAAAATACAGGAATATAAAGATAAATTCGCTAATCCGTATGTAGCTGCGGCTAAGGGATATATCGACGCAGTTATTACTCCGGAAGATACTTTGAAAAACATTGCTCACGCTCTCTCGGTATCGAAGAATAAGAGCGTTATCCGTCCTGAAAAGAAACATGGTATACCTCCGTTTTAGTTAATAAATCTTTTGTTATGAGTAATAAGAAGATGTCGTATGACAAAATTGTCACGATAAACGGAACTTATCCGACCACCTTAAATGAGATGTACCGAAGGAGAAAATCATGGGTTCCCGCAAATCCAAAACATTTGCTATCTTATATCCCAGGAACAGTAGTTTCGATCGGAGTGAAGGTCGGACAAAAGGTCGAAAAGGGGGAGGAGCTTATGGTATTTAAAGCGATGAAAATGAATAACCGCATTAAATCTCCCATGGACGGAACCATCAAGTCTATTCTGATTAAAAAAGATGAATCCGTCCCTAAAGGAACGCTGATGATAGAGTTCGAATAGCTAACTATATTTTTAAAAGAGCCTTGTAAAAGGCTCTTTTTTGATGCTTTTGGTTTAAAGTATTTTTTATATATAATATTATTATGTATTTTATTTATATTCATAATGTTAGTTTATTTCTAATAATATTATATTTAAGAATTTTACAATAAAATAGATTTGTGAGATATTTACTGTATTATTTTATTTATAATCAGAGATATGACAGTTTTATTTAATCCTTATGTTTAGGCGATGATGGCGATTACATACTTTTATCTGTGGATTTCATCACTGGGTTTAATGTTCTATGTTGTTGATATACATTATGTTAATTGCTGTAATTTAATGTAGTAAATTGATCGTTTATAAGAAAATAAATCTTTTAAGTCAGTCTAAATGGGAAAATGTATGTCTTGCAAAATGCTCAATGCAAATAAAATATACGATTCATTTAAAGTATTTCTTGTTTGAGCTGCGTTTTATTGTAAATTAGCGGGAAGTTTTTATATTTGTAAAACACTATAAAAAATAAATTATGAAAAAATATTTTATTATTCACCTGTTGTTTGCCTGTTTTTGTCTCACAGTAGTCGCGGCTAATGCTGATGAGGTCGCTGGAGAAAGAGTCGAATTGAGTTATAAAGTTATCCGGATTCCCGGACCGGGAAGTAACCAGATCGCCGTATGGATCGAAGATGGCGATGGCAATTATGTACGGAGTTTATATGCTTCGAAATTTACTGCTGACGGAGGGTATGTAAGAAGACCGGTCTCATTGAGCGAATGGGTGGAAAAATCGGATTGGGCGAACGCCTCGAAGGAAGAGATCGATGCTGTTAGCGGAAGCACTCAGACCGACGGCGAAGAAGTAACCCTGATATGGGATCTTACCGATAAGAATGGAAAAAAAGTCGCACCGGGGAAATATATTATCCGTATGGAGGCAAATATTAAAAACGAGAAAAAAATGTTTTGGTCTGGCGAGATAGTTGTCGGAGATGACTCAAGCAGTGTGGCTCCGCAGACTATCACATATTCCGAGTCAGGGTTGGAGAATGGCGATCAGTTGTTTAAGGATGTGCAGCTTAATTTAGTACAGTAAAAATAAATTTTTGTTTTAGGAAAATTTCATTATATTTGTAAAAAATAGGAAGGGTTCTGACTCGGAAAAGAGACAGAATTCTTTATTATTTTTTTATTTATTTATAAAATAACAAAGGATATGTCAAATGTAATTTATTTAACGGAGGCTGGATTGCAGAAACTTAAGTCTGAACTCGAACATCTGAGAGGTGTAGAGCGTCCTGCAATATCTGCTCAGATCGCGGAGGCTCGTGATAAAGGGGACTTGTCAGAGAATGCCGAATACGATGCGGCAAAAGAGGCTCAGGGGTTGCTCGAAATGCGTATAGCCAAACTTGAAGATGCCATATCGAAGGCAAGGGTAATCGACGAATCCCGTATTAATACCGATACCGTTCAAATACTCAATAAAGTAACGATCCTCAATCATAACGTAAAAAAGGAGATGGTTTATACCCTGGTATCGGAGAATGAGGCAAATTTGAAAGAAGGTAAACTTTCGGTAAGTACGCCTATCGCTAAAGCGCTTTTAGGTAAAACCAAAGGCGATGTGGTGGAGGTAAACGTACCGTCCGGTATGCTTAAACTTGAAATATTGGAAATTTCAATATAATTTTTATGAAATTTATGAAGGGCGTCCTGGTTGGGGGCGTCTTTTTTTATGGATTAATTGTGGCATAGAAATGGGAAGTTATCCCTTTTTCCGTAGTATAACCGAAGGAATTAATTGTTACATTTGTCTTTACGGGAAACTTTAAGATCGAATGAATATAACGGATTTTAAAATAATCTTCATAATACTTTATCTCATATTCGTAATCCTCAATATTCTTGTGATAATCAGGGATAAAAGGGATTCGGTAAAGGCACTTGCCTGGATAACGGTAATTGCGCTCATTCCGGTTTTCGGTTTTATTCTGTATATTCTCTTCGGCCGCAACCACAGGAAAGAAAAAATATTTAATATAAAAGAGAGCGCGGACATCGAGATATTATTGGAAACCTTAAGCGCCAAGCAGATATACGATGTAAATAACCGGACCTCGAATCTGCCTGAAATATCCCGGAACAAGGATATTATAACCCTCCTTCTGAACAGCAATAAATCGCTTCTTACCGTCAGAAATAATGTTAAAATCCTTAATAACGGTGAAGTTACATTCGAGGAGATAAAAAAAGAATTATTAAAAGCAGAGACTTTTATTCATCTGGAATATTACATCTTAGAGAGGGACCGGATAGGATACGAGATTGCCGATATTTTAATGGAGAAGGCCCGGAGCGGTGTGGAGGTCAGATTCATCTATGACGACGTGGGAAGCTGGGGCTTAAGCACGCATTTTTTAAGAAAAATGAGGAGGGCAGGGGTGGATATAAAATGTTTCATGCCCGTGGTATTCCCCTGGCTCACCAGCAAGATAAATTACAGAAATCATAGAAAAATAATAGTTATCGACGGCAAGATCGGATTTACCGGAGGAATCAATATAGCTCAGCGCTACATAGACGGTGTTAAAGGCGGAGTTTGGCGCGATACCCATCTGCGGATCGAGGGGGAAGCCGTGGAGTCGCTCCAGCTGACGTTTATAACGGACTGGCACTTTGTAAGCGGAGAAAAATTACGCAATTCGGATAAATATTTCCCTCAGACATTCGTCGATGTCGAGACACCGGTACAGATTGCATCATCGGGTCCGGATTCCGATTGGGCGAGTATTATGCAGGCGTTCTTTGCAGCCATAACCAAAGCGTGCAGGCATATTTATATTTCGACCCCTTACTTCCTTCCGAACGAGGCTATTCTGACCGCTATAAAAGTTGCTTCGCTGAGCGGTATCGATGTAAGAATTATGATTCCGGAAAAATCCGACTCTAAGATTGTCCACTGGGCTACGCGGTCGTATATATCCGAGCTTCTCGAAGCCAAAGTTAAAGTTTATTTATACCGTAAGGGCTTCAATCACTCTAAAATAATCATGATCGACGGAATGTTCAGCTCTGTAGGGACGGCAAATATGGATATAAGAAGTTTTGAAGACAACTTCGAAATAACAGCTATCCTCTATGATTCCCAGCTCACCGGTGAATTGGAGTCGCAATTCCTTAAAGACCTTGCCGACAGCAGGATGGTAGTGAAATCGGAATGGGATAAAAGATCTGTATTCTATTCTATCGGGGAATCGTTTGCGAGCCTTCTCAGTCCTCTCTTGTGATTAAATTGAAATTTTATCTGCTATCTCCTGAAATTTCTCCGGAGTAAGTTTCAGTTTTGGCTTTTTGAAATCAACGTCCGATTCATTGTTAAGAGGAATAAGATGAATATGTGCATGTGGAACTTCGAGGCCTAAGACGACAACCGCAACTCTCTTGCAGTCCAGAGCCGCGTCCATTTTTTTTGCGATTTTTTTTGCGAACAGGATCATTCCTGCAAGCGTCTTCTCGTCAAGATCGAAAATATAATCGACTTCTTTTTTGGGAACCACAAGAGTGTGCCCCTCCGCCAGTGGATTTATGTCGAGAAAAGCGTAGTAATTATCGTCTTCAGCCACTTTGTATGAAGGGATAACGCCTTCGATTATTTTTGAAAATATAGTCATGGGTATCGTATTTTAATGATTCCGCTAATATAATAATTTTCTTTTTTTGATATATTTACAACAGGGTAGTAAAATGAAATTAAAAAGGAATAATTATGATTCTGTTCCCTAACTGTAAAATTAATCTTGGGCTTAACGTAATCTCCAGGAGAAACGACGGATACCATAATATAGAGACCTGTATGGTGCCCGTCCGTGGACTTACGGATGCTCTGGAGATAGTCCGTTCCGAAAAGGAAGGGATAGAATTCACAGCCTCCGGCAAAGTTGTAGACTGCCCCCCTGAAAAGAATATATGTGTTAAGGCGTATAATCTCGTTCGGGAAAAATATGAAATCGATGGTGTCAGGATGCACCTTCATAAAAACATCCCATTCGGAGCCGGACTCGGAGGAGGTTCATCCGATGCCGTAGCTGTTATAAAACTATTGAACGATCTATTTTGTTTGGCTATGTGTCCGGTATCTATGAGAAAACTTGCTCTGATGCTTGGAAGCGATACGGTGTTTTTCGTTGAAAATGAGCCTGCGATCTGTTACGGCAGAGGAGAAATCACTGAGCGGATCGAACTCGATTTAGCCGGTTATTATCTTGCTCTCGTCAAACCTGACGTATCTGTAAGTACTGCCGACGCATATTCTCATATTGTTTTAAAAGGGGCCAATCTACCGTTAGGCGAAGTGCTCAAAACCGATATCGAAAACTGGAAAGACAATGTTAAGAATGACTTCGAAGAATATGTGTTTGCAAAATACCCCGGATTATCCGATATAAAAGCGAAAATGTACGAATATGGGGCTGTATACGCTTCCATGTCCGGTTCAGGTTCTGCGATTTATGGGATTTTCAGGCAGAAACCGGAAGATCTCCGATTTATTAACGTAGAGAATTATATCTTTGAATTATAAACTTTATCGTAAGAATGAAGAGTAAGAATATGATTCCTGTGCTCTTTGTCAAGGATGCAGGAGTTGCAAAGAGTTTTTATGAGAAAATATACTCGGAATGACGGTTAAAGATGACTTCGGAGGATTGAATAACATGTTCGAAAGAGAGTGGCAATATCGAGACTGCCGCACAGCGTCTGTTCATGGCTCCCGAAATATAAAGAAAATTTTGAGTTTGTAGGAATTATGGTAAAATAAATAAGTACGGCGTTCGCCGTACTTATTTATTTTATTTTTATATCGATTGAATTGTTTTTGAGATAATCTTCGATGTGTTTATTTTGTTCAGGCCTGTGGTAATCGAGGATGTGTCCGCCCCCGGCGTTGCAGGTCTTGTCGCCGCATCGTTCCTGATTATATTTTTTAATCGATTCGTCGTATTCGTTAAGTTCCCTGACAATCGTATGATCGTCGGTGTATCTGTTCTTGTGAACTACGATATCGACAGGCCTCTTCGGTTTAAGATCGGGAGTCTCGCGGGGATATCCTATCGCAAGCCCGCATACTATTCCGACCTTCTCAGGCAGCCCCAATATCTCTGCAGTCTTCTGAGGATCCGCCGTACGGGCATATCCTATGCAGCAGCACCCCAGTCCGAGCGATTCCGCAGCTATCTCCGCACTGTGCATCGCAAGGGCCGCGTCTACTACTCCGACAGTATATCCGTTCACCGAATTCTGAAAGTCGGGGAAGTCTATGCTCTTCGATTTAGCTGCAAGGTCGAGCTGGTGGAAGTCGAGACAGAATACAAGGAATGCAGCGCAGGTCTTAACCTGCTTCTGTCCCATAATTTCATATAATTGCTCCTTAACCGACTGATCTGTAACGGCTACGACTGAAAACTGCTGACCGTTATAGCTCGTAGGAGTATTGCGGATAGCTTCGAAGATAAAACTCAGCTTCTCTTCTTCTATGGGCTGTCTTTCGTAACGTCTTACAGAGGTTCGCTTTAACAGGATCTCTTCAATATTCTTCATTTCTCTATGGGTTATAGATATCTTTGTATCTGTAATTCAGTATCTCGCTTATTATCTCTATGTAAGCTTCTGCCTTACGGCTATCGGGATTTATCTCCGACGCCTGAATAAAATCGTTTAAAGCCTTATCGAAACTCCCTTTCTGGTGATATAATTTACCTCTCTCCATAAACAATGTATAATCGTTAGGAGCCTCGTCTATTGCGGCAGATAATATTTGTATCGCATTATCTATCATTGTTACTTGTGGCATAGATATTTTTTTCTTTAATATAGTTAAAAACTCCGTCCGGCAGAAATTCCTTTGCGTCTTCTCCGAATCTTAACATACTTCTGAATTTTGTCGAACTAATATCGTAAACAGGAGCGTTGTCCAGAGTAACGATATCTCCCAAAGACAGTATATTTTCGTTTAGAGGGTAACCTCCTCGAGTGTATACAAAAACTCTGCAATTTTCAATAATATCGTCAAAATCCTTCCATTTTCGAAAGAGCGCCAAATTGTCTGATCCCATGAGTATCGAGAACTCCCGGTCAGGGTAAATTTTCCATAATTTTCTCAAGGTGTCGATAGTGTAGGAGGGCTTGGGCATGTCGAATTCTATATCTGATGCGCACATTCTATCGCGGTATTTGCTGTGGTTTATAGCGATTCTTACCATCTCTATTCTATCGTTCTCCGGCGCTATTCCTTCCGGCGGTTTGAACGGATTCTGTGGAGACACTACAAACCACAATTCGTCGCCCAAATTTTTTTCCAATATATATTCGGCGATAGATAAATGAGCCTTATGTATCGGATTGAACGAACCGAAGAATAGAACTGTTTTTTTCATTATTTTAACGGTGAAGGAAGCTGTTTATTATCTCTTCCGTAATTTTTACGGTATTTTCGAGGTTGTCATTTACTATTATGCAGTCGAATTCATCTGCAAAGGCAATCTCCTGTTCCGCTTTACCGAGCCGCTTCCGGATGGTTTCCTCGCTGTCGGTGCCTCTGCTGCGGAGCCTCCTGCCAAGTTCTTCCACCGATGGAGGCATGATAAATAGTGCCAAGGCATCATCCCCGAATAGTTTTTTTAGATTTAATGCTCCTTTGACATCTATATCGAAAATAATGGTTTTATTCATGCTCCATAATCTATCCAATTCCGATTTTAGCGTCCCATAGCTGATACCCGTGTAAACTTCCTCCCATTCCACGAATTCCCCTCTGTCCACACGCTGTTTGAATTCTTCCTGTGTGAGGAAATAATATTCCCGTCCATGCTCTTCAGCACCTCTCGGTGCGCGGCAGGTTGCCGATACTGAGAATGCGAGATCGGGGAATGTCCTGAGAACGCTGTTTATTATTGTCGATTTTCCAGCTCCCGAAGGTGCTGAGAAAATGATAACTTTGCCGTAATCCATGCCAGTTCGGTTAAAGAATATTGAGAAGCTGTTCTTTTATTTTTTCGAGTTCGTCCTTCATCTGCACGACGATCTTCTGTATGCGCGAATCGTTGGCCTTAGAGCCGAGAGTGTTGATCTCCCTTCCGATCTCCTGAGATATGAATCCCAGCTTCTTGCCCGGAGCTTCCTCGGTCGAACACACTTCACGGAAGTATCCGCAGTGGTTGCGAAGGCGTACCTTCTCCTCGGTAATATCCAGTTTTTCAAGGTAATATATCAATTCCTGCTCGAATCTGTTCCTGTCGTAATCGAGTCCTATGGATGCGAAATTTTCCGATATGCGGTTTTTTATCGATTCTATCCTGTCGTCCTCGTACTTCTCGACTTCGGGGATGGAATTCTCGATAGTTTCGATTCGCGCGAGGATATCGGTTATAAGATTATCTCCCTCCTGAATGCGGAATTCGTTAAGGGAATTCATGGCCTTCGATACTGTATCGATAAGAGCCTCAGCCTCTTCGTCGCCGATGTCATTTAATTCGGTCTGGATAACCTCCGGCATTTTCATTATTACGGGGATGATAGCAGCATTCACCTCAGCGGAGTCCCGCTGTATTCCGCACTCAGGCAGAAATCCGGTTATCTGGTTGAAACAATTTATAAACGCTTCTCTATTGATATTTACTGCGTCGGATACTCCGTTCTTTTCGACGGTTATAAATATATCTGTCTTGCCCCTGATTATTTTTTTGTTCGCCAGCAGTCTGATATCCTGCTCGAACTGCCTGTAAACAGACGGTATTTTTATCGAAAGATCCAGTTGCTTGCTGTTGAGGGATCTTACTTCTGCTATTATTTTCTTATCTGTGATTTCGGTTTCGGATTTGCCGTAACCGGTCATTGATCTTATCATAAACGGTAATTAAATTGTTACAAATTTAATTATTTTGTATTAATAATACCTTTGTTTTTCCATTTGCCGCTGAAATAATAGGCCAGAGCACAAATAAGGCCCACAAACCATCCGGTAGGGTACGACCACCACAAACCCTCGTAGCCGAAAAAATTAGATAACACCATTGCTGAAGGAAGCCTTACCAGCCACAGCGACAGAAGCGTTATAAGCATAGGTATAATAGCCGCGCCTGCACCTCTGAGGAGGCCGTTGATAACGAACATTACTGCGAATACGGGATAAAAGGAATTTATTATCACAAGCAGTTTATACCCTGCATCTATCACCATGGGATCGGTGGAGAAGAGCGATAACAGTGCTCTTCCGAATATTATTATCAATAAATTTACAACGATACATGTTCCCACGGCCATCATCAACGTCGAACGGAGCCCTTGTCGGATTCTCTCGGTATTGCCGGGGCCCATATTCTGCCCTACGAAGGTCGTAAGTGCCGCGGAGAAATTCATTACCGGAAGGGCAGCGAAGGTATCTATACGGTTTACCGAAACATAAGCCGCGATAATATCCGTCCCGAACTTTGTAACTATCCCTATCAACGCGAGCATTCCGATAGCTACGAACGTCTGTTGAAGACCTGCGGGGAGGCCCAGCTTAATGCACTGCATGAAGATTGATCTGCTGAACTTGGGCCTTATAAGTTCGACCCTTATCACAGGATTGGTCCGGTTTACATATATTACACATAGTATGAATGCAAATCCCTGTGCGAGGACGGTTGCCCACGCGGCGCCTTCGATTCCCCAACCGAAGTTCTTTATAAAAACTAAATCCAGAATAATATTTAAAACGGACGATAAAATTAGAAAATACAGTGGAGTCTTGGAATCGCCGACCCCTCTTAATATCGCTGCTACGGCGTTATATCCGAAAAGAAGTATTAATCCACAGAAGTATATCTGTAAATAGGATTTGGCAAACGGTAGGACGTCGTCCGGAAGTCCGATCCATTTTAAAATATATCCGCTCATGGATATTCCTATAACAGATGTAACGACTGATGCGACGATAAGAAACAGGAATAAAGTATCGCAGGTCGTTCTTACATTCCCGAACTGTTTGGCTCCGAAGTATTGTGAAATTACAATAGAAGCTCCTATGCCGATTCCTGCTACCAGAGCTACTGTCAAAAATACCACCGGAGTGCACGAACCCACTGCCGCAAGGGCCTTCTTACCTATCAGTCTGCCTACGATGACCGTATCCGCAAACTGATAGAGCTGCATAAAAACATTGCCCAGTATCATTGGGACTGCGAAGAAGAATATATTTTTGGCGATGTGCCCCAGAGTGAAGTCTTTCATGGGTTTGGGAGTCAAATCATGCAAACATACTACTAAAAATTAAAAAAAACATAAATCCATACGGTAAAAGTTGCATTAAATTTCCTCTAATATTCTAAAGTTTTTAAAAAAGTATTACATTTGCGGGTGCAAGATACACTGTGTTTATAATCTACAAAAAAACCAATTAAACATTTATGAAAAAGCATAATTTCAGTGCTGGTCCGGCTATTTTGCCACAAGTAGCTATTGAAAACGGTGCCAAAGCGGTCCTTGATTTTGACGGAACAGGTTGGTCTGTCTTAGAGGTATCGCACCGCTCGAAGGAATTCGACGCGGTTATGGATGAAACCGTTTCACTTTTCAAAGAATTGTTGAATCTCCCTGAAGGCTATAAAGTAATTTTACTGGGCGGCGGCGCAAGTACGCAGTTCTATATGGTTCCTTTCAATCTTCTGGAGAAAAAAGCAGGTTATATAAACACCGGAGTTTGGGCGAAAAAAGCCATGAAAGAAGCCAAACTCTTCGGAGAAGTGGAGTGTCTTGCATCGTCGGAGGATAAGAATTTCTCTTATATCCCCAAAAATATCGAAATCCCTGCGGATTTGGATTACGTACATATTACCACTAATAACACCATCTTCGGAACGGAGTATCACGCTGACATAGATTCACCGGTTCCTTTGGTTGCGGATATGAGTTCGGATATTCTGAGCCGTCCGATGGATATAACCAAGTACGGTATCGTTTACGGAGGCGGACAGAAGAATCTTGCCCCTGCCGGTGTAACGTTTGTCATTGTAAGGGAAGATATTCTTGGTAAAGTATCGCGCCAGCTCCCTTCGATGATCGATTACAGAACCCATATCGCTAACAACTCCATGTTCAATACGCCTCCGGTATTCCCTATATATGTTATGAGAGAAACACTCCGCTGGCTTAAAAATCTTGGAGGTGTAGAAAAAATTTACGAGATCAACAAGAAAAAAGCTGCGCTTCTCTATGACGAGATCGACAGAAATAAAATATTCAAAGGCACTGCCGCTGTCGAGGACCGTTCGTTGATGAATGTATGTTTTGTTCCTAACGACGGATACGAAAATCTCTACGACGAATTCATGAACTTCTCGAAAGAGAGAGGAATGGTAGGTATCAAAGGACACCGTCTGGTAGGGGGCTTCCGTGCATCTATATACAACGCTATGCCTGTCGAGGGTGTACAGGCACTCATAGAATGTATGCAGGAATTTGAGAAATTACACGCAAAATAATATAATATGGCCGTCGTCTATACCGGACTATATAAAAGAAAGGAGGAGAGGGCGGTATATTTTAATTCATTAGTCGAAACGAAAATGAAAGTATTGGTAGCAACCGAAAAACCGTTTGCCAAGGCAGCGGTGAACGGTATCACGGAAATAGTCGACAAGGCTGGTTTTGAACTGGCCCTTCTCGAAAAATATACCGACAAAGCCCAGCTTCTTGAAGCTGTCGCCGATGCGGACGCGCTTATTATAAGGAGCGACAAGGTTACAAAAGAAGTTGTGGACGCGGCTAAAAATCTTAAAATAGTGGTCCGCGCAGGTGCAGGCTACGATAATGTGGATCTTGAAGCATGTTCGGCTAAGGGAATCGTCGTTATGAA
Organism: Rikenellaceae bacterium; assembly: GCA_020860245.1. Classification (GTDB taxonomy): domain Bacteria; phylum Bacteroidota; class Bacteroidia; order Bacteroidales; family Rikenellaceae; genus JAJBUQ01. The sequence goes on from JAJBUQ010000039.1 coordinate 160,700, forward strand.
TACTCCCGGACAGAACTCCAATGCTGTCGCAGAGCTTGCTATCGGAATGATGATCTTCATGTCGAGGAATCAATTCACTCCGGGAACAGGTAAGGAGATCAGCGGTAAAAGGCTCGGAATCCATGCCTACGGCAATGTAGGACGTATCGTGGGCAGATACGCTAAAGCTCTGGGAATGGAGGTGTATGCGTTCGATCCGTTCGCCGATCCGGATGTATTTAAAAAGGACGAAGTTACCGTTGTCGATTCTGTCGAGGATCTTTATTCTTCCTGCGATTTTATTTCGGTAAATATTCCTGCGACTCCGGAAACTAAAAAATCTTTGAATTACTCGCTTCTCTCACAGCTTCCAAAAGGTGCAACCATTGTCAATACAGCCCGTAAAGAGGTCGTTAACGAAGAGGAATTAGTTAAATTGATGGAGGTAAGGGAAGATATAAAATATATCACCGACATAGCAGCTGATAATCAGGAAATTCTAAACGAAAAATTCGGCAAACGAGTATTCGCTACACCTAAAAAAATGGGTGCTGAGACTGCCGAAGCTAATATTAACGCAGGACTTGCTGCCGCGCGACAGGCAGTCGATTATCTCGTGAACGGAAATACTAAATTCCAGGTGAACAAATAAAAATTCTGAAAATATGTATACGGACTGAATTTGCGGATCGATAAATTTCGTAAATTTAGTCCGTATTTATTTTATAAAGATTCCAAATATTATGGTAAAAGTAAAGCCTTTTAAGGGTATACGCCCTCCGAAAAATATAGCCGCAGAGGTGGCTTCACGTCCTTACGACGTACTCAATTCCAAAGAAGCCCAGGCGGAAGCGGGTGAAAAATCATTGCTTCATATTATTAAACCGGAGATCGACTTCGACCCTATCATCGATGAACACTCTCAGGAAGTCTACGATAAGGCTGTCGAAAATTTCAAAAAATGGCAGAATAACGGATGGCTTGTGCAGGATGAGAAGGAAAAATATTACATATATGCACAAACCATGGAAGGGCGTACGCAGTACGGTCTTGTAGTAGCCTGCCACTTCGAGGATTATTTGAAGGGAAACATCAAAAAACACGAGCTTACCCGGCCGGATAAAGAAGAGGATCGTATGATCCATGTACGTATCCAGAATGCAAACGTTGAACCTGTGTTCTTTTCGTACCCTTCCAATAAAGAACTCGATAAGCTGGTATCCGAAATCGTTGGAAAAAATCAGCCGGAATACGACTACGTTGCCGATGACGGATTCGGACACCATCTCTGGCTCGTGGAGGACGAAGGCACAATCGCACGTATAACCGAGCTATTCTCTAATATGCCTGCCTTGTATATCGCCGACGGACATCACCGGACAGCTGCCGCTGCCCTTGTGGGACAGGAAAAAATGAAAAATAATCCGGACCACAAAGGGGACGAAGAGTATTGCTTCTTCCTTGCAGTCGCCTTCCCTGACGATCAGTTGAAAATTATCGATTATAACCGCGTGGTAAAAGACCTTAACGGTTTGACAAAAGAAGAACTTTTAAGGGCGCTCGAAGAGGATTTTGAAGTCGCAAATAAGGGTGCGGAGGAGTATAAACCGACCTGCCTCCATAATTTCTCGATGTACTTGGACGGTAGCTGGTACAGCCTTACAGCTAAGGAGGGGCGTTACGACGATAACGATCCGATCGGAGTGCTCGACGTAACGATTCTGTCGAACCTTGTTCTCGATAAATTACTCGGAATAAAAGATTTGCGAACCGATAAACGTATCGACTTCGTAGGCGGTATACGCGGTATCGGAGAGTTGAAAAAGAGGGTGGATTCCGGAGATATGGAGGTTGCATTCGCACTCTATCCCGTATCTATGAAGCAGCTTATCGACATCGCGGACAGTGGTAATATAATGCCTCCGAAAACTACATGGTTCGAGCCTAAATTGCGTTCGGGGCTTGTAATTCATTCACTCGAATAATTTTACGAGTATGACGACATTCAGGGATTATTTACGCAATGTATTCTATCAATTCTACAAGCTGACAAGCAGGAAATACGTCATTCCCGCGAAGGATGCCGTCATAGATGTAATTATACCGTTCCTCGAACCCGACGCGGAGGTTCTCCCGCTGTGTATTCAAGGTGTCAGAAATTGTGTAAACCATAAAATAGATAAAGTATACGTCGTATCTCCGGAAACGGATCTTGTAAAAAGACTGTGCGGTGAGAACGATGCCGTATTCGTGGATGAGACACAGGTATTAGGATACGGTCCGGAGGCCGTATCCTATCATACCGATACCGGAGAGGACCGCAGTGGATGGATATTCCAGCAATTGCTAAAATTATCCGGTGAAATAGGTGAGAATCGGTATTTTCTTGTTATAGATGCGGATCATGTACTGGTTCGTCCCCATACATTCATCGCGGAAGACGGACGCTTTGTTTTTTACCGGAGCTCGGATCACAGCGTCCCGTATTATAATACACTGGAATCGCTGACCGGATTTACCGATTATGGATTCTTTACGTTCTCTTATGTGTCGCGTAAAATGATATTCGACAAAAATATACTTGCGGAACTTCGTGGTACTCTTGCCGATAGGAGCGGTAAAAAGTGGGATAGAGCGATAATCGAGGCTCTTGAATCCGGAGAATTATCCACATTCTCAGAATTCGAACTCTATGGAAACTTTGTTCCGGACGATAAAAAGATCAGCCTGCCTTGGAGAACTAAAGTTCTCAGTAGTGCGAGACTTGCACCATACGAGTCTCTGGTGAGACGCTATTCTTCAAAATATTTGGCCCTGACCTTCCCCGACAGCATATTTAAATGACCACCGGAAGAGATCTGAAATATCATATAATGGCGCTGTTTACAGTGACGGTATGGGGTACGACGTTTGTTTCCACTAAGATTCTGTTATCGTACGGACTCACTCCGGCAGAAATAATGCTGTATCGCTTCTTCATAGCCTATATTCTCATCTGGTTTGTCTCTCCGCGTAAATTATTCTGTGATAGCCGGAAGGATGAACTGTTAATGCTCGGAGCCGGAATGGGCGGAGGGTCGATGTATTTTCTAACTGAAAATCTTGCACTTAAAATAACGCTTGCATCGAACGTATCCCTTATTATATGCACAGCACCGTTGTTCGCATCGATATTCATTCATTTTTTTGGCAAAGGGGAACACTTCGGGCAGAGGCTGCTTGCCGGATCTTTTATTGCGCTCGCAGGGGTGGCACTCGTAGTGTTTAATGGGAGTGTGATCCTTAAAATCAGTCCGTTAGGGGACTTGCTGACCCTTATCGCCGCATTGAGTTGGGCTACCTATACGTTGATAATACGGAGTTTGGGCGGAAGATATAATACTGCATTCATTACACGCAAGGTCTTCTTTTACGGATTGCTGACACTTAGTCCAGTTTTCCTATTCACCCCGTTGAGATTCGATCCTGCCGTTATGGCTGAACCTGTCGTTTGGATTAATATTTTATTTCTGGGGGTAATCGCCTCCATGCTGTGCTTCATAATATGGAATATCGCACTTAAAAATCTCGGAGGAATAAGGACAAGCAACTACATATATCTTACCCCGATAGTCACTTTAATTGCCTCTTCGCTCATAATAAACGAGCAGATTACCGGATTTGCGGTGATGGGCGCTCTGATGATACTATTAGGGGTATATGTAGCAGAGAAACCTCTTCCGGAATTCTTCCGGAATAACCGCTAAAGACAAATATTTCTCTCTCCTTTTTTTATTTTATCGATCCCTGATTCGAGAATCACGCGGAATCTCTGCTCCAAAACAAAATTGCCGCGCTCTCGGTTTATAAGATCCCAGCCTCGGGCATAAAGACCGGTATCCGTAAAATCTTCGAGATATTCCGCGAAGGTCAGCAATGAATTTACTGCGCAGTAATTTTTAATTTCCCCTGTTGTAGACAGCTTCATAAAGTCCTCTCCCGTACGTCCTTTGCGGTAGCATGCCGTACAGAACGAAGGTACTTGTCCGGATTTTACCAAATACTTCACCACCTCCTTCAGCGGACGTTCGTCGTTAAGTCTGAACTGTTCGCGATTAAGATCCTGCTGAGACTTACGCTCGGAAGAATATCCGCCAATCTCGAGGTTGGTGCCGCCGTCTATTTGGGTTATCCCGTAATCCAGAATACTGTCCCTGAGTTCGGACGGTTCGCGCGCGGTAAGGATCAACCCTGCATAAGGTATCGCAAGACGCAGAATTGCTATGAACCGGATAAAATCTTTGTCGCCGACTCCCCAGTCGTACCGGGTTTCTACATTGGATGCGTTCTTGATGCGAGGGAAGGATACAGTGTGCGGACCCACGTTGTAACACGCTTCAAGATGGTTAGCATGACGGATCATGCTTAACAACTCAAATCTCCAGTCGTAGAGTCCGAGCAGGGCGCCTATTCCCACGTCGTCAATTCCCGCCTCCATAGCCCTGTTCAGAGCGGTTAGACGATAGTTGTAGTCCGATTTTTTACCTCCCAGGTGATATTTTCGGTAAGAATCCGGATCGTAGGTTTCCTGAAAAATCTGATAAGTTCCTATTCCTGCACTCTTTATGGTGCGGAAGGAGTTCGTATCAAATGGAGCAGCATTAATATTTACCCTCCTGATATCTCCTTGGGAATGGCTGATGCCGTAGACCCTCCGGACACTCTCCGCAATGAATTCCGCATCGTACTTCGGATGTTCCCCGTAGACGAGTATTAACCGCTTGTGCCCTGCCTCTATCAGCGAACCTACTTCAGACGATAGCTCGTCGTTTGTAAGTGTTCTGCGAATGATTTCCGTGTTGGAGCTGCGGAATCCGCAGTAAGCGCAGTTGTTAATGCAGCTGTTCCCGACATACAACGGAGCGAATATTACCATGCGGTTGCCGTATATCTGCCTCTTGATCTCCTTTGCCGAGTCGAGTATCAGGTCTGTACACTCTTCACTATCTGATTTTATAAGCGCTGCTGCATCATACATGGATAGTCTATGTCCGCACATAGATTTGGAAATGATATCCCTTACCGCACTAACCGACGTATTCTCGTTGCGATTCAGGATGCTTAATATTTCATTCTTATCTATAAACGGATGGTTCGGTATGTCTTCTATGGAATATTTTTGCGGATTGAAAATCATGGTACCTGAATTGAGTGTGCAAATGTAAGTAAAAAGAACTGTGTATAATATTAATTTTGTGTAAATTATGTATATTCGCAGTCGAATTTATAATCTATATTATGCAAAACAGGAGTTCATTCGGCAGTAAATTCGGAGCCATTGCCGCAACAGCCGGTTCGGCGATAGGGTTGGGCAATATATGGCGGTTCCCATATATTACAGGAGAGAATGGGGGTGCGGCATTTATAATTATTTACCTGATATGTACGATATTAATCGGGATTCCGCTTCTATTGACGGAATTCTCCATAGGCAGATATACGAAACGAAATGTGTTCGGTGCCTTCAGGGTTCTCAAACCACACTCTCACTGGTATTTTATAGGCATATTAGGGATAGCGACTGCGTTCGTTATCCTTTCTTTTTATTGCGTGGTAGCAGGATGGACTATGAGCTTCCTTGCGGAATCTGTTGTAAATAATTTCGCAGGTAAGAGCAGTCTTGAGATACAGGATTCCTTCGGAAAATTTGTCGATTCGGGCTGGCAGCCCATTATCTGGACAATTATCTTTATTGCCATGACCGCGTACATTATTATCTCAGGAGTAGAGAAGGGGATTGAGCGCTATAATAAGATACTTATGCCGGTGTTGTTTTTAATACTGCTTATTCTGGTTGGGAATTCAGTATTTCTCCCCGGTTTTAAGGACGGTATAAATTTTTTGTTCAAACCTGACTTCAGTAAAATAGACGGATCGGTCATACTCGAAGCTCTGGGGCAGGCGTTCTTTTCGATGAGTCTTGGAATGGGAACGATGATTACATACGGATCGTATATCCGAAACAACGACAATATGCTCTCCACCGCAGGATCGGTAGCACTAACCGATATATTGATCGCCCTGCTCGCGGGGGTTGCGATTTTTCCTGCGGTATTCTCGTTCGGAATTAGCCCGACGTCAGGTCCGGAACTGGTATTCATCACCCTGCCGAATATATTTTTACAGATGCCAGGTGGATATTTTCTATCGTTGCTGTTCTTTCTGCTCCTTCTTATTGCGGCGGTTACTTCAGCTGTCTCCATTATGGAAGTTCTTGCCGCTTACTGCACCGAAGAACTTAAGATATCGCGCCGTAAATCAGGCATACTAATAGCAGTGATTATAATGGCAATGTCGTCTTTATGCTGTATATCGCAGATGCCGGATTCGGCTATCAGAATTGCCGGAATGAATCTGTTCGATCTGTTCGACACTTTGTCCGCTAATTATATGATGATAATAGGCGCATTCCTGACGACCGTATTTGCCGGATGGTTCATGTCCAAAGCCAAATTGCGAAATGAATTCACAAGCGGCGGATTATACGGGGTTAAATTATTCCCGGTCTTCATATTCATCGTAAAATTTGTGGCTCCGGTAATGATCGCTGTTATTTTTCTCTCTAAAATAGGATTATTAAGATTCTGACAATAAAACCGTTTTGTTAATTAAAAGTAAAAAAGTGTCGATTATCTTGTTTAATTGCATTTAAACAGGTATTTTTACCGATACTAACAGGAACACGATTTTTAATTAAATTAAATCATTATGGCTTATAAAATTGATGAAGGTACTTGTACGGCTTGCGGTACTTGTATCGACGAATGTCCGGTGGAAGCTATTACCGCTGGCGATGTTTATACTATCGATCCGGATACCTGCATCGACTGTGGAGCATGTGCAGGAGTTTGTCCGGTAGAAGCTATCCAACCAGAATAATTATTAATTAAAAATTAATAATTTTGGGCTGTCCTCAAAGGGGCAGCTTTTTTTTATGGACAAAGATAAAATCTATATTAAAGCTATCGGTAAAATCGATCTTACGGTGGATGAAGCGGTATTTTTATGGGAAAAGGCTCCGCTTAGCGAACTTATGCTCCTTGCCGACTGTTTGCGGCGAGAGGCAGTAGGAGGCGATACCGTTACATGGCAGATAGACCGCAACGTGAATATTACCAACGTCTGCATATCCGGATGCAAGTTCTGTAATTTTCATTGCCGTCTTGCGGACAAGGACAAATCGTACATCACTACGGTAGAGGAATACCGGAATAAAATCAATGAGACTATCGCATTAAATGGCGACCAACTTCTCCTTCAGGGTGGACTGCATCCGCAGCTCGGGATAGAATTTTATGAAGAACTATTCCAAACGCTTAAAAATTATTATCCTGAGTTTAAACTTCACGCATTAGGTCCTCCTGAGATCGTTCATATTTCGCGTTTAAGCAGACTCGATATAAAAACCGTTCTTCAAAGGCTTACGGATGCAGGACTCGATTCTCTTCCCGGAGCAGGAGCGGAGATACTCGACAATGAAGTCAGGCGTAAAATATCACCAGGTAAATGCGGTGCTGATCAGTGGCTGGAAGTTATGCGCATAGCTCACGGTATGAATATTGCGACTTCCGCGACAATGATGTACGGACATGTAGAATCGGTGAAACACAGAATGGAACATCTTATAAAAATACGCGATCTTCAGGCCGAGTGTCCGGAAGGTAACTATGGGTTTATAGCATTCATTCCGTGGATATTCAGGAGTACAGGTACACCCCTTGAAAGAGAAATTAAAACTGACTTCAATCCGTCGGAGTATATACGGATGATCGCGATAAGCCGGATAGTCTTGAATAATATACGCAATATTCAGGCTTCGTGGCTGACAGTGGGTAAAGAAACCGCGCAAATAGCTCTTCATGCCGGTGCAAACGATATGGGATCGATAATGATCGAGGAGAATGTGGTCTCTTCGGCAGGTGCTGCGAATAGATTTAATGCCGAAGGAATTCAACAGGCTATAAGGGAAGCCGGATTCGTACCCAGACTTCGCGACCAGAAGTACCGTTACCGTACGGTTTAATATACAATTAACATTATTTTATTACATTTGTGAACTAATAATAATTTTATCCGAGCATGGGAAAAGTTTTGATAATAGGAGCCGGCGGTGTCGGAACCGTGGTGGCGCATAAAGTGGCGCAGAATCCGGAAGTATTCACAGAAATAATGCTGGCGAGCCGTACCAAATCCAAATGCGACGCTATTGCAGAGGCGGTTGGAGGAGGAAGGATACAGACTGCGCAGGTGGATGCCGACAGCGTCACCGAACTCGCAGCTCTTATGAAATCGTTCCAGCCCGAACTCGTTATAAATGTCGCGCTGCCGTATCAGGACCTTACCATAATGGATGCCTGCCTCGAGTGCGGAGTCAATTATCTCGACACAGCAAATTACGAACCTCTGGACGAGGCTAAATTCGAATACAAATGGCAGTGGGCTTACAAGGATAAATTCGAGAAGGCAGGTTTGACAGCGATTCTCGGATGCGGATTCGATCCGGGTGTGACGAGCGTATTCACAGCTTATGCTGCGAAGCATCACTTCGAGGAAATTCAATATCTCGATATCGTGGACTGCAATGCAGGCGATCACGGCAAAGCGTTCGCTACCAACTTCAATCCTGAAATAAATATCAGGGAAGTAACCCAGAAGGGCAAATACTGGAAGAACGGACAGTGGGTTGAAACCGCGCCGCATGAGATTCACAAACCATTGAATTACCCGAACATAGGCCCTAAAGAATCGTATCTAATATATCACGAGGAATTAGAGTCTCTCGTGAAGAACTTCCCTACGCTTAAGCGCGCACGATTCTGGATGACCTTCGGACAAGAATACCTGACGCATCTCCGTGTGATTCAAAATATAGGAATGGCGAGCATAGAACCCATAATTTACAATGGGGTCGAGATTGTGCCTATTCAGTTCCTTAAGGCTGTGCTTCCGAATCCTGGAGATCTTGGTGAGAATTACGTGGGAGAGACTTCGATAGGATGCCGTATACGCGGATTGAAGGATGGTAAAGAATATACCTACTACATATACAATAACGCAAGTCATAAGGCCGCTTATGAAGAAACAGGTACGCAGGCTGTAAGCTATACTACCGGAGTGCCCGCGATGATAGGAGCTATGATGTTCTTCAAGGGGCTATGGCGCAAACCCGGAGTTTATAATGTCGAGGAATTCGATCCCGATCCGTTCATGGAACAGCTTAATTTGCAGGGGCTGCCTTGGCACGAATTATTCGATGTGGATTTGGAATTGCAATAAATTTAATAAGGCTGACGTTCGTCAGCCTTATTGATTAATGCGCTTCGAGCCAGTTATTCCCGTAACCGCACTCTGCGATCAGTGGTACAGCTATGTGAGCCGCGTTCTCCATACATTCTACGACAAGATTTTCAACTGTATCAATCTCGTCCGTGAAGACATTCAGCACGAGTTCGTCATGTACCTGAAGAATAATTCTGGACCGTAAACCTGCCTCCTTCAACCGTTTATCCACACATATCATTGCGATTTTGATAATATCCGCCGCACTACCCTGAATAGGAGCGTTAATGGCATTGCGTTCGGCAAATCCGCGTACATTTGCGTTACGTGAATTGATATCCGGAATGAATCGTTTGCGTCCGTAAATGGTTGAAACGTACCCTTTAATCCGCGCATCTTCGACACACTTCTCCATATACTTCTTCACGCCCTGATAAGTTGCGAAGTAACCTTCGATTATCTCCTTAGCTTCGCTCCTGGGAATCGTAAGGCGCTGGGATAACCCGAATGCGGAGATTCCGTATATAATCCCGAAATTAGCGGTTTTAGCCCTGCGGCGTTGCTCGGAGGTTACCTCGTCCTCCGCAATACCGAATATTTTAGCAGCTGTTGCGGAATGGATATCCTTCTCATCTCGGAAGGCCTCCAGCATGTTCCCGTCGCAGCTCAGGTGTGCCATTAATCTAAGCTCGACCTGGCTGTAATCCGCAGACATAATGACACAGCCGTCTTCGGAGGGAATGAATGCCTTCCTCAACATACGTCCCTGCTCGTCTCTGATAGGAATATTTTGGAGATTAGGATTGTTTGAACTGAGCCGTCCGGTGGCCGTAACTGCCTGATTAAAAGAAGTATGTATTTTGCCTGTCGCCGGATTTACGAGCTTGGGGAGGGCCTCTATATACGTCGAAAATAATTTTTTTAAACCTCTGTAACTAAGTATGAGCTCGATGATCGGATGTTTGCTCTCGATACTTCTCAGATACTCTTCGTCTGTGCGGTATTGTTTGGTTTTGGTAAGTTTGGCCTTTGGGTCTACCTTGAGTTTACCAAAGAGAACTTCTCCTAACTGCTTGGAAGAATTTACATTTATGTCAGGCTCCTCTGCCAGTTCGCGGATTTGCTTCTCAAGGGAATACAGTTCCCCTTCGAGCGACCTGCCGTATTCCTGTAAACCTTCGATGTCGATCCTGATTCCTTCGATCTCCATTGAAGCCAGTACGCGGATCAATGGTTCTTCTATATTTGAATAAAGTTCCGTAAGTTGGTTAGCTTCGAGATCCTTCCAAAGAATCTCCTTGAGACGGTGAATGTTGTCCGCTGTCTCGCACGAGTATTCCGATACGGTATTCACCGGAACAAGATCGAGGCTGAGCTGCCTGACCCCCTTGCCAGCTATTGATTCATATCCGACCGATTCATAATTAAGATACTTCCGCGCGAGATAATCCAATCTGTGTGTCGATTCCGGATCGAGAAGATAGTGCAGTATCATGACGTCGTAGAGGAAGCCCTTCACTTCGATGCCGTACTGACTCAGGAACATAATATCCGTTTTTATATTATATCCGCACTTACTTATATTCTTATTTTGGAATACCGGTTTTAATTTATCGAGAATTTGTTTTGCCTTCTCTTTATCCGAATCGAGAAGAATGTAATGCGCCTCGTGGGAGCTAAACGAGATTGCGACACCGAGAATCCTATCGTTAAAAACATCAGGTCCGGAGGTCTCCGTCGTGAATGAGAACGACTCGCACGAGGAAAGTTTCTCAGCCAGTTCATTAATATCTTCCTGAGAAGAGACAGTGCGATAAGAATGCTCGGTGTTGTCGATGCTTACCGTATCTTGTGGAGTCGCACTGAACAGATCCGTCTGAACATTCTTCGCTTCAGTAGAAACACTCGCGCTGGAGAATAGATCGTTTCCGGTTGTGTTCCTGACGATTTCATCCCCCATACCCTTAAGAAGTGAGGCGAATCCGAGTTCGAGATATATTTTTTTCAGATTGTCGTAGTCCGGTCGTTCCATCCTGAGACATTCCGGTTCGAATTCGATCGGAACTTCGGTATCGATCGCCGCGAGTTTTTTCGACAGCAAAATCTGCTCCGAATGAGCAGCGATGTTCTCTCCCAGCTTGCCTTTGACCGACGTTACGTTCTCTAATATCTGTTCTACCGTACCGTATTGACAGACAAGTTTTATAGCGGTTTTTTCCCCTATGCCCGGAACTCCCGGAATGTTGTCCGAAGCGTCTCCCCAGAGGGCGAGTACATCTATAATCTGTGTGGGATCGTCTATACCGTAATGCTCCTTGACTTTATCCATGTCTACGATTTCGATACCTTCTCCGTTCTTCCGCTGTTTATAAATGTATACGCTTGGCTGTACGAGTTGTCCGAAGTCTTTATCCGGAGTGACCATATAGACTTTGAAGTCCTCTTTGGCCGCTTTGACCGAGAGGGTCCCTATTACGTCGTCCGCTTCATATCCCGGAATTTCGAGTATGGGGATTCGCATCGCCTTGAGTATATCTTTAATATATGGCACGGAGGCGGTTATATCTTCCGGAGTCGCGTGCCTGTTGGCCTTGTAATCGTCGAACAGCTCATGACGGAAGTTCCCGCCGGGAGGGTCGAACGCCACTCCGATATAGCTCGGATTTTCTTTTTTTATTATGTCGTTAATAAACTTGGTAAATCCGAAGATCGCAGAGGTATTGAGTCCCTCCCTGTTCCTCATCGGACGATTTATGAATGCGTAGTACGATCTGAATATCAGTGCGTAAGCGTCTACTAAAAAGAGTCTGTCCATTATTTTATATTATCGGAATAGTACCATTCGGCATAGGAAGTCGCAGTCTCATGCAGCCGGAGGCTGTATAATTGGACATCTTCCGGAAGTTCAGCCATTATCGCGGATGCAAAGTCCGACAGCATATTCTCGCACGTAGGCTGATAGCTAACCGCGATAACTTTGCCGAAATGTTCACTTATTTTATCAGTCAATTCGTGATTGGTATCGGTATGGCGGATAACGAACGCATGATCGAATCTGTCGATTACTTTCTCGTTTACTATTCTTTTAAGTTCGCCGAAGTCCATAACCATTCCGTATTTAGGGTTCATCGGATCGCCGCAAGGCTCTCCGCAGACCGTTACGAAAAATTTATAGGAGTGACCGTGTATATGCCTGCATGCCCCGTCGTAACCTTCGAGTGCATGCGACATCTCAAAAGAAAATTCTTTTGTCAGCCTTATTGTCACCATAATTACGTTTTAATACAAAAATAATCAAATCTTCGCTATTTTAGCGTTATATTTGCAGGAAATAAATTTAACATGCATAAATCTGGTTTTGTAAATATAATAGGTAATCCCAACGTAGGTAAATCCACTCTTATGAACGCTCTGGTCGGAGAGCGTCTCTCCATTATTACGTCCAAAGCACAAACTACGCGCCACAGGATAATGGGGATCGTGAACGGGGAGGATTTTCAGATCGTTTATTCCGACACTCCCGGAGTCCTCAAGCCCAGTTACAAGCTCCAGGAATCCATGATGAAATTCGTGACCGGAGCTCTGAAGGATGCCGATATTATATTGTACGTTACCGACACTGTGGAACAAATAGACAAGCACAGCGATTTTCTCGAAAAAGTTAAATTAAGCGGAATACCGACTATTGCTGTTATCAATAAAATTGACCTTACAACCCCGGAGAAGCTGGAAGAACTGGTGGATAAGGTTCAGGGAATACTTCCGAACGCAAAAATTGCACCCGTATCTGCAAAGAACCATTTTAATATCGGAGGACTCTTCGATATGATCCTCGATATGCTTCCGGAAGGTCCGGCATATTATCCGAAGGATGCCCTAACCGACAAAACAATGCGGTTTTTTGCATCTGAGATAATCCGTGAAAAAATATTCCTCAATTACGATAAAGAAATTCCTTACAGTGTGGAGATCGAGGTGGAGAGTTACAAGGAGGAGCCCGGCATAGATAAGATCAGAACTATTATTTACGTGGCCCGTGAATCCCAGAAGGGTATACTTATAGGCCATCAAGGCAAAATGCTAAAAAAAATAGGCACGCAGGCAAGAGAGGAACTCGAAGAATTCCTCGGGAAAAAAGTTTATCTGGAACTCTTTGTTAAGGTCAATCCCGACTGGAGAAACAACGACCGCGCCTTGAAGAGCTTCGGTTACATGGAATAATCATAATCTTAATAGCCATGAAACGGATATTGTTGTTTATTTTATGCGTATCCGCAATATGTAGCGGATATTCCCTCCAAACGGTAAATATCAGCCGCAACTGGCAGTTTTCGCTTAATAACGACATATCTCCGCAGTCGCGCGTGACGGTGGATATTCCGCACACGTGGAATTACGACGCCGTGGCGGTAAAGAAGGAATATTACCGCGGTGTAGCCAATTATATTAAAGATCTCCGCATCCCTGCCGAATGGCGCGGCAAACGTGTATTTATACGCTTTAAAGGCGTTAATTCCGAAGCCAATCTGCTCGTCAACGGACGCTTTGTAGGAGAGCACAAGGGCGGATTTACCGCATTTACATTCGAACTTACGGATTACCTCCGTTACGGTTCTTCAAACAGCTTCTGGGTAAGGGTGAACAACTCACCACAGCTCGATGTTATGCCGGTGAACGGAGACTTCAATATGTACGGAGGTATTTACCGCGATGTAGAGCTTATTGTCACGGACGACATTAATATATCCCTGTCGGATTATGGCAGCGACGGAGTATACATCAGACAATCCGATGTGGACGGACACTCTGCACGTATCGATGCGGAGATCCATATCTCGACATCCCGTAAAAGAGCCGGAAATTATACCGTCTCGGTGGACATGGTCGAACCGGAAACCGGTCGTTTTGCGGCAGGAGAAGAAGTATCGTTGAATCTGGAAGGCAGCTCAGAGGTCGCGATGCTGAATTTTACGGTAAATAATCCTAAGCTGTGGGATGGTCTGCGGAAGGCGTATTTATACGATATAGTGGTGAAAATCAAATCTGACGGTGTGGTGAAGGATTCGGTAGTAATACCTTACGGTATCAGAAGTTTTGAAGTAACCCCGGATAAAGGATTTGCTCTCAACGGCAGACCGTATAAATTAAACGGAGTTCTGTATCACGGCGATATATCCGGACGAGGCAACGCCATGACCCATGACGATATAGAGGCGACTTCGATATGATGATCGAGATGGGGGTAACCGCGATAAGAATGGCAAATTACCCTCAAGACCCGTTCCTGTTCGAACTGTGTGACCGATACGGTATTGTAGTATGGTGCGAGATCCCGTTGATAGGTCAGGAATTCGGAACTTATAACGGTTTTGTGAACAGCAGATCGTTTAAAGAGAATTGCAAACTGCAGCTTACCGAGACGATCAAGCAGAATTACAACCATCCGTCGGTGATGTTCTGGGGTTTGTTCACAAATCTTATTACTCGCGACGACGATCCGGTTACGTTCATTAAGGATCTGAACTCTCTTGTCAAACGTCTTGACGATACAAGGCTCACTACGGCTTCCAGTAATCAGGACGGAGGTATAAATTTCGTTACCGATGTCATAGGCTGGAGTCAATACTTAGGGTGGAGGGAAGGATCTGTATCCGATGTGGACAGATGGCTTAAACAATTGAGAGCCGAATGGTTTATGCTGAAATCCGGAATAGGGGAATACGGATTCGGAGGTTCGGTTACTCACATAAACGATACTCTGCGCCGTCCGTACCCCCGTGAACGTCTTAATCCGGAGAGGTGGCAGAGCCGCTACCACGAACGGTTCTATGAAATAGCGAGCCAGTTCCCCTCGTTATGGGGAACATTTATAAACGCCATGTTTGATTACGGTTCGATAAACTACATGCGCGGAGACAGTCCCGGCGTCAAAAATCTCGGTCTTGTGACTTATGATAGAAGATTTAAGAAGGACGCGTTCTATTTTTATAAGGCAAACTGGAATGATACAGAGGCATTTGTTTACATACCGGACAAGAGATGGAACGAGCGGATCGACGAGATACAGAATATCCGCGTATATTCGAATCAAACCAACGTAGAGCTGATTGTAAACGGTAAATCTCAGGGAGTGAGACACGGAACCAATGGAGTATTTATCTGGAATAACATTCGTCTTAGCCGAGGAGTTAATAAATTAGAAGCGTACTCAGGACGAGTGAGCGACAGCGCAGATATTGTAATTGATCCAGACCTTATCCGTTAAGGTTCCGGAATATTCTGAATGGTCTGATTGTTGAAGTATAGAGGCATATTTTAATTTTAATCATTAAATTTTGCAATTATGAGACATCATCACGGACCAAAAGAAGGTAAAGTAACTGAAAAGATCGAGAATAAGACTGCAAAAATACAGTCGAGTGTTTATCTTGCAGCAGCGCTCGCATCTATGGCTACTTCTCTGACACTTAAATGTATTGGTAAAAAGAATTCCGCTTTGTTTGTAGGGCAATGGGCAGCCCCGTTCCTTATTATGGGACTTTATAACAAAATAGTCAAAACCCAAGGGCACGATTAAATTTAAAAAGAGAGTTTAAGCTCTCTTTTTTTTGTCTATTTGTTACCTTTATATTTGATAAATGCTTAAGACGACTTAAATAATTAACAAATATAGGCTGGTGATGAAAAAAATATTTATTTTCTTAATCTCACTCGCTATCCTGTCTTGTGGTAAAAATGGATTAGACGACGGGGCAACTTATACCGAGAATTTCATAAGAGGATATTACCATTTGGAATATGTGGATAAAATAAACGCGTATGATGAAATGACTATCTTCTCGTTGAATGGGGATGGTATAAGTTCTAATAGGAATCAGGAAGAATTTTATTATTATGCCCGTTTATATAACGATTGGGACTATAAAAGAAAGGATGCCGTTATGGCCTATGCTCTTATAGACACTATTCAGTCGGTAACTATTCTTAAAACCTATAAAGGAACTACTGAAGATATAAGTTCTTCCGTAAGATTGGAGTGTTATTCATATTATGAACATATAAAAAGTAATTACACAGCGCATTCTCAACAAATCGAAGTAATTTTAACGGAAATAAATCCCGACGAGATGATCCTTCTCAGACCGGATTATCTGGTTCTTAATTACGATAAGGGCCTGTTAGAAGAGAATGTCGAATATGAAATGATAATAAGGACTACCGCCGGTAAAGAAATAAATAAAACTTTTAGTTTGAATATAAACGATTGATAAAGGAGAGCATAACGCTCTCCTTTATTTTTTAATACTGATGGGCGTCCGAATCGAGTTCTTTGGTCGTGATCTTAGTCTTACCCAGCGATCTCCAAACTAACTATATATACCATATAACAACGGGAATCAACAACGATACCCAGCTCATGACCGTCAGGGTAAATTTACTCGACGAACTGTTATAAATCGTAAGCGAACTCTGAAGATCCGAGACGGAAGGGTAGTAGGCGGTGTTATTGTACCCTGCCGTAAGCATAAGGGCCAGTACCGTCAGTATAGCTCCGGTTCCGGTATACCAGAATCCTTTGCCGTTATTCTTGAACAGATCGTTTGCGATCCCTGCGGCTACGGCCAAAACACCGACAAGGAAGAGTATTAAAACCACAGGCATATCCGCCAGATTTTTAGCGTATTTATATTTTTCCATATATACCGTACCCGAATCCGGATCGACCGCGAACCCGTTCGATAGAAGTATGCTGACAACGAATAAAAGGAAGAAGACGAGGAACGGTACCGCATTGTACAGAATGTGCTTCCTCGAACGTGTGAAGATCGTATGGTCGTTCACGCTGTTCATAAAGAATTGGAGTCCGAGAACTCTGGAGAGAAACAGCACTGCGAGTCCGAGCGATATGTTCCTGTAATCCGCAAGGGCATCGAGTCCGCACCAAGGTGTTGTCCATTGCGATATCGTAACGCTTCCTCCGAGATTCGTAAGGTTCGAAGTAGCGACGGTAAATTGAGCTCCTGTAAAGAATGTGCCCACAGCCACTCCTAAGAGGAATGTCCTTGCAATACCGTTAATCAAAAGGAATGCGTTATAGGTCCTCTCTCCGAGAAAATTGTTCGGTTTACGCCGGTATTCGTAAGAAACAGCCTGAAGTACGAATACGAAAAGTATCAACATCCAGACGTAAAACGCGCCTCCGAAGCTGGTGCTGTAAAATAGTGGGAATGAAGCGAAGAAGGCCCCTCCGAATGTTACCAGAGTGGTAAATGTTATCTCCCATTTTCGTCCAAGAACGTTGGCTATTACGTTCCGTTCCGCTTCGGTTCTGCCTATGGTGTATATCAAGCCTTGTCCCCCCTGAACAAACAGCAGGAATACGAGCGAGGATGCGAGGAACGATATTATTAACCACCAATAATGTTGAAGAAATATATATGTGTCCATAATTAATTCTGATTTATTACTACTCCGATCTTCGACCCGGTCCTAATTTTATTTGTTTTGTCATAATCTTGATTTCAGCAATAAGAAGCGCTGTAAATAGGATAAGGAACATGAAGAAGGTTACTATAACCGATCCTGAATCGAGTCTCGACACCGCCGCTACCGTCGGAAGCAGTTCCTGGATTGTCCAGGGCTGCCTGCCGAACTCCGTAACCACCCATCCTGCCTGCCCCGCGAGATAACCCAATGGTATAGACCATAGAAGAATGTACAATATCCAGCGCCGTTTCTCTATGGTGTTCTTATGCAGTAAAAAAAGAACCCCTGCAAACATTATTATGAAATAAAACCCCAGCCCGACCATAATGCGGAAGCAATAGAATACTAACGGAATATTGGGAACCGCCTCTTGCGGTGAATTGAGATACCCGTAACCGAAGTAGCGGTAATAGTTATCCATGAACTGCCTCCCCTGCTCGACATTCGGATCGAAGTTCATTTTGACATCCGCAAGCACCTCTTCGTCCCCGCTCTCCTTTGCCTGTTGGAATCGCCGTATCTCATCGATTACGACCCTCCCGCGCTCTATTTTCTCCGTAGTGGATATGATACCCATATCTTCGTTCCCGTACAGTAGATCGTTGATTCCGGGAACGTATGCGTCGGTGTTCCCGAAGCTCATATACGAGAGCATTTTAGGAAGTTTTATTTCCCAGTAGTTCACTGTCTCGTTGCTAACCCGTTCTCTTGCAGGCCTCATTATGCTTATCACGGTAAGGTCTGCCCCGCGCTGTCCGTCGTATAGTGCCTCCAAAGAGGCCAGCTTCATGGGTTGAACCCGCGCCACAAGTTTAGCTGAACGGTCGCCGGAGATGGCGGCAAAAATGGAACAGACAAGTCCGAATATCGCTGCAACCTTCATACTGTCTTTAGCCATACGGCGCTCCCTCTTCTTGAGGAGGAACCATGCGCTGAGACCTGCAACGAATACACTGCCGAGAATATATCCCGATAACACCGTATGGAAGAATTTATTTATTGCGACAGGCGATAAAACTACCTCCCAGAACGAAGTCATCTCGTTGCGCGCGGTCTCGATATTGAATGTCATTCCGACCGGATACTGCATCCAAGAGTTCGCCACCAGTATCCATAATGCGGAAACAGTCGCACCGAAGGCCGTGAGCCATGTTGAGGTGAGATGGAATCCTTTGGAGACCTTATCCCACCCGAAGAACATCACCGCGATGAAGGTTGCTTCGAGGAAGAATGCCATGATTCCCTCTATGGCCAGCGGCGCTCCGAATATATCTCCTACAAAATGTGAGTAATTAGACCAATTGGTTCCGAATTCGAATTCGAGAATCAAACCGGTCGCGATCCCTATTGCGAAATTTATCCCGAACAGCTTCATCCAGAATTTTGTGGTTCTCTTCCAGTATTCGTCACCTGTCCGGTAATAGATGGTCTCCATAAAGGCGCAGATAAATCCGAGTCCGAGCGTCAGCGGAACGAATAGCCAGTGATAGATCGCCGTCATTGCGAACTGGGCTCTCGACCAGGCCACAACGCTCAGAAGATCAGTTGTAGTCAGAAGCATATTTTATTTCATTTACTGTTGTAAAATTTTTGGTTACCTGTTTCTCCTGCTCTCGCCGGTGCTGTACTCCCGGGAACATTCGGGAGAGGAAGAGTTTGAGAATGGCGGACATAATGAAGATTTTTATAAAATTATCGCCGCCGGTATTCGACCGACAATCGTATTCTGAAAATCTTCTTCGATAAAATTCCTGTAAAATATATTTTTTTGTTCATGTTCCTGTGTTTGTGTCAAATTTTGTTAAATAAATTTAAAGAACCATACGAATTCTTATCTTTGCATCAGACAAAACATAAATAAAACTGAATATGAAACTAATAATTACAAAAACCGTTCTACTTTTAACGGTCTGCTTACTGTTCTCTACGGAAATTTCCGGTGCGCGGGAGGTAATTAAACTGGAGAGGGGTTGGAAATTTACACGTGAGGACAATGCCGGATCGCACAATCCCGGATTCGACGATTCCGCATGGGAAACAGTCGAAGTTCCGCACGACTGGGCGATCAAGGGCCCGTTCGATCTATCTATCGATGCTCAAATGGTTCAGGTGATAGAGGACGGTGATACAATTCCTACGATGCGTACCGGACGTACCGGAGCTTTACCGTTTCTTGGAACCGGATGGTACAGAAAATCAGTGGATATCCCTGCAGAATTGGCCGGAAACCGTTTCTATATCGAGTTCGACGGTGCGATGAGCAATGCCGAAGTATTTGTAAACGGAACATCCGTCGGATTCCATCCTTACGGATATACTTCATTCGGATATGATATTACGGATCAGATAAATACGGGCGGCGACAATATTATTGCCGTACGTCTCGAAAATAAAGACGAATCCTCGCGGTGGTATCCGGGCGGAGGATTATACCGCAATGTGAGGATCGTGGTTACCGAACCTGTACATGTATCCCATTGGGGGACCTTCATCAGAACTCCGGTCGCCGATCCGGTTATTTCGGAAATCGGGATTTCTACGAATATTGAAAACCATACAGGACGTACGGTAGAGGTAAAAGTAACGACCGATATCAAGGAAGCTCACGGAAGAATCGTTGCTTCTTCTGAAAACATCGTCAAAAATGCCGGAGAAAAATTCACGGTGAACGATAGTCTCGTAGTATATGCTCCGCAGTTGTGGTCTCTGGGAAGACCTGCGCTCTATACCGCGGTTACTAAGGTGTACGCGGACAATAAACTCACCGACGAATATGAAACGGTATTCGGTATACGGTCTGTCGAATTCGATACGGACAAAGGGTTCCTGCTCAACGGCGAGATAGTAAAAGTCAAGGGCGTCTGCCTTCACCACGACCTCGGACCTCTCGGAGCAGCGGTAAATTACAGGGCTACCGAGAGATATATCGAACTCCTTAAAAGTATGGGATGCAACGCTATACGCACCGCTCACAATCCCGCGTCGCCGGAACTTATTCAATTGTGCGACCGTATGGGGATGCTTGTAATCGAAGAAGCGTTCGACGAATGGAAGTCAGGTAAAAATAAAAACGGATACGGACTTGTTTTCGACGAATGGGCTGAGAGGGACCTTATCTCTATGATCCACCGCGACCGCAACAGTCCGTCGATTATAATGTGGAGCATCGGCAACGAGATACGCGAACAGGGATCCCGCGACGGAGCCAGGGTAGCAAAATTTCTTGCGGATATCTGCCGCCGTGAGGACCCTACGAGATTTATTACCGCAGGATTCGATAAACATCGCGCGGCATTCACTAATAAACTTACCGAAGAGGTCGATGTGGTGGGATTCAATTACAAACCGCACGATTACTCATGGGCTAAAGAGAATTATCCCGGAATAATCCTGTACGGAAGCGAGACCGCGTCGACCATAAGCTCACGTGGACATTATGTGTTCCCCGTTGTGGATAGCGAGAAAAAATCGCCTGAACATTCCGATTCGCAGGCATCGTCTTATGACACTGAAACTACTTCATGGGCGACTCTTCCTGATACGGAATGGGCTGCGCTCAACGATAACCAATACGTGTTCGGAGAGTTCGTATGGACGGGCTTCGACTATCTCGGAGAACCTTCTCCGTATAACGACAATTCACCTGCGCGAAGTTCCTACTTCGGGATTCTTGATCTTGCAGGTCTGCCGAAAGATAGATTCTACCTTTATAAAAGTCATTGGAGCCACGAATCGGTACTGCATATTCTTCCTCATTGGACATGGCCCGGAAGAGAAGGTGAAATTACACCGGTATATTGCTACACAAATTATCCTAAAGCGGAACTCTTCGTAAACGGAAAATCCCTAGGTGTAAAAGAGAAGAGCAGAGAGAATAAATATACCCGTTACAGGATTATCTGGGACGATGTGGTTTATCAACCCGGAGAAATAAAAGTCGTTGCTTACGATGAGAATAACGAACCTGTGGCGGAGACTTCGGTTAAAACGGCGAGCAAGCCTTACAGGATCGAACTTATTCCTGACAGGAGTGTTCTGGATAAAAATTCAAAAGATTTATCGTTCGTAACGGTTAAGGTCGTAGATAAGGACGGTAATCTCTGTCCTGTTGCCGATAATGAAATCACGTTTAACGTATCAGGAGTAGGGGAGTTACAGGCTCTATGCAATGGCGACGCAACTTCTCAGGTGTCGTTTTCTTCGGAAAAAATGCCTGCGTTCAACGGAATGCTTGTCGCGATAGTTAAGAACGATGGCAGAGACGGTAAAATAACCCTTACCGCGACTTCGCCTAAACTTAAAGAATCGAGTATAGAATTAATATCGGAATAATTCCGGAACGACTTCCGCTACAACAAATGTGCTGCCTCCGACGTAAACCATATCGTCTGGGGCAGCATTCTTTAACGCCGATGCGACAGCCTCCGGTACGTTCGGAATTACCTCTCCGCACAATCCGTGCGCGGATGCCTTCATAGCCAGTTCTTCGGCGTTCAGCGCCCTAAGGATATTAGCCTGGGTAAAAAAGTAATACGCATCTTTAGGGAACATGGGAAGAATTCCTTCAAGCTCCTTGTCGTTCACGACTCCGAGCACGATGTACAGTTTATTGTAATCGCATTCGGCAAGCTGTCCGAGCGTCTCCGCAAGCCCTTCTTTATTATGGCCAGTGTCGCAGACAACCATAGGCTGACGGTGCATTACCTGCCATCTTCCGGATAATCCGGTCGAACGTGCTGCAACCCGGAGTCCTTCCCGAACAGCAGATTCCGGTATATCTATTCCTGTTTGTAATCTTGATATCGATGCCAGAACAGTAAGAATATTTTTTCTCTGATATCTTCCCGCGAGGTCCAGCTCGTATCTCAAATTAACGCCGTCGGATTCTCTTTGGAGGTCAAATTCCGCACCGACGTCCGACGGATGATGCTCTAAGCACTTGAACTCTTTATCGGCAAAAGATATCGGTGAATTGCATTCCGCAGCCTTGCCGATAAATACCGGATCGGTCGCCGGATCGCTCTCTCCTATAACGACAGGGACTCCGGCTTTGATAATTCCCCCCTTCTCGCCTGCTATCAGTTCTCTGGTATCCCCGAGGAATTGGGTGTGATCCGTACCGATATTTGTTATAACGCTTAATACCGGAGTTATAACATTTGTAGAGTCGAGTCTTCCTCCCATTCCGACCTCTATCACAGCAATATCCACGTTCTGCCGTTCAAAATGATCCAATGCCATGAAGACCGTCATCTCGAAGAATGACGGTTGGATATCATCTATAAACGATTTATTGCGCTCGACGAATCCTATGACTTCGTCCTCCGATATCATTATTCCATTGACTTTTATACGCTCCCGGAAGTCGTATAGATGAGGTGAAGTGTAGAGTCCGGTTTTATATCCTGCATTCATCAGTATGGATGCGAGCATGTACGAGACCGATCCTTTGCCGTTTGTTCCTGCGACGTGGATTGTCTTGTATTTGCGGTGGGGGAATCGGAGAAATTCGTCGAATTTTTCCGATTTATCGAGTTTAGCGTTGTACGCCGCTCCGCCGATATTCTGGAACATGGGCAGTGAGTTGAAAAGAAATTCTATTGTCTCGCGGTAATTCATTCTTGCTGTGGATTCGGGACCGTATAGTCCATCTCGTTTACATGTTTGTAATACTGCTGCAGAATCGCCTTCAAATATCTCTCCGCATTCTGCAATTCATCAGTATCCGAGAGTCTTATATCGTTTATCTGCAACGTGTCGCTGCGGTCGAATGCCGACAATACATGCTCTCCGTCGGAGAAGAGAACGATAGAATCGTTGATGAATTGGAATGCTTCGTTCGTATAATTTGTGGCATTTGGCATCCGTTCCGGTTCATTGAATACGTCGCGTCCGAATGCGAAGTAGGGCTTGCCGTAACCTGTGAGTCCGAGAACGGTAGGCATTAAATCCATCTGTTGTGCTGCCCGGTAATCCCTCTTCGCAACAGTATTATCGGGAGTGTATATGAACATTATTATCGAGCTGTTCCCGGTCGGAGTCTTAGTTTTATCAGCGAATATCTCGGAAGATACGTGATCTGCGGTAAACACAAAAATCGTATTATCGTACCATGGCCGCTGCTTGGCGTAGTCGAAGAATCTGCGGATGGCAAGGTCGGTATATCTCACCGCTTTGTGGATCTTCGTACGACCTTCCCCCAGAATATCTTTATAATTATCCGGTACTTCGAACGGATGGTGAGACGTCAGCGTGAATACCGTTGCCATAAACGGTTCCGGGAATTCCGATACTGTTTCAGCCATATATCCGAGGAACGGTTCGTCCCATATTCCCCATGCACCGTCGAAATCGGACGTCCCCTTAGCTCTCTCGTAATCTTCACGCATAAATATATTCTCTGTTCCCGCAAGAGACACAAACGCGGCAAACCCCATCGAATTCCGTTGTGATCCGCAGAAGAACGCCGTATAATATCCTTCTTCGCCAAGCAGTGCAGGCAGACCTTTAATGTTGCCTAACGATTGTGGAAGTAATGCGAACGGCTTCTTGTACGACGGTATCGAGGTTAGGACCGAAGGGAGGGCGTCTATCGACTTCCGTCCGTTGGAGAACGCGTTCATGAAGGTATAACCCTCGCTCATGAGCGAGTCCAGAAACGGAGTATTCGTCTCCTCTCCGATATAGAGCTCCGGATTGAGTAATGCAGAATGTTCGCTGCTGAAGCTCTCCAGAGTAAATATTATTATATTCCTCTTACCCAGATCGTAAACGCTTGCGGAAGGGTAGTGGTAGGGAGTAAATATATCGTCCAGTTCCTGATCGGAAAAATATACAGGTACCTCGATTCGAGTGGAGCCAAGAGTCCTGATTATGCAGAACGGATTGCTAAGGATTAATGATGCCTTCTGGGGAGTAGGAGCATACTGAGCTGCGTTGCCGAGTGCTAAGGGACGCACTGCCCTCGAAAACCCTCCGCGGATTCCACCGATGGATAGGAGCACGGCGAGTGCAAGGATCAAGATGTTCAGTGGATAATAGATAAGATTATTTTTAATTCGGAACGGATGGTATTTTATTCTTTTATAGCTCCATACCATTCCTGCGATAAGGGCAATCCCGATAATAACTATATACCAGTTCTCGGCAATAAATTTTGCTATGAGAACACCGTTATTATCGTTGCTTGTGAAGTGGAATTCATCGGAAGTGAACCGTTTTTTCGCATAATGAAAATATATGCTGTCCGCAAGATTAAAAACGATTACTACGCTGTTTACGATGATAAATAGCCATTTTAAAACAGTTTGATAAAATTTATTCTCACGGAACCGGAATGGTATCAGAGACAGAAAAATGAACAGACCATTGACGTACAGGATCGAGATGGTGTCGAAAATCAGCGAACCTTTGAATAATTCCGGAAACTCCGCTACCGTCAGCGAACCCAATGAATCGGTATTCATCAGGTAAAAAACGATCCTGCACATAAACAAAATTACGTATATTAAAAGGATACGTTTTATCAGTGTCGTGAGATCGTTCCTCAGGAATTTCATAACG
The DNA here is from genome assembly GCA_020860245.1 of Rikenellaceae bacterium. Taxonomy (GTDB): domain Bacteria; phylum Bacteroidota; class Bacteroidia; order Bacteroidales; family Rikenellaceae; genus JAJBUQ01. Next base: position 186,047 of record JAJBUQ010000039.1, read on the forward strand.
CTGTTCAGAATAATTTTTCAGCAATCCTTACCATGTTGTCACTCTTGCCCATGGTGTAAAAGTGGAGAACGGGGACTCCTGCCGCGATAAGTTCTCTGCCCTGAGCAACAGCCCATTCTATACCGACTTCACGCACTTCCTGATTATTTTTACATGCTGTTACTGCATTCACGAGGTCGTCCGGAAGATCCACATGGAATATCTGCGGAAGCATCGACAGTTGAGTCTTGGTTGAAAACGGTTTAAGACCCGCGATAATGGGAACGGTTATCCCGGCCTTCCTGCATTGTTCTACAAAATCGAAATATTTTGAGTTGTCGAAAAACATCTGCGTAACGATATATTCCGCCCCCGTATCTACCTTATTCTTGAGATATTTTATATCGACCGACAGGTTAGGTGCCTGTCCGTGCTTCTCAGGATAACCCGCGACGCCTATGCAGAAGTCCGTGGGATGGCAGTTCTCGATCTCGGAATCCACATACATTCCTTTGTTCATATCGGTTATATGGTGAATTAGCTCACAGGCATACGAATATCCTTCCGGATGCGGAACGAATCTGTTCTCCCCTTTGAGACTGTCTCCGCGGAGTGCCAAAACATTCTCAATACCGAGGAAGTCCATCTCTATCAATGCCGCTTCGATTTCGAACTTTGACAGTCCTCCGCAGATGAGATGTGGAACCACTTCAACTCCGTATTTGGATTTAAGTGCTACTGCGATTCCAATCATTCCGGGACGCTTACGGACTATGCGCCTCTCCAGCAATCCGTCCGGACGCTCAATATATTTAATATCCTCTCGGTGGTAGGTAATGTTTATATATGCCGGATCGAACCCTATAAGGCTGTCCACTGTCGTGAAAATGGAGTCTATCGTCTCACCTTTAAGCGGAGGAAGAAGTTCGAACGCAAACCTCGTTAGGCCGGAATTTTCGGCATCTTTTATAATATCTATTACTTTCATTTTTATCTTTAATGCACACAAATGTATGATTTTTTAAAGTATTTTTAAAATAATGGAAGCTCCGAATACTTTATAAAAAATAAACGGGCTCTTCTGCCCGTTTATTTTAGTATAAAGGTTAAACATTATCTGAGATAATAGGGAGAAGGATCGAAGGAGACGCGGTAGCTGCGGAAGGATGTGTAGTCTACTACTATTGAGGGATCGTTGTCGTTGATAGTGAAATCCAGTGAGCCTCCGGTGGCGCCGTCGGTTACGGTAAATTTGAATTCCTCGATGTAAGCATATTCAGCCCCTTCAATTTCAGGTAGCAGATCCTCGAAAGAATGAACCCGCGGATAGTCGCCCCCGAATTCATCGAAGCTCTCCAGTTTGGTAGGTAATATCGTAAGATAATCATAAGGACCGTAATTGTTTATGTTAGGTGCTTCCCATTCCGATAACATCAGATATATTTTGTCGTTATCGTACACGATCTTTATCATGTCTATGGTAAATTCATCGTAAAGTTCTCCTACCTGTGAACTTGTTATGGCCGTGTACCATACGTTGATTCTATACTCATTTAGATAGCGGAGGTCGGTTTGTACGGTAATCGTGGCGAATGGAGGATTTACCATGCTCTCTTCCGATAACGCTGTTGTTTCGCTCGATACGGATTCATTTTCATTTACAACTCCGCTATTTTTAGAGCAGGCGGCCATTAATACAACTAAAGCGACACAAAAAAAATTCTTCATAGTTTAATCGTTTTAATTAAAATATTGCATAAAGATATGTTTGTTTTTAATTATATTACAATAAAAATCGGAAAAATATGCGGTTATACATTATAAAAATATTGATTTTAGTGGCTTTAAATTTGCGCTCACGGGTATATTCTTATGACAGGATGTAATAATAAAATGATTTGAGGATTTTTTTTGTGAAATAAGTATACCTAAAATACCATAAAAAAGCTACCTTTATAGCTTAAAAAAGGAAATTTCTGTATGGAGTACACGGAACAGGATGAAATATTGATCGGTAAACTTCAGGAGGAGTTATTCAAGGCGTGCGAGAGAATTGCGAAGAAGGAGTCCGATATGGAGCTTGTACGTAAAGCGTTCTATTTTGCCAAAGATGCCCACAAGGGTGTCAGGCGCAAATCGGGAGAACCCTATATCGTGCACCCTATATCCGTTGCCCTTATTGTCGTCAATGAGATAGAACTCGGTATAAAATCCGTAGTCGCCGCTCTCATGCACGATATAGTGGAAGATACTGAATATACCGTATCCGATATCGAACACCTCTTCGGACCGAAGATAGCATCGATGGTGGATGGTCTGACCAAAATGGCAGGGGTATTCTCTGCTGACCAGACCGAAGAGTCGGAGACTTCCAAACAGGCGGAGAATTTCAAGAAGATGCTTCTTACGCTCTCCGACGACGTGAGAGTAATCATAATCAAGATAGCGGATCGACTTCATAATATGCGCACCCTGGGGTCTATGCCCGCGCATAAGCAGATGAAGATAACAAGCGAGACCATCTATCTCTTCGCTCCGCTTACCCATCGTTTAGGATTGTTCGCAATTAAATCCGAACTCGAGGACCTCAGTCTAAAATACCGGTTCCCCGAAGATTATAAAATGATCGAATCGAAGATCAGCGCGACGGAGGCAAACCGTAACAAATACATTGAAAAATTCAATTCGCCAATCGCTGACATACTCAGGGCTAACGATATTGACTTCGAGATATCCGGAAGAGTAAAATCCATTTATTCCATATGGCGGAAGATGCAGAGAAAAAATATCGACTTCGAGGAGATATACGATATTTTCGCTATCCGCATTGTATTTAAGCCATCTCCGATGATCCCGGAAAAATCCCAGTGCTGGCATATTTATTCGCTCGTCACGGATATTTACAAACCCAAACCGGACAGGATTAAGGATTGGGTAAATATCCCCAAGGCTAATGGTTATGAGGCTCTGCATTGTACTGTTATGGGTCCTGACGGAGAATGGGTGGAGGTGCAGATACGCTCACAGCGCATGGAGGAGATCGCGGAGAAGGGATTCGCCGCCCATTGGAAGTACAAGGAACAGTCCAGCAATTCCGACGGAGAGATCGATAAATGGCTTAAGCGTGTAAGAGAAGCTCTCAGCAGCTCGGTTGAGAACGCAGTCGAGTTCCTCGATAATTTTAAACTCAGCCTCTATTCGTCCGAGATAGTTGTATTTACCCCCAAAGGGGATCAGGTAACTCTACCGCAGGGTGCTACGGCATTGGACCTGGCATACGATATCCACTCAAAAATTGGACATACCGCCGTAGGTGCTAAGATTAATCACAAGATAGACTCCATATTTACCCCGATAAGTTCAGGCGATCAGGTCGAAATAATCACTTCGAATAACGTGAAACCCAAGCCGGAATGGCTCGACCATGTGGTAACGTCCAAAGCGAAAAATTCGATCAAAAATTTTATCAAAAAGGATAATCAGAACAATATCGAACGCGGAATAGTGATCTTCGAGGAGAAGATGAAGAGTTTCGGCATCCAGCCGAGCGCACGCGTCTTTCGCAAGGTTCTGCCTGCATATCAATGTTCTTCTAAAGGAGAATTTTACAGCAAATTGGGCGCGGGCATCATCAATCTTAACGGTGTAGAGAAGATACTCCGGCAGAATGCTGCGAGTAAGATGATAAAATACTGGTCGCTCCAGTTATCCAATCCTCTCAGGCTACTCAAGGGTTCCGGAAACAGCGATCAGAAGAAAAAGTCCGGGGACGATGAAATTATAACTTCCGAGGACGAATACAATATGGAGTTATCGATTGCCGATTGCTGCAGTCCTATTCCCGGCGATCAGGTCATAGGATTCCGAGGCGAAGACGGACGCGTTACGATACATAAAAAGAGTTGTAAAGAAGCGGTAAAACTGGCAGCTCAGCATGGAGAGAACATCGTTAAAGCTCAGTGGTCAGGGTTTAAGGCGATATCGTTCCTGACACATGTAGAGGTGCGCGGTATAGACAGAATGGGAATAATGCTCGATATGGCTAAACTGATCTCTGAGGAGATGAATGTGAACATACGCGAGTTGAAGCTTCAGAGCCACGACGGTATTTTCGAAGGAGTAGTCAGCCTCTATGTAAAAAGTATTGAGGACTTAAAAGTGATAATGTCGAGACTCAACAAAATACGAGGCGTCGAGAAGGTTCGCAGGATAGAAACTTACAGAGAATAATAAGGTAAAAATTATGGATATTTTAAAGATTTTTGATACTGACGTATGGAGAAGTATTATTGCCGTACTTATAGGTATAGTGATGATCGTTTGGTCCCACATAGCGGTGAACTATGCTATAATTATAACCGGTATACTCGTTCTCTTATCGGGAATTGCTTCGATATTCATTTTCTACCGCGTCGATAAAACGACTCGTGGAGGATTGCCTGTCGAAGGGATTCTCAGTTCCATGCTTGGAGTTCTTCTTATCGCCGTGCCTTCATTTTTCGCAAGTATAATAATGATACTTCTCGGTGCGATCCTTGTCGTGGCTGCCGTGAATCAGTTGTCAGGTCTTGTATTAGTGCGGCGCAACGGATTCAGGGTTCCGGGCTTGCTCTGCCTGTTCCCGTTTGTAATCTTGACTGCGGGAATTATTATTCTGTTCAATCCGTTCGCAACCGCGCAGAGTCTGGTGGTATTCTTCGGATGTGCGGTATTATTATATGGAATAATAAATATCGTTAATTATTATATTTTAAGACGTCAGCATGAGTAATATATTCGATCTTCCCGCTGTCTCCCCGAAGGAACTGTTCGATACGATCCTCGACAGGCAGGATGTCGAATGGATGAAAATCGAGCGTATTGCCTCTTACGGACTGCCGAGCCCGGATTCCGGATGGTATGTTCAGGATTGGGAAGAATGGGTGCTTATAGTACGAGGCAGCGCGCAGATAGAGTTCGGCGACGGCAGAATTTCAGAACTTGCCGAAGGGGATAATTTGTTGATCGGTAGGAATATTAAACATAAAGTGCCGTTTACTACTGAGGATTGCGTCTGGCTTGCCGTTCACTTTAAATCGAAAATTATCTGACAGGTAGATTTTTTCTGAGCCGCAGTCCGAGTACCCCCCAGAATGCTTCGCCAAAGATACCGCTATTCATTTTCGATGTACCCTGCGTTCTGTCAGTGAATACGATCGGAATCTCGCAGACCTTCATTCCACTCTTCCAGAATAAGTATTTCATCTCAATCTGAAATCCGTATCCTTTTATTTTAATACCGTCGAAGTCGATCCGTTCAAGACCCTCTTTGGAATAGCATACGAATCCTGCTGTGGCATCTCTCACAGACATTCCGGTCGCCTTGCGCACATAGTAGGAGGCAAAATATGACATCAGAATCCTCTTCATGGGCCAATTCACGACGTTCACTCCACACACGTAACGTGATCCTATTACAAGCTGTGCTTCGTTTGCGACAGCCGTCTCATACAGTCTCACAAGGTCGTTCGGATTATGGGAAAAATCGGCGTCCATCTCGAAGATATAATCGTAACCATGCTCCAGTGCCCATCTGAATCCCGCGATGTACGCCGTTCCCAAACCGAGTTTACCGCTTCTCTCCACGAGAAACAGTCTGTCAGAGAAGAGAGGTTGCATATTTTTAACCAATACCGCTGTTCCGTCAGGAGAGTTGTCGTCTATTACAAGGAGATGGAATTCAGTTGGAAGATTAAAAACCGCACTTATAATGGCTTCGATATTTTCTTTTTCGTTGTATGTCGGTATGATTACCAGTTTGCGCATGGCGTACGAATAATTATTTGCGTAAAAGTAGCAAAATATTTGAAAAACCGGTTATTTTTGCGTAAAATTAGACTGATGCAACGTATCCTGACGACTATACTTTTTGTTACGCTTACGGTAGGCTGTGTTTCTGCGCAGAGCGGGGAATATGCAGAACCCGTGAATAAAACAGGATTCTTTAAACGCATATTCAAAGGGGGTGATAGAAATAAAAATGATAGAGCTGTTACTAAAGTTTACGTTCCGCGTGTGGCTGTCGAAAGGTGGTTTAATGAGGATATGATCCCGGCGATTAATTTTATCCATAAATTCGACGAGATAGTTCCGGATTCCCTCCGCACGATCGAGCTGTTTATGACTAATTCAATAAACGGATGGTATATAGAAGGTAGGACGATGTACGACCTTAACGGAGGCGCGCGGGTGTATAAGAACAGCAATTACTCTTATTCGGATTACCGGAGAATGGACTCGGTTGCCGCTGCAAGGGGTGTTGAAATAGTTCCGGTTTTCGACCTGGGTTCCCGCAATGAAATATTCTTCGATATTACCGGACATAATATGCTCTCGGTCGAAGGCTTCCGGTTCGTAAGGATGCTCTTATGGGAATTTATAGAAAATGCCAGACCCGCGAAGATCGCTTTTATAATTCCGGAGGGCAAATACAAAAATAATATTTACGATCTTATGAAACGTTATCCCGACACGGAATTTTATTTTATAAACAGATAACTTATGCCCTTCGAAGTAACTATCACCGTGTCGCCGCGCGAGGCATCCGATCCGAAATTGTATCTTCCCATCGCAGCCTCCAGAGCACGTATAAGCAAGGATAACATTGCATTCTCACGAATAATAAAGAGATCTGTAGATGCCCGTTCCCGTCAGGTAAAAGTAAATCTTACCGTACAGATATTCGCAGATGGCGAGGGTGATCCCGATCCAGTACATTTCGAGTACGGAGATGTGTCGCACAGGCGTCCGGTAATTATTGTCGGTGCCGGTCCGGCAGGTCTGTTTGCTGCGCTCAAACTTATCGAATTGGGAATTAAACCTATTATAATAGAGAGAGGCAAAGATGTATCTTCTCGAAAATACGATATAGCAAAGATAAATCGTAACGGTGATGTCGATCCGGATTCCAACTACGCATTCGGAGAGGGAGGTGCCGGAGCATTCTCGGACGGTAAACTATTCACGCGATCGAAGAAGAGAGGGAATTACCGTAAGGCATTGGAAGTGCTAAGATTTCACGGTGCCGAGGAATCTGTGTTGTACGATGCCCATCCGCATATCGGTACTGACAGGCTCCCTCGGATCATCGCCGACATAAGGCGGACTATTCTCCAATCCGGTGGAGAGATTCTCTTCAATACGCGACTGACGGATATAATTATACGCAGCGGTAAGATTGCCGGAGTGGTATGCAGCGGAGCCGACAGAATTGATACTAACGCCGTCATTCTTGCAACCGGCCATTCGGCAAGGGATATATACAAATTACTTAATCGTAAAAATATACTGCTGGAACCGAAAGCGTTCGCGATGGGTGTCAGAATCGAACATCCGCAGACCTTGATAGATTCGATACAATACCACATGCCCGAACGCGGGGAATACCTTCCCGCCGCATCCTATACTCTGAAAAGTCAGGTTAATGGGCGCGGGGTCTATTCGTTCTGCATGTGCCCGGGAGGATTTATCGTACCGGCAATGACATCCGGCGATGAAGCGGTAGTAAACGGGATGTCTCCGTCCGGAAGGAATTCGGTGTTCGCGAATTCCGGATTGGTTACGGAGGTTCGAACGGAAGATTTTGCCCATCTTGTTCCTGCTCACGGAGTGCTGGCGGGTCTGGTATTTCAGGAACAATTCGAGCGGACGGCATTTGATAACGGAGGGGGTATGAGGATCGTACCTGCGCAGCGGGTAGCCGATTTCGTGAACGGTAAAAGATCATCTTCGCTCTGTAAAACTTCGTACCATCCCGGAGGAGAGAGTTCTAACATGAAAGAGTGGATGCCTCCGTTTATATATAATACTCTGCGGCTTGGGATTCAGAATTTTGGAAAAAAAATGCGCGGATTTATGACCAACGAAGCGATGTTGCTCGGTGTCGAGTCGAGGACTTCGTCTCCGGTCAGGATTCCGCGCGACACTGAGACCTTGATGCACCCGCAGATATACGGGTTATATCCCTGTGCCGAGGGTGCTGGTTATGCCGGAGGAATCGTATCCGCTGCCATCGACGGAGAACGTTGTGCGGAAATGGCTGCGTTGCAATTAGGAAAAAATAAATCCACATAATTATGTGGATTCTGTGTCGTAATCTAAGATCAGTCCAAATACAGATAATCGTAATGGATCAAAGGCTTGGATCCTTGGACACCGATAAGCGATGCTGATTTGTCGCTGTCCGCAGTGACTTTGCCGACCCCTATCTGCTCCCCTTTATAAAAGATCCTTACTATATCGTCCTTCTCGAACTCACCTTCGATTTTTTCGACTCCGATCGGTAAGAGGCTTGTTGCCTGCGAACCTGCGAGCGCTTCATAAGCGCCTTCGTTAATGTGGAGTTCACCCTTGGCGAACATATCCGAATGCGCTATCCATTTTTTTACATCGGAAATAGGTTTATCCGATGCGTGGAAGCGTGTGCATATCGTGGTACTGTCTTTTTTGAGCAAATCGATCAGGATATTATCTTTTTTCCCGTTGGCAATTATTACTTCGATGCCTTCGTCAGCGACTTTTTTTGCAATGGTACTCTTGGTAAGCATGCCGCCGCGCCCGAAATTGGACTTTTGGGTCTGTATGTATTCCGTGAGATCCTGATTTTTGTCGTTATATATATCCGTGATTACTTCGGATGCCGGATCTGCCGGATTACCGTTGTAGATTCCGTCGATATTGCTGAGGATAACGAGCCCTTCGGAATTCATCATGGAAGCGATCATGCCGGATAATTCGTCGTTATCGGTAAACATCAGTTCGGTGACGGAGATCGTATCGTTCTCGTTGACCACAGGAATTACACCATTTTCCAGCATAACCGACATGCAGTTCTTTTGATTGAGATAGAGCCTGCGTGTAGAGAAATTCTCCTTGGTCGTAAGAACCTGTCCCACGTATATATTATGATCCCTGAACAATTCGTAATAACGATTTATCAATTTGACTTGTCCGATGGATGAGAACAACTGCCTCTCAGCAACCGAATCGAGTCTGCGTCCGGTCTTGAGTTCGCTGCGTCCCGAGGCCACCGCTCCAGAAGATACCATTATGACCTCCACGCCCGATTTTTTCAACAATGCGATCTGGTCCACGAGGGCAGACATCCGTGTAACGTCGAGAGTTCCGTCAGAACGCGCGAGAACGTTGCTGCCGATCTTAACGGTTACTCTCTTGAATTTGAATTCCATCAGCACAATTCATATTTGATTATAGCCTCTTCGAACAGCCTCCTTAAATCGTCGCTTCCTTGTACCAACGGAAGTCTGACGGTACTCTCCATGACCCCTTTAACGGAGAGAGCTGTTTTTATGCCGACCGGATTGCCTTCGAGGAATAGAGAATCTACGCACCCTAAAAGAGACATTTGGAGTAAAGATGCGCCTGCAAAATCCCCGGTAAGGCAAAGTTGCACCATACGGCAGTATTTTTCGGGGAACGCGTTCGCCGCAACGGATATCACACCGTCGCCGCCCAGCGCTATGAGTGGAAGGGCCATATTGTCGTTACCGGAGATTACCATGAATCCGTCCGGACGGTCGCGGAGGATATAGCTGATCTGAGAAAGCGATCCCGAAGCCTCTTTTATGGCTGCCACATTTTCAATGTCGTGAGCGAGTTTAAGGGTGGTCTCCGCCGACATATTCACACCGGTTCGACCGGGAACATTATACAGAACGACCGGTTTTGGAGATTCTTTGGCGATAGCTTTGTAATGCTCATACAATCCCTTCTGTGAAGGTCTGTTGTAATACGGAGTCACTGAAAGGATCGACGAGATGCCGTCCATATCGTAATCCTCCATGCATCCGATAACTTCAGCGGTATTGTTTCCGCCCACTCCGAGCATGACGGGCAGCCTCCCGTCGTTCTTCCGTGTAATATATTTTACGATATCTTTTTTCTCCTCTTTGGTAAGAGTGGGGGTTTCAGCAGTGGTTCCAAGTGCCAGAAGATAGTCCGCACCGCCTGCAATAACATTCTCTATCAGACGACCCAACGCATCGTAATCGATATCCGTATTTTTCTTGAAAGGGGTGACAAGCGCAACCCCCGTCCCCTGTATGCTGTTCTTCATCTAAGGCTGTTTATTTTCGTACAAAAATAATATAAAATTAACAATATTCAATATTGAAACTTATTGTTTTGTTCTCTTTTATTCGTGTTTATCATCAGCGGATAACTGGAGCTATAATTCTATGCCGGAGCATTTATATCCGTTGTCCGAAAGAAACCGGAGAACGCGCGGAAGGGAGTATTCGAGATTGCGGAACGATTTTTTCGAATCGTGAAATACTATTATAGATCCGGGTTTGACGTGTTTCGTAACATTGCGGAGACATTGACGCGGATTAACGTACTTACTGTAATCCCTGCTGATTATCTCCCACATTATCAGATTGTAGCGTTTGCTGAGCAGCTTGATCTGCCGTGGTTTTATACGCCCGTAAGGGGGGCGGACAAGGTTTGATTTTATTATTTGGTCTGCAAAGTCGATGTCTTCGATGTAACGCCATGTCTTCATCTCCCAACCCTTCTGGTGGCTGTATGTATGGTTGCCAACCTTGTGCCCTGCATCGAGGATCATCTGGAATACCTCCGGATACTGCTCTACGTTCTTACCAAGACAGAAAAAAGTAGCTTTGGCTCCGTATTTTTCGAGTTGTTCCAAAACCCACGGGGTAACTTCCGGAGACGGTCCGTCGTCGAACGTAAGATAAACGTCCTCGCTGTCAGGAAAATTCCAGATAAGTTCCGGATAGAGCCTTCGCAGTATTTTAGGAGGTTTAAAGATCAATTTTTCAGTCCTTTAATTTTGTGTCGTAAATTTTATATCCGAGGATACCTATCAGATAGCCCGTGAACCCTCCGCATATAAGGTCGAGAGGGAAGTGAACTCCGAGATAAATTCGGCTATACATGACAAGCAAGGCCCACAAATATATTAATATCGTGTAAATATTATTCCTGAATATCCTTACGGTAAACGCGGATATGGACATTACCGTTGCCGCGTGTGCCGAAAAAGTCCCGTAGAGTCCCCCCTTGTAGCCTTTGAGGATATGAACCATTCCTTCGAGGTCTGGATTCTGCGAAGGACGGAATTTTTTAAGTCCGTATTTGAATACATTACAGATCTGATCCGCAACAACCACCGCGATGGCTGCCATAGCGAATGCGAGAAGAAAATTCTTCAATCCCAGTTTCTTATACATAAAATATAAGATCACAATGTATAACGGTACCCAATTGAAATTCCCGGACGCAAACCAGAATATGCTGTCCGCAACGGGGCCCATATTGCCGTTAAGCGCAAGGAATAATTTCGTATCGAGTTCGAGAAGGCGGTCGAGCATATTTAGAATTTTTCAACTATCGAACCGTCGATCTCGGAGAAGTCCGAAATAACCATATCGTAATCCTTTAAAACTTCCTTAGGGAAGGTCGTTGCAAGTGCTACTACATTCATTCCTGCGCGCCTTGCCGCCTCGATTCCTACGAACGCATCTTCGAATACAAGGCAGTCTTCAGGTTCCATGCCGAGTAGTTTTGCCGCGAGAAGAAATATCTCAGGGTCCGGTTTCCCTTTACTTACCATGTCGCCGTTGGAGATTGCATCGAAGTATTGTGCGATACCGCACCGGTCGAGGACATACTGAACGTTCCTGAGCGGTCCTGAAGAACCTACCGATATTTTTATCCCTCTGCTTTTCAGGTCTTTAAGTAAGTCGATCAATCCGTTGGCAGGTTCGATTTTTTTCGCGAATATCTCTCTGTATATTTCCTCCTTTTCGATGCCGTATTCTTGTACTTGTGCAGGAGTGAGAACTCCTTTGCCTAAAAGCGCTTCGAATATCTGCTCGTTGAGTTGTCCGAAACTCCTGAGAATTTTTTCTCTGTCGAATGGAAGTCCGTGTTTGGTACACAATATCTCGAATGCTTCTATATGGATATCCCTGTTATCGACAAGAACGCCGTCCATATCGAAGATCACTGCTTTTTTCATTTTTCAAAAAATTTTAAGCAAAGGTAATGTATACTTATCAGAATGTGAAAAAATAAAAAGTCTTTTTTATATAGTGCTGGTTTACTGGTAGTTCCTGTTGCCAAAAGAAAAAGAGGAAATTTTCCGATTGGATTTATAATTTCCGATTTGTTATATTTGCAATTCAGTAAAAATTATTCCCGATGTCAAATTTCGTCCATCTCCATGTCCATACACAGTACTCCATCCTTGACGGTGCTTCAGCGATAAAACCTTTGATAAAGAGGGTTAAAGAGCTCGGTATGCCTGCTGTCGCAATAACTGACCACGGCAATATGTACGGTGTCAAGGAGTTCCACGATGCTGCAACGAAGGAGGGCGTCAAGCCTATATTGGGATGCGAGGTATACGTAGCAGGCGGAAGTAGATTCGATAAAGGCGGTAAAGAGGACAGAGGAGACCACCTTATCCTGCTTGCGAAGAATAAAACAGGGTATCAGAATCTTACAAAAATAGTCTCCTACGGTTTCACAGAGGGATTTTATTATCGTCCGAGGGTTGATAAGGAACTTCTGAGAAAGTATAACGAAGGGATAATCTGTTGTTCCGCATGTCTTGGAGGAGAACTTCCGCAGGCTATAATGCACGGTAACATGGGAGAAGCGAAAAAAGTCGTGCAGGAGTTTAAGGAGATTTATGGAGACGACTACTATATGGAACTCCAGCTTCACAAGAGCGGAATTCCGCGCATAGACGAACAGGTATACAATAACCAGCGTAAGGTAAATAAAGTTATTATCGAATTGGCGAAGGAATTCGGAGTTAAATTCATTGCTTCGAACGACGTCCATTTTATTATGGCGGATGATGCCGAGGCACACGACAGACTGATCTGCCTCAATACGGGTAAGGATCTCGACGATCCTAACCGGATGAGGTATACGTTTCAGGAATACCTTAAAACAGAGGAAGAGATGATGGAGTTATTTCCGGACGTTCCTGAAGCTTTGTCCACAACTATTGAAATAGCCGATAAAGTCGAAGAATACTCCCTCGACCAGAAACCATTGATGCCAAACTTCCCGATTCCCGACGACTTCCCGATCGATGGGAAGAAATTGATGAATACATTCATCAAGAAGATCGAAGACGAAGATTTGAAAACGGAGCTTCGGAATCTCGGTTCGGTGGAAAAATTTACCCAGGCGCACCCGGGATTCGAGGAACAGATGACTATCTCCAAACAGTTCTTATATCTGGAGCATATAACGTACAATGGAGCTGAAAAAAGATATGGCAAGACTCTTGGCGAAGAGCTGCAAGAGAGGATAAAATTCGAACTATCGACCATTGAATGGATGGGGTTCCCCGGATACTTCCTTATAGTATGGGATTTTATCCGTGCTGCCCGCGAAATGGGAGTATCGGTAGGGCCCGGCAGGGGTTCCGCAGCAGGTTCTGTGGTGGCTTATTGTCTCGGTATCACGAATATCGATCCTTTGAAGTACGACCTCCTCTTTGAGCGGTTTCTGAATCCTGACCGTATATCCATGCCCGATGTCGATATTGACTTCGATGAAGACGGACGTGCCGACGTACTTCATTATGTGATCGAAAAGTATGGAAGCAAACGTGTAGCACAGATAATAACATTCGGAACTATGGCCCCGAAGGTCTCTATCAAAGATGTAGCGCGCGTTCAGAAGCTACCTCTGTCCGAGAGCAACCGCTTATCCAAACTCGTGCCGGAACGCCCCGGAATGACCTTCAATAAAGCATACAAGGAATCGCCTGAACTTCTCGCTGAAAAGAAGTCCGGATCACCGATGGTTCAGGATACTCTTAAATACGCCGAAAAATTGGAGGGCTCGGTAAGGCAGACCGGAGTCCATGCCTGCGGTGTTATCATCGGACAGGACGATCTCGAAAATTTTGCTCCGGTAGCCATTGCCAAAGATGCGGAACTTAACGTTGTGCAGTTCGAAGGCAAGCTGGTCGAGAGTGTAGGGTTGATTAAAATGGACTTCCTCGGACTGAAAACTCTGTCCATTATTAAGGACGCCCTTGAGAATATTGAAAATTCCAGAGGTATTAAAATTGATATAGACGCCGTGTCTCTGGACGATAAAGAGACTTACGAATTATACAGCCGCGGAGAGACCACCGGAATATTCCAGTTCGAGTCGCCCGGAATGAAAAAGCATCTCCGTAATCTGAAACCTAACCGCTTCGAGGACCTGATAGCCATGAATGCCCTCTACCGTCCGGGACCGATGGAATACATACCTAATTTCATTGCCCGTATGCACGGAAGAGAGGAGGTGGTTTACGAGATAGCCGACATGGAGGAGTACCTCAAGGACACGTACGGCATAACGGTTTATCAGGAACAGGTCATGCTGCTGTCGCAGAAACTCGCGGGATTCACCGGAGGTCAGGCCGATACTCTTCGTAAGGCTATGGGGAAAAAACAGAAACCGGTCCTCGATAAACTTAAACCGCAGTTCCTCGAAGGAGCCAAAAAGAACGGACACGACCCAAAAATATGTGAAAAAATCTGGGAAGATTGGAAAGCATTCGCTTCGTATGCCTTCAACAAATCGCACTCTACCTGCTACGCTTACGTATCGTACCAGACTGCGTATCTCAAGGCTCATTATCCTGCGGAATTCATGGCCGCTCTTCTCAGCCGCAACCTCTCGGATATTAAAAAGATCAGCTTCTTTATGGACGAGTGCAAGAGAATGAACCTGAATGTCAAGGGTCCGGATGTTAATGCCAGTATGATGCAGTTCTCCGTGGATTCAGAACAGAATGTCAGGTTCGGACTCGCGGCGATCAAAGGGGTAGGAGAGGCTGCCGTAGCAAACATAATCGAAACGCGCAAAACCGGAGGTAGATTCACCTCGATATACGATTTTGTCGAACGAGTGAACCTTCAGGCAGTGAACAAGAAGACCATAGAAAATCTTGTTCTTGCAGGAGCGTTCGACTCCATTACCGATAATACACGGTGCAGCTTCTTCGCTGCCGATTCTAAGGGGACCGTATTTTTAGAGACTCTTATACGTTACGGAAGCAGGATGCAGAAAGAATCCAATAATTCTCAGCAGAGCCTGTTCGGAGGCGATACGGCATCGAATGACATACAAAAACCAATACCTCCGGTATGTGAAGAATGGCATAAACTCGAGAAATTAGGCAGGGAGAAGGAAGTTATTGGCATATACCTGTCTGCTCACCCTCTCGACGACTATTCCGCAATAATACGGAATTTCTGCAATACCACACTCTCCGACCTTAACGATCTCGAAGCGATGCGCAACAGGGATTTTACGGTTGCAGGAATAGTAACTTCCGTGCAGAATCTAATGACTAATAACGGCAAACCGTTCGGAAGACTGACGATAGAGGATTACAGCGACTCATACCAGTTTACACTGTTTGGTAAGGATTATGAACAGTTCCGCAGATTTTTCTACGAGAATTACTATCTTCTTATAAAAGGCAAAGTCAAACCGCGCCCTTATAACGAAACCGAATTGGAACCGAAAATTAATTCCATAAGCATGCTGTCGGACGTACAGGATGGTATGATTAATGAAATAATGATAACAATACCGATAGGGGATATTACTCCGGAATTCATTAAAACCTTCACGGAGACCGTGAATAGCAATCCGGGTAAATCAATTCTTAGAGTCCGGATTTATGACGAGTCTCAGGATGTATCGCTCGGAATGACTTCGAGAATACTCAGGGTATCTGCTTCTAACGGATTATTATCGTTTCTGGAGAATAACCAGATAAAATACTTGTTCGCTTAGACGGATTGATTAGTTTTGTTTTAAATTTTAATGAAATTACTATGGCACTTGCAATTACAAATTCAAATTTTGAAGAGATCATATCCGGGGATAAACCGGTTGTGATAGATTTCTGGGCGGAATGGTGCGGACCATGCCGTATGGTTGGACCGATCATAGAAGAGCTTGCTGAGGAGTACAAAGATCAGGTTGTGATCGGAAAATGCGACGTGGATGAAAATAACGATGTCGCTACAAAATACAGTGTGAGGAATATTCCTACTATAATCTTCCTTAAAAACGGAGAGATTGTTGATAAACAGGTAGGATATGCGGGTAAGGACGCACTTGTGGAAAAATTGAATAAGATACTTTAGAATAAGTAGTCAGATAACAAAAATGATGACCGCATGGTCATCATTTTTGTTTAGGCTCTTACCTTTATAATACATTTTTTTATCTCTCCTTCACCGATCATAGGAGTGTGTCCGTCCTCAGGGAAGAATATAGCGAACTCTCCGTCATTAAGCGTCACGAATGCGGTCTCTTCATCTTTGAAGAAGAGAATATCTTTGTCCGGATTGTATTCACCGTCAGGCATCACGCACGACTCGCGCTTAATCCAACCGAACGTCTCTTGTCCTTTTATGCAGATCTGGATGTCGATGTAATTGTTATGTACTTCCAGCTTTGCAGCCTCTTTGGTTTTAAGAGTGCCGTGAACGACGTTAGCGTAAACATTGTCTCCATCGATCTCGTGGCGTCCCGGTGCCAGTGAAGCGAGGTCGTTTGTCGATATAAAGTAAAATGCTTTGGCGAAGTGCGGATTAAGGGACGTATACCTCGCACAATTTTTCAAACTGTCTATTACCATAATTTTCTGTTTTAGTAATTTCTCAAATTTATTAATTTTTTTTACAATGGCAATCTTCTATATGATCGTCGATATATCCGACAGCCTGTAAGTGGGCATAGCATATCGTCGAACCGAAGAACTTGAATCCGCGTTTCTTCATATCTCTGCTGACAGCGTCCGAAATTTCCGAGGTGGCGGGAATTTCATTTATTGTCTTCCAATGATTTACAATCGGTTTGCGGCTGGGGAAAAACGACAGGAGATAATCGCAGAAGTTCCCGTATTCTTTCTGGATTTCAATGAATAATTTGGCATTCGATATGGCTGCTTCTATTTTTTTTCTGTTGCGTATGATGCCTTCGTCAGCAATAAGGCGTTCTATATCCTCTCCTGTGAACTCCGAGACCTTCTCCACGTCGAATCCGGCGAATGCCCTTCTGTAATTTTCCCTTCTGCGAAGAATTGTTATCCAACTCAAGCCGGCCTGAGCTCCCTCCAGCACGAGGAATTCGAACATTTTATGGTCGTCCGTAACGAGTCTGCCCCATTCCTCATCGTGATATTTAACGTACAGCGGATCAGTTCCGCACCATCCGCATCTTATTTTTTCCATGCTTGTCAATCTTTAAGTTTCATTTTTGCTCTCGGGCATATAACTTTAACAGCGCCTGGTTCACATGTGATTTTTAAAGGGAACGAAGGTCCGGGCTGTCCGTCGATGTCCGTAGTTTCGTCGCTGGCAGACGTTATAACTATATCGTTGCTTTTGACATGGATTATATCCTTTGGATAACTTTTATGCCTGTTATGGGTCATGTAATGAAATACAGTGCGTATAATTTCACCGATATTATCCCCCTTGACGAGCAGAATATCGAGGAATCCGTCTTGTATGTCCGATAAATAAGCAATCTTCAGATTTCCCGCAGTTTTGCCGTTAAACACGAAGAATATAAGTGCGGAATCCGAATATACCTCTTCGCCGTTAGCGGTAATATTCAGGTGCATTTTTTTAAAACTCGGCAGTTCGCCTATACTGCTGAAATAGTAAGCCAGCTTGCCGAACGTATTCTTCATTATGGTCGGAGTCTTCTGCGATACATCCGTAAATAAACCGCAGCTGAATACGTTCATGAAATATTTATCGTTTACCTTCCCTAAATCCAATTTGCGGACCGTGCCCTTTATATTTTTTTCGCACGCTTCGATTATATCCGACGGAACTCCTATGAGATTTGCAAAATCATTGGCCGTTCCCGTACGAAGAAGGGCTAATGGAATATCTATATTATTGTCCATCAGAATATTTACTATATGGTTTATAGTACCGTCTCCTCCTGCCGCGATTATATGATCGTCATTCTCGTCAATATCCGTTAAAAATTCTATATCCGAACTTCCGAATTCAAGAATGTGCGGAGTAACGTGTAATCCGTGCTTCTGGTATGTCGTGATAATATCGTTAAGGGAATTAACGATCCTGTTGTCGCCGGAGGAAGGATTGTACAGCAATTTGACTTTTTTCATCTTTATTCCTGTATTTCAAGGTTATCGGTGGCATAAACAAGATATTCGCCGTTATCGCCGGAATAAACGATATAAGCTGCAAGTTCCGTATGCTCCGCAAGAATCTCCTTTGTCCGTTCCAAACCTACGATCATAAATACCGTACCCCAGACATCTGCGGCAGTAGCGTCCGGACCGACTACCGTTGCGGACAGCATAGTGCTTACTACCGGTTCGCCTGTTCTTGCATTGACTGTGTGGACCACCTTCCTGCCCGATTCGTCCGTGTAGAATTTCCTGTAATTTCCCGAAGTAGCCAAGCCTTTGCCTGATAATTTTAATTTTACCTGAAGGTCTGCCCCCGGAGTATAATTCCCCTCGAACGGTTTGTCGATACCCACGACCCACGAAATCCCTTTCATATTGGTTCCGCGCGAGAATATCTCGCCCCCCATCTCTATGATATAGTTCTCCAGCCCGAGAGCGTCGAAATATTTAGCTATCAGATCGACAGTATAACCCTGAGCAATTGAGTTAAGATCTAATTGTATCTCCGGTCTCTCCTTAACGAGGCGTCTCTCTACGATGCGTATTTTATCGTATCCTACCAGTTGAAGTAACGAATCTACATTTACCTCTTCCGCACTTACTTCCCCTGCAAAACCGTAAGCTGCCGTAAGGGGTTTTATCGTAATGTCGTAGACTCCGCCGGTCTCGATGCTGACCTCTTCCGCTACTCTTATACACTCTTCAATATATATGTCCAACGAATCGGTTTCATTCCGGTTTATTCGGGAAATCAACGAGTTAGGTTCATATACGGACATGGACATATCCATAAGGCGGTATATACTGTCGAGAGCCGCGGATACGTCGTGCCTGACGGTATCTTTAATTACTATATGGTAGGTGCTCCCCTGTATAAATCCGTCAAATACGCTCTGAACATATTGCGGAGAATCGTTTTTACATCCCGTAAGCGAGAGAGCAGTTACAGCGAGTGCCGATATTAAAATATTGAGTTTTTTCATGCAAATTCAAATGAGAACACAAAGTTAAAAAATTATGTGTAAGTTTGTAGGTATAATAAATTTTAAGCGTGCATGAACAGTTACGATAAGCCGTTCACATTCGACAGGGTGGTCCGGATAGTCATTACGGTAGCGATTCTGGTAGCGA
This sequence comes from Rikenellaceae bacterium, assembly GCA_020860245.1. Classification (GTDB taxonomy): domain Bacteria; phylum Bacteroidota; class Bacteroidia; order Bacteroidales; family Rikenellaceae; genus JAJBUQ01. The sequence continues at coordinate 205,395 of JAJBUQ010000039.1, forward strand.
TTTTTTTCTTTATAAATAAGATCAGCGGAGCTCTGCTTCCGTTCCTCGTTGCATGGCTTATTGCTTATATGATAAACCCTCTCGTGGAATTTTTTCAATACAGGCTCGGATTTAAAAATCGTGTACTATCCATAGCCGCTGCGTTACTGTCGATAACCATTGTCGTAGGGGGAATAATTTGGGCGCTGATACCGACTGTTTCCGCGGAGATACGTAAATTCATAGATATGGTTGTATCCTATGAATACGGATCCAAATATATTCCGTTCGTTCCGCAGAGCTGGATGGATTTTATTAATGAACATATAAATTTTGGAAATTGGCTTGAAGACCTTAACAGGCAGGACATCGTCGGGATAATCGAGAGGTTGATGCCAAAGGTCAGAATATTTTTCTCAAGCTCCATAAGTTTGATAGTCAGTCTGCTGGCAACTTTTATCGTCTTGTTGTACATTGTTTTCATACTGCTCGACTTCGATAAAATATCATCTTTGTTCATAAACCTTATACCTCCTAAATTCCGTAAGGGTATGTCCGGTATATTCTCCGATATAAAATATTCCATGAATCGTTACTTCCGCGGACAAGCGTTGGTCGCTCTTCTGGTAGGGATACTGTTCGCTATCGGATTCAGCATAATCGGGCTTCCTCTTGGGATAATTCTGGGGTTGTTTATAGGGATGCTTAATCTCGTACCGTATCTTCAGGTGATCGGATTTATTCCTGCGCTTATGCTCTGTCTGTTAAAATCTGCGGAGACCGGACAAAACTTCTGGGTAATAACAGGGCTAACGGCATTGGTGTTCGTGGTGGTGCAGATAATACAGGATGGAATTATCGTTCCGAAGATCATGGGTAAGATAACAGGTCTTAATCCTGCCATAATTCTTTTATCATTGTCGATATGGGGGACCCTTATGGAATTCATAGGCCTTATTCTTGCACTTCCTATGACAACTCTTCTTCTTTCGTATTATCAAAGATTTATAATCCAAGGAGAAAAACTGTATGAAGAACCTGACAAAGAGGAAGAAAAATAATTTTATTTAGTATATTTGCAATTGCAAACGGAAGACGGGGGTGCCGCGGACTTATGTTCCGGCTGAGATCATACCCTTACGGATGTCGGATACGGCTCCGGAACCTGACACGGTTAGTACCGTCGTAGGGAGATTTCTCCTTCTCATTCAGAAGCCCGCCTTTCATTTATTTAATTCGATATGGAAATAATACTTAACAACGAAAGGACGGAAACAACCGCCGTAAATCTCGCACAGTTGATATCCGAAAAACTCCCTGACACCAAAGGTATTGCGATGGCTGTGGGTTCTGACGTAATCTCACGTTCCGCATGGGCGGAGACTATACTTAAAGAGGGCGACAATGTCACGATTATACGCGCCACACGTGGAGGCTGATCTCTTGCTCGCCCCTGTAATAATCACTCTGCCGGATATTTGTCCCAACGAACCGGAGGCAATTAGTGCGCTCGCTGCCGCCGGAGCGGGTATAATTCATGTACGGAAACCGTATGTAGAAGAGGATAAACTTAACGGATTTATCGAGCAGATTCCTGTAAATATCAGTAGTCATATTACAATCCATTACCGTAGCGATCTTGCGAAGAGGTATGGACTCGGAGGGATCCATGACAGACTTCCCGAACTGAAACGGAGGACGGATAAATTGAGGAAGAGCTGTTCATGCCACTCATGGGAAGAAGTGTACGAGGCTTACGGATATGCGGATTATGTGTTCTTGAGCCCAATATTCGATTCGGTGTCTAAATTAGAATATAAGGCAGCGTTCGGTACGGAATATCTTAAAGATAAACTATACAGCAGCGAACCGCGTCCCGAGGTTGTAGCGTTAGGTGGAATAACCGAACAAAATATCGTTGCTGCTCGCGAGATGGGCTTTGAAGGAGCAGCGGTGTTGGGAAGTTTATGGGCTGTCGGGAATGGAATTATCGACATCGACATCACAGTAGATAGATTTATGAGCTTAAAAGAGAAATGGAGGAAGATAAAATAACCGAAAACCTGTTCATACAGTTGATAACCGACGGCAAGGATAAATCAGAAGTAATTCCCAAAGTCGAAGGTTTCCTGAAGGGAGGCGGCAGGTGGATCCAGTTGAGGATGAAGAATTCTCCGGAGGAGGAGATCGTCCGTACAGGACATAATATTAGAGAATTATGTGATAAATACGGTGCTATATTTATCATGAACGATAACCCGTATCTTGCGCAAATGACCTCTGCGGACGGAGTCCATTTGGGTAAAAACGATATTGCGCCGGATAAGGCTCGCGTGATCTTAGGCAATAGGGCGGTAATCGGATGCACGGCGAATACGTTCGAAGATATCGTCAATTTGATAAAATCAGGTATTGATTACATCGGCCTTGGTCCGTTCCGGTTCACGACTACGAAAAAGAATCTCAGTCCGGTTCTCGGAATTGAAGGGTATAAGGATATTTTCAGGCAGATGAATGAAAATAATATTAATATACCGGTCGTTGCAATAGGGGGAATCGTTTTAGAAGATATACCGGCGTTAATAGGCTCAGGAGTAAGAAATATTGCCGTGTCCGGAGCGGTAAATAATAGCAGCGATCCACAGAAAATAACGGAAAAATTCATAGAACTATTAAAAAACAATATATGAAACCATTGAAAATTGGCGACAGAACATTCCAGTCGAGGCTATTTCTCGGAACCGGTAAGTTCTCGTCAAACGATTGTATGAGGGAAGCAGTTATCGCAAGCGGGAGCGAACTGGTTACGGTTGCACTTAAAAGAGTGGATATTAATGATAATAACGATGACCTGCTTGCGCACCTGAAGAATACGGACGTTAATTTACTGCCGAACACTTCGGGAGTCCGGAGTGCGAAGGAGGCTGTATTCGCAGCTCAGCTTGCGCGTGAAGCATTGGAGACAAATTGGCTTAAACTTGAAATACATCCCGATCCGCGTTATTTGCTTCCGGATCCGATAGAGACGCTTAAAGCCACTGAAGAACTTGCAAAACTCGGATTTATCATTATGCCTTATATACATGCCGACCCGGTATTGTGTAAAAGACTCGAGGAAGCAGGGGCTGCGTGCGTGATGCCGTTAGGCGCGCCGATAGGTTCGAACAAAGGGCTCGCGACGCGGGAATTTTTAAAGATAATAATCGAACAGAGCAATGTCCCCGTTGTTGTAGATGCCGGAATTGGAGCGCCGTCGCATGCCGCGGAAGCTATCGAGATGGGGGCGGATGCCGTCCTTGTTAATACTGCTATTGCGGTTGCTAAGGATCCTGTTGGAATGGCTCAGGCATTCAAACTTGCAGTCCATGCCGGTGAGATTGCCCGTGAGGTGTCTCTTGCACCTGTTGTGGACGGTGCCAGCGCGACGAGTCCGATGATTCCGTTTCTGAGTGATATAAAAGATTTAGTATAAAAGGATGGGAACTTTTTTTGATGTCCTGACAGAATACAACTGGGATAAAGTCACTGAAAAAATATATTCCTCGTCCGAATCGGACGTCCTGAATGCCATTGCAAAGGATAAACTTTCGCTCGACGATTTCGCCGCGCTGGTATCTCCCGCTGCGGAAAAATACATTAAGTCGATGGCTGAAAAAAGCTACGGTATAACGCGCAGGCGGTTCGGTAATACGATGCAGCTGTATGTTCCATTATATTTATCGAATTACTGCTCGAATCAGTGTGTATATTGTGGTTTTAACTGTAAAAACCGCATACAACGGACAATCCTTAATGAGATTGAAATCCGGAGGGAGGCCGAGGCGATTAAACAAAGATATAAATTCGAACATATACTTCTCGTTACAGGCGAAGCTCCGGCAAAATCGAGTGTGGAATATATGGGCCGTGCGATCGAAATAATGAAAGAATATTTCTCGCAGGTGTCTCTGGAAGTCCAGCCTCTCGATGTGGATGAATACAGATACTTGATAGAGAAAGGATTATTTGCGGTATATATTTATCAGGAGACGTACAATAAAGACAGATACCCTCTGTACCACCCTAAAGGACGCAAAGCTGATTTCAGATACCGTCTCGAGACGCCGGATAGGTTAGGGAAGGCCGGGATTTATAAGACAGGACTGGGTAATCTTATCGGTCTTGAGGAGTGGCGCACCGAGGCGTTCTTTACAGCGCTTCATTTGCGCTATCTGGAAAATAAATATTGGAGAACCAAGTACAGTATCGCATTCCCGCGTCTTCGTCCGTTCGCTAACGAGGGGGACTTCGACCCGAATTATCCTGTCACGGAGAAGAATTTGTTTCAGTTGATCTGCGCTTACAGGTTATTTTCAGAAGATGTCGAATTATCGGTGTCTACGCGCGAGAGCTCTGTCTATCGCGATAAAATCATGCCGTTTGGAGTCACTACTATGAGTGCTGGGTCCAAGACAATGCCAGGAGGGTACGCGGACGATAACGGCGAACTCGAACAATTCTCCGTAAACGATGACCGTACACCTTATGAAGTGGAATCTGCCGTTAAAGGCAAAGGACTGGAGGCTGTCTGGAAGGACTGGGCGTTGTACCTCCAATAATTAAAAATAAATTAGATTTCCGGGTTCTAATCCGGTATTAATATCCTTATCTGTTACGTGACTTAAATTTGTATTACACGGACAATTAAGGATATTGATATTAAATGAGAATACGGTTTACGGAGAAAATAATTATAATTTTATTCATATTTATCTTTTGTTATGTAAATGCAATTGCCGGAGATTACGGTAGGTGGGGGAAATTCGTAGAACGATATCCTATCGAATGGTACGGAACGGACGAAGCGCGCGCGATTGCCGATAATGTTCTGGTTTACCAACATTCGGTGGGTGGATGGCCGAAAAATATTCCCATGCACATGATCCTCGCGGACTGTGAGAAGGACAGCATCGATCTTAATGGACCGGGGATGTCTCCGACTCTCGATAACGATGCGACGGCGCTTGAAATGAAGTTTCTCGCTAAGGTGTATTCACAGACTCAGGACGAACGTTATAGGGAGGCATTCGAGAGAGGTCTCGATTATATTCTTACAGCGCAGTATGACAACGGAGGTTGGCCGCAGTTTTATCCGCTAAGGAACGGATACTATTCGCGGATTACTTTTAATGACGATGCGATGGTGAATATTATGGAGATCCTGCGCGATATTTATAACGAAGAGGAGTTGTACTCGTTTGTAATCACGGAAGAAATAAAGACGATGGCAAGAACTGCATTCGACAAAGGTATAGATTGTATTTTAAAGACGCAGATTTATATAGACGGTGAACCTGCCGTATGGTGCCAACAATACGATGAAGTGACCTTAGAGCCGGCGAAGGCCAGATCGTACGAACTTCCGTCTCTGTGCGGAGGAGAATCCGTAGGGATTGTAAGATTGCTGATGCAGATTCCCGATCCTTCAGAAGAGATAATCAAAGCTGTCGATGGGGCGGTAAAATGGTTCGATAATCACAAAATAAAAGGAATAAGGATCGAACGCCGGAAAAAAGGGGACTTATACGACCGTGTGGTGATTAAGGATCCTGCCGCACCGCCTATTTGGGCGAGATTTTACGATCTCGATACGCAAAAACCATTCTTTTGCGGACGCGACGGGGTTAAAAAAGATAATTTAAAGGATATCGAATATGAGCGCCGGAATGGTTACGGATGGTATACTTACAGACCTCAGGGTATATTGGATGCTTATCCTGAATGGAGAAAGAATTTAACAAAATAGCCGGATAACTATCCGGCTATTTTATATCCAAATAATTTTTTATGTGTTCATGGCTCCGCAGACATTAAGAACCTGTCCGCTAACATAAGACGACAGATCTGATGCGAAGAACAGTGCCGCTTTAGCTACCTCCTCCGGAGTACCTCCGCGACGCATAGGAATCTTCTTGTTCCATTCGTTGCGGACTTCTTCAGATAACTGTCCGGTCATCTCCGTAACGATGAATCCCGGAGCTATCGCATTACAGCGGATGTTGCGCGATCCGAGTTCTTTGGCCGTAGATTTAGTAAGCCCGATAAGCCCTGCTTTCGATGCAGAATAGTTGGCCTGTCCTGCATTGCCCGACACCCCTACCACCGAGCTCATATTGACGATCGAACCGCTCTTTTGTTTAAGCATATAGTTCAAAACCCCCTTGGTTAGATTAAATGCCGACTTGAGGTTTATATTGATAACCATATCCCATTGATCCTCGGTCATCTTCATGAGAAGTCCGTCACGCGTAATTCCGGCATTATTAATAAGAATATCCACGCGTCCGAAGTCCTTAACTATCTGATCGACAAGAGTAATAGACTCTTCGTAATTCGCTGCGTTGGACGTATAGCCTTTGGCCTTCACTCCGAGAGCGAGCAACTCTTTTTCCGTATTTTGGAAATTTTCGTCGTCACGCAGATCGGTGAATGCTATATCAGCTCCCTCTTCCGCGAATTTTACAGCTATCGCCTTGCCGATACCCCTTGCAGCACCGGTTACGATAGCTACTTTTCCTTCCAGTAATTTCATTTATTTAAAAGTTTTATTGTGTTCGTTCCGCAAAAATATAAAATAATCGAACCGGAACAAAATGAGTTTAGTTCTCCCAACCTTTTATAAACTTATTCCGGTTCTCAATAAATTCCAGGTTCACTATATAATAATGGGGGCAGAGTTCTACTATTTCATCGTACCACGAAGATCCGTATAATAAAAGGGGATCGGTTTATTTAATTCTAAATCCTGAGGATTAAACGGACGTATGGAATAAAAAACCTCTTCCGTATTTAAATGGATTGGAATTCCTCCGCTTTGTATTCCTTCGATAGAATAGAAAATCATGTTTTTGTCTTTATTAACTATAATGGTGACTGCATCATAAAAATAATCGTATATATCCCCTCTCTGCTCATACTGTATCTGCCTGTAAGTAGGTTGAAGGGCAATTCTTTTAGCGTCGTTTTTTTTACTGTCTTTATATTCATCGAGTACTATGGCAACATTATAGGACTGAGTCGTATCGACCGGAAGATCGATTATTTAAATAAACGTTCATTTTTTAGAGAGCTGTAATTACATCCTGTAACTGAACGTCCGCATAATCGATAGTGTCTCTTGCGTTCATAAATAAGGCATACAGGCATAAACCCGTAACAATAAAAAATCTTTTCATATTTGAAATTAAGTTTGGTTAATGTATCTCTAAGATAATAAAAATGGCACATTTAATTTCCCGTTTTATTGTTTTTTTGTAATTTTGCACCGTATCAGAAACAATTATCCAAACAATCATAAACTATGGAAAGAGACACGAAGATTTTCGGGTTGATCGAAGAGGAGAAACAGCGTCAGATGCGTGGTATCGAGCTTATCGCCTCTGAAAATTTTGTCAGCGAACAGGTAATGGACGCGATGGGGTCCGTTCTAACAAATAAATATGCGGAGGGTTATCCCGGTGCGAGATATTACGGAGGGTGCGAAGTCATAGACCAGATCGAACAGCTGGCTATCGATAGATTATGCCAAATCTACGGAGCTGAATACGCTAACGTACAGCCTCACTCCGGAGCTCAGGCGAACATGGCGGTGTTCCTTACCGTTATGCAGCCCGGAGACACATTCCTTGGACTCGATCTGGCGCATGGGGGACATCTTACTCACGGTTCTCCGGTGAATTTTTCCGGACTTCTTTATAAGGCGGTAGGGTATCAGGTAGACGAATCGACAGGTGTTATCGACTACGATAAAATGGAACGGCTTGCTATTGAAAATAAACCTAAAATGATCGTAGGAGGTGCATCTGCTTACAGCCGTGAATGGGATTATGCGAGAATGAGAGAGATTGCCGACAAAGTAGGTGCAATCTTGTGGATCGACATGGCTCATACGGCAGGGCTTGTCGCTGCCGGACTGCTTGAAAATCCTGTAAAACATGCGCATATAGTTACTTCGACGACACATAAAACTCTCAGAGGTCCCCGCGGAGGTATTATCCTTCTCGGAAAGGATTTTGAAAATCCATGGGGAGTTACTACCCCCAAAGGAGAAATTAAAAAAATGTCCGCGATGCTGAATTCGGCGGTATTCCCCGGTGTACAGGGAGGTCCGCTCGAACATGTGATCGCGGCTAAGGCGGTATCGTTCGGAGAGGCTCTCGAACCGTCATATAGAGAATATCAGAAACAAGTAATAAAAAATGCTTCCGCAATGGCTGAGGCTCTCGTGGAAAAGGGATATAAAATTATCTCCGGAGGTACGGATAACCACCTTATGCTTATAGACCTTCGTACTAAATTCCCTGAATTGAGCGGTAAAAAAGCGGAGAAGGCGCTCGGAGCAGCTGATATAACTACTAATAAAAACATGGTTCCGTTCGATTCCCGTTCGCCGTTCTTGACGTCAGGTATCAGGGTCGGAACTCCTGCTATTACGACACGTGGATTGAAGGAAGCGGAAATGGTAAAAATAGTAGAATTTATCGACCGCGTCCTCACCGATCCTGAAAATGAAAATAATATTGCGGAAGTACGCAAGGACGTAAATGCCCTTATGGAGGGGCGTCCATTGTTCGCATGGTAAATCTGCGCTAATCAAATATTATAACTATAAGAACCGGAGTAAATCCGGTTCTTGTTTTTAAATGTATTCAGGTGATGCGTTATGATAATCTTACAGGTTTTATTTTAATTCCCTGCTTATTAATTATTATGCGTAAAAGAGCAAACCCGGCTATACAAACCGGGTTTGTAGAATTGGAATACCAATAAATTACTAATATAGATATTCTTTGATAACTTCGATATGAACTACCCATCTCTGCTGAGGCGAGACATCGAGCGTATCTACTGCGATGGTAAGGGGATTGTCAGGAGTTATGTTTCCATCGCGCTCGACAGTGGCGCTCTTAAGAAGATTGCCGTTGATGTCTTCAACTTTTAAATTTACAGTCACCGGATTCTCAGACGGAATTACCTGAGCGGTAATTTCTGTGAATACAGCTTCGATCTTCTCGATTTGATCCGAACTTAAGTTGAAATTTCTGTTATTATAAATAACAAGTGTTCGCTCCTCATTTCGATTTAATGTAGCAGACCCTTCGTAGTTAGGAACCGGATTAGAAGCATCTTCGGGCTACATTTAGTAAGTAGAATGATAGTAAAATCTTAAAGGAGGATGTAATTTGTATCAGTTGCGAGCGGTTCCTGCATCCTTGTTTATTAAAGTGATATCTGTGAAAAAATTTACTAAAGTTGACATAATAATAAGTTTAGGGTTAAGAAATATTCGGTTCCGGGAGAAGATGGAATAACGAATCGACACACCGGAAACAGAAGTTGCCTTGTTAAAAATATTCGTATGTTAATCGATTAAATACTGTATAAACTTAAAGATAAATATTGTATATTGCAAAAAACATAGCAAAAAAAGATAAAATTAATACTGTAATAAATTAAAATAATCCTGTATTACTTGTATTTTATCATTTTATGCCAAATCACAAATCAGGGTAGATAAAGGAGATTAGATTTTTTCAAGATTTATCCTTTTTCTTTCCTTGTCGATTTCTATGATTCTTACTCTCACATGTTCGTATAGTTTGACTATCTCTGTGGGATCGGAGACGTACTTTTTAGATAGTTTAGAGACATGAATAAGTCCGTCCTGTTTAAGGCCCAAGTCCACAAAGGCTCCGAAGTTGGTGATATTGGTAATAATTCCCGGTAATTCCATACCTATCACCAGATCGTCTATATTTTTTACATTTGGGTCGAACTCGAATATTTTTGCTGCTTGCCGGGGATCTCTTCCCGGTTTTTTCAGTTCCGATATTATATCGGTTATGGTAGGCAGACCGGCATCGCCATCGACATACTTGTACGGATCGATAGAATCGAGTAATTTACTGTTGCCTATAATTTCTTTAACGTCTATCCCATTGTCTTTGGCTATTTTTTCGGCTATAAAGTATGATTCGGGATGAACTGCACTGTTGTCCAGGGGATTGTTCGCATCGGTTATTCGAAGGAATCCTGCACATTGTTCGAATGCCTTACTGCCGAGGCGCGGAACCTTGAGTAGTTCTTTGCGCGACCGGAACCCTCCGTTCTCCGATCGATAATCGATTATATTTTTTGCCAGGGCAGATCCTATTCCTGAAACATAAGACAAAAGATAAACGGACGCGGTATTCAGATTTACCCCGACTTTGTTCACGCAACTCTCCGTCACAGTATCCAGTGAGGCCTTCAGTTTGGATTGATCCACGTCATGCTGATATTGTCCCACACCGATGGACTTTGGATCTATCTTGACCAGTTCTGCCAAAGGATCCATTAACCTCCTTCCGATGGAGACAGCGCCACGGACCGTAACATCGTTTTAGGGGAATTCTTCACGTGCGATCTTGGATGCCGAGTACACCGATGCGCCGTCCTCGCTGACCATAAATATCTGGACACTTCTTTCGAACCGCATCTTTTTTAGCAAATTCTCTGTTTCCCGCCCTGCCGTTCCGTCTCCTACCGCTACCGCGTCGATATTGTAAGTGGTTATCAGCGTATTGATTTTAGCCATGGATTTAGATGTCTGACTCTGCGGAGGGAGAGGATATATGGTCTCGTTATGGAGCAATCCACCGTGTTCGTCGAGGCATACGACCTTACATCCTGTCCGGAATCCGGGATCTATGGCAAGAATCCGTTTCTGTCCGAGCGGAGCGGAGAGAAGAAGTTGCCTCAGATTCTCTGCGAATACTCTGATCGCTTCGTTGTCCGCCTTTTCCTTAGCATTGGAGAGTATCTCGTTTTCTATGGAAGGTTTGATAATACGCTTGTAGCTGTTTTTTATACTTTTTTTTATATATTCTATCGCTGGCGAACTGCCTTTTATGAATATTTTATCGAGCTGGGATATTATTTTATCGTCGTCCGCTTTAAGCGTTACTTTTAAAATTTTTTCCTTCTCTCCTCGGAGAATCGCAAGGAGTCTGTGTGAAGGAATTCTCTTCAGGATGCTATGGTATTCGAAGTAATCTTTAAACTTAATCCCCTCGTCTTCTTTGCCCGGGACAATTTTTGATATTATTTCTGCTTCATAGGAATAGACCCTGCGTACCGTATTTCTTGCATTTATATTTTCGCTTATCCATTCGGCAATGATATCACATGCACCGTCGAGAGCGTCGGAAATTTCCTCTATTTCATCGCAAAGGAACCGTTTCGCTTCACTATCGGGAGATCTGACGTCCTGCTTCATTATTATTCCGGCAAGAGGTTCCAGCCCCCGTTCTTTGGCAATGGCAGCTTTGGTTTTTCTTTTAGGTTTATACGGCAAATATATGTCCTCTATAATACTCGAATCGTAACAATCGGTTATCTTTTTTTCGAGTTCAGGCGTCAGATTATTCTGTTCTTTTATTGTTTCGAGGATTGTCGTCTTCCTTTTTTCAAGTTCTTTGAGGCTGTTGAAGGTGTTACGGATTTTTTCCACTTCCGTCTCGTCAAGCCCCCCGGTAGCTTCCTTGCGGTATCTGCTTATAAACGGTATTGTAGCTCCTTCTTCCAATAGCTTTATACACCCTGATACTTGTTTTGTGCTTATACCGCATATCCCGGATGTAACCTCGATGAGTTTTTCCATTTGATTGTGAATTGTAAGTCAAAGATAATTATATTTCTAAATCTGAGTATATTTGTATTTATCATTAAAAGCAGAGAGATGCCCGGATCACATACATTCATAGTAGCGGAACTGTCCGCAAACCACAACCAGAATATCAACACGGCGATCAGCACTATAAAAGCCGCAAAGAAGGCCGGTGCGGATGCTGTTAAATTGCAGACCTATACTCCGGATACTATTACAATAAACTGTGATAATAAATACTTCCGTATAGGACATGGAACCCTTTGGGATGGGAGGACGCTCTATGATCTTTATAAAGAGGCATATACCCCGTGGGAGTGGCACGAGAATCTATTCCGTGTGGTTAAAGAGGAGGGTATGGTGTGTTTCTCGTCTCCATTCGACTGCTCGGCAGTCGATTTTCTGGAGTCGCTGGATAATCCTATATATAAAATAGCGAGTTTCGAAATAACAGATATTCCATTGATCGAATACGCGGCGTCCAAAGGGAAACCGATGATTATATCGACAGGTATAGCGACTATGGAGGAGATTGCCGAAGCTGTGGAGGCCTGCCGTAGGGTAGGAAATCCGGAAATAACTCTTCTGAAATGTACCTCTGCTTATCCTGCGGATATCTCGGATGCAGGACTATCCATAATTCCGGACTTGAGGCAGAGATTCGGTGTTAAAGTCGGAATATCCGACCATACCTTAGGTAATACGGTTCCTGTGGTTGGAGTCGGAATCGGTGCTGTATTAATCGAAAAACACCTGACCCTCGACAGGTCGGCAGGAGGCGTCGATTCCGCATTCTCTATGGAGCCGGAAGAATTTGCCGGTATGGTTGGAGCGGTACGCGATGCAGAACGGGCTTTGGGGGCGGCTACGTACACTTTGAGCGAAAGAGCTTTGCAGAATCGTAAATTCGCACGGTCGCTTTTCGTTGTGCGGGATATGAGAAGAGGAGATGTTATAACCGATGAAAATGTCCGCTCTATAAGACCCTCTGACGGTTTATCCCCCAAATATCTCCCTGTGCTCATGGGCAAGAAGGTGGCGATTGATATAAAACGCGGAACCCCACTCGAATTCGATATGCTCGATATGTAAACCGTTTTAATCCCGTAAACGAGCGGGCTTTGGCATAATTAATGTGTTTCACCGGAAAAATCCGTATAACCAATTAAAACAGATATTTTATGCCTAATTCGGTTAAAAACGTATCCACATGACAGCTTGCTCTTATGACTGCTGTCGCAGTAATAAGTCTTCGTGGACTGCCTATGATGGCACAGGAAGAACTCACTATGTTCTTTTATATTTTTTTCGCGACATTTTTATTTTTGATACCGGCCGCCCTTGTCGGTGCGGAACTCGGAAGTGCCTTCGCTGAGAAGGGAGGCGGAGTCTACACATGGGTCAAAGAAGCCTTCAATCAGAGGATGGGATTCACTGCTATATTCCTGCAATGGATACAGAATGTGGTCTGGTATCCGACGGTTCTCGGATTCGCAGGAGCCGCGATTGCTTACATGATCGGCAAACCCACTCTTGCACAGAACGGTACGTTCGTAGGATTATTTGCTATCGCAATGTATTGGTTTGCTACACTGATAACATTTAAAGGGACGGACACGATATCTAAACTGACAAGCCGCGGATTCCTTCTCGGTACGGTACTACCCGGTGTGGTTATAATAATAATGGCGATAATATGGATAGTGGATAAAAATCCGATAGCCCTCGAGAATATCCCGGCGAATGTAACGCAGATCGTGAATGTGGATTCTGCACACCATGTACATCCGAGATGGTTCCCTCATATTACGGGAATAAGCGATATAGCGTTCCTTGCCGGTATACTGTTGCTCTTCGCAGGGGTAGAGGTTCATGCAGTGCATGCTCAGGAGATGAAGAATCCTCAGAAGCAGTTCCCTGCCGCAATGTTTCTCGCAGCACTTATATCCTTCGCGTTATTTACGCTCGGAGCTCTTGCCGTAGCCATTGTAACTCCGTACAATCAGATAAATCTTCAGGACGGGCTTCTTGTAACCTTCCAATCTCTCTTCGATCATTATAACGTAGGGTGGCTTACGAACGTTATGGGATTACTTGTAGCCTTCGGTGCTCTTGCAGGGGTTATGTCGTGGATATCCGGACCGAGCCGGGGTTTATTGTGGACTGCGCGCGACGGACAGCTTCCCAAGTTTATGACCAAGACCAATAATAACGGTATACAGGTTAATATCCTTCTGGTACAGGGATGTATAGTAACTATCCTTTCGTCTCTCTATATTTTTATGGACGATGTAAGTGTTGCATTCTTCCTTCTCAGTGCATTGACGATAGGACTGTACCTCATTATGTATATGATGATGTATGCTTTCGGAATCAAATTGAGATACACTCAGCCTGATCTTAAAAGGAGCTATAAAGTGCCCGGAGGCAATCTTGGAATGTGGCTGATCGCAGGTATCGGTTTTGCGGCAGTGTTATTCTCATTTGTGGTGACCTTCTTCCCTCCGTCGCAGCTTCCTGTCGGTAGTCCGGCGACATATACACTTCTGGTAGTTTGCGGAACTGTAGTATTCTTCTCTGCCCCGTTCCTGATAAGTATGGCTGTCGCCAAAAACCGTAAAAAACAGATTTCAAAGTAGATTTTTAAGATAAAAATTTCTGTGTAATGCCGGACAATATAAGGTCCGGCATTTTTAATGGAAAATAATGTTTATATTTATAAATGTGAAATTATATCCGATAAATAATATCTACCGAATTATTAATACACAAACACCGTTTTAAAATTTTCAAATACATTTGTGGAATGATAATTAAATTTTAGCTAACAGTCTAAATAGTAAGGTGGATTATTAGTCCGCATACGATAATCCCGTGATTCTTATTATTGTAAAAAATAATAATTACGTGAATTTACCGGTTGGAGAATTATGAATCGGAGGTCTGTGCAAGATTTTAAGGGGGTATTAGGGAGAAACATAAATGTTTATATTGAATTATGCCCGATATTAAAGGTAAAAATAGAAGTTTTAAGTATAAAAAGGTTATTATTTGTTTTAAAATGTGATCCGATATACAATAAAAAGGCAATAAAAAAGCACATAAGTTATTTTATATATTGTAATTGTCGGAAATGAACATTAATTTTGCTTAAAAAAAACGTAAAATTATCATTGAAAATGTGTTTAAAAATATATAAGTCAGGAATCCCCGGATAATTTATTTTTCCGGGGATTCTTAATTTTATTACTCTGGAAAAGATTTCTTTTAGATAAATTATTTCCTGAAATTAAAAGAAGGACAGATTCTTTACTGTCGCTGGGACAACCCCTGAGGAATTAAATCTTATTTACCCGATTTCACGATATTACTGAGTTATAGAAGTTTTCACATATATTTCTTTCCAACATGCGGCCGTGTAATACCAGGGGGATCAGATAAATGTGGCGCATGACAATCCATTAATAATTTTCTCTTTATAAAATCTATATTCGAGATAATTATAGAAAAATTTGTTATTAAATAAAATTGAAGCCATATTTATCAATAAAATAGTTTATTACCCATGATTAGAAGAATTTTTCTATTATTACTGTCGGTAATTGTTATATCCTCGACAGTTTTCTCCCGAAACGAGCTTAAAGTGGAAGTGATTCCATTGTCGATACCTATTATGGAGGGGCACCTTAAAATGGGGCATTCCGGACCTGTCGGCAAAGAGATGATCGTAAATAACAAATATCTTACCGTCGGAGGACGCCCTGTGATTCCGGTTATGGGTGAGCTCCATTTTTCACGCGTGGCGCGCGAACAATGGAGGGATCGTCTTCTAAAAATGAAAGCTAACGGTATTACTATTGTCGCTACATATTTATTTTGGATACACCACGAAGAAGCGGAAGGGGTATTCGAATGGGATGGCAGCAAAGACTTCCGTGAATTTATTAAACTCTGTCAAGAGTTAGGATTATACATATATCCCCGTGTAGGACCGTGGTGTCACGGAGAAGTACGCAACGGTGGAACACCGGATTGGATACTTAAAAAAGAATTGATCGGCAACCGGACCAATGATCCTGTATACCAGTCTTATGTTAAACGATATTTTAAGGAGATAGCCCGCCAGATGGAGGGGCTGCTTTATAAGGACGGAGGACCAATAATAGGGATTCAACTGGAGAACGAATATTGGCGCGGATAGGGTGGAGAGGCCCATATACTATGGCTAAAAAAGACTGTAATAGAGCTTGGATTGGATGTTCCGCTATATACGGTTACAGGATGGGGAAATGTATCTGTTCCGGAAGATGAAGTTATTCCACTATATGGAGATTATCCTGAAGAACCGTGGATGGACAATGTTACCCGTCCGTCGAGTAATAAACCGTTTTTCTTCGACAGCAACCGTGACAGCGAGGCAATCGGTAACGAACAATTAAAAAAAGATGGTAAATATGTTGTCGATATAGGCCGGTATCCTTATTTTACCTGTGAGCTCGGCGTCGGCAATCAGTTGTCCTATCATCGCCGTCCTATACTCGACAAACTCGACGGACTCACTATCGCAACCATAAAAGTGGGCTCCGGTAGTAATCTTCCCGGATATTACGTATTCGCCGGTGGTACCAATCCGCAGAGTATTTTTACCCCGCTTCAGGAAGATCAGCAGGAGACTGGCATGTGGAACGAATATCCACGGATGTCCTATGATTTTCAGGCCGCAATTACCGAGACGGGAGAACTCGCGGAATCATATTATCAGCTAAAAAAACTTCATTACTTCCTTATGGAGTTCGGGGATATTCTTGCCCCTTATTCTCCGTCGTTTCCTCCGACTCCGAATAAGGAGAAAGATCTTCAATATTCCATAAGAAGCGACGGGGAGCGTGGATTCCTGTTCGGATCGAATTACGTACGAGGTATGAGCAAGCCTGCGGTTAAAGACGTGACATTCAGTGTAAAATTAGACAGAGAAATTTTAAAATTTCCAAGCGAAGGTTTAAGTATCCCGGATAGTTCGGTATTCATCTTCCCGTTTAATTTCGATCTTAACGGAGTTACCCTCAAATATGCTACTGCCCAAATGCTTGCATCGCCGAGAACTAATTTGTGGGTATTCTTCCAGCCGGAAGGTATAAATACTGAATTTGCGATTGACGGCGGCGGTGTATCGTGGGTTGAGGCCTCTTCGGGTAATGTGGTTGAGAGCAAGGGAGTTTACTATGTAAAAAATATCAATGGGGGAATAGGCGAGGGCATAACCATCAAAATGAGCGACGGAGCACTACGAACGATTTATTTACTCACTGAAAAAGAAGCTCTGCAAAGTTGGTTGTTCCGTGACGGGGGAAGAAAATTTTTCTTCGTCTCGGATGCGGATCTTACTATCGACAACCGCAGATTAAATGTGGTTTATAAAAATGATTTTTATATAGCTTCATTCGGAGAAGTCCCTGAATTAAACGATAAATTCCTATCGAAGGGCAGTGTTACGGAGAGAGAAGGCTGTAAAGTATATTATTATTTTAATAATAATAGTTATAACGACACTCCTCAATTAGCGGAAGCGAGCCTATTCGACGGAGCCCAACGTTTATTGATGACCGTAAATGAAGTACCCCTCAAGCAGCAATTGTGGCATAAATTCTTCTTCAAAGAGTTCGGGCTGTATAATTCTGCGGATATCAGAAGTGCTAAATTATATATTTATGCTGATTTGATTCCTGAAGTGCGCGTTAATAATAAATATGTCAATCAGAATACTGCGGCTAAAACGATAAACGTTCTGGATATTACCGGATATGTTGTCAAGGGAGAGAATATTCTTCAGATAGGATTCCCGCTGACCACTGAGCCTGCTGTGATGGCAGCGGTAATGGAGATAGTATTCCATAATAACAATCGAGTGGTTATAAAATCTGGTGAAGATTGGCTCTCTTTGGAACAGTATGTCGCTCCAGTCCCGTGGACGTCTGTTAGAAGTAATGCTAAACCGTCAGTTATCGCAGAAGAAGTGGACATAGATGAAAATTTAAAAGAAAAATACTACCGTCTGAATGTTCCATATAGTGCGTTTGACGGTGTTAACAATCTATACTTATATGTAGATTATTCCGGAGATACGGGGAGCGCTTACATCGGACACAAATTAGTTTGCGACAGCTTCAATAATGGGACCACATGGAAGATGAATCTCTCGACGTACCGCTCTTTAATCGAAGGCGGTGGATTGGAATTTATAATTAAGCCTCTGAACTCCGATGCCCGTATAAGATTCGATAGAGAGATCGACCATGCTGCTAAAATAAGCGGTTACAGGATCATACCCGAATATAAAATCACTGCGCCGTTACGATAATTTGCTGCACGTTTATAGGAATCCCGGACCTTATGGCCGGGATTTTTTAATGGTATTCTTTTTGATTCGTAAATTTAAAACATTCAGGAATATGGGAAGAAGGGAAGAACTTGAAAAAGAACTTGAAATAGCGCAGGACCGATTAGATAATGCTCCTAAAGATACGCCTAAGGAAGTGCTCGATGCTTGGAGAAAAGAGTACGATAGCGTCTCGTTCGAACTTAATAATTTATACGACGATTACGAGACCCAATCAGAATAATCCGCAGTACCATTTATTTGTTCGGTAAGATTCGATTTTGATTAATATTCATGTCATTTTAGTACACTATTTGTATGTTTTAACATAGAAATATTCACTTAAAAAACAAATACCATGAAAAAAGATCAGATTAACGATGTAAGCTGTGACCCATGTAATGAAACCTTTAAACAAGGGGTAGACAGTGTAGTGGACAAAGTAGACGGATATAGCCATAAAGACCACCGTGAAAAGAGAAGAGAGGTAGAGGATGCCTTTGATAATGATAAGGACTCTTATAAAGAAGATAAAAAAAACGATAAGCTGTCGGATACCGTGGCCGCAGGCACTACTGCTACCGCAGGTCTTGCAGGGGCAGGCGCTGCTTCTACCAGTGAAATTCAGGACCGTACGGGAGAGACTTCTTCTGCAAATTCTTGCGGAATGAAGAATGATTATTCCGATAATAAAATTCAGGATCGTGACGTCAATGCAGCAAATAAGTATACCGAGTCGGACATTAAATCGAATGATTCTTGGAAGGAGGATAATTCGAATGACAATACAATGTGCGGATGTGGAAGCGACAATCTTGAAGATTCTTTTCGCGGAAGCGACGATATTTCTGGAATGAACTCATCTGATGACGATTCGGATTCTTATGATGACAGCAATGATCTTATCGCTGTTGTAGAAGAGATAAATATTTATCAGTTCGACACAGATGATGACAAGAATAAAAATTAATGAATTGTAGAAGAAGGAGACATCACAGATTGAAACATATTTATAAGCTGTGAAAAACCGAATTTTATTCTAATAAATCTATTGAAATATGTGCAGTCAAGTTTACTTGAATTGCCGGACCGCCTCCTATATTTACAAATCAATTTAGTGTGGACCCGCTTCGGAAGAGGCGGGTTTTTTATGTGCAGTACGGAAAAATCTGTTCCTACTGTCTGCGAATTTATTAACTTTGGGAGTTTAATCGCAGATAGTTTCAATGGGCAACCTGAAGGCGCTTGCCGGACAAACGGCAATATACGGTGTAAGTACGATAGTTACGAGATTTCTAAGTTATATGTTGAATCCGTATCTCACCCGTATTCTAACCCCGGAAGAGTTCGGTGTAATCAACGATTTTTATGCTATAATACCGTTTATGCTCGTTCTTCTTACAATGGGTATGGAGACAGGATATTTTCGTTTCACCGGCAAAGCCGGATCCCTTGCGGAGAAGAACAATGTATTCCGTACTACGTGGGGGGCGGTAGATCTTGTCAGTACCGTCTTCATGATATTGGTGGTTCTTTTTTACCGTAAGATCGCCGTAATTATGGAGTATCCAGGTACGCCGTGGTATATTCTTATCGTCGGATCTATAATATTTCTGGATACCATTGCAGCAGTCCCGTTCGCAAGACTTAGGGAGCAAGGTAAGGCATATCGTTATATGACGGTGAGGCTGGCTATGATAATAACCACTGTTATACTTACGCTGTTCTTTTATTCCGTTATGCCGAGAATCGGTAGTTTGTCATTCCTATACCATAAGGAATATCTTCCTGTTTATTATCTTATCGCTAATTTGGCATCCAGCGTTATCGCCCTTCCCCTTCTTTACCCTGCCTATAAAGGATTGACCCCGAAGATTGACTTCAAACTCTTTAAAATTATATTTTTCTATTCGCTGCCTTTGTTATTGAGTGGAATTGCCAACACAGCTAATGATTTTATAGACAGGCAGTTTATAAAGTACCTTATGCCATCGGATAGTGCTCTGAGTCAGTTGGGGATATATGCCGCTGTTGTGAAGATAGGGGTTGTTATGATACTCTTCGTGCAAATGTACAGAATTGCCGCAGAGCCGTTCTTCCTTTCGAATTTCAAAAAAGAAGAGTTCGGGAAGCTGAATGCCGAAGCGATGAAATATTTTATTATGGTGTCGGTATTTATATTCCTTGTAATTGCTTTGTTCCCGGAGGTATTCCAATTGCTTATAGGAGCGGATTACCGTGAGGGGATATATATTCTTCCTGTTGTGCTGTGCTCAAATATACTCAGCGGGGTTGTGCTGAACCTCTCATTCTGGTATAAGCAAACAGGTAAAACGAATATTGCCCTCATAATAACCTTCTCTGGCCTTATGGTTACTGCCGTATTAAATATCATACTGATTCCACAAATAGGTTATCTCGGTGCTGCTCTTGCAAGGCTTGCATGCGAGATTGTTATGGTAACGATCAGTTACTCAATGATGCAAAAATATTACCCTATACCTTACGATATTAAGCGTATAGGGAGCTATTTCCTTGCAGGGGGGATCCTGTACGGAATGGGTTTGTTGGCTGAAGGGTTACCGTACCTACTCAAGTTTACAGTCGATGCGATATTACTGTCGCTGTTCTTGATTTTTGCGGTAAAGAAGGAAAATCTGGACGTTAGAGGCTTGTTAAAATCGATAATAAAAAATAGATGAAAATAAAAGTTATAAACAAATCGGCATTCGACCTGCCTCAGTACGAGACGGTATCTGCCGCAGGCATGGATGTGAGGGCCAATATTACGGAGTCTGTAATTATTAAACCTCTTGATCGGATCATTGTTCCGACAGGACTATTTGTGGAATTACCTGAGGGGCACGAGATACAGGTGCGCCCCCGAAGCGGACTTGCAGCAAAATTAGGAATAACTGTTCTTAATTCTCCCGGAACGATAGATCCGGATTACAGAGGGGAAATAAAGGTTATCCTTGTGAATTTATCCCACGATGAATTCGAACTCAGGCCTGCGGAGAGAATAGCCCAGTTCGTTTTCGCCAGATTTGAACGTGTGGATTGGGAGCTTACCGATAAACTCTCCGATACTGAGCGCGGTGCCGGAGGATTCGGATCGACAGGAACTAAATAATGGTGAGGAAGAGATCTGTAACATTCTCCGAAGCACAATCCAGAAGAGGTCCCGTGACCTTTTCTTCCATGGTAAAACCTGTTGGACCGCGTTGTAATCTCGGTTGCGATTACTGTTATTATCTCGATAAAGTGCGTATTTACGGGGATTCAAAGGGTGTAATGGATGATCGGACATTGGAGGAGTATGTCCGACAGTACATCTGCGGAAGCGATTCTGAAAATATTGTTTTTGTGTGGCATGGCGGAGAACCTTTACTCGCAGGAATCGAATTTTATCGCAGGGCTCTGGAATATCAGAGTAAATATTCCGGAAATAAAAAGATAGAGAATACCTTACAGACCAACGGTGTACTGCTTGATGACCAGTGGAACTCTTTTTTCAAAGAGAATAATTTTCTGATAGGGGTATCTGTCGATGGTCCACAGGATATTCATGATCGTTACCGTAAGGATAAGGCCGGTAATCCAACCTTCACAAAGGTCATGCGCGGAATTGAAAATCTTATTCGGCATAATGTGGAATTTAATACACTTACAGTCGTGAACGATGCGAATGAAAGTAGAGGTAGGGATGTTTACCGGTTTTTAAAATCCATCGGCAGTCGTTTTATGCAGTTCCTGCCTGCGGTAGAATATGTGAAGTCGGTGGAGGGGTGCGACAAGCCAATTGTGGTTGCACCGAATGAAGAGGGAAGTAAGCCCGCATCATGGTCTGTGTCATCTTCCGGTTACGGAACATTCCTGATCGATATTTTCGATAATTGGATTATTGGAGACGTAGGGAATTATTATGTCCAGATATTCGATGCCATGCTCGCTAATTGGTGCGGTGTCCATGCGGGGGTTTGTACATTGTGCGAGGCCTGCGGAGGTTCACTGGTCACGGAACAGAACGGCGATACTTTTATGTGCGACCACTTCGTATTCCCGGAGTATAAGTTAGGGAACATTAACGATAAAGAACTTAGACATTTGTTCAGTTCGCCGGAACAATTTATATTCGGACTGGATAAGCGGAATTCCCTGCCTGCGGAGTGCTTAAAGTGTAGATACTATTTTGCCTGTAAAGGAGAGTGTCCAAAGCATCGCTTCGACTTTTCGCAAGATGGAACTCGTAGCAAGTACGCTTTATGCGGAGGGATGCAGGCCTTTATCAAACATATAGATCCTTATATGAATTATATGCGCGATCTCATTTCACGGAATATTCCTCCTGCTTATGTGAATTCGTGGGCACGGAAGCGGATGGGATTCATATAATAAAAAAAGAGAGCTCCAAAGCTCTCCTTTTTTATTGATAAATATGATTTAATCGTTAAGAGAGAATCTCTTATAAGCGACAACCGTTGCGTTAGGATTAGCCGATTTAATGTAAGACTCTACTGTCTCTTTGTTGTTCTTTACCAGAGCTTGGCTAAGCAGGGTATTCTCTTTAAGGAATTTGTTTACCTTACCTTCAGCGATCTTGTCGAGCATGTTCTCAGGTTTGCCTTCGAGACGTGCCTGTTCGCGACCGATCTGAAGTTCTTTTTCCAGAATCTCTGCCGGAGTGTCTTCTTTGCTGATAGCGACAGGTGCCATAGCTGCAGCCTGCATAGCTACGTCTTTGGCAACTTCTTCCGATATCGGAGCGTTAAACCCTATTAAAGCACCAAGTTTATTGTTCATGTGAATGTATGAAACACATTGCTCCGCTTCGATTTTAGCATAATAAGCGAGTTCGATCTTCTCTCCGGTCTGTCCTGATTTATCGGTTACGATAGTTTCGACGGTCTGCCCGTTTACAACGGTAGCCTTCAATGAATCGATATCCGCAGCATCATTCTCTACTGCAATATCAAGTATAGAATTTGCAGATGCGATGAAATCGGCGTTCTTAGCAACGAAATCAGTTTCGCATGCGAGGCAAAGCATGTATGCTTTTTTGCCGTCAGCGGAAATTTTTGCTACAACAGCGCCTTCCGTAGCACTACGGTCAGCACGTTTGCTTGCAATAAGTTTACCTTTTTCGCGGATGATTTCCTGAGCTCTATCGAAGTCGCCGTTAGTTTCCTGAAGCGCTTTTTTGCAGTCCATCATACCTGCTCCGGTCATTTTACGTAATTTGGCTACGTCCGCAGCTTTTATTTCCATGACTTTTTATTTTTAATGTTAAAATATGAGAAATTATTCGGCCTGTGCCTGAGGCGCTTCCGTCGCTGCGGCAATTTCTGCCGGAGCAGTTTCTTCAGCGGACTCCTGGGCTGCAATTCCTTCGCCTTCAGAGAGTTCTACCTGTTCTTTGGTAGTTTTCCTGGCACGTGTAGGTTTAGCGGCCTTATTCCTTTTAGGCTCGGCAGGACCTTCTTTTTCTTTCTCTATTTTTCTTTCTGTAAGACCTTCCTGAATAGCGGAAGCAACGATATCGACGATAAGCGCAATAGATTTTGTAGCATCGTCGTTTGCTGGAATAACATAGTCTACATCTGTCGGATCACAACAAGTATCAACCATTGCAAATACCGGGATGCTCAATTTTTTCGCTTCTTTGATAGCGTTAGCTTCTTTCTGAACGTCCACTACGAACAAGGCCGCAGGAAAACGTGTAAGGTCTGCGATAGAACCGAGGTTCTTCTCTAATTTAGCCCTTTGACGGCTGATCTGTAATTTTTCTCTTTTAGAAAAATTATCGAATGTACCATCGTTGGTCATTTTATCGATAGTAGCCATTTTTTTAACGGCTTTGCGTATTGTGGGGAAGTTTGTAAGCATTCCGCCCGGCCATCTTTCAGTGACGTAAGGCATATTGATAGCTGAGACTTTTTCAGCTACGATGTCTTTGGCCTGTTTTTTCGTGGCAACGAAAAGGATGCGGCGTCCCGACCTTGCGATCTGTTTGAGAGCAGCAGCAGCTTCGTCGAGCTTCACCGCTGTCTTATGCAGGTCGATAATGTGGATGCCGTTTTTCTCCATGAAAATATAAGGAGCCATTTTAGGATTCCATTTCCTTTTAAGGTGTCCGAAATGAACTCCGGCTTCTAATAATTGATTAAAATCTGTTTTGGGCATTTTTTCGATCTTTAAAAATCTAATTAATCTCTTACTTCAAT
>JAJBUQ010000039.1:229669-256007 GCA_020860245.1 Rikenellaceae bacterium
TCCCTGAGTAGCGCATCATGCGGTCTCAGTAGATTTTTCCGCGAACCGGCAATCCTGAGGTATTTTACCCGTTACTCACGTGTTGGGGTTATCCTGAGAATTTGAACCGTATCCGTGCAAAATTGACGTAAGTAAAAACTGTTAAATCGTAATATCCAGTGTGAACTCCAAATCCGGAATTAACGTTTACTGAACTGGAATTTCTTACGTGCACCCGGCTGTCCCGGTTTTTTACGCTCAACGATGCGCGAATCACGCGTAAGGAATCCGTTCTTCTTAAGAACTCCCCTTAATTCCGCGTCGATTTCGCAAAGAGCCCTTGCTATACCGAGGCGTGCAGCTTCTGCCTGTCCTTTAATACCGCCGCCGTCAAGATTGATCTTGATATCGAAATTTCCGACGTTATCCGTAACCAATAAAGGCTGTTTGACAACATACTGGAAAATCTCCAACGGGAAGTATTCTTGCAAAGACCTGTCGTTAATGGTAATTTCACCTTTTCCGGATTTAACGTATACCCTTGCTACAGCAGCTTTTCTACGTCCTACGGTGTTTACAACTTCCATACTCATTACTTAATCTCGTTTAACTTTAATTCTTTAGGGTTCTGCGCCTGGTGCGGATGTTCGCTTCCGGCGTAAACCTTTAAATTAGTCAGCAGTACCGAACCGATACGGTTTTTAGGAAGCATTCCCTTGACTGCTTTCTTGATGATGAATTCCGGCTGTTTTACAAGGTAATCCGCCGGAGGGGTGTGTTTCTGGCCTCCCGGATATCCGGAATGGCGAACGTACATTTTGTCAGTCAACTTTTTCCCTGTCAACTTGACTTTTTCGCAGTTGATAATGATTACATTATCACCGCAGTCCACATGTGGCGTGTAGTTCGCTTTGTGCTTGCCTCTCAGAATTTTAGCAACCTGAGAAGCGAGCCTGCCCAATACCGCGTTGGTAGCATCGATAACGATCCATTCTTTCTGAACTGTCGATGCGTTAGCGGAAATTGTTTTGTAGCTTAATGACTCCACTTTTTCTACGTTTAAAAATTAATACTTAAAATAAATTGTGATCCTTATGCCCATTAAAACGGGCTCGCAAAGATAGTTAAAATTTTAGTAAATAAAAAAATACGAGGACTTTAATGTTATTTTACAGTTGAATATAGTTAGGTATAAATAACAGATTTTTAAAGTTAAAGCACGATAATTGTAAAAAAATATATATGAATACTTTTTTTAATTGAAAATTATTTATATTTGCACTGTCTAAATCAATAGATATGAATTTATATTTTTCAAATATTTGGTGGTGGCGCTTACAACTTTTAAAGTCGTGAGTTGCTGTACTTGTGTGTAAAATAGATGAAATTACAATACAATAAGGGCTGTCGGAACTCACGACAGCCCTTAATTTTTACAAATAATACAAAAATTACAGATATGGATTTTAATGTAGACAAGGACGGTTATTACGGAGAATTCGGAGGAGCTTATATCCCGGAGATACTTCATTCGAATGTTAAGAATCTCAGAGAGTCTTATCTCGATCTGATGAACGATGAGAAATTCAAGGAGGAATTCGATTCTCTTCTGAGAGATTACGTAGGACGCCCTTCGCCGTTGTATCTTGCTAAACGTTTATCTGAAAAATACGGAGCGAAGATATATCTTAAAAGAGAGGATCTCAACCATACCGGTGCACATAAAATAAACAACACTATCGGTCAGATACTTCTTGCGCGCCGCATGGGTAAAACAAGGATTATCGCTGAGACCGGAGCAGGACAGCACGGTGTGGCGACAGCTACTGTGTGCGCGTTGATGAACATGAAATGTATCGTTTACATGGGCGAGACCGATATAGCGAGACAAGCTCTTAACGTATATAAAATGGAGATGCTGGGCGCGGAAGTGCGGCCTGTTACGAGCGGAAACAAAACATTAAAGGATGCTACCAACGAGGCGATCAGAGATTGGTGCTGTAATCCGTCGGACACACATTATATAATAGGCTCTACGGTGGGTCCGCATCCTTATCCCGATATGGTGGCACGTTTTCAGAGTGTTATCAGCGCGGAGATTAAAAGTCAATTGCAGGAGAAAGAAGGACGCGATTATCCGGACTACCTGATCGCATGCGTCGGTGGCGGAAGCAACGCAGCAGGGACTTTTTACCATTATCTTAATGATGAAAGAGTTAAACTCGTTGCGGTAGAAGCCGCAGGTTTGGGGGTCGATACGGAAGAGACCGCTGCAACCATACATTTGGGAAGGAAAGGTATTATCCACGGGAGCAAAACCTATATAATTCAGACTGAAGACGGGCAAATCGTAGAACCGTACTCCATATCGGCAGGCCTCGATTATCCGGGAATAGGCCCTATCCATGCCAATCTTGCGGATAAGAAGCGTGCTGAGATTCTCGCTGCTACCGACGATGAAGCGCTTAAAGCCGCAATGGAATTGACCACGTTGGAGGGAATAATTCCTGCGCTGGAATCGTCGCATGCCCTTGCAGCGTTCCCTAAGATGAAATTCGATGACAGCGATGTCGTTGTTCTTACGATATCCGGAAGGGGGGATAAAGATATGGATACTTACATCGACGCAATTAAAAACCAGAAAATATGAGAACGAAAATAAATACTGTGAGTATTACGCAGCTTGCCGATGTCCAGACGCCGGTGAGTATATATCTTAAGGTTAGGGATATGTATCCGGAGTCGGCCCTTCTGGAGAGTTCTGATTTTCATTCCGGAGACAACAGTTATTCTTTTATAGGAGTGGAGCCCATCGCGAAATTCTCGGTAAAAAAAGGTAAAGTGACCGAACAATACCCTTCGGGAGATTTCAGTGTCTACGAACTGAGTGACGAGCGCAAGCTCGACGATGCCCTGAACGACTTTGTGCTTAATTTCGATGTTCAGGGGGTAAAAACAGCTCTCAACGGATTTTTCGGATATACTTCTTACGACGCGGTACAATATTTTGAAGATGTTAAAATTACAAAACAGGACGATGAAGTCGGGAGCGTACCGGAGATGACTTATATTCTTTACCGCTATGTTATATCGGTAAATCATTTTCGAAACGAGATGACGATAACCGAGAATATTGCAGATGGCATGCAAAGCGGAATAGATGGAATTATATCCGTATTGGAGAGTCGGAACTTCCCGTCCTATGACTTCAAATCGCGCGGAGAAGTAAACTCGCCTATTACCGATGAGGATTATATGGAGATGGTCAAGAAGGGAATATCCCATTGTATGCGAGGCGATGTGTTCCAGATAGTTCTCTCGCGTAGATTTGAACAGGGATTTACCGGAGACGACTTCAAAGTTTACCGCATACTGCGGTCTATTAATCCATCCCCTTATCTGTTTTATTTCGACTTCGGTTCCTACCGGATATTCGGTTCTTCACCGGAGACTCATCTTAAGGTGGAAGATAACGTTGCTACTATCGATCCTATCGCAGGAACATTCCGAAGAACAGGAAACGATAAAAACGACAGCGAACTCGCTGCAAAACTTCTTGAAGATCCTAAAGAGAATGCCGAACATGTCATGCTCGTAGACCTTGCCCGCAACGATTTAAGCCGTAACGCGTCGGAAGTCAAGGTGGTATCTTACAAAGAGATTCAGTTCTATTCGCACGTAATCCACATGGTGTCGAGGGTAAGCGGTAAAATATCGGAAGACGTGAACCGCATTAAGCTCTACGCGGATACCTTCCCTGCCGGAACTCTATCCGGAGCGCCTAAAGTAAGGGCAATGCAGTTGATAGACTCCATAGAGACCCATTCGCGCGGAGTGTACGGAGGATGTATAGGATACATAGGATTCGACGGCAATCTGAATCAGGCTATTACGATCCGTACGTTCCTGAGCAGGAACAATACCCTTTATTATCAGGCAGGCGCGGGGATTGTCGCGAAGTCTGATCCTTACAGCGAACTTTGCGAAGTGAACCATAAACTCGGTGCCCTTAAGGCTGCTATCGAGGGCGCCAATACATTAAAAAATTAAAGAGATGAAAATATTGATATTCGATAATTACGACTCATTTACCTATAACATTTATCATTCTGTCCGCAAATTAGGATTTACCGATGTGGATGTTTACCGCAATGATAAAATCGGAATTGACGAGATCGCTAAGTACGATAAAATAATTCTCTCGCCGGGACCCGGTATACCGTCCGAATCGGGATTGCTGCCGGAATTACTGAAAAAATATGCACCGGCTAAAAGTATTCTGGGCATCTGTTTGGGTGAACAGGCGATAGGTGAGTGCTTCGGCGCTGAACTTCTGAACCTTCCCGATGTCTATCACGGAATCTCCACACCGGTGAAAATTTTATGCGGCGACGATCCTGTGTTTAAGGATATCCCCTCTGTTACAGAGGTGGGACGCTATCATTCATGGATCGTAAACCGTGAAAATCTCCCGTCATGTCTGGAGGTAACGGCAGAGGACGACAATGGTAATATCATGGCGCTAAGGCATAGGGAATATGACGTTCGGGGAGTGCAGTTCCATCCGGAATCGGTTCTGACCCCTCTCGGAGATAAAATGTTCGATAATTGGCTGAAATCATAATGATAAAGGAATGAAGAATATCTTATACAGATTGTTCGAACATAATTGTTTGGACAGGGAAGAAGCGAGGGAGATTCTTATTAGAATCTCCAAAGGAGAGTATAACCACAGTCAGATAGCCGCTTTCATCACAGTATACCTTATGAGAAGTATAACTATCGACGAAC
Organism: Rikenellaceae bacterium; assembly: GCA_020860245.1. GTDB lineage: Bacteria > Bacteroidota > Bacteroidia > Bacteroidales > Rikenellaceae > JAJBUQ01. The sequence goes on from JAJBUQ010000039.1 coordinate 234,440, forward strand.
TATCCGGATTCCGCGACGCCCTTCTCGAAATGAGAGTACCTGTCGATCTTGACGAATACCACGCGATAGATATTGTGGGAACCGGGGGTGATAATAAAAATACATTCAATATATCCACCGCAGCATGTTTTACTGTTGCCGGTGCAGGATATAATGTGGTTAAGCACGGTAACTATGGTGCCACATCGGTAAGCGGTGCCTCGAACGTTATTGAAGCTCACGGCGTGAAATTCACTACCGATGTCGATAAGATAAAACGGTCGCTCGAAGTGTGCCGTATCGCTTATCTTCACGCCCCGTTCTTTAATCCAGCCTTGAAGGAAGTCGCTCCGGTAAGGAAGTCTCTTGGCGTAAGGACGTTCTTCAATATGCTCGGACCGCTGGTAAATCCGGTTATTCCGAAGAGGCAGCTGCTGGGAGTTTATAATTTAAAACTCGGAAGACTGTATAACTATATGTACCAGCAAACGGGCATAGACTATACGGTGGTAAATTCCCTCGACGGTTACGATGAAATATCTCTTACGGATAATTTCAAAATATATAATAAATTCGGTGAGACGATAGTATCTCCGGAAGAACTCGGATTTAAACGCGCCGAAGAATCGGAATTGTTCGGAGGTGATACGATAGAAGAGGCGTCGGCGATATTCGATTCGGTACTGAACAATAGCTCCACCGAACCGCAGAAAAACGCCGTTATTATCAACGCAGCCTACGGTATTAAGACTATCGATTCGTCGAAACCGATTCAGGAGTGTATCGCCGAGGCACGCGAATCGATCGAGAGCGGAAGAGCTATGGAGACATTCAAAAAATTCGTAGAATTAAATTCATAAAGCATGAATATACTGGAAAAAATAATACAGACCAAGATCGGAGAAATTGCCGAGAACCGGAAGATCATGCCGGAAATAAGCGAATTATCCCATGAAGTGTATCGTCCGGTAATCTCTTTTAAAGAGGCGCTGCTGAGGTCGGACAGTGGTATTATCGCGGAATTCAAACGCAAATCCCCCTCCAAAGGGTTTATTAAGGCCGAAGCTAAGGTGGAAGAGATAGTTCCGGGATACGAGAGGGCAGGAGCAGCTGCGATATCGGTTCTGACAGATAGACAGTACTTCGGAGGTTCGGTAGATGATCTGGTTGAGGCTCGTAAAGATGTGAATATTCCACTTCTGCGTAAGGATTTTATTATCGATACTTATCAGATCGACGAAGCGAGATATTATGGCGCCGACGTGATCTTGTTGATCGCCGCAGCGCTCAAACCGGAAAAGGTCAAGGAATTGGCGGAATACGCACACTCTCTGGGGCTTGAGGTACTGTTGGAGATACACGACCAATCAGAGCTGGGACATATCTGCGAATCTATTGATGTTGTTGGGGTTAACAACCGCGATCTTACAACCTTCATTACTGATATTAAGACCTCTGTCGAACTAAGCCGTATGATCCCGCCGGAATTCGTGAAAATATCCGAGAGTGGAATTTCTACGCCGCTTACAGTCAAGGAATTGAGAATTTACGGATTCAAAGGATTCCTTATGGGAGAAAATTTTATGAAACAGTCCGACCCCGCACATGGGCTTACTGAATTTTTAGGACACTTATGAAAATAAAGGTATGCGGAATGAAAGATCCGCAGAATATACGCGATCTTGCAGAATTTCTGCCCGACTACATGGGTTTTATTTTCTATCCTGAATCTCCGCGTTATGCCGGAAGACTTAATAGTAAAATTGTCCGCGAGTTGCCGGATGCCATTAAACGCATAGGTGTCTTCGTGAATGAAGCCCCGGAGGAGATATATAAAAAATACGGGGAATACGGATTCGATTACATACAGCTTCACGGCGGGGAATCAGTGGAAGAATGCCGTGAAGTTGCAGGATTCTGTCCTGTAATCAAAGCTGTAAACGTATATAATTCGTCGGATATCGGTAATGCAGTGGATAAATACGGTGATATGGCGGAATATCTTCTGTTCGACACCAAGACTCCTCTATATGGAGGTTCCGGTCAGAAGTTCGACTGGAGCGTTCTCGCGGATTATACCGGAAATAAAAAATATTTTCTAAGCGGAGGTATAAGACCTGAGGATGTGGACCGTATAAAAAATTTCAATTCTGATCGGATACATTCTCTCGATCTCAACAGCAGATTTGAATCCGAACCCGGAGTTAAGGATATTCAAAAATTAAGAACATTTATAAACGAGATAAGAAATGAACAGGATAAATAAACTATTCGAGGATAAAAAATCGGGAATATTGTCCATATATTTTACCGCAGGATTCCCGAATTTAAATGACACGGTAACGATAATTAAAGAACTGGAGAACAATGGTGTCGATTTGATTGAGGTGGGGATTCCGTTCTCCGACCCTATGGCGGACGGTGTCGTCATTCAACAGAGCAGCACGGTTGCGATTAATAATGGAATGTCGCTTCGATTGTTGTTCGACCAGTTGAAGGATATCCGCAAAGAGGTATCGATTCCGCTGATAATGATGGGATATCTCAATCCGATTATGCAGTACGGGATCGAAAACTTCTGCTGCGATTGTGCGGAAGTGGGTATAGACGGAGTTATAATACCCGACCTGCCGTTTCACGATTATATAAAAGATTATAAACCTGTAGGAGACAAATATGGAATTAAATTCATCATGCTAATTACCCCTGAGACCTCTGAGGACAGGGTAAGACAGATCGATGGGAATACCGACGGATTTATATATATGGTATCGACGGCGTCGACTACCGGAGCGAAAGATAATTTTGCCGGCTCTACAATTAAATATTTTAATAAAATAAATGAAATGGAACTCGGGAATCCGCGTCTTATCGGATTCGGTATATCAAATAAAAATACCTTTGACGCTGCGTGCAAGTATGCAAGCGGTGCAATCATAGGAAGCCATTTTATAAAAATTCTTAATAATTCGGAATCTCCGCACGAAGCGGTCCTCAGCTTAAAGAAAAGTTTGGTGTAAACCAAACTTTTTTAATTATATATTGTATTGGATTTTATTGTCTAAAGTTTTTTTAATACAGAATTAATTCTATATATTTGCTTAATTTCGTTCTTAACTAAACTAAAAATATTAACTAAAACTAACCTAAAATGAAGAAAATTTCACTATTTCTTACCGCTATTATTATCTGTACGGGGGCATTTTCTTCGAAAAAAGATCTCAAAGAATTCTTCGACCCAGCCCGCCTTGCCGAGGTAGGAGTCTATTATTATCCCGAACACTGGGAGGAATCGCAGTGGGAACGCGATATCGCCAAAATCAAAGAGCTCGGATTTACTTTTATACATTACGGAGAATTTGCGTGGGCTATGTTCGAACCCACCGAAGGGGTATATGATTTTGCATGGATGGATCGTGCGGTAGAAATCGCGAATAAATACGGTCTTAAAGTGATTATGTGTACGCCTATCGCTACCCCTCCCGTATGGCTCACACGGGAACATCCGGATATTCTTATCAAGCGTGAGGACGGAACCACATGGGACCACGGGGCTCGCCAACACCCGTCTTCCTCGAGCGATTATTTCAGGGAATACGCCCTTAAACTTGTCGATGCCATGGCCAGACATTATGGCCGCGACAGTCGTATATGGGGTTGGCAGCTCGATAACGAACCACGTACAGCGTTGGATTACAACGAAGGATCGCACAAACGCTTCCGCGTATGGCTGAAAAATAAATACGGAACGATCGAAAATCTCAATAAAGCGTGGAGTACTGCATTCTGGAGTCAGGTGTATAGCGATTGGGATCAGATAAACGTTCCGCAAATGAACGGTTTGTTTACGAATAACCACATGATCCTCGACTTTCAGATATTTTCTTCGGACGAGATCGCTTCGTTCCTTGACGAACAGACCGCACTTATAAGACGATATAACGGAGGGGAACAGTGGATTACTACCAACTACATTCCTGCCTATGAGGAAGGGCACCTGCGCAAGAGTAAGGAACTGGATTTTCATACCTACACACGGTACATGGTCTACGGAGAAAATTTCGGTATCGGACGCAAGGGTTACCGCCTCGGACATGTGGAAAGAATTGCTATGGCCAACGATTTTTTCAGACCGATCGACGGTGTCTACGGAGTTATGGAACTCCAGCCCGGACAGGTAAACTGGGGGCAGATCAATCCACAGCCTCTGTCCGGAGCCATGAGGCTGTGGTTGTGGCATGTATTCGCAGGAGAAGCCGAATTCATCTGCACCTACCGCTTCCGCCAGCCGATTTACGGAACGGAATTGTATCATTACGGTATAGTGGGACCTGACGGAGTGACCGTAACTAACGGAGGAGAGGAGTATCGTCAGTTCATCGAGGAACTGGAATTGCTCCGTAAAAAATATAATCCGGCAAAAACTGAAAATCCGGAAGGGTATGAGGGGCGCCGTACAGCTATTCTTTACAATTATGAAAATACCCTTGGAATGGAGCATAATAAGCAAACTACCGAGTGGAATACATTAGGACATATCGAAAAATATTATAATGCGCTTAAGAAATTTAACGCTCCGGTGGATATAATAGATGAGAGCGGCGATTTTTCCAAATATAAGGTAATGGTAGCGCCTGCATACCAACAGTTGGACCGTGACCTTGTCGCACGTTGGGAAGACTATGTCCAAAACGGAGGTAATCTGGTACTTACAGCACGTTCCGGACATAAAAACCGTAACGCACAATTATGGGAAGCTCCATTCGGAGAACCGATATATAAGTTGATAGGGGCAAAAATAGATTTTTACGACCTTCTTCTACCACATACCCCTGACAATGTCGTGATGGACGGAAAAAAATATCCGTGAGTAAGTTGGGGTGAAATCCTATCTCCTGAGAATAAAACAGAGACGTGGGCTGCTTATGAAGGAGATTTTTATGAAGGGAGCCCTGCAATAATTTTCCATAAATTCGGAAAAGGAACAGTGACCTATGTCGGAGTGGATTCCAAAGACGGAGTGATGGAAAGGGAAGTATTGCGCAAACTGTACGGCCGTTTGAATATTCCGATTACGGAACTTCCGGACGGACTTCATATTGAATACAGAGACGGATTCGGAATAGCCGTTAATTATTCCGACCGGACTCTCGCTCTTCCGTTGGGGGATAACACCGAATATCTTGTTGGAGAACGCGATATCCCTGTCGCAGGCGTATCGGTATGGATAGCAGAATAAATTATCGATCGATTACCCCATACTTAATTTTACCTATTACTAATTAAAATTTTAATTTATGAAAAAACTTTTACTGCTGAGTTTGGCTTCTTTATTGATTTTCGCCGGATGTTCGGAGAAAGATAAAGACATGGATCCGGACTACACTCCCATTACGGTCGGCAACGTTCCGAGCGGAGGTCTCGTATTACCTTCGTCAGTCGGGAGCACCACTACATTTACGGTTACTTCTTCCGAGATATGGACCATATCGAAGAATAGTTCCGATACATGGTTCTCAGTTACCCCTACGACCGGTTCTCCGGGCACGACTACCGTAACCGTTGTGATTAACGAAGAAAATCCTTACGACGACGACCGTACTGCAAATATTACGATAGGAGGTACTACAACCGTAACGATTACCCAAAAACGCGCTAATGCTCTGATTCTTTCTCCTTACAAACAGGAAGTATCCGGGGAGGGAGAAGTGCTTGAGATTACTCTGATGCACAATATTAATTACACTTTGATTATTTCAGAAGGTTGGATAAAAAAAGTTAACAGCAAATCACTGAGTACGGAAACCTTATATTTTCAAATCGATCCGCTTGACGAGGACGATATCTGGGATGGCCGTTACGGAGAGATTATAATTAAAGACCAGGACAGCGATCTTGCCGATACGGTAAAGATATACCAAACCCCTAAAGATTGGCTGATTATTTACCCTGCAACCGATAAGACTGCTTATGTGGATTATGCCGGTAGACAGGTGGATGTGGTTCTTCGTTCCAATATTAATTACATAGCTGAAATTGTCGATGCGGACCAAACTGACTGGGTACACTTCCTTATGGAGGCCGATTTAAAGTCTGGTTACCGTGATGACACTTATTCCTTTATCGTTGATTCCTGGGACGGAGTAGATGAAAACCGTACAGCAAAAGTCGTATTTAAGGATTCAGGGAGCAAGGTATCGGATACATTATATATAGTTCAGTCTTATAAAGATGCGGTGGTCTTGTCTCAGGATAAATACGAAATCGACTATCATTCGTTCGAATTTAAAGTAGTGTTAAGTGTAAATACGAATAATATAACATACGACGTAGAGTACGACCAGAATGGTTCGGGATGGATAACTACCGAAGAATTAATGCCTGAACTCAAATCTTCATTATACGATAAGGTAATAACCTTCAGCGCCTACCAGAATTTTGCACCGGTGGCGCGCGAAGCGAAGATACATTTTATAGTTCCGACAACCGGAGAGAGCCAAACAGTGACTATTATTCAAGGGCGTGGAGCCGATCTCGATTCTAAAATCTTCGGAGAACGTGCGATGTATGTGCAAAGAGTTTACACCAATCCGAATTCCAGTACATGGGCTGTAACCAACGAAGTTCTTGTTAGCTGGCGGTCGCTGCCCGGCGAAGATACGGAATTCGATGTTTACAGAATTACGGGCGGAGAGGAAGTCAAATTGAATACCGAACCGGTATCGTCTTCTACGAATTACATGGATACACCTCCTGATTTTACAGGGGATATCACTTATATACTTAAAGTTGCGGGAACCAATGTCGAGCTTGACAGATATGTTCTAACAGTAGCCCGCGCAACGGAACCATGGATCACGATTCCAATGTTAATGGATCTTCCCTCATATCCGAATCCCTACAATGCTTCGGAGCTACTGGAATATAAATTAAAAGATATTTGTATCGGAGATCTTACGGGCAACGGGCAATACGATATCGTCGTAAGACGTGAGTGCCATTCAGTAGATTTAGCAGAATCAAAGGCTTGCGCGGGAGAAGCGATACTTGAAGGCTACACCCTGGACGGACAATTTTTATGGAGGGTCAAATTAGGTCCTAATATCGTACAGGGAGAGCATACGGTTCCATTTATAGTATATGATTTGGATGGCGACGGTAGGGCGGAAGTAGTAGTCCGTACTTCTGAATTGACTACGTTCGGAGACGGATGGCAGCAGTCTGGAGAGGTGTACGCAAGTGATTCCAATCCGCGTGCGATCGGTGCTCCGGAGTATCTTTCGGTTATTGACGGTACGACAGGTATGCTGAAGGCTCAGGTCGATTATATCGATCCGGGGCCGCAATCGGAATGGGCAGATACATGGGGTGACACCTACGGCAACCGTGTCCACCGTCATAATATGGCGGTAGGATATTTTGACGGAAGTAATCCGAGCATATTTATAAGTCGCGGTTATTACGTAGGTCAAACAATCATGCAGGCATGGGACTACAGAGGAGGACAACTTACGCAACGTTGGGAATTTAAAGCAGCTAAGAACGGACCTAACGCAGCATTTGACGGACAAGGCAATCATCAGATACGTATAGCGGATGTCGACGGAGATGGAAGAGACGATGTTATATTCGGAGCTATGACTGTAAGTTCATACGGAACAGGTCTTTATAGTTATGGGTACGGACATGGAGATGCAATTCAGGTAGGTAAATTCATAAAAGGAAGTACAGGACTTCAAATATGGTCGTGTTTTGAGGATGGCGATGTAGGAGCCTCATTCCGTGATCCTTTAGGACATGAATATTTTAAATTTATGAGCACGGACGATGTCGGACGTTCGGTAATATGTAATTTTAATCCGAATCATAACGGTTATTTGATGTGGACCAGCAGTAACAGCGGTCAATATTGGGATACCGAAGGTAATTCTATGGGATATCTGTCTGATCTCACCAGTGAATGGGACCGTCATTTGGGAATGACTATATGGTGGTCCGGATCTCTTAACAGGCAATTGACATGGAGAACTATTATCACGGGGCATGATGGCAACGGATTTACCCGTCTTCATACTCTATGGCCTATGGGAAGCACCACCCACTCCAATAAAGACTGTCCGCTTTTCTATGGAGATATATTCGGAGACTGGCGCGAGGAGATTATGTTTGCAACAAGCGACCATAACGCGGTTATTATCTATTCGACTCCGTTCGAGACAGAATACCGGATTCCATATTTGATGAGCGATCATGTTTACAAATTGAGTGCGATTCATCAGAACGTAGGTTATAATCAGCCAACGAACACCGGATTCTATATGGGTCCCGATATGTTCGATTAACTTTAGTATAGATCATATTTAAGAGCCGGGAATTTTCCCGGTTTTTTTTATTGTAAAATAATTTTATATGAAAAGGTTTTCTTATATTAGCAATGTTTGTTGATCCTCAAAATGATACAATTACAAAAACTATTAACTATGAAGAAAATTCTATTTTTTTCTTTGATTTCTTTATTCGTACTTGGAGCTTGTACGGATAAGGATAAAGAATTGGAGACCTTAGGCGAAGTATCCGCAGCACTGACGTGGGACGCCATTAACGGCAATCGCGCTATGTATGTCCAACGTAGTATCCGCCATCGTATATCGACCGAATGGCAGGGCTGGGACAGCGTTCTGGTAAGTTGGAGGTCGTTCCCCGGTGAAACGACGGAGTTCGATGTCTATAAAATTGCCGGAACGGGAAATGAAACGAAGCTGAACACCGTTCCGATCGTGAATTCTACGAATTATGTAGATAAACCTAATTTTAATCTCGACAATACTTATATTCTTAAAGTTGCCGGAACGGATACCGAGTTGGACAGGTATACATTAACTACCGTCAAGGCCGCGGAACCGTGGATAACGGTTCCTATGGTAAGCGCGACAGCGCCGGATCCGAGTTATTCATACAAAATTAAAGACGTAGCAGTAGGCGACCTTACCGGAGACGGCAAATACGATATCGTTGTCCGCCGTGAATGTGATGCGTTCGATATAGGAGATGCGTCGAGAAACAGAGTCTCTGTCGGAGAAGCGATCCTTGAGGCGTACACTATGGAGGGAGCGTTCTTATGGCGCGTTGGCCTCGGTCCTAATATTATGCAGGGCGAACATACGGTTCCATTCCTTGTTTACGACCTTGATGGCGACGGTATAGCGGAGGTGATAGTACGCACTTCGGAATTGACTACATTCGGAGACGGATGGCAGCAGCCAGGACAAAACTATGCTACTGCAAGCGATATCCGCGCTCTCGCAGCACCGGAATACCTCTCGGTAATAGATGGCAGGACAGGTGCGATGAAGGCGCAGACAAATTATATCCCTATCGGCGACCAAAGTACGTGGACAGGCTTCTGGGGTGATAACTGGGGTAACCGTTCAGGCAGATATCTGATGGGAATCGCTTATCTCGACGGAAGTAATCCGAGCATCGTAATGTGCCGGGGTTATTATAAGGGAACTAAGATCGAAGCATGGGATTACCGTTACGGCCAATTGACTAATCGTTGGAAATTCGAAGCGTCTTCATATACAGGAGTGAATCCGACGTTCGAAGGACAGGGTAATCACCAGATATTCTGCGCCGATATTACAGGAGACGGAAGGGACGATATAATTTATGGCGCGATGTCAGTCAGCTCTTACGGACAGCCTATTTACAGCTACGGTTACGGTCACGGAGACTGTATGTTGGTCGGTAAGTTTATCAAAGGAAGTTCCGGACTTCAGATATGGTCGTGTTTCGAATCGGGCGCGACAGGAGCATCGTTCCGGGACGGTAAAGGGTATGAATACTTTAATGTTCCAGGTAACGGTGATATAGGCCGCTCGCTCATCGCAAATTTCGACCCTAATTACAACGGGTATCTGATGTGGGCATATAATGACAATGGAGCTTATTACAACACTGACGGAGCCTTGGTAGGATATCTTGGCAACACGACAAGCAACTGGACCCGTTATATGGGGGCAGCTATATGGTGGACAGGTTCGCTTAACAGGCAGTTTACATGGAGAAATACTCTCGACGCATATAATGGTGCCGGATGGGATCGTATACAGAACTTCGACCCTATGGGCGGTGCTACGTATCTGGATAAAGAAGTTCCTCTTTGGTACGGCGATATCTTCGGAGACTGGCGCGAAGAGATCATGTTCCCTTCGAGCGACCATAATTCAATTTTTATTTATTCCACGCCTCATGCTACTCAATACCGTGTTCCTTATCTTATGAGCGACCGTACGTATAGAATGAGTGCGATGAATCAAAACGTGGGCTATAACCAGCCTACACAGACAGGATTTTACATGGGGCCTGATATGTTCAATTAAAATTCTGATTACGAATATCTTCTTAATTAAACCGGCATTGTAACAGTGCCGGTTTTTTTTCAATTAATGAATAAGCCTCTTTGGTAATAAGCGTGAAAATTACTATCTTTCGCAGAATTTAGAACATAAGAATATAAAATTTAACAGATGGAAAACCAAAAACTCGAGATTGAGGACGTAGTGATAATTTTTTCGGGGGATTCGGGCGACGGTATGCAGATGACGGGGACGTTGTTCACCGATGCTGCCGTACTTTTCGGTAACGGTGTGTCTACATTTCCCGATTATCCGTCGGAAGTGCGGGCTCCGCATGGAACCGTTGCGGGAGTTTCCGGATTTCAGGTGCATTTGGCCAATAAAAAAGTTAATACCCCCGGGGATAGTTGCGATACGCTTATAGCGATGAATGCAGCGGCTTTGAAGGCTAATGTGAAGAGACTGAAAAAGAGCGCCACTATTATTTGTGATGCGGATTCTTTTGGTGAATCAGATGTTAAACGTGCAGGTTTTGCAACCAACGATCCCTTCGGGGAACTCGGAATAAAAGATTACAATATAATTCTCGCTCCCGTTACTTCAATGACTAAAGAAGCTTTGAAGGATACGGGTCTGGATAATAAGAGCATAACCAGGTGTAAGAATATGTTTACTCTTGGAATCTGTCTATATCTGTATAACAGGGACCTTGAATATAGCGAAGATTACATAATCCGTAAGTTCGGTAAAAACCCGGGAATCGCCAATGCGAATATCCTCGCGCTAAAAGCAGGATACAATTATGCGGGGAATACCCACAGCTTTGCCAACACATATCATATTGCACCAGCTGTTCTCGAAAAAGGACGGTACAGAAGCATTAACGGCAACCAGGCAACTGCATGGGGCCTCATTGCAGCCTCTGAAAAGTCCGGCAGACCGTTGTTCTGCGGTTCTTATCCGATCACTCCTGCGACAGGTATACTGGAAGAACTGGCAAAACAGAAGAGTCTCGGAGTTAAAACCGTTCAGGCGGAAGATGAGATTGCAGGGATCTGTACGTAATAGGTGCATCTTTTGCCGGAAATTTTGCCGTTACCACAACTTCAGGTCCGGGGCTGTCGCTCAAATCGGAAGCCATGGGATTGGCTGTAATGACAGAGCTTCCCCTCGTTATTGTAGATGTACAACGAGGCGGACCGTCGACAGGACTTCCTACGAAAACCGAACAGAGTGATCTTTATCAGGCTCTTTGGGGGCGTAACGGAGAGTGTCCGCTTATTGTTATTGCTGCGAGCACTCCGTCGAACTATTTCGATTATGCCTTCATGGCAGGGAAATTAACACTCGAGCACATGACGCCTGTACTTCTGCTTACCGACGGATTCCTTGCCAACGGTTCCGAGTCGTGGAAGATACCTTCCATGAACGATTATCCGGAAATAAATTCTCCAATTGTCAGGGAAGTCCCCGAAGGCGGATATAAGCCTTATGTGCGTAATGACGATAAACTCGCGCGTAACTGGGCATTCCCTGGAATGAAGGGTATGGAACACCGTATAGGCGGTCTGGAAAAAGATTTTGTTACGGGTGCCGCATCCCATGATCCGATCAATCATCAGAAAATGACGGATGTGCGTGCTGCCAAAGTTCGGCGTGTTGCGGATTTCATTCCGGAACAGACTGTTGAAGGGGCGCAGGAAGGCGATCTGCTTGTAGTAGGATGGGGCGATACTTACGGACACCTTAAGTCTGCTGTCGAAACACTCGAAGGGGAAGGCAAAAAAGTGTCCCTATGCCACTTTAATTACATTAATCCGCTTCCTAAAAACGTCGGAGAGATATTCGGGCGGTTTAAGAAGATAATCGTATGCGAACTCAATATGGGGCAATTCGCCAATTATCTGAGAATGAACTACCCTGAGTTCGAATACTTACAGTATAACAAAGTACAGGGACTTCCGTTCACTGTTGCAGAGTTGAAAGATAAATTCATTGAAATTCTGGAAAAATAGTTAAAAATGAATACACAGTTAAAACCGAAATATACACCACAGGATTTTAAGAGCGAACTTGAAGTTAAATGGTGTCCGGGCTGCGGGGACCACGGTATCCTGAACTCTGTTCAGAAGGCTATGCCTGAAGTTGCGGAACAGATGGGCTATTCCCATGAGGAATTTACTATCGTGTCAGGTATAGGATGTTCTTCGAGATTCCCTTATTATATGAAGACTTATGGATTTCATGGAATTCACGGACGTGCATCAGCTATTGCAACTGGAGTCAAAGTCGCCAACCCTAAATTGTCCGTATGGCAGATAACCGGAGACGGCGATGCGCTCGCGATAGGAGGCAACCACTTTATTCATGCCGTGAGAAGAAATATCGACCTTAATATTATTCTTTTTAACAACGAGATATATGGTCTTACCAAAGGACAGTATTCACCGACGTCGAAGTATGGAAAAATAACTAAGACTTCTCCATTCGGCACCATTGAAGAACCATTCAATCCGGAACAGCTCGTAATCGGGTCGAGAGGAACATTCTTTGCGAGATCGCTGGATGTTGAATTGGCTCTTACCAAAGACTGCCTTGTAGAGGCTGCGAAGCATTCTGGAACATCGGTTGTGGAAGTCCTTCAGAACTGCGTAATTTTCAATGATAAGACACACTTGGCGATTACGGACAGAGCGGAACGGGCAGACAGGACTATTGTTTTAAAACATGGAGAAAGAATGATCTTTGGTAAGGATAAGAATAAAGGGCTTGTTTTGGATGGATTCGAACTTAAGGTTGTAACGATAGGAGAGAACGGGGTTAAGGAAGACGATATTCTTGTGCACGATGCGCATGAAAATAACTCTATTGTTCATACGATGCTGGTAAATATGGCTTATCCGGAATATCCGGTCGCTCTCGGAGTAATAAGAGCTGTAAAAGAGGGATCTTACGATAAGCGCCTGACCGAACAGATCGAAGAAGCGTCTAAAGAGAACAAAATTAAAACCATGGAAGAATTGCTGAACAGCGGTGACACTTGGGAAGTGGAATAAAATCTAATAAATAAAATAATTAAGGGGAAACTCAGGTTTCCCCTTAATTATTTCTCTTCGTTTTTAAGAAGTTTAAGTGCATGATCCAGAATCGTTCTGTCATCGAGTGTAACTATTCCTCCGTCAGGTCCTTTTTCAACGTGAAATCCGACAGACTCTCCGTTCTCAAAGTGTCTTCCGCCGAAATAATTCCTAACGGCGTCTATACTTAAATTGAGGTCGTCGGCGATTTTCTGCATACTTCCCGACGGTAAACTGTCCTTAATTCTACGCAGCTCATTAAATGTGATCACTTCCATAGCTGAAACCTTTTAGTTAAAGTTAATTTGTGTATAAAGATAATTATTTAATTGAAATATTCAAAAATAATATACGTGGAAAAATGGAATATTGTACCTCATTTACCTTGCATTTTACATACCATTAAGAAGAAGGATTGAAAAACCGGCTGGGAAAATATATTACTTTTACATTTCAACAAAAATACCTTTTTTCATTTGCTATTAAAATAAAAAAAGTAGTATATTTGCAGTCCGATTATATGTTTAAGTATAAATAATTTAACTTTATAAAAATGACAAAGGCAGATATCGTAAATGAGATTGCTAAAAGTACCGGGGTGGAGAAAGTGCAGGTACAGAAAATTGTCGAATCTTTTATGGATTCGATCAAGGATTCTCTCACGAGCAATAACAATGTTTATCTAAGAGGATTCGGCAGTTTTATTGTTAAGAAACGTGCTCAGAAAGTAGCAAGAAATATATCCAAAAACACTACTATCACAATTCCGGAACACAATATTCCTGCATTCAAACCATCGAAAACTTTTGTTGCGAAAGTAAAAGAATCCAAATAATTTTAATCTAAAACAAATTAACTATGCCAAGCGGAAAGAAAAGAAAAAGGCATAAAATGGCTACCCACAAAAGGAAGAAACGCCTTAGAAAGAACAGACATAAAAAGAAAAAATAGGTAGCCTGTTTTTCGTCTAATCAAGATTTAGCAAACCTAAAGAGACTACTTACTCTTTAGGTTTGTTATTATGGAGAAATTTTGAAATCTGCAAAATACGGTTGTGTCCGTAGAATTATATTAAATGAGTACATGAATAAAGAATTAGTAATAAGCGTCGTTTCCGGCGAGATCCAGATAGCTTTGGTCGAAGATAAAAGTTTAGTGGAGTTCAGTAGAGAGAAGAGTAATACCGGATTTTCAGTGAGGGATATTTATCTCGGTAAGGTCAAAAAAATTATGCCGGGTCTTAATGCTGCATTCATCAACATCGGGCATGAAAAAGACGCTTTTATTCATTATCTCGATCTTGGACCGCATTTTGTGGCAATTCACAAGGCAATAAACAGCCAGAAAAATATAAAAACCGATTTCGAGAATCTACAAAGCAAACAAACTCTTAAAAGAGACGGTAAAATCTCTCAGGTTATTTCTACCGGTCAAAATATACTTGTCCAGATAGCTAAAGAAGCTATCTCGACCAAAGGTCCTCGTCTTACTTCCGATATTTCCATAGCAGGAAGGCACGTAGTACTCCTTCCGATGGTCAATAAGATATCCATCTCCCAGAAAATAAGAGCCAATGAAGAGCGTAAACGATTAAAGCTGATAGCTGAAAATGTTCTTCCTCCAAATTACGGTCTTATAATCAGGACTGCTGCACTCGGTAAAGAGTCTGGAGATTTGGAACAAGAAATTACCAGTCTTGTAAAAAAATGGGAGCTCGTGTATAATAAGGCACGGACGGAGACTCCTCCTGCACTTCTGGCCAATGAAATAAACCGCACTACGGCTATTCTCCGCGACCTCCTGAGCGTCTCTTTTTCAAATATATATGTCGATGACGAGATTACGTATGAAGAGATTCGGGAATACATCAGAACTATCGAACCCGGAAAAGAAAAAATAGTAAAACTATACAAAGGCAATACTCCGATATTCGATAATTTCGATATTACAAAACAGATTAAATCTTCATTCGGTAAGACGATCTCCTTTAAACGTGGAGCCTATATGATAATCGAACATACCGAAGCTCTCCATGTGATAGATATAAATAGCGGTAAGAGGGCTAAGGTAGCCGATAATCAGGAAGAAACGGCTGAGGAGGTCAATCTGAACGCCGTGTCAGAGATCGCACGGCAATTGAGGCTCAGAGATATGGGAGGTATCATAGTTATCGATTTTATAGACATGCACACCGCTGCAAACAAGCAGCTTATCTTTGAAAAAATGAAAGAGGCCATGTCTACGGATCGTGCGAAGCATACTATTCTGCCCTTAACAAAATTCGGTTTAATGCAGATTACAAGGCAGAGAGTAAGGCCGGAGACTCACATCGAAACTAATGAGGTGTGCCCGACTTGTAATGGATCCGGAAAAATAACTCCATCTATACTTTTGATCGAAAAGATAGAAAACGCGATCGGATATTATGTAAAGGATAAAAAGCAAAAGAATCTGGAAATACATCTTCATAGTTTTGTTGCTTCTTTTATCACGTCCGGACTGATCTCGCTGCGCTGTAAATGGATGTGGAAATATAGATGTAAGGTCAAGATAGTTCCGGATATGTCTCTCGGTTTTATGGATATGAAATTCTATACCAAAGATAGGAAAGAGTTGGAGTAAATGGACTGTTTTATCCATCCGTTAGCAGGGAAAATAAGGATAAATAAATCTCTGCGTGCTAAACGGATATCTGTTACTGTCCGCAGTACTGAGATAATCCTTACTATTCCGAAAAAAACTCGGACAGATGTGGCTCTCGGTTTTCTCGAGTCAAAAATAGATTGGATAATATCGGCGAAAAGAAAATATTCCGATAAGTTTCTTATTCTGCCCCCTTTTAATACCAGATTACATACCCTTAATATTTTTAGCTCTCCCGTGGGGCAAGAACACTATCTTGTCGCTCAGGGCGGAATAAATATTTTTATTTCAGCCGAACCTTATTCGGACGATTCCCAGGAAATTATAAAAAATGGTGTAGATGACGCATATTTTATCGAGGCTAAATTATTGCTGCCTGAGAGGGTTAATTATTTGGCTTTAAAACATGGGTTTGAATATAATAATTTAACTTTCAGAAGGTCTTACACCCGATGGGGGAGTTGTTCCGTAAAAAATAATATAAGCCTTAGCTCGAGATTGATGAAGCTTCCCGATCATCTTATCGATTACGTTATTCTTCATGAGTTATGTCATACGGTACATAAAAATCATGGATCCCAGTTTTATAAATTATTGGATCAGGTGTGCACAGGTAATCATAAGAAATTAAATTCCGAATTGCGAGGATATACGACCAGATAGGTTATAACGAGGCTATTTGACAGTAGGATGCGTATTTGTCTCTTACATTACTTACGAATGCGGACGTCTCCTTTATCCCGTTGAATCTGCCGCTTCTGACTGCTTCGTCTGCAATTATTTCAGCGTTCGATTTGAGTGCCAGATATTTTTTGACGTTCTTCCAGTTATTCGGATTTTCTCCGTACTTAGTTGCAAGTCTCCGTGCGTCGAGAACATGTCCTATTCCGCAATTATAGCATGCGAGTATGATAGATATTTTATTATCGATATCTGTATTATTATCGAAAATTATAGATTTTTCTATGGTTTTCAGTAATTGGACAGCTACGGTGATATTGGTTTCGACATCGAGAAGATCGTCAGGACAGTAATTGAATTGTTCTGCAACCTTGGGCATTACCTGCATAAGTCCGCAGGCCCCTTTATTTGAAACTGCATCCGGATTAAACTTCGATTCCTGATAAGCAATGGCTGAAATCAATCTCCAATCCATTTTTTCCTGTTCAGCTATTCTTTTTATTATGTTGTCAAATTTAGATATTCGTCCTCCGGATTGTACGGATGCGGTATTGAAGATTTTATCATTTATTCCGCTTCCATTGTAAAGTCGGTTGAGTTCCGCATATTTGTCCGATCTTTCGAATACATTCAACCACGATTCAAAATGTTGGGCGACAAGAGAATCTTCACGGTTAAAGAGTACGTATACGGGAATTTCTTCTTCAAATTCAAATATGTTCATTACGTTTTTAACCACTCCTTTGCCCATCAAGGCTTCTGTTTTTTCACATATTATATAATCGTAATTGCCGACACTTAATTCTTTCATTATGTCTATAGTCCTCTTAGAGGTAAGATATGTTTCTGTATTTTTAAGTGAATCTAATAATAGATCGAAGGATTTAGAGGATGTAAATCCTGGGGCTACGAGTAAACTTTTACCATCAAGTTTCTCAAGGACCTCTCCAAAGCTCGAAATTTTTTCTGTTTTGCGATCTCTACGGGACATTATGACATAATTGGATCTGAATGCAGCCACGGGAATATTCGACTCATTCGCGATATGAGTTCTCATTACTGCAGCCATATTGATTTTGCCTTCTTCCAGAAGGGCCTGAGAAGTGTATGGAGAATGATCCGATATTATTTCAAGTTCGAGACCGAGTAAATTCGCATATTCTTCGAGCATCTCGTATTGAATTCCGTATGATTTGCCGTCTATTATAAAATGTCCGGCTATATCTTTGTCTAAAGCTACAGTAAGCCTGTCCGCTTGCTGTATTTTGTCGCGATAAATAAATTCCTGAGGGGTGTTTTTACGGTTTGTGGATAAAAATAGAAGAGTTAATGAAATGGGAATTACTGTTAAAATAACATTTCTGACCATATTTTTTTTTTTGGTTAATACTAATCGGAGTTTAATCGTAGAAACTCCATGAGAAACCTAATTTAAACATTCTCCTATTTAGAGGATAGTGGGGAACGCTGAAATAGTTTCTTTTTCCGAAAAGGTCTTCATTTACGTGTTGGAATTTAACCAATATCCGCATTCTTTTCCATTTTGCGGATAAAAATGCGTCCATAAAAAGGTAATTGCCTGTTTTTATTTCGTCTTGGTTGTAAAATTGCATTGTTGCCGGTATATATGAAGGAGCATAATATTCAGTATTATACCATGCGTCTACTCCTAACTGCATTCGCAAAACATTCCTTACGAGATAAAAATCGATAAAATAAGTTGCATAAGCACTGACAAGGGGAAGGGGGACTACATCTTCATTAGAACTCCATTGCAGCAGTGCTCTGTGGTTAAAATGAAATATTCCAATATGCGAATCCTTGCGCACGTATAGCCCTGTTACACTAACTGTTCCTCCATGCTGTGCAGGCAGTGCGTATTTGTTATAATATATCTTATCGGTTACGACACTCTGCCAGGCTCCGGCCTCGAACCCAATAGCCGCAGCTTCAAGTTTTGCTGAAATATTTGTTTCTGTTTCCTTGCTAAAGTCATTACTCCAAATAAAGTGATTTGAAAAATATTTTTCATCCCAGTATCCGGGCGATCTGTTGTCAATAAATCCGGAAACTGTCAGAGACAACGGTCTGTTCTTTATAAATACGGACATTTTGAGTTCCGCATTAAGGTTGAGATCTTGACTTTTATCTCCGAAGGGATGATATGTCACATCCGCACGCCAGTCTATATACTGTTTTATTCTACCTGTCAATGAACCGTATACGTATGTATCGTTCCTTTTCGTGTTCTTGTTTCCGCGAAGATAATTCTTCAACCTGAACATATAATAGGAATACATCGCATGGCCTATTCCCGCATCAATCGTACCAATTACCGCATTCCTGTCCCATGGCTGCAATTGTATGAATATTTTATTGTCTATCTTCGTTTCGCTTAAAGAATCGGACGTAGCCGTAGGGTTCAAAAACCAGTCGTCATAAAAGTCCGTACTATTGGCCTTTGTGTCGGTATATTTTTTCCTGAATCTGGTATATTCAAAATAGTGTCCGACAAAAATTGAAGACTTATCTGCTATGGAAAAGTCCTCTAAGTATACTTTTTGTAATGGTATGCCGTAAGCTTGAGAAATGAAAAAGGTGTTGCCTTTAAATTGATTCCTTGCGTCGGTAAGTTTTACTTCGATATTGTATGGAAGGCTGTAAATAGTGTCCGTAACGTCTTCATCGCGCATAATACCGCCGTTCTCACGGATATCTCCCATATTGTAATCATATCCTGCATGCAGCGAATATTTCTTCCCTGTATGTGAGATTCCGAATGAAAGGTTTTTATCTTTGGATCTCTGGCTGCTATACATACCTTTGGTTCCCCGGTTCTTATAATCGATATTGAATCCGGTCGAGGGAGAGATATTTTGTGCATGAGTTACACGTAGTTGTTCCTCAGCCCGCCGAGTCTGTCCCGACATAAACCATGAAAGTTGGGTAAAAGGTTCCTTTACATTAAAGAATCTTGTGGATTGCGGATCTACGAGATATGAATCGTATGCTCTTAGAAATACGAAATCATTACTACGCGGTCGCTCAAAATAGCTAAGCGATTGCGCTGCCCCTCCCAGATTGCCGAGATATGTGGCTCCCACGACATATTCTTCCATGAAAGGATAATCGATCTCGAACCTGTTCAGCAGGGTGTCTACCGTCACGGTATCTACTCTATTGATATCCAGCTCTGCAGTCCATGCGAATATTTTTTTATTTCGTAACGAGTCATCGAAAAAATAAGATTCTAAAGGGTTTTTTTCTACAACTTTGAGTGAATCCCTCTGTTTTTTAAAAAGGTTAAAGAGTTTGTCGATAACAGCCTGCTGGCCGAAAGCCGGGATTGAGGGGAAAGTAATAAACATAAGGACAATAGAGATTATCATCCTTGTCATCCTGTATGTGTTTTTTATATTTGTGGGCATCCCGAATAACCGCTTTTAAGCCACGGCAAAGGTAATAAAAAAATGTAAAAACCATTATTAGTCTTAAAAACTTGAATTAAAGGTCTTTATCCTATCTCATCCCATTTTTTGCCGCAGATGTTATTATATAGGCCAAAATTATTACCGGGATAGCAGTGATATCCCATAATAATACCGTTGAGACCGAGAAAATAACGAAAGCATACCTTAGAAAATTGTTTCTGATTGAAAGATCCTTGAATTTCAACGAGAACATTCTTATTTCGCTTATAAGTAATAGAGAAAAGATTATTACCAGTATGAATATTGTTATAAAATTATCGGTCAGGGCATTTACAAAACCATACCGACCGGATGATGCGGTAAATATCAGGGAAGAGAAGAATATGGCGTTTGCCGGAGTAGGAAGGCCTATAAATTCTTCCGATTGGCGCGTGTCCAGATTAAACTTCGCAAGTCTTAAAGCTGAAAATGCAGTCAATATAAATACCGTATATACTACCGGTCCTGTACCAATGTCATAGTGACTCAGATAGCAATATACGGTGAATGAGGGCGCAGCCCCGAAACTTACTATATCGGCAAGAGAGTCAAGTTGTTTACCTATTTCCGAATATTGTTTGAGTGCTCTCGCTGTGAGTCCGTCGAAAAAATCAAATCCGGCAGCGATTATTATCATAAGAAAGCTCCACAGGAAGTCGCCTTTGAAAGCGAAAACTATGGATATACATCCGGACATTAAATTCAGGCTGGTGATTATGTTGGGTATGGAGAAGAGTTTAAATTTCATTTTTCAGTTAATTGTATCCACGAAAGTAATAAAAAAATAGTTTACACAAATTTATAACCTGAATAGGAACGTTGCGCACTAATGTCAGGCCGAATTTTACCGTAAAAGGGCAAAGCCATAAGCCGGCATATTTTTTCTTTTACATTTGCCTCCGTTGTATTTTCAAATTGTTTGTAATATGAAAATTTTAGTCAATTGCAGTGATTCGCTCTTCTGCAGACTGATCGTGGAACGTTTTGAAATAGAAGGTAATAAAATCACTACGGTAAATGGCGATAATGAGATGTTTTCCATGTTGGGATGCGAAGATTATGATCTGGTTATCCTTGTTATGGATTATCGGTTTGCCGATAACGGAATGCTGCTGAAATTGACTGCGGATGGAATACGTTTTTTCATATTGTCCCAACTTGCCGACGAATATAGTGTATATTCTGCCTATGCTTCCGGAGTTGTGTCTTATATGTCGCTCCCTATCGATTTTTCCAAATTTATATTGAGGATAAGAGAGTTGTCATGTTAAATATTTGGTTATTTTATGTATCGTGTGCTCTTCTCGGCATGGTCATTTTGACAGCAATTATTTACATAATGTCTTCTTGTATCCGGTGT
>JAJBUQ010000038.1 GCA_020860245.1 Rikenellaceae bacterium
TCGGGGTGCAAAGGTAAACAACATTTTTAAATTTCCAAAAATATTTTCATTTTTTTTTAATTTCCTCATTTAATCGGATATCCGAAAAAATGGTTTATTATTTGTTTACCGTATTACTAAAGAACGTTGCAATTGGGTTATTCCTTCATTGCGGGTGCAAAGGTAAGCGTTTTTTTTATATCCGCAAATTTTTCTTCAAAAAAATCAACTTTTTTTTAACGTTTTTTTTATATATTTTATTATCAAAGAGATAAAAAAGGGAGATAGTTTTATCTCCCTTTTAATACTTTTCTAAATTAATTATTAATTTATCAGATTGAATTCCACGGGAAGAATATAACCTACACGTACTGGAACTCCTTGCTGCGTTCCCGGCTTCCAATCGCTGGAATTGGAGGATCCGATAACTCTTACAGCTTCATCGGCTAAAGATTTATCAGGACTCTGCAACACCTCTATATTGGTTAGGTTACCGTTGGTTTCAACCACAAATTTTACTGTAACGCGTCCTTGAATGTTATTCTCCTGCGCTCTTCTCGGATATTGAAGCCTGCTCTGCACCCAACGGCTAAAATTATTGAGGTCTCCTCCTTGGAAGGTAGGCATATTCTCTACTCTCATAAAAATTTCATCGGTCCAACCTACACCGTCACTCCCCTCGGTATTAGCTATACCTGTAAATATCATTTGGACTTCATCGTCGAATTCCACATTGGACAAGTCCACTTCGATTTTTTTATCATCGTCCACGATATTAAGTATATCGGAAGAGATCTGCAACGACTGTTTCGGGGAAGGCGGTTTAGGCATATCCTCTGGCTCTCTGGTAATTTCGACAAGTTCTTCTTCGACGATATAAACAGGAGCCTCTATTTCTTCGAAAACAATTTCAGACTGGCTCAGACCAAACATAAAGATGACAAATAACAGTGCCGCTACCAATCCTATCTGGAAAAACATCGTTCTTTTGTTTTGCAGATCGGCCTTAGGCGTTTTTTTCAGTTCCATTTGTTAGTATTTTAGCGTTATATTATCAGTAGTATTATAATACAAATATGGAGAATATTCTTTTAATTTAAAAACAAATTAAAAATATTTTATATAATTATTATGCAATTTTGGTGACAATTGCCTGATAAACCTGCAAAAATAAAAATCAGGCTGCTTTATTGGCAGCCTGATTTCAAATTACAGCTATTTAAATTATTTAACGGTAGACATGTGAACGATGAGATCTACTACTTTGTTAGAGTAACCCCATTCGTTGTCATACCATGAGACAAGTTTCACGAAATTATCGTTAAGAGAGATACCTGCCTTAGCATCGAATACCGAGGTGCGTGCTTCGCCGATAAAATCACTCGATACCACTTCATCTTCAGTATATCCTAAAACTCCTTTCATCTCGTTTTCCGAAGCTTCCTTGATAGCAGCACATATTTCAGCGTAAGATGCGCCTTTTTCAAGACGGCAGGTAAGGTCTACAACGGATACGTCGAGTGTAGGAACACGGAATGCCATACCGGTAAGTTTGCCGTTAAGAGCAGTAATTACTTTACCTACTGCTTTAGCGGCACCTGTCGAAGAAGGGATAATGTTTCCTGACACAGCACGTCCGCCTCTCCAGTCTTTCATAGAAGGACCGTCGACAGTTTTTTGAGTCGCAGTCGTAGCATGAACCGTTGTCATAAGGCCTTCGACGATGCCGAATTTATCGTTGATAACTTTTGCCAGGGGGGCAAGGCAGTTTGTAGTGCAAGATGCATTTGATACGACTGTCTGGCCGGAATAAGTATTATTATTAACACCCATTACGAACATAGGGGTATCGTCTTTCGAAGGTGCAGACATAACAACACGTTTAGCACCGGCAGATATATGGGCTTCAGCTTTTTCTTTAGTAAGGAAAAGACCTGTTGATTCAACGATATACTCAGCACCCACTTCGTTCCATTTCAGATTTGCAGGATCTTTCTCAGCAGTAACACGGATAGAATTTCCGTTAACCACGAGATTTCCGTCTTTAACGTCGATAGAACCTTTGAACTGGCCGTGAACCGAATCGTACCTTAACATGTAAGCCATGTATTCCACAGAGATAAGGTCGTTGATTCCCACAACCTCGATGTTGTCTCTTTCAATCGCTGCACGGATAACCAAACGTCCGATACGACCGAAACCGTTGATACCAATTTTAATTTTTGACATTGTTTAAAAGTTTATAAAGTTAAAACAATTATTTTCAGATACAAGTACTTTGCTTGTGCGTTGCAAAATTAAATAAAAATTCCGCAAAAAACAATTTATTAGAAAAATTATTTATTAATTAACTCAGTAGAATTTCTCCTGGCTGCGGCTACCTGCAAATGTTTATTTTTTTTACAGACATGTTTATTTTTTTTACAGACCGTGTAACCAACCCAAACCTTAAATCGTTATAAACATGGGTATTGAAGATGACGGAATAATTTTGGCACGTATTATAGAGAAAATTTTAACACCGTTTAATCTTAGTATCTATGAGAAACATAAAATTCGTGCTGTCCGTTTTAGTTTTTGTACCTTTGAGATTAATTTCACATAACAGCGAGCCTGTGATTTTTTCCAGATACCTTGACGAGATTATCACCGGAATCGAGATCGGAGGCGCATTTCAAGTGGAGGTAACAAAGGGAGAGCGCACAGAGGCTATTTTTGAGATAAATCCCGAATTAACCGAATTCATACACATCGATCTTTACAAGGACGGTCTTCTGGAGATAAGGGTAGATGAGATTCCCGAGGGAAAAAACCGGCTGCCGTATATGAAATTATATCTTACGACTCCGGAAATAAATACCATTACCACAACGGGTATAAATGAAATAAAGTTTCATGGCGAATTCGATCTCGAGGATGAGGATCTGAATATAAATCTCAACGGAGTATCGAATATATCGGATATGAATGTTAAATGCAGAAATGCGAATATAGATTCTTACGGGGTATCGAATATTCAGGCCAAAATAACAGCGTCGGACATAACCGCGGTATTTGACGGAACATCCGCAGGTAAACTTATATTGGACGCGGACAGACTCGAACTTTATGCCGGCGGAACTTCGGATCTCGTTTTGGAGGGAAGGAGCGGATATTCCTGCGTAACGTTATACGGAGCACGCGGTGTAAGGGCATACGATTTAAATACCGCAGAATTACGGGCAAAACTTTACGGCGCTTCCTTTCTTGACGTTACGGTAACGGATTCTTTCGATGTGTATCTTAGCGGAACCGCTATTTTCCGCTATCAGGGCGATCCTCAAAAAGTTGTTCTTAGAAAAGATTAATAATTAATATTATGAAATATTTTATTAATATTACGGTATAAAACCCATAACTTAAAAACACCATGAAAAAACTCTTTGTCTTATTAACTTTTGTCTTTCTGTTAGTTCCGTCCTATACTTTTTCAAAGGATAAACCTGAGACCACCGTATTTACGGAATACGAGGGGGAAAATATTTCAGGCCTTAAAATAGGCAGCGTATTTCGTGTAGAAATAATAGAATCGGATCACTCGCGAGCGGAATTCGAAATAGAGACAGAACTTCTCGAATTTGTAAAGACTTCCGTAAAAAACGGATTGCTTGTGGTAGAAGTATCACAATTTTACAAACAAAAAAAAGAGGTTCCCTTCCTCAGTCTCCGCCTGTACGTTCCGGAAATAAAAAAATTAGATGTATCCGGTGCTGCTTTAATTAACTTCAATGGCAGTTTCGAGACTCCGCACGAAGTTAAGATTACCGGTTCCGGAGGGTGTAAAATTCAAGGGCTGTCCATAAAGTCAACGAATATATCACTCGATTGTTCGGGAGCAGTTAAATTGGAAGCTGAAATTTTTGCCGACAATATCGATATTAATGCTAAGGGTGCAGCCGATCTCCGTCTGAAAGGCCAAGGGGAAAAAGCTAAAATTTCCTCATCGGGGGCCGCGAATGTTAAAGCATCGGGTTTAAACACCGAAGAAATAAAGGCAACAGCGTCCGGTGCCTCGAAAATTGATCTCCACGTTCTTAAATCATTCGGCGCAGAAGCGTCGGGGGGGTTCAATTATAACCGTAAAAGGCCAATGTACTAAAGCTGTCGTTAAAACTTCCGGAGCAGGAAAAATAAAAGCCTACGATTTAAATTCGGAAGAAGTCGATGCCAAATTATCCGGATCTTCCATTATAGAGGTATCCGTCGTACGATATTTGGCAGCAAATACAACCGGTGCTTCGAAACTCTTATATAAGGGTAGTCCGGAAATATCGAGAATTCATGCCTCTAAAGCTTCATCAATATCGAAAAAAGATTAATCCTACAAACATGTCTTGTTAATTACGAAAAAATTATTTTTGTTATCCGTATCATTGTGCTTGTACATAACCTATCCCGCACTTCGATGGACTCCGGTGTTAAATCAAATGTTTTCACAGAAATCGAAAATGCAGTAATAAAAGGAGTTAAAATCGAAAATGATTTTTTGTAGAGATCATAAATTCGGCGCTTCGAAATTAAGACCCTGAAATCGATAAGATGAATGTATCCAGAGAAGCATCGGCAACAGAGTAAAATTAAAAGAATCCCTTGTGTCAACAGGGGATTCCTTTAATTTTCAGGTATCACCAAAAAAATTATTTTAGCGCCCTCTTAGCTCTCTTTGCCATTGCGGAGGCGAATACAAAATCGTTAAGTTCCTGATTGTCCGTATTCATTATGTCGTGTTTGGTACCTTCCCACCATTTTTTTCCTTCGTAGATAAACAGTACCTTCTCCCCGATCTCCAGCACGGAATTCATGTCATGAGTATTGACTATGGTGGTTATGTTATATTCTTCCGTGATCTCTTTTATAAGATTATCGATCACGACAGAAGTCTTCGGATCCAACCCTGAGTTAGGCTCGTCGCAGAAAAGATATTTAGGATTCATAACTATCGCACGCGCTATCGCCACCCTCTTTATCATTCCTCCGCTCAGTTCCGACGGATATAAGCTGTCCGCATTATTTATATTCACTCTCTTGAGGCAGAAGTGAACCCTGTCCATTTTTTCACTGTTGGACATATCGGTAAACAGATCGAGAGGAAGTTTAACATTCTCCACTACGGTAGAGGAATCCAGCAGAGCTCCACCTTGAAATATCATCCCCACGTCCCTGCGGATATTTTTTTTCTCGTTATACGTAAGAATCGTGAAGTCCGTATCGTCATAATATACGCTTCCGCTATCTATATCGTGCAGTCCGACAAGAGATTTGAGAAGAACTGTTTTACCGGATCCGCTCTGCCCTATTATAAGATTCGTCTGTCCCGTATCGAACGTAGCGGATATATTGTCGAGGACTACCCTTCCGTCGAAACTTTTTATTATATTCTCTGCACGAATCATTACGTCAACATTAATTTCGTTAGTATAAGGTTAAATAACAGGATAGCTACACTGCTCGATACCACTGCTTTAGTGCTCGCGCGGCCTACCTCCAACGAATTTCCCTGAACCCTGAAACCGTAAAAACCCGATATCGATGTTATAAGAAACGCAAAAACAGCAGCCTTAACCAAAGCATAAGTTATGTAAAATGAATTGAAGGAATAATTTATTCCCTGAATGTAATCCTCCACAAGCATCTCATCGGTAAATTTTGCCACGCCATATCCGCCTGCGATACCTATGCCTATACTCAATATGGTAAGAAACGGAAAAAATATTACCGTACTTACGATTTTCGGAAGCATTAGGTATCCGGCAGGATTAACCCCCATTATTTCAAGGGCGTCCGTTTGTTCGGTAATTCTCATGGTTCCTATCTCCGATGCGATATTGGAGCCAACCTTACCTGCGAGTATCAGCGCGACGATCGTAGAACTGAATTCGAGAACAATTGATTCTCTGGTTGCATATCCTATAAGATCCTTCGGAATAAACGGGGATTCTAAGTTCAGAGCCATCTGAATCGTAATAACAGCACCCATGAACACGGAAATAATCGCGACGATCCCAATCGAATTCATACCGAGACTGTCCATCTCATACAGCAGCCTTCGCCTGTAAATTTTAAACTTCTCCGGCCTGGAGAAGACTTTTCTCATCAGTAAGATATATTCGCCAATCAGTGCAAAAAATTTCATTGTCCGCTGTTATTTTCCGTTTTCTCCTCTATTTCGGTATATTCCACATAATCCCCTACCTGACTGTTAATTTTTTTCGTTGTTTTTCCGGTAGCGGTTATTTTTATTTCTCCTTCCTCGGCAGTTTCGTTCCGGGTTTTATTTCCCGATCCCCATGTATATTGTTTATAATATCCGCCCTGCCCTTGTCCGAATCGTTCTTCGAATTCCTTTTGTTTCCGGGCGATGAATCTTCTTAACAGATATCTACCCAATATACCAGTAAGGTAAAATACCGCCACTATTATTAAAATTATTTCGAGGAAGCCCATTTTTTTCTTTTTTTACGAATTAGCAAAGATATTGATTTTACAGCAATCTAACAGTCCTGGAGTTAAAATTATTTTAAACACGGCCTATAAGTTTACTCACGGTAAGCACGAAGTGGGTGAATACGATCTTCGGATTCCCATTCTGCATGATATGCTTTACCGCGCTTTCGAACTCTCCGGTCAGCGCCTCTATGTTTCCACTGTGGACGTATGGAGCGAATTTCCTGCAAAAATCGAGTTCCTTTCCATAGAGATACGAGACATTGTCCATTCCTATCGAAAGCATATAAGCCTCTCTGAGCAGACGGATTGAGTTTATCAGCATATTCTTCTGAGCTTCGCGCCCCATTCCGGATGCGGATTCCGCCCATTCCAGCAGTTCCAGATGTTTATCATTGAACGAGAATCTCATCAACCGTGCAAACATCTCGAAATTCTCGTTCTCTTCCTCCTGCTCGTCGATAAGTCTTAACGCTTCGGAGATCCTTCCTGCCGATATACGCGCAAATTCCTCTGCAGCATGATCCGCTACATCGTGCCGATCTGTGAGATATTCCGCAACTATATCGGTAGATAGTGCCGGTACGTGTATTTCCTGGGTTCTCGACAAAATGGTTTTAAGCAGCTTGGAGGGAGTCTCAGACACAAACATGAACAAAGTTTTCTGCCACGGTTCTTCCAGAATCTTCAGAAGCGCATTTGCAGCCTGCTCGTTCATACGTTCCGGGAGCCACATTATTATTACCTTATACGGCGATACGAAGGGTTTGAAGGATAGTTTTTTTATAATCTCCGCAGCCTCCTGTCGTCCGATCGCTCCCTGTTTGTTATCTATGTCTATATACCTATACCACTCCTGCTCTCCAAAATAACCTTTGGGTTCGGAACTGTCGATTATTTCCTTCCACACGTGAAGAAAATTATCGCTGACAGGTTTGTCCGCAGAAGACGAAAGAACGTTTCTCGCAGATTTCGATTTATTTACAGGATAAACGTAATGAACGTCCGGATGAGAGATTTCCGCCATAAGACGACATGACCGACATACGCCGCACGAGTCAGTGTCGGAAGGATTTTCGCAATTTATATATGTAGCATAGGCTATCGCAAGAGGGAGAGTTCCTACCCCTTCGGCTCCGGTAAACAGCAACGCATGACTGATACGTCCCGTCTTAACGGTGCGGATGAGTTTTTCTTTTAGTTTTTCGTGGCCTAAAATGTCTCTGAATTGCATATCCTGTATATAATCGGACTGCAAATATACTTTATTAAAAACTAAAAATGAATTTTTCTAAAGTAATCCTTCGCCTTTAAACGAAAAGCACTCTCCGGTAGTAATTATTATATGATCGACGAGTTCTATGTCAAAAAAAGATGCGGCCTGCGATAGTCTCAAAGTAATGGCTTTATCCGCATCGCTGGGGCAGCAGTTTCCGGAGGGATGGTTATGCACAATAATAATAAATGATGCGAGTTTATCGAGCGCGCGTTTGATTATCAACCGATTATCGACTATGGTGGATGCTATACAGCCCTGACTGATCTTCACTTTGTCCAGTATCCTATTGGAAGCTCCCAGATACAATGCCCAGAATTCTTCATAAGGAAGTTCGGCAATATCGTGTTTGAAGTAAGCAATCACATCTTCCTTGGAGTTTATCCGGTCTATCGATACGGTATCCTCCAACTGCCTTCTTTTCGCCAGTTCCATCGTCGCCGCGACAAGTACCGCACGCCCTATGCCCATACCGGCAGTCATTCTTAATTTCGGGATAGGAGCAAGTCCCAGCTCGGTAAGACTGCCATTGTATTCGCCAAGAAGTTTACCGGCAAGTTCGAATGCAGTCCCTCCATGAGCCCCCTTACCGATTACGACGCTCAATAACTCCTGGTCGGTAAGTACGGAGACGCCCTTCGATATAAGTTTCTCCCTTATCCGAATATCCTGCTGCATATCGTTGTCGGATTTCACAATGAAGAGGATTCGCTTATTTCTTTGTAAACCTTCGCGGAGGCGCGCTGTTCCGCTTCTTTTTTAGAATTACCCGCAGCCATTGCCTTTACGTCGGAATCTATGTACAGTTCACATTTAAACGTCTGCCTTCCGTTGTCGATAGCATCGAGAGACGTATCGAAGTTTATTTCATGCCTGTTCTTTTGACACCACTCGATGAGCCTGCTTTTATAATCGGATTCGAGTACTGTAATCTCTTCCAGATCGATATATCTTTTGAGAATATTATTAATAAATAATTTATTTACCGTGTTGTATCCCTTATCCAGATAGAGAGCCCCAACCATAGCCTCGAGTGCGTCGCCATAAAGATGCTTCTGAATAATATGTTTATTGCTTTGTTGGGTAATAATAAATTTATCGAGCCCTAATTTTTTACAAATAGAGTTAAGGGTGGAGCGGCTGACTATACGGGAACGTATTTTGGATAAAAATCCTTCGTCCTCTTCAGGATATTCGATAAATAGAAAATCGGAAACGATAGATTCGAGCACCGCGTCTCCCAAAAATTCCAGCCTCTCATTATTGACAGGCATTCCGTTTTCAAGGGTAACCATAGCGGACCTATGTATAAGGGCAAGTTTATAGAGTTCGATATTATTCGGATAGACTCCGAATATCTCGTCCACCATTGCATAATATTTCCTGTCTTTTGAAAAATGTTTTTTTATCCAGAGAAACGGATTCCCGATCACAATAACACCCTATTATATTTTTTTCAAAATAACCGATGAGTTATGCCCTCCGAAACCGAATGAGTTGCTCAACACATATTTAACATCGCGTTTCTGCGCTTTGTTTAGTGTAAGATTGAGTTTAGGATCGATCTGCGGATCGAGATTGAAGTTATTGATCGTAGGAGGAATAACGCCGCGCTGTATCGCCATTATACCTGCCAATGCTTCGATAGCGCCTGCGGCACCGAGAAGATGACCTGTCATAGATTTGGTGGAGCTGATATTCATGTCATAGGTATGTTCACCGAATGTAGCGAGTATACCGTTCAATTCCGCAATATCTCCTACCGGCGTCGAAGTGCCGTGGGTATTGACGTAATCGACCTCTTCAGGAGTAATACCTGCATCGTCGAGGGCATCGTGCATGGACTTCTTGGCTCCTAATCCTTCCGGATGCGGAGCGGTAAAATGATAAGCATCAGCGCTCATACCTCCGCCTGCAAGTTCCGCGTAAATTTTCGCACCCCTCGCTTTCGCATGTTCATATTCTTCGAGTATCAAAGCTCCTGCACCCTCTCCGATCACAAAACCGTCACGGTCCACGTCAAACGGACGCGATGCCGTCTGCGGATCGTCATTGCGTGTGGACAGGGCCTGCATGCTGTTGAACCCTCCTACTCCCGGAGGATTTACCGCTGCCTCCGAGCCTCCTGCGATCATGATATCCGCTTTGCCTAAACGGATATGGGTCATCGCATCTATAAAGGCATGGTTCGAAGATGCGCATGCCGAGACCGTACAATAGTTCGGTCCGCGGAAGCCGTATTTCATCGAGAGATAGCCGGCGACTATGTCCGCAATCATTTTAGGTATAAAAAAAGGACTATATCGAGGAGTGAAACCACCCTCGACATAGTTCTTGACTTCCTGGTAGAATGTCTCCAGACCACCGATTCCTGACGCCCAGATAACGCCCGACATATCCTTGTCGACCTGTTCGAGATCGAGTCCGGAATCCTTCATAGCCTGTTCCTCAGCAACCAAAGCATACTGAGTGAACAGATCGTATTTACGGACATCCTTGCGGTCGAAGTGGGCGGTGGGCTCGTAATTCTTTACCTCGCATGCAAATTTTGTCTTGAACTTTTCAGGGTCGAAATGTGTTATCGGCGCTGCACCGCTTATTCCTCTTTCAAGATTATCGAAATATTCCTCGATAGAATTACCAAGCGGATTAATGGTTCCGATTCCGGTTACTACGACTCTTCTCATTTTCATGGGGGGAAAAAGTTTAGTTAGTTAGACAAAATTACATCGTTATGAAAGAAAATTACTTTTTAGAT
Organism: Rikenellaceae bacterium; assembly: GCA_020860245.1. GTDB lineage: Bacteria > Bacteroidota > Bacteroidia > Bacteroidales > Rikenellaceae > JAJBUQ01. Next base: position 10,497 of record JAJBUQ010000038.1, read on the forward strand.
TCGATATAGCTTACAGCATCGCCTACGGTAGCTATCTTCTCTGCGTCCTCGTCCGGTATAGAGATCTCGAATTCTTTTTCGAACTCCATGATAAGTTCGACAGTGTCGAGTGAATCTGCACCGAGATCGTTAGTGAAACTTGCTGTAGGAACAACTTCTGCTGCGTCAACACCGAGTTTATCAACTACGATTTCAACTACTTTTGAAGAAATTTCTGACATAACATTAATCTTTTAGGTTTATCAAAATATTCAAAATTCATTAGTTAATTCGAAAGAGACAATAAAATCCTTTCTTTACATCCAAATTTCTGCAAAAGTAAAACATTTTCCATTAACTTTGACATTTAATTTTACTTTTTTCTTAAATTTAACTTAACATTGAGATTTAACTCACTGAATATGAAAAATATAGCGATTTTTGCTTCCGGTTCCGGCAGCAATGCGGAGAACATTATAAATTATTTTAAAAATTCCGGCACAGCCAACGTCTGCACTGTTTTTTGCAATAAGAAGGGGGCATACGTTATTACCAGGGCGCAGAATCTCGGTGTCGATTCCGTTATATTCGACAGGAAGGATTTATATGAAAACGGTAAAGTTATGGAAGAACTGGAGGATCGTAAAGTAGATTACATCGTCCTTGCCGGATTTTTATGGCTCATACCGGAGATTCTGGTAAAAAAATATGAGAATAAAATAATAAATATCCATCCTGCCCTCCTCCCTGCGTACGGAGGGAAAGGTATGTACGGAGACAACGTACACAAAGCCGTGGTTGCCAACGGGGAGAAAAAATCGGGAATCACGATACATCTGGTCAATTCGATATACGACAGCGGAGATATAATTTTTCAGGCGGAGACCGAAGTCGCCCCTGAAGACGATTATAAAGCGGTAGCACAAAAGATACATAAACTCGAAGGAGAACACTTCCCCAGAGTCATCGAAGAACATATAAAATCTTTAGATAAAAAATGATAAAACTCGCGATATTCGACCTCGACGGCACTCTTCTGAATACGATCGAAGATCTTGCCGTCAGTGTAAACTATTCCCTGGAAAAATGCGGATTTCCTCCACACCCTATCGACGCATATAAAAAATTTGTCGGCAACGGTATAAACAATCTGTTCCTGCGTGCGCTTCCAGAAGGAGAGAAGAACGATACCAATATAGAGCGTATGCGTGAATTTTTCCTTCCGTATTATGCGGATAACGGTACAAAGTATACCCACCCTTACGAAGGGATTCCGGAACTTCTAAAGGCCATAACGGAAAAAGGAATTAAAATCGCGGTCGCCTCCAATAAGTATCAGGAAGCAACTGTAAAAATAATAGCAAATTATTTCCCGGATACCGATTTTTGCGCAGTCTTCGGACAGCGCGAAGGAATTCCGGTAAAACCCGATCCTGCGATAGTATTCGACATTCTGCAATTAACAGGTATCTCTGCGGACCATACTATATATATAGGAGATTCGGGAGTAGATATGCAGACTGCTAAGAACAGTTCGCTTCAGTCGATTGGCGTAACATGGGGGTTCCGTGACGAAGAAGAGCTGCGCACGAACGGAGCTGTACATATCGTAAACAATCCGGAAGAGATAATAAGGATCATTGATAATGAGAACCAGCGGTGAGACCGGTAGATACGGAGAATCGGTCGTCTGCCAATATTTACAGGATAATGGATTCGACATCCTCCATACCAACTGGCGCAACGGCAGGTATGAACTCGATATAGTCGCAAAGAAGGACGGAATACTTCATATAATAGAGGTTAAAACTCGTAAACAGGGTTCACTCACCTCGCCGGAATCCGCAATGACGCGCACGAAGTTCAAATTTCTCTGCAAGGCCGCGGAATTTTACGTCAATTTTTACCGCATTGACACTGACGTACAGTTCGACCTTGCGAGCGTGACTTATACGGATAACGGTTATGAGATAAAATATATTCCGGACGTTATGTCGTCGGTTTGGTAATCTAACTTCCCAGATATAACAGGAACATTCCCAGAAGGACGAATCCGAGAAGAATTGCTTTGGTGGTTATATGCTTCTCCCTGAACAATATTATTCCGGCAAAGAATGGAACCACCACCCCTGCCTTGCGGATAGTGGATACTACCGATACAAGCGCCCCGTCCAGACTCAGCGAATAAAAATAGAGGAAATCCGATACGGTAAGGAACAGTGTAACCCACAATATCGACCTCCGCCATTTGAACGGAGTGGAATTTTTTCTACGCGGATACCATAACAACAACAGCAACGGTATCATCAGCAAGAGCTGGTAATACGCCGTATAGACCTGCACCGCAATTTTATCGTAAGATATAACAAGATGTTTGTCCCATAAACTGCTTACCGCACCCAATATCGTCGCACCCAATATACACCATATCCATTTATTTTTTCCGAACACTATACCCTCCTTCTTGCCTGCGAACGAGAATAACATCAGGGCCATAATAGATACGATCATCCCTGCCCATTGGTATCCGTTCAGACGTTCGGCAAAAACGAGGATCGCTCCCACGAGAATAAACGCGGGCTGGGTCGATTTTATAGCCGTAGTTATTATTATAGGCAAATGCTTCATTGCGTAATAGGCAAATACCCACGACGACAAAACGAGGAACGCCTTAAGCACGATTGCAGCATGTGCGGTAAAATTTATCTGTGGAACATAGACCGCGGTTCCGTCCAACAACTCCGTATAAGCGGACAACAGGTTGAACGGCAGGAACACCGCGACTCCGATAGCCACATTTAAAAACAACACCGGAATTACGGCGTTGTTCTCAAGTGCCAGCTTCTTCGCAACCTCGTAAGCTCCGAGAGTAACAGCAGAAGCTGCGGCCAATATCAACCACATCTTTTATAGAGCGAGTATATATATATTGTAGATATCGTCCGCGTTTAATTTTTTGAATTGTCCTACTGTTCCACGATTCTCCACGCATTTCTCCGCCATTGCGCGCAGTTTATCCTCTCCTATTCCGAGGTCGGACAACCTCACAGGCAGTCCCATTGACTTGTACCAATTTTCGAGGCGTTCTATCATTTCATTTATTATACGACTCTTATCGTCGTAAGCCAGCGACACATCGAACACTCTCTCGGCGAACTGCACAAACTTATCCGGATTAACACTATTAACATATTTCATCCACGCAGGGAATATGATCGAGAGACCTGCCCCGTGCGCTATATCGTATTCCGCACTTAATTCGTGTTCGATCTCGTGGCTCGCCCAGTCTCCGATACGTCCTGTGTTTAGAAGATTATTATGAGCTATCGTCCCGCCCCACATTATCTCGGCGCGGACATCGTAATTCTCCGGCTCCTTCATCGCCATGGGACCGTAATATAGTATCGTTCGCATGTTCGCCTCGATAAGCCTGTCGGTAAGATCCACATTCTTAACGTTAGTAAAATACCTCTCCATAAGGTGCGCGATAATATCGGAATAACCGTTGGCGATCTCTCTTAACGGCATGGTATAGGTAACCTCAGGATTCATTACCGCGAACTTCGGAATAACCGATTCGCTATGTATGGATCGTTTGTATTTGCCCTCCTCATTGGTAATCACCGATGCTGGTGACGATTCGGAACCTGCGGCAGGGATCGTGAGCACCACGCCTATCGGCAAGGCAGAGTTTATTTTTTTAGAGCCATCGATAAAATAGTCCCATACGTTATCTGCATCAACACCTGCAGCAATTGCTTTGGCGGAATCTATCACGCTGCCTCCTCCGACTGCAAGGATAAAGTCGACACTGTTATCACGACAGATTTTTATCCCTTCGTTCACTAACGACAGTCTCGGATTAGGAACCACGCCTCCGAGTTCGACAAACTCTATCCCGCTACTTTCCAGCGACTCTACAACCGCATCATAAACACCGTTCTTCTTTATCGAGCCCCCACCGTAATGGAGTAAAACTTTTTTTCCGTATTCTTTAACAAGCGCACCTGTTTTTCCGATGCTTTTTTTCCCGAAGATTATCTTCGCGGGATTATAATATGCAAAATCTATCATAATATTTTAATTTATTCGGTAATTATTTTATTTATCGCTTCCAGTTCCTCCGCACTGAAGAAGGTGTTAGCCAGAGCAGATATATTATCATCCAACTGTTTAGTACTGCTTACTCCGACCAGAACCGTAGTAACCCTGTCATCGTACAACTGCCATGCGATAGCCATCTGCGCGAGAGTCTGTCCGCGTTGTTTCGCGATCTCGTTAAGAGCTCCGACCTTACCGATATTATCCGACACAAAGTTTTCTTTCAGGATAAAATTACGTGAAGCACGCGAGTTCTCCGGAATACCGTTAAGATATTTGTCCGACAATAACCCTTGCGCAAGCGGAGAGAACGATACGCAGCCTACTCCGCACTCCCTGTGCAGTTCGAACAAAGAATCGCCCCTGTCGCGCACGAGCATAGAGTATTTTATTTGATGAGCGATACATGGAGTGCCCAGTTCCTTCAATATACGGAACGCTTCATAAGCCTGCGCAGGCGGATAGTTGGATATGGCAGCATACAGCGCGCGCCCTGAACGAACTATATAATCGAGTGCCGACATGGTCTCCTCTATCGGAGTCTCGGGATCGTAGCGGTGAGAGTAAAAGATATCTACATAATCCAGTCCCATGCGTTTTAACGACTGGTCGCAACTCGCAACCATATACTTGCGCGACCCCCAGTCGCCGTACGGTCCGTCCCACATGGTGTAGCCTGCTTTAGAAGCAATAAGCAACTCGTCTCTGTAAGGTTTTAAATAGCGTGCAAAGATACGTCCGAAGTTCTCTTCGGCGCTTCCCGGAGGCGGTCCGTAGTTATTCGCGAGATCGAGGTAGGTTATGCCTTTATCGAACGCATTCAATATTATCTTTTCGAAGTCGTTGAAGACATTTACTTCACCGAAGTTCTGCCATAAACCGAGCGATATTGCAGGAAGCAGAAGCCCGCTTTTTCCGCTCCTGCGGTATTTCATTTCACTGTATCTCGCGTCGGATGCCTTATATGTCATTTATCCTAATTTATTAAAAAAATTTTACTTCTCAAAAGTATGAAAAAACGTGGATAAAACATGGTCTGTTCATGAAAATTAATTGCAAAAAACTATTGTTAATCTTAAAACAATAAGATACCTTTGTAGGATCATTTTTTAAGAGAATACGGAAAAACAAACTTAAATTACAATTTTATGAGCTTTTTATGGAAGTCTTCCATCGGAAGAAAACTGGTTATGAGTGTAACAGGGATATGTTTCATTCTGTTCCTGATGTTTCATATGGCGATGAACCTTGTTTCGATCTTCAATCCCGCGGCGTACAACGTAATCTGTACTATTCTCGGAGCGAACTGGTACGCACTGATAGGTACGGGCGTACTCGCAGTAGGTTTTTTCATCCATATCCTTTATGCTTTCGTATTAACCATACAGAACAGGAAGGCGCGCGGTGTGGAGAGATACGCTGCCGGACAGAAGAATCCGGGTTACGTAACATGGGCATCGAAGAATATGTTCGTACTGGGAATAATCGTTCTGGGAGGGTTGCTTATCCACCTGTTCAACTTCTGGGCAAAAATGCAGCTCGTAGAGGTGCTCGGAGGGCATGAAAATTCACTCGGCCTACATCCTACCAACGGTGCGGCGCTGATTCTTCATACATTCAGCAACCCGATCTACGTAGCGGTCTACCTTATTTGGCTTACCGCATTATGGTTCCATATGGCTCACGGTTTCTGGAGCGCAATCCAGACTATCGGATGGAACAACGTTATATGGATGAATAGGATCAAATGCGTTTCAACTATCCTTGCAACCGTTATCTGTTTAGGATTCGCTGCGGTTGTGGTATTCTATTTCGCTGCGAGCATTGGATGCGGAGGATTCTGCGGAATATAACATTGTGTGAAAAATCAGAAAAAACAAAAAATATGAGCATATTGGATTCAAAGATCCCGGAAGGGGATATTGCCCTCAAATGGAGCAAACATAAATCAGAGATAAAGGTTGTCAGTCCTGCCAATAAACGCAAACTGGAAATTATAATCATAGGCACGGGGCTCGGCGGAGGCGCTGCTGCGGCTGCCCTCGGAGAGCTCGGCTACAACGTGAAGGTGTTCTGTATCTCAGACTCTCCGCGACGTGCGCACTCTATCGCCGCACAAGGCGGTATCAACGCGGCGAAGAATTATCAGAACGATAACGACTCAGTGTACAGGCTGTTTTACGACACTATCAAAGGAGGAGATTACCGCGCAAGGGAAGCTAACGTATACCGCCTTGCGGAGGTATCGAACAATATAATCGACCAGTGCGTCGCGCAGGGAGTACCGTTCGCACGCGATTACGGCGGATTGCTCGACAACCGTTCGTTCGGGGGTGCGCAGGTGTCCCGTACGTTCTACGCACGCGGCCAAACCGGCCAGCAGCTTCTTTTAGGCGCTTACGCTGCTCTTAACCGTCAAATTGCCAAAGGAAGCGTTAAGAGCTATCCCCGCCACGAGATGCTCGACGTTGTACTCGTAGACGGTAAGGCTAAAGGTATAATTGCAAGGGATTTAACAACAGGTAAAATCGAAAGATTCGGAGCGCACGCTGTGGTTATCGCGTCGGGCGGATACGGCAACGTATTCTTCCTGTCCACCAACGCGAAGAATTCCAACGGCTCCGCGGCATGGCAGATATACAAGAAGGGCGCTATGTTCGCGAATCCGTGCTTCACTCAGATACACCCTACATGTATTCCCGTCCACGGCACACAACAGTCCAAACTGACCCTGATGTCGGAATCGCTCCGTAACGACGGTAGAATCTGGGTTCCTAAGAAAAAAGAAGACGTTGAAAAAATACGCAGCAAGCAAATTAAGGCCTCGCAGATACCGGAAGAAGACAGGGATTACTACCTCGAGAGGCGTTACCCTGCGTTCGGGAACCTCGTTCCCCGCGACGTGGCTTCGCGCGCTGCCAAAGAGAGGTGCGATGCAGGCTTTGGTGTGAACGAGACGGGTCTCGCGGTATTCCTCGACTTCAAGACGTCCATAGAACGACTCGGACAGCAGGTTATCGCGGAGAGATACGGCAACCTCTTCCAGATGTATGAGAAGATCACAGACGTGAATCCCTACGAAGAACCTATGATGATCTATCCTGCGGTCCACTACACGATGGGCGGTATTTGGGTAGATTACAACCTCATGACAACCGTTCCGGGACTATACGCTATCGGTGAGGCCAACTTCTCCGACCACGGAGCAAACAGGCTCGGTGCTTCGGCATTGATGCAGGGACTTGCAGACGGATACTTCGTTCTACCCTATACAATAGGCGACTATCTCGCCAAATTCATACAGGTTCCTAAGACCGATACCAACTCTCCTGAATTCGAAGAGGCAGAAAAAGCAGTTAAGGCAAAGATTGAAAAAATCATGAGTATCAACGGACAAAAATCCGTAGACGACATTCATAAAGAGCTCGGAAACATCATGTGGGATAACGTCGGAATGGCAAGAACTAAAGAGAGCTTGGAGAGGGCTATCGCCGAGATACCCAAACTCCGCGAAGAGTTCTGGAAGAACGTACGCGTTCCGGGATGTGCCGAAGACTTCAATCAGGAATTAGAGAAGGCGCTCCGCCTTGCGGACTTCCTCGAATTAGGGGAACTTATGGCAAGAGACGCGCTGAACCGCAACGAATCCTGCGGCGGACACTTCCGCGAAGAGTATCAGACGGAAGAAGGCGAAGCGCTCAGGGACGACGAAAATTACGCTTACGTAGCGGTATGGGAATATAAAGGCGACGGACAGACTCCGGAACTTCACAAAGAAGAGTTGAAGTTCGAGGCTATCAAGATCGCTCAACGCAACTATAAAGACTAAGCGTCTCTTTAATGCTATAACTTAATTTAGGTTTACGGTAAAAATTACGAACAATGAATTTAAAATTAAAAATATGGCGTCAAAAGAACGCTAAAGATAAAGGACGGATGGAAGATTACACCGTAGAGAATATCTCTCCGGACACCTCCTTCCTCGAGATGCTCGACATCCTAAACAATAACCTGATACATGAAGGGAAGGAACCTATCGCATTCGACCATGACTGCCGTGAAGGGATCTGCGGAATGTGTTCGTTATATATCAATGGACGTGCTCACGGACCGGAGGACGAGATCACTACGTGCCAGCTCCACATGCGTCGTTTCAAAGACGGAGACACTATTTATATCGAACCGTGGAGGTCTCGTGCATTCCCTGTTATCAAAGACCTCGTCGTAGACCGTTCGTCATACGACAAGATTCTTCAGGCAGGAGGTTTTATTTCGGTGAACACAGGGGGAGTTCCTGACGGCAATGCGATCCCTATCCCTAAACCGGACGCGGACGAGAGTATGGATGCCGCTTCATGTATCGGCTGCGGAGCCTGCGTGGCAACCTGCAAGAATGGATCGGCTATGCTGTTCGTATCCGCAAGGGTATCGTCGCTTGCCAAACTTCCGCAGGGACGCGTGGAAGCTGTGAGGCGCGCTAAATCTATGGTCGCTAAAATGGACGAACTCGGATTCGGAAATTGTACCAATACCACCGCATGCGAACAGGAGTGCCCTAAAGGTATCTCTATCTCGCATATCGCAAGACTGAACCGCGAATTCCTGTCGGCAAAATTAAGAGACTGATTTATCTGTATATTTTGGAGGAGGCGGTCTTTCGACCGCCTTTATTTTTAACAGTATTATATTTTTATATATAATTCAATATTTTTTAA
>JAJBUQ010000027.1:0-6350 GCA_020860245.1 Rikenellaceae bacterium
GTATATAGTATATTTCAGGTAAGGCGCCCACGACTCCATTATTCAGCTTCGTCATAAAAAAATCTCCGCAATCAATATACTCTCGTTTATTCATTTTTAATACCGTTTTATAATATTTTAATCGCGATGTGTATTTAGGATTGGGAGAAATTCGTTTTGTTGCTGATTTTAAAATATCATAATTAAAATGTTCCGGTAAAAATAGACACGAGACATTTCGGCATCCGAGACCGTAATAAGATGTAATATCTTTATGCAGACTTTTAATTTCTTTTGAGTTTTCTTTTCCAGTCAGTACTGCAATGCTATATCTGGATTTTCTGAAAACATGGGGAATCTCTCCGTATTTATATTTAAAATACCGGTTAGAATTGTCGCTTCCGGTAGCTATAACAGCATCTGGATTATGGCATTCTATCTCATATACCGGGATCTCAGGATTTATTTCCTTTAATTTTCCGATTAGAAATAATATTAATGCCCGGTCTTTAGAAGACGGTCTTACGAAACAATTATGTCCGGATACCAATACGCACAACATATCGAAAAATCCTACTAACGGTAAATTCCCGGCCATAATAACGGTTACGTTCTTGCTGTGGATATTATCCCATGAATACATTATTGACCACAATGTTAGTTTTTTACAGTCAAGAAGTGTTGTGCAGATACTACGAATAGACATTATTACAGATTCACGTGTAAACCATGGATTTTCGGAAACAGCAGTCCTGATGACAGCGTTTATTTCTGGGACATTTTTATCTGTTGCCGTCTTCAGATAATTGCCGAGAAGGATGAGTTCCTTTATATATTTCATGATTTAAAATTAAATCACAAAATTAATTTTTTTAAGAAATACTCATTATATTTTCTGTTTTTTATTTTTTTTATGAAAAAATGCAATATATTTGTAGCAGTAAATATTCCTTAACTCTGTTTATCCGAACAGGGTCTGAAAATCATAAAACATACAATTAATGCAGGAAATTGATTTAGACGGTAAAACTCTTGCGGAACTGCGTGAAATATCCAAAAGATTAGGTATTAAAGGTATATATAAAAAAAAGGAGTTGATAGAGAAGATATTAGACATCTCCGTACCTGTAAATGCCGCTCAGGCGGAGCAGTCGGATAAAAAAGAGGACACTGAAAATACAGTGTCGGGCTCTGAGGCAGAATCCGTACAAAAAGAGGATAAAAACCTAAACCGTGAAAAGAGAAAGAGAATTAGCGGAAAAGATTCCGTGAAAAAACAAAAAATTTCAGAACAGGCAGCCGCCAATACTGAATCGAATGTTATGGAGAATGAAATACCGGTAGAGCCTGCCGAAAAAAGTGTACGGTCGGAAGAAAAATCCATTAAAAATGAATCCGCTGCTAAAGATCCGACCAAGAACGTTAAAACACCGCCGTCTTCGCAAAAACATAAGGAAGCCAGGGATGAATATTTGGGTACGATTGAGGCTGAAGGGGTTCTGGAGATTATTCAGGATGGTTACGGGTTCTTAAGATCCTCCGATTATAACTATCTAAATTCACCCGATGATATTTATGTGTCTCCGTCTCAGATAAAAAGATTTGGATTAAAGCTCGGTGATACCGTACAAGGGGTAATCCGTCCTCCGAAGGAGGGCGAAAAATATTTCCCACTCATCAACGTAACGAGAATTAATGGATTATCTACGGATGATATAAGGGATAGAGTACAGTTCGAATTTTTAACTCCTTTATTTCCAGATAGAAAATTCAATATCACAGGAAACGGACATAATAATATTTCTACCCGTGTTATCGATCTGTTTGCGCCTATAGGGAAGGGGCAGAGAGCACTGATAGTGGCACAGCCTAAAACCGGAAAAACATTACTCCTGAAATCCATAGCGAACGCGATTGCGGATAATAATCCGGAAGTCTATATGATCGTTCTCCTTATCGATGAAAGACCTGAGGAGGTAACGGATATGGCCCGCAGTGTCAAAGCCGAAGTTATTGCGTCCACATTTGATGAACAGGCAACCAGGCATGTGAAAGTTGCGGAGATGGTTTTAGAGAAGGCAAAGAGAATGGTAGAATGCGGACATGATGTAGTCATACTTCTCGATTCGATCACTCGTCTTGCAAGGGCGTATAATACAGTTCAACCGGCATCCGGTAAAGTGTTGTCGGGAGGAGTCGATGCGAATGCGTTACACAAACCTAAAAGGTTCTTCGGTGCTGCCAGGAATACAGAAGAGAAAGGCTCCTTGACAATAATTGCGACAGCTTTAATAGACACCGGATCGAAAATGGACGAGGTAATATTCGAAGAATTTAAGGGAACCGGTAATATGGAGCTTCAATTAGACAGAAAATTGGCAAATAAAAGAATATATCCTGCTGTCGATCTTACTGCTTCCAGTACACGACGGGATGATCTGCTCCTTGATAAGGAAATTCTTCAAAAAATTTGGGTATTACGTCGTTATCTGTCGGATATGAACTCCGTCGAAGCAATGGATGAACTTAAAAAACACATGGAAGGGACGCGTTCTAACGAAGAGTTCCTTGTAACTATGAATAAATAATAATGCCACGTTCTACAGACAAATTACTGATTGTGATTTGTGGTCCGACAGCTTCAGGTAAGACGGAAATAAGTCTCGAGCTCGCGCGACGGTTGAATACTGAAATAATTTCGTGTGATTCAAGACAATTTTATCGTGAGATTCCGATAGGTACTGCAGCTCCGGATCGAGAAACGACAGCAACGATTCCACACCATTTTGTGGGAAATAAAAGTATTTGTGAGGAATACTCTGCCGGAAAATTCGAAAAAGAAGCAATTCCGGTTATTACGAAACTGTTCCGAACAAAAGACATTCTTATCATGACAGGAGGATCCGGTCTTTACATAGATGCGATCTGTAATGGATTCGATGATGTGCCTCGTTCTGATCACGGAATTCGTGAAGAATTGAATGAAATATATCGACAAAAGGGAATCGAAGTTTTATTAGAGGAACTGGAGGAAGTGGATCCGGACTATTTTTTTACTGTGGATAGAAATAATCCGCAAAGAATAATCCGGGCCTTAGAAATTTGCCGGACTACACCAAAATCTTATACCGAATACAGAAAAGGAAAGAAAAAAAAACGTCCATTCAGGATTTTGAAATTCTGTATCGATATGCCGCGTGAGATTTTATATGACAGAATTAATCGAAGAACGGAATTTATGATGGATAATGGATTAATTGAAGAGGCCCGTTCCGTATGGAAATATAAAAATTACAACTCTCTTCAAACGGTAGGTTTTAAGGAATTATTTGATTACTTCGATGGTGCTACGGACTTAACGACTGCAATCGAGTTGATAAAACGAAATACGCGGAGATATGCTAAAAGGCAGATGACATGGTTCCGAAAAGATAAGGATATTATATGGATTCAAAATATTGATGAGATCATTTTTTATCTTAAAAAAAGCGGCCTTTAAAGCCGCTTTAATTTAATCTATAAATATGTATAGAGGATCGTAACCATTCTCCATTGCTTCTTCATAAATTATACGGTTCATAGAAGGATTATCCGGATTGTCCAATTCCGGCAATGGGGTTTCCAGCATCCTGTAATGTCCCCATACTAAAGCTATAATGTAATTCGCTTCTACATTTTGTCCATTTTCCTTTGCAGGTTTCCATTGAGGAGATTTTTCTAATATAGCATAGAAATCATTAAAGATTACTTGATCTATCGTACTATCATCTACTGTTAGAGGTTTAATTTCAGATAAATATCCATTTTCGTCGATAACTATATGAAAAATCAAGTGACCCCGATACGCTTCGTTCAGAATGTGAGACTGATTAAACTCGAATTTAAAATTTTTCTTTATCCACTTACAAAATTTTCCCTCGTCGCCACCTTTAAAAGAAGGTTGATTTTTTATCTGGTCGAAATTATTGCTGCCGTCAATATTTAAATAAGCATCGGAAATATAGAAATAACATTCGCGGCTCACTGTCAATGGAGATTTTACTATATCTTTATGATTCACATTGGTGCTCCGTATGTAGTTATCTTCTGCGCGCAATACCAGCCTTTTCATCTTATTTGCAACTTTATTCTTATCCATTGTAAGATTTTTTTCTTTCTCAAATCTTATTTTGTATTTAAAGCCTGCGTCCGGTGCGTTTATTCTTTCTGGTTTGGTACTCTGAGCGCTACAAAAGATAAGAAGCGATGCAATCAGTATTATATAATATCTCATAAGAAAAAAGTTTTAGATAAATTTATTATTGTTCATAGCACATAGAATTTTCAATCTATTAAAACGGAGAGAGGATCCAGACCAAGTTCCATAGCTTCCTTATATATGCTGTTATCTGTATCTACTATCCTGTAATGTCCCCATACCAATGCTATAATATAGTTTGCTTCGATATTTTGTCCATTTTCTTTTGCCGGCTTCCATTTGGGGGATTTATACAATAATTCCGAAAATTCATTGAATACTATCTGATTTATAGTGCCATCTTCAACGGTTAATGGTTTTAATTCGGACAAATTACCTTCATCCATGGTAAGATTTTTTTCTTTTTCAAATCTTATTCTGTATTTAAAACCTGTATCAGGTGTCTCTATTTTTTCAGGTTTAGAACTTTTACCACTGCAAAAGATAAATAAGTAAATTATTAGAATAACGGGATATCTCATGAAGCAGATTTTGTTAATATTAAAATTAATAAATAACCAGGATCTCTTAACAGTATATAGCGCAATTAGTATAGGCTAAATTAAAACAAAAAAAGATAATCACAAATCCTAAATTACAAACCGTTTACTTTAAATGTGTTTATATTCATTTTACCGCTAATGTCAAATGTTTTATAGGCTCCCCCCGATTTACCCATACCCCTGTAATGTCCCCATACAATTGACACGATATATTTGGAGTCGACGATTTCACCTACATGAATTCCCGATTTCCATCGCGGAGATTGTTTTAATGTATAAATGAGCTCGTTGGATATATATTTATCAATGGAAGAAGTATCCTTTACTTTTAATACTTTTAAATCCAGCTCTCCGTTTTTATTTATAGTAACCTCCAATACAAGGTGTCCTCTGTGATCTACATCAAGTTTTGTGAAATTAGGTGGGAATTTTATTTCATTTTTCTTTAAAACCCACTGAGAGAATATCTTTTCATCTCCTTTATTTTTAAATAAAGGAGGGGTGTCGATAATATCTGCGATAGAATCAATCGGACTTATTGTATATGCATCGGATATATAAAATATTACTTCTGTTAAAATATCATTATATTCCTTGTATTCGGCCAAATAATAACTCCTGAGTTTTCTGTTCTCCAGAACGGATTCCGGGAGAGATTCCATATATAATTTAAAACCTCGTTTTGTGGTTTTATTTGCTCTTTGAATGGAAGTACGGTATTTAAAACCGGAATCCGGATGATCTAAAGTTTGGGTATGCGGAACCGATGCACAGGATGCAAATAAAAATATTAAAAATAAACTTTCAATAATCTTATACATAACTGTAACCTACTTTAATAATAAAACGTAATTTCTTAAAGAAAGTTACTGTTGTGTATTTTAATTATTTTTCTTTCTTTTTTTCAATTCTTTTTTCCATCCGTCCTCTCCCTGATCGTCAGGAATATGGCCAAAGTTTACGGAAATCATATATACACATTTGGCATCTTTGTTTAGTATTTTAGCCGGAGTCCAGTCTGGAGAATTGTAAAAGAAATCGATAATCTGCTTCTCTACTTCAGGTAATAGATTCTGTTCAATAGGGGTAACTTTAGATACTTTGCCGGATTCATCTATTGTTAAAGCATAAATGGAATTTCTGGTTTTAGCATAAGTTAGATAATCGTTATAGGAATTTAATTCGGGCGTCTGGAATTTTAACATGAAGTCTAATCCGAAATAATCAGCAGTACGGTTATTATATTTAGGGGCGGTAAATTTATCGTCGAACAGATACATATTTATTTCGTCATCTATTAAATAAGGATATGATATATACATTTTCAGCATAAAAGAGAGAGAGTTAGTCGTTATTTCGGATTTATCTACCTCATCGGCGAATTTTATCGGAACGCGTTTAGCACGCATAAATTCAAACCCAAAATTTTTTTCTTTTCCTTTAAGTTTTTCTGCGTTTGCGGCCGGATTAATTATACATAGGATTAGAAGTAAAACCGTAAATTTTAAAATTTTCATATTAGTATAATTTAGGATTTCATAGAAAATCAAAATTAAATTTAGTAATTTTTTAGGATACAACAAACTGTCTTTAAAAGAACGGTTAAATTTTATAAAAGTTACCCGCCAAAT
>JAJBUQ010000027.1:6360-80886 GCA_020860245.1 Rikenellaceae bacterium
CGCCAAATTTATTTAAATTTACTCTCGGAGCGTAAAATCACAAAAGAAAATTCTTATCTTTATTCATACCTTAAAACTATTAACTAAAAATGAGTAAGCAAAAGAAATTTATTCTTGATGAAAAGAATCTGCCAAAGCAATGGTACAATATTGTCAGAGATATGCCCAATAAACCTCTTCCTCCGATACATCCTGGGACAAAGAAACCCTTGACTAAAGAGGAATTATCTGTAATTTTTGCAGAGGAACTTATGGATCAAGAGCTCTCGACCCAAAGTTATATCGATATTCCTGAGGAGGTACTTGATATTTATAAGATATGGAGACCGACTCCGCTTGTGAGGGCATATAATCTGGAAAAAGCGCTGGACACACCTGCAAAAATTTATTTTAAAAACGAGAGTGTCAGTCCTGCCGGATCACATAAACCGAATACAGCTATCCCCCAGGCATATTATAATTACAAACAAGGAATAAAACACCTCACCACTGAAACAGGTGGCGGTCAGTGGGGTAGTGCTTTAAGTTTTGCGTGTAAATATTTCAATTTGGATCTTAAAGTATTCATGGTTAAAGTAAGTTACCATCAGAAACCTTATCGTAAAATAATGATGAATACATGGGGCGCGGATGTTATTCCATCTCCAAGTATGATGACAGCTTCCGGTCGTGCCGCTCTCGAAAAAGATCCCGATTGTTCCGGAAGTCTCGGACTCGCGATATCGGAAGCTGTGGAAATGGCCGTTCAAAATCCTCAAACTACAAAATATACTTTGGGAAGTGTGCTTAACCATGTAGCTATACATCAAACTATAATTGGAGAGGAGGCGATTCTTCAAATGGAGATGGCCGGAGATATGCCGGATGTGGTGATCGGATGTTTTGGCGGAGGTTCTAACTTTGCCGGACTCGGATTCCCATTCCTTAGAAAAAATTTTAAAGAGGGTAAAAATATCCGTATAGTTGCTGTCGAGCCCCAGTCATGCCCGAAACTTACACGTGGAAAATTTCAGTATGACTTTGGAGATATGGCGGGATTGACCCCTTTATTACCGATGTATACCCTTGGACATACGTTCCAGCCATCGGACATTCATGCCGGAGGACTGCGTTATCATGGTGCCGGAGCGGTAGTGAGCCAATTATTGAAAGACAAACTTATAGAGGCCCAATCAATCCCGCAACTCGAGACATTCGAAGCAGGACTGTTATTTGCTAACACGGAGTGCATTATCCCTGCGCCTGAATCGACCCACGCCATTGCGATGGCAATTCGGGAAGCTAAAAAAGCTAAGGAAGAAGGCCGTAATAAAACTATATTATTTAATTTATCAGGACATGGACTCGTAGATCTATACGCATATGAACAGTACTTCGCTGGGAATCTTGTTAATTACGATATAAGCGATGACGTGATAAATAAATCCCTTGCAGAATTGGAAAAGTTATAATAAATAAGAGGCTTAATAACAATTAAGCCTCTTATTTTACAGCCGAGAGTATAAGCCGGGTTCTGTACTGTAAACAGTCTCTGCCATTTATCTTGCTTGCAGGTCACCCTGCAAATCATAAGCAACCTACCCCCCGACTCGGGCGAGCAGCCCTCTGACATCGGTATACATGGTCTTGCAACCCGTTAGACGTACGGCTATTCATGTTGCCATGAATACCGGTGGTCTCTTACACCACCTTTTCACCCTTACCGGAAATTCCGGCGGTTATTTTCTGTTACGCTACTATGCCCTCACGAGCATCTTCCCGTTAAGAAGAACGGCGCTCTGCGTTGCCCGGACTTTCCTCCATCCGTCGAGCGGACGGCGACAGAGCCTCTTGGCTGTTAGTTATATAAAAATCTTTTAATTTTGTGAGTCGGTGTCTTTTCGAATGTTCCGGCTTGTTCTACGACAAGAGAAATTCTGGAAAAACGATTAACTTTTGAATTTACATAATGCAGTAACTCTGCTTTTATCTGTTCGACTTTCTGATCCCACGAATCCTTCATGGAGTCGTATTTCTTTTCGAGTTCCTCGCGGTTGAATTGAACGAGGGCCACAAGCTTCCCTTTTTCCTCTTTCACGAGAGAATCTACAACCATGCTGTGCCCATTGATTACATGTTCGATCTCTTCCGGATAAATGTTTTCTCCGCTCGCACCAACGATCATGTTATTAAGCCGCCCTTTTATGTATAAATAGCCGTTTTTATCGAAAACACCAAGATCCTGTGTCCTAAACCATCCGTCTTCGGTAAAGGCTTCTTTCGTGGCCTCTTCATTTTTATAGTAACCTGCCATGACATTAGGGCCTTTGGCAATTATTTCACCTTCGCCGGTCAAAGGGTTCGGATTCAGTATTTTAAGTTCTACCCCTTTAAGTTGTGGTCCCGTAGATTGGATGCGTACTGTGGATGTACTTACGCCTGCGATCAACGGAGCTGTCTCTGTCAAACCGTATCCTATTGCGTAAGGGAAGCCGGCTTCATAAAGAAACCGTTCAACAACCGGATCGATCTTCGATCCGCCTACACCGAAAAATCTTACCCGTCCTCCGAACGTCGCTTTAACTTTTTTCCCTAATAATTTATGTATCAGTTTCCTGCCTATTGTGGTACCGTATAGTTTCCGATTCAATGAATTTTCGTTGATCTTGGAAGCGATCTTGGTTTTGTAAATTTTTTCTATAATTAAAGGTACGCTTAGAATAGTCGTTGGACGTACATTTTTCAGAATAGGCAAAAGAATATTTGCGGTAGGAGGCTTCTCAATATAAACAACGGATGCTCCGTGCATAAATGGAAGCAGTATCCCCAGACTGCATTCATAAGTGTGTGAAAGCGGCAGAAGAGAGAGAAAAATATCGCTGGGGACTACTTTTTGAAGATCTTCAGCCATTGACAATTGTGAACAGAGATTATTATGCGTCAGCATTACTCCTTTGGGTTTCGACGTAGTTCCGGATGTATAAATAATCGCAGCTATATCGTTGGATTCCACTTTGTTGATAACAGTGTAGGTGGTATCGGCAATATTTTTTCCTTTGATTAACGTCAGGTCGTCCATCATAATAATAACTTCCAGATTTTCCTTGGAAATTTCGGAAAGTTTAGAGTATTGTTTTTTCGAAACGATTGCTGCTTTAGCATCGGAATGTGATATTATTCCGTTGATCTCGTCTGCGGAAAAATCGGGTAAAACCGGTACGGTTGTAAATCCTGATTTTACAGCCGCAAAATATCCTGCATTCCAGTTAGACATATTTTGTCCTAAAAGAATAACTTTATCTCCGGAGGAAATCCCGTTATTAAATAATATATCAGCAACTTTTTCTACCAGTGATGAAAAATCCGAATATGTTAACTTCTCTTTACCGTATATTGAAAAACATTCGTTTTCACTAAAGTTCGCAACACTATGAGAATATAATTCTGCGAGTGTTGAAAATTTTTGTATAAACATAAGTAAATTAAATCTTAATTGTTTGGACTGATATAATAACGAGTCTAAAGCAACTTTATTTCGCGACGCAATATATCAAATAAATTCCTATTTTCAATTTAAAATGGGTGATAAAGATTTTTAATTATTATTTATTTACATTTGTCATCATCAAAAAGTCCATATATGTCTATTATAAGAAGATTATACGATTGGGTATTGCATTGGGCCGACACCAAGTGGGCGGTCATTGCCCTATTCCTTCTTGCATTTGCCGAATCCAGCTTTTTTCCGATTCCTCCAGATGTTCTATTGATCGCGTGTTGTCTCGGTGCCGCGGTAAAATCTTTTAGGTTTGCTTTGATATGCACTCTCGGATCTGTTTTGGGGGCTATATTGGGGTACTGTATAGGTAATTTTGCATGGTTGACTTCGGACGGTGGATTTACCTCTTTTGCAGAATTTTTTTTCAGAGATGTCTTTTCGGAAGGTGACTATTTCAGGGTAAAAAATGCTTTTGAACAGTACAATTTTTGGGTGGTATTCACCGCAGGATTTACACCGCTTCCATATAAAATAATAACTATTACCGCAGGAGTATTCAACATTAATTTTATTATGTTCATGATAGCATCTATAATAAGCCGTGGAATGAGATTCTTCCTGATAGGCTGGCTTATTTGGAAATACGGGCCACCAATTAAAATTTTTATAGATAAGTATTTTAATTTACTTGCGATTGCATTTACGGTGCTCCTCGTGGGAAGTTTTGTGGTTTTAAAATATGTTATATAATGAAACTTTATGGACTAATAGGATATCCGCTCGGGCACTCCTTTTCTAAGGCTTATTTTGAGAATAAGTTTAATAAAGAAGGATTAAGTGACAGTAAATATGAAAACTATCCAATTCAAAAAATAGGTCTTATTTCGGAACTTATAAAAAACAATCCAGAGTTGTCCGGTTTGAACATTACGATACCTTACAAGCAGGATATTATACCGTTTCTTTCGGATATCGACAATCAGGCAAAAGAAATCGGAGCTGTAAATTGCGTTAAAATTTACAGGGAAGGAGAGAATTATAAACTCAAGGGATACAACACGGATGTTACAGGATTCATGGACTCCTTGCTGAATATGATCGGACCGGATAGACCGAATGCCTTAGTATTTGGAACAGGCGGTGCCTCAAAGGCGGTAATTTTTGTTTTAAAAGAATTAGGAATACCATACAAATGTGTATCGAGATTCTCTAAAGAGGGTGTTATTCCTTATGAGGAAGTTACGAGGGATTTAATATCGCAACACAAACTTCTGATCAACTGTACGCCGCTCGGTACTTTCCCAAATACGTCCGATTATGTGAATATTCCTTATGAATCTATAAGCCAAGGACACTATTTATATGATTTAGTGTATAACCCCTCTGAAACTCAATTTCTTAAAAAAGGTAGGATGAAAGGAGCCACAGTTAAAAACGGATATGAAATGTTGGTTTTGCAGGCTGAATCCGGTTACAAAATTTTCTGTGAATAGTTAAAAATGAATACCGTATTCGATAAGGATGTAAAATACTTACCGGGAGTTGGCGAAAAAAGAGCGTTGTTACTAAAAACAGAGCTGAATATAAAAACCGTCGGCGATCTTCTAAATTATTATCCCTATCGTTATCTCGATAAATCGCAAATATACCGGATACGGGATATAGATCCAAATACCTCTACTCATATTCAGATAAGGGCGCGCGTAGAAAGCATCCAAGCATTAGGGGAACGAAATAAAAAGCGTCTGAGAGTTATTGTGAGTGACGGTAGTGGACGAGCTGAACTTGTGTGGTTTAAAGGAATAAATTGGATCCAAAAACAACTCGAAGCAGGAAGGGAATATATGATATTTGGTAAACCCTCTTTTTTTAGCGGATCGCTAAATTTAGTTCATCCAGAGATAGAATCGACATTAGGCGCTAAAGAAAAATTTTTTCCTGGTGTGATCGGAATTTACAGTATTACCGAGAAACTTACCGCGAACCATATCACCAGCAAAACGATCTTTAACACAATCTGCAC
The DNA here is from genome assembly GCA_020860245.1 of Rikenellaceae bacterium. Lineage (GTDB taxonomy): Bacteria > Bacteroidota > Bacteroidia > Bacteroidales > Rikenellaceae > JAJBUQ01. The sequence continues at coordinate 11,862 of JAJBUQ010000027.1, forward strand.
TGCATGGCAGGCCGTTGGCGATGAGATTCCGGAAACCTTACCCCGTTATGTTATAGAACAATACGGAATGATGAGTCTCACAGAGGCTTTGTTTAATATCCATTTTCCATCGAATAATGCAAATCTGAATTCAGCGCGGTTTCGTCTTAAATTCGAAGAACTGTTAGGTATTCAACTTAATATACTCTCCACAAAAAAGAAAAACGAAATAACCTATAAAGGATTTATTTTTAAAACTGTGGGGGATCTTTTCAATCGGTTTTATGAGAAAAATCTTCCTTTTCCTTTAACCGGTGCACAAAAACGTGTGCTTAAAGAGATAAGGCACGATTTCCTCAGTGGGAAACAAATGAATAGATTGCTGCAAGGAGATGTTGGTAGCGGTAAAACCCTGGTTGCGTTGATGAGTATGCTGATTGCCGTAGAAAACGGGTATCAAGCCTGTCTTATGGCTCCGACAGAGATACTTGCGAACCAACATCTGGAATACTTTACGAATCTTCTCTCCGGTTTGGGTGTCGATGTGGAATTACTGACAGGCTCGACCACAAAAGCGGAACGGAATCGCATACTGAATTTGCTTCGGGAAGGGGAAATTAAAATACTTATAGGGACCCACGCCTTAATCGAAGATAGGGTGGTATTTAGTAATTTGGGATATGTTATTATAGATGAACAGCATCGATTTGGCGTTGAACAGCGGGCAAGACTCTGGATGAAGAATACAGAGGTTCCGCATATTCTCGTTATGACCGCGACACCGATTCCGAGAACTCTGGCAATGACACTGTATGGAGATCTGGATGTATCGGTTATAGACGAGCTTCCTCCGGGCAGGAAGCCGGTAAGAACATTGCATTTTTATGATTCACATCGATTACGGATGCTGGGATTCATTGAAAACGAGATAAAAAAAGGACGGCAAGTGTACATTGTTTATCCTTTGATAAAAGGGTCTGAAAAAATGGATTATCTTAATTTGGAGGAAGGATATGAAGGTATAACGAGAGTATTCCCGCCACCGGAATACACGACGCTTGTGGTTCACGGTAAAATGAAACAGGCAGAAAAAGATTATGGAATGAAAATGTTCAAAGAAGGCAAGGCAAATATTTTGTTGGCAACTTCCGTAATCGAGGTAGGGGTGAATGTGCCTAATGCTACTGTCATGGTAATTGAAAGTGCGGAGCGGTTCGGACTCTCGCAGTTGCACCAATTAAGAGGCAGGGTCGGCAGGGGGGCGGATCAATCGTATTGTATACTAATGACTTCAGTTAAATTATCTAAAGAATCGCGTAAGCGTATGGAAGCGATGGTGGAAACCACCGACGGATTCGAACTGGCCGAGCTCGACATGCAATTGCGCGGAGCGGGGGATCTTCATGGAACGCAACAAAGTGGTATGGCTTTTGAACTGAAAATAGCAAATTTGGGCAAGGACGGACAGATTTTAGCTCTTGCGAGAGAAACCGCAATACTTATTTTAGATAAAGATCCGTTATTAACTAACGAAGATAACCGGAAGCTCCGGATTCTTGCGGGAAAATTCACCACTGATAAATTATATGATTTCAGTATGATTTCCTGAAATTTTTACTATTTTTAAGAAATTTTTAAGATGAAAATGATGCGTTATATACACAAAATAGCGATATTAATAGTATTCCTGTGTTACACTGTGGAGACTTATTCGCAAACTACGGAGAATGCTTTTAGTTCCGGAGAAAAGTTGATCTATGTGGTAAGTTATAGTATAGGAGTCAAAGCTGATCTTGCAGAAGTAGTATTCGAAGTTAAAGAGGTCAAAATGAAAGGCAGCGACACTTATCATATAAATGCGGTAGCTCAAACTTACACCTCTTTTAACTGGTTCTTCATACTTCGCAACGAATATAGTTCATGGCTGAGAAAAGAGGATCTGAAACCGGTTTATGCCGAGAGTAATATCAGAGAGGGGAGTTATCGTAAGAGTGCGAATATGACATACGATTGGGATAAGAAAATTGTAAACACATGGTGGAAAAATCTCAAAATCGGTACGGATAATTACCGTACTTTAAATTTGACAGATGATAGTTTTGACGGATTGGCGTTATTCTTTAATTTACGTAATACCCCATTGGAAGAGGTTAAAGACGGTTTTTCGGGTTATATAGAATTAGTGCTGGACGATAAGGTCAAGAGATTGGAATATAAATTTCTCGGAAGAGAAGAGAAGACAATATCTAAAGTAGGAAAATTTAATACGTTAAAATTTTCTTGTCAACTTACTACGTCGGTAGACGAATCATTTGAAGATGGTTCCGAATTTTATTTGTGGCTGTCGGACGATGAAAATAAGATTCCTATTTACCTCGAATCCCCTATACGAATTGGTTCGGTCAAAGCCAGAATAAAAAAATATAGTAATCTGAAGCATCCGATTAATAAGAAATAAAAAGGCTCTTTAAAGAGCCTTTTTTATTTTTCTTATACTGTTTCTTTAATCGTTGCCCATAGCTTTGTTCGTAATGTTCTGGACAGTGCCTATTTCCATGAAAGAAGCTCCTTTCGCAGCTCCGAAACTTCCGCCTATAACCACTATCATATCGTTGCTGTTTAATATTTTTTCTCCGTTAAGATCCAGCAGGATTCCTAATGGGAATGTATCGTGATTTACCATAGGTTTGTGATAAACAGCTTCGACACCGTAGGATAGTGCCAACTCTCTCATTACGTATGGCCTGTAACATACAGCATACACCGGTCTTTGGCCGCGGAATGTCGCTAAATATCTTCCGGTGCGCCCTGTCATCGAATCTATAACTATGGCTTTTACCGGAAGATTTATACAGGCTTTAACTGCGGATCGTGCAAGCTGTGCAGTAATCTCATTGTTTATTCTTCCCATATTGATATCTATAATAGGGGAAGTGTCTTTTTCGATTTCACGGGCAATACGCGCCATAGTAGTGATTGCTTCGATCGGATAATCGCCGTTAGCCGTCTCTCCGCTGAGCATGATGGCATCGACTCTTTGATAAATGGCATTTGCAATATCGCTTACTTCGGCACGGGTAGGACGTGGATTTTTTATCATAGAGTGCAACATTTGTGTAGCGATTATAACAGGTTTCTTGCTCTCGATACATTTATTTACCAGACACCTTTGCGCGATAGGAATATGTTCCGCAGGTATCTCTACCCCGAGATCGCCTCGTGCTACCATTACACCGTAGGTTTCATCAAGTATTTCGTCTATGTTGTCGACCCCTTCTTGGTTTTCTATTTTAGATATGATCTTTATATGGCTCCCTCTCTCTTTAAGTATTTTCTTTACTTCGAGCACATCCGATTTTGTTCTGACGAAAGAGTGGGCAATAAAATCGATATCCATATCTATCGCCCAGTGAATGAATTGAATATCTTTTTCAGTTAAAGACGGCAGGTTCATTTTGACGTTAGGTATATTCACACTCTTTTTGCCTTTGATCTTACCCCCGTTAAGCACTCTGCATATAAGAGTTTCCTGTTTCTTAGCTATTACTTCCAGTTCTATCTCCCCGTCGTCGACAAGGATATTTGCCCCCACGAATACATCGTCGTACACATGAGAATCGTTTATGTATATTGTGTCTAAGCTGGAAGGGATATTTTCGGCAGTACCTTTTATTCTCAAAATATCTTCAGCCTCTACTTTTATGCCGTCCTGATATTCCTCAGTCATTCCGGTAATACGCAGCTCCGGCCCTTTAGTATCTATCAGGATTGCTATTCTGTCAGAGACCTCTCGAATATTTTTCACGACCTGAGTTGCGCTTTCCGTAGTCACATGCGCAGAATTAATTCGCGCCACATTCATCCCCGCCTCATATAATTCCTTAATAAATCCTACTTCACAACGCATATCGGATACCGTTGCTACAATTTTTGTTTTTTTGTACATATAGATGCAAATAAATTATTTTATCAAACTTAAAATACCGAGTCTGTAAGAATCGAGCCCGAATCCCATAATAGAGCCCATACATTTAGGTGCTATCAGAGATTTATGCCGGAATTCCTCACGTCCCAGTATACAAGATATATGAACCTCTATGACAGGAGTCTGTATCCCTCCGATGGCATCTGCTATGGCGACCGAGGTATGGGTGTAGCCTCCGGCATTCAGAATAATTCCGTCATACTCATTATTGGCACTGTGGATGGCATTTATAATTTCCCCTTCTACATTAGATTGGTAGTAATCTATAATATGTTCTGAAAATAAAGATTTCAAGAAATACAGATAGTCTTCGAATTTCATATCGCCGTAAATGGCTTTCTCACGTGAGCCTAAAAGATTGAGATTTGGTCCGTTAATTATTAAAATTTTCATATTTATTCTAATATGCTGCAAAAATACATCACAAATCTGAATTTTATATACTTTTGTGTTAAAATAGTTTAAAATATTACATGAATAAGTCTGGGAGAGGAGAATTTCAACTGATAGAGTTAATTAATAAAACTTTTAGCGGATTGGTTCCCATTGGTTTTGAGGGAATAGGAGACGATTGCGCCATAATACCCATAAATCCAGATGAGTCTTTTGTTGTTACAACTGATATGCTTATCGAAGATGTGCACTTCGTAAGGGACCGTATATCTTCTTTTGAGCTCGGAGGTAAATCTTTAGCTGTTAGTCTCAGCGATGTGGCTTCTATGGGGGCTGTACCTGTGGCTTCATTTCTTTCTTTTGCGCTCCCTTCCGAAGTTTCGGATTCCTGGCGGATGGATTTTATAGAGGGATATAAGAAATTGTCTGATATATACAATGCTCCCCTTTTAGGCGGCGATACAACGGGTTCCAAAGATAAAATAACGATAAATGTAACGCTCTTAGGACGAGTAAGTCATAATAACATAAAGAGACGATCAGGAGCAGTACCCGGAGATAAAATATGTGTTTCGGGCGATTTAGGAGATTCGGCCGCAGGATTAAAACTGTTGTTATGCGGTCATCCAATAGAAAACCGGCATGAAGCAGAATTGGTGACCAGCCATAACAATCCATATCCGTATATAAGGGAAGGAATTTGGTTAGGTGGTAAAAATACGGTAACGTCGATGATGGATGTCTCAGACGGTATAGCTTCCGACATAAGACATATTATGGATAGATCCGGGGTCGGTGCGATTATTGAATTGGATAAAATCCCGCTGTCCAAGCCATTGGAAGAAATTTCTGCGCAATATAATTGGGACAAATACCGCCTTGCAGTTGCCGGAGGAGAGGATTATGTTTTGTTATTTACTGTAAGTCCGGAATATTTTTCTGATTTAAGGGCTGAATATAAGGCCGAATTTGGTATGGATATTTATTGTATTGGAACGGTTACTGAGCCTGATAACGGACTTATATGGAAAAGAAACGACATTGTGGTTAATGAGAATTTTGTAGGATACCGACATTTTTAAATTTTTGGGGGTTATGGATAGATTGATCTGGATAAATATATTTTTTATTATTTTTTTTAACGGTCTTGCCGATTGGTACATTTACAAATATTTTATCCGTAAGATAGCAGAAAACAGAGCGGTAAAAATCATTCACTGGGCTGTTGATGCGGTATTTGTATTCCTTCTGATGTATATGTTTGCTGGGGTATATTCCAACGGTATTCATATTTCTCCTGAGGCCTATCAGGATTTTATGTTTATTTATCTTTTAGTATATGTCCCTAAAGCTGTGTATATGGTATTCACATTACCTGCATTCTTAAGCCGGAAAAGGAACTTTAAACGAGGAGTTTATATTTTCGGTACATTTGTGTCCGCATTGCTGTTAGTGTCCTGCTTATACGGTGCGACTATTGGGAAAAGTAAACTGAAGGTAAATCAAGTCGAAGTTTATAGCGATAAACTTCCGGTCGAATTCGACGGTTATAACATTATTCATTTTTCGGATATCCACCTCGGAAATCTCAGGAATGATAAAATTATTAGGAAAATACTGGATGAAATTGAAGTATTGCGGCCGGATATAATAATATTCAGCGGTGATTTGGTACATTCCCGTACATCGGAGGTATATAAATTTCAGGAAATACTTGCGGAATTCCATGCTCCGGATGGAGTCTATACTATTTTGGGCAATCATGATTACGGAGATTATTATCGATGGGCAACAGCTGATGATTATAGGAAAAACCGCGAAGACCTGGAAGACTTTTACAAAAATATAAATTGGATATTACTGAATAACGAGTCTGAATTTATCCATAGAGGAGCGGAATCAATCTCTATAATAGGGGTGGAGAATTGGGGAGAACCTCCATTCCCTCAATATGGTGATTTGAAAAAAGCAACGGAGAATGTTCCCGAAGAGGATTTTAAAATCCTTATAACTCACAATCCGAATCATTGGATTGCGGAGGTCCTGGGTAAAACGGACATCGATCTTGCCTTATCTGGTCACACGCATGGTATGCAGTTAGCTTTTAATTTTTTTGGTAAAAGAGTTTCTCCTGCGAGTTTGAGGTATAAATTCTGGGGAGGGCTTTATAATATCGACGGTCAATATATCTATGTGAATGAAGGGATAGGATTCGTATTATTCCCGTTTCGGCTCGGTTCTCCTCCCGAACTTACACTAATCACATTAAGAAATAATGAAGCAATATAAACGATTTTTAACGATCGCCGGTTCTGATTCAGGCGGAGGAGCAGGCATACAGGCAGATATAAAAACAGCCTATGCCCTGGTGTGTTATGCGATGTCGGTGATAACTGCAGTTACCGCCCAAAATACAATGGGAGTGTCAGGAATCCATGTAATTCCGCAAAATATCGTCGAATTGCAATTGGAAGCGATTTTAAAAGACATCGGAGTGGATGCCGTAAAAATAGGAATGGTTCCTACCCCGGAGACAACTGATGTAATAGGCGGCATATTGTCGAAATACGGTGTTAAGAAAATTATTTTGGACCCTGTGATGATCGCGACCTCCGGAGACAGATTGATATCGGAGAGAGCTGTGGAAATTATAAAATCGAAATTATTCCCTATTGCCGACCTTGTAACACCAAATATTCCGGAAACCGAATTTATAACCGGAGTGAAGTTTACCGGGAATAATATAGAAAATTTTAAGGAAGCGGCAAAATGGTTTGGAAGCAATGGCGTAAACTATGTTCTTATAAAATCTGGACATATTGAAGGAAAAGAGGTAACCGATTATTTATGTCAACGAGAGAAAATTATTTTTAAGTTTCCCTACCGTAAGGTTCGAACAAAGAACACTCATGGAACAGGTTGCTCATTGTCTTCCGCGATCGGAGCTTATCTGGCTCTCGGTCAGGATTTAAGCACAGCTGTTTATAATGCGGAGGAATATATTCATAGGGCTGTATTTGCGGGATCAGAATATGAAATAGGACAGGGGCACGGCCCTATTCATCATTTTTTTGGATTGTGGGATTAATGTTTATTTTTGTATAAATTGTTAAAGGATGTTGCTGTATACCCTGAAAAATAATAAACTATTTATCATTACTCTGATCGTCTTTGTTGTACTCGTTACTTTTCTGGATAAGAACAGTCTAATAAACAATTGGCAGGTGAGAGGCAAGATTCGAGATCTCGAACAACAAAAGAAGTTTTATATGGAAAAAATAGCGGAAGACAGCCTTATGCTTGAGAATCTGAAAGACAACAAATTTCTTGAAAAATATGCCCGCGAGAATTTTTATATGAAACGTAAAAATGAGACCATTTATATTGTCAAGTAATTATTTTAATTTTATACCGTTTATCTCGAATCCCTTGTTGTCCGTATTTGTCTCTTTAACCTCCCGCTCCTTTAGGAGCATACGCCTGAAATCGAAATAATAACCTTTGGTTCCGTTTACTTTTTTATATAAAGGGTAGTAGTCACAATATATACTAACCACCATCTTATTTTTATGAGGAATTCCGATAAAAGCCATTATATCTTCCGAATGAGAAGGATAAATAATTTGAAACGGAGATTTTTCTTTTTTACCGCTGCCCGAAGACATTATTGTTTTGATAATCATGTTTAGTCTGTAAGCATTTTTAAAGGTGTTCTCCGAATCTTTTATTTCATCATAAAAAAAAGTCAGTAAATTGATATTCTCTATATTGAATGGCTCCAGATAAAGAGAAGATTCGAGGAATCGAATAACACCGAGATAGTCAGCTTCAGTTGGATCTTCTAACGATAAAGTATAGTATATCAGACCATTATCGTTCACGGTTTTATATGGCTCATAATTATCGTTATAGGCAAATCCATAATAAAGATGTTGGTAATCTTCCAGGGTAAGATCGAGATCACCGTCGAGATAACGTGACATCAACGCAGGGTAGTAAAAACGTGAATCTATATCGTTGATATTTTTCAACAATTCAGTGTCGTCGAAAATATCGTTTGCAATTACTGGTAGTTGCAAGAGTATAAATAAAGTCAATAATAAATTTTTCATATGTTTCATAACGGTAAAAATATTCAAAAAATTATAAAAACAGCTACCTTTGAACAAAATTACTTGTGACATAAATGGCAAAAAGCGGGAAAACAAATTTTAAAGATAGTTTGTTGCAGTATACCAAGATACGTAAAGATGTATTAAATGGTGTTATTTCTCCAGTATACCTTCTCATGGGAGAGGAATCTTTTTTTATAGATAAAATAACGGATCTCCTATCGAACAACCTTCTTCAGGAGGATGAGAGAACCCTAAACCAGACGATTATATATGGAAAAGATTCTGATGCCGGCTCTGTGATAAATCTTTGCAGGCAGATGCCGATGACCGGAAGCAGGAGTGTAGTCGTAGTTAAAGAGGCCCAACAATTGAAAAAACTGGAAATTCTGTCTTCCTATGTGGAAAAACCTTCGCATAGCTCCATTCTGGTAATTTGCCACAAAGGGAAAAATATAGACAAGAGGACTCCCCTATATAAAAATTCGGTTAAATCCGGAATTGTTATGGAATCTGTTGTGCCACGCGAGTATGAAATAGGGCCGTGGCTGGAGAGTATCTGCAATGAAAAAGGAATGAAACTCGATTGGCAGGCTTTAGCCCTTATTCTCGAATATTTAGGGACCGATTTGTCACGTATCTCGAACGAGATTGATAAATTATCGACAATTTTACCAACCGCGGAGAAAAATGTCACGTCTCATACAATTGAAAAATATATCGGGGTCAGTAAGGAATATAATAATTTCGAACTTACAAAAGCAATATCAGAGAAAGATTTGCTCAAGGCCCTTAAGATAGTTGATTACTTTAAGAACAATCCTAAAGATAATCCTTATGTGGTTACGATATCCTCTGTTTTTACCCATTTTCAGAGGATATTCTTACTTAATTATGAAAAATGGATGGCCCGCAAAACCGGAAAAATGCTTCCTTCCGATATGGAACTGGCGAAATTATTGAAATTACCGAACCCGTTTTTTTTAAATGAATATAAAACCGCATCGAATTTATATCCGAATAACAAGGTATTTGCGATATTAGGGTTATTGCGAGAATACGATTTGAAAGGAAAAGGGATAAATCAGGGATCCACGGATCATGGAGATCTTTTAAAAGAGTTGGTACTTAAAATAATGTTATGATGATAACGTATATAATTATATTCGTCACTTCGATCGTCTCTATTCTCTGTTTTAATAACAGAGAATTATTCGATAAATTATCTTTAAAACCATATAAAATAACCAAAAACAACGAGTGGTACCGAATAATAACTCATAGCTTCGTACATGGAGACTATATACATCTGATAATAAATATGTTCGTGTTGTATTCCTTTGGTAGTTGGGTAGAAGAACTATGGAAAATGAAGGAACGTGCAGGAATAGTCGCCAACGGTACAATATGCTACCTTATTCTATATTTTGGCGGCATGATAATAGCTTCGATAAACGATGTGATAAAAAATAGAAATAATCCAAATTATACTTCTATAGGAGCTTCAGGAGCCGTGTCCGCTGTAATATTCACTTCGATCTTCTTCTATCCGTGGAATAAAATTTATTTTTTTGGAGTACTTCCGATACCTGGACTATTATTCGGAATCTTATATCTTGCTTATTCACAGTATATGTCTAAAAAAGAAGGAGGCATCATAAATCATCTCGCTCATTTTTATGGAGCGGTTTATGGATTCCTATTTCCAATCCTTATCAACTCCTCATTTATATACGACTTTCTGAATAATTTTTAATCACAAACTCAATATATGAGTTATACAGCCCGGGAATTCTTTTTCGTAATGGGATACATATATCAATGTAGTATTTTCACTGACGACAAATTCATCGATGATATTTCGAATTTTTATTTTGTTTTTCGTATCCAGTCCGTGCAGTGGTTCATCGAGAATCAGAACTTCCGGTTCTTTCACAAAGGTTCGTGCAAGTAAGGCTAACCGTTGTTCGCCGGAAGATATTTTAGTAAATGATTTTTCTTCCAAATGTTCGATATCGAGTAGCTTCAGCCATTTCCGGCATTGGGCACGCTGTTCGTCCGAGTATCTCCATATACTGCCGATAGTGTCGAATAATCCGGAGGCAACAACGTCCAATACTGAAATATTCTGAGAATAAAAAGTGTGCATCTCCGGAGAGATATAACCTATTCTTTTTTTTACGTCCCAAATGCTTTGTCCCGACGATCCTCTCTTTTTTCCGAATATTTTTATGTCGTTCGAGTATGCCTGCGGATGATCCGCATTTATAAGGCTTAGAATAGTCGATTTCCCTTTTCCATTCCCACCTGTCAGCACCCATCTTTCGCCTGTTTTAATATGCCATTTGAAATTATTCAGAATTACTTTGGTTCCGTATTTAACTGAAATATTATTTAATTCAATGATATTTTCCTTTCTCTGAATTTCATTCGCACAAATTCTGTCCGCTCGCTCCAAGATTATATTACTTTGAGAAATAAAATTGTTGTAGGATATCGGTTCCTGCACTGTCATATCCTGAATAGGTAAAATATGTGTGACAAAATCCGGAATGTCTTCAGAAGAAGAAAATATAAATATCAGCTGCGTTTTAGCGTAATAAGTAAGTTTTTTCAGAGTCTGGGTAAGTACTTCTCTCGATTCTGCGTCTAACCCTATGTATGGATTATCGATTATCAGTATCTTCGGTTCTTCCATAAGGCTCTTGGTCAGAAGAAATTTGCGTAACTCTCCGCTGGACAAGAAGTTTATTTTTTTATCGATCATCCGATCTATTCCGAATATGGACAAAATCTCCGGCTCCAGCGAAGTTCCGAGTAGATCTTGTACTGTGGGCATGTCGTCATTTTCCGTACTGTGCCAACGTTGTTGGTAGTATGAGTTACGGAAGTTGGCAAGTCCGTATACGCTGTCGAATGTTAACATTCTTACTGCTTGCCAGGGCGCTTTATCGGTAGTGGATAGTACATTATATCTTATTTTTCCGATACTTATCGGAATTTTTCCACTTATAATATTACCAAGTATGGTTTTTCCCGATCCATTGGCTCCGGTTATAGCCCATACCTCTCCGTACTTTAACTGCCAGTTTATGGGTTCTTTAAAATGTAGCTCTTTTATTCTGGGCTGACACTCCGTTAATTCCAAATAATATTCGTTATCCATAATGTTTAAATAACAGGCTGCTTGATCACAAGCAGCCATATTCGTTTCCGATTATTCCCACTCGATGGTTGCAGGCGGTTTTGAGCTGATATCGTAAACGACTCTGTTTATTCCTTTTACTTTATTTATAATATCATTGGAGACCTTTGCAAGAAAATCATAAGGTAAGTGAACCCAGTCTGCGGTCATTCCGTCAGTAGATATTACGGCTCGGAGGGCTACGCAGTTCTCATAAGTTCTTTCGTCTCCCATAACCCCTACGGATTGAACCGGAAGCAGCATTACTCCTGCCTGCCATACTTTATCATATAATCCGTATTCCCTGAGGCCGTCGATAAATATTTTGTCCGCTTCCTGAAGAATGCGTACCTTTTCTTCGGTGACTTCTCCGAGAATCCTAATACCGAGACCCGGTCCTGGGAACGGGTGCCTGCCGAGAATTATTTCAGGTATATTCAGCTGTCTGCCCACGCGTCTTACTTCATCTTTAAATAACAGACGGAGCGGTTCGACTATTTTAAGATTCATTTTTTCCGGAAGTCCTCCGACATTATGATGAGATTTAATAGTTGCCGAAGGTCCATTGACAGAGACTGATTCTATGACGTCCGGGTATATGGTTCCCTGAGCAAGCCATTTTACATCCTTAAGTTTTTGAGCTTCATCGTCAAAGACTTCTATGAAATCACGCCCGATTATTTTGCGTTTTGTTTCAGGGTCGGTCACGCCCTTGAGGTCGTCAAGGAATTTTTTCCCTGCAGGAACACCGACCACATTAAGCCCCATGGTTTTATATGATTCCAAAACATTCTCGAATTCGTTTTTGCGGAGAAGGCCCATATCCACAAATATACATATCAGATTGTCTCCGATAGCCTTATGAAGCAGTTCCGCCGCAACAGATGAATCCACCCCGCCTGATAATCCGAGAACGACTTTGTCGCCGCCTAATTTTTGCTGTAATTCCTTAACGGTCGTTTCAACAAACGATTCCGGCGTCCAATCCTGTTTACTTCCGCAGATGTCTACGACAAAGTTTTTCAGAAGTTTGCTCCCTTCTTCGGAGTGGTACACTTCCGGATGAAACTGTATGGCGTAGGTGTTCTCGTCATCTATTTTGTATGCGGCGAATCTTACATCGTCGGTGCTCGCTATTACCCTATAATTCTCCGGAAGTTTTATTATAGTGTCTCCATGCGACATCCACACCTGAGATTGAGGTCTCATATCCTTAAATAAAGGGCACCCCGAAACGGAGATATTGAGTAATGCACGTCCGTACTCACGCGTAGATGAAGGCACTACCTCGCCTCCGAAATTATGAGCCATGTACTGTGCGCCGTAGCATACTCCCAACAAAGGCAGTTTTCCTTTAATATAACTGAGATCGATCTGTGGAGCCTCATTGTCGCGGACTGAGTATGGACTTCCGGACAGAATTACACCTTTAACCGAACTGTCGATCTCCGGATAATGATTGTATGGATGAATTTCACAATATACATTCAATTCCCTTACCCTGCGGGCAATGAGTTGGGTATATTGAGATCCGAAATCGAGGATTAATATTTTTTCCTGCATATAATGATGATTATTTTCTAATTTCTGCTCCGGTCTGCTTCTCAAACTGAGTTATAAATTTATTGATTATCTTGTCGATGTCGTTATCGGTCATCGTTTTTTCGGTGTCCTGGAGTAGGAATGAAAGAGCATAAGATTTTTTCCCTTCCGGAAGTTTTTCACCTTCGTAGACATCGAAAAGAGATATTGATTTTAAGAACTTCCGTTCGGTTTTAAATGCAATCTCCTTTAACTGTGCAAATGTAATATCTTTATCGATAAGAAGAGCGAGATCGCGTTTAACTTCAGGATATTTAGGAAGTTCCTTCACTCTGATCTTATTTTTTTTCACCAGTTCCACAAGGTTGTTGAAATCGAACTCCAGATAATAAACTTTATTTTTCAAATCGAAACTTTCACGGAGATTGTTTCTGAGAACTCCCAATGTAAGAAGGTATTTATCTCTTTGGCTAAAACGGAACCCTTCTTTAAATAGTGAAGAAGTAAAATATTCGTTATCCAGACTGGAGAGATCTAAACCGAGGCGTTTTAACAACCGCTCCGTTACACCACGAAGAGTGAAAAAATCGGATTTCACATATTTTTTATTCCAAGATGCCGCAGTTTCGGCACCACTGACCAATATGGAAAGGTTTTTTCTTTCAGTATAATTTTTCAGTCCTTTGTCATCCGTATTTTTATGGAGGTAAATGTTGCCGAACTCGTATAATTTCAGATCGGATATTTTTCTATTGGTGTTTAACTGCGCAGCCTCCAATGCGTTATACAAAAGAGTTTGTCTCATAACGCTCAAATCGCTGCTTAACGGATTCAGTATCTTCACGCTATTTTGAATAGGGTAAGATTTATTATTCTCATAATAAGCCGCTTTGGTAAGCGAATTGCTCATTATTTCATTAAATCCGTTTGACGAAAGAAAATCGGATATAATATTTATCAGACGATCTTTATCCGGATTTTGTACATAGCTTAAAGTAGAGTTTACTTTTACCGGAATTTCTATGTTATTGTAACCGTAAATTCTAAGGATCTCTTCGATTACATCCGCTTCCCTGTATACATCGACGCGGTAAAGAGGTACTTCGATATAAAGTTCTTTCTCCGATTCCTCTAAAACTATAAAATCGAGCGAGGCAAGAATTTTTTTTATCGTTTCTTCCGGAATCAATTTTCCGATCAGATTATTTATTCTCTTATAAGAAATTTTTATTTTTTTCGGTTCTATTTTTTCCGGATAAATATCTATAAGACTCGAACTTATTTCACCTCCTGCAAGTTTTTTTATTAGAAGTGCTGCATATTTTATAGTGAATACAGTGGCTTCGGGATTACACCCGCGTTCATATCGAAAGGACGCATCCGTATTTATGCCGTGATATTTTGCACTTTTTCGGATCCATACAGGATTAAAGTATGCACATTCGAGAAATATATTTTTTGTCTCGTCGGATACTCCGGAATTCTCTCCACCGAGAATTCCTCCTATGCACATTGGCTTTTCTGTATCGCAAATCATCAGATCGGTAGACGTCAATTTTCTCTCGACCCCGTCCAGAGTTGTAAACAGCGTACCTTCAGGACAGGTCTTAACCACTACTTTTTTTCCTGATATTTTATCGGCATCAAAGGCGTGCATAGGTTGTCCTACGGAGTGCAATACGTAATTGGTAATATCGACAACGTTATTTTTGGGGTTGATACCGATCGCTCTCAGTGCATTCTGCAGCCAGTCCGGTGACGGTGCAACATTTACATTGGATATGGTAATTCCCATATATCTGGGACATGCTTCGCTGTTTTCTACCGAAACGGAAATTACATTATTATTGTTGTCCGGTCGGAAATCTTCTACGGACGGAAGGCGGACAATCGTTTTGGTTCCGTTTGCGGTGAGATATGCAGCCAGGTCGCGTGCTACTCCGAAATGGGAGGCTGCATCTATCCGGTTAGGGGTGAGTCCTATTTCAAAAACATAATCATCTTCCAGATTAAAGAATTTTTTAGCAGGAATACCCTTTTCTGTATTGTCCGGAAGTACCATTATTCCCTCGTGATCTTTTCCGAGACCTAACTCGTCTTCAGCACAGATCATCCCCAAAGATTCCACACCGCGGATTTTACTTTTTTTTATTTTTATACCTTCCGTTTCGCCATAAGGATAAAGAATGCTTCCTACCGTGGCAACGATAACATTTTGTCCTGCCGCCACATTCGGTGCTCCGCAGACGATCTGTTTGGGCTCTCCGTCCCCCAGATCGACTGTCGTAACCTTAAGTCTGTCCGCATCAGGATGTTTCTCGCAAGTAATAACTTTGCCTGTAACCACACCTTCCAAACCTCCTTTTATAGTTTCGATTTTTTCCAAACTCTCTACTTCCAGTCCGGTCATTGTCAGAATGGATGAAATTTCTTCCGGTGTGAGATCGGTTTCAGCGAATTTAGTAAGCCATTTATATGAGATTTTCATGCCCTGTTTATCTTAAAAATTGGCACAAGATACTGTTTTTTTGTAAATATTCCTTATATATAACCGTGCATCAAGTCATAAACATACGTATTTATAAGAAGAAAATTATGGCATCTTAGCTTTTATTCAAAAAAAAATTAAATTTGTAGACCCATACTTAGAAGAATACAAACAATAACTAATACAGGATGCTAATGAATAAACCACTTAAAATCGTTGTGCTGGCCAAACAGGTTCCCGATACGAGGAATGTCGGAAAAGATGCTATGAAGGCGGATGAAACCGTAAATCGTGCAGCACTTCCTGCCATTTTTAATCCGGAGGATTTAAATGCTCTGGAGCAAGCTTTAAGGCTTAAAGACAAATACGAAGGAACCACAGTACATATACTTACCATGGGTCCGTACCGAGCGGCAGATATAATCAGGGAAGGGTTATTCCGCGGAACCGACGGAGGAATACTTCTTACCGATCGTAAATTTGCCGGATCAGATACTCTTGCAACATCTTACGCACTCGCGTGTGCACTGAAAAAAATAAATCCGGATCTTATTATCGCCGGAAGGCAGGCTATTGATGGGGATACAGCGCAAGTCGGACCTCAGGTTGCTGAGAAACTCGATATTCCGCAGGTCACTTATGCCGAGGAAATCATCGGATTCGAAGGTGACGAATTGATTATAAAAAGGCGTTTGGATAGGGGAATCGAAACTGTCGCATCTACTATACCCATGGTCGTAACCGTAAACGGTTCCGCACCTGAATGCCGTCCGAGACATGCGAAACTCGTAATGAAATACAAGCACGCGAAGACCATATCAGAGGTGCAGAATCTGGAAGAAGATTACTATATGAACCTGCGCAAATCAAGGGATTATCTCACTATATCCGAATGGGGCGTTGCTGATGTCGATGCGGAAGATCCGCAGCTCGGATTGACAGGATCGCCCACAAAGGTGAAAAAGATCGAAAATGTAGTTTTTCAGGCGAAGGAAGCCAAAAAAATCACATCTTCCGAAGAGGATATTTCAGGACTTGTCAAGGAGTTGATTGCAAGCCACACGTTAGGATAATTATTAATAAAGAGTAATTACATGAACAACATATTTGTATATTGTGAGATTGAGGAGGGAAAAATCGCCGATGTCAGTCTCGAACTGTTAACCAAAGGGCGTGAGCTGGCGGATAAACTCGGATGTGGATTGGAAGCCCTTGCTATCGGTCATAAATTAAAAGGAATAGAAGACGAACTATATAAATACGGAGCTGATATGGTTTATGTTGCGGACGATGAACGTCTATATCCGTACAGAACCTTACCGCACACCTCAATCGTCTGCGGAATTTTTAGAGAAGAACAACCGCAGATCGCTCTCTTCGGAGCCACGCCTATCGGACGCGATCTCGGACCGCGCGTCTCTTCCAAACTTTATAGCGGATTGACTGCGGATTGTACGAGTCTGGAAATCGGAAACCATTCCGATGCAAAATCCGGTACGGAATATAAAAATCTTTTATATCAGATACGTCCTGCATTCGGAGGTAATATCATAGCTACGATAATAAATCCTGATAAACGCCCTCAGATGGCAACCGTAAGGGAAGGAGTTATGAAAAAAGAGGAATATTCTGGTGCCAAGCAAGGAGAACTTAAAAAATTAGACGTAAATAAATATCTCAATGACAGTGATTTTATCGTAAGGATAATAGACAGGCATATCGAAGATAGAAAGATAGACATTAAAAATGCTCCGATAATTATTTCCGGAGGCTACGGTGTCGGTTCAAAAGAGAATTTCGGTCTCTTATTCCAGCTTGCCGATGTTCTCGGTGGAGAAGTAGGCGCATCGCGGGCTGCTGTGGATTCAGGATTTGCAGAACATGAAAGACAGGTCGGACAGACCGGTGTGACCGTCCGTCCGAAGTTATACATTGCATGCGGTATCTCAGGGCAGATCCAACATACGGCAGGAATGGACGAATCTGCGATGATCATTTCTATCAATACTGATCCGGAAGCTCCGATAAATAAAATCGCGGATTATGCGATTACCGGAGATGTAATGGATGTGATACCGAAATTGATAAGCGCCTACAAAGAGAACAGCAAGTAATTACTTCTTAAAAGAATTTAAAAATGGCTAATTTTTTTCTGGATAATAAAGATTTTTTATACCATTTGTCGCATCCTTTGATGAAAAAAATCGTGGAGCTGCGCGAACGTGGTTTTGAAGATAAGGATAAATACGATTACGCACCGGTGGACTATGAAGATGCAATCGAAAATTATAAACAGGTTCTGACGATTTTAGGAGAAATCTGCGGTGACGTTATTGCAGTCAATGCGGAGTCAGTGGATCATGAAGGACCTAAGGTAGTAAACGATCGTGTGGTATACGCTCGCGGAACTCAGGAGAATCACGAAGCATTGGCTAAAGCCGGACTGTACGGAATATCACTTCCGCGACGATATGGTGGCTTGAATTGTCCGTTGACTTGTTTTGTCATGTCTAATGAGATGGTATCGAGGGCAGACGTAGGTTTTGAAAATATCTGGGGACTTCAGGATTGTGCTGAAACGCTGAATGAATTCGCTTCGGAAGATATCAAACAGGAATACCTTACTAAAGTTTGTTATGAGGCTGCGACTTGTGCCATGGACCTTACTGAACCTGATGCAGGGAGCGATCTTCAAGCGGTAATGCTAAAGGCACATTGGGATGAGGATAAACAGACCTGGTTATTAAACGGAGTCAAACGATTCATTACAAACGGTGACGGAGAGATATCTCTTGTACTTGCACGCTCGGAAGAGGGTACTACCGATGCAAGGGGACTATCCATGTTTGTATACGATAAAAAGCATCTTGCTACAAAAGTACGCCGTATTGAAAATAAGATGGGGATCAAAGGATCTCCGACTTGCGAACTCGTATTCACGGATGCTCCGGCCAAACTTGTGGGCGACCGCAAAATGGGACTTATTAAATACGTAATGGCGCTAATGAATGCTGCAAGACTCGGAATTGGAGCGCAATCTACCGGTTTATCCGAAGCCGCATATCGTGAAGCATTAAAATATGCGAATGAAAGGAAGCAATTCGGGAAACCGATTATCGAATTTCCTGCCGTATATGAAATGCTCGCGAATATGAGAGCAAAAGTACATGCAAGCCGTGCAATGTTGTATGAAACCACACGTTTTGTCGAAATATATAAAACTTATGAAGCAATCGCTAAAGAAAGAAAATTGGAGCCGGAAGAGCGTGCGGAAATGAAGTTTTATTCAAAACTTGCTGATGCGTTCACTCCGTTATTGAAACTGATGTCCAGTGAATATTGCAATCAGGTGGCTTATGACGCTATTCAGATACATGGAGGATCGGGATATATGAAGGATTATCCTGTCGAGAGATTGTATCGCGACGCACGGATTACAAATATTTATGAAGGAACTTCGCAGCTTCAGGTAGTCGCTGCTATACGTCATGTCACTACCGGAACCTACCTTAATAAAATGAGGGAGTACGAAGTAGGGGAATATTGTCCAGACGTTTCACATTTGCAAAAACTTCAAAGCTCCATGATTGATAAATATTCTGCTGCAGTTGAAACGGTCACGTCTAAAAACGACAATGAATTTATCGATTTTCATGCACGGAGAATGGTTGAAATGGCAGGACATATCATTCTCGGTTATCTGTTGATGATTCAGGCAGCTGAGAATGACGATTACAGGCTCTCTGCTGAAATTTACGTTAAAAATTCCGTCGCGGAGATAGAAAAGATTTATACATTTATAATTAATTCCGATTTGGCTGACATGGATCCGTTTAAAATGATTAAAGAAGCATAGTTGTCGATTTTTATATATACGGGCGGAAGGGATTCCGTCCGTATTTTATTAATAAATTTGTTTAGTTTTTATGATTGAGTTGTCAAAAGAAAGAATTACCTTTGACGTACATAAAGAATTTTTGAAATGAATATACCATTGGAATTAAAGTATTCTAAGGATCACGAATGGATTCGGATTATCGATAATGATATTGCTTATGTAGGCATTACCGATTTTGCACAGGATCAGCTTGGTGATATAGTTTTTATTGATGTTCCTGCAGTAGGAGAGGAATTAGTGAAGGAAGATATTTTCGGAACAGTAGAAGCTGTAAAAACCGTTTCAGATATATTTTTACCTGTGGATGCAGATATACTTGAGTTTAATGATCTTCTGGATTCCAATCCCGAAGTGGTAAATTCGGATCCTTACGGGGATGGATGGATCGTTAAAATCCGGATAAAAAATAAAGCTCAGCTGGAGGATCTCCTGGACGCTGAACAATACAGAGAGTTAATAGGTTAAATAATTTAAAATATGGGAAATAAAGCAACTGTCGTAGGTGCCGGTAATGTAGGAGCGACGTGTGCTAATGTATTAGCAACTAAAGAAACTGCAAGTGAAGTGGTTTTATTGGATATTAAGGAAGGATTTGCAGAAGGCAAAATACTCGACATTTTTCAGACGGCGACGTTGCTGGACTTTGATACCAATCTGCTCGGAGTTACGAATGACTATTCGAAGACGGCAGGATCCGATGTAGTTGTAATTACATCCGGAGTTCCGCGCAAACCGGGAATGACACGCGAGGAACTTATTGGGGTCAATGCGGGAATAGTCAAGACCGTAGTAGAAAATATTCTTAAATACTCTCCGGATGCGATAATAATTATGATAAGTAATCCTATGGATACGATGACTTATCTTGCAAGTAAAATAAGCGGACTTCCTAAAAATAAAATATTCGGAATGGGAGGGGCTCTCGATAGTTCGAGATTTAAGTGTTATCTCAGCAAAGCTCTTGATGCCAATTCTAACGAAATCGAAGGTATGGTTATCGGAGGCCATGGTGATACAACAATGATTCCTTTAGTAAGTAAGGCAACTTATAAAGGTATACCTGTTTCCGAGTTTGCAGACGAAGCAACTTTGAAAAAAGTAGTTGCGGATACTATGGTCGGAGGTGCAACTCTTACATCTTTACTCGGAACATCTGCATGGTATGCTCCGGGGGCTGCGGCAGCGTATGTAGTGGAGGCAATTCTTAAGGATCAGAAAAAAGTCGTTCCTTCCTGTGTCGCACTTGAAGGAGAATATGGACAAAAAGATATCTGCATCGGTATTCCTGCTGTAATTGGTAAAAATGGAGTTGAAAAAATTCTGGAGATTAAACTTACCGAGGAAGAAAAAGCGCTATTTGCTAAAAGTGCGGATGCAGTAAGAAAAACTAACGATGTTTTAAAAGAAATAAATCTTTTGTAGAATTATTTAGGAATTAAAATAAAAAGGATGCCTTAGCATCCTTTTTATTTTACAGCGATGACATCGATTTCTACTTTTGCACCCATTGGTAATTTTACCACCTGATAGCAAACCCTTGCCGGCATATCTTTCTGGAAAAATTTTACATAAGTTTTATTCATTTCTGCAAAGTTTCCCAGATCATCCAGTAACCCGGTTGTTTTGGCCACGTTGTCCAAAGAATATCCGGCTTCTTCAAGAATGGAAGAAATATTTTTTAGACACTGTTCCGTTTGTTCCTGAATAGCCTCCGGCATTTTATTGGTAGCCGGATCTAAAGGGAGTTGTCCTGAAACGTATATAGTTCCATTATTTTCCACTGCCTGACTATATGTGCCCACAGCCTCAGGGGCATTTTTAGTAGATACGATTTTTTTCATAGTTATTTATTTTAAATCATTAATAAATCTTTCTGCGACTATTACATTAATCCCTTTTTCTATAATTTCAAATTCGAAAGGGGAATATCCTAATGCTTCTCCGTCTATTTCAATTGCGATTTCCGGAGAAGACTCGATTCTTATTTTACGGCCTCTGTAAAACGATACTTTAGGTACTTTATATATCTTCCCGTTATAGAGTGTTTTAACGTTTGCAAAAACCCGTATGCGGCTTATGTTTCTAATTATAGTAACATCGAATAAACCGTCGTCTGCGATTGCTTCAGGATTCTGCAGCATTCCGCCCCCATTGTATTTTCCGATTCCTATTGCTGCACTATAAACCGGGGCTCCGAGGATTTTTTTACCATCTATGTATAGTTTTACATCAGTAGAAGAATATCGTAATACGGATTTTAATGTACTCCAAATATACAGCCATTTACCCCTTTTGCCTTCGTCTTTTAGACGATTATATTTTTTGTTTACATAGGCATCGAATCCAACTCCGGCAACGTTGGCCATATATCTTTGGTGTGGAAAATTGCTTTTATAATAAGACACTAATCCTACGTCCTGCAAGAAAGTGTGCCCTTCGACAATTGCCTTGATGGCTTCAGTATACTTCCTCGGTATTCCGAACATTCTTATCCAGTCATTACCAGTACCGACGGCGATTACAGCGATGGTGATTCTTGAAGCAGAAATATTCTTTTGAATATATACGCCGTTAATTACTTCGTGAATTGTACCATCTCCTCCAACAACTATAATTTTTTTATATCCGTTATTTATCGCTTCGACTGCAAGCTCTATGGCATGATATTTTTTCTCGGTAAAGGCAAAGTCGAACGGAATTTTACTGTCCCGTAATAATTTGCTTATCAAAGGCCAGTCGAGTAACCCTTTTCTATCTCCGGCCACCGGATTTACGATTGCAAACCATCTGTTTTCCGTATCGATTATCATATATTAATACAATTAATGTTTTTCCAGTACCGTATGTGGAATATCGCCGTGATAAACTGTTTGTAAAGGGCAGTTATAATTTTTTAATTGTTCCGAGTTTATTTGGTTC
Organism: Rikenellaceae bacterium; assembly: GCA_020860245.1. Lineage (GTDB taxonomy): Bacteria > Bacteroidota > Bacteroidia > Bacteroidales > Rikenellaceae > JAJBUQ01. The sequence goes on from JAJBUQ010000027.1 coordinate 34,362, forward strand.
GAGTCATGGTAATAAACATTTTTATTGACGCAAATTATACTCTTCACATGCGACGTGATCGTTCCTATGTCATGAGATACGATCATTATCGATATTTTTTTATTGAGTTCTTTCAGCAATGTATAGAGTTCTTTCTCAAAATTGTTATCTACAAAATTATTGGGTTCGTCCAATATTAATAAGATTGGATCGGCAATTAACGCTCTGCACAGCATAACCCGCTGAAACTCGCCTCCTGAAAGGTCGTTGATGTTGTTATGTGATAAACCTTCTATATTAGTCATACTCAATAATTCCATAGCGCGGATCCGGTCATCTTTGTGAAATCTACCGAATATACCTTTTTGAGATTGGAGTCCGGAAAGTACCACATCCAGCACATTTATCGGAAACTGCCTGTCGATTCTGGTTATTTGCGGTAAATAACCGATTTTTCTGTATCCTTTTTTTTCAATTTCTTTGGAGTAAATTACACTTCCTTTATAAGGAATACTTTTTAATACGGCTTTTACAAGGGTGGTTTTACCTCCGCCGTTAGGACCGATTATTCCTATAAAATCGTTAGGGAAAATGTCAAAACAAGCGTTTTTTATTACTTCTTTTGTCTCGTAAGCTACGTCTAAATTCCTTATGGATATTATTGGATTATTCATTCTTGCAGCGATTTACCTATTTCATCTGTTATGGCATACATATTATCGATCCAATTGTAAGCGAGCGGATCAAGAACCACCGGATTTATTTCCGTTTCTTCGCAAATAGCCTTAATGGTATTGAAATTATTTTCTTTTTGGTAAAATATTGTAGTTATTTTTCTCAGATCAATTGTTTTATGTAGTTCTTTCAGATACCTTACAGATGGTTCTTTTCCTTCGTGCTCGATCGAGTGCATTTGTAAATCATATTCTTTGCAATAATAACCTAAGAATGGATGATAGACAAGTATGTCTCTGTTTGGAAGATCTCTAAATGTTTCTTTTATATATATATTTAGTGAATCTATTTTAATTGCAAGAGAATCTGCATTCTGTTTATATTTAAAAGCTTGGTCCGGATTTAAAAGAGATAGTTCCGAAGCTATTCTTGCTGCGAAAATTTTCATATTGATGGGTGAGAGCCAAATATGAGGATCATGGTAATGTTTATGGGGGTGCATGTGGTCATGTGAAGAGCAATCATCTATTAATTTTAAATTTTCGGAAAGATTAACAATTTGCAGATTCGGAAGGCTGAAAAGTACTCCGTTTTTAAGAATAGATTCGAATTCAAGTAATCCTAATTCAAAATAAATTTTAGACAAAGATAACTCCCGTGCTTGAGAGGGGAGTGGTTCAAATGTTTCTGATTCAATACCCGGAGGCACTATTATATTTATTTCAAAATCTTCTCCTGCAATTTCCTCAATAAAAAATTTTAACGGTTGAATACTTACGGTGATTATATCGTGTGTTACAACTTTGGGTTTACATCCATTAACAATTAACGATAAACATAGAATCAATAATAGTTTATTTGACATATAATAGTATTTAAAAATTTTATGCAAAGATAGTATTATTTAGCGTTTAACGGTTCGTAAACGTATTATACAAATGTAAAACAGCAGGTATAATGTGCCGCGAAGTTATGCTCTGCGATATTTTTATGGTTACATATTGCTTATTTCCAGTTAGATAAATAGCATAATTAAATTTATTATTGATCTAAAATATAGGTAGAGGTGCGACAAAGTGCGATAATCGTTGTCCAGATTTACTTAAATGCAATTAATGATTTGTATATTAGTAATTTAAATGGTTTATATGAAGTTAAATTACGATTGTTATTGGCAGGCGCGGAAGTGTTTGTTTTTTCCGGTAGGTATTTAAATAAATAATATTTACATTTGTAAAAAAGATCGTACAATGAATAATCGCATTCAGGAAATACTTAGCGCTAAGAAATTAACTTCGTCACAATTTGCTGAAATTATGGATATACAGCCGTCGAGTGTTTCTCATCTAACTTCAGGGCGAAACAAGCCTGGTTTCGATTTTATTGTAAAGTTGTTGGATCGGTTCCCGGAAATAAATCCGGACTGGTTAATACAAGGAAAAGGAAGTATGTATCGAAGGATACAAAGTGATACTAACGACATATCGAATAATAAAATGGATTCGATACTGCCATTCTTCGAGTCGATAAAAAAAGAAAGGAAAATAGATAAAATAGTTGTGCTCTATGAAGACAAAACCTTTGATATTTACTCCGGTATTTAGAAATTCTCGGCGACACATAATCTATATTATGTTAAATTGGTGCCCTGGAATTGAGTTTAGAACTCGTCTATAAGACTCCTTATTGCAACAGATGCACAATAGCATCCGAATACGGCAGGAATATAAGAAATGGTTCCTGCATTGGATTTTTTATTTTGCTCATCGCAAGAAATTATAGCCCCTTCTCTGGGAGGTTCCGGAGAAAATACCACGTAAAACCCTTTTCTTATTCCTAATTTATGCAGACGCATTCTTAGCATATGGGCTAACGGGCAATGATGTGATTTTGAAATATCCGTAATTTCAATCATTTCAGGAGCTGTTTTTGCTCCAGCCCCCATTGAACTTACAAGAGGAATTTTTCTGTCCAAACAGCCCTTGATCAAATTTACTTTTGGTGATAAAGTATCTATTGCATCTACAACATAATCAAATCCCTGATCGAGGACTGCATCGGCAAATCTGTCTTTTAAGAAAATATTTAATTTCTGAATTTCAACTTCCGGATTTATGTCTTTCAACCGCCTCTCCAATACATCGCTTTTGTTTAGTCCCAATGTACTGTTTAAAGCAATAAGCTGTCGATTTATATTAGAAATATTAACAGTATCCGCATCCACAATAGTTAGTCGGCCTACGCCGCTCCTGCAAAGCATTTCGGCTGCGTAAGCTCCTACTCCTCCGAGACCTACCACTAATACCTTTGATTCTTTTAGTTTAGTTAATTTTTCATTTCCCAAAAGAAGTTCTGTTCGTTCGAGCCAATCCATTATGCGTTAAATATCCGTAAATAATTTTCAAAAATATTTTTTTTAAGATCGCTAAGATAAATATTTTTTATATTACTAAGTTTCATATAATTATCTTTTATATTACCACTTTCATCGCTTTCCAGTAAAACAGAGTCCAAATTTATACTTTTTAAAACATCGATTGTCTTAGGCGAGCGTAAGCTTCTGTCGCTGACAGAGATTAAGTATCCACGTTTAATTATTTCGGATGCAGTTTCTTTGCTACCTATAAAACTGTGGAAAATTATAGATTTGAGAGGATAATTATCCAATATTTCTAATATCTTATAATAAGCTTTTACGCAGTGTATTACAACGGGCAATTTCAATTCGGATGCGATCTCAAGCTGCTTTTTAAGCCAATAGACTTGTTTGTCTTTATCTGAATTATTAATAGCGAAGTCTAACCCTGTCTCCCCTACTGCAACGAGGTTATTATTTTGGGAGTAGAGTAAATTTAAATCTTTTTCCTTTGCGGTATTGGCATTCCACGGGTGTATTCCTGCTGAAAATAAAATATTTTCAGGAAAAATAGTGTCGGAATTTAATAATACTGAGAAGATCTTTAGGGTATCTTCTTCTTTTTGGAGATTATGTGTGTGTATGTCGATATAAGGAAGGTTCACAACTGTTGTTTTGAGTTAAATATAGATTTTACGTAGTTACATATACCTCTAATAAAGATAATAAAATAATTTTCTAACCCTAAAAGAAATAAATATTTATATTTACAGATTAAAAATTTAAAAACATGATAATTAAAAGAAAATTTTTTGTTTTTTTATTTATTGTCAATGGAATACTTTGCAATTCTACAACCAAATTAATACCAGTAGATTATGGCTGGAGCAAAAACTCGGTAAACACAGCTGTTTTTCGTAATAATTCGGTTGTCACGCATGAAAATAACCAGTTTATTGCCTTCTATGATGACAATAAAAATCTCGTTCTGGGTAAACGACAAAAAGGACTTGAAAAATGGCAAATACATATAACGCAATATAAAGGGCGTGCAGAAGATGCTCATAATATTATTAGTATAATGATTGACGGTGACGGTTATCTCCATGTATCATGGGATCATCACGGAAATGCGCTCAATTATGTAAAGTCGATCTTCCCTTTAGAGTTAGAATTGGGCGAAAAGGAAAAAATGACCGGATTCGATGAAGACAATGTTACTTATCCCGAATTTTATCGTTTTTCAAACGGCGATCTTCTGTTTGCTTATAGAAGCGGTAGTTCCGGTAACGGAAATCTTGTATTGAAAAGATACATTACCGAAGAAAAAAGATGGGAAGATGTCCAGAACAATCTCATTTCCGGAGAGGGAAAAAGAAATGCTTACTGGCAAATGTGCATGGATTCGAATGACGTAATCCATGTTTCGTGGGTTTGGCGTGAAAGTGCGGATGTAGCAACGAACCACGATTTATGTTATGCCTTGTCTTCGGATGGAGGAATAACATGGCAAAGATCAGACGGGTCTATATATGAATTACCTATAACAATAGAAAATGCTGAATATGTTTGCAGGATACCACAGAATAAGGAACTCATAAATCAGACCAGTATGACGACTGACAATTATGGAAATCCATATATAGCGACTTACTGGAAAGATTTAAACGTACCCCAATACTTTCTTGTCTACTATGATGGAATGAAATGGAATATAAATCAGGTAAGTAAAAGGACCACGGATTTTACTTTATCCGGAGTCGGAACGAAGAAAATTCCTGTTTCTCGTCCGAGATTGGTTTCCCATATCGAAGATGGAAAAACAAGCATTTATTATATTTTCAGAGATGAAGAAAGAGGTTCTAAAGTTTCTTTAGCGTATTCTGAAGATGTCGGAACAGGGAATTGGGAATATAGTGATCTTACTGATTTTCCAGTGAATTCCTGGGAGCCTACAATTGATACCGAATTATGGAAAAGTAAAAATCAATTAAATATTTTTGTTCAATGTACGGAACAGGGAGACGGGGAAAAAACAGTCGACGTTGAACCTCACATGATTTATATATTAGAATATACCAAATGAAATTTAAAGACAAGGTAGTAATTATTACCGGAGCAAGTTCCGGGATCGGGTTAGCATTGGTTAATGAATTCGCCTCGCATGGAGCTAAGATAGTTATGGGAGCAAGGTCTGTCGACAGACTTAAAGACTTATCTATCGGTTTAGCGAAAAAAAACATTGAGAATATCTACGAAGAGACCGATGTAACGAAAGAGTCCGATTGCAGGAAACTTGTAGAAGCTGCTGTATCAGCATTTGGAAAAATTGATATCTTGGTTTGTAATGCGGGAATATCAATGAGAGCCATTCTGGATGATGTAGATATGGAAGTTCTTCGAAGACTTATGGACGTTAATTTTTGGGGAACTGCCTATTGTGTAAAATATTCTTTACCGTATATTCAGAAATCTAAAGGGTCTATTACCGGAGTATCGTCTGTCGCAGGATTACACGGGCTTCCCGCCCGCACTGGATACTCTGCTTCAAAATACGCAATACAGGGATTTCTGGAAACTGTAAGAATTGAGAACCTTAAAAAAGGGGTGCATGTAATGATCGCATATCCAGGTTTTACGGCGTCCAATATAAGGTTTTCTGCATTGACAGCAGACGGATCCAAACAGGGCGAAACCCCTCGCAATGAAGAAAAAATGATGACTGCCGAAGAGGTCGCAAAACAAATAGCCAACGGTATTTACCGAAGAAAAAAGCTCCTTCTTCTGGATTTTCAGGGTAAGGCCACCTTTTTTCTTAAAAAAATATCACATGGGTTACTGGATAGACTGTTCTATTCGCATATGGCAAAAGAGCCTGAATCTCCATTAAAATAAAATACTTCTCTCCTCGTTGTGATTAAATATAATTATAAGTAACTTTGCCTTTTAGTATATTAATTATAATGTAGCATGGAAACAAGGAATAATTTTAACGAATCTGTTCCGCAGGAACAAATCGATGTTGACAAAAACATCGATACTACCGTATCGCCTGAAATCCCTACTTCTGATGACGAAACTCTAAGTGACATAGAAGTGAAAGAGACTGCTTTGACCGAGGAAATTCTTTTGGATAGTGACGCTGAACGTATTCCGAATGAGGAAGAGAATGATTACTCTCAACGCACCTCAGAGGAATTACTAAAGGATTTTGCCGCATTAGTAAATAATAATCCCGTTAATTCTATAAGAAAGAATGTCGACGCAGTCAAAACCGCTTTTTATAAAGAATATAAGAAAAAAATCGAATTACTGAAAGCCGAATTTATTGAAAACGGAGGAATAGAAGAAGAATTCGAAGTACCTGCGGATGAAGAAGAGGAACGGTTTAAAATACTTTTATCGGAATACAGAAAAAAGAGAGATGAATTTATCGCGGACTCTGAAAAAGAAAAAGAAGAGAACTATAAAGAGAAGCTCCGAATAATCGATCAGCTGAAAGAACTCGTAAATAGTAACGAAACTTTAAATCATACATTTGCTACATTTAGAGATCTACAAAATAGATGGAAAGAAATAGGTCCGATTCCTCAAGTTCACGTTAAAGATTTATGGGAAACTTATCATCTCCACGTTGAAAATTTTTATAATTATATTAAAATAAACAACGAATTAAGAGATCTTGATTTAAAAAAGAATGCAGAAAGTAAAACCCAGCTGTGTGAAGACGCGGAAGCATTACTATTGGAAGGCTCGCCGATAACTGCATTTCATAAACTTCAAAAATTACATGAACAATGGCGTGAAATAGGTCCTGTATCGAAAGAATTAAAGGAACCTCATTGGGATCGGTTCAAGGAGGCAAGTTCCAAAATAAATAAAAGACATCAGGAACATTTTGAAAATTTAAAAGAGGAGCAGCTTCGGAATTTAGAAATGAAGACAGAGTTATGTTTAAAAGCTGAAGAAATCGCGAATTCCGAATATTCGGGTAAGAAAGAGATTGATAAGGCGTCAGATTCTATAATTGAGATACAAAAAATTTGGAAAACAATAGGTTTTGCTCCCAAAAAAGAAAATACTGTGATTTATGAACGGTTTCGGATCGCATGTGATACTTTTTTTGAGAAGAAGAGAGTTTTTTATTCCAGTCTGAAGGACGAAATGGAAAAAAATCTTAACGAGAAAATGGAGATTTGTCTAATTGCAGAATCGTTACAGGAAAGCACTGATTGGAAGAATACTACGGATCAGCTTATTGCTCTTCAGAAAAGATGGAAGGATACAGGAATGGTTTCACGTAAATATTCCGATTCCGTATGGAAACGATTCCGAAAAGCGTGCGATACTTTTTTTGACAGAAAAGCTGCGCATTATTCAGAAATAGATTTGGTCTACGGGGAAAATCTCCTTAAAAAACGACAACTCCTTGAGGAGATAAAAAAGTTTGAGATCACGGATAGAGACCACGGCTTCGAAACGTTGAAAGATTATCAAAGACGGTGGGCGGAAATAGGATTCGTTCCCTTGAAAGAAAAAGATGCTTTGCAGGGAGAATACAGAGAGGTTATCGACGCTCATTTTGCTAAATTAAAAGGAGAAGATAAAGATCGTAAGATAGAGAGGTTTCGTGATAAAATCTCGTCTTTCAAAAATAAAAACTCTGTAAGAAGCGAACGTGACCGCCTTTATAACAAAATGAAACAGCTTGAAGCGGATATTTCGCTGCTGGAAAACAATATTGGTTTTTTCGCTAAATCAAAAAATGCAGAATCCCTGATTCGTGATGTAAACGATAAGATATCGAAAGCAAAAGAAGAGATGGCAGTGATTGCCGAAAAAATTAAATTGATAGATAACCAAGAGGGTTAATTTCATAAATGGAAACAATAAAAAAACAAACTAAATATATTTTTGTTACAGGCGGTGTGGCCTCTTCACTGGGTAAAGGTATAATTTCAGCATCATTAGCTAAATTATTACAGGCACGTGGATATTCTGTCGTAATTCAGAAACTCGATCCTTATATAAATGTCGACCCGGGAACACTCAACCCTTATGAACACGGAGAGTGCTATGTCACGGAGGATGGTGCGGAAACAGATCTTGATCTCGGTCATTATGAGCGTTTTACCAACATACATACATCTCAGGCTAATAATGTAACAACAGGTCGAATTTACCAGAGCGTAATAAATAAAGAGCGCAGAGGAGAGTTTCTTGGAAAAACCGTGCAGGTTATTCCTCATATAACCGACGAAATAAAACGTCGTATAAAAATGGTTGCCAGTAACCAGAAATACGATGTCGTCATAACTGAAATTGGGGGAACTGTGGGGGATATCGAATCCTTGCCATACATTGAAGCGGTAAGACAATTACGATATAATCTTGGTGCAGGAAATACCGTGGTTGTTCATCTTACCTTATTGCCGTATATGTCCGCTTCCGGTGAACTCAAGACCAAGCCAACCCAACATTCCGTTAAAATGCTTCTCGAGAATGGACTTCAACCGGATATACTTGTATTGCGGTCCGAAAAACATATCAGCGAAGATATCAGATCGAAAGTCGCACTGTTCTGTAATGTAGATAAGGATGCGGTAGTCGAGTCAATCGATGTTTCGACGATTTATGAAGTTCCGTTGAAGATGCTCGATCAGAAACTGGATGTTGTTACCTTAAGAAAGTTAAATCTGGACTACAACAAAAAACCAGATCTGGAGAACTGGATAAATTTCGCACATAAAGTAAAAGAGCCTAAAAAAAAGGTAAATATCGCATTAATAGGAAAATACACGGAATTACCCGACGCATATAAATCTATTGTGGAGTCGTTTATTCATGCAGGGGCGGCAAACGATACAAAGGTTAATCTCAAATATATAAATTCCGAAAAACTCAATCCGGAAAATATAGATTCGGTTTTAGGAACTATGTGTGGTGTATTAGTAGCGCCCGGATTTGGCAATAGAGGTATCGAAGGTAAAATAACCGCAGTTCATTATGCGCGGACCAATAATATTCCATTTTTCGGAATATGTCTGGGTATGCAGTGTGCTGTGATCGAATATGCACGGAATGTTATCGGTTTTGTAGACGCGAATTCGACGGAAATGGACGATCATGTAAAATATCCGGTGATCGATCTTATGGAAGAACAGAAAAATATCACCGATAAGGGCGGAACAATGAGGCTTGGTGCTTATCCATGTAAAATTGAAAAAGAGTCGATAGTCTTTAATTCCTATAAAAAAGAAGAGATAAGCGAGCGTCATCGTCATCGTTACGAGTTCAATAACAAATATAAGGAAGAATTTAATGCAGCAGGGATGAAAACTGTAGGGATAAATCCGGATACAAATCTTGTGGAAATAGTTGAGATTCCTTCGCATCCATGGTTTGTCGGAGTTCAATTTCATCCGGAGTACAAAAGTACGGTACTTAATCCCCACCCTCTTTTTGTATCATTCGTACGCGCGGCTTTAAATTATTGTGAAAGTAAAATCCAAAAATAAATGAATAAAAATTCAGTTATCGGTCTGGTTTTGATCGGTATAGTTCTGCTTGCTTTTTCGTGGTGGAACTCGAAACAGAGAGAAAAACAATTACAGTATTTAAATACGGTCAATCAGACAACTACTTATATCCCTTCAAATGGCAACTCGGAAGTAAATAGTATTCCCTCTGACAATTTGAACAATGACTATTATCAGCAACAACTGTCCGGTTCCTTAGGGGAATATCTATATTCTTCCCTGGAAGGTTCAGAGGAAATATTTACCGTTGAGAACGATGTAATGGTAATTTCTTTTTCCAATAAAGGAGGTAGAATAGTATCGGTGGAACTTAAAGATTACAAACGTTATAATGGCGAACCTCTTTATTTGTTCGATAAAAATAATGCGGAGTTTAATATCTCTTTATTTACTAACACACAGATAAATACCTCTCAATTTTATTTTAAACCTGAAAAAATTTCCGGAAATATTACGGTCGGAGAAACGACAGAGAACATTCCGTTGCGCTTATATGTTGATTCAGTGTCTTTTATTGAATTTAACTATACTATTTATCCGGATGACTATATGATAGATTTTGATATCCGCATGGTAGGCATGGAAAATAAATTAGCTCCGCATCAATCGGATATTATTCTTAATTGGAGTACTGTTGCCTTCCAGAACGAGAAAGGATATGAGAATGAAAACAACTATTCTACCGTAGCATATATGTATCCGAACGATTCCAGCTTGGAAGATTTAGGAACCTCAAAAGATTCTAAAAAATCTAAATCAAAAGACATAAATTCAAAAATAAAGTGGGTAGGATTCAAACAACAGTTTTTCTCGTCGATAATTATCGCAGAAGACTCATTCCAGAATGGATCGGTTGCCTACGAAACATTCGAGCCGGGCACGGGAAAATTAAAAAAATTCAATACCCAATTGGCTGTGCCTTTTTCTCCGATGGCGGCAAACTATAATTTTAAATTTTATTTCGGCCCGAATAAATATAACATTCTTAATAACTATGATTTGGAGCTTCAGAAATTAGTTCCACTCGGAGGATGGCTCATACGTTGGATAAACCGGCTTATAGTTATTCCCACATTCGATATTCTTAATAAATTCATAAGTAGTTATGGCGTTATAATTTTATTACTTACTATAATTATCAAATTGATATTATTCCCTCTTACCTATAAGTCTTATCTTTCAATGGCTAAAATGCGGGCCTTGAAGCCTGATATAGATCAACTTAATGAAAAATATCCGGATCAGAAAGATGCGATGAAAAAACAGCAGGCAACGATGGAAATTTATCAAAGAGCAGGAGTCAATCCTATGGGCGGATGTCTTCCGTTACTGGTGCAGATGCCGATTCTCTTTGCGATGTTCCGTTTCTTCCCTGCGTCTATAGAATTAAGAGGAGAGAGTTTCTTATGGGCGGATGATCTTTCATCTTACGACAGTATTCTTAATCTTCCGTTCGAGATACCCTTCTATGGCGACCATGTCAGTTTGTTCACGCTTCTGATGGCAGTGGCTATGTTTGTTTCATCGAAACTAAACTTCAATCAAACCTCTGCCGGTAATGCGCCACAGATGGCAGGAATGAAGTTTATGACGCTATACCTTATGCCTATAATGTTATTGTTTTGGTTCAATAACTATTCCAGCGGATTAAGTTATTATTATTTTCTATCCAATATAATTACGATGGGTCAGACGATAGGATTCAGATATGCGATCGACGAGAAAGAACTTCATAAAAAAATGAAGGAAACTCCTAAGAAACCTAAAAAGAAATCCAAGTTTATGCAGCGTTACGAAGATGCCATGAAGCAGCAACAGCAAATGGCTAAAAATAATAAAAGATAAAAAAAGCGGCTTAAGCCGCTTTTTTAATTTATAACTCCCCGGTTTTCAAAAACAACGTCTTCCAAAACTTCGATTGGTATTGTTTCATAATTTTCTTTTACAAAAACAGGAGATTTGCTTCTTAACGATATAATATTTTCAAGAGCCATACCCAGAAGAATTTCATTATAATCTCCGAATGGATATAGAAGCGCACTATCATCGCTGTTTACTTCACCACCCGTAGTCGGACTTATTCCGTTTTCATACCCTGATACGTTGTTCTTATCATATACTCTCGAAACAATAGGTTGAAGGATCCAATTAACGGAACTGCTGGAAATTTGTACTGATCCCAGATTTTTTCCATAAGTTGTAAGGCCGTATTGATGAACTTCCATATATGGTTTTAAAGCATGAATAACAAGTTCGCTTGCAGAGGCAGTGTAGCTTTGGGTTATGATATGAATAGAACTGAGATCGATATTACACCCTGATAATTCTTCGTCAGTAAGGGAGAATCGCGTTATATCGTACTCTGTATCATTTTTCTTTAACTGTGCTGCATAAGTATCGTTGTATTCCTGAATTATAAATACATCTTTGCTTTCAACACTATTTTTAGGTGCTATCATACTGGCAAGAGTTGTGGCAACTGAGACGTATCCTCCCGGATTGTATCTCAAATCAAGAACCAGATCCGAAATATTATATGCTTTGAATTTTCTGAAAACGTCCTTCAGTTCATTTAAAAAACAATAACTCGATCCGTATGAAAATTCATTATATGCTAAATATCCTATTATTATTTCATCTGAAACCGTGGTTCCGATGACTTTAGATTTTATTATAGGTGTGTTTTTGTAAGTAGATGCTTCCAATGATATGGTTTCGCCCTCGTCTTCATTCATAATATCCCATTTTGTGAGATTCACCTTTGATAAAGAATTTATTACCGATAAACTTCCGCTTGCTATCGATGTTCCGTTATATTTTGTAAACAAATCCCCTCTGTCGATTCCTGCTAAATCTGCCGGAGAACCGGGAATCACATAAAGGATCTGGAGCGCAGTATATGGATTGTCTGCCAGAACACTGATTATACGACCTGTAAATCCGAATCCGCTCTCATAAGTTTTATCTGCGTCCGGAGCGTCGTCAGCTTTGGAGTCGGAAGTTTTTTCGCTGATGCTCGAGAAAAAAACTTTATGCTTCTCATTTTCGTATCGGTGCAGTAAACTTGCGAAATAAGACGTTTGAGGAAGAGAGAGAGTGGTATTTACCTGATCGGGAATCTCATCGCTCCATAAATAATAAGTTTTCATTTGTTTATAAATCCATATATTATCTGTTTCCTGTTCAGTGTAGTTCCCACTGTCGGACAAGTCGTGGTCGGTACACCCTAATATGCTAAAGCAGATGCAGGCTGCTATAAAAATTTTTTTCATATTTTTTTATTTATTATGAAATTTAGTCGAGTAAATTCTATACTCAACGGGAGTTTTTCCGGTCATTTTTTTGAAAAAGGTAGAAAAATATTCGACATTGTCAAAACTCAAAGATATAGATATTTCTTTTACACTTTTCGAAGTATTGGTTAATAAAACTTTTGCTTTCTGCAATTTAAGTTCATTCATATACTTTGCCGGAGAGAAGCCGGTATACTCTTTAAAAGCTCTTCTAAACCAGGAATAACTAAGATTAAGTCTTTTTGAAATATCTTCCGGAGCTATATTATTATAAATATTTTCCTGCATTATTATTTTAGCCTTATTTACGCGATTCACGATCTCCTTATCGCTAAACTGCTGATTCTTTTGATTGTAATACAGTATACTCAAAATATTAAAGACCATTCCACCCATTAGTTGCTGGAAACAGGTATTCTCTTCTGATGCGGTCTCCATAATTTTTGTATAAAGAGAGACCAACTCTTCATTTATTCCCATATAATAAATAATGGAGGAGTTACTGAAGAATCCGTTTTCTACCAGATCTTTCATTATACTTCCGTTAAATCCGACCCAGTATTCATCCCATCCCGTATCTGTATCCGGTTTATATGTATGCCATTCCCCCGGAGCAATGAGAAATAAGTTGCCTTCCTTAATCCTGATTTGTGGGATCGTGCCGGATTTGAAAATGCCTGTCCCTCTGGTTATGTATACTAATTGATATTCGTTTAGGATTCTGCCTTTTGTATAATCGAATCCGTATTCCTGAGGGTGTTTCTCCGGAGGATAATGCTGTGCCGAACCAATGTGGTGCGAACCGACCGTAGTTACAGTTATTCCCCACAGCGCATCGTTTTCATTCGATACCAGATATTTAAAAACCGAAGCTTTAGAATGTGAACTATCTTTCATTACGATCTTTTTAGGTTCAAAATATTAATCGGTCAAATGTACTTTTTTTTGATTGAATAATTTACGAAACAACTATAAAATCAATCAAAAATTCAAATATTAGAGTCATTAATTGTAGTGTGAAAATTATTTAATTTCTTACATTTGTAATAACTAAACTTGAAACCATAACGAACCTATGAAAAAAACATTTTTAGCGATTGACCTTGGCGCTACAAGCGGACGGTCTATCGTAGGAAGCGTAGACAATGGAATTATATCTATGCAGGAACTTACCCGTTTCCCAAACACCATAAAAAAAATCCGCGACCACTATTTTTGGAACATTTTCGATCTTTTCGAGGAAATAAAAATAGCTCTGGCAACTTGTGCGAAGGATAATATTAATGTGGATTCGATAGGTATAGATACATGGGGAGTCGATTTTGCAATGGTCGGCGAAGACGGTATGATCTTAGGTCTTCCCTATGCTTACAGGGATCCGCACACCGAAGGAATGCCCGAAGATTACTTCAAGAATGTTTTATCCAGAGATAAAGTTTACGGCATTACAGGGATCCAGATAATGAATTTTAACAGCCTTTTTCAGATATATGCGATGAAAAAGGAAAATTCTTCGATGCTGAAAGCAGCAGATAAACTTCTATTCATTCCAGATGCCTTATCTTATCTTCTTACAGGTAATGCAGTAACTGAATATACAATTGCTTCTACGTCCCAAATATTAAATCCATTTACAAAGGAGATGGATAACTCTCTTTTAAAAGCAATTGGTATCGAAAGAAATTTATTCCACCCAATTGTATTTCCCGGTGCCGAAATAGGCCGCCTGAGAGATGATATAGCCAAAGAAACCGGTGTCGCTAATATACCGGTAGTAGCTGTCGCAGGACATGACACTGCATCTGCCGTTGCGGCAGTGCCGGCTAAAAACGAAAGATTTGCTTACCTTAGTTCAGGTACTTGGTCATTGATGGGAATTGAAACCAAAGATCCTATTATTAATGAACAGTCCATGCAGCTGAATTTTACAAATGAAGGTGGTGTCGACGGGACGACGAGATTTCTGAAAAACATTACAGGAATGTGGATACTCGAACAATGCCGTAAAGAGTGGGATAAAGATGTTACGTATGCTTATCCTGAACTTGTCGCTATGGCAAATAGCGCCGAACCGTTTAAATGTATGATTGATCCCGACCATCCTTCGTTTGCAAATCCTGAAAGTATGGAGAAGGCTATCGTGGATTATTGTGAAGCTACTGGACAGAAGAAGCCTGAAACTCATTCGGAATTTGTGAGAATGATATTCGAGAGTCTTGCGCTCAAATACAGGGTTGTGCTTGAGATGTTGAAATCTGTTGCACCGTTCGAAATCGAAGTTCTTCATGTTATCGGAGGTGGATCCAAAAATGATCTTCTTAACCAGTTTACAGCAAATGCGATCGGTATTCCTGTTATTTCAGGACCATCGGAAGCGACTGCTATCGGAAATATTATGATACAGGCTCAGGCAGCAGGCATTGTGGATTCGTTACAGGAGATGAGGAACATAATTGCGGGCTCCATTGACAGTAAAGAATATCAACCGCAACAACCCGAACTTTGGGATGAGGCATTTATGAGATATAAAAATACATGTAATTTATAAATCTTAATTTAACTTAAAACACTGACTAAAAAATGAGCAAAAAAGAAAGAATCGAACAGGCGTATGCTGCAGCAGTAGAACGTTTCGCTGAGTTAGGAATAGATGTAAAACCTGCCTTGGATAAATTGAATAATCTTTCAATTTCCATTCACTGTTGGCAGGCTGACGACGTGGCTGGTTTCGAAGTAGCAGAAGGTGACCTTACCGGAGGTATACAGGCTACCGGCAACTATCCTGGTAAAGCACGTACTATCGAAGAATTAAGATCCGATGTGGAAAAAGCGCTTACTCTTCTTCCTGGTAAACACCGTCTTAACCTTCACGCTATCTACGGTGACTTCGGAGGAAAATTCGTTGATCGTGATCAGATCGATATTACACATTTCCAAAGCTGGATCGATTGGGCAAAAGAAATTGGAATTTATCTTGATTTTAACTGTACATGCTTCTCTCATCCAAAGTCTGATAATGGTACGTTATCCGCACTCGATAAAGAAACCCGTGATTTCTGGATCGAACACGTTCAACGTTGCCGCGCTATTGCAGAAGAAATAGGACGTCAACAAGGAAGTCCGTGTATCCATAACCTTTGGTTCCCTGACGGACAGAAAGATATTACCGTAGACGCTTCTATTTATCGTAAAAATATGAAGGATTCGCTTGATAAAATTTTCTCAGTTAAGCGCGATCCAAAATACATGAAAGACTGTTTTGAGTCTAAATTGTTCGGTATCGGTCTCGAAAGCTACACTGTAGGTTCTAATGAATTTGTTGTTGGTTATTGCGTCAAGAACAATATAATGGTTACTCTCGACGCAGGCCACTACCATCCTACTGAAACAATTTCGGATAAAATTTCAGCAATTGCCTTATTCGCTCCTGAAATTATGCTTCACGTTAGCCGTCCTGTTCGCTGGGATTCCGACCACGTAGTTATACTCAACGACGACCTTCAGGCAATCGCTCACGAGATCGTACGTGCCGATGTAATGGATAAAGTAAATGTAGGACTCGATTATTTCGATGCTTCTATCAATCGTATCGGAGCCTATGCTGTCGGTGTACGTGCAACTCAAAAGGCGTTTTTGCGCGCGTTCCTTGAACCGCTTGCAAAACTTCGCGAGTATGAAGCAAACGGACAAAACTTCCAGAGGATGGCATTACTCGAAGAATGTAAAGCTTTGCCTTGGAGCGCAATCTACGACTACTATTGTCTTGAAAGCGGCGTACCGGTAGCTGAAGATTACATTGCTGAAATTGAAAAATACGAAAAAGATGTAACTTCTAAAAGATAATCTATGGAAGTTCTATTAGGATTATTGATAATTGCGATAGGTAGCTTCGGGCAATCGAGTTCGTATGTTCCTATCAAAAAAGTTAAAGAGTGGTCATGGGAGAATTTCTGGCTTGTGCAAGGGGTATTCGCATGGCTCATATTCCCTTTGTTAGGAGCCCTTATCGCAACCAGTCAAGGAGGGTCTCTCGGGGAACTGTATGGAACCGATGGCGGAGCTACTTTGAAGGCAATAGTTTACGGTGTGCTTTGGGGTGTCGGAGGTCTTACTTTCGGTCTTAGTATGCGTTACCTCGGAGTCGCACTCGGACAGTCTATTTCTCTCGGAACGTGTTCTGCATTCGGAACCTTGCTTCCTGCTATTTTTGCAGGAACCAACATTTTTTCCGGTCAGGGTTTGATACTTCTTATAGGTGTTTGTATCACCCTAGCAGGTATTGCTGTTATAGGTTATGCAGGCTCATTGAGGGCCAAGAATATGACAGAAGAGGAAAAGAAAGCCGCTATCAAGGACTTCGCTTTGACTAAGGGACTATTGGTTGCGTTGCTTGCCGGTGTGATGAGCGCCTGCTTTGCACTTGGTTTGGATGCAGCAACTCCTATTAAGGAAAAGGCAATTGAAATCGGAATTCAACCGCTTTTTGCAGGCTTGCCGACTATTCTTTTAGTTACGATGGGAGGATTCTTTACTAATGCAGCGTACTGTATTCAACAGAATATTAAAAATAAAACCGGTAAAGAATATTTTGGAGTCACTTCCGGAGTTCTGGTGAACAATATTCTTTTCTGTTGTCTTGCAGGGGTTCTTTGGTATTCTCAGTTCTTCGGACTTGAGATGGGTAAAAGTTTCTTTGTAGATTCTCCTATTTTACTTGCCTTCTCATGGAGTATACTTATGGCTCTGAATGTTACATTCAGCAATGTATGGGGAATTATTCTTAAAGAATGGAGGGGATGTAACAAAAAAACATTAACTGTATTAATCATAGGGTTAGTAATACTGGTATTCTCAGTATTCTATCCTAATCTGGTAAATTAATTTAACACGCAACAATTAAAAAAAGACCGTCTCATATGAGACGGTCTTTTTACTGTAATTACTTTATTTCTCTTCGTATATCCAAATTTCACGATACTCAGACGGCGTTTTTCGAATCTCTTTTACAGCTTCGTCTCTGTCTGAAAAACGAATTAAGCTTACCATATATCTATTGTTGGAATGCGGTAGTATAATCGGATCGTAGTAAGACTTCCCTCCCATTTGTTCGACAAACCGTTCCGCATTTTCTTTTATAGTGAATACTCCGCCTATAACATGATACAGAGGTAAATTTTTGATGGGACTAAGGCTATTTGAAACAACAGTTTCCACTTTTAAGGTATCCGTATTGGAGTTATCTACAGTAATTTCCATATTAGTTTTTTCCGTAACCGTAATAACAGAAGAATCATTCTGTGAACGATTGTTGATATTTATATAGTAGTAGCCTCCGATTCCGAATGCCGCCAACAATAAAGCTGCAATTATCAGTTTCTTGGCGCTGCCGTTATTTGAAGAGGAAACTGTTTTATTTGCTTCTACTTCATTTTCAGTAATTTCATTATTCTTGGAAATATCAGTATTAACAGAGAACTCTTGGTTTAAAATCGAATCGAACTCTCTCTCCGGTTCAAATTTGGAAACACCGTTATTGATTATAATTTTACCAACTTTGGGTATAAACACGCCCTCGTCAGTTTTAACCTCTTCCAGCCATTTTTTATAATTGTATATTATATCTTTTATCGGAATTTCGGATTGATTATGGATTCTCTCTATTATATTCAGATCAGGATCAATTTCTTCCTCAAATACTACTCTATTCTTTAACAGAAAGATGCCATTGTTTTCGATTTTCTCCTGCACAAATTTCAAAGTTCCTATTTCCGGAAGCGATACAGATTTGTGAGCAGATAACAGATTGAAAATTATATTAGTAATAACATTCATTTTACTTATAACTTTATTTTTTTATTATATTTTAAAATGGACCAAATCAATATTACCGCGCCTGCCAAGATGAACGGAAGAGAAAGTATCTGTCCCATATTTATAATCATATCTTGCTCGAATTCTTCCTGCGGATTTTTTACGAATTCGATTATAAACCGTGTCAAAAAGAGGCTCAATATGAAAAAACCGAACATTAATCCCGGAATCCTGCGGGCCAAATCTTTCTTGAAGTACATCCAATACAGGATAATAAATATGATGAGGTATCCAATCGCCTCGTATATCTGAGTAGGGTGCATCGGAAGAGTCTCGCCGTTTTGTGCAAATATAAATCCCCATGGCTTCTCCGTTACCGTACCGTAAATCTCTGAATTAAATAGGTTCCCTATTCTTACAGCTGCGCCGCCTATCGCTACGGGAATCCCGATCCGGTCGAGCGACCATATATAAGGCAATTTATTTTTACGGGAAAAAAGCCACAAGCCGATCAATAGCCCTATCGCTGCGCCATGGCTGGCCAACCCTCCTTCCCAAATATATAAAATTTTATAGGGATTTGTAAGATAGTAATCCGCTTCGTAGAAAAAAACATGTCCTAATCTTGCTCCCACAATAATGGATATAACCCCATACCAGAAAATAGAATCGAGCGTCTTCTCCCCCAACCCCTCTCTCTTCATCATTTTGCCCATAAGATACCAACCGACGATCAGCGACAATACCCACAAGAGAGCATAGTATCTTATTTCTCTACCTGCAACTACAAAAATGGCGGGATCAACGTCCCATGTAACATAATTACTAATAAAAGATATCATATTGAACGTATTTCAAGCAAAGATAATATTAAATATGAAAAATGGTATTCTTGCGAAACTTTTTGGGAACTTTAGCGTTTCTGTATTATATTTGCAATCTGTTTTATTACAGGGGCCGACCGGTTTTGACAGCAGGCAGAGTCTGACTGTAAGCATGCCGAGCGTTGTAAGGGAGCTCGTAAATCTCAACTTTCAAACTACAAATGGCAATAATAGCTATGCACTCGCTGCATAATTTTCAGAGAAAATTATCTTAATCGGATTATCCAAGGAGTTAATCTGACGAGTATCCCGCAAAATGCTTCTCTTTCCGGCATAATGCATACGGGGTATCAAATGAGAAAAGATAATCCGGATGATTCCTATAAGTCCGGATGAAATTTATAGGATAAGAAATTTGCTTCGATAGTTTCTCTCGTGGCATTTTTCCGACAATAAAGTAGAAACTAAGCATGTAGAAAACTTTTGGGTTCCTTGTTTGGACGAGGGTTCGACTCCCTCCGGCTCCACGAAAAGTCTTGAACATACCAAGACAACAAAAGATAAAATACCTATAATCCAGTCGATTATAGGTATTTTATCATTAAAGCGGACAAATCCCCGTATTAAGCGACCATTATTAATTTGACTCTTAAGGGTGAAATAATTTGAAGTGCTAACTCTTGATTTTTACCATAAGATCCCGGAAAGCCCCTGCAAAGTCGGAGAACAATTCGTTGTCACGGTTGTCCATCACCACTTTCCCCACCAATTTGAGCCCGATTATAAACTGTTTTGTCTGTTCCTTGTCCGGTAGCAGCGGAGATTCTTCCATCATGCGCAGGATGTGAAATATATCGTCGTGATTCTCAAATTCCACCGCTACGGAATCGTTGCACGGCTCTCCATTTTTATCGGTAAGAGCATCCAATGTGACGCGGTATTTAAAATTTTTAGGCATAACTGAACATTTTTAAATCCGGTTAAATTTATAAAAGATAATCGAATAATTAACTTGATGAAAGATATTTCCGAAAAATATTCTGGTTCCACAACGGAACCGGTGTGACATCCATTAACTCAAATATTAAAAGAAACCATTGTCAATTATGAAAAAATAAAAATGTTTTTTTCATGCTTTAAAATATAGATACAGGAAATTTTCCTGTATTTGGTATTAAAACCCCATGCCTATCAATTTCCTCTTGCGGAAAATATTATTATTAATACTCTATTATTACCGTGCTCCCTATCTCCAAGGACTTAGGGACATCGATTATGCGCTGATTAAGGCTTCCGCGAAACCGTAATCTATCGGATTTCATTTTTTTATCATATTTCCCATCGACAAGTACATCTATTTTTTCCAGAAGCTTCCTTTTAATTTCGTCTTTTACCAATTCTTCGAATTTATATCCTGTATAGCACCAGATATTTTTTCCGGTCTCCTTTTTTATACAAGCGGCAAGTTCGGTGAATTTCTCTGCCTGCCCGAACGGTTCGCCACCGCTGAAGGTAACGTCCGCACATTCGTTTTTTCGGATCCGCACCATGAGGGAAGGAATATCTACTCTTGTGCCGTTTGAAATATTCCATGAAGACGGATTATGGCATCCGTCACACCTGTGGGGGCATCCTGCAGCGTAAATTGAACTTCGGAATCCGGGGCCGTCTACAACGGTATCCTCTACCACGTCCATTATGATAATATCATTCATGGATTACCCTGTCGTTAAGTTCGGATAATTTTGCGTTGTTCCATCTCTCGGTAGTCCCCACGAGATATCCTGTGATACGTTGCAATTTGTCGATATTCGAACTTCCGCATAAAGGACATTTTTCGAGACTGTCTGCAGCATTCTCGAACCCGCATTCCATGCAACGGTTCCGGTTGTGGTTTACTGAGCCGTATCCGATGTTATATCTGTCCATAAGATCCACTACGGACATAATGGCTTCAGGATTATGGGTTGCATCCCCGTCGATCTCTACGTAAAATATATGACCTCCGCGTGTCAGATCGTGATAAGGGGCTTCTACCCTTGCCTTGTGATGAGCACTGCATTTGTAATATACCGGAACGTGGTTCGAATTCGTATAATATTCCCGGTCGGTAACTCCTTCGATAATTCCGAAAGTCTTCCTGTCCTTAGCCGTGAATTTACCTGCCAATCCTTCCGCAGGAGTGGCCAGAACGCTGTAATTATGCCCGTATTTTTCTGCAAAACCGTTTACTCTGTCTCTCATGTAGGTTACGATTTTGAGTCCCAGCTGCTGCGATTCTTCGTTCTCCCCGTGGTGCTTACCCGTAAGTGCTACCAATGCTTCGGCAAGACCGATAAATCCTATACCGAGAGTTCCCTGGTTAATTACAGTCTCTATGGAATCCTCCGGAGATAATTTTTCGCATCCATTCCACAGAACCGACATTAATAACGGAAACTGTTTCGCAAATGCAGATTTTTGAAACTCATAGCGTTCGAGCAACTGTTCTGCCGCAATATCCAGATATTGATCCAGTTTTGCGAAAAACATATTGAGTCTCTGCTGTTGATTTTCAATTTCCATACATTCTATTGCCATCCGCACAAGATTAAGTGTGCTGAAAGAAATATTTCCGCGTCCGATCGAAGTTTTAGGACCGAAACGATTCTCGAATACCCTCGTACGGCATCCCATAGTCGCTACTTCATAATTGTATCTTAGAGGATCGTCTTCCTTCCACTCTTCATGACGGTTAAATGTAGCATCGAGATTTAGAAAATTCGGGAAAAATCGATGGGCGCTGACTTTGCAGGCATATTGGAAAAGGTCGTAATTTTTATCTTCCGGAAGATAATTGACTCCACGCTTCTTTTTCCATATCTATATCGGGAATATAGCCGTTACGCCGTTGCCCACGCCTTCGTCCGTACTGCGGAGAAGTTCTCTTATTATACAGCGTCCCTCGGCCGAAGTATCCGTACCGTAGTTTATCGAGCTGAAAACCACTTGGTTCCCTCCGCGGAAATGTATGGTATTCATATTATGTATAAATGCTTCCATAGATTGATGCACACGGCTTACAGTCCGGTTTATCGCATGTTGTATTGCTCGTTCCTTACCCTGAAGTCCATCGAGGTCTTTAGTAATATAATCAGTAATCTCTTTATCGTAAAGATCGCTGTAATCCATTCCTTGAACCTCTTCGATAACTTTGAGTTCTTCCAGATAACTCCTCCTTACGAACGGCGCGAGATAAAAATCAAATGCAGGTATAGCCTGTCCTCCGTGCATCTCATTTTGGGCGGTCTCAAGAGAGATACACGCAAGCATACTTGCTGTTTCAATACGCTTCGCCGGACGCGATTCACCGTGCCCCGCGTTGAACCCGTGGCTTAGAATTTTATCTAAAGGATGCTGTACGCAGGTAAGACTCTTTGTGGGGTAGTAATCTTTATCATGAATATGTAAATAACCCTGACGTACTGCATCCTTCACTTCAGGTGTTAATAGGTAGTCATCGACAAATGGTTTGGTACTTTCGCTCGCGAATTTCATCATCATTCCCGCAGGGGTATCCGCATTCATATTTGCGTTCTCCCGTGTCACATCGTTTGATTTGGTCTCAATAATACTCAGAAACATTTCTCTTGTTTTCGCCTTGCGGGCGATGCTCCGCTGATCCCTGTAAGCGATGTATTTTTTAGCAACTTCTTTGCGCGGACTCTTCATAAGTTCCACTTCCACCCAGTCCTGCAGCTCTTCGACGGACATCTGTTCCGGACCTTTGCAGGATATTCGGTCCGCAATCTTACGGATCAACTGCTCGTCTTCGCCTTTTTCTGTCTGGAGCATAGCTTTTCGAATCGCCGCCACGATCTTTTCCACATTGAATCCTACGATTCTACCGTCTCTTTTAACTACTGTTTGTATCATAATTTATTGTTTATTCCAAAGTCAATAAAACTGCGGGATATAAGTGAATGAAAATCCATATTCCGAATTTTTTCCGCTCTTCTCCCGAAAGCCGTGAAAACAACTATATACGGCAGGTCTTCTGGCTTGTTCCTTTATATGCGCCTTCCCGCACGCATGCAGTGGCATCAGAGTGCATATAAAACTTCCGGAACTTACAGCTACGGGGATAGCTCCTGATTCTCACAGGATTCCCTTTTAATCCGCTCCGAATCGAATTCAGAGCAGAACCTGTATACAGTAACAAAAATAAGCAAGAAATATGCGGTATTAGGTCGGATAGTATTATACTTATCAACAACTTATGAACATAAAATATAATGTGGTAGAAATCAGATTTATAATTTGAATTATAAAAATTCATGCAATGAAATCCACAATTTATCCGGAATAAATCCGTTATTGTGGCATAAAACATGTTCTTGAAATTGTTAAGGAAAACAAAACATATTATGAAAAAAATCACATTATTTACATTCGTTTTTTTATTATCAGTTCAAGCCGTATTCTCTCAATCGTTTATTAAAGAGACTTATCAGTTTGCAGAAAAAGATGGCCAGAAGCTCTATCTCGACAGATATTATTCCCAGGAATTCTCGGATAATATCCCATGTATATTATTCATGTTCGGGGGAGCATTCGCCCGCGGAGCACGCGACGTAGAAAAATATATTCCTTACTTTGATTACTTTGTAGAACAAGGATTCTCCGTAGTCTCCATCGATTACAGGCTGGGGCTTAAAGATGTGGATTTTCAAAATATGAACGAAGAGCAATTTATAGAACGTTTTATACATACTATCGACATGGCGGTGGAAGATATGTTTGATGCTACAAATTACATTTTACAAAACGCGGATAAATGGAATATAGATAAAAATATGATAATTGCTAACGGTTCCAGCGCAGGAGCGGTGACCGTGCTTCAGGGAGAGTATGCGTTACGTAATAGCACATGGAGCTCCGGTAAACTCCCTACGGATTTCACTTATGCAGGGGTGATCGCATTCGCAGGAGCCATATTTACCACGGATGGGCCGCTGAAATGGAACACTCCACCCTCTCCTATTATGATGTTCCACGGAGATGCAGACATACAGGTGCCCTACGGTGCGCTGGAATTCGAAAATTTCGGATTTTATGGGGCAAGCGTTATTTCCGAGGAGCTCGAAAATAATAACTATCCGTTCTGGTTCTACTCGTTCCAGAACTACGGTCATGAAATCGCAAGCGATCCCATGCAGAATAACAAAGAAGATGTTCTGAGTTTTATAAATCAGTTTATATATAACAATCAGCAATATATGATCCGCACGAATCTCAAACAAATCGGTAAACCCGAAGCGGAAAAAAAATTCGATCTTTTTGATTATGTACGAGGAAACTTCGACAGATAAAACAGAGCCCGGACATAATATCCGAGCTTATTTTTACAATAGCCGTGGATAATCATGGAACAAATATTGCGATTTGTTCCGGATAGAAAAGTTCGAACCAAACATGAAAAAAAATATAGCAATCACAACCGTTCTCCTGTGTACACTATCATGTGGGCAGAATCAGGAAGAGGTAATTAGAATAATAGACGACGGTAATGGCGGCAGGCTCGGTTATTCTGCTTCGTCCGGCATTAAAATTATCCAACAGGACGGATTTTATTTCAAAGATCACAATAAAAACGGCATACTCGATAAATATGAAGATTGGCGGCTGTCTCCAGAGGAAAGGGCCAGAGATCTTGCATCGAAGATGTCCATTGAAGAGATAGCAGGCCTTATGTTATACAGTGCGCATCAGTCCATACCGGCACAAGAAAGTGGTTTTTATGCAGGGCAATACGGGGGTAAAACCTTCTCCGAGAGTGGCGCAGACGCATGGTCTCTTACCGATGAACAGAAAAAATTTGTTGAACACGATCATGTCCGACATATTCTTATAACAGTGGTGCAAAGTCCAGAGACCGCAGCGCGTTGGAACAACAATGTTCAGGGGTTCGCGGAGTCACTCGGATTAGGTATTCCTGTAAATATCAGTTCGGACCCGCGTCATTCCGGACAAGTATCGAATTCGGTAGTGGAATTTAATGTAGGTGCCACGGGAGAGATATCCGTATGGCCTGACGGATTGGGATTAGCCGCAACGTTTGATCCGGGTATTGTAAGGCAGTTCGGAGAAATTGCCGCCCGTGAATATCGGGCCCTTGGAATAACTACCGCATTATCTCCGCAGATCGATCTCGGAACCGAGCCAAGATGGTATAGAATCTATATGACATTTGGAGAAGATCCAGTATTGACAACCGATATGGCAAGGGCTTATATAGACGGATTCCAGACCTCATACGGACAAGCTGAAATATCGGAGGGCTGGGGTTACCATAGCGTGAATGCGATGGTTAAACACTGGCCCGGAGGGGGAACCGGCGAAGCCGGACGGGATGCTCATTTTGCGTTCGGTAAATTTGGAGTTTATCCTGGAGATAATTTTCAAATGCACCTCCGTCCATTCCTCGAAGGTGCCTTCGATCTCGATGGCAAAACCAAGCAGGCTGCCGCAGTAATGCCTTATTATACAATATCGTACAATCAGGATCCGGACAGTACGAATTACGCGAACGGTTACAGTAAATATATAATTTCTGATCTTCTTCGTAAAAAATACGGATATGACGGAGTGATATGCACGGACTGGATGATTACGCAGAACGAAGGCGATAATCCAGACATTTTCGGAGGTAAGCCGTGGGGCGTCGAAACGCTTACTGTCGCAGAGAGGCATTATCAGATATTAATGGCAGGAGTGGATCAGTTCGGAGGCAACAATGATATGGAGCCGGTATTGGAAGCATACAGAATGGGTGTACGGGAGCATGGAGAGGAATATATGAGAAACAGATTCGAGGAATCGGCCGTAAGGTTGCTGAAAAACATTTTTCGCGTAGGTTTATTTGAAAATCCTTATCTCGATCCTATGGAGAGCGGTAAAACGGTCGGTAAGCCGGAATTTATGGAAGCCGGTTATGAAGCGCAGGTTAAATCGGTGGTTATGCTCAAAAATAAAGAAAATATTCTCCCTGTAACCGAAAGAAAAACTGTTTATATCCCTAAGCTGCATTATCCTGCTATAAGGAACTGGTGGGGCGAATTTAGCGATCCATATACCGATTATCCGGTGGAAATGGATATAGTAAAAAAATATTATAATACTACGGATGACCCGGAAGAAGCCGATTTTGCCATTGTCTTCGTTTCGAGCCCTTACCATAATGCAGACGGTGGAGGATATAACCGTTCCGACCGTGAGTCCGGAGGCAACGGTTATGTTCCCATAAGCCTCCAATACAGTGAATATAAGGCGGTGGACGCACGTGAACATAGTATTGCCGCAGGCGATCCTGTGGTCGATCCCACGATTAAAAATCGTTCCTACAAAGATAAATCCTCTCAGGCAGTTAATTATGAAGATTTAAATACCATTCTACAAACACGTGCCCGAATGGAGAATAAGCCAGTGATAGTTGTAGTGAATGTAACGCGTCCATTGGTATTCCGCGAATTCGAAGGTGTGGTTGATGCCATACTTTTGCGTTTCGATATAAAAGAACAGGCTATATTGGATATAATATCCGGTAAACGCGAACCTTCGGGACTTCTACCGCTTCAGATGCCGATGGATATGGCTGCTGTAGAGGTACAGAATGAGGATGTTCCGTTTGACATGGTTCCGCATACCGACAGTGAAGGTAATAAATACGATTTTGGATTCGGAATGAATTGGAGCGGTATTATAAGCGATGAAAGGACACATAAATACAAACCACAATAATGGTTGTCTACAAATGAAAAAATACTGGCAGATTCTTAAAAAATATAAAGGAGGATTGATCCTGACTCCGTTCCTCGTTGCAGCAACTGTGCTGAGCGATACTATTCAGCCTTATTTTATGGCGAAGATCGTAGATAACGGGATGATGACCGGAGATCTTGCCTACATAGCAAAATACGGGACCTACATGGTAATCATCTCGATATTGGGACTCGCAATAAATATATGGAACGTTTATATTTCTTCCCATATTTCGATAAGTTTCGGAACCGATCTGCGTAGCAAGCTGTTCAGAAAGATACAGACATTTTCGTTTCCGGATATCGACATGTTCAGCACCTCTTCGTTAATAACGAGGCTTACGAACGATATTACTAAAATACAGCAGGTGGTTCTTGTGGCAACTCGTATGATGCTACGCGCTCCGCTGATGCTGATTATGGCGGTCTTCTTTGTCTTGAGAATAAATTCCCAACTGGCACTGATACTGGCTGCGGCAATACCGGTGCTGGCCGTATTCATTTATATAGTATTAAAAAAAGGATTCCCTTATTTTGTCAAAGTACAAGAAAAGGTTGATACTCTTAATGCGGTTGTGCGTGAGAATCTTATAAATATACGCGTAGTCAAATCATTTGTCAGGGAAGACTTCGAGATAAAAAAATTCACTGTCAAAAGCGATGAGCTGCGTGATATAGTTATACGTGCCTCTAATATTATAGTTACATTATTCCCGTTGCTGCAACTCGTCCTCAACACATCTATTATAGCAATACTGTGGTTCGGAGGAAGAATGGTAATAAGCGGAGGTTTGCAGGTGGGAGAACTGATTTCCTTTTTGAACTACATTATGCAGGTGCTGATGTCGCTTATGCTTCTGTCTATGGTAATAATGACATTTGCCCGTGCTTCGGCATCATCCAAGAGGGTCCTGGAGGTATTGGATACGGAACCGTCGCTAATCGATACACCGGAGGGAGTTATGGAAAATAATGAGATCAAACACGGAACCGTGGAATTTCGCGACGTATCGTTCCGGTATGGTGATGCCGAAGAGAATGCACTTTGCAATATATCTTTTAAAATAGACGAGGGCGAAACGGTCGCGATAGCCGGAGCGACAGGGTCGGCAAAAACAACAATGGTGCAGCTGATTCCGAGACTGTACGATGTCACAGATGGAGAAGTACTTGTAGATAACCGGAATGTGAAGGATTACAGTCTGGACGAGCTTCATGATAAAATTGGAATGGTGTTGCAGAAGAACGAACTCTTCACAGGCACTATACTTGAAAATATAAAATGGGGTGATCCGAACGCCTCGTTCGAAGAAGTTGAAGAAGCAGCCAAGGCTGCACAGGCCCATGATTTTATCATGGGATTTCATGACGGATATGAAACTATGCTTGGGCGCGGAGGAGTGAATGTTTCCGGCGGACAAAAACAAAGAATATGTACTGCAAGAGCATTGCTGCGTAAACCAAAAATCCTTATTCTCGACGACAGTACCAGCGCTGTGGATACCGAGACAGAAATGCTGATACGAGAGAACCTGAACCGTATGCTTAACAGCACAACAGTTCTGATAATTACCCAGCGAATAAATACCATGCAGTCTGCGGATAAAATAATAATTCTCGATGACGGAGAAATTAATTCGATGGGAACCCCTGACGAATTGATGGATAACTCAGAGATGTACCGCGAAATATATAATTCACAACAAATTGCCTGACAATGGAGGAAGATGAAATAATAATAGAGCCTGTTACGGGTCCGAAGTCCGGTAAAAAAACGCTCTTTCGGATGCTGTCTTACATGGGTAGCGACCGTACCCTGTTGATCGTCATAACTATACTGCTTATTATAGGAATAGCGTCCAATCTTCTCGGGTCTTATATGCTCCGTCCTATCATAAATAACTATATAATTCCCGGAGATATCAGTGGGCTTATGCAGATTCTTATTCTTCTTGGATTCATATATCTTGCGGGAATAGTTTCAGTATTTTTCCAGAATCGTCTTCTCAATAAAATCAGTCAGAGAACGGTCACCAGAATGCGCTATGATCTATTCACAAAAATGGAGAATCTTCCGCTCGAATATTTCGATACTCATAAACACGGCGATCTAATGAGTCGTTACACCAATGATATGGATCGCATAAGCGATGCCCTCACGGACAGTTTAGCGAGTCTGTTCTCAAGCGTTCTCACGCTTTTGGGCATCTTCGTACTTATGATGTACATAAGTCCAATCCTCACGGTAATCGCCCTCATAACAGTACCTGTAATGTTGCTGACTGCGAGATATGTCGTTAAGCGGAGCCGGAGATATTTTAAAGCGCAGCAGGCTTCGCTCGGTGATCTTAATGGCTATGTGGAGGAGATGATGAGTGGTCAGAAGGTAATAAAAATTTTCGGTAGGGAGGAAATTATCGAATCGGAGTTTGATGATATAAACTCGGATCTTAATGATAAATCAAAGAAGGCACAATATTATTCCGGCTTGATGATGCCTCTTATGCAGAACCTTAGTACGCTCAATTATGTTATAACTACAATTGTAGGTGGTATTCTTGTGATTTTCAGAGGATTCGATATAGGAGGACTTGCTACATTTCTCCAGTATTCACGCCAGTTCGGACGTCCGATAAACGAACTTGCGAACCTCTATAATAATATTCAGGCTGCAATTGCCGGAGCGGAACGTATATTTCAGGTAATAGATGTCGCTCCGGAACCTGCGGATGCTCCAGATGCCGTGAAATTAAGCACCATCGTAGGTAATGTGGAGATGAATGATGTCTTTTTTTCTTACGAACCAGGTAAACTTATCCTCAAAGGTATCACGCTCCGTGCTCAGCCGGGATGTAAGATAGCGCTTGTAGGAACTACCGGTGCTGGTAAAACCACTATAATGAACCTTATTCCTCGATTTTATGATGTGGATTCAGGGAGTGTCGCAATCGACGGTATAGATGTAAGGAATATCGAACGCGACAGTCTTCGTAGATCGATGGCGATGGTCCTTCAAGATACCCATTTGTTTACCGGAACTGTAAGAGAAAATATCCGATTTGGGAATCTGTGCGCTACTGACAAAGAAGTTATGGAAGCTGCTGAGTTAACCGCAGCCCATTCTTTTATCAGAAGATTATCGAACGGTTATGATACAGTTCTTGAGAATGACGGAGCCAATCTAAGTCAGGGACAGAGACAGCTACTGAATATTGCGCGGGCAGCAGTTGCGGACCCCCCTATTCTATTGCTGGATGAAGCTACCAGCAATATAGATACACGAAGTGAAATATTGATACAGGAAGGTCTTGACAAACTAATGGAGGGGCGGACCAGTATAATAATCGCTCACAGACTATCCACAATAAAGAATGCGGATAAAATACTGGTACTCGAAAACGGACGTGTTATTGAACAGGGCAGCCATAATGAACTTCTGGTACTTAAAGGGAAGTATTATTCTTTGTATAAAGAACAGTTTGAATAAATAACGGTGAAAGTATAAACCGTTAGGCACAGTTTTAGCATTGTTAAGCGGAAAAAACTTACTATTATGGCTAATGAATTTGAAGATAAAACAGGGAATACGAATTTGTATGAAATCTATCCTGATATAGACAACAAAGTTCCGAACGCTCACAAAAACGACGGAATTGACGGAGTTAAAAGAACTGGAAAAACAGACGGATTCTTCGGAGATTCTGCTGGTTGCCGCGATAACGACGGAGAGGATTTGGTCGAAGTGAGTGAACAGGAGATAATTCAGGACAACGACCTTGTTAATCCCGACGAGAATACGCTTGACAGAGGTTAAAACAATAGGGCGGTAAATTACCGCCTTATGTTTATTTGGAATGAACATTATTTACGGTAATGGAATTCATTAAACGTTACATGAAAAAAATAATATATATTTTGATTGCTGTCTTGGTATGCTTTTCTGCCGGATATGCCGCCAGTCTCTTCCAGGAAGATTCGTTAAGAGAATGGTATCCCTATCTTAATAAACCATCTATATTACCGCCGAATTTTGTTTTCCCGATAGCATGGAGTATTATTTATATTTTAATGGGTATATCGGCAGGATTAATAATGGACTCCTCGGATTCCAGAAGAAAAAATATACTGTTGATCTTCGCAGTCCAATTTGTGCTGAATTTTTCTTGGAGTTTAATGTTTTTTTATTTCCGTAGTCCGGTGGCAGGTTTGATTGATATCTTCCTGTTGGATATGTTCGTAATTTATTATATTTTCAAATCCTATCCGGTTAATAAAATAAGTTCCTACCTGTTTATTCCGTATTTTTTATGGCTTCTATTTGCCACTTATCTCAATAGCTATATACTTCTGAATAATTAATCCTATCCGGATAGATGAATTTATTTATAAATAAGGGAATTCCTCTTCACATTTGGCAGAAATATTCAGGTTTACTCTCTTGGTGTGTAGGGCTGAGAGCAGTTATGGCGTATCGATATTTATAAGTTTCTTCAGCATCCGCAGCATAACGAGCCTCTTTGCCTCCTGTAACCATAAGTATATTTGCAGGATCCTCAAAGTCATCATCTCCGTCAATGGGGAATCTGTAAATTACGAATCTCTTATTATTTAACATAGGCTCCCAGTTAAATACCACATAGCCGTATTCGAAATTTAATACCGGACATTCCGGCTTCTCCGCCTCAATTGGTTTTATTCTATTATTTTCAGGTATTAGCGACTTATATATGAATACCTTATCAGTGAGCAAATCACGCAGAGAATTATCCGCAAGGAATTTAGCGCTGTATAGGAATGCGCCGCCGATATTATCGAGACTGCGGTTCAATTGGATCTGCCGGACTATCTCCATTCCGCTTCTCCATTCAGGATTCGAAGACTTCGGATCGATGCGGTATAAGGCATTACCAGTATATAATGGAGTACCGTATGCGTTCTTATTCCACCATTCAGCAATTATCCTATAATCCGCGACTTTAAAACCTATGTGCCAATATATCTGCGGAGCTACGTAATCGATCCATTTTTCACGTTCCCATTTTAAAATATCGGCATATAGATCGTCGTAATTTGTCTGGCCTGCGCGAGTGTCGGAACCGTCAGGATCGACCGAAGAATTCCGCCAAACCCCGAACGGCGATATACCGAACTCCACCCACGGTTTATTGGATTTTATGGTATCTGCAATCTGTTTCACGATTTCATCCACATTATCCCTGCGCCAGTCCTCTATATTTTTAAATCCGCGAGGATCGGCTTTATAATCGGAAGCATCTGGGAAATTCTGTCCTGCAATCCTGTAAGGGTAAAAATAATCGTCCATGTGTACGGCATCTATATCGTAATTACGAACTATTTCTCCTACTATGGAACAAACATATTCGCGAACCTCTTGATTCGCAGGATTAAACATGACGGTCTTGCCGTAGGTAAGCGTACGGTTGCGGTATTTATTATACGGGTGGTCGGTATGTGTGGCATTAGAGATGTTCGAGTTATCCAGCCAAACCCTGTAAGGATTGATCCATACGTGTACTGCAAGCCCTCTCTTCCCGCACTCCTCGATGACGAATTCCAATGGATCGTATCCCGGATGCCTGCCCTGCTCTCCGGTTAACCAGTGAGACCACGGTTCGAATGAAGAATTATAGAGAGCGTCCGCAGTAGGGCGTATCTGAAAAATTATAGTGTTCAGATTAGTGGCTACGGCATTATCGAGGATTGCAGTCATGTTTTTTTTCTGCGTCTCCACATCCATCCCTTGCGGAATCGGCCAGTCGATATTAGCTACTGTTGCGATCCATGTTCCCCTCATCTCTCGCTTGGAAGCACCTGCTGCAAGAAGAGGAATCAATAACAGTATGTATATAAATGTGGTTCTCATATATCTCAAATTTTAATATTCCGCAAAAATAACAAAGTTTTTTAAGGGCTTTATCCTATCTTTGCATTATTATGTTTAATAAATTACACATAACTCAACTAAAAGCATTACTATGAAAAAACTTTTATTTTTCGCCGTGGCATTAGGGTTAGCATCCTGCTCCACCAAAACGGAAAACAAAGAATTAATCGTCGAGGTTAGCAATCCAGGCTCATTGGAGCGCATAGATGAAGCGGTAGTACTTACAAGGACGCAGTTAGCTCCGGAGAACGATAAATTTCTTCCTGCCGTTCTTGACACCGTAAGCGGTACTTATGTAGCATCTCAGCTCGACGACCTCGATGGAGACGGCAAGTGGGATGAACTTGCATTCGTCACAAATCTTGAGCCGGACGGAACATCGGTTTTGAAGATTGTTTGGGTCGATCCCGCCGATTATCCGCAATTCCCCGTACGGACTAACATACGTTACGGACGAAAATTGTCAAAAGACAGTCCGATTGTGGAACTTGACTCGGACGTTATATATAAGGACCTCCAACAAACAATAAAAGACCTTGGGTTTTATCCGTTTCAGATGGACGGTGTGGCTTGGGAGAACGACAAAGGGGGGTTCCGCCACTACTTCGACGGACGCAATAACCGCGACTATTTCGGTAAACGCGTAACTTACATGGTATTGGATTCGGTAGGTATCAAAGACGATGGATTTCCCGGCGATACATATCATGTTTGGGCTCATTGGGGACGCGACATCATGAGCGTCGGTTCTTCCTTCGGTATTGGAGGTCTTGGCGCATGGGTCGATGGTGAGCGTTTCGGAAGACTCGGAAGACTTGCATCGGAATTCGACGACAGAATCGATTCTACTAAATATACACGCATTACCGAAGGACCGGTCAGGAGTATATTTGCACTCGATTTCTACGGATGGGAAATCGAGGATAATAAAGTGGATTCTATTCGTCAAATCGTTACTATCTGGGCTGGAAGACATAATTACGAAAATAAAGTTATTGCTTACTCGGACCTTCCGGAAGGAGTGGAACTTATAACTGGTATTGCACGTATATTTAACGATATGCCTCTTGAGGAGATAAAACTGGACAACTGCACTGTGATGGCAACACACGACCATCAGTCTTACGATAAGGAATTTATCATGGGTATGGGACTGATCATACCTAATAAATATCTTACGAGAATCTTCGACACCCCGGATCGGGGAATAGATTTTACAAAGACGTGGTGCGCGGAAATTAAACTCGATAGTAATAGAGAAGCCGAGTTCTACGCTTACAGTGCATGGGAACATCAGGATGAACAGTTCCAAGACCGCGACTACTTCCTTGAATTTATGCGGAAGGAGGCTGAGAGATGGAATACTCTTGTTAGAGTAACTGTAAAATAATATTGAAATTTCATATAAAAACAGCGTAGTGTAGCCCACTACGCTGTTTTTATTATTGCATTCTTTAAGAACTTACTGGATTGGTTTGAAAAAATAAGGGAGATTCGTTAATTAGAGCAGTAGCTCATAAGTAAGGCATGGACTTAACCATGCCTTACTTATGGAGTTTTGAATATTTTTATTTTCTTTCTGTAGTAGGGAAGTTCGGATTGTCTGTTCTCATCGTAGCGAAATAATTCAACGCTTGTTCAACGAGTTCTGGATTACTATCTGATATATCGATTGTTTCTGCTACATCGTTTTTAAGGTTGTAAATTTCGACCTGATTTTCCAGTCCGTGTCTTATGGCTTTGTAATCGCCCATACGAACCGCTTGTTTGAATCTGGGACCTTCGTTCAACTCCCAGTAAAGTATATGATCCTTATCGTCCATCTCTGCTCCTTTGAGAACCGGAAGAAACGATACACCGTCGATATTATCCGGATAACCGATACCGGCAATTTCGCACATCGTAGGCATAACGTCCCAGAATGCGGATATATGATCTGTGACGGTTCCCGGTTGAATTTTTTCCGGCCAGCGAACTATCATAGGTTCGCGTATGCCTCCTTCGTAGAACGATCTCTTTATTCCGCGCAGCCCACCCGAACTGTTAAAGAATTCAGGATCGTTTCCGCCTTCCTGGTGAGGACCGTTATCGCTCGTGAACATGACTATGGTATTATCATCTATACCAAGTTCCTTAAGCAGATCGAATAATTCGCCAACGTTACGGTCGAGTCTTGTTACCATACCTGCATAGGCTGCTTTGGGATACGGCTGAGGTAAGTAACGTTCGCCCCCCTGCCCTCCCGGATAAGGAACTTCCGGGAATTTGCCAACGAATTTCATCAGATCGTCATCCGGTACGAGAAGTTCCGCATGAGGCAACGTATAAGTGAGGAAGACTAAGAACGGTGCTTCCGACTCAGCTTGTTCACGGATATATTTCATCGCCTTGTCATGGATAAGATCGTGGGAATAAATTCCGTGCTGTCCGTTTTCGTTTTCTGCCAGTTCGACATTTCCAGTGTTGCACTGCAGCTGTACAGGATAATACGAATGCGCATCACGTTGATTGATATATCCAAAGAATTTATCGAATCCCTGCTCGGTCGGAACCCCGGTTGTGTTTAATTCTCCCAGTCCCCATTTACCGAACATTGCTGTCGAGTAGCCTTCGTTCTGAAATAGTTTGGCAATCGTTACATCTTCCGGAGTAAGCGGAACCCTCTCTCTGGTCGCAGAGAAGTTATCGCGAATTGTCGCATGCCCTGTGTGCATCCCCGTCATAAGCGCACACCTCGAAGGTGCGGACATCGATGCTCCTGCATAATGCTGGGTAAATTTAATGCCTTCGTCAGCCATTCTGTCGAGATTAGGGGTCTGGAAGTGCTGTTGTCCATAACAGCTCAGATCCCCGTATCCAAGATCGTCTGCCAGAATATAAATAATATTAGGCTTTGGTGGTTCTTCAGCTTTAACCTCTGCACATCCGTTCATTAATGGAACTGTCGCCATGACAATTCCGGAGATTCCGAGAATTTTTTTAGTATCGTAATTTTTCATAAGGTTTCAGTTGATAAAAACTTCCTAAAAATAATTAATTTTCTTTTCTTATGAATAATCCGCATTAATTATTTCTTTTATTATTTTTGAACCGTTAATAAAAATAGATGAAACTTCGTGAAATAAAATGTCCGAAATGTACCGATCACGTCAGAATTCCCCTATTCTGGTCAATAGGTATCGAAGGCATTTTTTACTGCAGAAACTGTAGGAAGAGTTTTAAAATAAATTATCGTGTAGGAGCAATGCTTTCAGGTGCGGGATTTGCTTTTTCTTTCGCAACCGTACAATATATTTCGTTATTTGCTTCTGCATTTACAGTGATTGTATCGGTTTTAATTTTTATACCATTAGGCGTATTTTACTCTTTTTTACTCAGAAGAACGGTGCTGTTGCTGAAAATCCGTAGAAATAATCAATAATTTCATAACTTTGCTGCAAATTCCCGTTAAAGCAATGAAAATAAAAATTACACTGTTTACCGCCCTATTTTTAACGTTAATTTCTTCAACGGTTTTGGCACAAAACCATAACAGCCAGCGTCCTAAGCTTGTAGTGCAAATCGTCGTAAGTCAGATGAAATACGATTACCTTACCGTACTCCGCGACAACCTGTCTAAAGACGGATTTGTAAGGCTTATGGAGGATGGCGTGAACTGTACCAATGCAAGATACAATTACCTTAATACTACCTCTCCTGCCGGATTAGCTACTCTTACCACGGGAAGCAATCCCAATTCTCATGGAATAATGAGTGGAGAATGGATTGATTATACTACGAATAGTAAAATCAATCTTCTTGAAGACAAAAAATATTACGGAGTAGGTTCGATCGAATTCGACGGTCAGTTCTCCCCTGAAAAATTAATATCAGGCACGGTCGGCGACGAACTAAAAAAAAGCAATAAACATTCGCGCGTAATCTCCATAGCTTTTAGTCCGCAATCTGCAATAATAGCAGGAGGAAGATATGCAGACGCGGCTTATTGGTTCGATCCGGGAAAAGGAAGCTGGGCAACGAGCACTTATTATATGACAAGATTGCCTAACTGGATCGACAGAGTAAATGACCGCGATTACATCAACGGATTTAATGAAAGAAACTGGTCCTTGTCTCTAAACGAAAATAATTATTTTTTCGAAACAGAAGGAGATGTTATAAACAATGGTTCACGACGCTTCTCTCTCGGCAATTTATTCCGTCGGAAAAGAGATTATGGGAATTACGAGACTCTTACTTCCACTCCTATTGGAATAGACATGTTAATGGATATGTCGAGAAATATGGTTATTTATGAAAATCTGGGTAAGGACGATAACCCTGACATGCTTATAATTACGATAGACCAGACGCGCGATATATCCGAATCTTACGGATCGGAATCCAAAGAGATCGAAGATGCTATATATAGAGTAGATTACAGCCTTGCGAGTTTTATAGATTTCCTGAATATACAGGTAGGACAGGGTAATTATCTGCTTATCGTTACATCTGATCATGGGGCAGGTTCGCCTTATTCCGATACAGGCAGAAGCAGTGGTGGTTTGTTTAATGTCACGCAGTTTAAAGTTATTATGAACGGATTCCTGAATACACAATACGGTACGGAAGAGTGGATTATAGATTACGATAATAAAAGCCTCTATTTCAACAGGGCTAAAGCCTTCGAAAAGGGAATCAACCTTGAAGAGATGCAGTCGAAGGCTGCCTCCTTCGCCATGCAGTTCAGGGGTGTCGCTCATGCGGTTACTTCCACGGCCCTGCAAAACGGATATTACGCGGGAGGTACTATGGGGAAAATACAGAGTGGATTCCATCCTAAATATTCCGGAGACGTCGTCATAAATCTGATGCCAGGTTGGATAGAGGAAAAAGAAGGCGTTATTTCTGCAAGCGGATCCATATACGAGTACGATTCGCATGTGCCTTTGATTTGGTATGGTTATACAATAGACAAGGAGACAGTGAACGCGCCTGTGGACATGATTGATATTGCTCCTACTCTCTCCAGAATAATGAAAATAAATCGTCCGGAAATTGTTTCGGGGACAGATATAATACCGATAATTAATAATATAGAAAAGCAATAGCAATATGGGGACGGATGCAATCCAAGATGAGATTATAGAAGAATTTTCGATTTTTGACGAATGGCTCGATAAATACAACTATCTGATTGAATTAAGTAAGACGCTTCCGGAAATAGACCAGGCGCATAGAACGGACAATTACGTTATAAAGGGTTGTCAATCGAGAGTTTGGCTGGACGCGGAAATGACGGACGGCAAGGTTTATTTTACTGCTGATAGCGATGCTATAATAACCAAAGGAATAATTGCGTTATTAATCCGCGTACTCAACGGACGGACGCCCCAGGAGATACTCGACACAGATCTCTACTTTATCGATGAAATCGGATTAAAAGAAAATCTTTCACCTACACGGGCAAACGGACTTTTATCCATGATAAAACAGATGAGAATGTACGCACTTGCATACAATTCGAAAAAATAATAATAATGACACCGCAGGAAATACTCGACATAGAACAGAACATCATACTTGTTCTCAAAAATATCTACGATCCGGAAATTCCGGTAAATATTTACGATCTTGGGCTTATTTATGAAATAGACGTGGAACCGGACGGGAATACTACGATAAGAATGACGCTCACGGCTCCGAACTGTCCCGTAGCGGATCAATTGTTGGAAGATGTCCACAGTGAAGTAAAAAAAGTTAAAGGAGTGTCGGATGTAAATGTAATCCTTACTTTCGAGCCGGAATGGGATCGGAATATGATATCGGAAGAAGCTCTGTTGGAATTAGGATTGCTATAATATTTAGAATTATTTCATGACTTCGCACCGTTACATTAATAATCAGATGCTGGTATTCGTATGGCAGCATAAACTCTATGATGCACACCACCTATACACTTCTTGTGGGAAAAGTATCGAAGTAATCTCTACCGGATACAGAGGTTCCGACGGACCGGAATTTACAGATGCGGAATTATCGATTGACGGTAAGATTTATAAAGGCAGTGTCTCGTTCCATGTGAACGCTTCCGACTGGTATTATCAGAAACGCAATCAAGACCCGAAATACGACAATGTTATTTTAAATATATCGGATAACTGCGACAGGATAATCAGGAAGCTCAACGATTTCGTCCTGATGTCTGCAACTCTATTTTTCCCTGAGCGTATAATGAATAATATGCGGATAATTGCCGGATCTGGTTCAATGATCCCCTGCGTGAGGTTCGTTAGAAACACAATGGAAGAAATAGAACTCCGAAATGGGTTAACCAGGCTTTTAATCGAAAGATTGGAGAGGAAATATAACGATATTCTAAAAATTTATAACTCGGTATCGGGATCGTGGCACGAGACTTTTCATATATTTCTCTTCCGCACTATGGGTTTGGGATCTAATAAAAACATATATACATCGCTGGCAAGGAATATTCCCTACTCCGTTCTTTGTCGTGAGCGTGGAGATATAAAAAAAATCGAAGCGATGATATTCGGAGTGGCCGGACTGCTTGACGAAAAAGTTTATGACGAATATAAGTCCGAACTTCGTTCCGTATTCTATAAATTGGCGGAAAAACACGATTTAAAAATACTCGAATACTGTCAATGGACCGAGAAAGGTGTTAGGCCTTATAACTTTGCTCCGAAGAGACTCGCTCAGATATCGCGGCTAATCGAATCCGGAAATACTGCCTTCGACAATATCATAGCGTCTGAAAAGTTGGATGATATAAGAAAACTTTTCGATATGGAATTATCCCACTACTGGAAACGTAGTTTCTCTTTCGGAAAGAGATCTCCTATGACCAGAAAAGGGATTGGCGATATGACGGTGGATATATTGATAATAAATCTTGTGGCTCCGATAATTTTTGCTTATGGCAGGGAAACCGGAAACAGCGAACTGGAAGAGAGAGCTATCGAGTTTTTATACGAAACTGCCGGAGAAGTTAATCGCTATACCAAGCCATGGACGCAGCAGGGAATGAAAATTGATAATGCCTTCTTTTCTCAGGCTGTTATCCAGCTTTCCACGGAATATTGCGCATATCGCAGATGCACCGAATGTTTTATAGGAATTAAAGCCATTAAAACAATTTAATTTTATATCTTTACCGCTGTTTTTTGCATAATTAAATGCGGTTACAGGTAATTGGATTTTGAAACAATAATTTTAATATAATAATGAGTTTTTTAAATAATGTCATAAAACTGTTCTTCGGAACGAAAGCCGATAAGGATAGTAAAGAGATACAGCCGTACGTAGATAGTATCAAAACTGCATATCCTGAAATAGATGCTTTGTCGGATGACGAATTAAGAAGTTTAACACAGAAACTCCGCAATGATATAAAGGATTACATAAAACCTGACGAAGATCGTATTGTCGAACTCAAAGTAAAGATGGAAGACGATTCTGTTTCTGTGGATGAAAAAGAATCTCTTGGCAGAGAAATAGACAAGCTTAAAAAAGACGTAAATGAGAAAATAGAAGAAGTACTTCTTCAAATACTTCCTCAGGCATTCGCTATTGTCAAGTCAACCGCAAGAAGATTTACAGAAAAAAGTGAAATTTTGGTTACAGCGACCGATTTTGACCGCGATCTTGCAGCACGCAAAGACTTTGTTAGGATTGAAGGCGACACGGCAATATATAGCAATAGTTGGTTGGCCGGAGGCAACAAGGTAACATGGGATATGGTTCACTACGACAGTCAACTATTTGGCGGTGTCGTGTTGCATTTGGGTAAAATATCCGAAATGGCTACCGGAGAAGGTAAGACATTGGTTGCAACGCTGCCTGTGTTCCTGAATGCTCTTGCAGGCAAGGGAGTGCATCTCGTTACAGTCAACGACTATCTCGCTAAACGTGACTCCGAATGGATGGGGCCAATATATGAGTTTCATGGTTTGTCCGTAGACTGCATAGATAAACACCAACCCAACTCCGATGCGCGTAGAAAAGCATACATGGCCGATATTACATTCGGAACCAACAATGAGTACGGATTCGATTATCTACGTGATAATATGGCTATAAATCCGAACGATCTCGTTCAGAGAGAACATCATTTTGCGATTGTCGATGAGGTGGATTCAGTGCTCATAGACGACGCCCGTACTCCGCTCATAATATCGGGACCTGCGCCAAAAGGTGAAGATCAGATGTTCGAGCAGTACAGGCCTCTGATCGAACATCTTTACAATCTCCAGCGAAATTACGTAACCCAGCTTTTATCGGAAGCTAAAAGACTGATTGCCGCTGGTAATACCGAAGAGGGAGGTAAATTATTATACCGCGTTCATAAAGGACTGCCTAAATACAAACCGTTGATTAAATTTCTCAGTGAAACCGGAATGAGGACGCTTATGCAGAAGACGGAGAATATTTATATGCAGGATAATAACCGCCGTATGCCTGAAATTACCGAAGATCTGTTCTTCGTGATAGATGAAAGAGGGCATTCGGTCGATCTTACCGATAAAGGACACGAGGCTCTATCCAAAAGTGTAAAGGATAATACGTTCTTCGTCCTTCCGGATATAGGCACTTCTATTGCAGAACTTGAAAAAGAGACACTCGATCCTGAAGAAAGAATTGCAAAGAAGGATGAAATACTCAACGAATATGCGATAAAAGCTGAACGTATCCATACAGTCAATCAACTTTTAAAAGCATACAGTTTGTTCGAGAAGGATGTGGAATACGTCGTGATGGACAATAAAGTTAAAATCGTAGACGAACAAACTGGCCGTATTCTGGACGGAAGAAGATATTCGGACGGTCTGCACCAGGCTATCGAGGCTAAAGAGAATGTGAAAATAGAGGCTGCGACGCAGACCTTTGCGACCGTTACATTACAGAATTACTTCAGGATGTACCATAAACTCGCAGGTATGACAGGTACGGCAGAAACCGAAGCAGGCGAATTCTGGAGTATTTATAAATTGGACGTGGTAGTTATACCGACCAATCGTCCGGTTGTAAGAGATGATAAGGACGACCTTATCTATAAAACTAAGAGGGAAAAATATGCAGCGGTGATCGATGAGATCGAGAAACTCGTGAGAGAAGGACGCCCGGTACTGGTAGGAACTACGTCCGTCGAGATATCGGAACTTCTCAGCCGTATGCTCAAATTGAAGAATCTTTCACATAATGTCCTCAATGCTAAACAGCATCAAGCAGAGGCTCAGGTCGTTGCCGAAGCCGGAAGGAGCGGACAGATTACGATAGCTACCAATATGGCAGGTCGTGGTACCGACATCAAACTCACGGAAGAAGTTAAAGCCAATGGCGGTCTGGCCATCATAGGAACCGAGCGTCATGAATCCCGTCGTGTAGACCGTCAGTTAAGGGGGCGTGCAGGACGTCAGGGAGATCCTGGCTCGTCGCAGTTTTTCGTATCTCTCGAAGACGACCTTATGAGACTTTTCGGAACTGAACGCATTGCAGGAATGATGGACAGAATGGGACTTAAAGACGGTGAAGTCATACAGGCCGGAATGATGTCTCGCGCCATTGAACGTGCACAGAAAAAGGTTGAAGAAAACCATTTCGGAGTGCGTAAAAGGCTACTCGAATACGACGACGTTATGAATTCCCAAAGGGAGGTCATATATACACGAAGGAGACATGCGCTTTACGGGGAACGCATAGATGTGGATATCAACAATCTTATGTCTGATTTTGCCGACAGTTTTGCAGAAAATTTTGCCGAAGTCGATTTCGAGGATTTCAAACTCGAAATGATACGTTCAGTAGCTATCGAACCCTCATTCAATGAAGAAGAGTTTGAGAATGCGGACAGCAGAAAACTCAGGGATATGATATTTGCCGACTTAGAAAATGCGCTTCAACGTAGACAGCAAATAATTTCTCAGATAGCATATCCGGTGCTTAAAAAAGTTTATGAAGAAAACGGAGCTAATTTCGATAATATATATGTTCCTTTAACCGATGGTAAAAAAGGTTTCAATGTTCCGGTAAATCTTAAAAAAGCTTATGAAACCGAAGGTCATGAAGTATTTAAGGCATTCAGCAAGGTGGTAATGCTCATAATGATTGACGAGAATTGGAAGGAACACCTCCGCGAGATGGACGACCTTCGTCAATCGGTGCAGAATGCTGCGTACGAGCAGAAGGATCCTCTCCTTATTTATAAGTTCGAGTCTTTCGAGTTATTCCGTAAGATGCTCGATAATACTAACAGAGAAATAATCTCAGTGCTTTTTAAAGCATACATTCCTGTAAGAGAGGCTTCTTCGGAAGAAATGAGCCGTCAGCGCCAACCGAAGCAACCTAAAACCGATATGTCTAAACTTCAGACCTCGCGATCTATGGCAGCGGCGCAGGCAGGGGCAGCCGATAGAGGTAAAACAGGTCCGATAATTGCAGAGAAAAAAGTAGGAAGGAATGAACCGTGTCCGTGCGGAAGCGGTAAAAAATATAAAAACTGCCACGGAATAAACGGATAAAAACACTTAAATTTTAATATATGAA
The DNA here is from genome assembly GCA_020860245.1 of Rikenellaceae bacterium. Taxonomy (GTDB): domain Bacteria; phylum Bacteroidota; class Bacteroidia; order Bacteroidales; family Rikenellaceae; genus JAJBUQ01. The sequence continues at coordinate 78,088 of JAJBUQ010000027.1, forward strand.
AATTAGCAGTAACACTTTCGTAAGCCTGACTTACGATCTTACAGTCGATGGAGAGCTTGTAGATCAGGCTACCACAGAAAGACCGCTGGAATTTATTTATGGCGCTGGATTCTTATTACCTTCTTTCGAAGAAAATATAAAAGACCTTGAGGCAGGAGATGAATTCGATTTTAAACTCGATGCAGAGAATGCTTATGGCGTAGTTATAGACGAGGCAGTTGTTGAACTTCCAAAGAGTACCTTCGTTGTGGATGGCAAGATCGAAGAGGGAATGTTGGAGAACGGTAATAGAATACCGATGATGAACAATCAAGGCAACCAGATGGTTGGTGTCGTACAGGAAGTTAAAGACGATGTGGTCGTTATGGATTTTAATCACCCTCTTGCAGGCAAAGAACTTAATTTTAAAGGAAAAATCGTTAGTGTACGGGAAGCTACTGATGTAGACCGTGCTAAGTTCATGGGGCTTGGTGGAGGCTGTGACTGCGGTTGTGAAGACAACGACTGTTCTTGTGACGATAATTCTTCTTGCGGAAGCGATTGCGGATGCAGCGATGAAAAGTGTTCGTAGTAGTATGTGAATATTAAATAAAGAGGCTCCGACGGAGCCTCTTTATTTATTTATCACCCCTGAACCGAGAAGTTCATCGTCAGAATACCATGCGGCGAATTGACCTGCGGTTATGCCCCTTTGTTTTTGTTGGAAAATTATATACGCTCCTTCTTTTGTAATAATTAATTTACCTTTTTGCAGAGGTTGGCGGTAGCGGATTCTTATATCTAACTCGCGTTCCATGCCTATATCCATTTTAAGGTCTTCACGTATCCAGTGAATTTCTTCGTTACTAATAAACAAGGCCTGCCTATAAAGTCCGGGATGTTCCTGTCCCTGACCAACATAAACGACATTATCTTCAATATCTGTCCCAATTACAAATAAAGGTTCAGCCTTCCCTCCTATTCCGAGTCCTTTGCGTTGTCCGATTGTAAAGAAATGCGCACCGTCATGTTTACCAATCACATTGCCGTCCTGCAATTTATAAGTATAAGGCTGCGATAAATCCTTCAAATTGGAAAAAGTTCCTTGATATCCGCTCCAGTCCGCGGGAATTTCCACAATATCTCCATTCTTTGCTTTCAATTTCTGCTGAAGGAATACGGGAAGATCGACCTTGCCAACGAAGCATATTCCCTGCGAATCTTTACGTTCTGCAGTCGCAAGGCCCTGTTCCATTGCGATACGGCGAACTTCAGGTTTAAGAAGTTCACCAATAGGAAAAATCGCTTTGGACAGTTGTTCCTGAGATAACTGGCAAAGAAAATAACTCTGGTCCTTGTTAGGATCTTTACCTGCGAGAAGCCTGTAAATTTCTTTACCGTCAGTATTAATAACTTTTTTGCGGCAATAATGTCCGGTAGCCACGTAATCTGCGCCGAGTTTAAGCGCTTCATTGAGAAACGCGTCGAATTTTATCTCCCTGTTGCACAGTATATCAGGATTCGGAGTTCTCCCCTTCTCGTATTCAGAGAACATGTAATTTACAACTCGTTCCATATATGGACCGCTCAGATCTACATAATGAAACGGTATATCAAGTTTTTTTGCTACTAATTCAGCAAACATCCTGTCGTCATACCACGGACAATCTCCCGCAAGTACTCCCGTCTTGTCATGCCAGTTCTGCATAAAAAGTCCGATGACGTCATATCCCTGTTTTTTTAGAATATATGCAGCCACACTGGAATCCACTCCACCGGATAATCCTACTACAACTTTTTTCATCTGCTGTTAGATTCATTAAATTTCCTGAATAATTTCACAGTCTCCACAGCTTCCGCAACATCATGAACACGGAGAATAGAGGCGCCCTGCCGGAGACATTCCCAGTTCAATGCCGTAGTTCCATTCAATGCACATTCAGGTTTGACGTTCAGAGTTTTCCAAATCATACTCTTTCGCGAGATGCCCGCAAGTACAGGATGCCCTAATATGCTGAAATTCCCCAATCCTCTGAGAAGTCGAAAATTCTGTTCTATGGTTTTGGAAAACCCAAAACCTGGATCGACAATTATATCCTTAATACCTTTTTCCAGATAAGTTTCTATATTTTTGGAAAAATATCCAATTACTTCATTGACGACATCATCGTAACGACAATTTTCCTGCATAGTCTGAGGGGTACCTTTCATATGCATTGCGATATAAGGAAGGTTTAATCTCCCGACTGTGTCCAACATTTGTGAATCCATCTCTCCGGCCGAAATATCGTTTACAATAAAACCTCCAAATTTATCGTAAAGTTTTTCGACAATCTCTGCCCTAAAAGTATCTACCGAAACAGGCAATTCCGCATTCATCTTACGTATTATATCGAATCCCTTCAGTAACCTGGCAAATTCTTCCTCTGTGGATATGTCTACTGCTCCAGGACGTGAAGAATACCCGCCTATATCTATAATATCAGCTCCCTCGTTAATTACCGATTCAATCCTTTGCTCGATCTCTTTTACCTCTGTTTTTCTACTTCCAGAAAAAAAAGAATCAGGAGTTACATTAAGTATCCCCATAACTGCCGGACCACTAAGATCAATCAGTACACCGTCAATATTTATCTGTTTTGTTTTATTCATACGAATTTTTGAATCTACAATTTTACGTATTTTTGTGATAAATATGGTAATTTATTTATTTTTTATATCTTTGCACCGCAAAACAAAGGAGATTCCGTAGCTCAGTTGGTAGAGCACAACACTTTTAATGTTGGGGTCCTGGGTTCGAGCCCCAGCGGGATCACAAAA